>NZ_AUCV01000043.1 GCF_000429945.1 Desulfogranum japonicum DSM 18378 | reverse complement strand
TGTGAGTAACTGGGCAAGCATACGTCAGATTCTTTCTACCCAGTGCAGAATGACAATTTCAATGAAGTGTAAGAACGGCAGTACAGTGCACGTGAGAAAAAGTAGCCGCCCGGATGCATCCCAACAGGAAATTTTGTCAGCTCTTGGAGTGCAAAATCTACCAGGTAAGCAGGTGAAGACAACAATATGAATAAAAAGTAACTGCTCACAGAATAAGAAAAAAAGTAGTGCCATAACGGCACATGCTGAACCGGTAAATATCTGTATTTACGATAAATTGTGATCCAGCGTCACGAACTTGGGTTAAGAAATAGAACCGCCTGTAATGCAAAATATAAAAAACTGCTTACAGGTATTCATAAGGCAAAATTCTTGTATTGGTTTTTATCTGTGGCCAGGGCCGCAGAAGGTGTGCCCCGGCTTTATGCTGTACCTTTCAGCTGTGGAGGTAATGTATGGGGTTTGGAATATTTGCTTTTCTGGCTCTCGTCCTATTTTTTTTTCTGGCCTATCATCGCTCCTCCCTTTTGTTTGCAGTCACGGCGTTTTTTATCTTCCTTTTGGGTGGCCTATGGGCTGCCAGGCTTCCAGCTTCTGCAACACTGATAATAATTACCTCGTATTTACTTCTTGCAGTTATATTCACAGTGCCTGTCGTGCGAAGAAATTTGTTTACACGGTATCTTTTTCGAAAGGTACAGTCTGTTGTGCCAAAGGTCAGTACCACAGAACAGCAAGCCCTTGATGCAGGAACACTTTGGTGGGACAGGGAAATCTGGAACGGGAATCCTGACTGGAACCAGTTGCTGGAGTATCCTGTACGTGAATTAACCGGAGAGGAACAAGCTTTTTTAGATGGTCCGGTTGAGACACTATGCACCATGCTGGATGATTGGAAAATTACCCATGAAGAGCTCGATCTCCCTCCACAGGTATGGGATTTTCTTAAGCAAAAGCATTTTTTCGGCATTATCATTCCCAAGCAGTATGGAGGCCTTGGTTTCTCTGCCACCGCGCATTCAGAAATCATAGTCAAAATAGCCTCAAGAAGTATTCCAGCAGCAGTTACTGTCATGGTTCCCAACTCACTTGGCCCGGCAGAACTTCTCATGCATTACGGCACCAGGGAGCAGCAGGATTATTACCTTCCACGGCTCTCCAACGGTGAAGAGATTCCCTGTTTCGGCCTGACCGGTCCTGAGGCTGGCAGCGATGCCAGTTCGATCCCTGATACAGGTATTGTTTGCAGAGAGGAGTACAAAGGGAAGCAGACCATCGGCATTCGTCTGAACTGGCATAAACGCTATATTACTCTTGGTCCCATTGCCACACTCATCGGCCTTGCCTTCAAACTGTACGATCCTGACAAGATCTTAGGCCAGGAGACGGATCTTGGTATTACCTTTGCTCTTGTACCAAGAGATACTCCACATATAACCATTGGCAGCAGGCATTTTCCCCTTAACTGCCCCTTTCAAAATGGTCCCAATCAGGGGACGAATGTATTTATTCCTCTAGATATGGTTATCGGTGGCCCAGAAGGGCTTGGTAAGGGTTGGTCTATGCTGATGGAGGCACTTGCCGCCGGACGTGGCATTTCCCTGCCCGCTCTTTCTACGGGAGGAGGTAAACTTGCTGCCAGGGCTATGGGAGCATATGCCATGGCACGTCGTCAATTCAATCTGCCGATTGCAAAGTTTGAGGGCATTGAGGAAGCCTTGACCAGGATTGCAGGAAACACCTACACCATGGACAGCGTCCGTTTATTGACCGTGTATGGTATCGATAACGGTGAACGGCCTGCAGTTATAACCGCCATTGCAAAATATCATTTGACCGAGCTGATGCGGGCCATAGCAAACGACGCCATGGATATTCATGGCGGTGCAGGTATTTGCCTTGGCCCCAGAAATATACTTGGGCGGATGTACCAGGCAGCTCCCATTGGCATTACTGTTGAAGGCGCTAACATCCTGACCCGAAGTTTTATTATTTTCAATCAGAGCCTGCTTCGCTGCCATCCCTGGCTAAAAGAAGAAATTACCGGGGTGGCCGAGCAAAATCTCATCAGATTTGATAACGCTCTGTTCCATCATATCGGCTTTCTGCTCAGCAATTATTCCCGGGCATTGGTTTATGGACTGACCGGCATTGCATGTATTCAACCTGCTGAATACCTGTCTGAAACCAGAGATTATCAGCGTCAGGTAACTCAAATGGCAACTCGCTTTGCTCTGCTGGGTGATATTGCATTGTTGGTTCTTGGCGGTGGTCTTAAACGACAAGAGAAACTTACAGCCCGACTCAGCGACACCCTTGGCTACCTGGTATTGACCATGTCGGTAATTAAACATTTTGCAGATCAAAAAGCGCCTGAAGAGGACAGACCGTTGCTGGACTGGGCCTGTCAAAAGAATCTCTACCTGGCGCAGGAAAGTATCTGGTCATTTCTTCAGAATTTCCCTGCCCGCAACCTTGCGCGAGTACTTCAACTGACCATCTTCCCTGTAGGACGCAGGTTGAAGTATCCGGATGACCGGCTGGGGAAAAAGGTTGCCGGACTCATAACCACACCTTCTGGAGCGCGGGATCGGCTTACCCGCGGAGTTTTTGTATCACAGTATACAGAAAAGCTTCACCCACGAGAAACTTTGTCCTTGCTGGATCGTTTTCTTATCCTCAATCTTCAAACTCATCATGCACAGGATACGTTGCATAAAGCTTTCAAGCAGGGGATGCTGACACACCACGACCGGTATGATCGTATTGAAGAAGCAATACAAAAAAAAATGATCAGTGTTGAGGACGCAGACAAACTTCGTGAGCTTGAACAGTTACACCAACAGATTATTACTGTGGATGATTTTGCAAATCTTTAACCGGAGAATGCTGTATGAGCCGTTTACGACCTGTCTATATTGTTGATGGCAATCGCACTCCTTTTATCAAGGCTGCAGGACGACCTGGACTATTCAGTGCAGCTGATCTGGCAGTGAACGCTGGAAGGATCCTGCTGGATCGACAGCCTATTTCACCCCAAGATCTCAGCGAAGTAATCCTTGGGTGTGTTATCCCAAGCCCGGATGAGGTGAATATTGCCAGGGTTGTTTCCCAGAGACTAGGATGTGGGGTCAAGGTGCCTGCCTGGACTGTTCAACGTAACTGCGGGTCAGGCATGCAGGCTTTGGAAACCGCTGCAGATCGCATACGAGACGGCCATTCAAGCCTTGTACTCGCTGGAGGCGTTGAAGCTATGAGCCGAGCTCCAGTACTGCTGAATCAGCAGATGGTCAGTTGGCTTGGAGAATGGAACAAAGCTAAAAATATCAGAAGAAAGCTCCAGCTCCTCTGTCGACTTCGACCTCACCATTTTTCCGTTATTATAGGCATTCTTCGTGGGCTTACCGATCCTGTAGTTAATCTGAATATGGGGCAGACAGCAGAAATTCTGGCAGAGATGTTTTCTATTACACGGGCAGAGATGGATGCATATGCTCTGCGCAGCCATCTACGTCTTGCCAAGGCCTTTGACGAAAGTCGAATGGGTGAAATCTCCCCTCTCTATAGCTCAGAAGGGACGTATTATCTTGAAGATGATGGGCTTCGTAGAGATTCGAGCATGGAGCAATTGTCGCGGCTGAAACCTGTTTTTGACCGGAAATTTGGTCGTATTACTGCTGGCAATGGTGCGCAGATAACAGATGGGGCAGCCATGCTTTTGCTCGCAGACGAACAGGCGGTAGCGCGTTACAATTTGCCGGTCATGGGGTGTATCGAAGCCACAAGCTGGGCAGGGGTACCCCCGGAGCATATGGGGTTGGGTCCGGTACATGCAGTGGAAACTCTGTTCCGACTCCATGACCTTACAATTTCTGATATAGACTATTGGGAGCTTAACGAAGCCTTTGCAGGTCAAGTGCTTGCATGTATTCAAGCCATGGCGGATCCAGAGTATTGCGCTACCCAATTTGAGCGCAGTGAGCCATTGGGTGTAATAGATCAAGAGCGTCTTAATGTTGACGGAGGTGCCATAAGCCTTGGCCATCCCGTGGGAGCAAGTGGTGCCCGGATTGTTTTACACCTGTTACATGTCCTGAGCCAGCATAATGCCAGGCGAGGTATAGCGACACTATGCATAGGAGGTGGCCAGGGCGGGGCCATGTTGATTTCTCGTATAGACTCCATAACCAAGCATGATGAAAAGGATTGACCGCATGGATATCACACAAACAGTATACAATCATTTTCATTTTTTCCTTGATGAACAGCAAATTGGCTGGCTTACCATTGACGTTGCCGATACATCAACCAATGTGCTCAGTCAGGAGGTTATATCAGAGTTGCAGCGTGTTCTCAAAGAGATACGGACGGTGGAACTGCAAGCTCTGATTATCTTATCAGCTAAGAACAATGGCTTTATCGCCGGTGCTGATATCAATGCATTTACTGAACTGGGTACAGGGCAGGAAGCGTTGGAATTGATACAACAAGGGCAGGGTGTTTTCACAGAGCTTGAAGACCTGCCGTTTCCCACCATTGCTATAATTCACGGTTTCTGTCTAGGAGGGGGCCTGGAGTTGGCCCTGGCCTGCACCTATCGAATAGCTGCAGATGAGCCAGAAACCAAAATAGGATTACCTGAAGTAAAACTTGGCATCCACCCTGGATTTGGCGGTACTGTCAGGTTAATCCGGCAGATAGGTGGCCCGGCCGCTTTACCTCTGATCCTGTCTGGCAAAATTCTCACTGCAGCTCAAGGGGCCCGCATTGGTATTCTCACCTATGCGGTGCCTCGGCGAAATTTGAAAAATGCCGCAATTCAAATTGCTTTATCTCCTCCTGCACCCAAAAAGGATACATTGGGGAACAAATTGGTGGCATCATCTCTCGGCAGGTCGCTGGTTGCAAGAATTGCCAAACGAAAACTGCAAAAGAGAGTAAGAGAGATACACTATCCAGCGCCCTATGCAGTCCTTGATCTGTATAAGAAGTTTGGCGGATCGTTTACCACCATGATGGAACAGGAAGCTCATTCTGTTGCCCGACTTATTCGAGGTGAAACTGCGCAAAACCTCATCCGTTGTTATTTTTTGCAGCAACAACTGAAATCTCAGCCAGGTGCATCTGCATTCTACCCACAAAACATCCATATTGTGGGCGCTGGAGTCATGGGAGGCGATATAGCGGCTTGGTGCGCACTCAAAGGATATAAGGTATCAATCCAGGACAACAGTCATGAAATCCTTGCCCGTGTTGTTCAACGGGCAAGCCGACTGTTTCAAAAGAAATTGAAAAGAAGGCACCTGATATCAGCAGCAATGGATAGGTTTATTCCTGATCTGAACGGGGTTCATGTAGCCAAAGCAGATGTGGTAATTGAAGCCATATTTGAAGATGTTACTGCTAAAAAGAATGTATTTAGCATCATCGAACCTCAGCTCAAACCAGAAGCTCTTTTTGCAACCAACACTTCATCCATCCCCCTAGAGACGCTGGCTCAGAATCTGCAGTACCCTGATCGCCTTGTAGGCTTGCACTTTTTCAATCCTGTGCCCAAGATGCAGTTGGTCGAGGTCGTTGGAACGGAGTATTCCTCCCAGGACAGTCTACAAAAGGCTGTTCAGTTTACAAAAAGTATCGGCAAACTGCCTTTACCGGTACGTTCCGCACCAGGATTTCTGATTAACCGTATTCTTATGCCTTACCTCCACGAGGCCGCCATATTGGAAAATGACGGTGTTCCTCCTGAAGCTATTGATCAAGTTGCAGAAGAATTCGGTATGCCGGTCGGCCCCATTGAACTCATGGATATGGTGGGACTCGATATCTGTCAATCAGTGGTTGCTTTTATGGGTAAAAACGAAAATGACCTGATGCCAAAATCCTTTCAATCACTTTTGAATCAGGGAAGAGTAGGGAAAAAGAGTGGCGCAGGATATTACATCTATAAAGGAAATAAACCCCAAAAGAAAAGGCCCCAAAAGCACTTTGTACTTCCTGGCGATATTATTGACCGGATGATACTCAGGATGGTTAATGAAAGCATATCCTGTCTCAGAGAAAAAGTGGTATCAGATAGTGACCTGCTTGATGCAGGCATGATTTTTGGGACAGGATTTGCGCCCTTTAGAGGTGGTGTTATCCAGCACATGCACCGGCAGACAGCAGCCAAGCTCTATGATCGACTTCTTGAGCTTGAAAGATCCTATGGTGAACGGTTCAAACCGGATGCCGGATGGCAGAACTATCTTTAGACCACCTTGAAGAATTGTTGATTCATCAAATGTTCCAGAGTGTTCACGCTATCTCGTAGTACTCAGAACTTTACCTTGGAGAGCATAATATGGAACACAATGCAGACTATCTTCTCCCTGATGAGGTACAAACGCTGCCCGGTCTGTTCTGGAAAAGAGTTGCCAGGACTCCTGATAGAATTGCCTACCGCTTTTTTGATACCATTACCGAACAGTGGCAGGATATAACCTGGAAAGCCATGGCAGATAAGGTATCTTTATGGGTTGGAGCCTTAGCGGAGGAGCACCTGAAACCTGGTGAAAGAGTTGCCCTTATGCTTCCCAATGGACCGAACTGGACCTGTTTTGATCTTGCCGCACAAACTTTAGGCCTGGTCACAGTTCCGCTTTTCGCCAATGATCGACCAGAGAATATTGCCTATATTCTCGAGGAAACCCAATCAAAGGTACTTCTCTGCCCAGGTCTTGCCTATTGGAACGATCTGGAACCTGTGCTTGACAGGCTCACTCACATACAGAAAATTATTACTCTGGATTACTGTAAACCACAAGAGCAGGAATCCAGGATTGTCTGCTGTGATTCCTGGCTTGATAACAGATCTTCTGCAATGCCAAAGCAATACCCGACCGACAGCGACCTTTTGGCCACCATTGTATTTACATCCGGGACAACAGGGCCGCCAAAGGGGGTTATGCTCAGCCACCGTAACATCCTGGAAAACTGCCTTGCCGGGCATCTTGCCGTGCCGGTACGTAACAATGATATCTTTCTTTCTTTTCTTCCCCTCTCTCACATGTTGGAGCGAACTGTCGGATATTATCTACCCATGATGGCAGGGGCCATGGTTGCCTATGCACGTTCCATATCCACCATTGCTGAAGATCTGACTATCATAAAACCTACGGTCTTGATCTCCGTACCAAGAATATTTGAGCGGATTTATTCGGGAATACACATCAAATTGGCAAAAAGTTCCTGGGTATCGAGAATACTTTTCAATCTGGCAGTTGCCTGTGGGTGGAAGGCATTTTGCGTTCGTCAGAAAAGAATGTTTTTCCATCCACTCCTGCTAATCAAGCCACTTATTCATCGGACTGTTGCGCGAAAAATCCAGCAGAAATTAGGAGGCCGTCTCAGAGTCATCATCAGTGGTGGTGCTCCGTTGGCACATGAGATTGCACGACTTTTTCTGGGCCTTGATCTTCCTTTAGTCCAGGGCTATGGATTAACGGAGACCAGCCCTGTGGTCAGTGTAAACCGGCTGGATACAAATGATCCGGAGAGTGTCGGTCCTCCTCTGCCAGGTATCGAAGTATCTGTAAAAGATACAGGTGAACTTCTGGTTAGAGGAAGCTGCGTTATGCTCGGCTATTGGCAAAACGAAAACGCAACACAGGCAGTGATTGACGAACAAGGCTGGCTGCATACAGGTGATAAGGCTGTGCTGAAAGATGGATACATATATATCACTGGAAGGCTTAAGGAAATTTTGGTGTTAACTAACAGCGAAAAAGTTCCGCCCGCTGATCTTGAGCTGGCAATAAGCCTTGACCCGCTTTTTGATCAGGTGATGATAATTGGCGAAAACAGACCATATCTGACCATGCTTGGAGTTGTCCAACCCGAGCGCTGGCAAGAATTATGTGCAGAACATGGTCTCTCTGCTGAAGCAAATCTTTTGGCTCATGAAAAACTTGTGGAGATAGCCCTGGCCAGGGTTGAGCAACGGCTTAAACCGTTTCCTGGGTTTATGAAGCTCAAACAGCTTCGCCTGATTACCGAACCATGGACCGTGGAAAACGGGTTGCTTACCCCAACCTTGAAGATGAAACGAGAAGCCATAGCCGAACACTATCACGACTTGATAGATGAAATGTATCAGTGAATACAATATACAGGGCACCCTTCAGGATATTGATCGAATAAAGGAAGCTATTCTATCTTGTACCAATTCTGCGTCCGGCCCCTGAACCATTACATGACATGGACAGTGCAGCAGATTTAACTCTTTCTGCTCACTTCCGATTTTTTTAAAAAGTAGTCTGCCGCCTTTTGCGTGTACAAGCGGGTCATTATCGCCGTGCAGAAGTAATGTCGGGCATTGAATTTGCTTAAGCAGTTTAGCAAGCTCTGTAAGCAGCTTCCCAACTTCCCTGATTCCGGAAACAGGATTTTGTCGGTAATTTATATTTGGGTTTTCAGCTATAAAATCAAGTGATTGATTAATTTTTTCTCCCCCGGATATTTTCTGGACCATGGTATTCCAAACATCTGTGGATGGCATAAATCTGGTTGAATAATCTTTTAAACGAAAAGGAGCTGAGACTGAAAAAACCCCTTTGATCCAAGGTGTTCGGGCGGCAATATGCAAAGAAAGATTTCCTCCCAGTCCTACCCCGCCGATAATGACCTGTCTACACACCGTATCCAGTAATATACAAGCTTCTTCGACAGCATCAATCCATTCCTCATAGGTTCGTCCTGCAAGATCTTCTGCGCATGTACCATGCCCCGGAAGTCTGGGTACGTACACCCAATACCCCTGGCTGTTTAACCATCGCGCAAAGGTTTTAAGTTCCTGTGGGGAAGACAGGTAACTATGGACCAGAACAATACCTGTCTTTCTGCTCATGCGTGGATATAAAATCGGAGCGCCCTTGTGGAGCAGGCTCACGCTTTGGCATTGCCAGGTCTGTTTGTCCTCGGCATATTGTTGTTTTGATTTTTTCAGTAAATATCGTGCCAGAACCGCTCGCAACAAGGTATCTGGCTGCCATGCCAGCGAAAAAAGAACCTTCTGCAGTCGCTCCAGTGGCTCAACTTCATTGGCAATGATTTCTACCGGATTATCAATTCGCCCATGGTGAAAGCTGACTGGAGCGGACAGCTTAGATCGATCCCGCAGAAGAGTTTTACCTTCTTCCTGCACAATTCCCTTTTCCTTGGCCAGTTGCAGAAAATTACTGAATTTTTTAAATCTGTCATCAATAAGGAGATGATGTTGTTCATGCTGCAGGGAACTATGTAGCCTACAGTTTGAAGGAGGTGTTTTTTGCAGCGTCATGGCCGCCAGGTATACCCGACGAAGAAGGTTTCTCTTTTGTACTCTTTGGTAAGGGTACAGGCGGAGGAAGGTTGCGAACAGGTGGTCATGGTTTATCGTGGTCATTGAGTATATGGCATGCATATACTGCTGCATTACGATCTTCCCTTGTTTCTTTAAGAGGCTATGTAACTCCGGCGTCTCGAGAAACTGCTGAAAATTTTTTCTTTTAAGGGCTTTTGTGACGATTTTTCTCTCCAATATGGGAGCAATAGTCATAGGTTTACCAAAGCGTATGTCAAGATCAACCCCGGAAAGAAGCATAGTGCCTTCGATCATGATCTCCTCCAAAATCCGGTCCGGCAGATCTTTAATCATCTTCGCAGCAAGAGTTGCCGCTACATTCTCCCTGGCCCGTAAAGGATAGTAGGTGAGATTAACAGGAACGACGCTGGGACTCTTGAGCTTGGCATTTTTTAACTCAGACAGTCCTAAATGTTGATATACCTGTTGGCATAATGAAGGATCATCTGCATGAAAATCCAGATAACGCTTAAAGAGTTCTGCACGCATGGCCAATATAGCAGCGCCTGTATGTGGCTCTCTCAAGCCTTTTGGATTAGTGGCCATATATTTTCCCCCATGAACGATCTTTTTCGTCTTTACCATAGATCCCTCAGGGAAAATGATCCAATGTGCTTCTCCGGTCAGTAACGTCCGGGTTATCAACTCGTCGCGTTGCGGGTGATTGGTTGATACAGCTCCGACCATTTCAATATAACGGCCAAATCCTCCCTGAAACAGCTGGGCATTGGCCAGAGACCAGACTGGAATTCCTGTCAGGCTGAAAATCTGATGGGGTAGAATAAAGGTTTCGATGCGGGTAAAATGATTAACAACAAAGATACAGGGCGCATCGGGAATGTTTTCCTTCCCATGAACAGAGATATTCGCTTTGGATAACCGGGAAAGCGCTTGAATAGCTATTCCAGTGGTAAGATATGCCGAACGATTCATGGAGGATTCAACTCCGTTCAATTAAGGGGATCTTGTATAATGAGTTGTTTATAATGGAGATCAGCTATGTAAGAAATTTGACCGGAGTCATATCTTTGATAACTGAGCCTACTCTTGCCTCCGAAGGCAACATTTTCAGCATAACGCCCAGGACCGGCAGAACAAGCAATTGTTCAAAATCCCTTTAAAGATATACTTACAATTTAGTAATTATTAAGCATAATACAAGGTCCAAGGGTATTCTACTGACGTCTATGTCAGTTGTATTATGAAGCTCATGAACTCCTGTAATCTCTGTGTCTTTTTATCGAATGAGTCAGGTCACATTACCATCAGCAGGCAACTGTTTGCGCAGAGACCTTGGGAGTAGTACTTGCAGTTAGAGTATGTTGCAAATCTACTGTGTGGTTAGGAATCAGGATACGGGAGGGATACTCGATGGATTTTGTTCTGAATGAACGTGAGCTAATATTTTGATACTATCAAGATGGCAGTCTAAAATGTTGAATATGTCTATGTATTGCAATGTTGTTTTCCGGTCAATGCACTTTGAGTCGCCTGAGGCAATATCAGGCCAGAAACAGGCCAACGCTTATCAACAGTGAGTAGAGAATTAATACAGCAGCAGTTTGGCCTAACATACGGATATAGACTTTGCCATCTTGTGGCTGGCCAATCATCAGCCAGAGTTTCATACCCAGTGGAAATACCACCAGGGGCAGCAATGGCAAGGCAGATTGTAAGATGTAGGCTATGGCCAGGGTGCATGCCAACGCGATTGCAAACCAGAGGCGATATTCAAAAGCGGAAAATTCTCGTCCAAAGCGAACAGCCAGGGTACGTTTGTTTGCCTTGATGTCAGTTTCCACATCCCGATGATTATTCACCACCAGCAGGTTGGTGCTCAATGCACCGACCGCAGTGCCTGCAAGGAAGACCAGTATAGTAAGTTCTCCTGCCTGTACATAATAGGTGCAACCAACGGCTACCCAGCCGAAAAAGATCATCACGAAAAGTTCTCCTAATCCCAGGTACGCCAAGGGGAAGGGGCCTGCAGTGTAGCCGTAGCCCAGCAGGATGGAAAGGATGCCGACTGCCAGCAACCACCACCCTCCAAAGGGGATGAGTCCACATGCGAAAATGAGAGCCAGAAAGAAGATCCCGGCGGTCATCCGCTTCATCCATTTCAGGGAGATCAAGCCTGAAGCAGTTACACGCTTTGGACCCTGGCGTTCTTCGGTGTCAGCTCCTTTGATAAAATCATAATAGTCGTTAGCGAAATTGGTGCCGATCTGAATTAACAGAGCGAAACACAGACAAAGTAAAGCTGGCACAAAAAGGAAGTGGTCAGCCTGGTGTGCCAATGCGCTACCGACCAGTACCGGTCCCATGGCTGCTGGCAGGGTTTTGGGACGGATGGCAAGAAACCAGGGGGGTAAACTGCTTTTCATGGTTGAGGTAATTTACGTGAAGGTTGTAAGAAGTGGAATGTATCCCTCTGTTTTTTCTCAATATGCATTTTGCACACTTTAACGTCTTTTTATCTCTCTTTCAATTGCACTGTACTTTGTCTGTTTAAGAATGGTTCTCAGCTTGACTTCCTGTTTTCTCTGCCTGATAATAAATGATTATGAAAATACTTCATCTTCTCAGTCAGCGTCCTGATTTCACCGGCAGCGGTATTTATTTACAAAATATTATACGCATGGCCGAGAAAAAAGGGCACAGGAATTACCTGATTGCAGGAGTCCCTTTTGATAGCCAGGTTGTCCCGCTGGACGTTAGTACAGATGCCTGTAGATTTGTTACCTTTTCAGGAGGAGATCTGTCCTATCCAGTACCTGGCATGAGTGACGTTATGCCGTATCAAAGCAGTCGTTTTCGTGATCTTACTCCTGCAGAAATTGAGGAATATGAAAACGCGTTTTCAGGTCGGATTAAAGAGGCACTGGAAAAATGGCATCCGGACATTATTCATAGCCATCACCTCTGGTTGATGAGTGCCATAGCAAGAAATATTGCGCCTCATCTCCCTTTGGTTACAACCTGTCACTCCACTGATTTGAGACAATTTATCAACTGCCCGCATCTGCGGGATAGAGTAGGGCAACCTTGCCGTCAAATTGATAGGATCATGGCGCTAAGCAGACAGCAATCTGCTGACATAACCGAGCTCTATGACATTCCTTCTGGACAAATCACCGTTACTGGAGGGGGATTTACAGCAGATTTGTTTTCTCCCGGCAAAAAGCCTGCTTCACCACCTGTTCAGATTATTTATGCCGGTAAGCTGAGCAGAGCCAAGGGTGTTCCCTGGTTGTTGAGGGCCTTGGAAAGGATAGCCCACTTGCCTGTCCATTTGCATCTGGTGGGCCAGGGAACGGGAAAAGAAGACGCCGAATGCCGAATGCTGGCAGACAAACTCAAATGTGGCGTAACGCTATATGGTCGGGTAAGTCAGGATGTTCTGGCACATCTCATGGGCAAGAGCCACCTTTTTGTGTTACCGTCTTTTTTTGAAGGGTTGCCTCTTGTGCTTTTGGAAGCACTGGCCAGTGGTTGTCGTGTGGTAACCACTGATCTTCCAGGTTGTTGTGAGTTGCTCCAGGGTGTGGACAGCAACTTGGCGCAATTACTTGAACTCCCACCATTGCAGGATGTGGATAATCCATTTCCCGAAGATATGGAAAAGTTGACTGCGAATCTTGCAGAAATTCTGGAGAGAAAGATCAACGAAAGTTTAGTCGCTCCTGATGTGAAAAGTGAGATGACCAGCACCATAACCGCCAACTATACATGGCCGGCAATATTTGCAAAAATAGAACAGGTGTACCACGAGGTTCAGTCGGCAACCAGTTGCAGGTAGAGTTCCTTTCCTGAAGCCTCCAGTTCAAGAAGCAAGGTCCTATCTTCTGGTGTTTTGCGTATAATATGTTCTGAATGAACTTTCCAGTTACAATTGACAGGGTGTTTTACCCGGAGAAAAAGCCTGTCAACCTTATACGAGGATGGTGGCAGGTTTTTTCGATTCACCAATATTCCTGAATTCATGGGAACAAGTTGTCCCAACTGCTGATGACAATACTGGCTCCAGCATGTCTGAATATCAGGAACCAGGATTGTTGCAGCATCGTCTGCACTTTTTCGAATAGCGGTTATCCATCTGCTGACCACCTCATAATTTCGCCCTGGATCTGGATGAAGCAGATTGCTCCAGTGGAGAGCTACTATAGGCCCGTTCAGTGGACGTTCAGGACTGGCTGCAACAACATTCCATGGCGTTGGCGACATGCCGCGTTCCAGAACCAGGACATTCTCCTCCCAGGTGATATGCTTGGCAAGTGGAGGTGAAAATCTTCTGGTTCTGGAAAATCTGGTGGTTACAAAGTGAATACCATACTGGTGGAGAATTGACTGGAACGAATCAGGACCATTGCCAAAACTGTGCTTAAGTGCAGGAGGGATGAAAGAACGGGGAAACGCACCCAGGTTATGTTGGTCCAGGAGTTCTCCAAAAGCGTCCAGATGTGTTTTGATGATCTCAGGGGAGCGCATCCAACAGTCATTGTCATGGAACTCTGTGCGATACATCCTGCCATCCTGCCAGAATTCGTGACCAACACCATGAAGGGCTATCTCAAGGTCATCTTGGTGCTTTCTCAGATAGTGTGCAGTTTCCTCAAGCCAGGGCCCCCGGTTGAGGTGATTGTTCCATGATTCTTCCATCCAGGTGGCACCGCCAACTTTTTGTAAAAAATCGTTCGAGTCCCATTCGCAGAGAACCATGGCCAGTAAGATGCGCATGGAGAGTTGTTTTGCCAGATACGACAACGCTTCATAGTCAGCCAGGCAATGTTTTCTGGGCATTCCAGTTCTAAATGGCTCCTGTCGGGAGGAGCCGTCTTGGCCTTGCCACCAGCCCACATCTTCGACAACAAGAAAAAGCGGTTTGGGAATGATGATCTCAAAACCGTTATGAATCAGTGTGTTCATGGTTACAAGCTGATCCAGCGTCTTATTTTTGGGCCGATGGTATTTGATTCTGCAAGCGTTAAGGTGTTCCAGCCCTTGAGGTTCAGACTTTCTTTTTCCGGATACCATTCCTGCCCGGGCAAAGAAAACACTTCCCAGCTCAGCGGACGACTCTCGGCACCCCATTGCTTTTTAAACGTGTAGGTTGAAGCTCCGGGGCTGGATCTGCCAAAATCAAAGCAGGAAAGTCCTTGATCACATGCCCAGGAGAGCATGGTCCAGTAAAGCAACATATTCGGGCAGAGTGGGCGATAGGCTCGCAGCGAAGAAGCCCAAGGGTTATAGAGTGTATTTCCTTTTGTAAGAACAATGGAAGATGCCAATGGCACTCCTTGTCTTTCTACCAGAATAATCCTGACAGATTCTCCAAACGCTTTGAAGATCTCAATGAAAAAATCATACGAATGGACCGGTGAACCCAAATCACGCATGTTGGTTCCGAAGATTTGATAAAAAGAGTCAAGGAGTTCTTTGCCTCCCACCTGGGAAGTACAGCTATTTTTTTCTGCCTTACGAACCTGATTTCTCACTTTGGAGCCAAGTTGCTGCCAAAGAACTGTAGAACATTGCGGTAAAAAACGTCGCAGCCCGACTTTGAAATCAAAGCTACGGTGTTCCCAGCCTTGAATTTTTATATCGTGGATAGCAAGAGGATACAATGCATCCTGACGTAACTCGACATGGGCAACTTCGAGATCTCTTGCCAGGGCAAAGGCGCTATTTAGTAATTCACTGAAAGATTGGTAATCATTGGCAAAAATCCCAGCACAATCAAGATAGGGAAGGGAAATCAAGCGGTTTATGCCATCAGGGGGATGAAAATATATAAGGGGCAGAATTGAAGAAAATTTTTCGACAGAAGAACTTCCGGTAGAGGGGAGAGCGAGAAAATATGGCTGATGGTCGTAACTGTTTTTAATTATGGACGACCAACTGTAGCGGAGAAAGGGACTAAGCTCCGGATGGGAAGAGACATACGCGTCCCAGGCACGTGTGTCATGGCAGAGATAGGGTTTCCACATGATTTACGCTACCATGTCGGCCCTGGCCATACAAGATAAAAACGGTTTTGCACAGTGGTAGGCAACCTCAGGAGAACTCCGTCTGGTGTTGACGAACGATTACGGAAAAGTAATGGCTATTGCGGTAGCATCATCATGCATTTTAAAGCGAGGATACAGATGACAGGATGTATCCTTTTTCTGCAGGCTCCTCACATGCTCTAAAATGCCTCCGACACCTCTCTGGTGGTAAAGGCTGACAAACTGTTCCATAGTGCTATTTTCTGATTTCTCATTACCTGAGCATGGCAGGGACAAACCATCGGTGTATAAAATAATATCCGCTATGCCTTCAAGAGGTTCCCGGCCAGAGTTGGCAAAATCAAGGGCCTGTTTTTCACCATTCAATGAGCCATACTCCACATTCATTTTTTCTCTTACCTCAATGATCTTTTCTTGAAGCAAGTCAAGAATGTTGTCATCTGGAGAAGGATTCAGTTTTTTCCACTCAGCAAAGGTTTCTTCATCCTGACCTGGATCTTGAACCAGCATGTGAAAAGAGCCGTCGCGCTTGATTGTGAGGATAAGACAATCGCCGATTTGGCACCAATCAAAGTAATTCTCTTCAATTCGTACCACTGCCATACTTGTGGACCAGCGATTCCATTTTTTTTGGAGATCAACGGCAAAAGTAGCCATATGATTACGGATAAGTCGGTTGGCTTTGTCTGTCAGTTCCAGCAGCGAGCCCTGGTTAAGTTTGAATACCTCGGCAGCCTGCTGTGCAGCAAGGAAGCCTCCACTCGTGCCATCGCTGAAAAGTTGGCCATTTATACTGGAGGCTCCATCAAAAACTCCGAAGATGTTATCCTGCATGAGAAGGACATCTTCGTCGATTACACCGGTTCCTCGTTCGCGGATGTAATCGACCTTTCGATCATTACAATGTGCAGATAAAGGGGGAGATATGGACTCACGGATTAATTCATAGGGTGAAGAATACATAGTTCCTGGTAGATATCATATTTTAAGGATCCCTTAACATCTACCATAGGTTGTTACTATTGAGCAAATAGGAATTTTTAATGATAATTGAGTCTTGAATTGTCAAAGCTAATAGAAGGGTACAATCTTTTGGAAATATTATAAAAACATCGACCCTTCTTCAATAGGTGTTGCATAGCATGTGGATATGGATTGCATGGGGCACTCACCCTTGCTCACTTTACATAATTCATCCCAATTCCCATTCTGGAGATACCCACGTAAAGGTTGATGAACCGAGCTCAAGAATTGAAAAGCTTTTTGTAAACGCATGTCCCAGGTGTGACTGTAGCGTAACAGGTCGTCTGGACGTACAATATGTTTATCCGGGCCTGGAAGTTCAAAGGGTTCCAGGATGTTTAACGTGCCGTAATGATTTGTTAGCTCTTCATCTGTGTGGATGTCTCGTACTGCGATTTCAACTTGATAGGCTGTAATGCATGTATTGGGATTGTTGTTATGGTTCATGTATCGAGTATTGTCCCAGCAGAAAATAAAGTTGCCCCTATTGTTACGATAGCTGTAATGCAGAATGGTTTCCTGTAATTCTGTGCTGTATTGCCGGAGTTGAGCAGGCGTTATCTCCCGGTCGAGTTGGTCCTTGACCCAGGTGATGGTCCCTGTTGGAATATAGGCTGTGGCAAAGAGGCCGTAACCAATGTTCTCATTAATATATCTGACTTCAGTGGATGGATGTATCATGGCGATTTTGGTCAAAAGCTTCTTTTGGTATCAAGGCGCTGGGTGATTTCTCGTAATATAATCTTGTACAGCTCTGCTCCGAGTATTCTGTCTTCAACGCCATGGTCCACTGATGGATTATCGTTAATTTCGATCACTTTCAGACCTTGCCGAGTTTCTTTCAGATCCACGCCATAAAACCCCTTTCCTATAGTGCCAGAGGATTTCTCCGCAAGTTTTGTGATACATCGGGGAACGAGGTGTACAGGTATAGTTTCGCATTTACCTGATTGTACGTTTCCGTTGGAGGAGTGTCTGTAAATCTGCCAGTGTCCACGTGCCATGAAGTATTTGCAGGCAAAAATAGACTCGCCATTGAGCACACCTATCCGCCAGTCATACTCTGTGGGGAGAAATTCCTGGGCAAGGAGCACTGATGAATGTTGAGCAAGTTCTTTAATCTTAGCATTAAACTGTTGCTCGGTTTCTACTTTGTGTATTCCTATGGAAAAGGAACCATCGGGAATCTTCAGAACCATTTTTTCGCCAAGAAATGAGGCAACCTCGTCAAATGAAGGTGGATTCTTGCAAAAAAGCAATTTGGAACGAGGTGTTGGGATGCTCTTATTATCAAGGAGTTCTTTTAGATATACTTTATTTGTGCAGCGAATGATGGATGAAGGGTCGTCGATTACAACCATATCCGCCTGCTCTGCCTCTACAGCGAGCTTGTACGTAATATTGTCAACAGCAGTGGTCTGACGAATAAACAGCGCATCAAATTCAAGCAATCTGCTCGCGTCTTCTTCTGTCAATAGTTCTGCGTTGAGACCCATTTTACGCGCCTCAGAAATAAAAAGATTCAGGGCTCTCCTGTTACTTGGAGGCATTGATTCCCCTGGATCATGAAAGATGGCAATGTCGTAACGCGCAGGTTTTTTTTCTTTGGGTTTTCTCCATACTTTCTTATTAAAGCGGTCAAGATTGTCGGCAAAAAGGTCTTGTTGGTGGTCATCAAGCTCTTTGAGGGTAAGTGGCCGGATATCTGTAATATGGTGTGGACGTTTAAGATTGAAGCATACCCTGAGTAATGGTGCGGGGTATTGTTCAAAGATAGCCCTGGCGATTTTGCTGAAAGCGGGATTTTCAGGTTTGCCAAAATAGAGATCAAGAACATATTCTTCAGATGTGTCGCTTTCCGGTAAAGAGTTTTGTCCGTTGGTCATAACGGGGACTGGTGTATCAAGTCTTACCGGGCTTTTTCGGTCCAGCTTGTTAAGGGTTTCAATGCTGGGCAGTATTTTATGTTTCCTGGCCTGGGCGAGCAAAGAGCAATAGTAACCTTCGGACAGGTAGTGCAGATCTGAACAGAGATTAATGACCAGGTGGGGTTCTGCGCTTAATTTTTCATTTTGCAGGTACGTGGTTGCAGTGGTTACTCTATCAGAGGAATAATAGGGCGCCCAGAGATCCAGAGAATCAATAACAAGAAAAACATTTTTAAGGGTAGGTGGACAGTCTGGGATTGCTGTTTCCCCTCTGGTAGCTGATTGCATGGGTACGGTTTGCCTTTATTTGATTTGGAGTAGAATAATACTCCGAATATATTGAGAAAGAAGTGAACTGAACACAAAGGCTACATACGGATAGAGGTAACTGATCACGGGTATGCCGGCCTGTCACTGACGGAGAAAGGTCGGGGGATAATTGCAGGTGCAGCATCCTCCGACTTTTCCTGGTTTTATGGTGTTGTGGGCATCGGGCATGGTCTGGAGGCTATCCTTCCACGCAACGGATTGTGACACAGGAATGTATGCTTTGCCAGTAATGTATCTTGTTGAATACATTGCTTTCTGAAATAAGGCAGATACATTTCTCCTCTCTGACCTATGCACCAGGCCCTGCCGGCACATAGGTAATGACATGGAGTATCTTGTCCTTGTTTTCATTGTGCAGAGTTCCATTAATGGTTATCTGCTGACGCAGCAACAACAATATATCATTGAGTCGATCATCAAACCTGACAATATATTTTTCTTCATCATCGGTCAGAAGAGCGCACCCGGTCACAGTACCATTTGTCTCCCACTGATCGGCAACAAGAAGACCTGTGAGGGTGGAACGTCTCGACACAGTCTCTCCTAATCCATTGCTTAGACCATATTTTTTACATACATTATCTTTTAATATTCGTTTACCCTGTAATTGTGATCTTCATAACGTTCAACTAGGTCGAGCCTGATAGGGGTGAGTGAAATGAGTTGGAATTCTCTTTCACATTCTTCGCAGTAAACCTCATCACCAGCTTCATGGTCGTAATAGATTTTGATTCTACCGCCACACATCGGGCACTTTTTCGTTTTCATGATAACTCCAAGTCAAAGTTAATAGCTTATAGACTTGTTGGCAAACAGTGTGCCTGTTTTTAACTATTTGTTTTAGCGGTTTTTTTAGTTGATGTGGGTGGGAAAAGAGAACTTTTTGTTCTCTTTTTGTTCTCCAGTGACTATGCTGTGAGTCTATATTTTACGCAAAAGACAGCTTTTGCATGATTTTATAAAGATAGAAGGTGATGAGAACTTTTGGTTCCTGTTTTTTTATGATGGGAACCTGGATTTCTTCTTTTTCGGGAAATGGTATGAAGCAAATTCTCGTGGTGAGCAAAAATCCAGAATTGCTGGCAAGTTTGAGGACAATATATCCAACAGGTTTTCAAATACTTACAGCCTCTTCAGTTATGGAAGGGCTTGATTTGTTCCGTCAGTATCGTTGTGATGTCATATTTATTGAATTACGAATCCTTCAATATTTTTCTCAAGCCAGTTCCAGTGACTATGGTGCTGCGCTGCAGCCATTCAGGGCACAATCACCAAATGTTGACATTGTAGTCATCACCTCCCAGGAGTTATTGCGTGAGGCCGTTACTGCAGTAAGGCAGGGTGCAAGTGCGTATATCATGTTTCCCATAATTGCTGAAGAGCTTCGGTTGGTTTTCAGTACGCTCAGGGATTCGCAAATAGTACAGTCAGAACGTAACTATTTACGTGATCAGTTCTGGGACCAGGATGCTGCTCCTTTTGTTAAAACTCAATGCCAGAGAATGAGCAAAGTCTTTGAAGATGTTCGTTCTGTCGCTCCAACAAAAAGTACTGTATTGCTCACCGGAGAAACCGGCACTGGGAAGGGTGTGCTGGCCAAGCTGATACACCGCCATAGTAACAGGCGCAATGAACAATTTATTCATGTCCATTGTGGTGCCATTCCTGACACGCTGCTTGAAAGTGAACTCTTCGGTCATGAAAAAGGTGCTTTTACCGGTGCTGTCAAAAGAAGAATGGGCAAGTTTGAAATAGCCCATGGCGGGACTATTTTTCTTGATGAAATCGGGACGATAACACCTGCTGCACAGATCAAGCTCTTGCAGGTGCTACAGGATGGTGTCCTGCAAAGGGTGGGGAGCGAGCAGGATACCAGGGTGGATGTTCGAGTGATCGCTGCCACCAATGAAAGCCTGGACCGACTATGTGAAGAAAAAAAATTTCGTAAAGATCTGTATTACAGGCTCAATGTGTTTCCCATTAATTTACCCCCGCTGAGGGAGCGAAAGGAGGATATATCAGGTCTTGCTCAAACGTTTATTCAACAGTTTAACAGGTACCATGTAAAGGATATCCGGGATATTCATCCCCAGGTAATAGAAGCCTTTCTGCGATATTCATGGCCGGGAAATATTCGTGAATTAGAGAATATTATTGAACGGGCCTGCATTCTTGAACGTTCTTCCGTACTATTGCCTGAAAGTTTTCCTGCCGAACTTTTTGCAGTGGAGGAAAACCTTAGCAGGGTTCAGATGGATACCATGCTGACTCTTTCAGAGGTCCGAAGAAGGGGGCTTGAGGAAATCGAGCGTTGTTATCTAAAGGGAGTGCTTGAAATGCATAGAGGCGTTATCAATAAAAGTGCTGAGGCAGCAGGGGTTACAACGAGACAGTTTCATAAGTTGATGAAGAAATACGGTTTACGAAAAGAGGAATTCAAAAAATAAGCACGTTGCAGCTTCTGGCTGGCAAGGGAAAAAACGTGTTAGAGCCTATCCTGTGAGCTTTGCAAGATCGGCTGCAACGTGCCTTGACATTATTGGGTTTCAGTTGGGTGTATTTTCAGGAAAATGCTCGCTTTGACTCCCGAGGCTGATGAAGTTGTAAGCCCCACACTAAATTCACCTCCTTTGATATGAAGCACTTCCTTGCAGGCATCAATGGAATTGAGAGGAGCCCAATGGAGAGCATCTCTACTGACATAGAGCATGTAATGTTCCAGGAATGCTTCCATTTCCTGTTTATCCATTTTAGCAAAATCACTTGATTCTAATTCCTCCAGGCGTTTCCATTCTGCTTCCGTCATGTTCTGCGGAACCTGAACCCGGAAATAGAGCGGCTCTTTCAGTACCAGATCTATATGATCCTGACCGAAATGTACCAGATCACTGTCTATATGCAAAAGTATGGGGATCACATCGCCTTTTTGTAGTGCAATGACATACTGGTTTGGATCACTTCTTTTTGGAAGAGCCTGAACCTCTTCCAGAGAAAGAATCTTTTCCTGCGGGAAAGTCCTGGTAATTACATCATGACCAGCGCAGCCGGTCAGCACTGAAAACAGAACACAGAGAGCTGCAATACAATAGAACTTCATTCTATTCCTCATGGTTTTCTCCTTCTTGGCTAATATATTCAAGGATATCTCCTGGTTGACAATCAAGTGCTTTGCAAATGGCGTCCAGAGTTTCAAAACGGATGGCGCGTGCTTTACCTGTTTTGAGAATGGAAAGATTCTGCGGAGTAATGCCCACGGCAGATGCCAGTTCATTGGAACGCATTTTTCTGCGTGCAAGCATCACATCGAGATTAACACGTATGGGCATCGTTTATACTGTCAAATCGATATCTTCTTGTAATTGCCGTCCTGCTTCCATTACCCAGGATATTACGGCAAGAATACCGCCCAGCACCAATATATTTATGTCATCAGAACCGAGGCTCAATGTCAGCATCCTCTGGCCAGGAGGATGATGTAGGGTAAGAACAACGCTCAGGAGACTTCTGCAGCAGAGCCCGGCAGCAAATGACAGCAGAAGCACCTGGGAAAGTCTTTTGTACCAGAAAACATTGGCAGCCAGAAAAATCTGTCCCTGCTCGTAGAGCTGAAACAGGCGTTGCAGGCAGTAGAGCCCATACACACCTACTCCAATGGGCAACAGGGTAGTTACGATGAAACCCATCAGCAATGTTGGCCATGGCAGAGGGAAATGCAAATAATAGGGTAAAACCTCTTTTTGAACTAATTCGGGAAGATGATTCAGGAATAACCAGAATAATCCATTTGACAGGGGTACCACAGCCATCAAGATCTGCATGAACAGCCGAAACCTCCGACTGACCCTTTTGAGTTTCAGCGTATTAGGTTTGTCTTTTTGCATAATGTCAGTCTCCACAGATAGTTAGGTCTTTATAATTATCGGCAACTACTCATGGTGCACCTGATTTTCCACGATCGGTTTGACTTAGGAATGATCAAATACGTTGCCCAGCCTGCTTACGAAGGTCTCAGGAGCACTGCAACCATTACAAATACGAGAGATGTTAAAGTGTATCCGTCTCAACTGGGAATAATTACGATAAATGTACTGGCGATAAGCTCGGTTGTATGAAACAGATATCTCTACAATGCAAATGAAATCTGGCTTGATCTGTATCAAAGACACGGACGATTATTGTCTGATAGTTATCGTTTGTCAATAATTTTTAAACGTAAAACATGAATTAATGATCACGGTGAGGGGGTGTGCAAAGCGGCGAAAACAGAATTTACGGTTTTGAAATTCATTTTTTTATTTCAGCAACTTTGACAAATATTACCAGTCAACTATAGTCGCCTATATGAACGGGTAAAACACAACGAAAGGGTAACCATACATCGGGTGGAAGCTGGTATGGGTTGTCACTTTATTTCAGATACTTGTAATTTTTCCCCGCCCCTAAGTGAACAAAACAACCATGAGAGAGGAGACATAGATGTTGATGAACCAGGTTGACCGTAACTGATTACGGGGTTAACAACACTGGTATTTCAATTAGTTCTGAGTTGTAACTGGTTACAGGTGCTTCAGATTTGGACAAGCGCGGTTTTTTCGCAGGTTAGCAAAGACTCCGGTAGGCTATCTATGCGGGAAACCGCGATCGTGCAAAGAGATAAGCGACCAGCGGGAGACTTCGTGGAGTCTGTGATCAGTTACGGTTGACCTGGGGACGGGATGTGTATCCACTGCGATGAGGAGAAGCATGTATAAAGTACTTATTGTTGAAAATATTCCAGTGATTATCAAACTTCTCTCTCATTTCTTCCAGGCGCAGGGGTGTGAAATTCAGCAGGCCCAAGATGGATTGGAAGCCATCAATATAATGGAATCTTATGTGCCGGATATACTTTTTACCGACCTTATAATGCCAAAGGTAAGCGGTGAGGTGCTGTGTAGAATAGTTAGGGATTCCCAGCGATTACGAGATATTTTTGTGGTTATTTATTCTGCTGTGGCTTATGAAAACGAAGACTTTCTTTATCAACTCGATGCCGATCTATACATTGCCAAGGGGGGTGAGGGAAGAATTCAGCACCATATTCAGACGGTAATTGAGCATTACCGTAGCGGAAAAAAGCGTTTTGGTATCGTGCAGGGGACGGAAAAAATAAAGAAAAGAAGCATAACAAGAGAGTTGCTTTTATCACGTCGGCATTATCTCGCAATTATGGAAAATCTGGCCGAAGCAGTTATTGAGATGGATATCAGCGGCCAGATCGTTGAAGCAAACAAAGCAGCGCAAAGATTATTGGCCCGGGATTTTACGAGCATTGTCTCCAGGCGATTAACCGAGTTTATTGCCGGCCCCGGATTACGTGAGGTCAAACAATGGTTTCTGCGGGCTGGTACCGAAGATATCGCACCTTTCCATTCCGGCTACGACAATCCTCTTGAATCAGGTTCACACAAAATTCTGTTGCATCTTGTTCGTACCATTGACAGGGACACCGGTTTTATCATTGCTATCTTACAGGATATCACCCCTCAAAAACAAACAGAAGAACAACTGGTGCAAACCGTACAGGAATTTAATGCTGTTATGGACGCCATAGAATATGGGGTTCTCTTCATGGATTCAGATTTACGGGCCCGTATTGCAAATCGTGCTTTGCGTGATATGTGGGGATTGCCAGATGAGATTTTAAACACAAGACGAACCTTTCGAGAGCTCATACATTACAATCGTCACAGCGGTATCTACGACATGGCGGCGGAGTCTTTTGAGGATTTTGCCGCACAGCGGGAAGCATTGGTGAAAGCAGGAATCAGTGAGCCAAAGGAATTATATTGTAGAGACGGCAAGGTCTTGCAATACCAGTGCGTTGTACTGCCCGATGGGGGCAGGATGCTCACATATTTTGACATAACTGAACATAAAGAAACCCAGGCGCAGCTCGCTAAAACCCTGGAAGAAGTCAATGACCTGGCCCGTCACGACGCTTTAACCGGTCTACCAAATATCCGTTTACTCCAGGAACGTTTTTATTTAACTTCATCAATTGCCAAACGTAAAAAATGGAATGCTGCTATCCTGTTTCTGGATCTTGATGGGTTTAAAGCTGTCAATGATACCTATGGACACAGGACTGGCGATATGGTTCTTAAGATGGTTGCACAACGCCTGCTGCGTATTGTTAGAAAAGTCGACACGGTTGCGCGTCTTGGTGGTGATGAATTTTTAATTATTCTTTCCGAGGTGCATGACCAGGATATTATTGGCAGGGTTGTGGAAAAAATACTTGGGCAGCTTGCGGCTCCCTTTGAGCAGGGGAAAATACGTATACAGATCGGGGCAAGTGTTGGTATCGCCCTGTTTCCTTCACAGGGGGAAAACTTGAAAAGTCTTATAAAAAAAGCAGATGATGCTATGTATGAAGCAAAAAGAAAGGGGAAGCAGACATACGTTTTTGCCAGCTGACCACCTTATAATCTGAAATTTTGTCAAAAAAGCCAACTTGTTGAATTGTAATTAGTAACGAAATTCACTACTATTTTTTACACGGTGCGTAGGACAATACCTTTCGCATGGTCCCGGACTGCAGGCTGCGCCACACACACCATCAGGACTGAATTTTGTCGATAATAACGTTTTGAAATGTAAATAATGATATCGGTGAACAACTGAGAGAATGAAAGGATTACTATGTTGAAATTTTTACCAGGAATCTTTCTGCTGCAAATTATCACTGTGGCTTTTGTAGAAATTTTTCCTGTTGATTTTGCTCATCTGGAAGGGATAACCAGTATTGAATGGTTGCGCCTGGCCATTCCGTTACTGGTTGTGGGGTTACTCACTGCTTTTTGGCTGGGATCAACAGCGGCACATATGCGCAAAGATGAAATTCTGCGTTTACGGGAAAACCATGCAAAGGAACGCGAAGGTATCATAACCAATGCTGAGCGTGCCAAAGCAAAGATCGTCAAACAGGCACATCAAGAAACCTTGCAGGAAGTGCGACGCACTTCAACTGAAGCAAAAATAAAAGTAGGAGCAACCTTTATAGGGGCCGCAGGGGTAGGGGCTTTACTGTTACTGACACAGTTTATGACGTTGGGACTGCTATTGCTGACCGCGGCAGGCGGGGCACTGGGAGGCTATACTTTGCGTATCCGGCAGGAAAAGGGAAAAACCTTGCTACCCTGGAAACAGGAGAATACCAGCTCATCAGCGTTGGAGATGAAAAAGAAGGATTGACTGTCTCCGTCAGATCGATTTTTGAGAGTGATAGTAATATACAATTGGGGTTCATTAGAGGATTGTTAATATTGCTAACTGGTGATCTTCACTTTGCGATTCCCCAACTGGTGCTAGGCAGACGCTAAACTTGTTAAGGCATAGCGACTGCGCGACCAATAACCAGGGTAAATGGCAATCGAGGAACCGCTTCACAGCCTATTATGCATTGTTTACCTTTGCTGTAGGCTCTGAAAAAACACCATTATTATGAGCCTCCGATATCAGCTTCTGATAAAATTTTTCAAGCACCCCGCCAGAGAAATACTTGTTCATGTATTCCAGGACTTCACTGTACTCAACATTCAATTTTCTGTATGAGGAATGACGTTCATTCGTACATAGATTCTGAATGAGAGGCATTAATTTGTCAGCTGATTTGACAATTTTCGACTCAAGTGATTCTTGGTTTATGTACTCATCAAACAAAGATGAGAGGCTTTTTGCTGCGGATTCAGGTAGCATTGAGAATAATTTTCCAGCTGCAAGTTTTTCATTCTCTTCCTTATTCTTTATATCATCCCGATATGGATTGGTGTCACCTGCATAGATTTCTGGCAAATCATGAATTAAAGCCATCTTTAAAAGTTTGGAGAAATCGATATTGTCAAATTCATTTTCAAGCAAAATTAAGAAGACAGATAGATGCCAAGAATGTTCAGCATCACTTTCAGCCCTACCGTTACTTGACGTCTGACATACTCTTTCACAGGTTTTAAATTTTTCGATTTCCTTTAAAAAATCAATTGTGGATTCTATTTCCATTACATCTCTCTCTTTATTTGCACCGGAGATAGGTCGGAGGCCTTACAGCTTCCTTCCCCTTAAAAGCGTATTTGCGAGTATCCCAGCATACTGCTCAAACATTCAACTCACGCTTCATGTCCCGATCCTCCATACACTGCCAGGAGGGGTTCACACCCAGTCATCAGCGTAACGGCAGCATGCCTCCGTGGGTTGCCAGTGGCGGAATACCGGGTTTCCACGAAAACAGGTAACTTATCGGCAAAGTGACTTCGCGGTGCAAATAACCACTCTGAGAAGCGAGGTGAACAAGCCCGCGGCAAGTTCACAACTGCTCGATTTGCCTCGTTGTCGATTCCAGGAACTTGAAAATCGGTTACTGCCTGCACATCTCCAGATAATCCCGCATGGCTTGCTCTTGCAGAGTCTGTATTTCTCCGTCCTGCTTCATTCGTGTCAATACGGCCTCCAATTTTGCTGCCAAGGCCGAATGACGTGTATGAAGATAATGATACAGGACATGGCGTTCAAGTGGGGGCTGTAAGATCCTAATACCTGACGGGTCAAAATCTTTAAGATCGCACTGAACACTTATACTATCCACAACGATATCAACGCGACCGAGTTTAAGCATTAAAAAGGCCTGCTTGATATTACTGACCTCCTCAACGCTCATGCCCTCAGTCTTGGTTTTAACCAGTTTAAATCCTCTGACGGCTCCGATAGTGTATGGCATGAGACTTTGCCAATCCTCGACCACGAATTCTGTCTCTTTGGTATAGACTACAATATCCACAGAGCCTATTGGAACAGAAATCATCATGAGATTTGGATACGTTTGCTCAAGTCCGGCAAGTCGCTGAAATTCTCCATCTGTATCTCCCTTATTGGCCATCATCAGTGCACGTTCGCTAGGTAGTTCTAAAAACTGAAAGCTGATGCCCAGTCTCGAATAAGCTTCCTTTAGGATACGCTCTCCTGATAATATCGCTACTCCAGACCGGTTGCTCGGTCGTGAAAACACTAGATGCTCCTGAGCCTTACAGGGAAGCGTGGAGAATAACATGAAGATCACCAAGCACCAGATACTGTAATCCGTTTTCATAGATCGCCCTTCCTTATTTCCTCATGTACGATCGCGAAATAGCAGGTTTGTCTCAGCAATGAATCCATAGACGTTACCACCCCGCATACCTTACCAGTTGAACCGTTTTCCGATCCTGGTGCGCCGATACAAAGAGCAACTTCTCTTGTAATTACACATGGGGTAAGTGACTTAACCTGGCAACCTTCCTGTATTTGTAACTGGTTACGGTGCACCAGAGATTTTCGTAATCGGGCTGGCACAGTGTATTGAATCATACGTATGTCAGGCTGATCGCGAAAGATCAGGTGCACTGTGAACAGTTACTCTTCTCATATAATTGTCTAACGTTATCTTGCAAAATGCAATAGGTATGTCTTTTTCCAGGCCAACAGTGGAGCGCCATGTGTGGATAACATGCCCCTTGACGATTGTATGGCCTGTGTTTGGGAACATTGGCTTGAGATTCGCACATTCATCCTTGTAGACAGCTATACTCCGTCGGAGTCTATTCGGCTACGGCATGGTAGCTCATTGGAAGCGCCTAGTGCGGACCAGCTTGCATGGTGGTGTGGATGCTGGGGGAGAGACTCCCTCGGCTACCCTATTATGTGATGCTTTTTATTAGGAAGTCACATTAAACTGTTAAGATGCTTTCATGCTTTGTTCTGGAGAGAGATTGGCCGTTGATATGTCAGGTCAGCCCATGGGCTGTTTTCCGCAGAAAATGCAAGATCTTATCTGTAAGCTGTTCTGGTTGTTCTTCTATCACTAAATGTCCGGCATCTTGAATTACGTGTAATAATGAGTCTTGTATCAAATGGTGCAAAACTTTACCCCGTTCCAATGGTATCCATGAATCCTCTCGACCCCAAAGAATCAAAACAGGTCTGGAAATCTGAGCATATAAGGGCTGCACCTCGTCAGTGTAACTTGAATTTGCCTGCGCAATTTGCCTGTAAAATGCCGTCTTGCCGTTAGGCTCCGTCCATGGACGGACAATCATATCTAACATCGCATCATCAATGGGTTTGAAGGCCGCTGTTTTGACGTATGCACGAACAATTGCTTCATGGATGTAGTCTGGCACACCTGCAAAAGCGGCTTCATGGGTTCTGACGTGCATAAAAAAAGGTGAACCCCACGGAGAAACTGCCACGGGGTCAATAAGTACGATTTTGTCGAACTCCCATTTATTAATAAGGTGCGTCCGCAGAACCGTCGCACCCCCAAAGTCGTGACCGATGATGGCTGGCTTCTCAAGTCCCCAGTAATTCAAAAGCCGATCCAACACCTGATTCTGAATGCCTAGCGAAACATCCCCAGGCGATTTATCCGACTGACCGTAGCCAATAAGGTCATAATAATATACGGTGAAGTCTTTTGATATGGCGTCAATAAGATGACGGAAATTGAATGAAGACCATGGTGTACCGTGAACCAGGACCACCGGAGGTCCATCACCAGTAACCCCATATCTAACAGTGCGGCCATTAAAAATATAGGAATCAGGTAACTTCCATTCGGTCATTTAGAATCTCCTTTGGGGCAATGATAACAAGCTGCATAGGGTGCTTGATGCCGCTTTTTGTGAGGACGAATTCAGTGGTCGAGATGGCCATAGTGCTGAAAATCTAGCTCTGTTAAGATAGCATTGAATTTACTCAAGCAGGAAAAATCGGCGCTCAAATACAACATTAGAAAGCTGGATGGGACAATAACAATCTTGCTAAGGTGTTGTTTGCCTGAAATTACCCATGCAATTGTCCTGCTTGTCCAACCGGGGATAAGATTGTGGTTCGTTCCTCATCCGTAACTGATCACAGGTATTTCACACGGAGTCTTTCGCTGGTCGCTTATCTCTTTGCACGATCGATGTTTCCCGCATAGATAGCCCACCGGAGTCTTCGCTAGCCTGCGAAAAACCGCGCTTGCCCAAATTTGAAGTACTTGTGACCAGTTACGACTCAGAACTAATTGAAATATTAGTGTTGTTAACCCCGTTATCAGTTACCCTCTCTCATACAACCTATCCATATTCGTTATGTTAATTATGTTAGGAGATTGACAATTCATAGCGTTGTCCTGTTACAACCGTTCCCCATTGAGAATCCTGAAGTTCTTCAACTAATTCGAAACCAAATTTCTTGTAAAGATGTCTTGCAGGCTCTAGTCCTTTAAATGTCCATAAATAAACTTTTTCAAATGACATTTGATTGCAAAAAGTAATGGCACGATTCATTAGTCGATTGCCGACTCCATTTCCTATAGCTTTTTCAGAAACAATAAACCAGCGAAGATGAGCTGTTTTTAATTTTTCTGAGGAACTATCAATAGCAATTGAAGCTTCAATAGAGCCATTTATTGATAATGACCAAATGCAATCCTGTGATTCATTATATCTGTTTATGAATTCTGATAATTCGGTTGCTACCTTAGCCTCAAAATACTGACCAAAATTCCATTCCTTTGAATAGTATGAAGCATGCAATTCAGTTATTCGGCCTATTATGCCCGGCATGTAACCTGTTATAATTTTAATATCTTTCAAGATTGTATTCCTGTTTTACAAGCAGTACATTGTAATCAATCCTTCATCCCGCGTGTTATTTTAAACATAATCGCGGTGTTGAACGGTACTCGCGCAGATCAGGCAAACGCAGTTTGAATGATCTATGCTCCGTTGCCGGTCAGATACCTCATTCTGGCGCGAAGCGAAGCGATTAAGAGTAACTGATTATAGACTCCACGGAGTCTCCCGCTGGTCGCTTACCTGCAAAAACTACGCTTGCCCAAAACTGAAGTACCTGTGACCAGTTACAAGTCATAACTAATTGAAAAATCTGTGTTGTTAACCTCCGTGATCAGTTACGTTTAAGGTCCGAGTTTATGCAAATATTATAAAGGTTCTGCATGAACTCCAAGGTATTGTACAGGAGGATTTCGCGTTGAGAGATTTAGCCAAAACTTATCCTTAAGTTCCTCGGGCCACACAGTGACATTGTCAAAGTCTCCTTGAGCAAACCATTTTAATTCTTTAATCAAAAATTCATCTCCCCCCAAGCCTTTAAGATTATCAATTGTTTCTTTTCCAAAATACTCTGTAATTAAATAGAAAACTTCCATGTGATGAATGTCAGTACTCGTCTCTGAATACTCCCTAATATAGAGTAATGGGCCCACTTGAACTGTTAAACCAGTCTCTTCGAATACTTCTCTTTTCACAGTATCAATGGTTGAGTAATCCTGATCATTAAATCCACCCCCTGGGGGGACCCACCATTCTCCTGTATGATCCACATGTCGAACTAAGAGTATTTCTTTGTTTTTACTTAAAATCACTCCAGCGGCTCTTATTCTATGTTTCATTGTAAAAAGGCTTCATAAAGGGTGTTGAAAAATGGCATGTTGAGGGCTGATTTCAGTCTCCCATAAGGTCAAATTTGTATTGAATTTTTGCTACTCAATAAGCACTTACCAAAGGGACTTTACAGCGGAGTCATTTGTTGGATATTTTGGTCCATTTTTTTCTAACTTTTCTTTTTCTTTATTTATAACCATAAACGGTGACTTTCTTATCCGAAGAAAGAAATACAAGTCCAATCCTTTCTGCTATTTCTAAAAGCGTTTTATCGTCAGAACGTACCCACTCAATGAAAACAAATAGTTCTGGAGCAAACTCCATACTTTCAATGTAATATCCCGTCGGAACCCAGGATTGAGTAGACTTTGTAGGTTCGGCTACATCTATAAACTTGAATTCCAGCCAGATGCCTTGTTGTTTGGTTTCAGAAAAGAACTCTTTCCATTTCGTATCATTTGCCAAGGCTACAAGATTTCTTTGATTAGAAATTTTTCTGGCCTTATTTCTCGATACTAAATCTGCCATATTTTGTTTAGGGTCGCAAAAAATAATACATATCCAAGAATTGCGTAAGATATCGGTTTGGTAACGTCGTAGCGTTAATGTTTCCATACTGGCCGTATTGAGCCCTTGATGCTACGACGTTGCCGAGTTGAGAGGCAGGCAAGATTGAATAATTCATTTTTTTCGTGACCCTTAGCACATAATTACGGTGCTGACTGGTGCTATACGTCGATCAGGCATACGAAGTTTGAATGATCGACAAGCTCACCGGCACAAAGGATAGAGAAAAGTCCTTTGTGTACGAGTGCAGCGCCGGGGGGGGGGAGCCTGCGTTTTTACAGTACCAAACAAACAAGCGAATTATATTTTATAGTGTAATTACAGTCTGTTAATATGTGCATTTAAATTCTTTTTGAGAAAATCGGAAATACGTTTTTCATATCTGCTTTTTTCAAACTGATATAAATCTTCATGGCGTGCATTTTGTATTATCCAAAGCTCCTTCGGTTCGGATGCCGCATGATAAAGCCGCTCGGTTTCTGGTAATGTTGTATGACGATCCGCACTGCCGCCGATAACAAAAACCGGACAGCTGACTCTTTTTATTCCGTTTACAGGCCTGAGTTTACCAGGGCTAATACCGAATCGTAACCGCAATTGAATTGTAAGCATAGGTGTAAAAAAACGGCTGATCTTACCGGTATAGAGTTCCAGACGGTTGGCAACGGCTTCCTCTATTGTCGGATATACAGATTCCAATATCAGCGCATCCACTTCAATCGGATAATCTCCGATGAGACACGACGCGCCACCTAATGACTGCCCGATCACTGCAACGGGTTGGAGCGGAAACTGTCTTTTTGCAAAGCTGACGGCCGCACGGGCATCTTCTGATTCAAGATATCCGAACGTGATATATTCACCGCTGCTTTCACCGTGTGCCTGAAAATCAAACAGCAATACCGAATAACCGTTTTTATATAAAAATTTTGCCCGTTCTGTCATTGCAGTCCGGTTGGCTCTCACACCGTGCATAAGTATTATGATGCCGTCTTTTCGCTCAGAACGAAGTAGCCATCCTTTAATCCGCTTTTCACCAGAGCTGATTGTGATGTTTTCAGCTTTCAATTCGGGCGGAGGCGGACCAATCTTTTTATGTACCGGTGCCACCAACCTGCTTCCTGTTAGAAGGCATAATATACCGAATGCTATTGTGATAATTAATAAAAACGCAGTAAATTTTAGTATATATTTCCGCATACATTATGCTGGTAAACAGGTTAATCTAGACGGTTGATTTTTTCCGATTCCAATTTCGATTTCTTTTCAATGAGAAATCCGAGTAATTCCGTTTTCGCAAGTTTTTGAGGTGGCTTCACACTTGAAGCAATTCTACAAATTGCCATATTGAAGTATTGGATTTCTGTTTCTCTTCTTGCCCTCAGGTCTTGAAGAGTTGAGATGAGCTGTCCGTTTGATCGAAGACTAATGGCTTTGATTTGCTCAATAATTTCATCTGCTGTTAAGGAAATACCTAACGTTTCCGCAACGGGAACGCATTCGTGGACAATGTCTTTGGCTAATGCCAACACTCCAGAATCTCTAATGAATATTCCATTATCAATGTCTAGAAGTGGACAGATCGAGTTGAAAACAGTATTGATTATTCCTTTCATCCAGACTTCTTTGAGAATATCTTTTTCCTCATAAAACTTGAACTGACCGGTACTGATCGACTTAGCGAGACCGGGTTCGGTGCTACCGTTTTGCTCAAGAATCCCTATTGGAGAAGGCTTGACCATTCTTGCCGTGAATTCACCGGATTCCAACCGCTCTGCCGTTATGTATACGACACACCTGGAGATACTTTTGAAATTTTTCCCCAGAAAGGGTGCTTCAACACCAATTCCGTTTTGCAGAAGCACTAAGTCTAATTTCTCTTTGTAGCTACTCATCATCTCAGCAATTTTGCTATTGCCAAACGCCTTGGCCGTGACAATCACAGAACCGTTCAAAGTTGTGGTCGGTGCAAGTCGTTCAGTAGCAATTTCTTCGACGAGCTTCGTTCCATCCTGCAATTTCACAATGATCCGCGATCTTTTTGAAGAAGAATTCTGAGCAGTAACTCGATAGACTACTACTTGTCTCCCCTCAGACTGTAATGAAGCCGCCAAAGTGAAACCAATAGCACCCCCGCCAACAATCGATATTCGTTCTTTCATCATTTCCTTCAATCAATCTAACGCCTGGGCGACTGACTGCGCGAAAGCGCGGTTAGTTGTTCCGTGGAAGCCTTTATGTACGCCCGGCATGGGTGTAATCTAATGAGTGCATGTTCCCTGTATGTAACCCCTGTTACCGTAGAGATGACAGGAACATATAAACTTGCCGAAAGCAAGAGCGATCTCGCGAGGGCTTGTTTGGAGGAAGCAGAAGTGCAGGTGAGTAGTGTCAAATCGTATGGAGAGCGACTACCATCTTGCAGTCTGGAGTGCTTCCATAAAAAATGCAGTGAATATTTCCCTGTGGGGTAAAAAAATAGTCTTCAGCCGTTGTTGCAGACAACCTCACAAATAAATGATTTTGAAAAAAATATCGAGCAGATGAACCAAGAAATCAATCCCGAAACAGAGTTGTTAAGAAATATAGGTCTTACACCTCGCCGAGACTAGTCTGGAGAAGCAGATAGGCAATTGCGGTTTGCTACATCGGGGATTCCATATCTTCGGTGATTATAGATTGGCTCGGCACATTACATGGAAGCGAGGTACGAGATTCCAAAATTATGGACAACGAACAGAAACGGCATACAAGGTCGAATCTCCATGTGAGTCAGCGCAACATGACAACGCCTTGGGTTTGGGAGATACATAAATGCAGCGGTCGCATCGTGATAGATCACGTTCTTATCCGGGGAGAACTGCCCGACAAGCTGTGGCTGCTTTGGCAGCGCCGTGCAGGCAACATGCAGGGGTATCGGGCAGGAGTCAGCAGAGGTCATGTTAAGCGTAGGAAGTCGTGAGGTAAGAACCAGCGCGCTTTCAGGTATATTTTGCAGTTGCTGTCTTCTCGCTGTCAAAAAGCTGCTGATATTTTTCATCCGACTACGGTCCGATTTCCTTTGGGACCGCCAAGTGCGGGTCCACCCGCATACTAGGTTGTATCGGGGCTAGGGGAGTGATTCCCCTGGCTACCCGATTAGGCTAAATATCCATTTCAAGATGCCACTCATTATTTTCTTGCTCCAGAACTTCGAAAATGGCCCTAAACATTTTCAGTTCCTTTAGGGCTTCCGTCCTGGTTTCCTCTCCAATGGTATGATACCGCTCTAGAACTGAAATGTACTTTGTTACAAGGGTAGTCCCGACACTTGCTGGATACCACACCACTGGATTAGCCTTCTCAATTTGCTCGTCTGTTGCGCCTGCTTTTCTGAGAAAATCGGCTATTTGATCAGTTGGCGTGTGAAGAAAGTCATCTAAACGGCCGCAATTCTCGTCTTCACCAATAGATGAAAGAAAGTCAAAATGGAGGAATATCGTCACTCCGTCATTGGGCAGCGTTAACGCTTCACTATCGTTTTTAATTGCAACAAAGATAGATGCCATGTGTATTCCTAATCTCGGTGCTGACCAGCGCCATGGGCAGCGCAAGCAAGCGTAGTTTGGTGGTGGTGTTCTCACGGTGTCTGGTCAAGTACCTTGTCCTGGCGCGAAGCGACAGGACGAGGGGCTTGACGTCGTTAGCACCGCGATTCATGGCGACGAAGTCGCCATGAACGTTCAGTTGAGCGGCACGCATCAGCGCGTCCGAGCGTAGTGAAACGAAGCGTTCTCGAACGACTTGTTATAGCCTGTATATATTACATTTTCTGCACAAACCACTCATATGTACCTTCCATTGTGACAATATTATTTTCATCAGTTATTTTCACCGGGACTGAAATACTTGCTCTGCCTTTTTTGTCGAACTGAATTTTGAATTTGGTTTTAGTTTCATCGCATATCGTTGCTTCAGCTTTAATGTTTGACGAAGCAGGTCTTTTAAATTTGGTTTCGGATTTTCGTAGTACTGGAACTACAGAATTGGCTAAGTCAGAATAATGATTTTGTAATGCTAAGCCACTGCAAGCTTCAGCTAGAGCAAACTGTGCGCTCGCATGAAAAGTACCAAGATGGTTTTTCATATTATCACTAAATTCTAACTCAAGAACATCTCTTTTGTCAGTAGACTCGAATATCTCGATATATTTGTTAAAAGGTATTTTTGTTATTTCCATTTTGCTTTCGTCAATGAGTAATTTTTTCTTTCAAAGCTACCGGGTAGGTCGGAGGCCGTACGATCTCCTTCCCCCTTCAAAACCGTACTTGCGAGTTTCCCAGCATACGGCTCAAGTATTCATTAAGACTACCACTGATTGGTGAAGTCCGGGTAGGATATTATCAAATCACTTATAGTCTCCACCTTCGCAATACACATGAAATGCCTTTGTCGTACCGCAGTAGAGGATGAACCGGCCGAAGCGTCATTTGCTATTCCCTTTGATAAGGTTCCTTCTGAATCAGTATATTTATCCCATTTGAAATCTGGATTTTTTTTATCTCCTGACCGATAGATGTTCATTAAAGCAATTAATGAATTATCACTACAGTCATCATTGATATCAACCCCAATCTTCCTGAACAGGAACGTAACTTCTGGATAGGAGGGAAAGCGAATAGAGATATTTCTGGGAGGTGTAACTGATTCTGGCATAAAGTCATCAGGTAGTTGCACCCATTCGGCTTTGGAAGTATTCAACGCAATCCATCTATCAGAAATCTTTACGATTACGAATTGATGACCATTGATCGTCATTTCTTTATCCTGTTTAATCAGGGCCTGATTATAAGTATCTGATTTAGTGCTAATCGCATAACGGAGATCTTTAGGATTAGTTACCAATCCAAGCGCTTTTACTACTGCCATAAACGATCTGGCATAATGTGAACAACCAAAAGCCGCTTTTGTTTTAATAATGTCATCTGCAGAGGGGGCAAAAAAGACATCCGCTGGATTCGATTGCATAAATCTTGAACGCCAGTTTTTTAGGAGCTGTTTTTGCTCAGAGGTAAGATTCAGCGTGTAAAGTATCCCAAGTTTTAATGTCTCTAATTTATCGTAAATGATAAATTGACTCGGTTCGATGGCGTTTGTTTGAACACCAGTTTTAGGATCTGTTAGTATTTCTGATACTTTCAACAACTGAGACAATTCATCTTTCTTATCATATGAATCAAGAATAGGTTTTACTACATTGAACGCATATTTCTTAACTGCTGGTGTAACTTCAATGAGACATCTTGCTTCTTTGGCATACGCCGGCAAAATGAAAAAACAAAAAAGAGAAGTCAGAATCAATATTACCACTGTCCTTGCGCATTGTTTCATGATAATCGATTTTTTTTATCTAATATTGTTATGTATTGTTTTTATAGCACAACGCCTGCAATCACGTGGCTTTGGTCCGCTCCTGACGGGGTGTAGCCGGTCTTCCTAAAAAAACAGGGAGAAAAGAAAATAAGGAAAATTAGCATGATACACAACATCATTTTTCCATGATTTGTCAATAATTGTGTTTTAATGCCAAAAATCGCCATTTTTGACAAATTGTTGAAAATGCCTTTTTTCAAAATTTCGCAATTATAGTCAGATAGAAAAGTGGTTTTTTAATATAGACCGGCTGCACCCCTCCTGACGACGTGCAACACACTTGACACTGCCCGTCAAACGATAGGCGAGAGGAATATGCCAAAATTGGCGACAGCGGGCCGAAGTCACATGCATTGCTTTGCTCGGCTTCCTCACCTCCATGGAATGTGAACAGGCTTCGACATCAGATCAACACGGTTATGATTACAATTCATGGAGTAAAAATTCTACCGCACGGTCGATCTGTGCATCACTCCCCTCGCAATAGCGAATGTCCCATGGAACCTCAATGTCAGGAGTCACCCCAACACCTTCAAGATTAACACCATCAACGAGTGATGTTCGTCCTGCAAGATACAAGAGATCGCCATTAGAGAGGGGATACAACCGCCCGCCCAAGACGGCTCCTGCTGTGCGTTCTCCGATAACGGTGGCTAGATGGTATTGTTGTGCGCCAAACGCAAGAATCTCTTTGCCGCTTCTGGTCCGGTGATTGACCAGGTATACAGTTGGTTTCCTCAATTGGGGATCATAGTGATATGTCTTCCCTGATCGATCTTTTGAGATGATCACAGGAACCTGTTGGTTAAACAGATTAAGATAACTCGGATCGGCTCCTCCCAATCCGTACCGCAAATCAATAATCACGGCATCGCACGTCTTCAGAGCACCCCACGAGAGGGCCGAGACCAATTCTTGATGATACTCTTCAGCAGCATACGAGTAGATATGAATATAGCCAATCTGTTTGCCTTGAGTCGGAATAGACCGGATACTGGCCCGTTCAGCCTCCAGCATTTCCAGCTTGGGATTCAGAAGCACTGGCATCATGGCCACGGTCTGTCGGGAACCATGCCGCTGACGTTTAATGGTGAATGATACCTCGCGTCCAATGGAGGATGCCAACGAATCAATAGGATGGTACGGTTGGCCATCAACGGCGACAATTTCATCTCCCGCGAGTATCCCCGCGTTGTCAGCCACACTACCAGGCAACACCGACACCACAAAGTCCTGCCCCTCGAGACGTTCTGTGAGCAGCCCAACCGTCGGATACTGGATATCTTGTCCGTCAAAGAGGGCTTGAATCGCCGGCAGAAATGAAAAAACTGAGGCTAACTGATAATATTCAACGTCCTTTGGAGAAAGATAATACGTATGCGAGGTGTTCAGGGTTCCAAGCAGGTCATTTACGGTCGCTGAAAATGCCGCTTGTTCCTGATGGAAACGTAGCTCCTTGACCTGCATTCGAGCTCTATCGCGTTTCGATGCAAACTCCTGAGGAATCGGTTTCCCATTATAGAAATGCTCGTCAACCGTTGCGAGAATTTCATCAAACACTGCAAGATATGAGCCCGCTGGTGATGCCGAGTTGACAGACGACACCATCAAGCAGAGTCCTAAAAAGCTGATTACCCATATGATACAAGAACGTTTCATGAAGAGGCAACTCCTTTCCGTAATGAGCATGTGAACGATCACAAAAGTAAAAGACATTACACCATATGATACGTGTAGATGCCATCTCTACATTGATCTCAACTTTTTTGTCAGGAATGATAGGAAGTAAGAAGCGACGAACGTTAAGTTGAGCGGCAAATACCACGATGAAAGCTCCCCGGCAAAGTACCCTTTGAGGAGTCCGGTAAACGTTCAATGGTAAGGATAGCCACCAGTGGTATTTGTCAGCTTTAATGCCTGGTTAGGTATAATTTTGTTGTTCTTTATATATTAACAGGTTGAATGGTACCTGATAGCTACTTTTTTACCTTTTTTTTCAACTTGTTGTACGCTTTTTTGGCTTCTCCGTTTTTTGCTTTGATGATTTCAAGGTTATCAGTGCTGTAAATATTTTTGATTTCCATCATTGAACCGCCCAACCAGTAGAGAGGATCAAGATTTCTGGTTCTTGCTTTACTAACGTTTCAATTTCTTTTTCTGTTATCAGATGAGACTTTTTGATTACCTTGACTTTCCCCTTAGTATCAATTTCCAGATCGCAGTAAATATATGGAATTTTGTTAAACGTAGTGAATGCATAGATAGATAAACCGAAACTAGAACTAGGATTTAAAATTGTCCAACCACCGATGGCTAGGGATATGGATATAACTGCAACGACAACTTTTTTGTCATTTTTAAATCTAATCGCCATGAACTGGGAGCTCACAGACACCGACAGGTTGGCGTCCTGTGAAGTTTATCGTTGGGCATTACCATATATTGCAAGACTTGTTGTCAATGTCTTACTGATGCTTCCGCCATACCTCTTTTCAATGAGTATGTGAACTCCGTTACAAAGTTCGTTGAGTCTTCTTTCTCCGAGTGCGATGTGATCCGAAAATGTCCTGAGCAACCCAACGTATTCTTCGCTTGTATACTTAATCTCACGGTCATATGCAGCTTGATGAAACAGTCCCAGAGGATTGTCTTCAACCGCGGCTTCATCCATGGGCATGCTCGGAGTTGAGGGTACTAATTCGGGGGCAATCGTTTGGTAAACAGATTGAACCTCTGAGAAAAATCCTTCTTTCTTCTTTGTATGTCGATTGGTGAAAACGGCCAATCCACCGTTTTCTTTAAGCAGCCATGCGGCTTTCCTGAATCTGAATCCAGGTTTTAACCAGTGAAAACAAGTGGCTGCATAGACTAGATCAAATGACGCAGGATTATCTTCATATCCCTCAAATGAGCTGCACTCGAACGAATATCTCTGCATATTATCATGGCATGCTCGGCATTCGTCCAGTAACTTTTCTCCGGGATCGATACACACTTGAGTGGGACTAAGGTCAGAAAAGATATTCGTTGCCTGTCCAGCTCCACAGCCGATTTCCAGTATTCTGCAGCTCTTATGCAATCCAAGTATGCTGACGACCTTTTCAGCTATCGCAGTCGGATATCCCGGCCGATATCGTCGATACTCTCCCGCATTCTTGTCAAATGTCATTGATAGTGGCTTCATGTTTCTCTTGCTATCGAGGTGGGCTGGCCAGTTACCAGACCGTTCACTCACAGATCCCTGAGTGCAATTTTCTCGCACAGGGCTCCTCATTAGTATTCGCTTCGTACAAAAACATTTAAGCTCCAGTAGCCTGTTATCCGGGACGAGGAATTGAGAAAGTCTGTAAAAGCCCCTCAAACCCTCGCCAATTACAGCTTTTCTGCTGTCTTTTCCTGTTCAGCCACGTAAATACAGTTTTGCAACTGTAATTGTAGAAAGAACTGATCTTCTCAAAGTTTCCACTGACACCATAATAATTGTAGAGTGCCCTTGGAGTTTTGCCGCAAATCGCTCCATGACGGGTTCCTGGCACTTCTTTCACTGCGTGCCGCGCTCTATGACCCAGGCAGTCCCTCCGGAATCTTGCCATTTCTATTCCTTTGTTCTGGCTTCCGATACGCTAAAATCGTCGCCAACTGCATTTTACCCTGATGAGGCTGAATTGCTTGAGGGAGGTATGTCTCCCCTGCGGCCTACGGTTTTTCTGTGTACGCTTCATGACTTTTGTTCGCCAAAAATGGCTTCGCGAGTCGCGCAACACTCGGTGCGGGCTGCTGGTTAGGCTTTGCCTGACAGGGACTTCCTGCTTTATACAACAGGTCACCCTGCAAGGAAGCGCCAAGCTTCGCCTGTCGACTAATGTGCTGGTCACCGGCGGTGACGGGACGGCCTCGTAGAAACCCAAACGAGAACCGCACCTGTCTCACCCGTCCGAGTGCACTGGCTTGTCATCTTTTGGTTTTGCACCCTGGAACCCATGGTGATTTGGCCGCCTTCAGGTTCTTCGCAACATCTTGGGGCAATTTTTCCAACTCGGTCCAATAGACTATGGTACGCGAAGTCCCGCTGCTCGCCAAAGCATCACCGTACTCCAAATAAGCACGAGTCTTTGAAGAACCAATATACGTGGTCCATGTTGCACTGCTCATCTGCTCAATTTGCTTGGCGATTTCCAGGAATTCTGGCGCAGGCACATGCTTAATTCGTGTTCCTCCACAGCCCGGCAGAAAAATCATGGATAGGAGAAAGGCAACGATCAGGCTCTTTGAAAGCATGGCTCTCTGGGGGAAAGATAACAAGCAATTATACAGAAGAGTGAGTAAAATCATCCAGAAGGGCTGGTTAATCCTTTAAGGTGCCCCACTCACTCAGTGTTTGATTAATATCTGATATTAGATAAAACAATTATGTTATTTAGCGCAAGCTGTAAATAGTCTGCTTCTGGGTAACACCATCTAAAAAGTATTATAGGCATGTACGTCAAAAAAATAGGCGGCGTTCATGCAGGTCATACTTATGGAGGCCAGAGGCAGGTACGCTGAGTTTCTCGCCACTAAAAGTATTGCACAGCAATACATTAATAAATGTCAGAAATATAAATGTCAGAAATACCTTCGTTATTACTTGGACTTTTGTCATAAACATCGTTATGAGGAAACAAGCTCTCAAAAGTGAAGGAATACAGTCCCCATGAGTAAATGTAAGTAAGGGTCAAGTTCTACAACTATACACTCAAATATTTTGTAGATGATGTTTTAATCATTTGAACTAATAGTGATGCCAAAAAAAGATCTTTCGTCGTTTGCCAGGAAAGCTCACAATGTCCCGGTCGCAAGACAGAATTTTATTGACCAGGCAGGAGGAATTTTTCAATCCAGTGTAGGATATGATCATTGGAAATCTGCAGACAAATGGAGTAACTTCTGGAGTTTCTTTTTCGATACCAATCACGGCTGGGTCCAATCTGTATACGGTTCCATACCCATAGACGAATTGTACCAGAAGCAACGGCACTCTATAGAACACATCATTCCTAAAACGTTTCTCAAAGAATATCTCAAGAAAAAAGGTGTACCTGACAGTATTCGCAGGGGGGCTACGGTCAACCCATTCAATTTTGCTGCTGCAGAGCGCCGTCTGAATGCTGGTCGATCCAACTTTCCGTTTGACATGGAAGACAACACTGTGAGCAGACCGTTTCGGATCAACCTGAACCCCGACGCCTATATGACAACCGGTTTGAACGAAGAAAAGAAGGAATGGATCATTCCCTCACGGACCAAAGGTGATATTGCCCGGGCCATCCTGTACATGCTGCTCATATACAGCATTGACGAACTCTATACCCAGCATATTGAAACACTGGTGCACTGGGCAAAGATCGATCCACCGACAGCCTGGGAGCTTGCTTATAATGAGTGGGTAAAAGGCCGACTCGGCATCAACAATCCATTCATTGCTGATGCCGAAAAAAGCAGGGAACTCCTGGATAATGTAGAGTTGATGAATTCCCTGATGCTCAAGGAAAAATGATTGTCTTTTCCCCTGTTCGTGTTACTTAAAATTCTCTGGTTTAAAAGACTGTGGCAGTTGCCTCGCCATTGATTCGAAATTACTAGTATTACAAGTGTTTTTCTGAAAACTTCTGGTTGGAAAAAGGCTTGTTGATCAGGAGATAGTTCACCCCATTTTATATTGACAAGGAATCCGTTCTAACATTCCATCGCCGTAGATGGAATGCTGATGCAGTTCAGGAAGGTAGATGTAGCCGATATGGCAATGGCAGGTGTCGTTCGGGCAGTGCGGTGAACAGTGCAGATTAGCCATATCGTTTTCTGAGATATTGCCTATGATTGTATCAACAAAATGGCATCGCCGTATATCTCCTTTTTCATCTACGGAAAATATCTCCTGGCCGGTCCGGCAGATATGCCCACGGGACGGATAATAGTGCAGGTTATTGTTAAAAAGTGGGTCAAGCAAAACCAGTTCTTCAATCTCCTTGTCTGTATAATAACCGTGCCACCGTTTATAGGCATTGATCCACATGTAGACAAATTGGGGCAGGGTTGCTCTCAATTGCCTGATGGTTGGAATATTCGTTTTGATTCCAACAACTCCGCAACTGAATCGAAGATTTCTATCCAAAAGCGCCTGGTACTGATTGGTAAACTGCTCTAATGATATCTGCTCCGGATGAAAACTCAACCAGAATGCAGCCGTGTCTGCGGCAATTCTGTCCAACCAGTCATCGGCAGTTACTGAAAATGATCCGTTGGTCTGTACCGCCACTTTAATGACATTTGGCAGTTTGGAAAGCCTGACCATTGCTTCTCTGTAGTATGCATGAATCATTGCCTCGCCATAGGGAGTGAACAGTATGCGGTAGTGGTGCTGCGAATTTTCTATAAACTCAATAAATCGACTTATTCCGGCCTTGTCGGTCTCAAGATCCTGATGGACAATTTTTTTCCAGGCAAAAGGACAGTACGCACAGTGGAAATTACAGCTTTTAAGTGATCCTCTGTACAATATTGTAAACTCCATGAAGACTTATCCCAGAGTAAAAGTTTCCATGCGCTTACGAATAGCTGGAGAAATAAAAAAAGGGCCGATGACGTCTGAATACATAATCCCTTTTTCCCTTAGCCGGATATGGCTGTCTGAAGAACAGAGCATGCCGAGTTCTGAAAGTATACTTATTTCTGGAAAATCAGATTCGCAGTCGCTGCCAAAATAATCAGAATACACCTGTTTTTTCAAGCCCCGACACTTGAGAATGGATTTAATCAGATAGCGGCGTTTTTGCTCTTCCAAAGACAGTATAATGCCGTGTTCTGCCTGGTTGAATGCAGCATCGGGAAGATTAGTGTATGACTCGATAAGGCGTTTGACTTCCTTAGGTTCTACGGCATATGGTGTGGCATAATGGACGGATCGGGTGTATGAGCGAGCACCTGTTCCAAGACCGATCATACCATCTTCCTGACAGCAATAATCGGTACTGGTGTTATTGTTACCTTTCTCTGCTTTTCTGAACATGCGCATGGAATCCTGCACATATCCATGGGCAAGTAACAGGTCTCTGCCAACCTGATAAAGTATCATGGTGTTTTCGTTGATGGGTTTTCCTGCAAGTGGGGTTAGCTCTCTGATATACAGTGGATATAGAAAAATTTCTTCAGGATCAAATGCGAGTGCGGTTTTCAGTGATTCGGTTAGAGTCTGCGGGGTTTGTCCTGGAATGCCGTAAATCAAATCCAGATTGGTCACCGGAAACTCAAGCTGTGTGAGGATATCAAGGCCGTCTGTCACATCCTTTACGTGTGTTCCCCGGCTAAGGACCTGCAACTCTTTTTGAATAAAACTCTGAATACCTACACTGATTCGGTTGATGCCCCGCTGTTTGAGAAGGGACAATTTGTCCTTGCTGATGGCCACAGGGGAAATTTCCAGTGACCCCGGAGCCTCTTGTGAAATACCTAAAATATTGAAAAAGATCTCCATGATTCGATCCAGCTGCTCAAGAGAGATAACGCTCGGAGTTCCGCCGCCGATGGCAAATTGTGTTCCGCAAAATTTTCCTAAGAAATAGCGTGCTGCTAAAGCCTGTCTTTCCAGGGTGTCAACATAGCGCTCCATCAGCTCTTCACTTGCTTTTGCCATGGAAAACAGATTGCAGTATCCGCATTTACTTTGACAAAAAGGAATATGGGCATAGAAGAAAAGGGATGACCTGTCTTCTTTTGCCCATAAATCAGACAGGTTGAGAGGGGAGGTAAATGTGCGGTATGATGTCTTATGCGGATACGAGTACATATACGCTGAGTAGGGCGTTGATACATCCAGGTTTCCGAAAACAGGATGCTGCTGATCAGTTTTCATGGTTTGGCTTGTTGATTGGAAACGTATTTTTCAAAGAGAATGCTGCAAAGGGTACTGTCCATACCTGTTCATGGCACAAACGATGTCCTCTGTAACCATCTTCGCCATAGGTTGTGCCATGATCCGAACATAAAATGCAGAACGGATTTCCCCGCATGGAAAGTGCGTCGAAAAGTTTTGGCAGCTGACTGTCTACATAGCGAAGTGCCGCGGCATGAGTCTTTTTAGAATCTTTGGTTTCCCCTTTAGCATACATGTAGTTAGGTTGGTGAATGGCAGCTATGTTAAGAAAGAGAAATAAAGGCTGACCTTTGCGTTTTTCACTCTGGTTACGGATGATCTCAACGGCGATATCTATTTGGTTTTTAGTCGAATCAGGATCAGTGACCCCTGTGGATTCTTCCCAGTGACTTTCAGTAAACAGGTCGGGAAATACCGAGGTCATCGGGGTTTTTTTGTTGAAAAAGCCTACACCTCCGATACAGGCAGTGTGATACCCCAGTTTTTTTAATCCGGTGACGATATCTGCCGCCTCAAAGGAATAGGTGTTTGTCCCGGTGGTTTCGCTGCCGGGAAAGGCAGCAGCAAAGTAGCGTTCATGAGGTCCAGGAACAACAGGTGTCGGTAGAAAACCTCCAAAAAAAGCATGATGGGACGCCCATGTAAAATTTCCGGGTGCATGCCGTTTTTCCCAGTTTTCAGGCATCATTTTTCTTAGATTAGGGGTGCCGCCAGATAACCACTCTTCCGTTGCAACATCGTATCGTAAGGTATCAAAGGTGATGAACAGGATGTCGTCTTTTCCGACAATCCTGTTCATGTTTACATCAAGCGTTGTTGTAAGCTGTGTCATAATACGTTTTTTTCAATATCAGTAATACATCGCAGACAAATATCAGCATTACAATGCGTTTCTGACAGGGGTGATACCAAAGCGGTTTTCATACCGAGAAGATGTGCAGGATCGATATCCTTTATGGGGTCATCTCCGATCATCATGGCCTGATCCGGTGAACAGGAAAATGCCTTTAAAGCTGTTCTAAAAATACGGGGGGAAGGTTTGCCGTACCCCAGGTCACCTGAAATAAAGCAGTGCGTAAAATAGGCCCATAATTGGGCTTGATCTATTTTTTTACGCTGTACCTTTCCCGGTCCATTGGAAATGATACCCAGTTTAAAGTGTCCGGACAGCCGTTTCAACATGGCATGTATTTCTCTGTCGGGTTGGATATTTTCCGCCAAACATCCAATTTCTTTGTTTAATGTGGAGATCTTGGCTCTGTCCAGAGGAATATTGGCTGCGGCCTTCCTGTAAAAAACTCTACGTTCAGTCTGGCCACGGTCATCGAGTTCGACAAGCTGTTGTATCAAGCGAGTCTGTTCGTAATCATCCAGCTCACCTGCATGGTTTAGAACCCATTGACGAAGCCTGCATAGGAACGCATGATTCCGGTCAATCAAGGTGTTGTCCAGATCAAAGAGCAACAGTTTCATGCTGATATGAAGGGCGTTGCTCTGTCCGGCAGGTAGCAAGCCAGCGTTCCACTTCCAGAGCATATGGATCTTTGCCCTGGAAAAACGCCTGGTTCACAAAATCGCCAAAGGCGTTAATCTCAAGCACACGGGGATTTCCAGATCCACGGGGAATGAGGATGTCGACTCCTGCATAAAAGGAGCCTTTAAAAAGTGCGCAGGTCGCTTCTGAGATATGTTCAACCTTTTTGATAAGCGAATCGCTCATCCAGGAAGAATCAATCTGTTTTCGTCTGTTTCGCAGGTGTAGATTTGTAAATGGTCCACGTCCGATACGCGCTATTTTGTGAGTCGCTTTTCCGCCGATAACAACCTGTCGGATGTCAAAGGGGCCGCCGTCGGCATAAGCTTTAGGTATCCACTGCTCCACGTGCACGCCTTCTTGGCACAGCAGGTCAACTATGGAGCGGATATCGCTTTGTCGGCGATAGGTGAAAAACGTTTTGGTATTGTACAGTTCCACTTTTCCTTTGGTTCTAACAAGTTCCAAAGTTGTCATGGCCGAAAAGAGATTCAACGAAGGGTGCTTGCTGAACGCCACGATTCCCATAGCACCGGAACCGTACCTTAGCTTGATGAATACGCGAAAAATACGTGTCTGGGTCATCAGTGCAACAAGATGGTCAAAACTTTTCACCGGTTCATTGGGTGACAGGTCTTTGGCCACGGGAATTCCGGCGTTGGAGAAAAGCCTGTGAACCGAGCATTTATCAAACATTAACATGATATCGCTCGGATCATTCATATATCGTGCTCGGCTTTGAGCCACTTGTTTCCCAATCCCGTTCAAATAACGGCACCATCCGGTATACCACAAGCTAGGATAGGTTATTTTCCCCATCTCAAATCGCATTCGGTCAATATCTGTGACCAGTTCGCCTTGGTGAAGAATCCTTGCACCTAATCGGATCAGCTCTTTTTCAACCGGGAAATTTTCACCGGCGGTTTCGATACGGATGGTTGTATCCGGGGAAAGCTGGTCTGGCAGGTAAACCGTATCTGTGAGAAGGTCAATATGTGAAATGACCTTCCCCTCAACGCCCTTAGCCTGCAGGGCCCGCATAAATCGTTTGACCCTGATATGAAAAGGATCTCCAATAATCAAAAATTTCATGCTTATTCAGAGACAAAAACCGTCCTGTAAATTTCTCCATCATACTCTTCTGCTTCCTGTGGGGCTGAACAGTCGCAGTCAACGGGCAAGGAAGCTAACTTTTTGCACATTCCCTTGCTCATATAGTGGTGCCTTAAAATCAGCTGTTTCAGTGACCGTATTTTTTTTGAGTCCAGCAACGCCTGAGCACCTTCGTCTGTCAGAGTTCCAAGGGAGAGGTCAAGAACATCAAGCGTGCTCAAGATGTCATGATCTGCCAGAAATTTTGCAATGTCATCGACAATTTCGCTATTTTTCAGGCCAAGATAGGTTAATTTTCCAGATGAGAAAGCTGCAACACATTTTTTGATGGTCTCCATACTGCCGTCAAAGCCGTACTCTTCAACACCAAGCCACAGTTCAAGGTGGGTGAGTTCCGGAAAAGTACTGGTACATATATCATGAGGTACCGTACTGCTCAATCCGCCAGACTCAACGATCAGTTTCTTCAAGCCGGCATGTCCAGCGTTTCCAAGCCGTATGGCTGCGCCGCGAATTCTCAACTCCTCAAGGCCGGGATAGGCTTTAAGCAGTTCGCTATAGTCTCCCTGTTGAATCCAAGACATCTCACAGTCTTCATATGTGATGTCACCTACGAAGAGCGCCTTGAGTGCCTTTAAGGCCTCTTTGTTTTTAATCAGCAGATTGATGACCTCCTGGGGGTTTTCTTCCCACTCTTCCCCCCACGGACCGATAACCAGCGCCTGTATCTGTTGCACAGCAGGATCATTAAACAGGGGAGCAAATTTCTGGGAAATTTTCAAGTTCTGTTTTTCGGCTTCCTCCCAGCTGATCGACAGTCTCCATGCGTATTCTTCTGCATCTGCCAATTCTTCCTTGGGATTGTATTCTTTAACCTTCAGTCCGTGAAAATTTTCTATGTATGTTTCTATGGACATGTAACTCTCCTGTTAAATACCGGTTTATGTAGAAGGGTGTTTTGTGGCTAGTTGTGACTAATAAAATATCAACCTAAGTTGCCTTTTTTTACAAGACATTGGAGCAGAGATGTCGCCGACATTAGTGAAGATAGCTGGTTTTGAAAACAAAAAAACAGCTGAGTATTTGGAATTTAGGGAATGAGATCCCCTGGCCACAGACAGTTTCAACGCAGGCTTAAGGTACAAGGCAACGGGTACAGGTCCTTAGGGTTGCGAAAAATAGTAAATATCCAAAAAAATCGTAGGATATCGGTTTGGTAACATCGTCGCGTCAATAGTTCCACACTGGCCGTATTGAGCCATTGACCCTACGACATTACGGAGTTGAGAGACAAGCAAGATTGATAATTTATTTTTTCCGTAATCCTTAATATTCAAGATGTCTCGTCGAACTCCCAATGAGGGATTGTATAATTTTTTGGTGGATCATTACCACTATTTCGATAATCTCCGAATCGTCGATTCGTCTCTGAAATATATTGCCTTTCTTGATGATCGTTCTGTGGTTTGGCTACCGAACGTTTGTAAATATAGTAACGGCTAGCGACTTCACTATAACTGCACTGCTATGTTTAGTATCAATTGAAAAATCTACTTGTGAAAAATGATTTTTGCATATTTTGCCTATATGATAGACGAAACACATATGGTTTACCTATGGATTATTTAGGCTTTTTAGTCTATGTATTTTTAATTATAACAATGTGTTTGTAACGCCATGGGTAGCGGAAAGATATAGCAGGTGTTTTGTGCATATTAGATAGTTCTAGGCAGTTTATGGTGTTGATCAATGGAGGAATAATGGTTCTCAATCCCTTGAGAAAGACGTTTTTGTATATTTATAACTTGATGTTGGCTGTGCCAAAATATACGATGGTTAACAATAACGCGAAATACAAAATCGAAATCCGTCTACCCATATATCAAAATATGTATGAAAAATATACCGGCATACGAAGAACTACTGGAAAAAATCCAGGAATTTGAGCAACGTGAATTTGAGCTTCAAAATATAATCCGTGAATTACAAGCCTGTAAGAAAAAACTTGAAGAAGTCTGTGGATTAGCCGGATTAGGCTTCTGGACCTGGCAGGTCTCTACCGGCAAAGTAACGTGGTCTCCGGAAGTGTATGATATTTTTGGTCTGAGTCCCACGGATTTTACCCCGACCATTGATTCAATATTAGCTCTCTCTCCATGGCCGGAAGAGGCTGCTCGCGGAGTTGAGATCATTAATACGATGGTTGGCAGCAATACAAAGGGCTGTTATGAACAAAGATTTTTGAGAGCAGACGGCAGCATAGGATACTATCGTTCCACTTTTAACGGTAAAACAGATAATGACGGACACGTCTCATTGGTTGAAGGTGTTGTCATAGATATCTCAGAGCGTAAACGCATAGAGAAAGCACTTCTGCAGTCTCAGAAAATGGAAGCAATCGGAACATTGGCTGGTGGTATCGCCCATGATTTTAACAACATTTTATCTGCTATCCTCGGATATGCCCAGCTTGCGCAATTGACTTGTCCTGAAGATGAAAAAATCCAAAAATATGCTACCCATATTTCCACAGCAAGCATCAGGGCAAAAGATCTGGTCAACCAGATACTGGATTTCAGCCGGCAGCGGTCATTGGAAAAAAGGCCCGTGGAGATCGGGGTAATATGTAAGGAAGCCCTTAAATTAATGGAGGCAATCATCCCAGCCAATATTCAGATGCATCAATTTTTCGGGCCAGATGGAGCTACGGTACATGCCAATGCAACGCAAATTCATCAGATAGTTGTAAATTTATGTACAAACGCCGCCCATGCGATGCAAGATAGCGGCGGGGAGTTGGTCGTTGAGTTGGTCCCATTTACAGTAGGGTCTGAAGATGAAAGAGGCGGTCTCAAGCTTCCCACAGGTAAGTACCTGAAACTGACGGTTTCAGATACAGGCTCCGGTATTCCGCGAAATATCCTTCCCCAGATATTTGAGCCCTACTTCACCACAAAAGAAGTTGGGGATGGAACAGGCATAGGACTGGCCACAGTGAGAGGCATTGTAAGAGATCATGGTGGGGATATCAAAGTCGACAGCGAACAGGGCATCGGCACAACCTTCCATGTTTTCCTCCCAACCATTGACAGTGGACCTGTAGCTTTTAACGATACTTTTGTCCCCCTTGCCACAGGAACAGAACAGATTTTGATCATTGATGATGAAAAATTCATCGTAGAAATCGGTAGAGAGATGTTAAGCGGACTTGGGTATAGGGTAGATGTCAAAACAGATCCACTTGACGCTCTCTGGGAGTTTCATGGGGACCCGGATAAGTATGATCTGGTCATTACCGACTGGACAATGCCTAATATGAATGGTGCGCGACTTATCAAGGAGCTTAAAAAGGTACGTGAATCCATACCGATTGTTCTTTGCACAGGCTTTAGTAAAGAACTCATTTTGGAAGGAGAAACTGGTGTTGAAGCCGATGCGATTCTAAGAAAACCAATCACCATGCATACGTTGGCTCAGACAGTAAAAAATATATTGAGTCCAGCTGGCAAATAGACTGTAGTAGGTAAAAGTATAGATAGATACAAGCCGCGGATAGGAATAGCTGATCGTAAAGTCTGTAATTCCCTCACGTTTTACGTTTGAAGTGTTTTGGTGGCTGTGACAGCGTAACTGATCACGGGGTTAACAACACTACTATTTCAATTGTGGTTTTTCGCAGGCACGCGAAGACTCCGGTAGGCTATCTATGCGGGAACCCGCGATCGTGCAAAGAGATAAGCGACCAGCAGGAGACTTCGTGGAGCATCTGTGATCAATTACGTGACATCGGTATTTTTTTGGGCATCATATACAACAATAAGCGGTTTGCGCAGGTTCTTGGACAGTGAATCGGCCAGTGAACCGAAAAAGAATTTTCTGACCCCCTTGGTACGGATCGCCCCCATTACAACAATGTCATGGTTTTCGGCTTCATCCTGAATCGTTTTTACCCTGGCATCTGTTGGAACAGGTTTGACCAGAATTGGCACCTGTTCTGACTGACGATTAAGCCAGGAAGAGATTTCTTTGGTTTTGGAGTGGACCAGCTCCTGGTTGACATCTGATGTCATCATGTAGAGCAGGGTAATCTGATGTTCTCCAACTTTTCCCAAGGCAAGCACTACCGGGTATACTTCTTCCAGATCGGTCATATCTATGACAGGGACAAGTATCCTTTCTGTATGCAGAACACCATAAAACTGGACCACAATAACAGGGCATCCCACGTGAGAGGCTACGGTCTCAAGCACCTCCGGAAAAGCTGAGGTCTTGTCGTGCAGCGGATAGCTCAACACCACTGCCTTGGCATTATTATATTCCACAGCTACAACCAGGCCGGAATAAATGCTGGAATCGGGAACAATCTCCGTCATCAGCTTGTACCCCATGGTTTCGACCTCTTTCCGTTCAATCTCAAAGTTGTGTGGAGGTGGTGGGGTACCTGGAGGTTGAATAAAGACAGCCATGGGAGTGGCCTGGTAGTGATGTGCGAATATGGTGGCTATTCTGGCAATACCATTAACAGTGTGGCGTCGCGTAGCCCCAAACACAACGACATTCTTGGGATTTTTTACCGGAGTGAGTTTTCCCCAGGTCCATGGGAGAATAGCTACCCCTGCCTCTGATCTCATGAACTGATCGCATTCCTTTTCTGTCATACCGTTACATAACTGCTTTTTTTCAGTTGTTTTTTCAGTCTGTATCGCTTCCTTGGCATTGATAATGGCAAAACGTGATGTGAGAGGACCGATAAGCTCAGAAAGAAAAACACCGGTCAGGACCACTGGCGTGATTATGGAAGAATAGACAGAAAGCACATTGTCGGAGCTGATCAGAAAGATAAGGCCGATGGCAATTCCCGCCTGTGGGATAAGAGCTATTCCAATATATTTCCGGACGATTTTCGCTGCCCTGCCGATCCTGGTGCCAAGTTGAGCTCCCAGCATCTTGCCGCATATTCTGGCCAGGAAATAGACAATTCCTATGAGGCCGGTACTGCCTATATTTTTTATATCCAGGTGGGAGCCAGCAAGAGTGAAAAACAGAACATAAATAGGCGGCTCAAAACTGTTCAAGGCACGAAAGACGCGTACATCCCGTTCAGCCTTGTTTACCAGGGTGAAGCCAACGGCCATTCCAGCCAGCAACGGCGAAAGATGCATGTATACTGCCAGTTCATTGCATAACAGCAGGATGGCCAGTCCTGCTGTCATCATCTCACCCTCATCTGCCATTTTTCTCAGCGCTACTTCCAGCAAAAGGCCACTTATAACACCCAGGATCAGCGACATAAGGATTTCAAGGAATCCATTGCCGATGGCAACGAATAGAGGCGTGTCTGCCTGTCCGATGATCTGATGGCTTAGTGAGAGTACCAGGCCAAAAAGCATAATTGCCAGGCCATTATCTATTGCAACCACAGCCATCAGGGAAGACGTGAGAGGACCTCTTGCCTTTAATTCCCTTACTATCATCAGGGTGGCCGCTGGTGCGGTTGCAACACTTACAGCGCCAAGTAACATGGATAAAACCAGTTGATCTCTGAACAACCATTCTCCCAAGTGCAAGGCATCTGTAATTTGAAAAAGAATAAAGACAGTGAAGCTGACCATGGAGAAGGCGCCAATTGCTTCAAGGAGACCAGTCCAGAAAACACTGCCGGCGTAGACCTTGATTTTTTTGATTTCGATATGCTCGCCAATACCGAAGGCTATAAGCATCAAAGCGATATGGGTAAAATGATCCAGGCCATGGCCAATGGACTTTTCAGTGATGATTCCAAATCCGGTTGGCCCCAGCAGTAAACCCGCAAGAATATAGCCGGTTACGGAGGGCAGGCGAAACCTCTGAGAGATTTTGGCTACAACCAGACCCACTGCCAGAAGCACTGCCAGGCCAATGGTTACCATGACTGCCGGTCTGGGTAAAGGATAGTGTGCCGGTTTTGCAAGACTGCTTGTAGGGTTAATATTTTTTGCATTTCCAACCTACCGACTTTTCATTTTGAAGGCAGACTACTTCAGCATAAGACATGAATCTGTAAAAAAAGATCTGTCACTATCATAAAGTTTCCAACCGACGATGATGTGTGTCAATTTAGAAATGATGTTTGGAAGTCATGGGTTAGGTGACCTCGATATTGAAATTTCATTTCTTAACGGACACTAACTCATTTGGCAAAAAAAAATCATGATAAATGCGTAGATATGGAACTTTCAGGGTATGTTTAGGAAAAATAGTTTTTCTTTTGTAGGACCAATGATCGGGTAGCTGGAGTTATGATCGAAAGTGGTGTTTGAGGAAGACATAAAAAATAAATGACGTATCCTGTTGGGATCAATCCGCCAAGAACAATTCCAACACAAAAAGGATACGTCATGAACAAGAATAAAATTATTAGCCTGAAAAAGCCTGGAGAGTTTTCCGAGGATCCACTGACCGAGTTGTTGCGACATGGTGCTCGACAACTTATTGCTGACGCTGTCGAAGCTGAACTTCAGGATCTTCTGCAGCAGTATGCAGATGTGAAAAATGACCGGGGGCATAGGCAAGTGGTACGCAATGGTTATTTGCCTGAAAGAGAAATCCAAACGGGAATCGGCCCGGTCAAAGTAAAGGTCCCGAAAATAAGGGACAAGAGT
>NZ_AUCV01000042.1 GCF_000429945.1 Desulfogranum japonicum DSM 18378 | reverse complement strand
GGGACCTTTACTTTGACCGGGCCGATTCCCGTTTGGATTTCTCTTTCAGGCAAATAACCATTGCGTACCACTTGCCTATGCCCCCGGTCATTTTTCACATCTGCATACTGCTGCAGAAGATCCTGAAGTTCAGCTTCGACAGCGTCAGCAATAAGTTGTCGAGCACCATGTCGCAACAACTCGGTCAGTGGATCCTCGGAAAACTCTCCAGGCTTTTTCAGGCTAATAATTTTATTCTTGTTCATGACGTATCCTTTTTGTGTTGGAATTGTTCTTGGCGGATTGGTCCCAACAGGATACGTCATTTATTTTTTATGTCTTCCTCAAACACCACTTTCGATCATAACTCGTTTCTGTCCCGATAGCTGCTGATGCGTTTTGATACAGCGTAGTTGGTAAATTGCTCGCCGCGGAGTGACACTGTTTGCTCAACTTCTACCGAAAACCCTTTTTTCTCGAAAAAACCTCTTGCTGCAAGACTGGCCTCGGCAAATAAGTGTGAGATACCCAGTTGAATAGCCTCATGCTCAATGGCTTGCAATAGAGAGCTGCCAACACCTTTTCTTTGCCAATCATGGGCACAGTAAAAACAGTCGATGTGGCCGTTTGACTCGAGTTCTGCAAATCCGATTATTTGATTGTCTTTTTCTGCCACAAAAGGATTGGTTTTGTTCAGGCGCTTTATCCAGTTGGGAAGATTCCATTGGGATGGAGCCCAGGCTTCTACTTGCGCTTGGGTGTAGTCCTTACTATTTACTTTATGGACGGTCTTATACAGCAGTGACCAAAGCGTCTGCTCTTCCCCTTTTCTGTATCGACGTATTTTCATACCATTTACAGTCAACGTTTTGGGTGTGGAATGCGAGGAACCAGCGTCCAAGCCACCTAATGGTTATCTTGATTGAGATTTATTCAAAAATCGGCTTCATAAAACTACGTTCATAGCTGACTACACACCGGGTGTGCTCTGCATATTTGAAAGCTTCCTGACACTCTAGGTCAGTAGACATTTCTTCCCGGTATTTTTCATAGGCAGATAGACTAGGGAAGCTGAAAAGAGCAACGGCAATATTGTTTGCACCCTCATGGGGAAGAAAATATCCATGATGGTTGCCTCCCATTCTGTTCACTAGTGGAATCCACATTTTGGCGTATTTTTCAAATTCAGCTACTTTATAAGGATCAATTACATATTTTAAATAACAGGTGACCATAGTTATCTCTCTTAGGTGTCGCGAAGACCTGGTAGATCCGAGATCTTCGACCTCATTCCCTCTGAACCGTACAAACGAGTTTTCCAGGCTACGGCTCAAGCACTCTGTAAGGCCCATTCTGATAAGAAGGGTATGGATTTGCATATTGCCTGTATACATATGGCCAATATCCACCTCGCAATATCAACTATATGGCTGTGCTTGATTGCCTGATAATGCCGTAAGTCTGAGAAAAAAGAGTAATTCTTCAACAGCCTCCTTAAGGGGCGCGGAAAAGAATAAATATCCAAAAATTGTGTAGGATATCGGTTTGGTAACGTCGTAGCGTCAATGGTTCCATACTGGCCGTATTGAGCCATTGACGCTACTACGTTACCGAGTTGAGAGACAAGCAAGATTGGATAATTTATGTTTTCCCTGACCCTAACATCACGATAGGGCATGACGCCGAAGTTGCACCATCGTAATAAGCGCCAAGCACGCAATACCTGTGGCAGCCGGAAACAAAACTGTCGTGAGCGAATACTGCTCCAATGCCGCTACTGCAACGAGATTACGCGTCGCAAAGATGATGAAGAACGTCAAACTCTCCTCAAAAGGCAATGCATAGGCTTTTCGTAGTGTAGGGCCGAAGCCGATGACGTCCACAGAAGTAAGGACAACCACAGCCCATAGCGGGTCTGTGGTGAAATACCATACAGGCAGTGAACTCATGGCCGCGAGGAAAAAGCACCTGTCATGCCATGTGATGCTGCTATCAGCTTTTTGGGCGTACGCTAGCCAAGCAATGTACATGGTGATAAGTCCGGAGATGCCAATCGGCCAGGCACCAATTCCACCACCACCATTGAGTTGTGCCAGGAAAGCTATGAAGGTTGTCGTCCCCCATATGATCCATGAGAAGACATGTGGCCTAGTCCTTTTTTGTTGGATGGCTCGGGTATACGGAACGAAGCCAACAAACGTCAACGCTATGGCCATGCCGCTTAGGACTTCCCGGTACATCATGGATTCGAACTCTGTATGGGCGTGTTGTTTCTTTAAAGTTAACCACGCGGATAACCGGCGCGAACAAGCCAGCGGCAAGTTTACGACTGCTTGGTCTGTCCGGTGTACTCCCGTCATGGGCGTGATCGTATGGGGTGCAAGTCCCCTGTATGTGAATCCTGTTTCTGCTTCATTACAGAAACATAATTACTAGTCGAAGGCAAGGGCGATCTCGTGAGTGATGGTCTGGAGGATGCCTGAGTACAGGTAAGGTAAGAAGAGAAGGCTGGTTCTCCTCCCAAACTGTGATATAGTATCACACTTAAAACCAACAAGTAATGCAGTCGCCCCTGGGACAAGAAGAATTGAAGCCCTATCAATGTTGTTCAGGTAACAAGCCGAACAACACACTGGAGAGTTCCTTGAAAGTATAGGGTTTACGCAGGTAGCCAGAGGGTTTTTCTTCAGCGAATCGCTTGGTCATTTCCTCCTCCGCATAGCCGCTGGCCAACACTACCTTTATTTCCGGATTCAATTGACGGAGGATTCGGAATGTTTCTTCGCCTCCCATTTTCGGCATGGTCAGATCGAGAATAACCAGGTCGATTTCGTCTTGTTTTTCCCGGTAAACCTCAACGCCTTCTTGCCCATTCCTGGCCGTCAGAGCTTCAAGACCGAGCAGCTCCAGTTGCTCCGTGCATACTTCGAGAACCAATTCTTCGTCATCGACCAATAGTACCTTCCCGGCAAGATGTTCTTTGTTGGCTCCGATCCCTTCAACTCGAGCGGGACTCTCTGTCGAAGTGCTATGTACCGCAGGAAGGAACACTTTAAAAGTTGTCCCTACGTTGGGCTCGCTATAGACTCCGAGCCCACCGTCATGGGATTGAATTATGCCAAGAACAGCCGACAGCCCGAGTCCACGACCAGTAAATTTGGTGGTAAAGAAAGGATCAAAAATACGCCCGAGCGTCTCTCTGTCCATGCCGGGACCATTGTCAGATACCGTCAACATAACATAAGGGCCTGCATTCAACGGTTTGATCAAAAAATTATCTGAAAAATACTCCTGCGAGCAATACATACTACCTGTCGAGATATTGATGGTCCCTTCACGGTCACCGATGGATTCGGAGGCATTAATAACGAAATTCATCACGATCTGTCTCATCTGAGAGGGATCGCCGACCGTCAAAGGAAGCTGCTCTTCCAGGTTCAGGTTAAGAAGGCAGTTTTTAGAAATAGAGGTCTTGAGCATCTGGGTCATTTCACTGATCAGCTTGCTCATGGAAAACTCTTTCTCCTCTATCTTTCCTTGGCCGGAATAAGCCAGTAACTGCGTGCAAAGATCCGCAGCCTGCAAAGTAGCGGTCTTGATATTTTCCAGGTTTATTGCCACTGATGATGGCTGAGAAAGCTTCAGCAAAGCGAGGTCGGCATGACCAAGAATGCCCATGAGCAGGTTGTTGAAGTCGTGGGCAATACCACCGGCCAGTACTCCCAGGCTTTCCAGGCGTTGTGTCTGCGCCATGCGCTCTTGCATGAGTTTATCCTGCTTTTCACGTTCTACTTCTTCGGTAATGTCATGGGAGGCAAGCACAGCTAATACCACGTCACCTTGTGCATTGTAGATTGGGACACCGAATATCTTCAATATATGCTCAAAATCAAAGCCTAACCTTCTAAAGCAGAAGATTTCCCCATTCAGATGTTCGCCTCGCAGTACTCTGAGGGTAGGCCATTCATCGCTCTTCAGGTCTTTGCGGTCTGGATAGGTCTGTATAGCATAATTGTTTACGATAAATTGCCAGTTAAGAAATTTTTCCTCCTTGTGGTCAAACTTATAGTTCATGGCTGAAGCTCTATTTGCATAAATCCTGTTTGCAGAAGTATCGTAAACGGTAACGCCATTGCTTATGTGGTCGAGTATAGCCAGCCACTTGGCCTGTTCCTGCTCAGCAAACTCTTTGGTTGCTCGTAGTTCTTCTTCAGCTTGCTGGCGTTCTGTGATGTCTGTCAATATTAGCAATTGGAGTTCCGGGTCTCCATTTGCATTGCAGACAGGGGTTCCGAAGTATTCGACAATCCGTTCCCTTTTCGTTTCAAGGTGTGAAACAACGAATTTTTCGTGGTCCACCGTTTCGCCGCGATACAACCGCTTCAGTGGCCATTCATCAAGCGGGATTTCTTTTCTTTCGGGATAGGAAAAGCGGCGGTAGAGGTGCTCGAAAAAGCCGATGTTCAAGGGGAGTTCAGACTTGTCCTTATATTCAAGAATGCTTGCCAGCGCATTGTTCGCAAGGATGACGCTACCCTCCATGTCAAACACGACCACCCCACTATCCATGTTGGAAAGTACAGCTTCTAGCTGTTTCTTATCCTGTTCTGCTTGTGCCTTCGCTTCCTGGAGGATACGCACCTGATCGGTGATTACGTCTGAATAGAGAATTATTCCACCGATTTTCCCCTCTGCATCGTACCACGGTCGGCATTCCCAACTCGTATGACAGACGGATCCATCAAGCCGTACAAAACAATCTGTATCATTTTTTTCAACAGCTCCGCGCAAAACCCGCTTATGTATATCACGCCATTTCTGGGGCATTTCTGGAAAAACTTCATAGTGTTTTTTCCCGATGACCTGTTCCTCAGAAACCTCATAGTCCTGCAGATAGCGATCGCTGCAGGCAAGACAAACCATGTTCCGATCATAAATTGCAGCAGCACTTGGGCAATGCTTGATGAAGTACCGAAACAGTTTCTCGGAAAAAAAAGCTTGATTGGTCGCAGTACGTTCTATCCTGTCATGAAGGGTATGTGAATTAGAACCCGTTTCTGTCATGTTCAACCTTATTAGTAGAATAACAGGTACCTAAAACTGGTACAGATGGGGAAACTCAAATGTTAATAGCTATATTAGAATTATATAGCTAATCCAACATGGGATAAAGCAGCATTTGCTGCTATGGTTCGTTGGGCTTTGTAGATTTAACAGGTAGGATCTTAATCCGCTCGACGATCTTGGCTAGGAGTCTGCTGGAGAGAGTTTTTTCCCTATATTTGTGTTGTTAACCCCCGTGATCATTTACTATGAGCAGGCTGTTACTAAGGGGACGGGCGTGGAAAGAGATCCTCCCCCACGCCACCCGACTATTGCTTCAGGAATGCGGGCATAAAAAGCAGCCATTGGATTTTTGTGCTGCTGAAATTTTTTTCCTGCACCTCGATATAGTTTGTTCTGACGACTTCGTCACTGCCTCCATTTGCCCCGGTAACTCTCAGTCGCACAGTGTATGATCCCGGAGTGGAGTAGGTGTGGCTGGGATTGCGGCTGGTCGCATCAACGGTACCGTTATTGTCGAAATCCCATTGCCAGGAGATCGGACTGTTCAGTGAGCTGTCATAAAAGGTGAGGGTGCATGGGGCTGTTCCCTGGCGTGCATTGGTATAGAACTGAGCCACCGGATCACCACTGCTCTGTCCACTGGCCTCGATATTGAGGTAATTAAGCATGGTGTACTCATCAAAGATCCCCATATTCATAGTAAGTTTCTTGTCGCTGACTTGAACGGTTCTGGTGCGGACCAGGTAGGGACTGCTGGCTTCGTCGTCAACAAAGCTGACACCCTCGATTTCGATCATGTTGCGAGGGTAAATTTTTCCCTGCCAGCCGACAGATACCGTCACTTCATAGGTGCCGTTGGGGAGGTCGAACTCAAAAGTCTTGAGCCGTCCCCAGTCATCAAAGAGGATACTTTTCTGCAATTCGTTGGGACCGCTTGTCAGGTATTGATACATCACATGGGCCATGTCGCCGTACCAGCCGTATCCCAGGGTCTTATCGTAGTTGTTCCAGCCGATTTTCAGGTACTCATGACCATCGACAGTCAAGGGAATGGCTGTTGGCGGGCCTACCGGATTCTGAAAGTTGATATAATAGTTTCCCGGCTGCCCTTCTGTCCGTGGGTGGGAGGAAGGTGGGGTGATATCGGGGATCGCACTGATTTCTCCACCGTTTTTCAGGCCGATGAGTCGGCGCAGGTTGTACATAAACTCGCCATCACGGGTATAGGTGGTCAGGCTGCTGACGATCTTGTCCGCCTGCTGATCGGCCGTACTTTCGACGTCTATTTCAGGGCCACTGTTTCCGTTGAGCACATAGAGATATTCGTAGTCCTCCAGGCTGTCGCGCATTAATTCAAAGCGGATGGAGGGGACAAAACGGTGATTATTGGCGCCATAGATGATGGCTGCGTTGTTTTCGCTGGGCGGATAGAGCATGAAGCGGTCACCATTGTGATCCGAGTAGAGCGGGTCGGCCCAGGGATTCGTGCTCCAGTTATTGAGAGAGTAATAAGCGATGCCGCGGATACGGTATTTCCAGAGAAACCAGCCTGTGAGTTTGCTCTCGATGCCGGGGTGGTCCAGGGTGATGGGGTTGAAGTAGGGAGGCCTGGTGCCGTGGAGAAAGTAAATCCAGCTCTCCTCACCGTGGTCCCGTTCCCTGACCTGGGAAACGTTAGGATCGTACTCGTTGAGGACCGGAAGCCAGATGTCTATCTGTCCATCGCTGACATAGTCGGTGCTGTTGTAGATTTCCGGCCTGGGATTTTCAGAAACCATGAGTTTAAGGTTGGGGGCCGCCTCTTTAAGGTAACGTGAATACCAGGCGACTGCGTCATAGCCAGCCTGATTCTGGGGCTCATTGGCAAAATAATAGTAGGCCTTGTCCAGGTATCCCAGGGACTGCAGGTATTGTTGGGTGGCGGTCATGTACTGAAACCAGGCTGTGTTATAGGCACTGCTCGGATTGTCATTCTGGTACCAGTCATCGGTGCTGCGGATGTGTCCGCAGAAGTTTGATGGACGCTGGTCTGCGGAGGCATCATTGTTTTGAAAGGTGATTCCCATAAAGGAGGGAAATCCCTGGCCACCGTTAAAGGGCTGGGTAAAGGTGCCGTTCATCATTCCGGTGCCGTCAAGGTATCGTGCCGAGGGTTCTACAAAGCCCCAGATACCGTAGGGATCGGTAATGGTATGAGTGTCGCAGTTGTAGTTAAGATAGGAAGCTCCACCGCTGCTGGTAAGGCCTCCGGACCAAAGAACGCTCTTCGGTGTCAGGCGGTGATCAATGAAAAATTCCTTTATCTTGTCTACATAGCTCCAATAGGCCGTCCCTGTTCCGCCTACGCCATAGGCATTGAGGATGGTTTCGTGGGAAAAGTTCATCTGTGATTTGACGTGCAGCTCAGTGGGAATGGCAAAGTTGAAAACATGCAGGTTGACAGGGATGGCAATACCGTCGACCTGGATATTGGTGCTGTAGTCGCCATCTGGGGTAGAAATTGGCACATGGACAGTTAGCCAAAGGGAGGTGTTTTCTCCGGCGCTCAGTGCTATTGAGGTGTTGTTTTCAAGCGGCCAGAGGGGGTCGGGGTAATCGCCCGTGCGGCCCAGGTTATCACTGACCTGGGTAACGGGGACGTACTTGACCTGATAGATCTCGGTGGTGATGCCGGCTCCGAAACTTCCCATGGATACCGAGACATTCCCCGAGGTCTGGGGTTGGATTACCAGCTGAAAGGGTTCATATTCATTGCGGGCGGCATAGATCTTGATGCCAGAACCCGTAGCCGTGGGAACCTGGTCATCTTTAAAGACCCGTTCAGTGGGTGGTGTGGTCCAGAATTGGTAGGAGCCACTGGACTGGCTTAATTTATAGGTTATGGTTTCCATATCTTCGGCTGCAAAGAGAAAAGAGGGGCTAAGCAGGAAGAAGAATAGAACGCGTTTACCGAGAGAAATGAGCTTCATGCTGTCTGTAAAGGTGAGATGGAACTGGCATTGCCCAAGCAAAACTGCATAATAGTATCTGGTCACAGATCCTCCATAGAGTTTCCATTTGGTCGTTTACCTATGGAAAAACGCTTTTATCCAAATCAGAAGCACCTGTAAACAATTACGGCTCAGAGCTGATTTTTTCATTTTTTTCTGCGACATAAAGCGCCACTTCTTTGCTTTTCAGAAGTTCTCTGAAGTGCATGGGCGGATTTTTATCCGTGAATATCGCATCTATCTCAGACATATCTGCGATGCGTACCATCGCATTTCTGGTAAATTTTGTGTGATCTGTTACCAGAAAGACGCTTCTTGAGTTGTTGATAATCTCCCGGGCAACGCGTACTTCATGATAGTCGTAATCCATCAGGGTACCATCTTCATCAATACCGGAAACGCCAATAATACCGTAGTCGACCTTGAACTGGCGGATAAACTCCACAGTTGCTTCCCCTGTAACGCCTTGATCTCGATGGCGCACCATGCCGCCTGCAACTATGACCTCACAATCCTCATTCTGGCTCATGGTAACAGCAACATTCAGATTGTTGGTTATAACTTTCAGCCGTTTGTGCTGAGAAAGGACCTTGGCAACCTCTTCGGTTGTTGTGCCCAGATTTATGAACAACGATGCCCGGTCAGGAATTTGTTGAGCAACCATCTCTGCAATACGTTTTTTTTCCTGGTTTAAAATGGTCTGCCTGGTGTTGTAATCGACATTTTCCACACTGGAGGTTCTGCTTGCTCCCCCATGGTGTCGTTGAAGGAGTTTGTTGCTGCACAATCGATTAATATCCCGCCGTATGGTCTGAGGGGTAACGTCAAACTGGCTGGCCAGTGAATCTATGGATGAAAAGCCCACCTCATTGACCAGGTTCAGTATCTCACGCTGTCTGGCTGATAAAGATTCCAGGTTCAATCTGTTGCTCTTGGTTTTTTTTTGTTCCATAGTGGTTAAAAAAAGTTTCTGATGTTCATTTCTGAAAACCTGTCGAGAGTACTCACTAGAATGTTATTTAGTCGTTATTTCGATATCTTCAACAGTGTTTGAGGCGGCAATACATGTACAGTAAACGAGTTCGTTTAATCGTGCAATAAATTTTCGTTTTCGAACATTGGTTTTGTCTGGTGACCATGCTTTTCGCTCTATCATACAGGTTGTCTGGCATAAATGCGCAGTGCAAGATGTGCGATGAAAAATTATTGCCTTTGCATATATGGTTATCTTTTGTGCTTGTTTTTGTGCGGATATTTATTATGGCTAGAATTTGTGTTGCTGAGGCGGGGTGCGTTTTAACGAGGTTCTGCGATCCTATTTTTAATCTTTTATAAGGCGAAGTGCTATCTTGAGTAATGCTGGATTATATTGAACAGGAAAAAACAAATAGCATGGGAAAAAACAGAGAGTTTCCGCTCAAAGGTTTGATTTTTTTGGGTTTTATCATGATTTTTTGCTGCGTTTGTTGTTCTTTTGCAGTGCGAAAAATGTATTATTTTCCTTAAGTTGTGGTGGTATCATTTAAACTGCAGTCTTTTCTTTGTCTTAATCAGTTTTTCTTATTTGTTCATTATATGGTTAAAAACGAATATTTTCTCTTGCAAACTTGGCGCTCGTGTGGCATTTGTATTTTCATAAGTGAAAATATTGTGTTCGTTTTCATCTAAAACTAACCTTGATGTAACAAAATTTGTTGTTGATGTGTTCATCTTGTTTTCAATCTCGACCAGATTTACCAATTCATTTAGACCTTCGGCTGTACCCTTGCCGAGATAAATGAGGGAGAAGTAAATGAAACGATCAGCGTGTATCTCTCAACTGGAAGACAGCTCAAAAATATGGGATTTTATCATCATCGGTGGTGGTGCAACTGGTCTTGGCTCCGGTCTTGATGCTGCTGCCAGGGGGTATTCGGTCCTTGTTCTTGAGCAGGGTGATTTTGCCGAAGCAACATCAAGCCGTAGTACTAAGATGGTGCACGGTGGGGTGCGCTATCTTCAGCAGGGAAATATCAGTCTGGTGATGGAAGCACTGTATGAGCGTGGTGTGCTGCTTAAGAATGCCCCGCACATGTGTTATAATCAAAAATTTGTAGTTCCTGATTATAAGTGGTGGGGACTCCCCTACTATGGCATAGGGCTTAAAGCCTATGACATGCTTGCCAGGAAATACAGTTTCGGCAAATCTCAGATTCTTTCCCAAAAAACAGTCATCAAGGAAGTTCCTGGAGTACTCAGAAAAAATTTAAAAGGCGGCGTGACATACCATGATGGTCAATTCGACGATGCCCGCCTTGCCATTACCCTGGCCCGTACAATGGCCGACCATGGCGGTTATCCGATCAACCATGCAAAAGTGACGACGCTGCTTAAGGATCAGGCAGGAAAAATAACTGGTGTGAGCGTAACTGATCAACAGACAGGGGCATCATACGACTTGAAGGCCAAATCGGTCATTAATGCCACCGGTATTTTCACAGACGATATTATGAATATGGACAATGAGAACCATAAGAAACTCATTGCACCAAGCCAGGGCGTTCATATCGTGATCGACAAAAAATTCCTCGGTGGAAAAACCGGCATTATGGTACCCAAAACCGATGATGGCCGCGTTATCTTTTTTGTTCCCTGGCATGATAAAGTGGTTGTCGGGACCACAGATACTCCAATTGATAGTGTTTGCATGGAGCCCAAGCCAATGGAAGAGGAAATCGACTTCCTGGTGGATCATTCTGCCAGGTATCTCGAAACACCTCTTACCAGGGCAGATGTTTTGAGTGTATTTACCGGTATCAGGCCGCTCGTAGCAGCAGATAAATCCGACGGTAAAACCAAGAATCTGGCAAGGGATCACTATCTTACGATTTCTGACAACAACCTGCTCACCATAGCTGGTGGCAAGTGGACCACTTACAGGCATATGGCTGAAGACTGTATTGACAACGCCATTAAGATGGGAGGACATACATTTCGTCCATCTCCAACCAAAGACGTTAAGCTCCATGGTTACACCGACGATTTTGATCACAAGAATCATATGCATGTGTACGGCAGTGATGCAGCTGATATCAAGAACCTTGCAGTAGAATACCCTCAACTTGATGAAACTATGCACCCCGACCTGCCGTATTCCTGGCTTGAAGTGGTATGGGCTGCAAGAAATGAATGGGCTTTGACAGTTGCAGATACACTTTCCAGGCGTACCCGTGCCCTTATTCTCAACGCGAAAGCTGCTGTTGAGGCAGCCCCGAAAACGGCTGAGATCATGGCGAAAGAACTTGGTAAGGACGATACATGGGTTAAGGAACAGGTGGAGCAATTCACCAAGCTCGCTGAAAACTATATTGTCAATTAGTTGTACTTGAGGGATTTACCGAAATTGTCACTTTTGAGTAAATCCTTTTCTGGGTAGCAGTTCGATTCAGGAGGGATCGAGCTTTTTTTTACAATCACTTTTTTTGGTAGGAGTTGGCTATGAATGTGTATTTAAGTGAATTGATCGGCACAATGATCTTGACACTGTTTGGCTGCGGCGTAGTCGCAAATGTTGTGCTCGAGAAATCCAAAGGGCAGAACGGCGGTTGGATCGTAATAACCATGGGCTGGGGTTTTGCGGTAACCTTTGCTATTTATGTTGCTGGTAAATATTCAGGAGCACATATCAACCCTGCCGTAACACTAGGACTGGCCTCCATAGGTGCTTTTCCCTGGGCTGAGGTGCCCGGGTACATAGCTGCCCAGATGGCGGGTGGTTTTATTGGCGGCTGCCTGGTATACTTTGTCTATCACTGCCACTGGGCTCCAACCCAGGATCCTGGATTGAAGCTGGCGGTTTTCTCAACCGGTCCTGCAATTCCCTGCACTTTTTCAAATTTTGTTTGTGAGTTCATTGGTACAGCTTGTCTCCTCTTTATTCTACTTGGAATCGGTGCAAACGAATTCAGTCAGGGGCTGAACCCGCTCGTCGTTGGTTTTTTCATTGTAGCCATCGGTCTCTCACTGGGGGGACCAACAGGATATGCCATTAATCCTGCCCGTGATCTGGGCCCTCGTATCGCTCACATGTTGCTGCCTATTCCCGGAAAAGGCGTGAGTGGTTGGCATTATGCATGGGTTCCTGTTATCGCTCCCCTGTGTGGCGGTGTAACTGGTGCCTGGATGTATAAGCTAATGGTTGGCTGATGGTCTGGAAGTTCCTACCATACATTCATGTATATAAACTGGAAGATGAACCGTATACAGGTTGGTTATTGAAGAGGAGGATATAATGAGTAAAAAATACGTACTGGCTATTGATCAGGGAACCACCAGCTCCCGCGCCATCATTTTTAACAAGCAGGGTGAGATTGTTAACGTTACTCAAAAAGAATTCACCCAGTACTTTCCTAATCCGGGCTGGGTAGAACACGACGCCATGGAAATATGGACTTCTGTGCAGTCCGTAGTAGCTGAAGCGTTGGCACATCAGGATATTAATGTTGATGATATAGCGACCATTGGTATCACTAACCAGCGTGAGACCGCTGTTGTCTGGGATAAAAACACAGGAAAGCCTGTGTACAATGCAATCGTCTGGCAGTCTCGACAAACTATGGATATCTGCGAAGAAATGAAGGCCAAAGGCCTTGATCCCATGGTTCGAGAAAAAACCGGCCTGCTTATTGATGCGTACTTTGCCGGCACAAAGGTAAAGTGGATTCTGGACAATGTGGAAGGTGTCAGGGAAAAAGCCGAAAAAGGTGAACTGTTGTGCGGTACCATTGATACCTGGCTGGTTTGGAAGCTCACTGGTGGTAAGGTACATGTTACCGATTACACCAATGCTTCCAGAACTATGATGTATAATATCCACGAACTGAAATGGGACGAAGAGCTTCTTGAGCACCTTACTGTTCCTGCATCCATGCTGCCGGAAGTTCGACAATCTTCTGAAGTGTACGGCACAACAGATAAGGAGAAATTTCAAGGGCTCGAACTGCCTATTTCCGGGATGGCCGGTGATCAGCAGGCCGCATTGTTCGGTCAGACCTGTTTTGAAGCCGGTATGGCGAAAAACACCTATGGAACCGGTTGTTTCATGCTCATGAATACTGGTGAAAAAGCGGTACCATCAAAGAATGGTCTGCTGACCACCATTGCCTGGGGTGTAGATGGCAAGGTTGAGTACGCCTTGGAAGGGTCCATTTTTGTTGCCGGCTCAGCCATTCAGTGGCTGCGTGATGGTATGAGAATGTTTCGCGATGCCAAGGACAGTGAGCTGTACGCCACCCGTGTCCAGGGAACTGATGGCGTGTATATGGTGCCTGCCTTTGTCGGCCTTGGTGCTCCATATTGGAACTCCGAGGTACGAGGAGCTGTTTTTGGCCTGACCCGTGGAACCACCAAAGAGCATTTTGTCCGTGCAACTCTGGAATCTCTTTGTTACCAGACCAAGGATGTTCTCTCTGCAATGGAATCTGATTCAGGTATCAAGTTGGAAACACTCCGGGTAGATGGTGGTGCTGTGGCCAATGACCTGATGCTGCAGATCCAGGCTGACCTGTTGGGAGTACCTGTCGAGCGACCAATCTGCATTGAAACCACTGCACTGGGTGCTGCCTATCTGGCTGGTCTGGCAGTAGGGTTCTGGGCTGATAAGAACGACATTGTAAAGAATTTTGGCATTGATCGTGATTTCGGTCCTAAGATGGAAGCTGAGGAAGCTGCCAAACTGTATGCTGGTTGGCAAAAAGCAGTCCAGGCTGCCATGGCATTCTAGTCATTTTTTTAAGCCGGATTTCTCACGACTTTGTACGGTTTAATATTCCGATATCAGGCCGGTATATAAACAATCGTTCGTGAGAAATCCGGAGTAATTCATGTCTCCTTTGACATTTGAGTGCATGCTTACTTGCAGGTCGTAATTTTTTGCAGTTGGCTGATGAATCTGAAAGGGAATACAGTAACTACCCTTTCCGGATTGCATCAACACTTCTGGAAATAGACGCTGTGTGCAGTAAGCAATCATATTGATCACTTTTTCGACTGGAAGGGCACCGGTCGGAAAGGTGATACGTGCAAAAGAGTTCGGCCCCTGTTTACCCCCTACCGCTGTCGCCCTTCTTTGTATTTATTAGCCATTTCCAAATAGCTTCGTAATTTTTCGGTATTATCATATACTTTATAAGAACGGATTTTCTTTTTGACTAACATCATTACGTGAAACATACCATGCCAGCACCAAATAAAACTAAAATTGTATGCACCATAGGTCCTGCCTCAAGGTCACCGGAAATACTTGAAAAGTTATTAACAGCCGGCATGAACATAGCCAGGCTGAATTTTTCGCATGGAGAGTTTGAGCAACATAAAAAAGACATCGAACAGATAAAAACCGTTGCAACCAGATTGGGTAAGCCGGTTGCCATCATGGCGGATTTACCTGGCCCAAAGATTCGTATTGGCGATCTGGCCGAAGAGGAAATCGAACTGCTAACCAATCAGGATCTGATTCTGACAACAAAAACTGTTATCGGGACCACGGAGAAGATTTCAGTCAATTTACCGAATTTGCATGAAGTTGTTCAGGCTGGAAGTTATATTTTTCTCAATGACGGTTTTATTCAGCTGAAAGTTAAGGCAATCAAGGACAGGGATATTCATTGTCTGGTTGTTGTCGGTGGGCCCTTACGTTCAAGAAAAGGATTGAATGTACCGGACGTTGACCTGGGGATTGATATCCTGACTGACAAAGATAAAGAAATTGCTGCCTTTGCCCTTAAAAATGGAGTGGATGCCTTGAGCCTTTCCTTTGTTGAAAAAGGGGAGGATATTGCTCAACTCAGACAGGTGGCAACTTGTCTTGGTTACGACCCCTTTATTATAGCAAAAATTGAACGATCCCAGGCCATCAAAAATCTGGATGACATCCTGAAGCAGGCTGATGGTATTATGGTGGCAAGGGGGGATCTAGGTGTAGAGATACCCATTGCCAGGATACCCATTGTGCAAAAAATGATCGTGCAAAAAGCCAATTTGATGGGTAAACCAGTTATTACCGCGACTCATATGCTGGAATCCATGATCCATAATGTCATCCCCACCAGGGCTGAGGCTACGGATGTGGCAAATGCTATTCTGGATGGAACAGACTGCGTGATGTTATCTGGTGAATCGGCGGTGGGCAAGCATCCGGTGGTCTCTGTCACCACCTTAAGCGATATAGCTGTGGAGGCCGAAAATTTACGGAGCACGAAAAAATCCGACACCGCCACTATCACTAGCCCGACAATATGTTCATTGGATATCATTGCGTCCAGTGTGGAGGCGTCTGTGTATCGACTTTCACCTGCGGCTGTATTTGTTCCCACGCGCAGTGGCGCCACAGCAAGGAATATTGCCAGGTATCACTTGCCCGTGTGGGTAGTGGGAGTCAGTTCAAAAGAAAAAAGTTACAAGGATATGGTGTTCTCCTACGGTGTTATCCCTGTCCATGAACCGGATCATCCCACCAACTGGCGTAAGTGGATTGAAGCAAAACTCAAAGAGTACGGGTTCAACGGTAACTGGGTTATCCTGACCGAAGGGCCGTCTTCAAAGTATCCTGATCGAAACGACAGGATGGAACTCATAGATTTAAAACGTAAATAGCGTGCATCCTGAAATGTTTTTCAGCCATTGTTAACGTTAGGTTTACATGAAAAACAATCCATTTCAGGATAAGCAGTCATCTATACAAAAAGTCATCATTGACGAGAAGAAGGAGATATATTGTGAGTATTCAAGTTGGTATTAATGGTTTTGGTAGAATTGGTAGAAATATTTTTCGTGCCCTGCTCAAAGATCCTGTTTTCAGTGACATTGAGATTGTGGCCATCAATGATTTGACCGACATAGCAACCCTGGCCCACCTGATAAAATATGATTCCGTGATGGGAACCATGGACGCTGAAGTGGAGACCTATGAAAATGGCATTGTGGTCAATGGGAAAAGAATCGCGGTTACCGGCGAGCGCAACCCTGCTGATATTCCCTGGAGTGCTGCAGGGGTTGATTATGTTGCTGAATGCACCGGCCTGTTCCGTGACAATGAATCTGCTCAGGCTCACCTCGATGCAGGAGCAAAAAAGGTCATTATCTCAGCACCTGCAAAGGGAGGTGTTAAGACTTTTGTCATGGGAGTGAACGAAGACGAATATGACTCCACCATCCATCACGTTGTATCAAATGCCTCCTGCACAACCAACTGTCTGGCACCGTTTGCCAAAGTGATCATGGATAAATTTGGTATTGTTCGCGGTTTAATGACCACTGTACATGCCTATACCGGTGACCAGCGCTTACTGGACTTCCCTCATTCTGACCTCCGCCGGGCCAGGGCCGCAGGACTCTCCATGATTCCCACCAAGACCGGAGCCGCCGCCGCTGTCTCCCTGGTGATTCCGGAACTTAAAGGGAAATTTGATGGATTGGCTGTTCGTGTTCCTACCCCCACAGTGTCTCTTGTTGACGCGGTTATGGAAGTGGAAAAGGAGACCACCGTGGAAGAGGTTAATGCAGCCTTGAAAGAAGCTGCCAACCGATATCTTGGCTATACAGACCTGCCCCTGGTGTCCATTGATTTCAAGGGAGACAGCCATTCTTCCATTGTTGACGGGCAGTGCACCAAAGTCATTGGCAAGAGCATTAAGGTGATGAGCTGGTACGATAATGAGTGGGGGTACTCCAACCGTATGCTCGATCTGATCAAGCATATGGATCAGAGTTCTGTACTGTAAAAACAAAAAAATCAGATGGCCGGGCTTCTTCCGGCCATCTGATTATTATTCTAGGTGATGCTGCTCGCGGATTCGATTACTCGATGGGCAGTTCCGACCAGTTGGTTGTTGCACCTGATAGTTTCCGTAGTACTTTCAGGCTCAGCAGGTTTCGAGTGCCATTGCTGAGTATCTGAAAACTTATCCGTGCCTTACAGGGTACAGGCAAGGTGTCGGGAGTGATTTCCACCCCCTGTTTGTTCACATACGTTGTAGTCTCCAGAAGTTCATAACGTGTTTGTTCTGCAATAACATATTGCATACCTGAAGACGAGGCACCGTCCCCTTCCTCAGCCGAATCAACGCCTTCTGCGTTATTACTTTCCTCGTATTTGTCGCTGACCGTCACTGTCATGACATGAGTGGGATAATCACTGTCCTCTGCCAGAGCCGGTGTTACCCAACTCAGCAGACTGACCATCACAACAAGTAGAGCGAATGTATGGAAAAGTCTCATTTTTGCATCTCCAAGGTTGTACGGATTACTTTTGCTGCCAGTATTGCAGTCCACTGCGGATGTTGAAGGCAGGGTCTATGGGTAGACTTCCAATAACACCTGTACTTTCTTCAATCAATACCTTAGCCTCGTTGTTAGATTGGGTGCCAACATGAATAACCGGTGAACTGGCGAGGCCTGCTCCTAAAGGAGCACGATCTCTAACAGTAGGGGGCGTGCCCATATTTAGTCCTATTCCACCTGTGAAGACTTGCTCAGCATAGGCGGTGCCGGTCTCAAAATACAGCGCATAAAGGTAACTGTTGCCACCAAAGGCACAGATGTCGTCGCTAGGCACGTATGAGGTGAACAGCGTTATACCACCGATTAAAGCGGGCTTTTCAACAGACCTTTCGCCTGGATCAGGTAAGGTTCTCCGCCATCCTTCATAGGTTCTTGCGTTGGAAACCTGTTGAGAAAAAGTTAAAGCACCAAGACTGGTTGAGGAGGTAACCATGGCCACTGGATCTTCAGTAAATGTACAGATACAGGAACCGTCACCAAAATAGTCGCCATCTCCTGATGTGCCCAGGAATCCTGTTGTCAGTGTATAGTCCATTGAAAGACAGCCATCTGTGACAGTTTCCGTACACGCCCAATAGCCTGCATAACATGAGCCTCCGTCTTCAAGGAGATCTCCTTCCATGCCAACGGTTACTCCGGCTGCAGTACAATTTCCAGCAGCACGTTCTGTATAAGACCAGGAAGGCGGAGAAATCTCTTCAGCTTTACAGTTCCCATCATCAACGATGTCTCCAAAGCTAACACCGACGCAGCCATCAGTAACAATCTCTGTTTGCTGCCAGTACATGGACTGGTAATCGGTTGTGTCTGCCACAACCCCTTCCTGTACTCCGTCACAGCCATTGGCAACTTTTTCTATACATCCCCACACGGGCTCCTGGTAAGGTGCACAGTAGCACTGATAGCTGCCATTGTTAACCAGGCCAAGAGTGCCGTCTGTTACGCCTGCACAGGCCGTGGCATCATCGATTCCTGCAGTTGCAGATGTACAGGAGGATTCAGGCCAGTCATACTCAGCAATACAGGAGCCATCATTGTAAATATCTCCCACCGCTCCGGAGGGTACAGCAGAACAGTCTCCAGCAGGGGCTTCGTAATAGCCCCATGGATGAATAACGCTATATGGGTCGGCATCCAGCAGATCGTTTTCGTCCATGGTCAAAGTTTTGCTTTGGTCCAGATAGTAGGTATCAGTCCCAACAGCGGCAGCATAGTTGTAGGAGCTGTCATGACCCGATGCTGAGTGTTTCATATTGAAAAAAGGATCTTTGAGACCATAAAAATAGTTATCTTCAACATCAGTTTTATCATCTTGGCTCAAATATCGGCCAGTTCCAAAATACAGCCATATATTTCTTGAAAAATCCATTGACAGTGAACCTGGAGCTGTAATGGGTGCCGGTGAATCAAACAATTTGCGAATAGTCCAAAATGATGGATCGTCATTGTAGGTGCACTCACAGTCATCTATACTGTCTCCATTGGTATCAAATGATTCCACTGTTCCATAAGGTTCACTGCTACAGGATGTTTGACAGGACCAGGGGACTGTGATTCGGTACATGCTTCCATTCCAGTCAGGAGTCTTGTTGGCATTGGTGTTGCTGTCGTAACTTTGACCAATATATACCGAGTCAACATTGAAGTTGAGTCCATAGTCTAGACTCACGGCAGATCCCATAAAGGCCTGGATTTCAGGAAGCTCAAAACGCCACTCATTCGTGCCGTCTGTATAGGGTGCACCAGTTGCAAGATCAACGATGAATACTTTGCCTGAACTCGAGCTGGAACCGTCATAATCATCAGGGCCAGATCCAAGGACAGCAAAAAATTTGTTGCCAACTTTGATGACATTGGGAATTGACCAAGTAAAGTCCATTCCTACATATTCTCTTTCCCAAAGCAGTTTGGGGTTACGAGGATCAGTAATATCAATGGCAAAATATGAAGGTGTAAAGGTTTCAGTGGTATCTGCTGTATTGGTGTCATAGTCAAAATCATCGGTGACTGAAATTTCCTTGCCACCCATTCGTAAACCTCCGATCAAGATTGTTCCCCAACCGTTAATGTGTACCCCGTCACTGGCCTGACTGGTAAATATTTTGACATCTGCAACTCTAGGTTTCAGATCAACGTAGTAGACGTGGGTATAATCTGTCCTGGGAAGCCATTTCAGATGGGGCAACAAGGTCCTGGGAATATAGGCCCAGAGTTCTGTTCCGATTTCTTCGGTGCTTGCCGCCGCTGTTGGAGCTACAAATTTTGAGTTATCCTCATCAAATTGCCAGAGTGTAAAGGCATGAAGCATGCCATCGTTGCCACCTGTGTATATGATTTGTTCTCTATCCATATGTTTCAGGTAAAAGTCGTCATAGGAGGCATCTCCATAAATAAGATCAAATTGTTCCGCGGGAGCCCCCACTGTAACTGGTGTGGAATGGACTATATCACCCAGTCGCCAGACTACATTTGTTCCATTCACTGGTAACAGACGACTACGTATCTCGGTTTCACCACTAAAGCCGTCTTCATATCCCCTGATAAAGCGAATAAGGTTACTAACTCTATCATCCTGATCAATACCATTGGTGGCATCATCTTCACCAAGATAACTCCAGGTTGTACTGTCTTTAACTCCGAAGTAGGGTTTAAGTAACGAAGCATTGCTTTGAGAAAATTCGATACCACCATAGAAAGACTCAGAACCGTCACCGGCCAAGGTGGTGAAAATGGTTCGTTCTGTATCAGGATCTGTCAAGTTGGCAAGAATACTACCCACTTCCATAATCGGGGTAATTTCGTCCATCGCTATTTCGTCAATAGCACCGTCATCGCAGAGGCAGTCTCCTCCGTTAAATGTGCCGTTTTCATCACCTGCCACACCTGCACAGGCAATGGATACATCAATAAGAGGATCGGTGGATGAACAGGTGATCTCGATTTCAGGGTAATTGTCTTCTTCACAGTAACAGGCATTGCTGTTGAAATAGCCGGTTGATGTTCCTAATACACCGCTGCAGGCAATGGCGTCATCAACACTTGAGTCAGTGGATGAGCAGACAATTTTATCCACCGCATATCTCCGTATGACGGTATTGCCGTCAGCAGCCGAATGATATTGAACGATTAAATCCTCACCAGGATCAAGGGTGAGGTTACCATTGGTATCTTCTCTTATATTTCCCAGGGTGTCTACCCAGAGACTTTGCAGATAGCCAACCCAACTGATTTGGTCATCTGTCGTGTTCACTGTTGGACGAAAGTAGGCTTGGCTGAGTGTTCCCTCACCTTCACTGGATGTGGCCAGAACTGAAACCGCGGTTCCTGAAGATGCCCGTTCCAGAATATCGTTGATGGCAGCAATGAGCTGGTCTTCAAGCTTGTATCCATCCTGTGCCTCAAAATAGGTGTCAGGGTCTCCATCACCGTTATTATCCCATTCTTTGCGATCTACAGCGGCATCACCGTAGTCACCATCGGGTACGCCGTTACTGTTCAGATCTTCAAAACCACCATTACGGGCAGCGTCCTTGAGTAGCTGTTCAGCGTTGACATCGGTGCCAAAGGCATACACTGTATACAGTATAAGATTTTGATCCCCATCAAGGTCAGAACGAAGGTCATTGGTCCTGGCATACAGGGCAACGTCATCCAGGAAATCAGTTCCTCCGTCGGAGTAGTCACAATTACTACCCGAGGATTCAACGCAGCCGGTGTTGTCTCCGTCACCATCGTAATCTTTCAGGTAACTTGGGAGCTTTCCATCTTTGGTTGAAGCTCCGTCAGTAAGGAGGATAACAAAGCTTTTCGCACATTCAACAAACTGACTGTCCTGATAATAGGGGTCATTGGTATTGTTGATTGCACCAATGGCAGAACCGTGAAAACCAAGGGATGATAAAGGATCCTCCTGTTTGAAATACTGCATGGCCACGTAATAGGCTTCAGACAGCGGGGTGTATGTATCGGCCCCTGTATTTTGCAGGTCTGTGATCAGGCTCTGCAGGTTGGATCCGATGCTGCTGGCAATAAAGCCACCTTCGCGATTGGTTCCTGTACCGTAGTAAAAGAATTCATTGCCCCAATACGCTTTGTCCCAGAATTTTTGCATCACACCAGCCAGATTCTGATCATCGTCAAAATCATCGGTGTCATAATTAACCTGCTTGTCAATGGAAAGGCTGAACCGCTGATGGCCATTGTTGTCATAGGGACTGCCATCGTTGTCAGTATCTACCTTGATATATCCATCATCAATGCCATACATGACTGTATTGTTACCTGTGGAGTATGGGGTGACTGCTGAACCGACGGAACTGTTGAAATACCTGTTAAAATATCGACTTGACTGTGCAGGGTCTTCTGCATAGTTCACCTGATTGCCGTTACCCTGCCTGGAACTGGCAAGACCGCCCATGATAACCTTTCTGGCAACATCTATACGGCGCATGGTTGCCCAGTTCATCCAGTTACCGTCCCAGAGGTTGTTGCTTACGATTGCAGCGTTGTTAAGGCAGGTTGAGTTCCAGCCGCTTTCATCTCCAGGATTACTTAAATCACTGGGATAAATAACATTCCAGCAGGAGTTGGTGAAGTCGTAGTCGACTTTCTTGTATTTATGGTTGTACTTGTTGCTCGAATAGGTGTAGAACCAGTCGGGATTAAAATAGCCGTAATATAATTGTTCCTGTTCAGACATTTTGTAGGTGATATGCAGGGTAGGCGCTTTGGAAGAACTGCCATCATAGGAATACGCATCTCTTTTTCCTGTTTGGCCTGCACTGTCATGCCTGATTTTGAAAGCCATTGCATTGCCTGACTCCCAGCCGGACCGGTCGATTATTTCCTGAACAATTGATACAATACTTGGCGTTTTTTTTACGTCGTTGATAGGGGACCATGGCTGGGTGGTAGGGCTGGTGGTGTCATTCCAAGTTACGGTACTACTGGTTTCTGGCCTGTCTGTGCTGCTGGAAATATTGTATGCGCTATCTGCAAATGTTTCGGCATTATCGGTATCTTCTCCCACAATTTCCAGGGAAATGTCTGCGTATTCCGTACCGACTGCTCCTGCTCCTCCACTTGGAACTCGCTGCACGGTAAACTCCAGCCATGCTGCTGTGATTATCGCACCTTGAGGTATTTCAATATCCTGAAAGCGGACGCCGACGGTGTTGGGACTGTTGGTTGAAAAACCACCAAGATCCAGGTCTGCACTGCCATTATTTGTATTTGTGACACCGCTTGCGTATTCCTCTGCATCATCGGTACTGGTAGCGACCCGGTACGTCAATTCTGCTGGGTAGGGGGTGCCGATGTAGGGCTGATCGGTTACGACGCCACCATTGGATTTTGGTGATCCATAGGCGTTTAAGTTCATGGAGCCGGAGTTATCCAACATGATCAGAATGTTGGGCTTAACCGGATTAACTGTAAAGACAGGATAGGCCGTATAATCGGCCAGGTTTGGTTCAGCAGCAGTGGCCGGACCGGAAATAAATACACCGGCCAATACCGTCATCCCAATGAGGTTGTACAAGGATATCGTCTTCATCATAATCCTCCGGGTCTGGGGATATATTTGTACACAGCTTCAATATTGGCTTCACCATTGCCAGGGGCTGTTCCTGTTGAATTAAGGAGATACAGAAGTGCAAACGACTTTGGTCCACTTCCCCCCCCATATAGGTCGCCATATTCAGCTGACTCGCCTTCTAGTAGTTTTGATCCAAGGGGGAGAATATTTACGGAGGTAGTTTCAGTGCTTTGCTGGAAGGTAATGGTCGTGCTTGGATCTCTTCCGGAACTTTTATCAAATTGCTTTGCAATTTTTTTATAAAAATCATTACCGACTTCAGAAGCATTGGTGTCTGGATCTATCATCTGCACATTCTGTATATTTATCGTCGACCTGGATACAATGACTTCCCTTATCGGTTTAGGAGCTGCATAAATACCACTGTCTGCCCTGTAAAAGGCTGATTTGGCAATACGATCATTGGCAGATGATCTCAATTCCATAATGGAGGTTTGGGTGGCCATAATGCCAATCAAGCTCAGAACAAGCATGATGATCAGACAGGTCACCAGGACAAATCCTCGCTCCTGATTTTTTTTTCCCCTGTTATCCATTCTTTCTATCCCTCGTCTACATACTTGATTTTACATAGTCCATGACCATGCTTTTCTGAGTCGCTCTATCTGTATATTGAACTGTGATGGTGAGTGCTTTCAGATTTTCCATTGGGGAATCTTCATTTACCGTCCAGCTGACGCTGTAGTGGCCGTCAGGTGATGCGACTGGAGCGGGGGCAGGATTGGCTGTCGTATCCTTTAGCAGATTGTCGTCATATGGCAGCTTAATCAGATATTCTATCTGATCAGTAACCCATGCTGTTCCCCATGTGATACCGGTGGCCGTTGTATTGCTATTGATTGCAGTGAGTTGCATGGTAAACAGGCTCATGACGCCTACCATCAGTACAAAGAGGGCAACCATAGCCTCAACCAGGGTGAATCCCTGTTCCTCTCGTAACATTCTGGCTTTCATAGTCCCATATTCCTCAGGTTAACAGTAGTGATCATCAAGCGACGCCGATAGTTATCGTTTACAGCCCAGGAGACACCTGAGTTGATGTTGTAAACACCTTTTTGGATGTTTGAGTCATTGGAGGCTGGCAGGTACACTTGGTTATTTGTAAATTTTTGGTCCGGGTTCCGTACACGTGCCAGGATAGAAATGACAATAGCTCTGATATTGTCAAACTCGGCTGCAGCCGGGGCAAGTGTAGGGGTAAAATCATCACCTACCAGATAAAGCAGTTCCAATGCTTCAATATTATCTGCAATGGGGAAAGGGCCGGGATTTACAGGATCGTTGGTCGTTCGATCAATAGAGGCCGTGCCAGCAGTGGCTCCTGCAAAAGGGGTAAAATTGGCATCCACCACGCCATCATTATTCGCGTCAGCTCCAGCAGTAAATCCATAGGTAATGCTTTCTTCTGGGTCTGCTACGTCACCATCACCGGGGCTTTTTTCAGCACCATTATCATTTACATCCAGAGTAAAGGTAACGGTGGTACTGGTGGCTGCTACTATTCCTGCATCAGCAGTAAGCTGTGGGTCGCAGCCAGCCATACGCAGTTCACGTACCATAAAGTTGACCCCACCGCGTAAATGCTGTTGCATTTCAACAATTTGATCTTGGGCTGTCTGACTTCGCTGCTGACTGATATATGCAGAATACAAAGCGGCAGATATCAGCGATGCTATCACCATGGTGATCATCAGTTCGACAAGGGTGAAGCCTATTTGCCCTGTACGACGAAAGAGGCTTGTGTGCATGTTGTTCATCAGGTTCATGATCTTGCTCACAGGAGTTAGTTTTGTCGAATATTTCCAGAAAGAGACAGGGTTATGGTTGATGTATTTGCTTGGCTGTTATTGAGTGTAACGGTACCAAAGGCTATTGGACTTCCAGTTGGCAGGAAACTTGTGCTGGCCATTTGTGCAGCGCCATTGCATAGGGCCACGTCTGTGGGCATTTGAGTGGTTCTGATGACTGCTTCACCAGGGGCGCGTATTCCATCGCCGGCTGCCCCTCCACCAGCTCCGTCATCGGTAAACAGGGTGTAGGAACCTCCCGGCGACGGGATATTGGGAAGACCTGGGCAGCTAACCGTTGTGACCGTTATGCCGATGGGAGTGTTGTTTTTAATAGCAAGAGATTTAGCTTCCTGCATGTCGAGGAAAAAGCCACGGGAAGCCTGCCGCAATCGTAAATTGGGCAACCAGGAGAAAAAGGCGGGGGTGGCAATAGCAGAAAGGATAGCGATAATCACCATGACCGTTAATACTTCAACTAAGGTGAATCCATGTTCGGTTTTTAAACGTATCATTTTTGCCCCAATTGTATATTGAAGTGAGCATATAAATATAAATTACGAGATAAGATTGTTTACCCTCTAAAATTTTACGTCTAATCGGAACAGAATGTCAAAAGATATTGTATTTGCAATGTTTTTAGCAATATTCAGGCCTGTTTTGAATACGCTGCTTTTAATTGATTTAGAGTATTGAAATCAATTGGTTCCGGAGGAAATATGAGATCTAGGTGGGGAAGAAAAAGTGCGAATGGAAAAAAAATTAAGGAAAAACAGCCAGATTTGTAAAAAAAATTAATAGGTATATTAAGATGGGGTTAAGAATATAAAATTTTATTATTAAATAATCCGCAAAAGGTATTGTGATAGTTTATTCTTCACTGGCTGTGGTAGGGATGAAAGATAGTGACTTGTTTCCCAGGTATTGGGATCAACGTTGAGAAGCTATGCAAAAAATGTGTATGCTGTTACGAGGAAAGGCCGGTTTGGAACTTAAGGATATCGGAGGATGCAAGGGCCACTGAAAAAATAAATTATCCAATCTTGCTTGTCTCTCAACTTGGTAACGTCGTCGCGTCAATAGCTCAATACGGCCAGTATGGAACCATTGACGCGACGACGTTACCAAACAGATATCCTACGCAATTTTTGGATATTTATTATTTTCCGCGACCCTAAAGTTCCACCTGAATATTGCAAATATTCAGGTGGAAGAATGTATGAAAACACGCTACGGAATGCCTGTGCCTGTGCAGGGATGGATGATCCTTGTGTGTCAGGCCGTTTCGAGTAAAGGATGCCCCATATCAGCGCGCTGTTGAACATATTTCTGGGCCACCGCCCTGGCAATATTACGAATTCTGCCTATATACCGGGTTCGTTCAGCAACACTGATGGCCTTGCGGGCATCCAGCAGGTTAAAGGTGTGGGAGCATTTGAGGCAGTAATCGTAGGCAGGTAAAATGAGATCTTTTTCCACCAGTTTGAGGGCTTCCCGTTCGTAATTGTTGAACGAGGTCATCATATCCTCGATGTTTGCCTCTTCAAAGTTAAAGGCAGAGAATTCTTTTTCTGCCTGGTGGAAAATTTGACCGTAGGTTACGTGCTCATTCCATTTGATATCATAGACTGAATCAACCTTCTGCAGGTACATGGCGATGCGCTCAAGTCCGTAGGTTATCTCCACAGTAATAGGCTTCAGATCTATGGAACCTGCTTGCTGGAAATAGGTAAACTGAGTAATTTCCATGCCATCCAGCCATACTTCCCAGCCCAGTCCCCAGGCTCCAAGGGTTGGAGATTCCCAGTCATCCTCGACAAAACGGATATCGTGTTCCAGCAGGTTAAGTCCGAATCGTTTCAAACTCTCCAGATACATTTCCTGGACATCTTTTGGAGAAGGTTTAATGACCACCTGGTACTGATAGTAGTGTTGCAGGCGATTGGGATTTTCACCATATCGTCCGTCTGTTGGACGGCGGGAAGGTTGTACGTATGCTGCTTTCCATGGCTCAGGTCCTAGAGATCGTAATAGGGTGGCAGGGTGAAATGTTCCGGCACCCACCTCCATATCGTAAGGCTGCAGAACAACGCATCCTACTGATGCCCAGTAACTGTTCAGTGTACCGATGATATCTTGAAAGTACATGGTCAGGTGAAAATCCTAAGTTGATTGTTAACAAATGATGGCTACTGTAACTCTACAATCTACCATAGTGGCCTGGTGGGGTAAACGAATTTGTATATATTCTGAATTTATGGGCTTTCGGAAAGGATGCAGAGGCAACACAGCAAGGCAGTTAATAATGCTTCATTATATCAATGTGTTACCGATGCTGTGGCTGTGCTTGTATATGGAGCCCTACCGGATGGCTCAGTGACTTTGTGGTTGTATGTGCGTTGCAGCTATCTGTAATGGCTATATATTTTATATCAGATTTGTCGTCAGCTGTTACTTCAGGTATAAGCTTTCCTACACCGGGCCATTTACATTAATTCCAGTTTTACTGTGCAGTGTGAAATAATATGGAACCACAGTTTTTGCGCATTCGTGGTGCTCGAATGCATAACCTGAAAAATATTTCTGTTGATCTTCCCCGTAATAAGCTGGTCGTTTTTACCGGGTTATCAGGCTCAGGGAAGTCGACACTCGCCTTTGATACTTTGTACGCAGAAGGACAACGCCGCTACGTGGAGTCCCTGTCTACCTATGCCAGGCAGTTTCTTGGGCAGATGAATAAACCTGACGTGGATCTGTTGGAAGGACTTTCGCCAGCTGTTTCCATTGAGCAGAAAACAACCAGTAGAAATCCTCGTTCCACAGTGGGTACTGTGACTGAGATTTATGATCACCTGCGTTTGCTGTATGCCAGGGCAGGGCGGCCCCATTGTCCAGAATGTGGTGATCCCATTCAATCCCAGTCCATTGAGGATATGGTCAATATCCTTCTTGATCGGCAAGAAGGGGAAAAAGTGATCCTGCTTGCACCGGTAATAAAACAAAAAAAGGGTCAACATGAACAGGTGTTCCAGAAATTACGCAAGGATGGATTTGTGCGCGTTCGTGTTGATGGCGAGATCAGACAACTAACCGAAGAATTCAAGCTGGAAAAGAATAAGCATCATTTTATTGATGTGGTTGTTGATCGGTTAGTGTTGAAGCCTTCAATACGCAGGCGTCTGGATGAGTCAGTTTCTACTGCCGTGCAGGTAAGTCATGGTATCCTGGTGGCCTTGTTTCCTGAAAGCGGTGAGGAATTGCTGCTCAGCGAATCTGCTGCCTGCCATCGCTGTGGTATTTCCGTCCCTGAATTATCTACGCAACTTTTTTCCTTTAATAATCCGCAAGGTGCCTGTCCCGTATGCAGTGGGCTTGGTGCCAATCAGTTTTTAGACGAAGAACGGATCGTGGCTGATCCATCGTTGAGTCTTCTTGAAGGGGTTATTGTACCGTGGACGCATCGGAAATTGTCAACCTATGCAGGGCAATGGATAGAGGCCTTTGCGCGGCACTATCAATTCAATCCGGCCACACCTTTTGAAGAGTTACCCGATAAAGTGCAGAAGGGTATATTATACGGAACCGGTAAGGAAAAATTGGAATTTCATCATCAAAGGGGAGACAGGATTATTATTTCGAATCTTGCCTTTGAGGGGGTTTTGCCCCGCCTGGAACGTTTATTCCGGGAGACTTCCTCGCCAAGAGTGCGTGAGGCAGTGACCAAATTCATGAACGAACAGCCATGTCCCGTATGCAAGGGGAAACGTTTAAAGCCAGAGGCCTTGGCAGTCAAGGTTGGCAAGTGGTCAATAATGGATCTTACAGCTTTTTCCATCGAACATTTGGTCAGTCGATTGGAGGAACTCGAATTCACACCTCGGGAAGAGATGATAGCAACACCGATCCTGAAAGAAATCAGGGAGCGCCTGTCCTTTCTTCTGGGTGTTGGCCTGGGGTATTTATCACTGGACAGAAAGGCCGGCACGCTTTCAGGAGGCGAAGCGCAACGCATCAGATTGGCTTCACAAATCGGTTCTGGTTTGGCAGGCGTGCTCTATATTTTAGATGAACCGAGTATAGGACTGCACCAGAGAGATAATAACAAGTTGATTAAAACGTTGCTCAATTTGCGGGATCTTGGCAATACGGTCATTGTTGTTGAGCATGATACTGACACCATTGCTGCTGCCGACCATGTCCTTGATATTGGACCAGGTGCGGGAGTCCATGGCGGAGATGTCCTGTATTCAGGTCCTGTGCCGGGATTATTGGATTGTCCGGATTCATTGACCGGGGGATACTTGTCTGGGCGTCTTGAAATTGCCATACCGGAAAAACGACGCAAACCTTCTAAGGGTAAAGGTAGTTCGATCAGGATAACAGGGGCAAATAGAAATAATTTGAAGGATCTGCATGTTGATATTCCCCTTGGTATGATGACGTGTGTTACAGGAGTATCTGGATCTGGAAAAAGTTCCTTGATCATTGAGACACTGTATAATGAATCATATAATTTTTTTCAGGATCATAAGAAAAAAACCGGACATAAAGATATTGTACAAGGCCTGGAACAACTGGATAAGGTTATTGATATTGATCAGAGTCCCATTGGGCGTACACCTCGGTCCAATCCGGCGACATATACCGGCGTACTTACTCCTATCCGTGAACTTTTGGCACGTCTGCCGGAATCACGGGCTCGGGGATATACAGCGGGTCGTTTCAGTTTCAACATCAAAGGGGGACGGTGCGAAACCTGCGAAGGAGACGGAGTACTGCGTATTGCCATGCATTTTTTACCGGATATCTACGTGACCTGTGAACGATGCCATGGTAAACGCTATAATCAGGAAACTCTGGATATCGAGTATAAGGGAAAAAATATTGCTGATATTCTTGATATGACCGTGGAAGAGGGCATTGATTTTTTTAAAAATATCCCCCCTATCTATAACCGTTTGAAAACTGTCTATGACGTTGGCCTTGGCTATATTAAACTGGGACAGTCTTCAGTCACGCTTTCTGGTGGAGAAGCACAACGTGTCAAGCTTGCTAAAGAATTAAGTCGTCGTTCAACTGGCAAGACTTTGTATATTTTGGATGAACCAACAACCGGACTGCATCCGGCTGATATTCAACACCTGTTGACTGTACTTGGCAGGCTGGTGGATCAGGGAAATACAGTGGTTGTCATTGAACATAACTTGGATGTGATAAAAACAGCTGATCATATAATAGATATCGGTCCTGAAGGCGGAGACGGCGGTGGACAGCTAGTCGCCTGTGGAACTCCCGAAGAAGTGGCAAAGGTAAAATCTTCCTACACAGGCAGATTTTTGATTCAGACTTTAGGGCTGGATTGATAACCTGTATTTCTTGCTGGTATACTAAGATGGTATCGAAGTCCGAGATTTTTAGCTGAGTCGGATAATGAAGGAAATAGTGACTGTAACTTCTGATTTTACAGTATTTATTAATTAATGAAAAAAGGAAAAGAAATGGCAGAACAAGAAGCCCCGATATTTCGTATGCAGAAAATGTACATTAAAGATTTTTCTTTTGAGAGCCCTAATGCCCCTCAGGTTTTTCTTGAACGAAATCAGGACCCAAAAGTTGATTTTAATTTACAGGTAAAAAACACCAAAGTTGATAATGATCATTATGAAGTATCTTTGCTGATAACTGCCAAGGTTCAGGATAAGAATAATGATGACCGTGTGTTATTTATCATGGAAATAGAGCATGCGGCAATTTTCATTTTAAAGAATATTCCTGAAGAGCATCTAGCCAGGGTTATGGGAGTCGACTGTCCACTTATGCTATTTCCCTTTACACGACAAATTGTCAGTCAGGCTTCTGTAGATGGAGGCTTTATGCCATTTTTAATGGAACCCATTAATTTTGTTGCCCTGTTTGATAATGCTCAAAAGCAGAAGCAGGCAGCAAACTGAAGTAGTATTTTATTGAGGTCCGTTTTAGCAGGAGTTTGCAGGTAACTGATCACTCCACGGAGTCTCCCGCTGGTCGCTTACCTGCGAAAAACCGGGCTTGCACAAATCTGAAGCACCCGTGACCAGTTACAACTCAAAACTAACCGAAATATCAGTGTTGTTAACCCGAGATCAGTTACATTTGCAGGGATACAGTAAAAAAGGGGTGTCACCTTTGGTGACACCCCTTTTTAGTTGGAATGATGAACAATACCGCTGCGGTTTAATTACAAGGTAGCAACGAAGTCGTTGATCAAAGTAGAAACTGCTTTTTCGGTGGCTCCCTCAAACAGGGCATCGTACTGATAGTCAGCAAGTAAGGTCTCCGGTGAAACTTTTACGTCCACACGGTTGGTCCATACAACATCGCCGGTATAAGCATCCTGGACCCAGATCCTCAGCTGTACCACCGCCTGCGGAGTCTTGCCGGAATTGTGGGCCATGTGTCCGAGGTATCCGCCAAAGGCTCCCCAAAGAATGGTGTTACCCATATCACTGCCAGATACGCCAAAGATGGTCTGATCAGCTTTGGAGTAGGGCCAGTCTGCACCGTCCCCATACCAGGCACCGTAAACTCCGCCTGCAAGCATATTACCCCAGTTATCATATTTGTCTGAGTCAGCCTGACCAAAAGCGATCTGGTTGGTTACTCCGGTAACAAATCCTATTACGCCGCGTTTCCATGGAGCCCAGGATGGATCCAGACGATCTTTGTACTGGAGGATACGGCCACGGACAATGTAGTCAGCTGAGAAATGGCGTCCGATTTTTATAACCTCCTGCTGGCTAAGGCCATGGGTACCAGGACTGCCAAGAACAGGCATCTCATTGCTTCTTGATTTGGTCAGGTCGATATAGCGCTGCAGGTGACTTTTCATACCTGCAGACCATTCATCCTTCATCTCGTCTTCCAGGATAGAGGTTTTCTTTTTCTCATAGGAAACCACATCAATGATTTTGTGGTCCACCAGGTAGAGAAATACGTCTTCCTGCACAGGTAAATGAAAACTGTTACTGACAAATTGGTCTGTAAGGTTTTCAGTGACATATAAGTTTCGATTGTATGCTTTATCAAGTGTATCGGCATACGAATAATCTGCAAAAGGCAGTATAACTACAGTTTTATCTGCGCCAACAGTGCTTTTGGTTGCTGGTTGAACTTTCAGGGATTCTTGTACGGTTGTCCCGCAGCCTCCGAGAAAAAGCGCTAATAAACCTATCAGCAAGTAGCGATTGTACTTCATTCCATTTCTCCTATGTGTTCTGGATACGGTTAGCATGGTATCTGTGTATTCCCAAGCTTAAATAACTCGTGGAGTGAGAAGAATAACTAACTCACGCTTTTGATGGATCTTTTCTTCAGCACCGAAAAGGTAGCGGATAAGAGGAATGCTGCCAACAATGGGCATGAAGCTTCCGTCTGTAGATTCTACCTCATCGATAAGTCCTCCAATAACCAGCATTTCACCGTTACTGACTTCAACCATTGTGGACATCTCACGAATACCAACGCGTGGTAAACCAACTTCATAAACATTACCAAATGTTCGGTATTGAATGGGGTCGTCAATGAGGTCTGTTGTAACAGGTGTTAAATGGAGAATCACTTTATCATCATCTAGGATCGAAGCCACAACACCAAGGGACACACCTTCAACAACATTGTCGACTGTAATGGAGTAGGTGACAGTTCTTACGCCGTCAGAAACCTCTTCCTCTCGTTCCATTTCTTTTACATACGCAATATCACGTCCAACGCTGATCAACGCAGGTTGCCCGTTGAGAACAGTAATTTTAGGATTAGACAGTACATTGGCATCCCCTTGTTCATTCAGAGCATTAAGCATAACCGAGAAGTTGAGAGGATCCATGGTGATTTTACTGATAAACCTTGTCACACTATGTTCATCGCCCTCTGCTGGAATCCATGGATAGACCTGTCCGGCTGATACATCGGCATCTGTTGAGTTACCGAAATATGCATAACCTGTAATGTCAAAATCTTTGAGTACTGCACTCCAGTCAAGACCGATTTTTGAGTTATCCTGGAGATACACTTCAATTATTTTTGCTTCAAGAATGACCTGACGATACAATTCTTTTTTCAGTGTGTTGATATAGAGTTCAACTTTTTGTAATAAAGGCCTGGGAGCCGTTACCGTAATCAGGCCAACAGATTTGTCTAGGGTATAGTACGACGAACCTGATGCCATGCGACGTGTAGCCTTTTGTTCGGGAGTAGCGGCTTCATCCTCGGTTTCCGTTTCAGTAGCGCTGGCAGCATCGTCCTCTCCACCTTCCTTAGTGGTACTCCATTGCTGCATGATAACGTCCAGGTTTGCTTGAATATTTTCCCAGACATTAAACGTGTTTTCGTCACTGGTAATTTTGACAGTTCCCTCTGTTCCTGTGGCTGCCTCCCTGTCCATGAGGTAGTTTCCACCAACGGTGGTGTTGTAATTGCCTTTCATGTGAGGAATAGAGATATAAAACTGCTTAGTTTCACGATATTTGACAATGATCGTGTTTTTTACAACTTCCTGATAGTAATCTACCTGGCGTAGCAAGTTATCAATGGCCTCAAAATAGTCGTCATCAGCTGCGATATTAACATCCACCAAGACATCACGCTCAACATCGCTTGCCCAACTGACACTCATGTTTTTTAAAGAAGCCAGTCTGTTCAGAATATCCCACAGTGGTTGGGGACCTCCGGTAGACCGAATGGTTGCGCCTACTTTGAGACGATATTCAGCACCTTTTTCGGTTTCCAGTTCGTCGTCACTGTTAATATCTGCGGCAAGATATCCCGGTGTCTGAAAGCGAACGGGCAACTGAGCTGGTTTTGCCGGTTCAACCGGAGCCGCTTTTTGGGCGGTACTGTCGTTGTCAGGCTCCTGCACATCGTTCCCAGGCTCTTTTTGAGCACAGGAGGTAAGTGCGAGGGCAAACAACGAAATCAATATCGTTATTTTGATTTTTGTTAACTTCATATGGGCTTTCCTCAAATCGTATCTGGTGGCTGTTACATGGATTGATTAAGTGCAAGTCTACCTTTGATATACTTTGCCAGGTCAGGTGGAACCCTTACCCCTGATAACAGGATTGCTTTGTATTTTTCGGTTGCTCCCTTGTGGTCGCCAATGTTGTCGAATATCCGGGCCGTAGCAACCATGGAGTTCAGGTTTTGGCCATAAAGTTCATCTTGCTTCTGATACAATTTAAGTGCATTTTGTGGATCACCATGTGCTTCAATAAAGGCTGCATAGCTGAGAAGTGCCTCCTGGGAGGGTTTTTCCACACTGATGGCCTGGTCAAAGTACTCAATTGCACGATCCACTTCCTGCATGTTGGCTGAGGCAATAGCGGTGTTAAGAGCCGCTGCAACATTTTTGTTATCCGCTTCCAGGGCTTTTTGGCCAAAAAATACCGCCTTGGCATTTTGGCGAAGATGTACAAGGTAGAGTGATGAGATTCGATTGGCAAGTTTCGAGTTGTCCGGCCAGAGCTCCAGTGCCTTCTCGTATAAATGGACAGCAGTTTCAAAATCTTCTCTCTTTTCTGCACCTTTGGCCTCACTCATAAACTGTTTGGCCTTAATAATTTCTTTGGAAACGCTCTGCTGCTGCCGAATGGTCAGCGCCTCGGTCTCAACTACTTCCACATCGGTTTCAAACGTGATGTTGGAATTGGCTCCCGCTGCCCAGGCATACTCTTTATCTTTTGGCAGAATTACCAAGGTATTGAATCGTTCTTCCTTTTGCAGATCTTTGAGGTTCAGGATAACATCCAGGGCAAAGTCCCAAGGAACATTGTCCAGAGCAAGGGTGAGAGAGCCACTCACTTCTTCGTCTACAATGATATTTATACCGCTGACCTCGCGAAAGATACGAAAGACGTTATGCAGGTCGATTTTATAAAAATCAACAGTGATGCGTTGTTTGTTGTATCCTGAAAAATTGAATGCGTCCTGAATCTGCTTCTCTTCTGCCTGGGGCGAAAGTTGCTTGTCCAAAGGATCGACTTCCGGCAACTGGCTTTCAATGGAAGTCTGCTGGTTTATAAGTGAAGCGACTTCATCAGGTTTGCCTGTCTCATCAATTACAATTTCAATACTGTTATCAACTGCATTGATGGTAAAGGGAAAGAGTTCATTGTTCACGGCATCCAGGACGAAACGTAACCCAGAGCCCCGTTTGGCAACCCGTATTTGGGCAAGTGACGGGGAGTTGACCAACTGTTCCTGAAGCAGGTCATCTCCGGTTGCGTTATTCAAGTCAATGAATAGGCGGGGAGGATTGGTGCCATCCTTGTCCAGGACATCATAGGTGTAATCACCGAGTTCAGCGTTACCAGTTATGACAATTTTAGTCTGGTTCCTGGTGCTGGACACTTTGACTTGATTAATTGTCCGTAATGGAGCAGTCTCTGCAGCAGGAGGTGCTTCAGCACTGGATTTGGTGATATTAAGCACGATTTGATTGCCGAGCTGCTCGGATTTAAAATCATGCTCCTGGTCCAGACTGATCTCAATGCGCGCAAGCTGTGGAGTCATATCCGAAAGAGTTTCGGTTTTTACAGTTGCACCTGGGATCTGCAGGGTGGGGGTGAAGTTCTCTGCAAATCCTGCTTCTGCAATATCAATCACTATGCGTGGCGGATTAAACAGTTTGTACGAGGTAAATGATGGCTCGCCATCAGTGACCAGCATAACCTGATAGGATGCATCTGTTTCCTGACTGTTCAGGCTGGAGATGCGGATCAGATCAGCCGCCAACACATTGGTTGTAGTGATAAGCGTTACCGCGGCAAGACATGCCAACGATTTTCGTGCAGCAATAGGTATCCGGAACACATGAGTGCGCGGGAAAGACAAGTGAAACATGTTTAATCGTCCCCCTCTTTTTTTAATTTCATTGAAACCGTGCTTAAAATCTCTTTCCCTGCACGGGTAACAGCACGTTCTTCTACAATTACTTGCGACTGGTTAATCTCCTGGATCGTCCCCCTTCTTCCTATGAGCATTCCGGCTTTGAGGATATACCCTTTACCGGAGACGTCCTGAGCCATGGCTATACGTTCACCATCGGTTTCCAGTATTGCAACCAGATCAAGCTGTCCTGGTTCGAACAGTTGCATACCGGTCAATACCTTGTCCTCCTCAATGATTTCATTGGGATCTGGTCCGATCTGCCGGGATTCAGGGGACAGGAAGGGGACAAATGGGTCTGGACGCACATTGATAGGATACTCGTAGGCGCCACTGTCGCCGGTTTTCGTATCTGTCAGTTGGGGTGCTGTCAGGTCACCTTCAGTTCCTGTGACTGAGCTGACGGCGGCAACGCCAAAAGCAGTAACGATAATATACAGTGCTGATACTCTTTTTAACAAGTGCATGCTTTGCTGGCCCTTGTATGTGGTTGGTGGTCTACGTAACATGGTTCCCTTGTCCTGCGAGGTAAGGAATTATTTTTTGTTTTGCCCTGGCTGCTGTAACGGTTTATTGGTAAATCTGTAGGTTAACAGTTGGCATTTGGAACTGAGCAACATTTCGTTGTCTTCTTTTTTCGGTGAGCCCATGGTAATATTGTCCACCGTGACCAGCCGTTCCATCTTACTGACCTGATCCAGGAAAAATCCCATATTGTGATAGGGACCTTGGGTTTCAATATTAATGGGAATGGTTGCATAAAATTCCTGCGGTGTCTCTGCTCCTGGTTTAAAACTGAGAAAATCAAGTCCTGCTGTTTTTCCCAGGTCAGAGATATTACGCAAAAGATTTGGTATTTCCTGGCTTTTAGGTAGAATAATTGCTTTTTCAGCAAATTCGGCCTGGGTGTCCGCCAGTTCTTTTTCATATTTATGCCGGTTGCGAATGATTTGCTCAGCTTTTCGTAGATCTTGCTCAGTCTTACTAATCTGCGTCTCTACCCGTGTAATTTCTTCTGAGGTCGGTTGGTACATTAAAAAGTAGGCGCCCAGTAATGGAAGTAGCAGGAGCAGTATTGCCAGACCAGCCTTGATTTTGATATCCAGGGGCAGGTACTTTTCATCAATGAATGTGTCGAACTGACTTTTATTCTTCATAAGATCTGGACTGTAGTGTGCTGTTTACTGGTTTACGTCCTGGTTCACTACCGTATCTTCTGTATCATTTGACGGTGTAACCAGATTGCATGAGATTTCAAATGCTTTTAAATTTTTGCCAGCAAATGTTTTCATGGAGGCACCTGAAAGTGCAACGTCTCCAATATATGCTGAGCTTTTCAGGTCATCCATAAATTTGGCAATGGTTCTGTTATCCAGGGCCATGCCTTTCACTTTCAACGTAAGACCGTTCTGGTTCAAGGATTCGAGCCATAATCTCTGAGATGGTACAAAACGTGAAACTTCATCCAGTGCATGGACGGTAAGGGATGAACTCTGTTTCAGCTTGTCAATAACCTCGATTTGACGTAGCAAGGTTTCCTTGTCTGCTTCAAGTTTTTTGATTTCAGCCAGTTCTTTTTGGTGTTGTGCCAATTGATTCTGTAGAGTTGTAAGGTTTTGCTTGGTATCGGTAAGAGTACCTTTTTGCCAATACAGGACAGCACCAATCAAAACTAGAACGAGAACAAACACACCTGCATAACCAAAAAGTTGTTTCTTGGCCGCATATCTCTTCTGGATTTCTCTGACAGGAAGAAGGTTTATTAGTATCATGTCGTTAAAAAGGTGCTTGTCTTATGGCTAAGCCAGTTGCAATAGCCATTTCCGGGGCTATTGAGTCAAGATAGTGACGATCAATTTTTTTCTCGTCAACTTTCATCGTTTCAAAAGGATTAAACGAAATGACGTTCAGTCCGGTTTCCTGCCCAATATAATCAACCAAACCGGCAACTTTTGACCCTCCGCCGCTCAACACCAGAGCGGAAAGCGGATGATTCGGGTTATTTGCCTGGTAGAGGTCAACGGCTTTCTTTATTTCAAGAATCCATTGGGTACAGGTCTGGTTGAAAATGTCTTCGACCAGATCTTGATGTTCGCCGGGGGAAATGGCCCCCAGTTTTATCTGTTCAGCCTGCTCCTCATCTATATCAAGAGTATTGGCTAATTGCATGGTGAGTTGGTTGCTGCCAACAACAACATCACGGGCCAGAACGCTGATTCCTTCCTTGATGATGTTTATATTCATCTTGGAGGCACCGATATCAACCAGGACTATATTCTGTTGTTCGGCTCCTGTTTTGGATGAGGTCTCCCAGATATTCTCCAAAGCAAAGCCATCTACATCGACGAGAACAGTTTTTAATTTCAGCTCATCGAGCATCATGAGGTAATCGTCGACAACTTCTTTTTTAGCCGCAACGAGCATCAGGTCGCTGCGATCACGTTCCTTGCTGCTGGTGGGAAGTTTTCGATAGTCCAGGTAAACATCTTCAATGTCAAAAGGAATGTACTGTTCAGCTTCTGCTAGGATATACTTATCCAATTCATCATCGGTCATGTATTCAAGATTGATTTTTTTCACAATGACCGAATAGCCGGAAATGGAGATGCCTATGCGTTTGCTTTTAATTTTGAGGTTTTTAAATAAGGCCGCAATGGCTTTGCCGACAATTTCAGGTTCTTGAAGAATGCCGTCTTCAACTGCCCCTTCAGGAAGCAGAGCGCTGCCTATAGCCGATAGTTTGTATCCTTTTCCAGATCGCTGGAGCTGGCAAACTTTCACGGCGTGAGAGCCTATGTCTACACCTGTGATGAGTTGATCTTTTTTTGCCATAATGTTCTCTTAGAAATATTGAATGCAGAAGCTTGAATTGACAGCACAAAAGGGAAGCGTGCGTCTATCTTTTAGTATTAAGCACATAAACACCAGCCTTTGTCAAGAGTTGAGCTCGTTTTTTTATGTTTTTCTTTCATTAAAAACAAGGGGATAGATATGGCTGGATTTTGTTCTTTATCTCCTTGTATTTGGTTAACTTCCTGAAATGATTTTATGAATAGTGTGCATTGGTTGCACTCGAAATCCTGCTTGAATTTTCATCAGCTATGGGGTAGCTTGCCATCCAATTTCATATCCAATATCTCTTTTAGAGGCTCACGAGTGACTTCTCTCAAATCCCCACAAAAAAAATCTGCTGTACGTGAAAATTTCGAAGCCATTGTCATCGCGTTGATCTTGGCTCTGTTTATACGCACATTTGTTGTGCAGGCATTTAAAATCCCTTCGGGCTCAATGCTGCCAACCTTGCAAATTGGCGACCATATTCTTGTAAATAAATTTATTTATGGTGTGAAGGTACCTTTTACCGGAAAAGTGGTTATACCTGTAAAGAACCCTCAACCCAACGATATTATTGTTTTTAAATATCCTGAAAATCCTAAATTGGACTACATCAAACGTGTCATCGCGACAGAAGGACAGACTGTAGAAATTCGTGATAAAAAGGTATATATTGATGGTGTACCGTTTGCAGATGCCCATGGTGTTCATAGGGATGACAATATTTTGTCAGCAGTCTATGGGCCAAGGGATAATTTTGGCCCGGTAACTGTTCCAGCCCATAGCCTTTTTGTTATGGGAGATAACCGGGATAATTCCCATGATGGGCGTTTTTGGGGGTTTGTCGACTTACAGGCAGTGCGAGGCAAAGCTTTCATGATCTATTGGTCCTGGGATGTCCAGAAAGATTTCTTTTCCATTGATCGCTTCAGGTCCATCCGCTGGGGTCGTATTTGTGACATTGTTCATTGAACCGGAGTGCACGTGGCAACAGGATATTTTTTTCCCCATCGACATGTACTGGGTATTGATCAACTCTCTCCAGATGATATCACCCACATATTGAACACTGCAGATTCTTTTAAGGAAATATCTGCTCGCCCCATCAAAAAGGTGCCTACACTTAGGGGGCATACGATTATCAATCTCTTTTTCGAGCCGTCCACCCGTACCAGGCTGAGTTTTGAGGTGGCTGCGAAGAGGATGAGCGCAGATACGTTTAATATATCACCGTCCACAAGCAGTACAACGAAAGGTGAAACGCTCATAGATACTGCCCGTAATATTTCAGCAATGCACCCTGATATTATCATTATCAGGCATTCATTTTCAGGAGCACCCCATTTACTTGCCAAGTATGTGAACGCCTCTGTCATCAATGCCGGCGATGGTGCCCATGAACATCCTTCCCAGGGGCTTTTGGATATGATGACCGTGAAAGAGCACAAGGGGCGTCTGCATGATCTTAAAGTTGCCATTGTTGGCGATATCATGCATAGCAGGGTAGCTCACTCCGGTATCGAAGGGTTTACTAAAATGGGTTCCAGTGTCCATGTATATGGACCTTCGACCTTGGTTCCCAAGGGGTTGGAACAATTAGGCGCAGTGGTTGAGTCTTCCTTGCCGGACGCTGTACGTGATGCAGATGTGGTTATGACCCTGCGTATTCAGAAAGAACGCCAGAACGATCCATTGCTTCCTTCATTCCGTGAGTATGCCCGGCATTTCGGCATCTCAAAAAAAATATTAGCCCTTGCAAAACCAGATGCTCTGGTTATGCATCCTGGTCCTGTTAATCGGGGAATTGAAATGAGCCCGGATGTTGCGGACTGTTCTCAGTCTGTCATTCTGAATCAGGTTACCAATGGTGTAGCTGTTCGTATGGCATTACTCTATCTGGTGATGGGCAATTCATAATACTGTTTGCCGTTTCACTGAAATATTTGCTTATATCTAGTGTTCATGAATACTTCATGGATTATCAAACAGGGCCGGGTTATTGATCCGGTAAATGCTGTTGATCAATGTCAGGACATCTATGTCTTGAATGGAAAAATTACAGATGATGCTGCAAGCTTGCCTGCAGATGTTCAAATTATTGACGCAAAGGGACAAATCGTTGTCCCCGGACTGATTGATATGCACGTCCATTTGCGGGAACCTGGTCAGGAATATAAGGAAGATATCCTTTCCGGTACACGCAGTGCTGTACATGGTGGTTTTACAGCAGTGGCATGTATGCCAAATACCAGCCCCGTAAATGACAGCGCTTCTGTATGCCGTTTTATACTGGACAAGGCCAGAGAAGCGCCTGCTCGTGTTTATCCCGTGTGTGCCATTAGTAAGGGGAGCAACGGACACGAGTTGACCGAAATGGGCGACCTGCGTGAGAACGGGGCAGTTGCGGTTTCTGATGATGGAGTTCCCGTAACAGACAGTCAGCTGATGCGACGTGCCCTGGAATATGCCAGTGACTTTCAGTTAACTGTGATTTCCCACTGTGAGGATCCCGCGTTGAGTACAGGGGTGATGAACGAAGGGAGTACCTCAACACTCCTGGGTTTAAAAGGTATCCCTGTTGCTGCAGAGTCGGTGATGGTTTACCGGGATATCGCTTTGGCTGAGTTTACCGGAAAGCCCGTGCATATCGCTCATGTAAGTTGTGCCCAGTCTTTGGAGCTTATCCGGGCGGCTAAGCAGCGGGGAGTTCGTGTAACGGCTGAAACAGCCCCTCATTATTTCAGCCTGACCGACGATGCCGTCACAGGGTATGATACCAACGCAAAAATGAATCCTCCACTGCGGCAGCAGGCAGATGTGGATGCTGTAAGATCTGCCTTGTGTGACGGAACTATTGATGTCATAGCTACAGATCATGCCCCCCATTCCATTTTAGAAAAAGAGCTTGAGTTTGATGCTGCAGCAAACGGCATTATCGGGCTGGAAACAGCCTTACCCCTTACGCTCAGGCTGGTGCAGGAGAATGTTTTAGATTTTTCACGAATGGTTGAATTGATGTCCGTTTGGCCTGCAAAGATTCTGGGCGTGCAAGGGGGGCATTTGTCACCAGGAGCACGAGCAGATATAACGATCATAGACCCTGAAGATGTGTTCACATACACAGAAGAAATGATCGTTTCCAAAAGTAAGAATTCTCCTTTTATCGGTCAGCAATTTAAAGGCAGGGCTGTGTTGACCATGGTGGATGGAATAGTGCAGTTTGGGGTCGCGGAAAATAATACACATCCAAAAATTGCGTAGGATATCGGTTTGGTAACATTGTCGCGTCAATGGTTCCATACTGGCCGTATTGAGCCATTGACGCGACAACGTTACCGAGTTAAGAGACAAGTAAGATTGGATAATTTATTTTTTCCGTGACCCTTAGCTTGTAGCATTTGGAAAAATGCAGCTGTTTACCACGATCTGGATATGTAATTATCATCCCATGGTTAGAAATGGTTACCATCTTTTCATATCTGCACAGTGGTGTGGCGCACAGAGGCAGGCGACCAAACGCCGAGTCCCCGCAGGTGCTGGTAAACGATGAGGCTGAAACTCTATGCGAATCATACAGACACAGGTACTTCCTGCTGGATGTAGATTTCGTTTGGTGAGACGTGGGCTTTATAGGCCAGGAGCTTTACTCCAGCCTTTTTCGCTTTATGCAGGGTATCGGCATATTTGGGATCAATATCCGCCGCAGGCCGGAAGGAAAGGGCATCTTCACGTTGAATACAGAATATGAGCGCTGCGTCATGGCCCTGCTGTAAAAGGCGAATGAGTTCTTCCAGGTGCTTCGTGCCGCGGGCTGTGACCGCATCCGGGAAGAGAGCTGTCCCGTTATGTGCCAGGGAGCAATTTTTGACTTCCAAATACGTTTTTTGTGTTTTGTCCCTGTGTTCCAGCATGAAATCCAGGCGGCTTTTCTCTGAAATTTTTACCTCAGGTTGAATGGAACTGATTGCAGCAAAATTGTTAATCTGCCCATTTTGCAATGCCTCATGAACCAGCTTATTGGTTAGAGAGGTATTGACACCAACCCAGTATTGGTCAAGCTTGACAAGTTCCAGAGTCCATGGATATTTCCGTTTGGGATTATTGGAGCGAGAGATTATTACGGGCAGTCCCGGAGAAGAACATCCAAGCATTGACCCGCTGTTTGGACAATGAACGGTCAGTATGGATCCGTCCTCAAGTTGGACGTCTGCCAGAAAACGTTTATAGCGCTTCAGCAGGGTAGCGCCAGTCTGTTGTTTTGGAAGTAGCATTTTTTTAAGGCTGATAAATCAGTGGTAAAGTAATAATATAATCGTAAGTTGTACTGAGCTGTCAAAACAATCTGTTAAGAAAGGTACAACCTGAATCTGCTCAGGCATTGAGTGGAAAAATGAGGGGAGTAGACATTTTCAGGTAGATTTTTATTTCATAAGGAAAGGAGGGACATCCTCGGTTTCTTCTTTAGTCCGGTTTTCTCTAAAGTTTATTTTTCAGTAACAGGCAAGTTTCAGGCGTGATACGGTATGTCACATACTGCCAATGCCAGGTGAAAAGATGGGTGAAGTCTCTTTCATCCGTTCAGGGATGCGACTCTTTGTGTAACAAGTATGAGAAACGATTATTTGTTATACTCAGGAGCTCACAACCGGGCAATAAGAAATTACCGGCGTTGCCTTGAATACAAGGAGCAGCGCTCTCACCTGTTGTCTACTTATGTTTGTAGGTAACTGCTCACCGTGCATCTGATCTTGCCGCGATCAGTCTGGCTTATGTATGACCAATACGCTGCGCCATCCTGATTGCGAAAATCTCAGGCACCCTGTAACCAGTTATAAATACAGGGGGAGTTTCAAGTTTATTCGTTTCCCTTATGAGTAGTTACGTTTGTAGTTGCCAACAGGCTATAATTAAGTTCGCTATATACTTGCAACCATTACATAAGAGAGGAGAACAAGGCCCATGAAGCTTGGACTGAACGGACTTGGTAGAATAGGAAAGTTATCATTATGGCATCATGTATCACGTAAACATTTTTCCGAGATTGTGGTTAATCTTGGTAGAAATGTGGGCTCTGGTTTAGAAGATATTGCTGCATCTATAGAGAAAGATTCCTCCTATGGCCGACTGAGCATGTACCTGCATGGGCATAAGGGTGGCAGAGTTATTGAGAATTTCAATGAAGCCGAAGGCACCATGACCATCGATGGGGTACCTGTTCGTTTTCTCAGGACAGCACGTAATCCGAAAGATATTGGCTGGCAGACAAATGATGTCAGACTGGTGGTAGACACCACCGGGGTGTTCAAAGACCCTACCGCTGATCCCGATGACGCAAAAGGAGCCATTCGCGGTCATCTTCAGGCCGGTGCTGAAAAAGTCATGTTATCTGCACCTTTTAAAATAAAGGCAAAAGGCCTTGATATGCCTGAAGACGCGATAACCACGGTGATGGGCATCAATGATGATGACTATGATCCATCACGTCACAGTATTATATCTGCCGCTTCCTGCACCACAACCTGTCTGTCCTACATGATAAAACCACTGCTTGATCATTTCGGAGCTGATCGGATGCTTTCAGCATCCATGGTGACTGTGCATGCCGCAACGGGCAGTCAACAGGTTCTGGACAGAATGCCAGCTTCAGGGGCTACGGATCTTCGAAAGAATCGTTCGATATTTAACAATATCATTTTAACCACCACTGGTGCTGCCAAGGCTCTTGGTCTTGTTATCCCTGAGATGAAGACAATCGGTTTTATTGCCGAGTCTGTCCGTATACCAACTTCCACAGGCTCGTTAATCGTGCTTGTCCTTAATCTGCAGGATGAGATGGATAACCCTATAAAACGAGATTTGATCAACTCCATCTACAGCGAGTATGCGGAAAATACACCGTATCTGGTTCACTCTAAAGAACAGAATGTCTCTTCAGATATTATTGGAGTGCCAAGAGCAGCGGCTGTGATCGAATCAACGGAAATCCATACTCGAACAGCATCTATCAAAGTTAATCTGAAACATGTTAAAGGAGTATCTCTTACCGGAGATAGTGTTCCTTCAATTCTAGATGTCCCTGTGACTCAGGCGGTTATCTATGGCTGGTACGATAATGAGTTGGGTAGTTATACAAATATGTTAGGGGATCTCACGGTATCTGTTGCAGAAAAAATGGTTTAAAATCCGCACGATTGCTCATGACGACCTGGAAGTTGTCCATACCTTGGAAGTGCAAGGTATGGACACTCCCTGGTCAAATACCCAGTTGCTGGCTGAATTGGAGTACCCCAAGGGTATTCGTCTGCTGGCAGTTGAAGGATTGGCGATATGCGGCTACGTGATTTTCAGGTTTGTGGATTCCGAGGCAGAATTGTTACGCATTGGGGTCGCATCTGATTATCGTCGCCAAGGAGTAGGGCGGGCCCTCTGGGAGCAGGGAAGCAAAGCTCTGAGCGCTGTAGGGGCAACGACCTGTTTTTTAGAAGTTCGAAGTTCCAACACCGTTGCCAGGGTGTTTTACGAACAGTTGGGGTTTGTTGCTATTGCAACCAGAAAAAACTATTACACGCAACCTCTCGAGGATGCCATAATTTTACAGAGACCTATAGATGATCGGAGGAACCCGTGAAAAAAATCCAAGATTTATCCCTGTCTGGGAAAAGAGTTTTTGTCCGAGTTGATTTCAATGTCCCCATGGAAAATGGAAGGGTACAAGATGACCTTCGAATACAGATGGCCTTGCCAACCATTGAATATTTAATGGAGCAGGGAGCGCGAATTATTCTGTGTACCCATATGGGAAGGCCGAAAGGTGAAAGACAGGAGAAATTTTCCCTTGCTCCTGTGGCAGAGCATCTGTCCACCTTGATTAACAAAAAGGTAACCCTTGCACCGGATTGCATAGGACCTGAAGTTGAAGCAAGTATCCAGCAGATGCAGAACGGTGATGTATTGATGCTGGAAAACGTCAGGTTTTACAAGCAGGAAACCGAAAACGACCCACAGTTTGCACAACAACTCGGTGCCTTGGCTGAGGTATACATTAATGATGCTTTTGCCGTTTCTCACCGCGCCCATGCTTCCGTTGTGGGAGTAGCAGGAGTCATCGAAGATAAGGCTCCCGGATTTTTGTTGCAACGAGAGTTGGATTATTTTCAACGTTCCATTGATACCCCTATACGACCTTTGGTGGCAATTGTAGGTGGAGCAAAGGTATCTGGCAAATTACAAGCCCTGGAAAATATGCTGAACAGAGTGGATCGGCTCATCCTTGGCGGTGCCATGGCCAATACTTTTCTGAAAAGCCAGGGATATGATGTGGGGGCGTCGTTGGTTGAAGACGATCTTGTTGACACGGCATCGGCATTACTCAAACAGGCTTCTGAAAAAGGCGTAAAAGTCTATCTTCCCGTTGATGTGGTTGCAGCTGAAAAATTCGAGAATGAGGCTGTAAGCAAACAGGTAACTATTCAGGATATCCCAGATCAATGGATGGCCCTCGATATTGGCCCTGCATCTGTACTGTATTTTACAGAAGCCCTGGATGAGGCTAAAACCATTGTCTGGAATGGTCCCATGGGAGCATTTGAGATGGATGCTTTTTCCAGGGGTACCATGGCAATTGCCCATACGGTTGCCGCTTCCCATGCGCTCAGTGTTACAGGTGGGGGGGATTCCAATGCGGCAATTAAAAAGGCTGGCGAAGCTGACAATATTTCTTACATGTCCACTGGCGGCGGAGCTTTTCTAATGCTTATGGAAGGTAAGGAACTACCAGGTGTCCTGGCTTTACAGTAAATATCAGACCGAAAAAGGGTGATCATTCACCTGTGAAGGAAATATTGACAACACAGAATAACTTTAAGCGTTCTACCATATTCCACAGGTGGCTCAATTTTTCGCAGGGAGAATCCGTTTGCTGCCGAACGCTTGAAAGAATACCAGAGAGGAGATTTTCATGGCCAGAAAACCTTTGATAGCAGGGAACTGGAAAATGCATCTCACCGTTGCCCAGGGCGTTGAACTGGCAGAGCAACTTGCACCAGTAGCTGATGCCTATAGTGATCGAGAGGTAATGGTGGCACCACCTTTTACTGCACTTCATGCAGTTACCGCAGCAGTGAAGGGATCAAAACTGCATGTTGGCTCACAAAATGTATGCTGGGAAAAGCAAGGAGCTTTTACCGGTGAAATTTCTCCTGTTATGCTGCAGGACCTGCATGTTGGCATGGCGATTATAGGTCATTCTGAACGACGTCAAATCTTTGGTGAAAGTGATGAAATGATTAACAAGAGAGTTCTCGGCGCTTTGGAACATGGCCTGGTCCCAGTATTTTGTATAGGTGAAACCCTGGAGGAACGTGAGGCAGACAAGACGTTTACCGTCCTTGAGCAACAGATAACAGATGGTTTGCAAGGTGTGAATGAGAAACAGATGGAATCTGTTGTTATTGCCTATGAGCCTGTTTGGGCTATAGGTACAGGAAAAACTGCCACAAAAGAACAGGCCCAAGAGGTCCACGCATTTATTCGGCAGCTTTTAGAAGAGAAAATGAATAAAAATGTTGCCAAACGCGTAAGAATATTGTATGGTGGCTCGGTCAAACCTGAGAACGTTGATGCGCTGATGGCGCAACCGGATATTGATGGTGCGCTGGTAGGCGGTGCAGCACTGCAGTTCGAGTCTTTTTCTCGAATTATCAAGTTTACATGACTAATTTATTAATTATAATACACGTAATCGTTTGCCTTTTCTTGGTCGCTATAGTGTTGTTACAACACGGAAAAGGTGCCGATATAGGAGCAACATTTGGTGGGTCCAGTCAGTCGCTGTTTGGTGCTGAAGGTCCTGTTCCGTTGCTCAATAAAATAACTACTCTTGCAGCAATAGTGTTCATGGGAACCTCTGTGACCTTGGCCTATCTGTCGATGAATAAAAGCTCCAGCTCGGTGATGAAAAACGTAAACGTCACTGTAGAGCAGAAGGCAGAGCCTCAGGAAGCTACTCCGCAGGTTGCACAGCCTGTGGAAACAGAGCAACCGGCAGAACAAGCGAGCAAGCAGTAACTAGCAGAATAGATTGTGCCGAAGTGGTGGAATTGGTAGACACGCTATCTTGAGGGGGTAGTGGCCCACGGTCGTGCGAGTTCGACTCTCGCCTTCGGCACCATCAGACTAATCCAAGGTTTTCCACCTTGATTCGTAAAACCCGCAACCAGCAATGGTTAGCGGGTTTTTTCGTTCCCTGATTTTCCTTTCTATCCATTTTCGTCCATTGGCATCCAGTATTTTTGTGGGTACAAATGTGGGTATTTCAAAAAGGAGGCGAATACCCTCACGATTTTTGACCCGCACGCATTTCAGCAGAAGATACCCATATGTCCAAGCTCACTGCAATCCAGATCTGCAACGACAAGCCGTGAGATAAATCGTACAAGCTCGCCGACGGCCACGGCCTGAACCTTCATGTCTCCAAGGTTCCTGGCCTACCATCTTGTGCATATGATTCGGCTCACTTTGCGGAAGTCAGGTATAGTGAGCAGCTGGGCAAGTATATGAAAGCTTCTTTCCTCTCAGTGTAGGATAACAATTACCATGCAGTGTGAGAACGGGAGTACAGTCCACGTGAGAAAAAGCACCCGGCCAGAGCCACACCAGCAGGAAATATTGTCAGCATTGGGGGGAAAAAGTATGGCTGGTAAGCAGATAAAGACCACAATATGAATAAAACAAAGAAGTAGTGCCATAAGGGCATTTGTGTAATCTTTAAGTTGCTGTTTTAGCGTGATTGTATGATTCTAGTTCGCAAAATTGGGAAAAATCCTCTTTACGTACAGCCACCAGGGTGGGGGCAGCTCAGCCGAAACCATTTCTAAACCTGCCGGGTGTATCACCCCCTGTGGTCATAACTCCCGGCATCATGGCCAACATGGATACGACCAAAGCCGACAACCTGCAGATCATCTCCCCTGGCCTACAGCCGGGAAGCATCCCCGACCTTGGCAGACCGGAAGGCCAGGCCCAAATAGATACCGTCTTGACCGACGATATAAGCCTGATAATCCTGGACAACATTTCCACGGTCTGTCGGAGCACATCGGAAAACAAATCCGACTCCTGGCTTCCAGTACAGGAATGGGCGTTGCCTATGTAGGCAATGGGAAAATCGGTGCTACTGGTCCACCACGACGGCAAAGGAGGAATGCAGCGCGGCAGCTCCAGGAAAGAAGATGTACTGGATACGGTCATCAAACTCTTGCGGCCGAAATCGTATACGCCCGACCAGGGCGCACTGTTCAAGGTCCATTTCCGTAAAAACCGAGGCATCCACAGTGACGACGCAAAGACCTTTGAAGCCAGCCTGATAGCTGGAGAACTGGCAGCTGTGAACCATCGAGGAAAGCCTGCAGGATAAGGTAGGGAAACTCCTCGATGAAGGCTATAGCCAAAAGGACATTGACGAAGAGATGGAAATCAGCAAAGGGTACTGCTCAAAACTGGTAAAGGAGATCCGCTCCGAGAGATGAAAGAAAAGGAAGTTTCCTGGTTTCCTCTCCATAGTATATGAAATAGGAAACTTTCTGTAGTTTAAAGGAAACCATTATGGAAACTACATGGAAATTTAGGTAAAATTTTTCGGTTATTTGCGAGAAACAAGGAAACCAGCACGGCAACTATATGGAAATTAGACAGGAAATTTTCACCTGTTTCAAGTTTCCTATTTTGAACCATAAAAACCAGTAGGATTTATGATGAATAATTTGAAGCTCGTGGCTATTGCGGATACCCACGGCATGCATGCCGAAATCGACCTGCCGCCAGGTGATATACTCATTGTGGCAGGAGATATCTGTCCCTGGGGAACAATTGCCGACGTTCACGACTTCGCCCAATGGCTGCACGACCAACCTTTCCGCCACAAGTTGGTTATTGCAGGCAATCATGACGAAGTTTTCGAAAGAAAAAATACTCTGGCAAGGGAAATGTTCGCCGCTCTAGCGCCAGAGGCAACATATCTCCAGGACAAGATGGTTACTATCGATGGTTTGGCTTTTTATGGTTCCCCTTGGACGCCAACTTTCATGCAGTGGTACTTTATGGCTGACCGAGGGGAGCATATCCGGCGCAAATGGAACAGAATCCCTGAAGAAACCGATGTCCTCATAACGCATGGACCACCAGCGGGAATTTTGGATAATGTGAAGGGAATTCCCCAAGGTTGTGTCGACCTATGGGAACGAGTGCTGGAGATCCACCCCAGGTACCATATATTTGGTCACATTCATGAAGGCTATGGAATGATCACCAAAGAAGGAACAACCTTTATCAACGCGAGCACCTGTAACGCTAAGTACCGAACAAATAACCAACCAGTTATTATTGACGTACATCGGAACTGAAAGCTCGGGGTAATTAACATGTCGTTATGGGAAATCCCATAACGCTGGCTATTTCTCAGTAAAGAACACAATTCCGAATCAGTGAGGAAGCCGGTAGAAACTGTTTATTGTGCCAGTACATTGTAAATTGTCTGCCTGGAAACGCCAAATTTCTTAGCGATTTCAGTTTTGTTGTACTTTTCTGTAGCCATTGCCTTTACCTCGGCCACCTGGTCAGGCGTCAGTTTCGGAGCTTTCCCGAATCGAACCCCTTTTTTCTTTGCCGCTGCTATCCCTTCTGCCTGGCGTTCCTTGATCAGGTTTCTTTCAAATTCAGCAAAAGCGCCCATCATTTGCATCATGAGCTTGCTCATTGGATTTTCTTCGCCACTGAAAACCAAGTTTTCCTTGTGGAAGTAGACTGTAATATCCCGAGCCTGTAGGTCACCAATCATATGTTGCAGGTCAGCTAGGTTTCTTGCAAGGCGATCGATTGAGTGTACATGCAATTCGTCTCCTTCCCGTAAATAATCAAGACAGTCATTCAAAACCGGTCGGTCTTTACTTTTGGCCGATATCTTCTCGGTAAAGGTTTTTGCTAACTCAACCCCTTCCAGCTGTCGTTCTGTGTTCTGACCAATACTGCTTACTCTGATATATCCAATTTTTGCACCGACCATGAATGTCTCCATGTGAACTGCGGTTATGTATAATCAAGCTTGGACGATATTTTACAGCATGTCAATATGGTTTGTTTTAAGCTTAATTTTACACGTTAAACCTTAGTCTCCAGGCAGGTCAAAAAGTGTCAAGAGAAGTATACTTATTTTGACGCAGGGAGGGTATTATTCACTCTACTAAGTTAGTAAGTGGAAGATATAAGTATAGAGGGTAAGTAATTTTCGAGTTATGTTGTTGTGTATTCAGGCATAAACATGTCTTGCAAGCTAGTCAATAAGTCTTTCATAGTGTTATAGTGCCGATCTTTTTTTCGGTTATGCTCAATTTCTTATCCGTTTTTTTTGTGGAAGCATATTAGATGCAATATTGGAACAAACCCAAAAGCAGAAGTATCGCACTGTTTAACGACATAAGGCTATATTTCGAGGCTCTGGAGTTAGCACATTCGCAGGAATATATCACTGTTCAAGAGTTGATCGATGAAATGCCACAGCGTGTCAAGGGGTTACTTTTTGTAAGAAACCAAAGTTCACGGGGGATGACAGATCTCGTCAGAGAGTTTAGGAACTTTGGTTGGCTAAAAAGAATAAAATATTCTTCTTCACAGACTAATAATTCCAAGTATGCGTTGACTAATGAAGGAGAAAAAGCCTATCGGCTTTCAAAGTCAGATAAGGTTCGTTTTATAAGGTATCTAACACGCAAGATGCATAATGTATATACGATCCCTGGCTGGTTTGTCGATCGACTTTGGACAATTAATCCGGAAGGACAAGGAGAGGTAATTGTTCCAACACCTGTGCAATCATGGAGGCCTCATTCGAAAGCGTGGGAAGATAATTCCTGGAGTAAAGATTTAATTAATCAGACCGCAAATTCTCATGAAATTATACAACGCCTGTCTCCAGGAAGTTTACCTATTCCAATAGATGCTTGGATAAGCTTGGTTGAAATTTCTTGGAATCGACTTAGTAACCTAAAGCAGCGTAAAGTTGCTAAGGATAAAAAAGACGACTCAAGTATAGAAAAAAGGAAAATGAAAACCTTCGCCCCGAGGCGGAGGTTAGCTATGGCTATGCAGGAAGCTGCAGTCTCATTCTTTTTTTCGAATAAGTTCTCAAAAAACGAGAAAAGAGATTTCGCCATCAATCGACCACCGTTAAAGCCCAGAACATATATGGCATGGTGCCCGAGGTTGGAAGCGTTAGAGTTATTATTTTATACAGATTCCCATCCAAAAGCTCCGGGAAGAATTATATTTCCCACCTCTGTTTTCCGCATTAGTAATGATTCTGAAAAGTTTGAAAAACTTGATATTCAAAATCCAGTAGGGAAAACTTTATATTTACATACGCCAAAATGGGATTCGCTAAGAGATTCTTTTACAGAAATATTAGTTGCAGAACATCATAAAACCTTTTCGAGAGTAGGTTCATTATATGTGCCACTTCTTGATGTTAGAGATGAGGTTTGTAGGCAATTAAGATTGAGTGCTGAACATTTTGACAAGTTTTTGCATAATATAATCAGAGAATCGCTTTCTTGTACTGCTTCATTATCAATTTCTCTCGAAACAGATATTAGAGAGGATCAAAGAGCTGCTCATAGATTGATAAGACGACCAGTAATTTTTAATGGTACTCCTCATTCTCTTATAGCTATTACTCAGCCTAGATCTAACAAGGAGAATTAAATGTCTAGTCTATTTCGTAAAGTAGATAAAACTAATGTGCCAGTAAAACAATCAAAATACGAAAAATATGGGTTTACACGTAATCCGTTTCCACCTAAACCTGGTGTAATGATTGATAGCCCTGATACTAGAGAAAACGGATCAATATATTTAGCTGAATTACGTAAGAATGAAGAGGCAAAATTTGAACAATTAATGGTTCCTCACCCGGAGCGTGCGCAAGTAAAGCCGATTACCTTCTTGATGGACTATGCGACAAGAAGAGGGCGGGGTATTGGGAAAACTGCTTTTCTTCAGCAACAATGTCGACGCATAAATAAAGATCATGGAGCTGAGTTAAGTGGAGATAGTCAAGTCTTGTTTGCCATATACTTGTTGCCATCTCCAGGAGGGAGAAATAGTAAGTTTTGGCAATTTATTAAACTCATAATTCAATCAATAGTTAAACAGGATGTGCTTGCTCAAGCTATGTGGAGGATGAGAGCTTTTTCTGATTGTATTCCAGTTGATGTATTGACAGATATAGGAGATCATCCTGAAAATACTATCGGAAATGATGCGTGGCTAAAAAACAAGGGCGTCGATGTTAATTGGGATTTGAGAAGCTATTTAAAGGCAAAATTAGATGTTCTTGGGTTTAGCGAAGAGCAGCGTGAGGAAATTATATTCTTTGGACATAATCCAACAGAATTTGAAGAAAAAGCACTTAAGAATAAAACTGATTTCTTTTGGAAGAAAGAAGTAGGTATACAGTATTTCGATGCTTTAGTCAGTCTGTTGAGAGAGGCCGGTTTTACAAAGAGTTTGATCTTTGTAGATGAAGTTGAAAAAATAGTTACACCGCAAAACACTCAGGAAAGGAGATCGTTTGTAGAGTCATTGAGATATTATTTTATTGACGGTCAAAGTGAAAGTTCTAAATATTCATTTTTTAATATATTGCTTACTATACATCCTTATGTTCAAGAACTGTTAAACCCTCATTGGGAAACTGCTGGCCTAGATCGTTTTGCATCATTAAGTGGAGACCAAAGTGAATTGTATACAATCTATTTTGATCCTCTAAAAGAAGAATTTGCAATACCTTTAGCTCTTGAGTATTTGAATGCATCAAGAATAGAACCTGATAAAATTGGTAGTTTGAACCCTTTTACAGAAGAATCTATAGAGGAGGCTTTGTTTTTATCAGGGAGGGTACCTGGAATATTTTTGACAATACTAAGTAACTCAGTTGAACTTGCAATTCAAGATGAACTCGATGAAATAGATAAGCAACACATAAGTAAAGTCGCAAAAAGTCGTGCCCCTGTAGAGCCGAAAGAAAAAGATGATATTGAGAGTTTGTCTCCACCAAAAGTTAATTTAATGGACTGATATGGATACCTCTTTTTTCTCCCCAGCAGAAATTAAACAGTTTATTGAGCATAATACTTTGCGTAATGAGATAAATTCTGGATCAACTATAGGGATTTGTTCCATTGGTGACACTCTCCATGCATTAGAGGATCATAGAAAAGGAGCAAGCCCAATAAGTTTAGATGTGATCGATAGGAAAATCAGGAGAATGGAAGAAGATGGGTTCGTTTGCATATCTGAACTTGATGAGGAAAAGCTTCTGATTAACTTATTTGAAAGAGATGGTAATGATATAGTTGTAGGTCTTTCTGTTGATGCTGCAGTTTCTCATATACCTCCAAGAAGATCTATAAGGATATTATCTTTGAAATTATGTGGAGACTCAACATGGTGGACAGATAGAGTCGAAAAAGAGATGGAAGAATATCATCAAGGTAGATGATTGATATGACTGACATTGTATTGGATACAAATATATTAGCAGAGTTGCTTATTCAATATTTTTCAAACAAAAATTCAGTTGATTCATTTCAAGTTGAGCCTATCAATAAGATTAACAACGTATTAGCCGACGCTATTAATAAAATAATCTCTTGGCATCAGGGCTATGTAGACGAAGAGTTCCCTGGCTTTGTTATTTCTTCAACTTTTGGATTTGTAGAGATTTCTAGAAAGTTTGTGGAAATTTCTAATAGTGCCTATACTGTCGAACAACTGGCTTCCTTCATTGAGCAGCCTCCTGAGTGGTTTTTAATCGCATCTGTTGATATTAATTTATTTAACTACTTAAAACTACTTCCCACCTTTGTTCAAGTGTCTGGTGGCTCGGGGTGCAGCCGATCTCCCATAAAGCATAAAATTCACGCAGCCTTTGGTAGTTCCAACGGTTTACTTGATCTCACCTGGATGTTTCTTTCTTCGCTTTGCATTCGCTTGACCCATTGGCCATATGCCCAGTCATAAAAATGATCCCAATCGCCGTTGAGTTCGATACACCTCAGGTGAAGCAACGCTTCAGCTCGTTCAGGTTTCCAACGCATCCCAGAACAATCCAGCCGTTCGCCGATTACATTACGAACGGCTCCCTCAACCATCCCGCTTCCAATCGGCAAATCCTCCTCGATATATTTTTGGTAATTCATCATATCTACTCGAGATTGCATATATGTAATCGC
>NZ_AUCV01000041.1 GCF_000429945.1 Desulfogranum japonicum DSM 18378 | reverse complement strand
ATAGAGTCATTATCTTTTCTGATTGTCACGATGAGGTCGAAAACTGAACTGAAGCGATAGAGCGCGGGATCTAACATGACCGGCTGGACACCGGCACAACGAATTGTCAGCTCGAAAGAGACTACGGATATAAAACTGAAAGTACCCCCAGCGTCCAGCCACGACAATCAGAGTAATAAGGACCAAGGAAACCAGAATTGTGACCTGTAATCAAGACGATGTTAACCTACCTCGAGTCCGGGGCAGAAGGTAGTTTCATATAAATTGTGTAATATTGTCTCCTTTTATAAGGAGGTGTGGAAAATGACATTAGCAGATACACCACACGATATAGAGAGCCAACTAAAGCGAAAAGATTGAATAGGCTGTCATGCATCTGGCCTCCAGATGCGGAATATCCACCGGAAAAGGTTAATTTCTTTTTGGTATATTTTGAGAATGGATATTTTTTATCATATAAGAAGAAATCTATTTTGAAAGTATTTCAAACGATCAGTCTGTCAGTATGAACTGTAAAAATTGGTACTAAGTAACGTGCTCATCGCTTGAGTTGTATCAAATCGGTACGCCACGAGGGCCCTGCTTTACCTGCTGAATAGTCAAGACATGCCACATTGGATTGCTGCACTTGTATAACTCCTGTATTCAGCCAGTAATGCCCGAAGAACACAGCCGGAAGATTATCAGTGTATCTGGGAAGTCGCCTGTGGTTATCTACTAATATATCCGGGATACTCACTTTATCAGAATCATACCAGAAGGCGAGGTCTCGATATGTTGAATCGACGCTGATGTCTCCCCACCAGCGGGTTCTCACCTCATGACGTACAATACCATCCTTATCCAGGAATGGCTCAACGCCTGAAAGTTCCGGTCCCTTAAGGAGTCGTTCTATGATGAAAAATTGTTCAGTTCCTTTGGTAGCACTGAGCTCTAGTTGCTCATGGTTGAGCCGGTTATTTTCATTGATACATCCTATCTGCCGCGCTTTTATGATGGTTTGCTGATCCCAACACGCATGAATTACGCGGAAATTACCTAAATCAAGGTAGAGCGGAAGTGTTGTAAACCATTCAATGGTATTAACAGTATGCTCTGTATCAAGAGGGAAATCTTTCAGAAATACCTGGTGTTGAGTGGTATTTGCCTCAGTGTGCGGTCGAAGCCATTCGCCATTGCTGGAGTTCGATTTTCTGATGTGATAACAGATAGCATTATATTCATGGTTACCCATGACAGTCTGTGCAATGCCTTCAGTCACCATAGGCCTGACAATATCCAGTACCCGTTTTTGTTGCGGGCCGCGGTCTATGAGGTCACCGACGAAAATCGGTGTGTGGTCTGCCTGGTAATATAGACCATTTTGCATTGTATAGCCGAGAAGGTCAAAGAGATTTTCCAGTTTATCTGCCTGGCCGTGAACATCACCGATTATGTCATAGATCATATGAGATTGTTGGTTTAAGTTGTTGTATGCAGAGGGGCTGGTACCGGTCGATATATGGTTTATCAGACTCTTCGCACCCCAACTCTCGAATGAAAATCCTCGTTTATGGACAGGCACCGGTTGTGCCGCTGATACTGGGTATTGGTCAAGTCTGGAAGATCGAAGCTGAAATGGCCAATACCCTGACTCAAATAAATATACCTATGTCCGCCTTTGCCGGGCAGTGGCAAGGCAGACATAGGTCAGGCTTAAAGGCTGACACCAAGTTTCCTTTTTCGGAACTCATCCTTTCCGCTAGCAGTAAGGCTATCCGTTCAACGTTTCTCCAGTATTACAGCTCCGTAATCAGGGATATGCAACGAATTGCCTCGGTGAAGGCGGGCATCCCAGCCGCCATTGGAGTCCTCGTCTTCCCCTTCGCAACTGATTCGATAGGCTCCCCAGGTCGAGTTCACAAGTTCCTTGTATTCGCCTTCAGGCAGATTAAGCTCCGCAAGCGAGCGCCACCCGGACCAATTACCGAAGTTCAGGAGCACGAAGAGATCATTGGCTTCCCCACGGGTGAAGGCCAGCATCCGATCCTGTGCGAAGGTTACCCGAAGCGGCGAGGGGCCTTCAAGCCGCGGATTGCCGCGGCGAATCTCAGAGAGACGATTCCACCAGTTTCGTAAACAGCAGGCTGCGGTGTCATGTTCGTAATAGTCCAGATCAAGAGCTTGGTCGCCCCCTTTGGGGAACTGTCGCCATTCGCCCGTCTCGGCACCCATAAAGGACAGGGGGATACCACGGGCAAGGAGCGTTGCTGCACTGGCCACCTTGCTCCGGCGCAGGCCTTGACCTGGTCCGGCCACAGCACTAATTCGATTTGGTTCGTTGCCCACCTCATCGTGACTTTCGGCATAGTTTGTCGACTCATGCCAGCGGGTGTCGGATGCCTGCGTTATCTTAAGAGCATCGGCTAAATTACCCATCACGTCCCAGCCCCGGACAGCATCGACCAGACGATCATGGAATTCGTCACACCATTGTGTGTCCATGGGACCCCAGGAATGGGTGAGATCCCAATCGTTAGGCAAGTTTTCTGCCATCAGCAAACAACGTCCGTCTATCTTATGAACCGCTTTACGGAGTCGTTGCATGAATTTCCAACCGCCACCGGAACCCGGCTGCCTTACATGGGCGGTCCACTGATCGCCGAAACGAATGACCCGTGTGAAGTCGAATCGGAAACCGTCGATCTTGTAATTTTGCATGAAATGGACAAGGTTACGTTCGAAGAAATGCATTACCTGGGGATGGTCGAAGTTGATCATTGCTCCCCATTCCGTGTCGCCATCAAAAAAGCTATCGCGGGCAACGCTCCACAGAACATTGTCTGAAGTACTGGCGTGATTAAAGACGACATCCAGCAGTACGGCCTTTCCATTCTGGTGACAGGCATCGACCAGGCGTTTGAGAGCATCAGGGCCTCCGTAGGCAGACTCGACCGAGTAGAAGAACGAAGGATTATAGCCCCAGCCGTGATCCCCTGAAAACTCACAGGTGGGCATTAACAATATCGCTGTGGCGTTTACCTTGCGAAGGTAACCCTCAGGGGCAGTCATCTCGTGTGTCACGGCATTGAGTCCGCTGTGACCGGCACGTTTGCTGAACATCGATGGGTGAAGCTGGTAGATGTTGAGGTATTGCCATCCAGGTCGCTGCCAACCATTGGAAGACCAGGGGAAATTCTGATGATCAACAAGTTTTGAGGCACGTTCCGGAGCCGAATTTTCCACCCAGTCCGCCGCCGGATCTTGCACCAGGCGTACCTGATTAAGTCGGAATTTATACAATGCACCATGGAGCGAGCCTCCGCGTGCGGCAGTAAGTTTTGCGACCGAAATGTGGGCCCACCAATAGGTTCCATCCTCCGTCGAGCGCATGGGCAGGGGGGAGGCTTCCCAGTCTGTCCAGTCACCTACCACCTCTACCGCTGCGGCTGTGGGGCAGTGCACTGCAAACCGAACCTGACCGTCCGCGATCCATGCACCTGGTCGCTCAATGGGAAAGGGAGGATTACTAAAAAGGTCATCCAGAGGCTTTGCAGGAAGGGTGTCTGCACGATTCAGCACAATGTAACGATGTGTTAAGTCTTCACCGTTCGAAACCTTGAGAAAGTGGCGTTCCAGGAATTCGGCTGAGTCACTCGAACGGAAATGAAACGAGGTCACGACCTCGGGGTAGGTTTTGAATCGGTAGCACCCGTCTTCATCGGCAGCCAGACCCGTATAGAGTAGTGCTCTGGATCGGTTAACCCACACATCAAGAAGCAGAGGTGCTTGCAGATCGCAATTGGGGGGACATGCCGCGATCTCAAGACAAACCTCTTTCTCCGCATGTGGCTGATGGCCGAACAGTTCGTGGTCACCCTCCAAGGTCCAGACTCCTTTTTTGCCGAGCTTGCGCCTGGTGCCATCACCATCATATGTCCATGCCACACCATCATCGGACAAATGAACATTACGTTTCGCCTCACCACTCTCCCAAGCTTTCTCTTGGTTGGGATCGTGTAGCATAAACCGGTATGTGCGTCCGGTATAAACCGGATATTCAAACTGCATCCATCCATCAGAATCCGGAGTGCCAGAGACATCCAAAACGAAATCCGAATCTTCCTGCCAGAGGTGCAGGAGAGGGGTTGCAGGGGGGCCGGGCTGAAAGGCATGTATGGTAAGTGGCTTCCTTACAGGCTGTTCAGTGCTGATTGCCGGAGCCTGGCTGTGCACCCAAATCTCTTCTCCATCCTGAGCAACCCATAGACGGTTGGCATAGTCTGGTTCATAGACGCCAGCCCTGCTTACAAATTTAAAGAGGAACCAGTGCCTTTCCGTTTCAGTTAACGAAATGTCGAAAATCGGGCCATATTCGTCGCTTGCCTCAGAGGAGAGCAACCGCCCTGCGCTACCAGGACTCCAGATAAAAATTCTGCCTTCCCGGTACTTCTTCGCTGTTATAAGATGGATGCGAACGCTCTCTTTTGCTGTTGCAAACGGATTTTTCGTCACAACCCGTGTCGCTCCCTCCGACATCCAAAGGTCATCTGGAAAACGGTGCTGATCCGTACGCGGGAGAGATTTAGCGCAGTCCTTCCAGGTCCATTCCCGGGTGTGGAGCTGAATGTGGCCTGGCTCCTGGATCTGGTGATCAAGCTGCGCCTCAAATAGTCGGCATTCGTCTGCGTCGCGTCCTTTGTCCCGGGCCGCATAGGAAAGTTGTGAGCTGTTATTCGGCTGCGCATCGCGCCAGACCCACAGCAGGCTGTCTTCTTTTGGGGTAAGCACATGAAACCTGTTCATTGGGACACCTCCTTAAGGCAAGTTTTACCTCGGGATGATCGTTTGGCCTTGGCCGGTTGTATATATCGCGTACCGCTACCACAAACGCGATGTCACCAACTGTTGTATCTACTGCTTTTCAGTATTATCCTGAACCATTGGTACCGAGACACAGCAAACGGTTCAGAGTATGGCTCGCTACCGTTTTAGAATGAGACCTTATCTATTTGCTTTTCACTGTATATTCTCTATCCGTAAACGAAGATTGTGGTTTAAGAGCAGGGAGGAGAAGACTCCGAGGCAGATGCCATACATTTGCCACAGGCACAGAGATGATATCGGAGTCTATGTTGAGGGCCGCGGAAAAAAGACATTATCCAATCTCGCTGGTTTCTCAACTCGTTCTCATAACTGTTTCAATGGGACCAATACGGGCAGGGAATCATTGAAGCAGTCTGGAAAATGAGCCGGTATCCTACGTAATCTTTGGATAGTTATTGTTTTCCGAGACCCTCGTCTCCGAGTGTTACATTTTGAAGATAAAACAGTTACGGGATAAAAAATCCATTTCTGGACAGCCTCCCGGTAATTTGCTTAGATCATAGTCTCGGCAATCCACAAATCGTGGAGATTGCAAAAGCTGGTGACAATGATTTTACCCTTGTAATCCATAGGCAGTTCATAGTTTGATTCAGGCTTATCATCGGCGCTAAAGGTCTTTGCACCCACGAAAGTTCCATCTTCGAGTACAAGTGTATGTCTTACAATGAAATGCGCCTTGGACATCGGATGCGGGGTTACCACTGTAACCTTATTGCCAGTCACTGTAACCTGAGGGACATGAGACTTTTCTTTGCCAGCCCATTTCCCTGTATTCTTTTCGGTGAAGATAATGTTGGTGTACTTCCCATTTTCACTGGCAAAAGAAGCGGAAGATCCCGCAATAGTTACCAAGGAGACTGCTGCAGCTGTTTTTAGAAAATTTCGTCGATCTTGCATGGCTGGACCTCTCTTTGAAGTGTTAACGGAAATTAACAGCATGAAATCGCTGTCTGCTGGATATGTTGAACTGATAGGTTAGCCGAGAATAAGATTTTTCTCCGGTCAAGGAATTGAAGGGTCGCGGAAAATACTAACTATCCAAAAATTGCGTAGGATATCGGTTTGGTAACGTCGTCGCCTCAATCTTTCCATACTGGCCGTATTGAGCCATTGGCGCGACGACGTTGCCGAGTTGAGAGACAAGCAAGATTGGATAATTATTTTTTCCGTGACCCTGAGACAAAGACGCACAATCATATTCGAAATACTGCGAGCATTGTTATTCTAACATAACACCGAGCTGCGGAGAAAGGACATTCCCGGATAGCTCCCTGACAGCATTGTAATAGTTGATGTCGCGGTAGCGTATCAGCACGGTAAATCTTACCTGATAAAAGTTATTGTTTCTACAAAAGAAAATGCAATGTTACATATTTTTCTCTATTCCTGGCGAAAGCGGACAATTTTTTGGTGCTTAGCCGTACCTCGAGTATTTTGGTTTGTTTGCAACATGTCAGCTCTGAATCAGGTTATTTGATGCAAAGCTTGATGAACAACCTGGCTGAGTTCCACCATTAAATAGGGCTTTTTAATAAATCCTGCAAGCCCGGTGAGCTTCATCTCCAGAAAGTCCTCTTCCCTTGAAAAACCTGAGGACAATATCACCTTTACATCCGGATCAATGCGTCTCAAATGTTTAAAGCAATCGCGGCCATTCATAACCGGCATAACCATATCAAGCAGTACCGCATCGATATTTGCATGTTCAACGGCAAATATTTCCATAGCTTTTTGTCCATTTTCAGCCATTAGCACCTTGTAGCCGAGTTTTTCCAGAATAGACCTGGCGGTGTCGCGCATGATAACCTCATCATCAACAACCAGGACACAGCCGCTACCGAATTGAATGTTTATCGTAACCGGTCTGACAGTCTCATCTTCCGTTAGCGGAAAAAGAAGCCTGAAAGAGGTTCCTTGCCCCACTGTACTATGCACTGAAATAGCGCCCCCGTGTTGTTTTACGGTTCCGTATACAGAAGCAAGGCCAAGGCCGGTTCCTTCACCTTGTTTTTTTGTTGTAAAAAAAGGATCAAATATCCGGTTCAGGTTTTCACGGGAAATACCGCAACCGTTGTCACTGACCTCCAACTCGATAAATCTTCCTGGTGCAAGATCAAAGGTTGTCGATTCGCAGTAAAATGTGTCGAGCAGAATTTCCTTGGTGCTGATATTGAGCAAGCCTCCTTTTGGCATTGCATGTGATGCGTTAATGCAGAGATTCAAAAAGGAGTTCTGTAAAAGTGAGGGGTCGCCGACAAGGTTATTGTGTGCTGCGTCAAGGTGGGTTTCAATTGTTATCCGTCTGTCAATACTGCTCTTTAACAGAATTACAGTCTCTTGTATAATGTCATGCAGGCTGATGGTTGTTGAGACTTTCGCCGATTGACGTGAAAAGGCGAGTAGTTTCCTGGTGAGGTCTGCTGCCCGAATGGCTGAGTCGAGGATGACCCGATGCATTTTTTTTGCATTGGTGTTATCTGGCAGGTGCTGCTCCAGCAATTCCGTGGCTCCTATAATCCCTCCCAGCATATTATTAAAGTCGTGGGCAATGCCGCCTGCGAGCAGGCCGATGGCTTCCATTTTACGACTCGCATTCATCTTCTCTTCCATCTGGTTACGTTCTGTTACATCTCGTATAACCAGAATAACACCGATAACACTTTCTGCTTCTTCACCCCTGATTGGGGCGGCATTGGTAATAACCTCGATCTGTTGCTTATCCTTGGTGACCAGGCTGATATCCCTGTCTTCTGCAACTATTTTTCCTGAGAAGAGTACTGTATCGATCTGGTTCGGTATTTCAATCTGCTTTTCGGTTGATACAAACTGAAAAACAGTGTCATGCATTTGGCCAACGGCATCTGCAAGCTGCCACCCGGAGAGTTTTTCTGCCATAGGATTCATGTCGCGGACTATCCCGCGTTCATCGGTAACGATAACACCATCTCCTATGGATTGAAGAGTTGCCTTCAGATTTTCTTTGCTGTGCCGTAATTGGGAATTCTTGAGTTCGAGTAACCTACTGTTATTTCTTGATTCCGTAATATAGAGAAAACAGAACGGAAAAATTCCAGTCAGAAAGGCCAGAAAGCCGATCAGGAAAAACAGGTTGCTTCTCTCAATCACCATTTCAACATAATCAACAGTGAATTCAGCACAAGCCAGGTACTTGGAGCCGTCTGGATTGCTGATGGGAATGAAAATAGCCCGAAACATCCCCCAGATGTCTTTAAAAGTGGCATAGACGGGGACATCGCCTGTAAAGGCTTCCATCTGAGCCTCTGAAACGCCGTTTTTATAGGGCATGAAATAATGAATTTTTGCATCTGGATGATTTGGGCCAGAGGTTTTGTTGCATGCTGTGAGGTACACCGTGTCGTTAATAAGAATGTCTGTCCAGATATATTTGGCCCCAGATACCTGTGCCAATTGCGTCAGTTTTGTCTCTATCGACCGGTATTCGGTAAGAGAGATGGCATCAGGTGTTTTTGCCCGCATGTGATAGTCATGGGGCAGTATGAGGCTGATACTTTCGGCGGCAATAAGGAGCTGTCTGTCGATGGTATTGTAGATATACTGGTTGATCTGCCCCCGTACCCAAAACAGAAAAACTGTCGAGACAAGTACAAAAAAAGATGCTGCAGCAACCAAAGCGGGTAGTCGCTGACCGGTTAATACTACTTTAAGGTTTATCATATGCCAGTGATATTGCTTTATTGAGCTGGGTACCGTTTGGAGAACAACGCTGCGTCATGTTGTTTCAGCGTGTATGCCTCACTGTGCCCGTTTCAAGTACAAATTAATGCTACATGATATTACCGGTTGGTTAGAAAAATATTAGCACAATAGTATTTCCCAAATTTTTCTTCTTGCAAATAGGCCGAGTAAGGTCGTGTAGAACCAGATATCACGAAAGACTAATAACGTTTTTCTGAGAACAACGACAACAATGAAGCAGAAAGACATGGAATGCGCCACTCGGGTTCCCAACGGCAATTTTCATCCTCCGTATCAAACCAGAACCCAATTTTTATATTGGTCCTGGGTATCTAGATGGTTGTGCTTGATTGCCTGAAAACGCCTTAAACTGAGAAAAAATAGCAATGCTCCGACAGACTCCTCGAGAGGAATATATCTTCTATGAGCAACAGTAGCAGTTTGTATCAATGTAAACAACCCACCAGTCTACATTTGGTCCCCTCTGGGCCATCCTATAAGAGGATCTGTCTGAACGAATCTGAAGGAGCAAGTAATCGGTCATAGGCATAGGCTCTTCTTATTTTGCCTTGCTCAGGTAGACAAATATATTAATTTTTTATAAAAACAAGCGGTGTATATCGTCAAAGTATGTTTAGGTTTAGGGGTAACCTGCTGTCTTTTATTTGAATCTGGTATCAGCCGGAGATTTTTCACCCGGAACAATGATTGATATTCACTGCCATATATTGCCTGATATAGATGATGGACCCCGCACTTTTGAAGAATCTGTGGCCATGGCCAGGATGGCTGCAGAGGATGGGGTGGATGTAATTGTCGCAACTCCGCATGTAAACGAAAAGCTCTATGACCCTGCTGAAATAAGCCGCAGGGCATCCTGGTTGCGGCACCTGATACGTAAGGAGAACATTCCTCTCACCCTGCTGACAGGTGCGGATGTGAATACAGTTTTTGCACCTCAGCAGGTGAATCAATTCACTATCAATGAGACAGATTATATCCTGGTAGAGTTTCCCCATACGCATCTTCCTGCAACAGCGAAAAATATACTGTTTCAATTTCGAATACACGGAATGAAGCCGATTATTACCCATCCTGAGCGTAATCCATCTATCAAGTCCAACCCTGACCTGTTACTGGAATTACTGGATGACGGCATTTTCGTCCAGGTTACAGCCGGCAGTGTTGTAGGTGAATTTGGGAGAGGTGCAAAGAAATGTGCGCACTACCTCCTGAAAAAAGGTGTCGTTGACGTGTTAGCCTCTGACGGGCATTCCACAAAGTACCGCAAGCCTCTTTTGTCACAAGGGATTAAAGGTGCTTCCACTATTATTGGTGAGGAACAGGCGCGCAAACTCGTGTTCACTAATCCCATGAAAATAATTGCCAATATGTCCTTTGAGCGATGAAGAATGCAAACGGGGCTGTCCAAGTCACGAATCTCTGCAAATATTACCCGCTCTCCTTACGGGAGCTCTGGAGGCCTGCTGCAATTTCACGGAAACCTGCTTTGCAGGACGTCTCATTTGGTTTCAACCAAGGGGAAATCTGTTGTCTGCTTGGGTTGAATGGAGCCGGAAAAACAACCCTCATAAAGATACTGGCCGGGCTGCTGGAGCCGGACAGCGGAGATGCCCGTATTCTTGGTCGTGATATACGTACACACGACAGGCTGATTAGACAATCGGTTGGCCTGGTGAATACCAATGAACGCAGTTTCTACTGGCGCCTGTCTGTGCGCAAAAACCTTCTTTTTTTCGCTTCTTTGTATGGGTTACAGGGAAAAAACGCATCTGTTCGGGTGGACAACGTGCTTTCATTGGTCGGCCTTGCGGACCTGGGGAAACAACGGTTTGATCGCTGTTCAAGTGGTCAGAAACAAAAAGTATCCCTTGCCAGGGCCCTTCTTGCCTCACCAAAGATTCTGCTGCTGGATGAACCCACCTCCAACATCGATATCGTGGCTGCCAGAAAGCTTCGCAACCTGATCCGAACCAGGCTTGTCAACAGTGAGAGAATGGCAGCACTCTGGTGCACCCACAACCTGCATGAAGCCCAGGAAGTGTGCGATCGTGTAGTCATTCTTCATCAGGGGAGAATTCTTGCTGATCTGTCCAAACAAGACTTGATAGGGATGGGCGATACCATTTCTATCTTTCAGCTTGAAGTTATTGGGTATCGCCCCGGAATCTTGACGATGCCAAAGGGGGAAGAACAACCTGTTTGTATTGAAGAAAATAACAGACAAATAATCCGGCTCCAGTGTGCAGAAAAGGATATTCCAAGGTTTCTGCAACAGCTTGTGGAAAACCGGGTCCAGGTGTATGGGTGCACCAGTAAAGTTTTACATCTTGAGGACTTTTTTGAGAGAATCACAGAGAAGGAAGGGGAATCATGCTGCACCAGGCACTGAATTTTTTACTCAGGGATATCCGGGTCGACCTCAGTTACCCCCTGCGGCTTCCTGCGCAAATCGCAACACTGTGCATTACCACAGTGCTTTTCTTCTTTATGGGTAAGATTATACATCCTCAGGAACAACTGCTGCAGCCATATGGCGGAGATTATTTTGCTTTTGTCCTGCTTGGATTGGCTTTAACGGATATTCTTCTAGTTATCGTTTCCAGCATGGGGGAAGAAATTCGTAAGGGCCAGACACTGGGAACCATAGAGGCTCTTCTGATCACACCGGTTTCTCCTTCTGCTATTTTGCTGTATTCTTCTCTGTATCCTTTTGCTTTTTCCTGTTTTCGCGCTCTTTTTTATCTGGGACTGGGCACGTTGTTCGGAGCAGTATTTCACTGGACTCATCCTTTCCTTATTGTTGCTCTGGTATTGTTGACCCTGTTAAGTTTTTTGGGTATTGGCCTTTTTTCAGCCACCTTTGTACTTTTGTTAAAGCAGAATAGTCCGGTCAGTTGGGCGATTGGTTCCTTAGCCAGTCTGTTTGGGGGGGTCATGTATCCTACGGAGGTTTTGCCCGGATGGCTGCAATGGATTTCACAGATTCTCCCCATTACCCACAGCCTTAGGGGATTGCGCCAGCTTATGCTGAATGGTGCTGGAGTTGATGCAATCCGATGGGAGTTGTTGATTCTTTGCGGATTTGCTGTGTTGTGCCTTACAGGTGGCTTAGTCTCTTTTCACTATGGATTACAGATAGCCAGGCGGCAAGGGTCGTTGCTCCATTACTGATCAGGTGGGGTTAAGCGGAAGTCATGGGAAACAAGGTCTATGGCTTGCGGGTGATTTTCTCCTGTTCATGCGATATCCATTGCTCGGCCTTATGACGAGCCTTGACGGCCTTGGTATTGTCACCCATGAGATGATAGAGTTGAGCCAGTTAGGTATATGCCATGGGGTCTGTTTCATCAAGCCAATTTTTTTTTATGGGTAGAAAGGGGAGCAGTGTCTGTAGCGATTATATATAGGGTGCATGACCGCATGTCAGAGGAGCCGTAGATGCTCAATGTGAATGCTCGAGCATCTACGGTCGATAGTATCCACTGGAACATGGATAATAAGATTAAAGAATGATTGTTACCTAATTGCGATTAATCATAACCATCTTGATGTTGGTCATGTCTTCCATGGCAAAGCGAACACCTTCACGGCCAAGACCGGAGAGCTTATTGCCTCCATAGGGAAGATGGTCTACTCTGTATGTGGCCGTATCATTGATCATTACACCGCCAACCTCCAGGTCATCCACAGCCTGGAGTGCCTTGTTGATATCATTGGTGTAGATGCCTGCCTGGAGCCCAAATTCAGAATTGTTAACCAGGTTGATTACTTCGTCAAAGTCATTGTATGCAACAATGGAAACAACAGGTGCAAAGGTTTCCATACACATAATTTTCATATCTTCCGTCACATTGGTAAGCACTGTTGGAAGATAGACACGACCTTCTGCTTTGCCGCCTGTGGCGATCACGGCTCCCTGCTGTACCGCCTCCTTGACCCAGGAATCAATACGTTCAACCTCTTTGTCGTCAATCAGCGGGCCGATATCGCATGATGTCTCCAGGGGATCTCCCACCTGCAGAGCTTTCACCTTTTCCACAAAGAGCTTGCTGAAGGTTTCGACGCAGGCTGCGTTCACATAAATACGCTGTAGGGAAATGCATACCTGTCCGGAGTTGGCAAAAGCGCTGACCACACAACGTTCAGCAGCTTTTTCCAGGTCTGCATCAGCTTCGATGATGGTGGCGGAGTTGTTGCCCAATTCCAGGGTAACTTTTTTAATCCCTGCTTTTTTAATTATCTGATCGCCAACAGCAGGTGAGCCGGTAAAGGTGACTTTTTTACAGTCAGGATGGACTACAATGGCATCCCCAACTTCCCTGCCTGGGCCGATAACCACGTTTACAACCCCTTTGGGCAGGCCTGCCTGTTCGAGTATTTCTGCCAGTATGATGGAAGACACCGGTGTGACAGAAGCTGGTTTGAGTACAACTGTATTACCAGCTGCAATGGCAGGGGCCAGTTTATGAGCGACCAGGTTCAGGGGGAAATTGAAGGGGGTAATTGCTCCGATAACCCCAATAGGTTCACGAATGAAGTAACCAAACCTGTTTTCACCAAATCGGCTTGCATCAACAGGAATGGTTTCTCCATGCAGGCGTTTAGCTTCCTCTGCCGCAAATTTAAAGGTTTCAGCACTGCGCTGTACCTCGTTAACAGAAAATTTATAGGCTTTTCCGGCTTCTTTGCAGAGAATATCTACTATTTCGTCTTGCCTTGCCAGCAGTAATTCTGCGGTTTTATCCAGAATCGCAGCCCGGGCATGGGCAGGTGCTTTTCGAAAACTCTGGAATGCCTCTTTTGCACTGGCAATGGCTTTTTCAGTGAGCACTGAATCTGCCAGAGGTACTGACGCAAAAGCTTCTCCTGTAAACTTATTGACAACCTCCATGGTCTTATCTGTGTCGAGCCACTGGCCATCAACATAGGTTTGATATGCTTTTATCACTTTTTTCCTCTCTTTTCCCCTGATGTTACATGTGATGAACAGCAGTCAGGCCATTGGACAAAACAGAAAGAGTTGTTGTCAAAAACGGGGAATATACCTGCTGCTATAAAAAAAGTTTTGCCGACAATGCAGTTGTTTCCGAGGAAACAGCCAGTCTTCAATATTTGAAGAGGTAAACTGACAAGTCAACACTACCTTGTTTTCTATAAAAAACATAGGGATTCCGCTGATCCTGTTACAGCTATTTTTTCAAATTATTTATTGTCTCTAGCCACTACATACCCAGATACGCTTCACGTATGTGAGGGTCGTCGATCATCTGGTCTGCCTGTCCTTCCATAACAACCCTTCCATGTTCCAGAACATAGCCGCGGTCACTTAAGCTTAGTGAATGCCGCACATCCTGTTCAACCATGAGTACGGTCATTCCCTGGTCGGCAATTTTGCGTACAGTTTCAAAAATGTCTTTAATGAGCAGGGGCGCCAGTCCAAGCGACGGTTCATCCAGCATAAGGATGTGGGGCTTTGCCATGAGGCCTCGGCCAATGGCAACCATCTGCTGCTCACCGCCGGATAATGTCATGGCCAGCTGATCTTCGCGTTCTTCCAGCCTTGGCAGTAAGCTGTACACCTCCTGTAGGGTCTGTTCACTTTCCTCCCTGGCACGTTTATTATACGCCCCCACCATGAGATTATCTTTCACAGACATGAGCGGAAAAAGGCGACGGCCTTCGGGAACGTGAACTATTCCCTGGGCAACGATATTTTCAGGCAGGTCTTTTTGAATTTCCTTCTCCTCAAAGATAATTTGACCGCCGCTGGCAGGCAGCAAACCGGAAATCACGCGCAACAGAGTAGATTTCCCAGCGCCATTTCCGCCAATGATGCTTACCACTTCACCCTGATTGACTTTGAGGGAGAGATCAAATATTACCTGCACATCCCCATAGGATGCGTTTAGATTGTGAATATCAAGCAACGACATAATCATCTCCCAGATATGCTTTGATTACACGTTCATCATTGGCAATTTCTGCCGGGCTGCCTTCTGCAATCTTTTTTCCGAACTGGATAACTACAATATGATCAGAGAGCGCCATAATAGCCCGCATGATATGTTCGATGATAAAGATGGTTATACCCTGTTTTCGCAGATCCTGGAAAATTGAGACCATCTCATCAACTTCATTGGGACGCAGGCCTGCCATGACTTCATCCAGCAACAGCAGTTTTGGTTCCGTGGCCAATGCTTTAGCTATTTCCAGGCGTTTTCTGTCGGCAATGGTCAGGTTGCCTGCGAGTACGTTTTTTTTATCGGCAAAGTTCAGGGACTCCAACACTGCCATGGCCTTTTCTTCAGCATGTTTGCGGCTGTTGGTGGTACTGAAGCTGGCTACAGTTACATTGTACAGCACATCTTTGCTGGCAAATGGTTTCACTATCTGAAAGGTACGTGCGAGCCCTGATTTACAAAGGTTCCAGGGCTTTTCTCCATTGATGACTTCTCCATCAAAGGTGATCTTTCCCGATGTTGGAGCAAACGCACCTGCAATGCAGTTAAAGGCTGTTGATTTTCCTGCTCCGTTCGGGCCGATAAGCCCGAAAATCTGGCCAGGTTCAATGGTCAAGTCAAGTGAGTCAACTGCACGCAGACCGCCAAACTCCTTTGTCATTTTTTCTACTTGTAGCAGTGCCATAACTTAACTCCCTGATGTGGCTGGCTGTGGGCGGTTTATAATGCGCTGATACAGACGACTGATAGGCTCCTGTAGTCCTCTGGGTTGGTAGAGCATCACCAGAATCAAGACCAGGCCGAAGATGATCAGATGTAATCCTGGAAGGCTATCGCCAAAGTAGATACGACAGAAATCGCTCACAGGTCTGAGCAGCAGTGCCCCCAGGATTGGACCGACAATGGAACCACGACCACCGATGAGGGCGATAAATGCTATTTCAAAGGACATGTCCAGTGAAATGATCGATTTGGGGTGGATATAGAGGGAAAATTGGGCGTAAAACGTTCCAGCCAGTGCTGTTAGAAAAGAACTTACAGCCATGGCGATCAGGCGGGCTCGGGCAACGTTCACCCCAAGGGCCATGGCTGCTTCAGGTTCTTCACCACCGGCAACCAGGTAGTAGCCAAGTTTGCTGCGGCTGACCATATACGTAAGCAACATGACTAGAAGCAGCATAATAAGAATGATGTAATAATAAGGCTCTTTGGTGGCGAACATAAAATGGCTGAATCCAGTCTCAAGCGGTGGAATCTGCAGGCCCCTGGGGCCATTGATTTTCAGTGGCCCAAGATAATCGATATTTTCCACCATGACCCTTAAACCTTCGGCAAAGGCTATGGTTGCCAGAGCAAAATATGCGCCTCGCATTTTCAGGGTTGGCAGACCGATGATAATACCGGCGATCATGGCCAGTACGCCTCCCACAACCATACCGATCCATGGGCTTATTCCATATTGGAGAGAAAGTACTGTTGAGGTATAAGCGCCAATGCCTACAAATGCAGCGTGTCCTAAAGGAAGCACACCAGCAAAGCCACCCACAATATTCCAGCTCGTGGTCAGGTAGGCGTAAAAAAAGAGAAGGACTAAAATATGAAGATATGTTGCGCTGCGGACCACCAGGGGCAGGGCAAAAGCCAGGGCAAGTACCCCCAGCAGTGCGATTTTATTTATATGTTGGCTGTTCATTACGTATTCCTTGAGCAATGGGGTGTATCTGGTTACCAGTCATGCTTCTGGCCAAAGAGTCCGGAGGGTTTGACAAAAAGTACTACAAGAAACAAGCCGTAGACTATAGCTTCGGTCCATGTTGCTGTCATGAATTGAGGACCAACAGACTCTATCAGGCCAATGATCACGCCACCGACCAGAGCCCCGGTGATGGAACCGAGACCACCCAGAACAACAATAATGAAACCTTTGATGTCAAAAAGAACGCCCACTGTGGGAAAGACGTTGTAAAATGGTATCAGTGTGACAGCCGCAATACCTGTAGTGGCAGCGCCAATACCAAAAGCGACGTTATATATTTTGTACTGGTCTATTCCCATGAGGCTGGCTGCTTCACGATCCATACTGGTTGCGCGTATCGCCCTGCCCATGACTGTCTTATGCATGAACCAGTGGACTGCCGCCGCCGTAACCAGTGCAGTAACAAAGCCGTAAAGTTTAGGCATGGAGATAAACATTTCGCCCAGTTCCAACATCTTCCCCTGCAGGGGATTATTGCCCAGGGAACGATATTGGGGGCCGAATAACAGCAGAGTCAGATTGTCAAGGATGTACCAGATACCAGTCGTAACAATAATAACAGTAACAGGCTCCCTGACGTTTTTCTCTGCAATGAAGATAGGCCTGATTATTATCTTTTGCAGGGAATACCCGAAGATAAACATGATCGGAATTACAAGTATCAGGGCAACGTAAGGATGTACTCCGGTGAGCCGTATGGCCCAGTAGCTGACATACATGCCAACCATCAATAAAGAGCCGTGAGCGAAATTGATGACCTTGAGCACACCAAAAATGATGGTCAATCCCATGGCGGTCAAACCATAAATGGATCCCATAAGGATACCATTAATGGTATCCTCAAGTACGTACAACATTCTAACCTCCCTTGAAGAGCTGGACAAAAGAGCTGGGGTAACTGTTTACAGCTCGCCTGATCTTTCCACGATCATCCTGGCTTACGTATGACCAGCCACGCTGCGCCAGCCTGCTTGCGAAAACTTCAGGCACCCTGTAAGTAGTTACAAATGCAGGGAAGTTGCCAAACGTGGTCACTTCCCTTATCAGTAGTTACGAGCTGGGGCGATAAAGCCAGTTTCTGGCTCATGCAGCGGCAGCATCAGCTTAAAATACATTCATGATGAATACGGAAATCGTATCCATCATGAATATGTGGAATCAATTATTTATTAGGCATCGGAAATACAGGGGTATATCCGGCGCGGCGGGCTGCTTTTGGCCAGATAGAGATGCGCTCCAGCCCATTTCCGATGTCATTGATCTGCACCATTACCATGGAAGCTTCAGTGTTCTGGCCGGTGGCATCGAACTTCACTGCATCGTATCCCACGATCATACCAGGGCCATCGCTGAGGCTGGTAGCGGCAAGGGCCTCTCTGATTTTTTCAGGATCAAGAGAGCCTGCACGTTCCAGAGCATCTTTCAGAACATACATGGCCACATAGGCATCCACGGCTTCCCCGGTAAGGTTCATGCCGAATTTTTCTTTGTATTTTGCATTGACTTCAGCTGCGCGTGGTTTGTTGATGTCTGTTTCCCATTCAACAATGTCGAACAGATATTTGGCATTCTCTCCAACTGTGGAGAGGAAAGATGGGTCGGCATGACCACCGCCACTGGTGATGATCGCCTTTAGCTTTACTTTATACTCGGCAATTGTGTTGGTAAGCAGAATGGCATCTGCAGCATTGGAGGTCAGCATCAGCACATCCGGGCGGCTGCGGCGAATTTTTTGTACCACAGGGCTTAAATCAGTGGCTGTTGAAGGGTAAGGTTCATCAAGCACTATTTCATAACCGGCTTCCTCAGCCAGCTTCTTCCACTGATTGGCAAATCCTTTACCCCAGTCGCCGTTCTCGTAAACAAAGGCGATTTTTTTAACCTTTACATCAAATTCATCCTGGATATCCTTAAGAAAACTGAACTGATCACGAGCCCACCAGGAATCTTTGGCAGCTATGCGGAAAATATTCTTAAAACCCTGATCCGTAATTTTATCTGAAACAGAAACCGGAACGATAAAGGGGATGCCGTAACGTTCGGCAACCGCAGTGGTAGGATAGGTAACAGCACTGTTCCAGCACCCGGTCAAAATATTCACTTTTTCAGTGTTGATAAGTCGTTCAGCCTCGGCCACGCCTTTTTCCGGTTTGGACTCTGAATCCGCATAAAGCAGCTCAAGTTTGGCGCCGCCTAGGGATTTGATTCCACCAGCAGCATTGATTTCTTCAATGGCCATTTCTCTGGCAGCCTTACCCTGCTGGCCGACGGTTGCTGAGGGACCTGAAAGGGGGATGATATTACCGATTTTGACTGTTTGCGCCCTGGCACTGCCCAGCGATGTCAGGGCAAGGGAGAGAGCAAAGACGGGAACTGCACATCTGGTGAGTACTTTCATACTATCCTCTACTACGTGGATTTTAGCCTGATGGCGGATGCAGCACACCAAAGAGGTGTACTTCTGCTAATTCACAGATGACAGTATCAAGTAGTATGCCACAGAGTGGATTCACACTGCCTAAATCTGTAATTCCTCTTGAACCGAGGCGTTGAGGCAGGATTTATCCCAAGGAAAGAAGAAAGGGAGTGGTAGCAAGGACAAGGGAGGCATGGTTGAAACAAGGTGTGTCAACCAGGGCGTCAATCTACGTTGACATTGTCACCCATGGTTGACAAAGGAGCATGTGTCATGATTTCAGTTTGCTAATACGCTTGTTGACAGCCTGACGGGATATTCCCAGTAAACGGGCTGCCTGACTCTGGTTATGTTCTGCGACCTCCATGGCTTCCTGTACAGCCTTTTCGGTCAATTCTTCCAGGGTCGGAAATGTGCCGAAAAGGTCGGTCAGGCTTGCAACTTCACGGTTTCGTTTTTGTGGTTCCATTTCACGCTGCAACCGTTCGGCAATCAGGTCTTTTTCTATTCTCCCGCTCTGGCTTCTCGCAACGGCGTCGTCCACATAGGTTTTAAGCTCTCTGACATTTCCCCAGAATGGGTGGCGCATAAGCATCTGCAGAGCTTCGTCACTGATATCTCCAGCTTCTTTACCCATTTTTTGACCTGCCTTTTGGGCAAGATATGCCACAATAAGAGGAATATCTTCCCGTCGATCTCTGAGTGGAGGGATGCGAATCAGGTGGGTACTCAGGCGGTAGTACAGGTCCATGCGAAATTCACCCTGTTGGCCGGCCAGGACTGTCAGGTCCTTGTTGGCAGCCGTTATGATACGGGCGGTTGAAGTCTTGGGGTGGTCGGAACCAAGGGGATAATAGGTTTTTTCCTGCAACAGGCGAAGGAGCTTTACTTGCGACACTTCGCTTAAATCACCGATTTCGTCAAGAAAAATGGTGCCATTGTGGGCCTGCTCAAGGAGGCCGGAACGTACGGTGCCAGCTCCTGTATAAGCACCTTTGGTATGCCCGAACAGGGTATCGGAAAACAGGGTGTCATCCAGCCCCGAAACATCGACAGTTACATATTTCCCAGAAACATTACTGATGTCGTGAATGGCTTTTGCCAGAAGCTCCTTACCTGACCCGGTTTCACCCAATATCAGGACTGGCATGCCGCTTTCAGCAACAGATTCGATATAATGAAAGATGGAGAGCATGGCCGGATTTTGCGTAATAATTCCCTGGAAAGCCGGATGCCTTTGGTCGTCACGGCCAAATGAGATCCCTTTCAACGACATGACTTCGTGTCTGAGGATGTTGATTTCCAGAGCATTCCTGAGTGCTGAGCTAAACATTTTCAGGTCAATGGGCTTCACAAGATAATCGTGCGCGCCCATACGAAGGCACTCGACCGCAGTTTCTATCTCAGAGTTGGCAGTGATAATAATTACAGGTACCTGGGGGTGGGCCTGTTTGAGCTGTTGCAGAACCTCCTGACCAGAGAGGTAGGGCATATTGAGGTCTAGAAAAATAATAGGTGAATACAGGGAATCCAAGGTTTGCAGGGTTTTCCTGCTGTCCTGGAGCGTGATGACTTTTTTTATACCCATGGATTGGAGTAACATGCTGTATGCATCCAACTCCGACTGTTCATCATCTATTAGCAGTATCTGGCAGTTACGTAATTCCTGGGTAATCATTGGTGTTCGTTCAAACTCATTTTTTTCAACTTCAGGGTAAAGCTGGTTCCTTTGGTAGTATTTTTTGCGGTGAGCATGCCACCCATTTCTTTTTCGACAATCATTTTAGACATATAAAGGCCCATACCCATGCCGGAAGATGTGCCTTTGGTCGTGAAATAGGGTGTAAAAATACGTTCCATAAGTTCGTCTGGTATACCGCTGCCACTATCAATAATTTCTATTATAGCCCAATCCTCATCAGAGGAGACAAGAATCTCAATGTTTTTTGCAGCTTTCGGATCTTCCTTTTCCACCCTGTCCATGATGGCATCTTTGGCATTTCCGAGAATATTTACAAGTACATGTACAAATTCTCCTTGGTAACCAAACACAAGTAGGCTGTTTGCTCCTGTTTTATTGTGAATGGTCAGGAGAATTTCGCTTTGCCGCATCTGTGCTTCGAGCAGTTTTACAGCGTTAATCACTGCCTTGAGAATATCCACCGGGCCTTTGGTTTTGGAAGGCTTAAAGAAATTACGAAAATCATCAATGGTTTTGGACATGAAGGTAATCTGGTCATTGGCACCGGCAATGACTTTTTCAACAAAGTCTGCGGACAGCATGGCATTGTAATACGCTGATTGCAGGCTGGAAATATATGTCGACAGGGTATTGAGCGGTTGACGCCACTGATGGGCAATGGCACCCAGCATTTCCCCTGCGGCAGCCATTTTCTGAGCCTGCATCAGTTGCCCCTCTGCCCGTACACGCTTGGAGATATCTCTAATGCTGGACAGAACAAGTTCTCGACCGTTGAGTTCAAAGGTGGTGAGGCTGACAGATGCCGGGAATTCCTTGCCGTCTCCTCGTATGAATGACCAGCGGAATACGTTTTGCCGGCTTTCTTTGGCCTGCAGAAGAATCTGACGCAGTCGTTCAGTGCTTCTTGATCCATCTGGCTGTAATCGTGGGCAAAAATCAAGGATGGTTTTGGAGAGGAGGTTTTCTTTTGTGGTGGCAAAAATCTCTTCTGCTTTATGATTGCATTCAACATAATGCAGGTCGTGGCTGATAAGGATTGCGTCATTGGCCACATCAAACACCTTTTTGTAATAGGTTTCCACCTCCATGCGTTTGCTGATATTCCATTCAAGATCCTTGTTGATGTGGCTCAGCTGTTCTTCATGTTCCTGAACCGCCGTGGAATATCGGCGGTCATAAATATAGAGAAAAAGACTGCCGCCCCCCAAGCCGAGCAGGGCGATAAAGGCTATGATTCCAAGGATTCGCAGGACGATCTTCATTGCAAAGATCATGGTGGTTTCCCTGGTAATGGAATATGCTTCAGAGCGGGGTATGGTCAGGCAGAGTATCCAGTCAGAGTTGGCAATGGGTTTGAAGGAAAGGAGACTGTCAACTCCTGAAGCACTCAAATATGAGACTGTACCAGAGGGAACCTGCTCAAGTCGTTGTATTGTGTATTCCAGGTCAGGTTCAATGTCAGGCAAGTGTTCCCGCATGACATATTCACGGTTGGGATGAATGATGATGGTTCCATTTCGCTCAATGACAAAGGCGTATCCGCTTTCACTCTGTTTAAAGTTCAGGACGTTCTCAACCAAACTGTCCAGAACGGTATCCGCTCCCATGACACCCAGAAATTTGTTTTGGTATATCAAAGGTTTTACCAGGGCAATCACCAGGTCATTGGTAACCAGATCAATGTATGGCGTAGTAAAGCTGATAGTCTGCGCATCCTCTGCTCTTCGGTACCAGGGACGGTCTCTCGGATCATATCCTGCCGGGGGAATCCACATGGCTCCATCTATGAGCTTTCCCTGTTCCGTACCGATATAGACATCGCTGAAATGTCCGGCTTTCATAGCCATGTGCAGGAGTTGCATGGTTGCCTTTTCTTCATTGAAATCATCGGGAGGGATCGAATCAGCAGTGGCGGAAAGAATTTTCATCTGTTGATTCAGCCACAGTTCGACAGTACTGACAGCTTTCCCTGTCAGGTCTTCCTGATGCGAAATGACTGTTTTTTCGACAACATGTTCGGCCACATGATAGTTGATCCCGGCGGCAACCAGGATAATGAGAAATATAACGAGTAAAACGGTGGTGATGGTCGTGGTCTGAAACTTCATAAGAGATTTGTTGTTTTCATTCTCCGGGTCGGTTGTATCATGTGTATGTGGCTTGTTTTGTTGGGTAAACATATAGTCTTCCTCCCTGCCATGCCCTGTTTATATTGTCATCTCTGATCGGAATCAGCGTCTTGTATTACAATATTATGGGCAATACAAAGAGCAACTCCTGTACCATTTTATCTTTACAGCGCTGTATTACGTGTGAGAAAAATGATAGTTTGCTTTCATAAAAAAATGTGCTCTTTTTAGGAACTGGCATCGGCTGTGTATATTAAACATGGAAACAGTCGGCCCGTGCCTGCCAAAAAGTGTTTTTTTGCCAAAAGGTCAGCCTGGTGGGCGAACAATTTCGGGTTCGTTCACAATTAATCGCAGGAATGCTATGCAAAATTTGATATTTGATTCCCTGAAGTTATTTACTTTTCTGGATCACGGCATGCTTGTTTGTTCTGAACATGGTCAAATAATCTGGGCAAACAGATATGCCATGCACAGTTTCAACTGCCAGGAAAATGAACTGCAACAAAAGAATATACGTCTGTTTTTCCCGGGTATCAGGCTGCCGCTTGAGCAGGCAATTGCTTCAGAAACTGTCACCCTTGCACCTTGCAATCTCAACAATCAAAAGATGAGTTGCACTCTTCAACCCATTACAATGCAGGATAGAAAGACAAGCTGGCTTCTTTGTTTCAAAGAGCATGAAACTGAAAGCACAAGTTCTCAGTCAGGCTCACCTGAGCAGGATATTGCCCTGCAGATGAAAAGTATTATAGACAGTTCATCTGATGGCATATGGGTCTGTAATGGGCAAGGTGTGGTTGTCATAGTGAATAAGGCGTCTCAAATTTTAAATGGTGTGAAAGCTGAGAAAATACTTGGTCGGCGAGTTGATACCCTGGTGGCTGAAAGAGTGTTTGATCAGTCTGTGACGACCAAAGTCTTACAAAGCGGTAAACAGGAGTCGATTCTGCAGCATGTGAAGAAGACAGGTCGTAAGTTGTTGTGTACAGCCACTCCGGTTCGGGATTCTCAGGGAGAGATTTTTCTGATTGTTGTAAATGAACGTGACCTGACTGAACTTGAATCATTGAAACTCCAATGCGAACATAGCAAACAGCTTACAGAGCGTTATAAGGAAGAGATACGGGAGATACAACAGCAGAAATCTGAAAAAAAGCGCATCATTGCAGAAAGTCCTGCCATGCAAAATACCCTGACAAGGGCAGGGAAACTGGCAACGCTTGGTGCAACCAACATATTGATTCTTGGCGACTCAGGTACTGGAAAAGGTTTGCTTGCCTCAACCATTCATGAACACAGTGCACACAGGGAAAAACCGTTCATTGAAATTAACTGTGCCGCCCTGCCGGAAAGCTTGCTTGAAGCAGAACTTTTTGGTTACGAACGTGGTGCCTTTACAGGAGCATCGAGAAAAGGAAAAGCAGGCTTGGTGGAGTTGGCAGAAGGGGGAACACTCTTTCTTGATGAAATAGGCGATATGCCTCTGGGGTTACAGGCAAAACTGCTTAAGTATCTCGATAATGGTGAGTTTAGAAGGTTGGGCGGAACTCGGGCCATACAAGTTCAATGTTCTGTTATTTCCGCGACCAATCAGCAACTTTCACAATTGGCTGCCCAGGGTAAATTCCGGGAAGATCTTTTTTACCGTCTTAACAGTTTTACTTTGGAAATCCCTCCATTGAGAAAGCGCAGGGAAGATATTCCTGCCTTGCTCAGTCATTATCTCAAAATATATAACCTGCGATATGGAAGGGACGCCCAGATCAGTTGGGAAACCATGAGAATACTACAGCAGTATAATTTCCCTGGAAATGTCAGGGAATTGAAGAACATTGTGAAAAACGGGGTAGTATTTAGTGATGAGCCCACCATTGATCAGTGTCTTCTCAGTTTGATGCAGCCTTCGCAAAAAATCTACCAAACTCAGGAACCCCATAGTGATGTTGTATCTCTGAACATGCAGGAGGCTGTGGAGTATACTGAGCGCCAGGTACTTATCAGGTCCAGAACCATGTGTCGAACAACAAGAGAAATGGCTGTAATGCTTGGCATAAGTCAACCTTCAGTGGTTCGAAAATTGAAGAAACACAATCTCTGATGCCGTTCTTTCATCATTGTTTTGTCCAAGGCGTGCACGTAGTCTGGACGCGAACAGTCAGCGATGAGTTACACTTCCATCTATCCATGACTTGGCAGGCTGATTTGTAAATGAATCAGCCTGCGCTGGACCCCATCATGCGTAACTGACCAAAAACATTTTACGAGATCTCCAGTTTTTCAGTTATCTCGTTGAACTATCTTTATTTTGTGCATATACAGGCTGGTGTTTGTCCAGATATGAAGCACCTGTTGTCAGTTACAGATGGTGAGTAAAATCAGTGAGATACAGATACCATGATGAGTGGCCATTATGCCTATTCCTTCTGCGTCACCTGATGCCTGTCTGGAATGGATAGTATTATCGAGTTTTCACAAACCTGCATCTGTCATACGTATTTTCCCCTATTATCAAGATGATATCAATTGTGCACCTGTTCGCGAGCAGGCTGTTCATGGATAAACAGGCATTGAGCTAGCCATATCCCAACCACCCCTGATTCAAATGTGAATCAAAGGTGGTGATCCATGATACATTCCTTTCTATTGTTTGATTCATTGTTGAATCAAGCTGTGTCGACAGTATTGTTTCTGTTTTGTTAACTATTTGAATTAACGTTATAGTGCTAAGCTGCTTCGGTTTGGCATTGCATTTGCTTAAAACTTGGAGGATGCAATTAATGAAGTTTCTCTAACAAAGGAAAATGCAATGAATACACAACGGACCAACGCAGAGCTGAATGAGCTGCGCAATAAATACATCGCAAAAGGAAATGTCAGTGGCACAGATAAGTATATAGCCAAGGCCCAGGGGGCGGTTCTGACCGATGTAGAAGGCAATGAGTATATCGATTTCGCTGGCGGCATTGCGGTTATGAATGTTGGCCACTCACACCCCAAAGTTGTGGAGGCAATTAAAGCCCAGGCGGATAAGTTCACCCATACCTGTTTCATGGTGTCACCTTATGAATCTCCGGTTCTTCTTGCTGAAAAGTTGTGCAATGCAGTTCCCGGTGAGAGTGACAAGGCTGTTATGTTCGTTAACTCCGGTGTGGAAGCTGTCGAAAATGCGGTAAAAATAGCCCGTTATTATACAAAAAAACAGGGGATTATTGCTTTTGACAGTGGATTTCATGGCCGAACCTTGATGGGGATGTCTCTAACCTCCAAGGTTAAACCGTATAAGCTGGGTATGGGGCCCTATGCTCCTGAAATTTACCGTATGCCCTACGCAAATTGTTATCGCTGTCCTTTTGGCAAACAGTATCCAGATTGCGGCGTTTACTGTGCAGATTATCTTGAAGAATTTTTTACAGGACACGTAGCAGCCGAGGAGACTGCTGCTATTATTGTTGAGCCTGTCCAGGGCGAAGGCGGTTTTATTGCTCCTCCAAAAGAATATTTTCAAAAGCTCAAAGCTATTTGTGAGAAAAACAATGTGCTTCTGATTGCTGATGAAGTGCAAAGTGGGATGGGCAGAACCGGCTACATGTTTGCCATGGAGCATTACGGTGTTGAGGCTGATCTGACAACTACCGCGAAAAGTCTTGCGGCTGGAATGCCTTTGAGTGCTGTCGTTGGTAAAAAAGAGATTATGGATTCCGTGCATGCCTCTGGAATAGGAGGAACCTATAGCGGTAATCCTCTGGCCTGTGAGGCAGCTCTCGCTGTTTTTGATATTTTCGAAAATGATGGCTTGCTTGAACAGGGCAAGCAGTTGGGGGAAACACTGCAGCAGCGGTTGACAGAGATGCAGAAAAAATATCCCATTATCGGAGATGTTCGCGGACTCGGTCCAATGATAGCCATTGAATTGGTGGAAGATCGCGAAACGAAAAAGCCTGCAGCTGCTAAAACTAAGGAGCTGGTACGCTACTGTTTTGAACGTAACCTCATCATTCTTGCCTGCGGAACCAATGGTAATGTCATCCGTTTTCTCATGCCATTGATGATAGAAGAGGAAATCCTCTCCAAAGGTTTGGAAATATTGGAAGCCGGTCTGGCATCCTTATAAAACCTATATAATGGCACCTGACTCTTGCAAGAGAGCTCAGGTGCCCCTGAAGAGCTTGTACCTGGCCTGAATTTTTCGGGACTTTTTGGAAAAAAACACCTGATTGCCTCCATGTCTCCCTCTGCCTCAAGTGACATTGAAAGGGTGTTTACACGCATTCCAAAGAGCCATCCCTTTGGGGGAGGCCGCATGCTGGCGTCAGCTTTTTCGGGGAGTTGCAGTTTCCCTTGTACCCGATTTGTAATGCTGTTGTCAGGTGTACCTGGAAAAAGTCAGGGCAGCTGCTTGTACATGATAAAGGATCTGTATTTTTAGCGTTAATTATACCAATTCTCTTGCCACTCTTGCTTGGAGGATACCACCCATGTGTCAGACAGTGCAGATGCATAAAATTTTAGAACTTCTTGCTCATAATGTGCGGTCTAATACCAGACCGGATTTCGTGGATTCAATGTTTATTGCAGGTGAATTAAATATGTCGGTCCAGGAAACCAAGCAGTTGCTTCGTTCCATGCACGCCATGGGTACAGTAGAAAGCAGTATGGACTGTGAATATTCCCTTATCACTTATAAAGGTATGGAGCTCTGCCAGTAAATCAGTCCAGGTTTTTATCAAAATACTAATAATTCCGGATATCTCATGGCCTGTCAGCGCGTGCACCGACAGGTAGGTCTTGCTGATTCAAGACTGTGTAATATCTATCATTTATGTTGTTTGCATCAGTCCGGTATATCGCCCATACCGCGTACTTGAGATCTGATATGTGATATACCCACGAGATATCCGGGGCGTCTGGCCTCCTTCCAGAACACTCCGGTAAAGCTCCTGTTCATTGTAGGAAACAATCGAAGAAAGTTTGTATCCGGCTTGGTTTCCATGGAAGATAACGCTATTTGTCTCCTGCAGATATCCGTCCCCAAGTAATTTTTCCAGCAGTTTTTCCAGCACCGACGATACCACTGCCTGAAAATATGCATTGCCTGGAAAACGTATCAGGCTGATCAGAAAGGATAACCAGCTCCTTGTCTGAGCCATTGATTCCATGCCCTCTACGTCTGTTCATGGTTGTCATGGAGCCGAGCCTCGCTGTGTCTTTACCTCTGATATCTGCACTTTCATTGCCGTTTCATCTGTACGCATACTCGTATTGGCCTGCCGCTACAGGTGTCCGTGCTTCATCAATACCTTTATCTTATATGATGGCAAACGCGCTTGAATACTAATGAATAAAAGTTGACAAACAAGAAACTTTCATTCTATGATCGGCTCTGTTTTTTGCTTGAATGTATTCATGCCGTAACCGATGCCAAGCTGTAGGAGCTGCCTGAAAGAACCAAAACAATAGAGTAACTGCCCACAGCGCACCAGATCTTTCCGCAATCAGCTTGGTTTGAGTATGACCCAATATACTGTGTCAGCCTACTTGCGAAAAACTCAGGCACCCTGTAACCAGTTATAAATACAGCGGAGTTGTCAAGCCATGGCGCTTACCCTATACGTAGTTACACAATATATTGGTTTGAAAAATAACATCCTGGCAGAGTGATGTTATTCATCCTACATATGGTAGAGAGCATTTGGCGCGTTGACTGAACAGATAGGAATCTCTGGCCTGACAGCAGAATCCGCAATCATGTTATTTTGAAACCTGTGGAGAGAGGTACTGATGGAAAAGAGGAGAAGTGTGAAAAAATGTTTGCAGCTCTGTTGTCTGGCTTTGGCTTTGATTGGACTAGGATCGGCTGGAAGCCTGGCAGCTGAAGCAACTGTAAAGTTTGGTCATGTTGGACCTACCTTCCATGGACAGACCAAAGGGGTTGATGCTTTTGCCGCCTACGTGAAAGAGAAGACGGAAGGTCGAATTGATATTGCAACCTTTCCCGGTGGGCAATTGGGTGGAGAACGTTCCCTGGCAGAGCAGGTACAGTCCGGTACTCTGCAGATGGCCACTATAAGCACCGCTGTTTTACAGAATTTCGTTCCTCAGGCTGCTATTATGGATATGCCATTCATGTTTCCTGATCGGAAAACTCTGTACAAGGTACTCGATGATAAGGATGTACAGAATAAGATCTTCTCCTATTTCCCCAAAAAAGGTTTTATGGCCATTGGCTGGACGGAAAATGAAATCCGTGACCTGTCTAACAACAAGCGACCTGTACATACGCCTGATGATGTGAAGGGGTTGAAAATCAGGGTGATGAACTCCCCGGTGTATATTGATACCTTCAAGCAGTTGGGAGCATCCCCTGTGGGTATTCCTTTTCCAGAGATTTACAATGCACTGCAGACAGGTGTCATAGATGCTCAGGAAAATCCTATCCTGACCACAGTATTGATGAATTTTACCGAGGTGAACAAGTATATCACCAAGACACAGCATTGTGTGACAGAGTGCATTATCATCGTGGCAAGGGATTACTGGGAAAGTCTGTCTGCCGACGATCAGATGATTTTCAGGGAAGCTGCGAAAGTCGCAACCGAGGTGAATCGGAACGTCAATGTGGAATTGCATCATAAACTTCCCAAAAGTGGTATCTCCATTGAGCAGTTTGCTGAAAAGAATGCTGTTGAGATTGTTGAACTCACTTCAGAGGAGCGTGCGCAATTCCGTGAGGCTATGACGCCTGTATGGAATAAGTATCGCACAAAAATAGGAGATGAACTGTTTGATTATGTGTTGTCCAAGATTGACGAATATAAATAGTACTTGTTTCTGCTGTACTCCCTGGAGGTTGTTTGAGGAATATATTTCGGGCGCTTTGAAGCGTTGAATGTATTCAGGAGATCCTTGAAATGATTCTCTTGTTTATCTCCCCGGGAGTAGCGAGCAGAAAACAGACATTGAGAGCAGATGATGATTCCGGCTAACCCTGGGGCAGTTTGGCGGTTAACGCAGTGAGTAATAAGGTGAGTATACAAACAGTTGTCCGTATTATTGATCGTACCGAAAAAACAGTGCTCGTCTGGACTATTCTGGGGCTTGCGGGCATTGGTTTTGTCCAGGTTTTTACACGCTATCTCTTTAATTACAGTTTTACCTGGTTTGAAGAGTTCGGGAGATATATAGGTGTGTTCATAGCCTTTCTTGGCGCAAGTATAGGGGTGAAAACCGGCAGTCATTTTACCATGGATTTGATCGTCACATCACTGGCCAGACCTTGGCGACAGGTGCTCCGTTTTGCCACCAATACCTTGAGCAGTGTTTTTTTCGGACTGGTTGTCTGGTTTTCCATTCAAGTGGTACGGCGTTTATATGGATATGAAACTACCTCGCCGACAATGGGTATTCCCATGTATTTGGTTTATCTTCCTATTCCGTTTTTCAGTCTGGTTATGGCGTTTCGCTTTTTCTGTCTCGGCATGAAGGAACTGGCCGATATATTGGCCCCAAAGTCATCTGCCGGAAATGAGGTCCATTCATGATTGCGGTAATATGCCTCTGTTTCTTTATACTGCTTTTTGCCGGCGTACCCATCGCGATAATTCTGGGCGTGACAACCACCGTTTCCCTGGTCCTGTTTACCAATACGCCGTTACAAATCATTGCTCAGCAGTTGTTCAATGCCCTGGATAAATTTGTCCTCCTTGCCGTTCCTTTTTTTATTTTGGCTGGCGCCATTATGACCAGGGGCGGCATTGCCCGCAGGTTGATTGATTTTGTTAATGCCCTGGTAGGTTGGTTCCCTGGTGGTCTGGCCATGGCAGGAGTGCTTGCATGTATCTTTTTTGCTGCCATCTCAGGGTCTTCTCCTGCAACTGTTGTAGCAATTGGTTCTATCATGATTCCCGCCTTGCTCAAGGCAGGGTATGGTGAAAGCTTTTCATACGGGCTGATAACGGTATCCGGTTCCCTGGGAATTATGATCCCGCCATCCATCCCCATGATTCTCTATTGCCTGGTCATGAATGTATCTGTGTCTGATATGTTTATGGCAGGAGTGTTTCCCGGATTACTTATAGGTGTAAGCCTCATGGTCTACACCTGGATGGTGGCTATGAAACATGGCTGGCGAGTGGAAGCCAGGGCCTCCCTGTCGCAATTGGTTACCGCTACACGAAGAGGAGTCTGGGCGCTGATGTTGCCATTGATTGTTTTGGGTGGTATCTATAGCGGCTTGTTCACCCCCACAGAAGCTGCCGCCGTCAGTGTGGTATATGCTCTGCTTGTTGAGTTGTGTATTTATCGGGAGTTCAGGGTTACAGATATCACTTCGGTATGCCAGGAGGCGGCTGTGTTATCAGCTTCTCTGTTGTTTATTCTCTCCTGCGCCATGACTTTTATCTGGCTGCTTACAGCTGAGCAGATTCCTCAACAGCTTGCTGATATCATTATCTCCCATATCGACAGTCCCTGGCTGTTTTTGTTCAGCGTCAACATTCTCTTTCTTATCCTTGGCTGTTTTATGGATGATGTCAGCGCCATGTTGATTCTGTCACCACTTTTTCTGGAAACACTGGGGCGTTATAATATTGATCTGGTCCATTTTGGTATTGTGATGGTGCTTAATATTCAGATAGGCATGTTAACACCGCCGTTCGGTATTAATCTGTTTGTGGCTGCAGGGATTACCAAACAGCCGTTGGTCATGATCGGCAGGGGAGTTCTCCCGTTTCTTGGCATTATGTTGTTTTGTTTGTTTCTGGTTACATACATTCCCTGGATTTCCCTGGTTTTACCCCAATTTTTTCTCCATTGAGAGGCTGTTATGCTCAATCCTGCTGTCAGCAAAGAGCTGGTGGATATTGTAGGTCGTGATCGTTTCCTGGATCAACTTGAGGAGTTGACCTGTTATAGTTATGATTCTTTTCTGGAAGAGGCCATACCCGATGCAGTACTTTTTCCGGTCAGCACCGATGAAGTCAGTCATATTGTGCAGATTGCATCCAGACATGGCATTCCTGTGACAGCCCGTGGAGCCGGGACCAGTGTCTGCGGGGCTCCTGTTCCTGTACAGCATGGTATCGTGCTCTGCTTTACCCATATGAACAGGATTTTGGAGGTCAATACCCGTGACCGCTATGCCATTGTTCAGCCAGGGGTAATTAACGGTGATCTGCAGAAAGCCCTTGCGCCTTATGGTTTTTTCTTTCCGCCAGACCCTGGTTCAATGAATATGTCCACCATGGGAGGGAACGTTGCCCAAAATGCAGGTGGCCCCCGCTGCCTGAAATATGGGGTAACTGTGGATTATGTCCTTGGGTTGGAAGTCGTTCTTGCCTCTGGCAAGGTTGTACGTCTTGGCAGTAGAAATATCAAGGATGTCACCGGATATCGGCTTTCCGCCTTGTTCTGCGGTTCAGAAGGCACGTTGGGGCTGATTACGGAAATCATTGTAAAAGTTGTTCCTGCCCCGGTTACGACCAAAACGTTGATGGTTACTTTCAAGGATCTGGATGATACTGCCGAGTCTGTAGCAGACATTATTGGTTCCGGTATCTTGCCTGCTGCCATGGAACTCATGGATAAAATGACAGTCAATGCCATAGAGGATGCCGTTCATCTCGGGTTGCCGCGGGAAGCCGACGGCTCACTTTTGATTGAAGTCGACGGTTCTGAGGAGACATGTGAGCGCGAGATCAGGCAGATAATAGAAAAAGTGAAGCAGCATGGGGCTGTTACCATAGAGGAAGCAGCTACAGAGGAAGAGAAAGAACGTATCTGGGCAGCCAGAAGATCTTCCTATGGGGTATTTGCCAAACTCGCGCCGGACATTGTCTCAGAAGATGTAACCGTGCCGGTCAGTAAGGTTCCGGCAATGATTCGCAAGATACAGGAAATATGTGCACACTATAACCTTACTGCAGGCATCCTTGCCCATGCCGGTGATGGGAACATGCATCCTCTGATTGCCGGCAACAGGCAAGATAAGGATGAGTGGACCAGGGTGTGGCAGGCTGTGCATGACATGTTTGCGGCAGCTGCTGAAATGGGTGGCACCCTTTCCGGTGAGCATGGGATAGGGCTGGCCAAATCAGAATTTCTCCCCTTAGTTATGGATGAGGACTCCAGGGAGTTCATGCAGGTAATCAAGAAGGCTGTTGATCCTGGCAATATGTTTAATCCGGGGAAATTTGTATGAGCTGCGGTAACTCAGCCCGATGTGGGAAGTGCGGTGTGTGTCTGGCAGTGTGTCCTGTTTACAAGGTACTCATGGAAGAGCAGGCCTCTCCGCGCGCCAGAATTCAACTGATCAAGGCGTATGAGTCCGGGCGATTACCTTCATCCAAACTGCTTAAAGAGCTGATAAACAAATGCCTTATGTGCGGTAGCTGTGCCGCAAACTGTCCTTCCGGTGTGGATCACTATTCCAAGTTCATGCATATGCGGGCTGAAATGGCGAAGGCGCATGGAGATCGTATTGAAATCCGTTCACTGGTGTATTTGCTGGCTCGGGAACAGCGCATAAAATTTGCTGCAAATCTGGCGCAAAAAGGGCAGGGTATGATTCCGGAAAGCCTTTTGAAGAAATGCTCGTTCGGTTCTATTTCTGCAGATCGGTTACCGAATTTGAATATAAAACCATTTCGTTCTTCAATGGGTGAGACAATTGAACCGAAAGGGGAGTGTCGGGGTACAGTGGTGTATTTTACCGGCTGTGCGACCAACTATATTTTTGAGTCGGTGGGGAAGGCTACTGTAGGTTTGTTAAGCCAAATGGGTTACAGAGTCATCATCCCAAAAGAACAGACTTGCTGCTCTATCCCTATGTTGTACCATGGAGCAGTTGATCAGGCCGGAGATAACATCAGGCAAAATATGAATTGTTTACTGGTAGAAGAAGCTACCAGTGTTATTGTTGACTGCCCGACTTGCGGGGCGGCATTGAAAAAGGAGTACCCGATGCTGGCTGAAAGATATGGGCTTGATCCACAGGCCGTGAATCAGCTGGCTGAAAAGGTCGTTGATATCATGTCTTTTGTTCAGGAACATCTGGATATCCTTGAGCTGCAACCAGTCAGCAAGCCTATTCCAGTTACCTATCACGCACCCTGCCATCTAAAGAACGTCTTTCAACCATCCGAGCAGTTGATTCGGCATATTGCTCAGCTTGACTATCGACCGAGTGGCGATGCCCTGAATTGTTGCGGTGGGGGAGGAACCTTTTTTTATGAATACCCTGAAATTTCGGCGAGGATGTCCAAGGTGAAGACCGAAAATGCCAGGAAAACAGGCGCCAGCTTCTGGCTGACCGATTGTCCGGTTTGTCATATTAATCTCCATGGACAATTGGGGCGTGAAGATATGCTTCAAGTTGCACACCCGGTGGAGATGCTTTATTACCTGGCAAAAGGGACAGCCGCAAAAGGAGATGAGGGGGAGTAGTGGTGTCAGGTAAGCGATTTTCCGATGACAGTATCGATGAACGATTGATATCAGGTAATATTAAAAAGATACGTACTTCTAAAAAGATGACCCTGCAGGACCTGGCTGATCGCACAGGCCTGACCAAAGGGTATCTTTCCAAGGTGGAACGTTCGGATAAAGCACCACCATATTCGACTCTCAACAAAATTGCAGGTGCGCTCAGCGTTGAGGTCACCACGCTGTTTAATTCTACAGCGGGCCCAGTGCATGATGGTACCATTGTATTTGGGCGTAAAAAGGACGATAAGCTTGTTCGAGAGTCCAGTGATCTGGCCGGTTATGACTATACTGTTTTGGGTGCCGGAAAACCAGGCAGGAATATGGAGCCATTTCTCATCTATGCCCCGTTTTCTTTACAGAAAATGTATGAGCATGAAGGGGAAGAGTTTTTTTATGTCCTGGAGGGACGGTTGGAGTTTCACTATGGCGAGACCAAATATACAATGGAAGCTGGAGACCATGTTTATTTCGACTCCAGAATCCCACACTCAGGTTTCAGCCTGGGAGATACCAAGGCTAAATTACTGGTTGTCATTTATTTCTATAAACGTAATAGGCAGTAAGAACCCACCTCGTTCTATTCTCCCATTCACTCTCTTGAAGTATAGGGCTCCATGTCGTAGGTGGAGATCAGTTGGGCGCAGTATGATTATTAATCGGCACAGGATGGAAAGGTTGACACGATTTTCCCGTGGAGCATTAGCTTGGCTTCACTCTGGCGAAAGGGCAGCAAAAGCTACCCTTGTATGATATCCGGGTACTTCTTGCGCCACGGGATGCAATTTATTTTGCTTTTTTTTCTGCTTCCTTGGCGGCCATGACTTCTGCTTCCTTTTCCAGCAACTCACCAAGCAGCCGGGCCGTTTCCCCGACCACCTTTAAACAGTGTTGTCTCCGACTTTCCGGGTTGCCGTAAAAGTTTTTGACTTCATCCCGATTCATCCAGTCGACACGGGCAATCTGGCCACAGTTTATACCACCATACTCCTCGGTGAGTTCCTCGAATGATTTCATCACTTTTTTGGTTGCGGCCCACATTCGGGGATTTTCCTTTTCCTCCAGGCTTGAGCGGCTGTACAATGTGCCGATAACGCAGGACGCGCCAACAAGAGCTCCGCATATATGGCCGGTTCCACCAATGCCACCCCCAAAGGAACCAAGAGCTTTAATGACGGAAGGTTCGTGTACTCCCAGTTTCTCCTGGCCGACCATGGCCAACACCTGGCTGCAATGCAAACGTTTTAAAAACAGATCAATTGCTTTTTCGCGCATTTCATCGGGCCCCATGATTCCTCCATACAGTGAATTTAATCAATAAGGACGCGGATAATAATTGTTATCTCCATTCTTTTCCACGACCCTAAAATAGGTGTAAGAATAATCAATGTACTCGATTCCCGTGGAAAGCGCATAGCGTTTTCAAGGAAAAACCTTGGAAAATGCTCCTCTTATTCAAACTGCAAGTAAAGATACGTTCAATGGGGGGAACCACTATGTAGGTCTTTGCCATAACTGTGAAGGCATCGATGTCTGAGCAAAAAATAACAGAAAAAATACCAATTTTCAATGGAATGGTAATCTGCGATGTGTACTGTAAAACGGAAAAATACTACGGAATAATGAATTCGTACTCATGGAACCACATCGTGAAACATTGAATAGAATCCGTGAAACCATTCTCGCCAAAAGCGAAACAAATTTCTTGTGTTAATGGGTTTTAGATTTGCATGGGAAATGGTTTTAGAGGTAGCCACCCAATCAACCAATTTCGTACCTCACCGGTACAGTACGTTAGTATGCTATTAATATGAGATTTATTGCTAAAGTAAAGATAATTGATTCGAACATAAAAAAGTTAATGATAAATGATTGTAAAAATGGAGTATTTCTTTTCGAATACGATATCATAGATGATGGTTCATATATAAATAAATATACATTTGGAAGTCTTGAAGCGGCTTTTGAATTTTGTAAAGAAGATTATGGGATTATTGGGCACGAGTGGAAACAGATTCCTGATCCTTTAGAGCAAGGTCAACAGGACTGTATCGCACCGGTTCGTGCTGTTGGCCGATCAACTGAAAATCCACAACTGGGATAATCTGAAAGGCTGAAAGCGGAAAAACGTTGGTGAGGGGAGAGAGGCGATTATAGGTAATCGTCCCTCCCATGCCCCTCGCTTACGAAGAAAAAGAAATCATTTTTCTAACACCTCCTCGTCTAAAAGGTTAAGATTGAAAATGTGAATGTGTGATTCAATACTCTCTGACAAGATTGAATCACTACTATTACGTGGCTCTTGCCTTACTCCCGATGCAGTTTAGCGCTGCCACCAAAATATGTTTCTGTTGTGCATGAAAAGACGCTCGTCATAGAGGACTTGTGCTCTTTGCGTTTATACCCGTGCACTTCATTTTAGGGTCGTGGAAAATAATAAATATCCAAAAATTGCGTAGGATATCGGTTTGGTAACGTTGTCGCGTCAATGGTTCCATACTGGCGGTATTGAGCCATTGACGCGACAACGTTACCGAGTTGAGAGACAAGCAAGATTGGATAATGTATTTTTTCCGTGACCCTTTTCATCTCGTCAATCTTGTGCCTTTCTCTCCGGTTATCAGAAAGGACAACCGTTGCTGTTAATCCCGGTGTAGATGCATTGGGCCTTGCGTGTCCGAGATTCATTGGATACCAGGCTGGAAAATGTTTATTTGAATAATTTCAAAGTGTATCCTATAAGATGGAACTCCTTCCTTCAACAAATCAAGAAATCAAAAAGCTCGGCATGTTGCTTTTGCGATGTGCATCCATGATGCAGGCAGGTGGCTCAAATACGAGCCGTATCCGCAATTCGATCGATCGAATTGCCCATCAATTTCGTGTGAGTGCCGAACTTTTTATTACACATCAAGCCATTTTTATTACCCTTACCGATGCAAATGAGGCACATGTGTTCAGTGCCGTGAAGCGCAACAAGCATCCCGGGGTCAATTTCAGGGTTGTCTCCGGCATCAGTCGTATGAGTTGGAAAATCAATACAACAAAGTGGTCTCTGCAAGAAATACAAGGCGAGTTGGATCGCCTGGAAACATTGCCACGTTTTGCCGCTTGGACAGTGACGTGTATGGTCGGGCTTTCCGGAGCAGGATTTTGCGGCCTGTCAGGTGGAAGACCATCAGCAATGCTTGTAGCTTGTATGTCAACAGTTGCGGGGCAGTGTATTCGTCATCAATTTACCCAAAGAAAGATCAATCCCTATTTTTGCACCTTCTTTGCCGCGCTCGGAGCAACATTGATCTCTGGCCTGCCAAACAAACTCTTTCCAGATATGGGATTTGAGGTGGCTTTTATTACCTCTGTGCTGTTTTTGATTCCGGGTGTCCCACTGTTTAACGCCTTTACGGATCTGTTGGAGGGGAATATTCTCAATGGTTGCCTGCGTGCGGTCAACGGGTTACTTATATCCTTTATGATCGCACTGGGATTTCTGCTTTCATTATTCATTTTCAAGTTTTAGTAGATATGGATACTTCTCATATTGTGATCAGGTGTCTTTACGGTGGTGTTGCGGCAATGGGATTCGGTGTACTTTTTAACGTTCCCCAACGAGCTCTGGCTTATATTTTTGTATTTGGAGCCCTTGGTATTGGCGCCAAACTATGCTGGATAACAATGGGTGGAGGAATAATCGTCGGTACCTTGGCCGGCTCCACTGTCATTGGTATTGTCAGTCTTTTGGCATCATATGACAAACATGTTCCTGCGCCGATACTGTCTATTCCATCGGTTATCCCTATGGTGCCAGGAAAGTATATCTACAGCATGATGCTGGGAATTCTCGAATTGCATGGAACGGGTGCAGCTGATTTCAGTGCAACCGCCATGCAAACAATAAGCAGCGGCTTAAACGCAGTCTTTATACTCATGGCCTTATCCGTCGGCGTCAGTATACCAAATCTTATCCTGCGCAGGGATACGTTCAATGAACTTCGGTCTATGTATAGCGACAGGCATTAATGTATTGTAACTGTGTTTCAACCAGATTGAAGTATTGTCAAGGTTGGGTAGTTGTAAATGATAGTGTACTGTTGCGAAGGTACAGTATCTTTACGCGATCGTTATTGCCGCCAGCGTGGAGAGTCATGCATAGCAGTGACAGACTATATAATTTTGAAGCATTTCGTTTATAAAAAGTAGTTGTATACAGAGAGATTTTGCCATGGCTGGTTTGCTAAAGGGTATTCCTTTGATCCTGGTGGTACTGATATCAACACTTTTTTGCTTTAGCACTCCAGGGGATGCGGATTCAATACCCGTGGATGCTGCCCGTGCCTTCAGTCATGCTCTGAAAGTGCAGAAGACAAATCCGGCAGACGCTCTTGCCTATTACCAAAGGGCAACCACCAAAGATGCCTCGCTCCATAATGCCTGGTTCAACATGGGGATTATCTGGTACCAGCAAAAAGAATTTCAACAGGCAGAACTGGCTTTTGATCACGCTGTCAAGACCGGCCAGAATGATTTGAGTGCCCTGCTGAATAGAGCTGCCACCAGGATACAATTAAAGAAGTGGAGTCCTGCTGTTGCAGATTTGAAAGAGGTGCTTGAACACGATGCGCAATGCACTCGTGCCATCTATAACATGCTCCTGGTGACAGAAAATTTGCATCAACGTGACTTGCAAATCTATTATGCCAGCAGAGCAAGACAACTGGAAATGGCTCTACCCCAGGCAAAAGCAATGCCACAATTGGTGCTTGAACCGCGGCAGGACATTACATTTTCAGGGAATCCAATGATGGCTCAGGATCATGAACCCGCTAGATCATCAACACAGAGCTCACTTGAAGATGTTTCCCAAACTACACAAACTAAAACAGCTTCAATCTGGCAGCCAGACAGTGCTGTGGCCGGTAAATTTGACATCATATCCGAGTATGCGATCCAAAGTGGTATGTTGGATGAGATCGCCGCACTTGGCGGAACCCTGCCAAAGCTCAATGCTGCTCCAATGGTTAAGGCCTTCCCAGGTTTTCCGGCCAACGACCCTTGCAATCCTCAGCAATGGACTCTACCGGTTGTCCTATGGACAACGTCTCATTATACGGGGGTGATTGGGGAGCAGTTACCAGAGAGTGATCCGATAAAACAGATTCCTACTGAGCCGACAGCAGAGTCTATCAAGGACTACCAGGAAACACTGCTGCACACGATTGAAGCCATGCGCCTTATCTGCGGCATTCCTGACAAAGGAGAAAAAACACAGAGCTTTCAACGGTTATGGGCGCCATTTCAGGAGCAACCCTCAACAGAAGCCCATATGTATTTCACCCGGCTTAATCTGCTTTTAGACCGTTATTTTACCATGCTCGGACAGATCGAGTCTGATCTTGAAGGGGTACGGGAGACCTTGCAGATGGCTGCAGCATCGGCCATCTATCAGGATGAACTCAGTACCCGCTCCCTGCTTGACAGCGGCTATATCATCACAAAGCGGCTTCAGAATTTGAAAACAGATGCCCTGCACTGTATTACCGGCATAAGGGAACTGGGTGATCCACCGAATCCCCTGAAAGCTCAGTGCAATGCCCGTAAACGTCACCAGAAGGCAATGGATGCCCTGAATGCCACTCGAAACGAAGGCTGCTGGGTTTTATCTCATGTTGAATTTGCTGACAACTTCAAAAAACGTACAGCTGAAGAAGGGTTCATTGTAGCAAACGAAAACAGCCTTAATAAAGTCGATGGTATCGTCGAACATGGAGTGTTTATTCCGGCTGCCACCTCTCTGATCTATGAGCGGCCACCGGACAGGATTGCCCTAACATACGGAGAATACAACTATAAAATGCATTGGGAGCATCCCAAGGCAGTAATGCATCCTGGCGATACTATCGTCATACAGGGTAAGTCAATCCGCACTTCGATTGACGAGTTCCCGTTCACCTGCTCTTTGACTGTTCCCCGTCAACTCAAGCCGGCTGGTTCCATCAAGCCAGGCTTTTCCAGGCTTCATAATATCGCCTATCCCAACGAGGATAATTACAGTTTTGCGGTTGAAGGTGAAGTCCTGGCTGAACCAAATACCGAGGAGAGACAGATGCGGGTTGCACTCAAGCTTTTTGCTGGCGTTAATACCTCTAACCAGCTTCCGTTTCTTCCGGCACATGCCGCCTGGTTAGGCAAAAGGGATTACATCTATACCTGGAGTTCCGGTTGCGAAGCCAGGCCCATTGATCCGTCTGATGCTGATTTGGACAGGCAGGAGTTACAGAGCGTTGGCCGTCAGTCAAAGGAGCCAGAGAACGAAGAAGGAGAGGAAGGTGACGATCCGCCAGTCATGACGCCTGAGGAAATTAAATCTGCAGTTTTGCAGCATCAGTCGGTTATCGATATCATCAAGCACAACATGGAGCGGATTAAAAAGGAGCTTACCCTGGCAACTGATCCAGCTATCCGTGCGAGTCTTGACGATGAACTGGTGATGCAGATGACCAACCTACAAATTGAGCAGGATCTCATTGCCTCTCTGCGAACCGGCAAAATCGTTCGACATAGAACTATCTGGGAAGAAAGGGAGCAACAGCGCTTCATTGCAAAGATTGAGGAGGAAGTGGATCTCTTTTCAAAGGAATCCAGGATGCTTAAACGCCTTCCACGTCTGGCTGCTAACCGTGAGAAGGGCTCGTATGGGGCAACCCAAAAAATGTTCAATGATATTGACGCGGTCTACCAATCTGATCTTCCCCTTGAAGAGCGTGTCAAACGGCTTGCAGACCTGCGCGATGCCGCCTACCTGGAAACAGTAAAAGAGCAACAGGCGGCTCGGCAAAAGCTGGTCACTGCAGAAGAGCGCCTGTGGTATGCCGAGAAAGTTCAGACTGCCTGCAACGTCTCGCTTATGTTTGGAGCGCTGTTTGTGCCTGGAGGGGCCTATGTGGCCATGACCCACGGTGTTGGTACTGGCTACATTGAAGGCGGCACGGTAAAAGCCTTTGAGAACGGCATCAGGGCTGCACTTAATCCGGTAGACGTGGTCTGGGCCTTTTATGATGGCTATTACTCCCTGGAAAAAGACCAGCAAACCGGTAAAATACGCTATCGCGGCTGGCAGGGTGGACTGGAAAATGCTGCTTACACCTATGTAATGAATAAGCTCTTTGAAAAAGTTGGTCAGCGCATGCAGGGAAGAACCAAGGGCGCTGATATTCCCGGGACAAAAGTCGGCAAGCCCAAAGGAGAGCCACATTTTGATGCTTTTACCGATAACACTGATGCCTTTCGTTATAAGAAAAACAAGCTTAACGAAGCCTATCTGGCGGAAGTGCCGCGCAATCCAGACGGTTCCATCAACACGAACCATCGTGATTACCCATCTCTTCGAAAAAAATACAATAAAAAGCAGGGCGAGCTGGCAGGAGAATACGGCGTCATTGCCAAGCGTGAAGACCTCAAAAATGCACTTGAAAATTGCACCAGACAACATGAAGCCCGTATCCCTGATACAGCGAGAAATGCGGATGGTACCGTTAATACCAAACATCCTGAATATCAGCGTGTAAAAGAGCAGTGGGAAGGCGAAATGGCTGACATCCGCAGCAAACACAATAAGGGATATGAGCAGCGCTGGCAGGAACAAGACGATATTATTAACGAACTGGGCATCAAAAAGGCTGTCATCAAATCAGGCGGCAAACCTGAAAGCATCATGAGTGATATTGACCGTACCTTCAGTGATCTGGGCTCGGGAAAACAATTCATCAATGCCTTGAAAAATCGTGGCTATAAGGTACATGAATATCCTGACCGCTGGGTTATACCCAAAGCAGATACCGTTATCTGGAAACCCGCATCGAAAGCGGATATTATCGGCAGTTCTTCACAGTCAGCGGCCGCCAGCTATGGAGCTGAACGGGGTAGCGACAAATTTTCTACAAAAGGTGGGCTACATTACACCACAGAGGGGAAATACGGGATCAAAGATCCGGCTGGCGCTGTTATTGATAATTTGAAAAAAGCAACAGAAGCAGGTATTGGCGGCAATACTAGCAAGCCCGATTATCACATTATCGGAAAAAGTGTTGATAAATCATTCTCCATTGCCAGTGACAACGGTGCTTCAAAAAATAGCCCTCTTTTTAATGATCCAGTTTTTCAGGAAAAAGCAAGGGCAGTGCGGCGGCACAAAACACCTGAGGAAGCTGGTATATTTACCTTTGGCAACCCGGAAGCAACGAAACAAAAAGAAGGCAATTCTTTTCTGCGCCAGTCCCGTCACTATATGGCTGGTGCCATGCAGGAAGGTTCAAAAGCATCGGGCATGCTTAATGCCGAGCGAATGCAGAAAATCAGGATGGCAGAGGCTTCCGGCAATCATTCCGAAGCAAACGCGCTGCGCCAGGAACTTGTCACAACAAAGATAACCAACGAAGCGGTAATGCAATCACTTTCCGCCCAGGATCCCCGTTTCATGAACCAGGTTAACCAGGCCGTTAATGTCGGTGCGGTACCACGCAGCAACCAAAGCATATTCAAGACAACGGCTGGAACAGGCACTATGGGTAAAAAGGAATCCTCTGGCTATCAACATCGGTTCGGCTATGGTTGGCTGCTGAAAAAAGTAGGGCTCTCCGCTGATCCAGCGACATCTTCAGCTCCTCAACCTCAGGTAAATTCTTACAAATCACGTTCTCTTTTGTCCATGAGCCAGGCCGCTACAGTGTTGAAGACGCAGCTTATTCCTGCGGTAAACAATACAAAATCTGTATCGGGCTATTTCAGTGCCCTGAACCAGGCATTTCAATCCTATGCCACCAACCCAGCCTATGCCGGACGGGCAATCAAGGCCTTGAGTGGATACGATGCCTCAAAGGTGGCAACCGACCTGAACTCGGTCTCCAAGCATTTGATGAGCAAGGGAACCAATAAGGCAATAGAAGAAATTGCTGCAACTGTAACCCCTCTTGAAAACCAGGCACTGGCCGCAACCACCAGGGCTTGGGTTTTCCTGCGCCTGCCAATCGTTAAACTGGAAAAAGGTCCGCTTGGTTTTTCCAATGAGAAAACGATAAAAAAAGAAATCGCCCCTCGTATTCTGCTTGAAGATGTGCCGCTGAAATGGAATGGAACAAAATTTCTTATGCTCCATATGAATGGCACCTTTGATGGTAATAAGCGTATTGTTAATGACCCTGGAGAACTGAGCAATGCCAGTTATTGGACCAAGGCCGAAATAACCGGTGCGATTAGCGCCGATGGCCGGGAAATGAGAAGCCTCAATGCGACCTCACTCAGCCAGTCCCAACGTACAGAGTCTACTCAAAGCTATAGTCTGGAGATGATCCCACTTGACCAGAAGAAGCAATTAGTAATAAACGGAAAGCCTGCTGATTTCTTTTGTTTTCGGATATCCGGCGCTGAAGTAGAAGATCTGCTGCTGGATTATACCTATTCTTCCGAACATAACTGGCCAGAAGGTCGGTGGAAGCATGAACTGGAAGTCATTCGTTGGCAAGAGAAAGAAAAAGCTCCAGAAATTGTTGTGATTTTTTCACCTTTCTCACGGGAACAGATGAAAACCAAAGAACGTTCTCTATTTGAAGATTGGGTCAAAGAAGTATGCGATCTGTAAGAATTACTCGGTTTAAGGGGCGCAGAAAAGAATAAATATCCAAAAATTGCGTAGGATATCGGTTTGGTAACGTCGTCACGTCAATGGTTCCATACCGGCCGTATTGAGCCATTGAAGCGACGACGTTACCTGGTTGAGAGACAAGCAAGATTGGATAATTTATTATTTCCGTGACCCCCATGTGGTTGGACAATGATGTACACTTTCTTAAGAGTGAAATATGAATTCTTGAGGAGGTAACCTGTGAGCAAACGCAGAAGACGTAACTCCACAAAGAATGTAATGGAGAGGCCGTAAAGCTCGTCACCGATCTTGGCTACTCTACTGTGAAGCAGCTCTTAATCTAGGGGGGAAATTCCAATGTATTTGCAACTGACCACAGGGGGCATCTTTGGACAAACGAGACTTTATGCAGGTAAGCGCAGAATAAGTTAGTCTATATATGTTTGAAATTGCGATCGTTCAAAGAGGTGGCGCCTAGAGGGAAACTTCGTGGAGTGCCTGTGATCAGTTACCTTGCTGCTTCTGAAAAATATATACAACGCAAAGAGGCTGTCTAAAGAAAGTGTCCACTATCACCTGCCCACCTCATTTTGCCCTGGCAGCGCAATCTAAACATACCTGAATAATATATATGGCCTTAAGGAGAGGAGTTTGTCCAACCACGGATAAGATCGTGGTTCGTTCCTCACTCACACAGTATCCTTACTCGATAACCTTCTTAATTTTACGATAGACAGAACTTCTTGAAATCCCCATGTCTCTTGCCACTTTGCTGATATTGCCTTGATTTTCATGTATTCTTCGAAGAATTTCATCCCGTTCTTTCACTGCCAGCAACTCTTTGATTTTTTTTCTTTCACTCAAAATATCAGGAACCTGCTGCCCATGGTCCTGTTCAATAGAAGGGAATCGTTGGTCGAATATTTCTTCTGGTAAATGGTCCAGCCCGATCTTCTCTCCCGCAGATATATTAACCATTCGTTCCACAACATTTTGAAACTCCCTGACATTTCCAGGCCAATCGTACTGTAGGAGGTGCTCTACAACCAATGGGGATACCCCAGTCGTTTTACTACCGATTTCCCTACATGTCTTAGCCAAAAACACATCCAACATTAACGGTATATCCTCCCTATGCATCCTCAACGGAGGTAAAACGATGGAGATCACGTTAAGCCTATAGTATAAATCTTGACGAAAATTTCCTTTGCTGACCTCTAATTTGAGATCTTTATTAGTCGCACAGATTATTCTGGCATCCACAACTACGACCTTGTCGCTCCCTATGCGGGTGATACTTTTTTCCTGCAGTACTCTGAGTAATGCTACTTGCTGTTCAAGCGGCATGTCACCGATTTCATCAAGAAAAATAGTCCCGCCCGAGGCCAGTTCAAATTTTCCAGGACGCCCTTTCTTCCGTGCTCCGGTAAAAGCTCCTTCAACATAGCCAAACAATTCACTCCCTATAAGTTCTCTTGGTATAGCTCCACAATTAATTGCTATAAACGGACCATTACGGCGAAGACTTTTATTGTGAATAGCTTGGGCAAACATCTCTTTTCCTGTCCCACTTTCTCCACACAATAAAACATTACTTTCATTTCTGGCTACCAGGCGGCTCATTTTAACGGCCTTTTGAATAACGTCTCCCTTTCCAATAATATTTTCAAAGGTAAAAGTCGCATGTGAACCACTATATTGGTTAACCAGTTTTTTAATGGTATGAAGAGGATTAAGAAAAAGAACTCCTCCGGTCAGATCATCGTTGTTATCATAAATCGGTTTTGCGGTGACGACACACGCCATTACCCCATTGTTTGTAGATACAAGTGCATCGATATTGCTACACTCCTTTTCGTTTACCATTTTTTGGTAGATCTTTTCCCAACAATCAAGATAGAGAGCTATATTGTTATTTTTAAGGGACTGAACTTTGGCGGTAAACATTTTTTCTGCAACCGGATTAATCTGTTGTATTTGTCCTTTAATATCAACCACAATAACACCGTCTGAAACCGTCATGAAGATATTATTAAGACTGTTGTTAAGCAGACTGAGTTTCCTGTTTTTTTGCCCCACCCGCAGTTGCTGTTCAATGGCTTCAACCGCTGCCACCACCATACCCAACGTATGTAAATGTGTTCTTTGCACAGGGCCTGACATTTCGAGAATACCAATTATTTTTCCGCGATCATCTCGGATCGGGGCACCGGAACAGGTAAGAGAGTGATGTTTACAACAATAGTGCTCAGTACCTGAAATCTGGAACGGTCTTTTCAATATTAATACAGTACCGATACTGTTCGTCCCCACTTCTCTTTCCATCCACAAAGCTCCCGGCCTGAGGTTCAGGTCATAGTCCTTGCGAAGGATCTGATTAGCGCCAATGGTGGCCAAAAGATATCCTTCTTCATTACTTAAGAGAACGACAAAGCCCGAACAGGAGACAAACTGGTACAATTTATCCATAAATGGTCGTGCCACATCAATCAGTATTTTCCTTTTCTCCCGCAGTGCTTCAAATTTACTGGTAGCAAGCATTTTGGTACTCCTGCCACAATAGGGATCGACCTTAAGTTCTCTACATCGCTTCCAGGATTCAAGTATTTCTTTTCTGACATTGAGGCCTTCGATCTCTCCGTTCATCAAAAATGTTTCCCACGCAGAATAAGTACATTGGGAATGCCTTTCTGTTTGTTCTGTCATATAGACGTCTCCGCTCAACAGTAAAAAATTTCATCCCGCAACCTTATGGCCGGTAATGTCCTACACATGTTACAGGTATGCTCTAAGAGTTGGGACAGTTCCGGACACTCCTGAAACAGTCCAATCGTTATATTTATATAAATATAACGTCGTCCAAGGCAAGAAGAAAAAACAACACTCTATAACTGCTTGAAATATTGTTTGTATTTTCATGCGTTGAGTTATTTGAAGGCAATGGCATGTACTTTGTTAATAGACGGTAATCGGAGGCTAATCCGTTTGTTTTTTTAATAGACCCAAGTAGTTTCACGTAAACCAAATTGAGGAAAAGACAATGAACATGCCAAGACCTATGGATTCCAGTTATAAAATGCTGATAGGTGGTGAATGGATAGACGCTGGAAATGGAAATACCTGCAAGGCCTATTGTCCCGGAAACGGTGAAGTTTTAGCCGAATTCCCGGATGCTACCGAACAAGACGTTGATTTTGCAGTTAAAGCTGCCTGGAAAGCGTTTGACTCCTGGAAAAAAGTCAGCCCTCAAGAACGTTCAGCCATGCTGTTGAAAATTGCCGATCTTATCGATGCCAATCTTGACAGATTAGCTATGATCGAATCCCTGGATAACGGTAAACCTATCCGGGAAACGAAAAATGTCGATATCCCTTTGAGTTCAGATCATTTTCGTTACTTTGCCTCGGCAATACGAACCGAAGAAGGGAAAGCTGTAATGCTAGATGACCAGACATTAAGCATAATTCTCCGCGAACCTATCGGAGTAGTAGGTCAAATCATTCCCTGGAACTTTCCTTTTACCATGGCGGCATGGAAAATAGCGCCTGTTCTCGCGGCAGGTTGCTGCACGGTCATCAAGCCTTCCAGTACGACATCTTTAAGCCTGCTTGAGCTTGCGAAACTACTCAATCAGGTTCTGCCTCCAGGTGTGGTTAATGTAGTTACCGGCCGTGGTTCACAGTCAGGTCAATTCATGCTTGAACATAACGGTTTCAGCAAACTCGCTTTCACAGGTTCCACCGATATTGGGTATCAAATTGCAGATGCTGCCGCAGGAAAACTTATACCAGCCACTCTGGAACTCGGTGGTAAATCAGCAAATATCTTTTTCCCAGATGCTCCATGGGAAAAAGCCATCGAGGGCGTACAAATGGGCATTTTGTTCAATCAGGGACAGGTCTGCTGTGCGGGGTCACGCGTGTTTGTTCACGAGGATATCTACGATAAATTTATCACTGCAACATGCAAAGCCTTTAATGAAGTCAAAGTTGGAATGCCTTGGCAGGAAGACACGGTAATGGGTGCACTGGTCGACAAGACACAAATAGAACAAGTTCTTTCTTATGTGAAGATCGGTGAGGGAGAGGGCGCCAAGGTGGCCTGCGGTGGTGAACGTATCTCCTCGAACGGACTTGAAAAAGGGTATTTTATGCAACCCACCCTTTTAGTTGATGTCAATAACAAGATGCGCGTGGCCCAGGAAGAGATTTTTGGCCCTGTTGCAGTAGCTATAAAATTCAAAGACGAACAGGAAGTCATCGACATGGCAAATGACAGCGAATTTGGTCTTGGCGGTGCTGTTTGGACGAAGGACATCAACCGCGCATTTCGAGTCGCCAATGGCGTTGAAACTGGAAGGATGTGGATAAACAGTTATAATCTTCTTCCTGCGCATGCACCTTTCGGCGGATACAAAAAATCCGGCATCGGTCGTGAAACCCACAAAGTCATACTAGACCATTATACCCAGATGAAAAATATCTTCATGAGCTTGAGTGAAGATAAATTCGGTCTGTACTGACAACCTGTTTGTTCGTTGCACATTAGTATTGCATCGGACACTCTCCCAGACCCCTCTTGCTTGATGTCCTCTCTGCTTCTGACGCAGACTCCTAGAGTCTGCGTCATCCCAGGCAAAAGAGCTTTATAGGTTCTACGAGGGTTCCATTACACGACTTAAGCATGAATACATATATATTACTCATACAATCCAAAGGAGTACCATATGTCTGAGATCCTCCCAATGTCTCTACTCCCATCCCTGCTTGCTGCTTATGACAGGGAAAGGGAAAATCTCATTCCCCTGTTACAGAAAATGCAAGAAAGTTTTCATTGTCTTTCTCCAGAAACAGTTAAAGCAGTGGCCGACCATCTGCATCTTTCGGAAAATGATGTGTATGGAGTCGCGACCTTCTATTCGCAAATTCGTTTCATTCCGCCGGGTAGACATCATATCCGGGTATGTGACGGTACAGCCTGTCATGTCCGCGGGAGTGACCGTATTCTGGAAGCGGTGGAAAAAAGTACAGGTGTACAACCCGGCCAGACAAGTGAAGACGGGTCGTTCAGCGTGGAACGGGTAGCATGTTTCGGATCGTGTGCTCTGGCACCGGTAATGGTTGTTGACGATAAAGTGTTTGGTCGAATGACCGGCACTGCAACTCGTAAACTCATCGAGGGAAAAGAATGAGTTTTGCATCGATTCAACAAACGGCAAAAGAGGAATGGCGACAATTTGAACAATATGATCGGCGCCGTGTTTTGGTAGGCTCCGCTACCTGCGGCAGGGCTGCAGGATCCCAGGAGGTATTGCGGGCGTTTAAAAAAGAATTGATAACGAATAATCTACTAAATCAAACAGATTTATACGAAGTCGGCTGTATGGGCCTATGTTACGCCGAGGTACTTGTCGAACTGAGAGGTACAGACGGACAAAGAGTATTGTATCAGGGCGTAACCCCAAAAGACGTTTCCCATCTGGTTGAATCCCATCTGATAAATAACCAAATACATAAACCATTGGCCCTGGCAGTTGTAACGTCTGAATTTAACGGGGAATTACCTGAGTTTTCAGAATTGCCCTTCAGCAAGCCGCAGGTGCGTATTGTTTTGCGTAACTGCGGAATAATAGACCCGACCAACGTCAATCATTATATAGCCCGCGGAGGGTATAACGGTTTGGCCCGAGCGGTAACCCTTACACAAGATCAGGTCATTGAAGAAATCAAAGAATCCGGGCTTCGTGGCAGAGGAGGAGCAGGATTTCCGACAGGAATTAAATGGGCTTTTGCTCGCAATGTAGCAGACGAAAAAAAATATGTCATATGCAATGCTGATGAGGGGGATCCCGGCGCTTTTATGGACCGTTCCGTACTGGAAGGCGATCCCCATGCCGTGCTTGAAGGGTTGGTGATTGCAGGGTATGCCATTGGTGCAAACACCGGCTATGTATATTGCAGGGCTGAATATCCTCTAGCCGTCAATCGATTAACAGGTGCCATCGCCCAGATGCACGAACACGGTCTATTGGGGCAAAACATCATGGGTTCCGGTTTCTCTTTTGAAATACATATCAAGAAGGGCGCGGGTGCCTTTGTCTGTGGTGAAGAAACATCCCTCATGCAATCCATCGAAGGCAAACGGGCAATGCCAAAACCTAAACCTCCATTTCCAGCCGTCTCAGGACTTTTTGGAAAGCCCACAAACATAAATAACGTGGAAACGTTAGCGGCAGTATCTGCGATTATGGAAAGAGGAGCAGCATGGTATGCGGGATACGGTACGGAAAAAAGCCGTGGAACAAAGACATTTGCCCTTGCCGGGAAAATCAACCGAACCGGATTGATAGAAGTTCCTCTCGGTACGTCGTTGCGCACTATCATTGAAGAAATTGGCGGTGGTGTTCCTGAAGGAAAGAAACTCAAGGCCGTACAGACTGGAGGGCCTTCAGGAGGTTGTATCCCAGATTCGTTTATCGAATCCCCCGTGGATTATGAACACCTGGCTGAAGTGGGTTCGATTATGGGGTCCGGAGGCATGATTGTTATTGATGAAGAGTCATGCATGGTCGATATGGCACGCTACTTTCTTACATTCACAGAAAACGAGTCATGCGGAAAATGTGCCCCCTGTCGTATGGGAACGCAACATCTGCTGAAAATTCTTACCGATATTACAGAAGGGCGTGGCGAGCCTAGCGATCTCGAGAAATTACGCCAAATTGGAGCTACCATGCGTAATGGATCGCTTTGTGGCTTAGGGCAGACAGCAGCCAATCCGGTATTAACGACGCTCAAATACTATGAAGAGGAATATCTGGCGCACATTACGGATAAAAAATGTCCTGCGGGAGTTTGCAGGGACTTGATCGACTTCACCATTGATGTGGATCAATGCACGGGTTGTGGAGCCTGCGTGCTCGCATGTCCGGTGAATGCTATACACGGAGCCAGAAAAGAGTCGCACTATATTGATAAACAGATGTGTATCCGATGTGGTTCCTGTCGGCAGGCATGCAAATTTGAGGCGGTACTGGTCATATAAGTGACGTTACCAGCAATTTATCAAGGAGATTACATGAGTACTATCAAATTGAGCATAGACGGGCAGGAAGTTGAGGTTGAACAAGGGGCAACAGTTTTTCAGGCTGCCCGTGAAGCAGGTATTTCCATCCCGACTATCTGCGACCACAAAGATCTTTCTCCCTACGGGGCATGCAGAATGTGCGTTGTCGAAATAGAAGGGGTTCGAGGTTTTCCCACATCCTGTACGACCCCGGCCACTCAGGGGATGCAGGTGTCCACTCGCACCAAACGTTTAACGGACCTGCGAAACTGCACTTTGGAATTGCTGTTTTCAGGGCATCCGAACAGTTGTTTTGCCTGTCCCCATCGCGAGCCCTGTGAAACACATCGACCACAAGCAACAAAAGCTGGCAGATCAACCCGCTGTGGCTTCTGTGCAAACAGGGAAGAATGCGACCTGCGGGAAATGGTGCTGACCTCCGAAAGGCAGGAATTGAAACTCCCTGTCATGTATTCTGCCTATAAACTGGAGAGAGATGATCCCTTTATGGACCGAGATTACAATCTCTGTGTCCTCTGTGGTCGGTGTTGGCGTATATGTGAAAAGATCCATGGAGAACCCGCTATCAGCATCATCAATCGCGGGAAATGGTCAAAAATAAGTACAGCTTTTGATAAAAGCCACCTTGAATCGGGGTGTAACTTCTGTGGGGCTTGTATCGACATTTGCCCAACAGGGACACTTATGGACAGGTATGCCCGATGGCAAGGAAAACCAGAACATGAAAGTGTTTCTGCCTGCATACTCTGCCCGAATGGATGTTCTGTTAAGGCTGAAAATAAAGGAGGAAAACTTCTAGCCTATACCATGCCCGGCTTCGAAGCAGAGGATCGCCTGTGCGCCCTGGGACGTTTTGGTGCGGCACAGATCGTCAACTCCACGAAACGTCTGACTAGACCTTTAGTAAGGGAGGACGGTGATCAAATCCCCATGAGTTGGGATGATGCGCTGCAGTCTGTTGGCAAAGGCTTGATAGCGAGACGGGGCACGGTGGTTGTTGTTATCAGCGCTACCACCACTAGGGAAGAGCGTTTTATATACGACCGGCTTGCAACAGCCCTGCAGGGGCATTTGATTGTTTTACCTTTTGAAGCTGACTGTGAGACACCTAAAATCAAAGAATTGTCCGATTCAGTGCAGCAGGGCAAGGTTCAAGCTCTCATTACCAATGGACCACTGGTAAGCCCGCAAATCCTTAAAAATGTCGAATTTTCACTGGTCATCGACTGTCTTGAATCGATGGCCTCTCAATTGGCGACCATAGTCCTTCCATCTGCTATACTCAGTGAAGTTGACGGTACATTCAAAACTTCGTCGGGAAAAATTCGCACTCTTTCCAAGTCAAGCATATTGCCGGGAGGAGCACGGCCAGAATGGATGATTATTTGTCTTATAGCTAAAGTCCTGGGGTTGAACGGGTTTGATTTTGACCGTGCGGAAACCATTACCTCTCTGATTCAAGATGACCCTGCTCCGGAAAAATTCGAGAGAGAGCCACGTAATAACTGCAGAGATATCCCTATACGCTTCAGAGGTCACCTTGTCGCAGATTTTGTTCCAGGGCTTAAAGCCTTTGAACTTCCAACAACACTTGTAGATGAAGCAGAAGATGAAATCTGCAACGGCTTTGCGCTTCTGGAGAAAAAAGAAATCGCCCCCAACATGCACTTGTTAATCATTGAAGCACCTCAGGTGGCACGTTTTGCTCTCCCAGGTCAATTTGTAATTCTCATGGCCAAAGAAACATCAGAACGTTCTCCTTTTACCTTAGCGGATTGGGATGCCAATGCCGGAACCATTTCGTTGATCATTGAAGAAGTAGGGCGTTCCAGCAGAGAGTTAACTTCGCTGACTGCAGGAGACCAACTTGCACATGTCAGCGGTCCTCTTGGGCTACCATTATCCATTCAGGAAAAAGGAACCATCTTTCTTGGCGGAGGATGTTATGGCATTGGAGCCATCTTTCCCCTGGCCAGAATCCTTCATGAGGCGGGAAACAGGGTAATATGTATGATTGAGGCAGCATCATCCCACCTGCTCTATTGGCAACAGGAACTGGCCGAGGTCTGTGATGAATTACTCATTGCCACAAAAGACGGCAGTGGGGGGATGCACGGTGGCATCCAGGAAGGTGTTTCCAGTGTGACGGAAAAAGAGCACATTAATCAATGTATTATCATCGGCTGTACATTTATGATGCAGCAGGTTTCTGATTTGACCAAGACCTTTGATATTCCTACTCTAGTGGCTTTAAATCCCATTATGGTTGATGGCACAGGTATGTGTGGGGCGTGTAGGGTTTCCATAGCCAACCAAACACAGTTCGCCTGTGTTGATGGTCCTTTTTTTGACGGGCACAAGGTTGACTGGGAGGAACTAACCTTACGCAGGAACGCTTATGCGCCCCAAGAAATTCAAGCATTGCCCCAGGGAATACATCTCACTTCATGCTTGCCCACATCTACCCTTAAAATGGGAGATTGAGAGGAAATAACTATGCAAAGCAAAACGAAACCCATACTTGAAAAAAAGCGTACAGGAAAACAAAGAATTAAAATTCCACGGCAACCTATGCCGGAGCAGGATCCTCGAAGGCGGCGGGCCAATTTCGAAGAGGTTCCCAAAGGATATAGCGAGGAGGTTGCCATACTCGAGGCTTCACGTTGTATTCAATGTAAAAAACCAGGTTGTGTTGAAGGCTGTCCGGTGAACATACAGATTCCGGAATTTATCAGAGAAATTGCAGCAGGAAAATTTCTTGATGCCCAGAATACGCTGAAAAAATACACTGCACTTCCTGCAGTTTGCGGGCGAGTATGTCCACAGGAAATTCAATGCGAATCGCGTTGTATTCTTGGGAAGAAAGGGGAACCTGTGGCCATTGGCAGGCTGGAACGTTTTGCTGCCGATTATGCGCGAAAACACAATAATATACAGAAGCAGCCCTCGTGTTCCCATACAGGTAAACGGATTGCAGTTGTTGGTGCAGGTCCGGCAGGAATCACTGTGGCCGGAGAACTGAGTAACCGTGGCCATGAAGTAGTAATGTATGAGGCATTGCATTTGGCAGGTGGTGTACTGATGTACGGTATACCCCAATTTCGTCTTCCGAAAGAAATAGTTCAATATGAAATCAATATGTTGAAGAATCAGGGGGTGAGCATTCATACCGATTATGTAATAGGTAAGAGTGAAACTGTCGATCAACTGATGAAACAGGGATTCGATGCAGTATTTATTGGAACAGGGGCAGGGCTTCCCTCTTTTCTCGGCATTGAAGGAGAAAACGCAATAGGTGTTTTTTCCGCCAATGAATTCCTTACGCGGGCAAATCTTATGCGTGCCGTTGAATTTCCACGCTTTGCAACATCCCCCGTAATACCGCACCGGGCAGTGACAGTGGGTGGAGGTAATGTTGCCATGGATGCAGCAAGAACAGCGCTTCGCCTGGGAGCTGACTCCACCATTATTTATCGTAGAAGTCGTGAGGAAATGCCTGCCCGTGATGAAGAAATACATCACGCCTCCGAGGAAGGAATTGTCTTTCATCTCCTTACCAATCCCATCCGCATTGTGACCAATGAGCGTCATCAGGTTACCGGGGTTGAATGCCTTCGCATGGAGCTCGGGGAACCGGATACATCTGGAAGGAGACGGCCGGTTCCAGTTCAGGGAAGTGAGTTCACCATACCTGCTGATACGGTAATTATAGCAATTGGTAACAAGCCAAACCCACTGATTCCACAGACAACCCCTGATATTCAAACGAGCAAATGGGGAACTATCTTGACGGATGAAACCACCATGCTGACATCCAAACCTGGGGTCTTTGCCGCCGGAGATATTGTTTCAGGAGCGGCTACGGTTATCAGTGCTATGGGGCAGGCAAAGATTGCGGCCAATGCCATTCATAAATTCCTGATAGGTGAAACCATGGGCATGTAGGTGAAACAGAGATTCCTGTGCTTGTAACTGATCACAGACACTCCACGACGTCCCCGTAGGTCGCTTATCTCTTTGAACGATCGCGATTTCACGCATAGATAGGCTAAGGAGTCTGCTCTTACCTGCAAAAAATCACTTGTCCAAATATGAAGCGCCTGTGATCAGTTACAGTTCAGAGGTGAATGAAACCCAGAAGATACAGATCCTGTGATGAGTTACCTGTGACGTTTCGCCTTACACTCAAGACTTGCCAAAGCAGCTTTTTTATTTATCGGTTGATATGGGAGGACATTGCTATCCTATTCCTTCGCATATTAACCGATGAGCGTGACTAAGGGTCACGGAAAAAATACATTATCCAATCTTGCTTGTCTCTCAACTCGGTAACGTCGTCGCGTCAATGGTTTAATACGGCCAGTATGAAACCATTGACGCGACGACGTTACCAAACCGATATCCTACGCAATTTTCGGATATTTATTATTTTCCGCGACCCTACTTTTTTAAATAATTTCAGATAGATCAATAATGTGCCCTGGAAATATTATACGGTGAATGTATGCTGGCTTTTTCTCATATAGGTATCCTTGGTTGTGTAGAACGAAAAGGCGTGTTCCCTATTCTTAACAGGGTAGCAACTTGTTTAGAAGAGGCCCATATTGCCTTTATGATTGAAGATACTTTTCGCAATTATTGCACCAATAAATGTGCGACATTTGCACCACGCAGGGTAATAGGTGAATTCGCAGATTTGGTCATTGTTATAGGTGGAGACGGAACGCTCCTAGGCGTCGCGAGAGACATGTTACAATTTGACATTCCCCTTTTGGGTGTCAACAGCGGTCGCCTTGGTTTCCTGACAGACGTGGCACCGGAAAAAACAAAATCAGTATTGTTGAATATCTTGGCTGGAAAATGCATTGAAGAACAACGTTGCCTCTTGAAAGGAAGAATAAAAAGGAAAGGAAAGTGGTTGCAACATGCCGTTGCCATAAACGATATTGTCTTACGTTCAGGTTTGTCTTTACACATGATGGAGTTTGAGCTGAGTATAGACGGTGAGTTTGTTTATAACCAACGATCAGATGGCCTCATCGTTTCTACCCCTACAGGCTCAACCGCCTATGCACTTTCTGCCGGCGGACCTCTTATTCATCCCGGACTGAATGCAATGGTTTTGGTGCCAATGTTTCCACATACCCTGACTAGCCGTCCACTGGTAATTGATGGAGATTCCAGAATCTGTATACGTGCAGGAAATGATAACGAAATGGTCCTTCAGGTGAGCTACGATTCCCAGTCCTGCCTGGAAATGCTGCAGGGAGATGAATTGGAAATTAAAAAAATATCACGTAAATTTAGACTATTGCATTTGGAGGATTATTCCTATTACGAAATCTGCAGGTCCAAACTCGGATGGGGAAGCCGCTTGGGCAAAAATAAAGGTGTGCAACTTTGCTAACCGTCTAGTATTGCGTGTGTAATTAGTGTTTGCTCTGGTCGTTTACCTCCCAAAATGAGTGTTGAAACGTATAAGTTGAGGGTTGATCTTAGCCCAAGTTCGTGACGCTGGATCACAATTTATCGTAAATACAGATATTTACCGGTTCAGCATGTGCCGTTATGGCACTACTTTTTTTCTTATTCTGTGAGCAGTTACTTTTTATTCATATTGTTGTCTTCACCTGCTTACCTGGTAGATTTTGCACTCCAAGAGCTGACAAAATTTCCTGTTGGGATGCATCCGGGCGGCTACTTTTTCTCACGTGCACTGTACTACCGTTCTTACACTTCATTGAAATTGTCATTCTGCACTGGGTAGAAAGAATCTGACGTATGCTTGCCCAGTTACTCACAATACCT
>NZ_AUCV01000040.1 GCF_000429945.1 Desulfogranum japonicum DSM 18378 | reverse complement strand
CAATGCACGTAGCAAATTGGAGGTGATTGAGGAGGTGAATGGTATCACTACCGCCAGCAATGTATATGCAAACCAAACCTTTCTCTTTTGCCCCTGCTTGGTGTTTGAAAATTGTGCTTGCAGAGGAGAAAGTAAATCCTTTAATATGAACATGGTGAGTTGCTCCTTTTGGTATATTTTCAGTTACTTAGTACTAATTGAACTATACCATAGTGGCGCTCACCTTTCACCTCTTATCCTGTTGATATTGCGTAATATATTTATATTTCCGACTCAAGATAGGCACAGAAAATGAACCGTTTTTTAATAGTCATTCTCATTTGGGATATCTTCTCATTCTTCTTACCCAGCTTTTAATCTTGCTGCACAATTTTCAGGAAACTTCAGTTAACAAAGTTATCCACACTCAAACCGTTAAGAGCTTGTTGAAATGAATTGTAACAATGGCGACTGATTTTTCTTTTAGGGAGAAGTCGGTGAACTATTACGTAAGATATCGCAAGCTGGTTGGGCTGTGTTGAATCATGAAGATGATGTATATGGATATTCCATGTAGGCAGCTGTCCTGGCAGCTGTTTCTTTTCCGTAAAAGTGTTCGATAGTGTACAGGCTCATGTCTATACCTGCGCTGATTCCACCTGAAGTGAGTATTTTACCGTTATCTACAAAGCGAGACTCTGTAACGATTTCAGTCTCCGGAGCCAATCTTTGCAGTTCATTGAATGCCTGGTGATGTGTTGTGGCCTGCAAGCCGTTGAGCAGCCCGCATTGAGCCAGGACAAGAGAACCTGTGCAGACAGAAAGGATTTTCTCTGCTTTACGGGAGGTGGTTATGATCCATGTAATGATGCGGTCCTGTTGCAGGATTGGTCTGGTTCCGTCGCCTCCGGGAATGATAAGCAGGTCAGGCTCGGGAGCCTGGCTGATTTCATAGTCAGGGATTACGGTTAATCCGTTTTTCGCTGTGATGGAACCCTTCCTGGCTGCCACTGTGTAAATATCCATCAAGGTATAGTCGGCAAGCTCGTTTGTGACAGAGAACACCTCAAATGGCCCTGTAAAATCGAGTACTTCGACATCGTCAAAGAGGAGAATGGCAATTCTTTTTTTGGTGTGCATTGTGTGATTGTCAGAAGATTTTTACAGGTTGTATTTCTTATCCTGTCAGTGACAGACGAGCCATTTATGGTGACGTTTTTTTTCTCCGTAATTCCTGAAAAATAATGGATGCAACAATCATGGACAAGCCGATAAAGGTAGCTGGGTGGATCTGTTCTCCAATGATGAAATGCAGAAAAACCAGTGACAGAAAGGGTGAAATGTAGATCATGTTCCCTATCTTGGCCGCACTGGTTGTCAGCTGCAAGGCGGTAAGCCAGAGAACAAAGGTTATACCCATTTCAAAAAGGCCTATATATATAAGCGGCAGTAAAGCCTTGCCGGTTACAAGGTGCAGCGGTTCAAACAGCGGACTGCACAAGGTTGTATACAGTAAACCAAAACAGAAACCGATAAAAAGTTTCAAAACAGGATCCAGACCGTCTTTGGCATTGAACAGCCAGAAGGATGCCCAGATAAAGGTGGAACAGGCTGCCAGGAGAACACCAAACCTATCAACATCACCAAAACTGGTGAATTGACCTTTGGTGGCAATGATGATGGCACCAAGAAAACTGATCAGAACGGCAATGAATTGTTGTCTTGATAGAGTTTGACGCAGTATGGGAACCGAGAGCAGGGTCAGGGCAAATGGCCATCCGTAGTTGAGCGACATGGCGATCTGACCGGGCAGAATTGCGTAGGCTTTGAATAGGACCACATAATAGAGAAAGGGATTTAAAAATCCCAGCAGGGCCATTCTTTGCCATACCCTGGCAGGAACTGTTGCAAGCTCGCCCAGCTTGTTTTGCAGGGTAAGGATGCAGAGCAGGGCAATGGTTGAAAAGAGGCAGGAGTAAAACAGCAGGGTATATGGGGGAACATACTTCAGGGCGATTTTAAAGGCTGAAGCAGCTGTTCCCCAGAAGGTGACGGTGCAGATGGTGAGCAGGTAGGCTTTGGTTTGATTGCGCATGGTGTAGAGGGCTGCAGTTATACGAAAAAGCTTACACCCCCACTGTGTCAGTGGGGGTAGAGGTAGACACTTTTTGCCCTGCAGCCACCTGCAACATGTTGTGATAGTATTACTCAGTCAAATGAGCGGTTACCCAGATTACCGTAGCGGTGGTAGTTGTTGCAGATGGCCTGCTGCTGAAAATACTGGAGCAGTTCAAGGCGACCTTCCATATATACCGGGGTACGGGAAATATACAAGCCGGTTTTTGCTGCCTGGGCGAAAATCGTCTCCGGAACACGATCTGTTGCAGCGTATCGTACTCGGCCGACGGTATGTAGACGGGCTGCAAGGGTTGCATCACTCTCCCTGACAACAAGCGTATCCGCCAGGAACTGCTTTCCATGGATGGTGCCCAGGAAGCTGTTGGCTTGTGTGTCCAACTCCTCTGGAATACTTAATTCTGCGACACATCCGGCAATGGCGGCCGCTGCCAGCCTTGCCAAAATTTCAAACAGGCTGTCCGAGTGGTGTGCGCGTATTACCATTGGTGTGATTGGTAGATAGCGCAGGATGTTATCCTGGCCGCGAAGGTGGAAGAAATCCTGCTCCAGGCCAAAGAAATTGTCCATATTGGAGGTATAGCTGTAAATGGTACTGATGAGTTTGTGAATATCTTCCTTGTGCTCCTGGAGTTTGTTCCACTGGAGTAGTTTTTTCCATTCCTGGGCGAGTTGTATCAGTCTGGAATCCTTTTTAAGGGCTCCGGTGGCCGGGTATCCGGTTTCAGTGAAGTCCATGAACTGCGCAACGTAGTCCGGGCTGCCGGCCTTGATGCCCGGCCCCAGGGCCGACTTGCCCATACCGCCAAAGGGCTGACGCAGGACGATGGCCCCGGTGGTGCCCCGGTTAATATACAGGTTGCCTGCAAAAATATGCTCTTTCCATACTTCCTGTTCGCGTTCATCCAGCGTTTCGATGCCGCTTGTAAGGCCATAGCCGGTCTGATTTACCAGCTGGATGGCGTGTTCCAGGTTTTCCGCTCGCATAACACCCAGTAAAGGGCCGAAGAATTCGGTCATATGGGTGTAGCTGCCCGGCTGTACTCCATATTTGATGCACGGAGCCCATATGGCGGGATTGTCATCAACCATTCGGGGTTCAAGAGCCCACTCTTCACCAGGCTCCAATGTTGTCAGGGCCTGTTTCAGATCATTGGCCGGGGCTTTGATTAGCGGACCGAGTTTGCTGCCAAAATCCCAGGCTGAACCAACTTTCATGCTGCGGCTCGCGTCAACGAGCTGCTGCCTGAAATGGGGATCGTCATAAATGGTTTTTTCAAGAATGAGCAGGCTGGTGGCGCTGCATTTCTGGCCACAGTTGCTGAATGCAGAATGGATGACGTTCTTGATGGCCTGGTCGCGATCAGCCATGTCTGTGACAATGGTCGCATTTTTTCCACCTGTCTCTGCAGCCAGATAAACACCGGGTGTCTGCTTGAGAATCTGCAGCCCTGTATCTGTTCCTCCTGTCAGAATGATACAATCAATATCCGGGGAACCGGTCAACAGAGGACCTACCTTGGCTCCGGAACAGGGAATAAATTGAAGTACATTTTTTGACACACCGGCCCTCCAGAAGCACTGACAGAGCATCCAGGCAGTCATGACAGCATCGGAAGCAGGTTTAAAGATTACCGTATTTCCGGCTGCAAGAGCAGTGACAATGCCGCCACAGGGAATAGCTATGGGAAAATTCCAGGGAGAAATTACCAGGCCCACACCTTTTCCCTTTGCTTCCATGTGCTCCAGATCAGCAAATTTTGAAGCTGTGAATGGATAATATTCCGCAAAGTCAATGGCCTCTGAGACTTCCACATCCGCTTCGCTGAAAACTTTGCCTGTGTCAGCGGCTGCCGCACCAATGAGGTCACCACGGGCATGGCGAATCTCCATGGCCACGCCGGCCAGTATCCTGTGGCGTTCACCATAGCTCATCTGCCGCCAACCGTCTGGGTCCTGGCGCGCAACCTGTATGGCTGTTTCGGCATCTTGTGCATTGGCCTGGGCATGACTGGCAACCAAGATCTTTTCCTGGACCCTGTTTGGATCAATTACATCTCTGGTATCCCTGTCTGTGAAGATTTGCTTTCCGCCAATGACAAGGGGAATCTTGAAAGGCTCATCTTTCTGCTGTTTACACCATGTGGCGCGTATATTTTCAGCCCAGTTCCTGTTGGCAGGCAGGGACCAGTCAGTATCAGGTTCATTGACAAAGCGGCCTGTGTGATACGCGGAGACCTCTTCTGGTATGAATGTTTCGTTCTCTCTATCCTGTATTCTGTTGGGATGATCTTGTGCCCGGGCCTGGTATAGACAGGAGTCAAGGAACTGCTGTTTCAGGTAATCCCACTCATTGGATCCCACATGCAGGTCCGGTGAATAGCGGAGGAAATTTTCTGGAGCTGTGTTTTCATCCAATCGCCGTATCAGGTAGGCGATGGCATTAATAAACTCATCCCTGGATGCCACCGGCGCATAGAGCAGTACCTCCCCTGAGATTTCCTGCAGGGCACGGCGCACATGGTCAGCCATGCCTTCAAGCATTTCAAAGTGAAAATAATCGGTAACCCCATTGGCTCTGGCCAGGGTGTAGGCGTAGGCCAACTCAAAGAGGTTGTGTGAGGCAATACCGAGGCGCACAGCCTTGATATTTTCCTCTTTCATACCGAAGGTGACCATGCGTTTGTAGTTGGCATCCACCTCCAGTTTGTTGTCATAGGGTGCCAGCGGCCAGTTGAACAGGGCTGATTCCAGTTTTTCCATTTCCATGTTGGCGCCTTTGACAATACGCAATTGCACCGGAGCTCCGCCCTTTGTCAGGCGTGCCCGTGCCCATTGTGTTAATTTCTGCTGCATGGCAAAACTGTCCGGCAGGTAGGCCTGAAGGACAATACCGCCCGAGTATTGCAGCAGCTCCGGTTGATCCAGTGTTTCCACAAAGGCATGGTAGGTTATCTCCAGGTCACGGTATTCTTCCATGTCCAGGTTGACAAATTTGGGAACCCGGGAGCCGTCTGCACGGGTAAAACAATTGTGTTGTGCTTCGGTGTATATGGAGGTTAACCGTTTCTTCAGTTCCTGTATGGTGTCTGGCATTGCCAGGGAACTGATCTGAGAGTAGATGGTAGATATCTTGATGGAAATGCACTCGATGGCAGGATCGCGCATATCCTTCACATAGGTTTCCAGCCGTTTCTCCGCCTCATCCTCACCCAGGACAGCTTCTCCAAGGTGATTGATGTTCATTCGCACTTTTTCCTGTTTTCGTTTTTCCAGATGGGCCTTGAGCTTATCTGATTCTCCCGGAATGATGGCCCGGCTTGATCCCTGGCGCATCTGGCTGATCATTGTTGGAACGGCAACAGAGGCAAGCTGTCTGCCAGCCTGTTGGAAGATTCTGATAAAGGCCTTTTCCACGGGGGAGAGAAAGGATGGAACACCCTCTTTAGAGAGCAGGTCAGTAATCTGGTCAGCAACCCGCCTGGGTATATGGGAGCGAAAACTCTGGTCAATGAGCTTGCTGAACAGGACTTTATCCTGAGGGTGAGTCAGAAGACGCTTGAGCTGCTTCTGGAGTTTTTTTTCATCTTTGGTGAGCAGTTCATTTGCCTTGTTCTGCCATCTTTCGGCAAGCTCTATCGCCTGGGTGTACAGTTCGTAATCTTGTCCAGCCATGCCATGTGCTCCTGTGAAAGTTATGGGTGCGTACATATCCTGCCATAAAGCTGCCGGTGTTGAGCGGTTTATAGCATGGAAATATGATCTCTTTTCTTTGTCTCCATATATGCTGAAAAACGTCTTACGTGTTCTCTGGCAAGTCGTTCAGCCCGGTTTTTGTCGTGGTCTGCTATGGCAGCAGTGATGTTGACCAGATCCTGGTAATTTTCTTCAAGTTCAATATTGCTGACTTCCAGAAAACGATCATAATACCGGTGGATGTTGTCATGAATGGAACGGAGGATGAAATTATAGAGAGGGTTCCCTGAGATGCGGGCAATGGTCATGTGTATTTGTTCATCCACCCTGACAAAGTCATTCCATGAAGATATACCTTTATCCCTGTAATGCTTTGCCTGATCCAGCAAAATCTGCAGTTCTTCACAATCCACTGCCGATGCTCGTTCCGCAGCCAGTCTGCTGACAGTACTTTCAAGGGTTTCCCTGAACTCTGCCAGATGTTCCAGGGATACTGAGTCAGACTGGATCAGCATGGCAAGATTTTCTGCCATGAGTTCACTGTTGGCATTTTTGACGTATGCTCCACCACTGGCCCCCAGCCTGATTTCAATAAGGCTTTTCTGTTCAAGGATACGCAGGGCTTCGCGCAGGGTTCCCCGGCTTGTTTGAAACATTTCGCATAGGGTTCTCTCGGCTGGCAGCCTGCTTCCAGGCTCTATGTCGCCATTAAGTATGGCCGTCTGGATCTGGTTGACCACATCCTCATATACCCGGTTTTGTTTTGCTTTGTGAAACAGAGTGTTCATTGTTGTTTTGACAGATATGATTTTTTATAACATTATAATGGTTAGACCATTAGTGTCAATGGAAAGTCTTACAAACTTGTTCTGTTTTTGTGCGGAAACAGTTGCTGAACGCTAACTCCCTATTTTTGTTTAAGAAGATATTTGAGCAACTTTTCATGCAAGGGTTGTGGCTTTCGGCTTTTTCCTGGCAATATTTTTCAACGCCTGATTTTCCTTGACGAAATAGTGGAAGTTAGTGTCTCATGTGCTGTTATCTCAGCAATACCGGGGGCTGTGCCCCTGTTAACAGAATGTATGTCTGCGTTGTAATAACAAACGTAATGCTCTTGGCGGAGGCAGTTGCGTTTGACAATCCCCCTGTATTTGTAACTGGTTGCAGGATATCTGGGATGGATGCCGGCAGGCTGGCAATAGTATGTTGTGACATACGTAATCCAGGCTGATCGTAGAAAATTCAGGTACACTGGGAGTAGTTACCAACAAACAATATCGTCAATAAGGAGGTCGCTGTGAAAAAAAGGATATTGACTGCTGCGTTGGGCAGTGCCTTGGCCGGATTACTCTTTTTGGGGCAATCCGCATGGGCCGCTGATTTGAAGATTGGTATCATGGTACCAACCACCGGGTCTGAAGCTACCGCTGGTAAAGATATGGAAAATGCCATCCTCCTTGCAGTTGATGAGATTAATCAGGCAGGCGGCGTTCTTGGTATGCAGGTTACCACCATGACCGGTGACGATGCCTGTGATCCCCAGCAGGCAACTGCAGCAGCCAGTAAACTGGTTTCCTCCGATGTGACCGCCATTGTCGGCGGATATTGCTCCGGTGCAACTTTACCCACCCTGAAAATTTATGGTGACGCGGGACTGCCCTTTGCAATTGCCGCAGCCAATTCAACCAAACTCATCGACGCCAACCAGGGCAATGCCTTTCTGGTCAACTCCACAGGCTATGACCAGGTAAACACTGCTGTTGAATTATTTGCTGCCAAGGGTGCAAAAAGACTGGCCGTCATCCATCAGGGCGACGGATATTCTGAAGACCTGGCCAAGTTAACCCGTGAAAAATGGGCAGGCGATGGCAAGGAAGTTGTTGCCTACGAGGTGGTCAATAAAGGGGAGCAGGATCATTCTTCCCTGGTGACCCGCATTAAATCCAAGGCACCTGATGCCATCTTCTGGACTGCATACTATGCCGATGGCGGCCTGGTTATCAAACAGCTTCGTCGTTCCGGCTATCGCGGCCTGATTGCTGTGGGGGATGGCTCCAATTCTCCAAAACTGCTTGAGATAGGTGGTAAGGCTACTGAAGGCGTGTATTGTTTTTCCAATCCCAGCGTTGATTACCTGCCAACTGCCAAAGCTTTTACCGATGCCTACAAGAACAAATACAACCAGGCTCCGGATGCCTACTCAACCCTGGCCTATGATTCCATGATGCTTATGGCTGATGCCATTACGCGGGCAGGAAGCACAGAAAAAGCTGCTGTGATCAAAGCGTTGTCTGAAACCAAGGATTTTAAAGGTATTTCCGGACCGGTTTCTTTTACTGAACAGAACACCCTGGGGCATAGTAACTTTGTTGTTCTGATTGCCAAAGGTGGTAAGTGGGTGTTGGCTGAGTAGTGACCATCCGAAAATGTTTTTTTGGAGCGATGCTGGGCTATGTTGAAAAGTTTATTCAGGCTGTGCCTTGCTTCAGGATGCTCATTTTCGGACAGACATTGCTTAAGCTGCCTATCCTTTGAACTGAGAATCTGCCCGGCCTCCATATGGGGCCGGGCGAGTGTTCTCTCTCCCCTGCAGTGATTACATCCAATGTCCTCTCTTGACATTTTTTTTCAACAGTTAGCCAATGGCTTGATACTTGGCTCTTTTTACGCGCTTGTGGCTTTGGGATATACCATGGTGTACGGTATCATCAAGCTGCTCAATTTTGCACATGGAGACCTCTACATGTGCGGCGCTTTTGTGGGCTTTCTTTTCCTTTCTCTGGTAAGCGGGCTTCTTGGGGAAAGCTGGACAGGTATTCTTTGTTCCATGGTCCTCAGTATGCTGACTATCGGGCTGCTGGGTGTACTTATTCAGCGAGTTGCCTATCGTCCCATGCTGTCAGCACCCAGGCTCTCCATTCTCATTACAGCCCTGGCCGTGTCCATGGTGTTATCCAATGGGGTGATGGCGCTCACTGACGGCGATTATGAAGCCTTTAATACAGATCTTGGCTTTGAAGGCCTGGAGATGGGAAATGTCTTCATCACCTATACCCAGATAGTACTGGTGGTCTCTGCCGCCCTGCTGATGCTGACCCTGTTTTTCTTCATTAATCGCACCATGTATGGCAAGGCCATGCGGGCCATAGCCATTGACCAGGATGCCTGTCGATTAATGGGGATCAATGTCAACCGCGTTATTGCCCTGACCTTTTTCATTGGTTCGGCGCTGGCAGGTGCTGCTGGTGTGATGGCCGGCGTCTATTATGGGTCCATCCATTTTTTCATGGGATTCGTCATTGGGCTGAAGGCTTTTACTGCCGCTGTTATTGGTGGTATCGGTTCCATCCGTGGAGCCATGCTGGGTGGACTTGCCCTGGGCCTGCTGGAGGCGTTCGGAACCCAGATACCCTTTGTCGGTTCAGAGTGGAAGGATGTTTTTTCCTTCGGTATCCTCATCCTGTTGCTGGTTTTTAAGCCAACAGGGTTACTGGGAAAAACAGAAATAGAGAGGATGTAGACGCCATGGCTGAGCAAACTCAATCCCCCAGGGGATCAAAACCCATTGTACAGAGCGTGGCCCGCTGGCTGGCGCCGCAGCGAAATCGCATCATCGTTCTTGCCGTTTTGGCTGTCGTGGCCATGGTGTTGCCCCTTGCGGCTAATAATTACATGCTCGAAGTGCTGTCCAATGCCTGGTTTTATGTGGTCCTGTGTCTCGGACTTAACATTGTGGTCGGCTATGCAGGTCTACTTGATCTGGGCTATGCCGCCTTTTTCGCTGTGGGAGCATACACCACTGGTATTCTGACCTCCCAGTTCGGGGTGAATTTCTGGTTGACCATTCCAGTGGCTGTGGTTTGTTCCATGGCTGCCGGTATCATCATCGGTGGTCCGACCCTTCGACTTCGCAGTGATTATCTGGCCATCGTCACCCTTGGTTTTGGAGAAATTGTTCGCATCTGTGCCCGTAACCTGGAGATAACCGGTGGTGCAGGTGGACTGATTGGCATTGAACGCCCGCATCTGTTTGGACTGCATCTCAACCAGGCCATTCATTTCTATTATGTTTTTCTGGCTCTTGCCGTGCTGGCCTGCTTCTGCAGTTACAGGCTGCAGCATTCGCGTCTCGGACGGGCCTGGCAGTATGTACGGGAAGATGAAGACGCTGCTGAGGCCATGGGAATTAACCGTGTCGGGGCAAAACTCTATGCCTATGTGATCGGCGCTGTGTTCGGAGGCGTCGCTGGGTGTTTTTTTGCTGCCAAGATGACGGCAATCTCACCGGAAACCTTTATGTTTCAGCAGTCTGTGCTCATCCTGGTTGGGGTTGTTTTAGGCGGGATGGGAAAAATTCCCGGTGTTATTATCGGCGCTTTTGCCCTTGTTCTTTTTCCAGAGGTCTTTCGCGAGATCGGCTCCATGCGCATGCTGGTCTTTGCCGTAGTCATGCTGGTCATTATTCTTTATCGGCCTGAAGGAATCTGGCCTGCAAAACGGAGCTGAGCCGTATTGTCATGAGTACGAATACTTCATTACTTCAGGTTAAAGACCTTGTGCTGAGTTTTTCCGGGCTGCATGTTATTCAGGGACTTAGTTTTTCTGTTGCTCAAGGGAGCATTGCCAGCCTTATCGGCCCCAATGGTGCGGGGAAAACCTCTATTTTCAACTGTCTGACCGGTTTTTATCGGCCGGATAGCGGAAAGATAGTTTTTAACGATCGTTCCATCATGCGGCTCAAACCCCATCGCATTACCCGCAGGGGCATGGCCAGAACCTTTCAGAATCTGCGACTGTTCAAGTCCATGACTGTGCTGGAAAATGTGATGAGCGGCATGCATTGCCGCAGCTCAGCCGGTGCCCTTTCAGCCATTTTACATACCCCTGGACAGAGAAAGGAAGAAAGGGAAATTCGAGAATTCTGCGAACAATGTCTTGAATTTGTAGGTATTCAGGATAAGACAGACTGGATTGCTTCAAACCTGCCCTACGGTGATCAGCGGCGGGTGGAATGGGCCAGAGCCCTTGCCACCAAACCCCGGCTCCTGTTACTTGATGAGCCTGCAGCTGGTCTCAATCATACTGAAAAGAAAGAGCTGATACGCTTGATCCGTCGTATTCGCGATGAATTGGGGATCACCATTCTCCTCATTGAGCATGACATGGGATTGGTCATGCAGATTTCGGAAAAGATAACGGTCATTGACTACGGACAGAAGATAGCCGAGGGACAAGCAGAAGATATTCAGAACGATCCCAGGGTAATAGAGGCATACCTCGGTCGTGAGGATGAGGAAGAGGAATGAGCGAAACCATTCTGGAAATACAAGATGTAGAAACCTATTATGGAAAAATTCATGCCCTGCGAGGCATTTCCTTTTCCGTTCAGGCTGGGGAAATCGTAACCTTGCTTGGTGCCAACGGCGCTGGCAAGAGTACGACACTGCGCACCATTTCCGGCCTCAACAGGGCAGCCAGGGGAAGCATCACTTTTATGGGGCAGGATATAACCAGAATGCCGCCCCACGATATCGTTGCCATGGGGCTCATTCATGTCCCTGAAGGTCGGCGTGTATTCAAAGGCATGACCATAAAGGAGAACCTGGAATTGGGATCCTTTACCTTGAATGATGACACAGAACGTCGGAGACGCATGGATCATGTCTTTGAGATGTTCCCTGTACTGTATGAACGCAGACAGAGGGATGCAGCTCTGCTGTCGGGTGGAGAGCAACAGATGCTTGCCATGGGACGTGCTCTGATGGCGGATACCAAGGTGCTGCTTCTGGATGAACCATCCATGGGACTTGCTCCCACCATGGTGCAGTCCATCATGAAAATTATCAAACGGCTCAATGCCGAGGGGGTAACCATTCTCCTGGTGGAACAGAACGCCAAGGCTGCGCTCAAATTCGCCAATTACGGGTATGTACTGGAAACAGGCTCCATTGTGGTGAAAGGGGAAGCAGAGCAACTCCGTAAGGATGAGAGCATTGTCAAAGCCTATCTGGGAGAATAAATCGTCCGATTATTTGTAACCAGTTACAAATACAGGGGAGTTTCAAGTTTATTCGTTTCCCCTGTGAGTGATTACGATTATTGTACTGTTACCACCTGCACTGCACCTATCTGATGAAACCCCGTTCTGGTGACCCGGAATCCTTCCACAAAGGCAACCTGATCGCCCACCCTGATATAGCCCCATTCCTTGGCTTTGCTTAGAGAGGCATGTACCATGTCCACACGGTCCAGCTCTTCTCGTATGATGAGCGGGAAAATATTGTTGTAGAGACATGAAAGGCGTGCGATGCGCAGAGATTTGGTAACCAGTAGTGTGGGAACCCGTCTGTTCCATTTAGAGAGGGAAGGGTAAAGAATTCCATCAGGATCAAGTAAAAGGGCCACAGAGATATTCATAAGACCGGCAATGGCAGACAGTGCCGGATTGACAGAGCTGTCCTGCTGCAGTTCGTTAAGCTGTATGGTCGAGGTTTCCGTATACCGTTCTTCTTCGCAGATGATGGACGACATGGTCCGTACCACATTGACCGGGTCTATGCCTGTTGCAGTTTCCTGGCTGAGCATGACGGCATCCGTACCTTGCTTGATAGCCATGCTGACGTCAGTAACTTCAGCACGGGAGGGCCTGGAGTTGGTGGTCATGGAATCCAGCATCTGGGTGGCAATGATCACCGGGGTATTTTGTTCTCTGCACAGACGGATGATTCGTTCCTGAATGCGGGGTACTTTCGCAGCCGGCAGTTCCACTCCCATATCGCCTCTGGCAATCATTATCGCATCGCTGGCCTGGATGATTTCGTGGATATTTTGCACAGCTTCCGGTTTTTCTATCTTAGCAACGACCTTTAAAGGCTTCTTCCCTGCATCCCGGATATAATCCTGCACTTTGTGGATATCACTGGCACTGCGCACAAAAGAAAGGGCTACATAATCAATGGAGTGTTCCAGTGCCCAATCCAGATCCTGCCAGTCTTTTTCAGTAATACTTGTCAGGCTGAGATGTGTGGAAGGCAGATTGATGCCTTTGTTTGATTTGAGCACACCGCCTACCAAAATTTCGCACACGACTTCTTCTGCCCCCGATTTCAGGACACGCAATTCAAGAAGACCGTCATCCAGTAGAACAGGGTCTCCTTTACGCAAATCTTTGAGGATGGATGGAACAACGGTGGAGATCCTCTCCCCATTGCCTATAAGAGGTTCTGCCTGGATAATCACCTGTTCACCCTTTGTCAGAATGATCGCCCCATTCCGCATGTCACCTGTCCGAATTTTCGGTCCGCTGAGATCCTGTAGAACGGCGATGGGCTTATCCCATATTTTTTCTGCCTGCCTGATAGCACAGAGAGCTTTATGGTGTTGTTCATGGCTGCCATGGGAGAAATTCAAACGAGCCACATCCATGCCAGCAAGTATCATTTTGCCCAGAGGCGCAGTGGTATCACAACTTGGGCCTATGGTGCACACGATCCGCGCCATTTTATTCACGCTGGTATGAGTTTGCGGGCTTATTGTCTGTAAATGGTTGAACAATAAATTAAAATCAACAGGTTTGCGAAGTATGGCCTGTACATTGGGGTAGCTTTTCAAACGGGAAAAGGTTGCTTCGTCTTCATGGGTCGCGGTAACCAGGATTATGGGTAATTGCGGGCAGATGACCTGAATGGCATCGATGAATTTAAAGCCATCCCAGTGGGGCATCTGCAGATCACTGACAATGGCATCATATGCATTGGAGGTGGCCATTTGAAAGCCCTGGTGACCATTGGTTGCAGTTTCGACTTCAAATCCTGCATTGAGCAGACGGGCACGAATGAGGTGCAGGATGGGGCCGGAGTCTTCAAGTAGAAGGATACGCATATGGAAACCTCAATCAGAAGTTAATGAGAAGTAAGGGTCACGGAAAAAATACATTATCCAATCTTGCTTGTCTCTCAACTCGGTAACGTCGTCGCGTCAATGGCTCAATACGGCCAGTATGGAACCATTGACGCGACGACGTTACCAAACCGATATCCTACGCAATTTTTGGATATGTATTATTTTCCGCGACCCTAACTGCTCACAGCGTACTTGATTTTTCCGCAATCAGCTTGCCTGCGAAAAACTCAGGTACCCTGTAAGTAGTTACAAATGCAGGAAAGTCTCCAAGTTTAGTCGCTTGATCTATGAGTAGTTACGTTACATCCATCCTTTTTTCTTGAAAAAACGTATCATCAATATGGCAACTGTGGCCATGATCCCCCAAAAGAAATAATAACTGTATTTGTATTTCAACTCCGGAACATTTTCAAAATTGGTACCATATATCCCGGCTATAAAGGTAAGTGGAATAAAAATCGCGGCAAATATGGTCAGGATCTTCATGATTTCATTGAGCCTGTTTCCTATCGCCGTGTTGTAGATGCCCAGTTGATCAGAAAGCATTTCTCGGTAATTATCAGTTGCTTCGACAGCATGAGAAATGAGATCCTTGAGATCTTTGAGGTATGGTGTCGTCGATTCCCTGAGTATCTCATTGTCGCAGTGGGCCAGGCTGATTATCAGTTCCCGGGCAGGCCTGATGGTTTTTCGTAGATAGTTCACTTCCCTTTTATAGTTTGTGATCTGGCTGAGAATGTCGGGTGAGGGATCTTCAAGTACCGCCTCCTCCAGCTCTTCAACATTGCAGCCAATCTTCTCTATGCAGATAATGTAATTATCAACCACTGTATCTAAAAGGGCATAGGCCAGATAGTCGGATTTACCCTGTCTGATTCTGCCTCGATGTTTACGTATTCTCTCACGTACCGGCTGAAAAATGTCAACCGGTTGTTCGTGAAATGAGATAAGATAGTTATCTCCCAGTACGATAGACAGCTGGTCGCCCTGAACTAACATTGATTCGGTGTCAAATCTGAGGATTTTCAAAACCAGAAAGATATACTCATCATATTCCTCGAATTTTGGCCGTTGCCCGGTGTTGAGAATATCTTCGAGCACAAGAGGGTGAATGGAGAATAATTCACCGAGGCGTTTGATGTTGTCTGTATCGTGAAGCCCATACACCGACACCCAGGTAACGGAATCAGGTGTCAGGTATCTGGTACATTCATCCACGTCCTCAATTGTGTACTCATTCAGTTCATGCGCGTCAAATGCCGATATCTTTATGATACTTTGGTCAAGCTTCTGATTTCCGATAAATACAAGCGATCCTGGCGCCTTCCCGGCGCTTGGTTCATTACTCTTTATGAATCGGGCCATATTTGGTTCAGTCCTTCCTTTAAAAAGGTCACCTGCGGGGCGAGCAGATTTTGGAGAATCTGTTTTGTTTACGAACACTTGCTGGTAAATGTAGACTCAGGTTAGCCAGCCTGTACGGGCAGTCATGACCGCGAAAACTGTGACCACTTGCGGTTCCACTGGTTTGAGGCGGCTGCATCTCTGGTGCCTCGCATCCACTGCAGTATACTATACGAGTGGGAATTCCGGGCCGGGTTATGCTCAACTCGTTGATATTGAGTCAGATATGTATGAAATAATGCGATAGTTTATTACATCATACCCAAAGGGCTTTTGTCTATGGGATGGTAATAAAAATTTGCTTTTTATCGGATATTTGGTTAAGCGCTAATAAAAAATTGGTACCTGCCCACATCTGAGACATAGGGAACAGGTTGCAATCATGGGGTCACGTACCCGTTAGGCACGAACAGGAGCATGTAATGCATATTTTAGGAGTTTTTGAGCTGATAATACAAATCTACTTTGCTGTTCACGCTGGCAGAACAGGGAGGTATGGTTGGATATTTTTAATCATATTTTTTCCGCTTGTAGGTTCAATCGTTTATTTTTTTGTCGAATACCTGCCAGAAGCACAACAAAGTGCAAAAATACAAAAAGTGAGATACGCCAGCCCCAGGAAAAGAATTAAACAACTGCAGAGAAATCTCGATATTGCAGATACTATTCAAAATAAAATCAATTTAGCAGGGGCATACTTCGAAAACCAGCAATATCATGAATCAATTTCCCTGCTTGAAGAATGCCGTGTCGGTGCCCATAAAAACGACCAATATATTCTCGAAGGTCTTTTCTACTCGCACCTCTATCTGAACCAGAATGAAAAAGCATCAGGCTATCTCAATGAAATAATCAAAGTTTCAGGTAATAAACTTTCAAAGGACCTGCAGTTTGCAAAAGCAAAATTGCTTGAAAATACAGGGAATATTGTTGGGGCGTTAGCCGCATACGAAGCATTTATCGATGCTGCTGATGAAGAGGCAAAATGCCGATATGCCGTATTGTTGAAAAAACAGGGCCAAAACGAGAAAGCCAAATCTATATTCGAAGAAATTCTGAAGAATGCCAGATTGTATCCAAAACAATATAAAAAATTTCATAAAAAATGGGTTGATATAGCCTCCCGCGAGGTAAAAGACCTGGCCTGAACTGGCATTTTGTAACTGAAACTCGTGTCTGTCCAGAAATGAGGGTTTTCGATTGTGAGTAAAGCATACTCAATATTTCCCACAGGTAACTGATCCCAGGTACTCCACGAACTCTCACCGCTGGTCGCTTACCTCCGATGATCAAGTTTTGAAAATAACAAAGCTATCGAGCGAAAAGGTTATTTATGGACAAACACTCACTGAACTCTTTTACAAGGTGATACCATGCGTTTAATCAGCTTCCTTTGTTTCAGCTTTTCGTTTTTAGTATTATCCGGCTGCGCATCAATGAATACTCCGTCAGCTTCTCTTATTGAAACAAAGCCTGTCGTTACAATCGGTGAGCCTGGCAATGCTGCCGAGGATCATATCGTCTTTATTCCAGCAAGTACCAAGTTTCCCATAAAATTCGCTGTGACAGGGAATATCTTTACTGAAGAAGCCTCTTCAGAAGTCATGGTAAGCCTCAAAGAAGATATCTATTTGTACAAATATTGGGCAAGCCTTGATGGCAAACTATGGGTCAATTCACATAAACTTTTACACGTTGAGCCTTCAGGAGGTTTTGACAAATCAGGGGGAGAGGTTGCGGTGAAGCTAAATCTTGTAAAATAAAAAGTGGACGGATTGAGTTTGTGTTCACCTTGCTATGCTGACATTGAAACACATGTCATCTGTACAGATATATACAAGTCGTTTCTCATTGGAGTAACGGCTGCCAGATATCAGAGATTCTTTTGATTTGTGTGTAATAACAGTGGATTATGAGGAATGGTGATGGCCGGCAGTTCTGCTGGGATTACATATGAAGCCAACAAAACAAAGCTATATTGCAAAGAATACTAATGCGAGAGCACTGCCAATAATAGATTAAGCTATGGTACATTTTCATAAGAAAATGGGCTTTGAGTATTAAAAGGAAGATAATTAGATGATTTCCTTGTTTTTAAAATGCTTGCTAGGTGCGATTGCCGTGTTACTGATTGCTTTGCTTTCTAAAAGTCGAAGCTTTTTTGTGTCGGGGTTAGTTCCATTATTTCCAACGTTTGCACTCATTGCACACTATATCGTGGGAACTGAAAGAGTAATGGGTGATTTAAGAGTCACCGCTTTATTTGGCCTGTATTCTCTCATCCCTTATGCGGCGTATTTGATTGCAGTTTATACTTTGAGCTTGAAGTATAATTTAGCCTGGACATTATCGCTGGCAACCGTTATTTGGGTGATTTTCGCATGCATTCTACTGGTGTGTTGGACAAAATTCTATACGGCAGGGTAAATGTAGAGCGAAAGAAAGACGAAGTATTAACGAGCGTGTCCAACAATAAATGAAAAAAGTGTGTGTACACCAACAGGTCAACGTGGATGTAATTTGTTGAAAAACCAGTATTTTTAATTCAGTGACCAGCTACACGTGACCGTCCAAAGCTAACCCTTTCGCCTCACCACGCTTTTGTCCTTAGATTACTCCTGTCCTTCTGTTTAAAGGGTATAATTTGACTATTCAATATTTGGGAAACGAAAAATGGGAATCAATAAGCAGGGAAGAAAGGTATTTTTGCTCTGAACTGTTTCATGAGCTGAATGAAACTGAAAAAATAACCAAATTTATACGTTTTTTGAATGGCGTTACTTCGCTAGTACCTGGGTTTGTCAATGAAATACATTTGAACGAATCTCTGTGTTGGGAGGTTGGATATGAAGTGTGTTTATACAGAGATGTATTGTATCAAAATAATAGAAGAATAAAGGAGGTTAATAAAGAAAGAATACAAAACGGAAAGGATGCCTTGCCGCAAAAGCGAACCTTTGACCTATGTCTTTTTTCTGATAAAGATATTGTAATTGTAGAAGCAAAATCGCAACAAGGACTCGGGTCACAGCAATGTTATGAATTTGAGAAGGAAGAAGATTATATTCAAGAATTATTTTCTGAAATTAACCGTGATTGTCCAAAAGTTCATTTAATTATTCTTGCATCAGCAAAATATTTTGCATCGCCATCATTTTTAATGGAAAAAGGGGTTGGCAAGGTTCTCATTAGTCCCAAAAGACCTGCGATACTCAAAGGCTTTATTGCCTGGTCTCAACTGATAGACGTTTTGAATTGTAAAAATACGTACCTGAGGGCTGATGAGATCTATAAACAATGAATTCTTGCACAATAGCTTTTTATGGCCACGGGGATAACTGACCTGCATTGAAAAGAAACAAAAAATGATTGTACAAGGAGATGCAATGAAAACGAATGAGCTGTCTACATGCTTTTGCACAAATGAGGTTGATGCCTGTCGCGAGTTTTATAGTCAATATTTTGCAGCAAAAGTTATTTTTGATTGTGGTTGGTATGTCAATTTGAGAATTGGTGAACAAGGCCCCACCATTCAGTTCATGCAACCGCAGGAGAATATGCCGACATATGCTGGGGCGGGTATTACTCTTAATTTTAAAGTTGATGATGTTGATACGGAACACAACAGGTTAACCACAGCTGGCCTGCAGGTTGCCATGCCGCTGGAAGATCACCCTTGGGGAGACAGAGGGTTTTCAGTAGTAGATCCCATCGGGAATTCTCTCTACATATATTCCGATAGAGAACCGGCAGAGGAATTCAAGCAGTACCACAAGGAGTAATCTGGTAAGGGGAGAACTCTCTATCTGGAGGCTGTCCGGGAACGCCCTTTTTTCTCAGCTCGCTGTTGCTTCAGAAAAATACTACTGGTCATATTAACTATGTGGCTGCGTTTATTTTTCTAAAATGCCTATTGCCGGATTGCCGGACAGCCTTTTGGGAGATTGTACAATCTCCGTTGTTAGCTGCAAGTTAACTCACCACTTCTTCTGCCCAGATCCCAAGCGAAAATTTTATCCATTACAATACACCCTGCGAATATTCCAGCAAACCCCATGATAAATATAAAGCTGATAATATTACGCGAATTCATGAGGTTAGAAGGGATGTGCCCCTCGTAGTATAGTATTGGATCATCTGACTTTTTGCTTGTCTCAATGATTAATGTGTTTTTATCGACATGAAGCATGTCAATCTGTTGTCCGACAGAAAATGCATTCAAATCGAACACGACTTCTTTGTCATTATTGGGATAGTGCATTGTGATATTTTTAACTCGGTATATGCCTGCTTCTCCACCTGGGTCGAATCTGATTTTATTAAAAGAAAATTCAGGGAAAGAAGTTCTTACAGTCTGCCATGCTCCGCCCTTGATATGGACCGCCGCTGATTTTTCTTCTCTGAAGCCTGTCTCGTCTGCAAAGAAAAACTTTGTTACCGTATCACTTGGTGAGTAAATGGTCAGTTCAATGTGGTTTCTTTTCTCGAGAAGAAAATCCTGCCGATACGAACAGAAAAGTACTATTACAAGGAGGCAGACAGCCCAGGGCCGCAAGCCAAACAATATTGATTTATCCCTTTGTACCCAGCGGGAAAGCAGTCTGCCAAAAGCTATTCCTGGCTTTTCTATCAAAATATAGGTGGTTATGGAAAGTATAGTATTCAGCGAATAACAGGCGACCTGGTACCAAAAAAAACTGTCCAATCCCCATCCTCGGACCAGTTCAATTACCATGGGGTGCCAGAGGTAAAAGCCGTAACCGCAGACACCAATGAGCCGCAGCCATCTGTTGGACCAAAACCTGCTCTTGAAACGACTCAGCGAGAGAAGAAGGAGGAGGCACAAAGGGTAAAATACCCAGACATATTTATACATCAAAGGCCTCTCCACTACTCCCAGTATTTCTCGAAGGGGTGCGGTCCATGGTGAAAAAGTACTGAGAAGCAGGATGAGTGCAAGGGCCCCATAGGCAAACCATGGGGCGAGACGTCGGGGAATGTACACATTGAGATGTACTGCCGCCATACCCAGCAGAAATATAGCAAGGTGATTTCGTGTCCCCAGTATGGATATCTGGTAATTTTTAAAAAGTATTATATTGGCCAAAGCCAGGAGAATAAGAATCACCCATTTTAACGTCTTATTTTTAATAAAAAATAAGAGTAACATGATAAGAGGCAGAAGCAGATACAGCACCATCTCTGTCCTGACAGTCCAGAGATGCAACATGTCTTTAAGAAAGAAGAACTGAACAAGAAAAAAGGATTTTTGCTGATCATACGTCCATCCCTTGAAGAGAAAAGCGTAGACATATGCAAAAAATATGTAGAGAGGGAATATTCTGAAAATTCTGCGGGTCAAATACGAAAAGATATATTTCACAGAAATTGACTCAGAATATTTAATAAAACCAGAATACAAAAGATACCCACTCAGAGCAAAAAATATCCAGACACCAGGTGCTCCACCAGCTAAAGTCGGAATGGTTTTGGCATGCATACACATAACCATTAAAGCAGCTACAGCGCGCAATCCGTCAAAGTTTTCCACATATATTCCATCGACAGAGGTTCTGCTGTCCACTATTTTATCAACAAACGACATTCACTGATCTCCATATGACCATCTTTTGAATAATTTTGGTTTTTTCCCAACATTTTAGGAAGAAATTTCCATAGGGCTCTATATTTGGCAGGTATTAAATATGCTTATCAGCTATGTAGTCAAGCATAATATTGGCTGTAGCTTATCTATGCGTGAAATACTGATCATCCAAAGAGATAAGCGACCAGCGGTAGACTAGGTGGAGTGTCTGTGATCAGTTACGGGTTGTATTCAGATGAACCAGCGTAAGATGACTACGGTACCCACGACCAGCCAGGCGATGTAATCCAACGTTGATGACTGTAGCGTTAAACCCGTTCGATTGTCGTTGTAGCATCTGGATGTCATGGCCACGGCTAGCAGTTCACCGTCACGAAAAATTCGCCTCATTGTCGGCAGGGTGAGTTTTACCAACCTGTAATAGGGATTTTTACGTGCCTCAATGCACCGTGCCTTCTGGGCATCGATGGTCTGCTGTATTCGAGTAAAAATAAGAGGAATAAATCTGAGAAGCAGGCTGAGCATGGTGGAGACCTTTTTTTCCGGAATAAACGGCACCTTGGCAAGGTAGAACTCAATGGAGGCCTTGATTTCGCCGGTCCTGCTGGATACTATGAACCCAAGGCTCAGCAGGATTACCAGCAGGATTCGCCAGCAAAACCGTACTCCTTCTTCCAGGCCCTGCATGGTAGGTGCAAAAATCCACCAGGAAAAGAGTGTGGTGCCATCTGTTGTCAGACTTCTGGAGGCTAAAACGAAGAGGAGAAAGAAAGAGAAGAATCTCAATTCCTTTGCTGTCTGTCGCAGGTTTACCCCGGCATCTCTAAGCAGAAGGATGACACTTAGCGTTACAAAGGAAAGCCAGAGAAAAGAGGTATCGATGGCGGCCAGGCTGAGAAGTACCATAAACAACAGCTTGAACCGGGTATCAAGCTGATGCAGAAGGGAGGCGCCATGCCTATAGGAAAAACTGGTCAGCTGAGCCATGATTCCTGGGGGATGCCATGCCGGCTGCAGCAGGGCTCGCGGATTCCGAATTGTTCCAGCTCATTGAAGAGTGATGCGGGGGTGGCATCCCTGGCCACTCTTCCCTGGTGCATGATGATTAGCCGCTGACAGTGGGCGATGACCTTTTCCAGTTCATGGGTGGTCAGGACTATGGTATGCCCCTTGTCCTGTAGGGAAACAATGTGTTGCAGAACCTGTTTGGTGCTTGGGTAATCAAGGTTGGAAAAAGGTTCGTCAAAAACCAGAACCTGTGGTTGCATAGCCAGGACGGAAGCAATGGTCAACCTTCTTTTCTGGCCTCCTGAGAGGAGGTGCGGATGAAGATCCCGTTGCTTTGAGAGGGACACTATTTGCAGGGCTTCTTCAACACGGCGGCCGATTTCCTGGCGTTCAAGTCCCAGGTTCTCGGGACCAAATGCCACGTCATCGTGAACCGTCTCCCCCACGATTTGGTTGTCGCTGTCCTGGAAAACCATGCCGACCTTCTGTCGTATTGCCTGTAAATCTCTTTCCACAGGAATGCCGTCAATTATCACCTGACCCGATGTGGGCAGGAGAAGGCCGTTGAAATGTCGCAGTAGAGTGGTTTTACCTGATCCGTTACATCCCCCGATCACTACAAAACTGCCCTGTTCAATGCGCAGATTGATGTGATCCAGGCCACAGGTACCATCGGTAAAAAAATGACAGAGGTCTTGTATCTCAATTATTGCAGTCACGGATTAGCTTACCTTGCCGCTTTTGCTTGTATAATTGGTAAAAGGGCTTTTGAAACAGCCAATGCTGCCGCAATTTTTATCGCATCCCCAACAAGAAATGGCAGCATTCCCAGGGCGATGGCCTTTTGAACAGTCATCCCCGTGGCAACTTGTAACCAGCCTACTCCAAATAGATAGACAAGGGTGCTGCCGAGAAGCAGAGCGAGCAGCCGCAGGAGAATATGTCCGGATTTCTCTGATATGAATCCAATCAGAAATACTGCGGGCAGGTAGCTGACCAGGTAGCCTCCGGTGGGCCCGAGAAGGTGGCCAAGTCCTGCGCCGCCGCCGGAGAAAACCGGTAATCCGCAGATCCCTGCCAGCAGATATACTCCCACACTGGCCAGCCCCCAGCGGCTGCCAAGAAGAAGACCGGCAAGCATCACAAACATATTCTGCAGAATAATGGGAACCGGACCAACCGGGACGGCAATATAGGCGCCCACAGAAATAAGCGCCGCCATCATACCGCTGTACACCATCATCAACAGCTGGTGGGATACGTTCAATTCGCTCTTTTGTTCGATTGGAATAGGCATGGGTATCTCCTGTCAGTAATGCCTGTCCATAAATAGTCTTTTTGCCCAATTTCTGCGTTATGCTCAAAATTTTATCCTCGAAGGTAAGCGTAGACTCCGATATCAAATATATGTCTGTGGTAAAATTTATCGCATGCCTCGGAGTCTACGCTTACCTAAACTTGAACAAAAATCCTCATTTATGAACAGGCCCTAGTTATGAAAACAATCGCCGTAATATACTTTCTTTACAGTGTGGTCTGGTTGTTCCAGAAGCAGGGCTCCGGTCTCGTCCACGTCCAGAGCTTTGCCGTAGTGTGTGTTTTGGGTGGTGACAATGCGTACCTGTCTTCCTATGGTCATTGTATATTGTTTCCAGTTGGCAACAGCATTGTCATAGTCCGGATTTGCCATGCTTTCTGAAATATTGTCGAGAAAGCGCAGTAACAGTTGCCGACGATTCACCTCATGGCCCAGTAGTTTTTTGAGTGAGACCGCTCCCGGCTCTCTGTGCTGGGGATCGTTATTGACGTTAAGGCCGATGCCGATACAGATGAAGGATACCATTTCACCTCTGGTTTCCATTTCAGAGAGCATGCCGGAGAGTTTTTTTTCATCCACCAGAATGTCGTTGGGCCATTTGACCTGAGCCTCGATACCGGTTTCCTCTCGAATTGCCCGGGTAAGGGCCACAGATGTGATAAAATTTACAAGAAATCCGGATACAGCTGGAAGCAGCGGTCTGAGAAGCAGGGTAAAATAGAGGCCACCTTTTGCAGATGCCCAGACCCGGTCCATTCTTCCCCTGCCTTTAGTCTGTTTTTCACTTATGACCAGGGTTTGATCAGGTGCTCCTGTACGGCCCAGTTCCCTGGCCTTCTCCATGGTGGAGCCTATAGATGGAAAATGGTGAATCAGGCTTTCCCGCTCTCCGAACTCCCAGGGGTAGAGAAAGTCATTGCCCCCCCTGTACAGATAGCCTTTGGGGCCAGCCTGGATATCGTAGCCAAGCTCCTGCAGGGCCTGTATATGTTTCCATACAGTAACTCTGGAAACACCGAGCTCAACACTCAGTTCTTCTCCGGAGAGATAGGTGTCTGTTGCCCGTAAATACTGTAAAAGTCGTGCTTTCATCATCCTTCCAGCGTTGCAGATTTTATTTTCGTTAACCGGATTCTTTGCAAGAGTTAACGAAAAGAGCAAATTTGTCAAGCCGTAGTTTGGGGGGAGCAAAAAACAAAGAGATACGGCTTTCATTTTTTCTTGAAAAAACATTGCAATCCATTGTACCTGTGACGGGTGCGAGAACCATTATTTTGGACATTGATGATGAGATCTGCATAAAGCGAATCGCCAAAAGATCCAGGAATGGCCAGGTAGATCATTTTGATCGCTATATGGAACAGGATGGTGCAAGATCTGAAAGGATAGAAACTTTTCTGCTAAGGCTGAGTACAACGTACCTGGATGCTGTGATTATTGAAAATAATGATCTGTATGAAACGGAATTGTCAGATGTCTTATGCTGGCGTTTCGTGGGGTTGCATAACCAGTGTCTGTCCATAAATGAGAATTTTTGTTCAAGTTTAGGTAAGCGTTGACTCCGAGTCATACGATAAATTTTATCACAGACATATACTTGATATCGGAGTCTACGCTTACCTTTGAGGATAAAATTTTGAGCATAACGCAAAAAATGGGCAAAAAGACTATTTGTGGACAGGCCATAACTCAACGAGGAGTATGCCATGCATGTAATTTTGGATTTATGTCTTGTCCCTTTGGGGGTTGGTGTTTCTGTTTCCAAGTATGTGGTTGTCTGTCATAAAGTTTTGGAAGAGACAGGATTGCAAACCAGCCTTCATGCGTATGGAACCAATATTGAAGGGGAGTGGGATGACGTGATGGCTGCTGTGAAAAAATGCCATGAGGCTGTTCATGCCATGGGGGCTCCCCGAATTACCACAACCATCAAGCTGGGAACCCGAACCGACAGGGAGCAGACCATGGCTGACAAGGTAAACAGTGTGGAGAAACAGTTGGAGTAGCCGTGATGGCGGCAACCGTCTTGGCAGAATACGCAAACTGAATTCTTACGTGATCCTTATGCTTTTTTAAACATTTCAAGATCTTTTTCCAATACCAAACAGGTAGATCTCCCGGTGCCAACCAATGGGCGGAACCTGAAAATATAATGGTTTGTAGGTGTGTTAGCAGGTGAACCATGACTGTTCAGCGCTTTTGCCCTCACGTCGCTAAAAAAGGGAGATCATTGAATGAACAGCAAAAAAGTTTTGTCTACCGGAATTGCGCTGGCCATCAGCTGTACCGTGGCCGCTACAGCTGCACAGGCTTCATTCTGGAAACGTGGACACCACCATGCCAGTAAAGCCAGAAATATCATATTCATGGTTCCTGACGGTCAGGGCCTGTCTAATGTCGTGGCGGCACGGGTTTTTAAAAATGGTCCCAACGGGGCACCTCTTCACCAGGAAACTCTGGACAACATGGGATATCAGCGCACCCATTCTGCGAACAGCCTGGTTACGGACTCTGCTGCCGCTGCTTCTGCCTGGGCCATGGGTGAGAAATTTAATAATGGTGAAATTTCCTGCCATGGTGATGCAAATTACAGCTGCACCAATGAGCTGCCAACCATTCTGGAAATAGCCAAAAAAAGAGGCCTTGCTACTGGTCTGGTTGCTACTTCTCAAATTTCTCACGCCACTCCGGCAGCCTTTGGAGCCCATACCTACAGCCGAAATTGTGGGTTGGAAATAGCCCGGTAATATATCATGGAAACAAAAGTAGATGTCATTATGGGGGGCGGGATTTATCATGCCAACAGTATCTGTGATGCCTATAGTGGTAATTTTCCAGGGGTGACCGACGGACGGCAGTACATTATAGATCAGGCTCAGGGAACATATGACTATTCATTTGTTTCAGACAAATCTGAACTGGAGGCGATTGCACCCTCACTGGGAAAAAGGGGAACAGTGGCCAAAGTACTTGGTATGTTTGAACAGAATGGTATCGGTGGAGGTAAAACCCCTGAAATGTTCCGTGTTGATGCCACAGAAACGTACCCGGAAGGCGAGCCCACCCTTGCTGAAATGACAGACGCTGCTTTGGATATTCTGGAGCATGATAGAAACGGAATGTTTCTGATGATTGAAGGGTCGCAGGTTGACTGGGAGGACCATGCCCAGGATGTTAAAGGGCAAATTGCTGAATCTTTGGGGTTTGATGAAGCTGTGAAAGTGGTTCTGGACTGGATCAATGCAAGCCAGAGAAGAAAAGAGCAAACCCTGCTTATCGTTGTGGCAGATCACGAGACCGGTGGATTTGCGGTAAATGGACCTTATGGAAGTCTTTCTAAAGCTGGAGATATTGTAGAGGAAGGCTGGACCAGTGGAAATCATACTGCGGTGGACACCATTATCTACAGTCAGGGGCCAGGCAGTGAGAAACTCAGCGGGGCTATGGATAATACTGATCTTTTTTATGTGATGAAAGATGTATTGAAAAAAACAAGATAAACAGTAACGACCCATAAGGGAAATAGATAAACTAGAAACTCCCCGTATTTGAGTCAATACAGCCCGCAGTGTTGTCGGGCTGTATTGGCTGTTTTGGCAAGAGCGTATCGGTAGCTGTATAATGCTACTGTTTTTGTGCAATCCCTTTCATAATCATGGGCTGTACTTGTACCTCCATGCAAGTGACGTTGTTGCTTTCATCTGTTTCTTCCACCATTTCTCCCGGATCAATACGTCCACATAAGAAATAGCTGCCTGTTTGTATTTGTGATGGGATTATGCCGCCGATATCACTCATAACCGGCGGGGCAGTAGACAGTAACAGGGTGCTGCCGCCTGCCACATCAGGAGTTCGACTGACACGTCCGCCCTGCAGAAGAGCATCTTCTGAAAATATGGTGGACGGTGGTGAGGCCCATCCCATTGGCACAATCTCGTCAGTGGATAACATCAGGTCAATCATATACCCATCTTGTGTTGATATACTTCCATCCGGATTGACCATGATTGTACCTGGAGCGTTCCCTTGTCCAAGGTTTTCCACTTCGATTGCCAGGCGGCTGGAAATATCTTCACCTGGATGAAACATGGTGGCGACCCCGGCCGGTGTATTTATCAGCTGGTTAATTCTGAGATCCGGGGAAGCTTCGGGAGGGGTCAGCAGGACGCTGACAGCATTTTTGTAGCTGGCGGAAAGCATGATGGGAATGCCTTCTACAGGGGCACGGAAAAATGGGATTTCCGCAACCTCTTCTTCAACAACTGCACGGCCAATGGGTACCGTTCCTTCCTTGGTAATCTGGTAGGCTGTTATAACAGCACCGTTGACTGCATAGCCGACCTCAAGGTGTTCGTAGCCGAGATATGCCCAATGATCGAGACCCAGAATCATTTTGTATGGATTTTTGGTCCACATCTCCAAGGTAGGATCACCGTAAACATGCCACATGACAAATTCGCCCAGTGTCTTCTCCAGGCTTATGCTTCCGGCTGTTTGCGCGACTCCAACCTGGGAAAGAAGATATACTTTTCCATGGTTAAGAATATCACCTAGACGGTAAATTCTCTCATTGTCGCCAAATTCAGGTGCAACCGTTGGCCAGGTCGCATCATAGAAACCTCTTGTCAGAGCACTGTTGGCCCATGTCGGGCTATTGCGGTTATCGCCAAGGCCGCTGACCATTCCGCCATCTTCCTCCATGAGGAGAAGTTCCATAAAGGATTCAGAAGATGATCCATGGTCTGTTTCTCTGTCCCAGAAACCGCTGGAACAGTTCACACTGTATACAACGGGCAGCAACTCGTCGTTACTCAGATCCCCGAAATCCCATGTCCTGAAACTTGGAGTTCCCCATCCATTGGATGCGCCATGGTCACGATGCAGGATAAGAAAGCGCCCCTCGTTAAAGGCATCAACGACAGCATCAGTATCTCCGTCCCAGGCATATCCGCTTGACGCTCGAATATCAGTTGGCAGCAGGGTACCATTGCGATAACGGTTTGGAGTGGCAATACCTGTATAAGGTTGCTGGATGGTACATGGGTCTTCTTCATCAAGACAGTACCCACCTGTGTCTTCTGTGGCGTCATATATACGTTCTACAGTATGGCCCCACAGCATCATATGAGCCCGCACAAATTCAGAAACCTCTGTGAAAGAACGTTGAGCCCGACCATCAAGGCCTCCGAAAGGACTTCCGTCCGCATTCATCAGGTATCCTTGAAACTCGGCGGCATTGGCAGCCGTCGTGTAATAGGGGGCTCCATCGAACCAGTCTATGAAAGGCGGATCTGATTCATAGTTGATAATTTTATCGACAACGGTCTGGGCTTCGGCCAGCGTGTCCACCGGAATTCTGCCAACTCCAAAGTCTGGAAGAATATCGAAAAAAAACTCGGGATACATCGCATATCCGTAATCAGAGCCGGTTGTAGAATCTCCGCATGTGCTGCAGGTAGGATCTGAGTCATAGTCTGTCCGTGCCGGTGGAACGAATTCAGAATCCCCAAGGAGTAGCACGTAAGAAGGGCGTACAGCACAATTTTCGTAACGGTATTCAATGAGATCATCAATCTTTGCACCGGTATCATAAGGTGTGCCTTGTCCGACTTCAAATACCGAAGTAATAATGCCTTTGTCTTCTTTCCATTGGGCAAGATCATCTGCAGCATCACGAAAATCCGGATGGGTCAGAATCAGCAGTTCTTCTCCGTAAACAGTCAGGTGTGAAATGTCCACGGGAAGAACATATTTTTGTATGACAGCCTTGTTGATAACGCTTTCTTTGCTGCTTTCACTTGTTGGTTCAAATGGACTCAGATTTCGGCTTGTAATAAAAGCCCCATCGCCTCCATCAAAGGTAACCTCAAAATCAACTTCATCATATAACCGAAGAACTTTGCTTACTGGATTATATTGCGCGCTGGTACATGTCAGTTGGGCAATATTGAGTCCTCGTATGTTACCGATAAGAGCTATTGTGCATGGCTCTGCAGGGAAAAAGGCATTTGTCTGATAGACTTTCTGGTCTTTTGCAAAAGGGGGCTTAAAATATTTCAGATCAACATGATCGGCAACCTCATCCTGAAAAGGGTAGAGATTTACCAGGATTTCATTGCGGATGACAGGAGGAAGTGTCTTTACATGAACCGATGCCCCCTGCGGTACGGCAACAAGGGTATTCCATGCAGGAACTGCAGGCAATCCGACCTCTCCAGCCTCGGATTGCAACCCTGGGATATGCATTTTCGTCCAGGTTTCTCCATCCCCGGTTTCACTCGTTAAAAACGGCAGACCGAATGAGACTGCAGCATCAAACCGGGTATTGTCAGAAGCGGCTATGTGAATGGCAGGTTCCTGATTGAAGTCCTCAAATCCACGACACTGCATACTTTCTGAAATGTTGAGCAGTACATTGTTTTGGAGAATCGTCCCTCGGTTGCGAAGGTCCTCGGCAACGGCAGCATATTTCCCTTTTTGGCCTTTCATGATGGCGGCCGAGTGATTCAGGTACGCCCCAAGAATATTTACAGCTGTGCAACCTTTTCCCCTCTGGTATGCTGCTTCAGCTGCGTTGAGTTGCTTGCTTAGACTGTTTTTAAGACCTTTTTTCAACTCTGCGTTGGAAAGGTTTCCTATGTATAGCTGGAGTGCATCGAATTCTGCCAGGATCTCTGTATCTGGAGTATATTTACCAACTGCACCATATGCAGCAGGGGAACCTCCCGCAAAGAAAAGTAGTACTCCGGAAAACAGAAGAGTAAAATATGTTGATAAAAAATAGTTTCGCATAAGCCCCTCCTCACTGCACTTCGTAATATGTCAGACCACCCTCTCCATGTATATTATTCTCTGTTTGTTTCTCCTCCTTTAGATATGTAATTACTCGTAATGCACTGTATATGAAAGCGAGGCGCTGCATGCCCGTGATCAGTCAGTGCCTTATAGAACATAAAAAAAGCCGAACCACCTTGTTGTAAGGTAGCTCGGCTATCTCTTAAGACCCGTAGCTTTCCGTCCCTGCCTCTCGGCAGGTTTGGCTTTTACTTTTCTATGCAATTTGTCACAGACGAAGAACTTACAGGTGTCTCTGTAAAGTGTCACTGCAACTGGCTTTTCTTCTAACTGTTTGTTTTTTTATAGTTAGATTGGTGCGCTGTGCTTGTCTGTGATCGTTTATAGTATAAGCATAGAGGCGAAAAGCTTTGGCTGTCAAATCAAATTTTACGTGAAATGAGCGTAATTCTGATCATATCTTACAAATTCGAACAGTTGACTGGTTGAAAAAAATAGCGGGTCAACTGGATGATTCCGGTATTCTGGATCGCTCTGCAACATGCAGGTTATTCTATCTCCATGGACACTTTCACCATCTTGGTTGCATCACCGGCAATGCCAAAATCATTGTCATTGACCATGAGCCATTGGTTACCTCCAAACCAGGCAAGACCTTCTATCTTTTTCATTATGCCTTTGTTGTCATCACTGTTAAGGAGCAAATGTTTGTGCAATGTTCCTTCTTGTATCTCCGTCTGTTGTTCCAGCGACGGGCTGGTGGCAACGCTGTCCCATTTGCTGTTAAGAATGGATGTGGCCTGGGAAAGATCCACTTTATAGAATTTGGTTGTTTTTGAGATCCTTTCCAGAACAACGAGGGTATCCATTCCCACTGCAGTCATCTCAGATACTTTTACAGCATTCTGTTTCTGTTTCTTTTTGCTGTTATCAACGACAAAGGTGTCAGGATCGTCCAGTTGGTAAACGTACTCCGCAACAACCTGTTCTTTTTCACGATCAAGTGTAAAAAGCCGAACATTTTTACCAGCTTTGTATGCGGCTTTATCCGGCAGGGCCAAAGGGCTTTGCAGGGCAAAGTAGAGGAACTTTTCGTCTGGAGAAACCGCTATGGATTCGATCCCCCGGTTGAGTGGGCGGTGACGGATGATTTCCGGTAAAGCTTCAACAACCGGATAGCCCGCATCTTGCAGTGAGGCTGCAACTCCTTTGGGAACCAGTCTGTTTATTACACGTCCGTCAGCCGCAATATGCAGCAGAGAAGGACCATACTCTTCACCGATCCAGAACGTTCCGTCAGCAAGTTTGATAATCGCTTCTGCGTCAACGCCTGCTGGGTCATCCTGGAGGCGATTTCCAGCCAGGGAATACGCCACTTCTGTTTCTGGGTTGGAAATGCCTGATATTGGCATGCCATCAGTTGTTTTTAACTGAATCTTCTGCTCAACCACAGCAATGTCGTCAACAAGTTTGCAGCGATAGATGGTGGGAGCAAAATTTGGTGTTGGAAAGATTTTACCGCTTTTAAAATCGTACTTTTTACCAAGAAGGTCTTCGGTAACCTTCGCATCAATATTAGGGCCGCGATCGGTAATGGTGTAGAAGACGCCTTCTGGGTCAGATGCAAGTCGAAATGCTCCTGATCCAATTCCCACTGAGAGATGCAAGGTGGTGCTGTTTTCCAGGTTTACAGTATCCAGAGGCTCGTTGACAGAGGTTAACTGCTGTACATTTGCAGCACAGAGGGGAGATGCTGCGAGCATGAAAGTGGTAAGCGAGAGTGCCAGGGATCGAATGCTTTTTTTCATATGAGTTCCAATGTGGTTGAAGGTGGATATTGTGCAGAACCGTGCATGTTTTGCATAGACGGGGCTGTCTGACAAATATCACAGGTTGGTAACTCGTCTATGTTAAAGTGGTGATTGTAATGGGTTAAGAAGTGGTTAGTCTGTTCGTTCCATGAGGTCTGGAAGCAACTGTGTATTCATTTTCTGCTCAAGAGGGAATGGAGGTGCGTGTGGAGACTGCTATAATGGGAGCAGATGCAGGTTTATGTAACTGATCACGGGGTTAACAATACTCATATTTCAATTGTTTCTGAGTCGTAACTGGTCGCAGGTGCTTCAGATTTGTGCAAGCGCGGTTTTTCGCAGGTAAGCGTAGACTCCGTTAGGCTATCTATGCGATAAACCGCGACCGTGCAAGGAGCTAAGCGACCAGCGGGAGACTCCGTGGAGTCTGTGATCAGTTACAGGTCTATTTTTACGGGGGCTTTCATAGCGCAAGGCTCCTCGAAAGAGCCTTGCGTAGAAAAACGGAGAAAGGAGTCGTCAGTGCGTCACGCCGGTATCCTGACCCCACGGTGCATCATATACTTCAAAGAGTGAGGTAGCCAGTTTTTGCAGTTCCTGGCTCAGGCAATACTCTCGGATAAAGAGTTCTGCCTCTACACCGCCCAGGTTGACAGCAACCTGCATATCAAGTTCTGCTTCACTTTTCTTTTTTAACGCTTGATGGAGCAGGCTGCGTGCGACATAGACCACACTGCGATGGGGATTAAAGCGCAGAGCTGTACTGAAATCCTCCATAGCTTCACGAAGGTCACCACGATTGAAGTGTGCCATACCTCGTAAAAACAGGATATGGTCATTGGTCGGATCTTCTTCAAGGGCATAGCTGAAGGAAATGAGAGCTTCGGCAAAATCTGAGTTTTTCAGATATGCCAATCCCATGGGCAAGTGGACCTTGCCAGGATCCATGCCGCTTTCCAGGGCTGAACCGAATCCCAGGATACTTCGGGCGTATTCACCCCTTAGAAAATGGCGTTGTCCGCGAAGAAAGTCTTTATTGGTCGTCATTTATTATGGCCTCCCAAAATGAATGCACGCAAAAGAGAGGAAACAACTCTTTTGCTGTTTGGGAATTATTCTTGTTTCCTGTGGATACTTGTAAGCATGTGCGGGAGTTTGGCAATGCGTTGAGTCTTTGCCTGGTGTTTTAGCTTGAATTTTCTTCACCTCTTAACGCGACCCTGAAATTTATCGCATGCCTCGGAGGCTAGGTTTATATCGATTTGAGCAAAAATTTTAAAGTGGTATGTAACTCATACTGGGTGCGCTATGGTTTACACGTAGCAGGAGAAGTTTTTTTGTTTGTGGTCGCGACAGGTCAGGCGAAACACACCCGGTTGCGGCCTTCATGTTTTGCCCTGTAGAGAGCTTTGTCGGCAGCTCCTGTGAGCAGGGAGAAGGTGTTGCCGTTTTCGGGAAATGTGGCAATACCGAAGGAAGCAGTGATTTTCTTGAGAGCCTTTCCCTGGTATTGCACTCTCATGTCTTCTATGGCTTTTCGCAGGGTCTCGCAGCGCTTGCTGAACTCTTCTGGTTTAATTTCCGAGCACAGTATAAGAAATTCTTCCCCGCCGAAACGGCAACAGAAGTCCTCGGCCCTGAAGAACTGTGTCAATAATCGGCCGATTTCTTTCAGCAGGAGATCTCCGGCTGCATGGCCGAAGGTGTCGTTGATGTTTTTGAAATGGTCCAGGTCAAAGAGTATGACGCCAAGTTGAGAATTACTACGGGTTGCACGATTGATTTCCCGTTCAAAGGCTTCCTGCACATACAAGCGGTTGTGCAGGCCAGTGAGGGGATCATGGACCGCCAGATGCTTCAGCTTTTCAGCAAGATCAAGGTTGGACAACGCCAGACTGACCTGCTCTGAGAACAGTGCCAGCGATTGTTGAATGTAGTCAGGGAGCTTGTTGGCATCTTCGGTTTCCCAGGCATCTTTAAAACAAATGTGCACCAGACCGGTGATTTCACCATGGGCAGAGAGTGGAATGCAGGTGGCAAATCCTTGCCTGTCATGGTAGTGGCTGCATGAAGGGCTGTCCTTGTCAGGGTGGCTGATAAACTGTTTGCCGATGCGGAGTCCCCAGCATTCCTCAGGGGAAAAGAATTCCACGTATTGTCTGGCCCCCCATTGGGAGACCCGAAAGAGCTGGTTCCGTGATCTTTTCATAATGTAGAGCGCACCGGAACTGTTCAAAAATATTTTGCCGGCGGTTTCCCTGATGAAATCGTATGCTTCTTCTCTGCTCTGACAGACCTGGAGATAGTTCACCATTTGAGCAAGTCTATCACTTCTGGATTTGTGTTCCTCCAGTTCTTTGGCTTTCCTGGCAAGCTGCAGGTTGGCTTCCTCCAGCAGGAAGGCGTCTGCAGCACGTTGCTGCAGATAGGATTTTTGCTCTCCCCAGCGGCGCAGTGAAAATACTGCCAGCAGAAAGGAGAACAGGGACAGAGTAAGTATGATCTCATCTGCTTCATATTCCTCCCAGTCTTTCAACTTCAGGAGCAAATATTCATAGAGATCGAACTGAATGGATAAGATGACGATGATACCAAAGACAACAATCATCAGCAGTGCGTCTTTCAATGCAGTACTATATTTTCTGGTGCTTGAAGTGTCGGTGTCGTGCATCGTCTTAATCCGGATGTAGCCATTATTACGCCTCTATAAAAGTATATCATGTGGGATTTCTGAAATCCAGTCCGTTTACTTTGCCTGCAGTGCTTCCGCAATGGCCTCACCCATATGTTTCAGGTTCTCAGCCACCTGCTCTGCCAGGGGGTTGAGTGGGAGAACCCGTCCATCAATGGCCTGTGCTACCACTGCAGCGCTTCTGGGATCAAATTGTGGTTGCACGAAAATAACATGCACGTTGTCCTTTTTAGCATTTTCAATCAGTGTCCCCAGTTGTTTGGGGGTAGGACGTTTCCCTTCAACCTCAACGGCTTTTTGGTGCAAGCCGTAAGCCTGGGCAAAATAGCCGAATGCAGGGTGGAACACGTAAAAGGTTTTACCTTTGTAGGGTGTGAGAAGGGTTTCCAGGTCCCTGTGCAATGCTTCGAGTTGTGAAACCACCTCCTGGAGGTGGCTTTGATAGGTGGAAGCATTGGCGGGATCAATTTTCTGAAGTGCTTCCGCCCCTGCCCGTGCCATGCGTATAAGGTTCTGCGGATTCAACCAGATGTGCGGATCCATGCCTTCCTGGTCATGGTCATGATGCTCGTCAACCTCACCATGGGTATGTGCAGCATCATGGTGGTGCTCGGCCTGCACTGGCTGAATATCCTTCGCCATATTGACCAGTTGTACGTTACGTGGATTTTTTTTGAGAATGGAAACGACATGCTGCTCAAAGGGCAGGTCGAGGTACAGGTAGAGTTGTGACGAGAGAAGGTCGGCAATTTGATTTGGTGTTGGTTCAAAGGTGTGCGCGTTCTGGTTGGCAGCGATGAGAACCTTTGTCTGGATTAAATCCCCCCCAAGACGATCCATAAGCCATTTTTGAGGGGCAATGGTAACATAGACCGTACCCGTTTCAGCCTTGGCGTGTGCCGTAAACAGTAGAATGCAGCAGAACAGCAGGATACGGACAGTAAGGTGCATTGTGCGTTGCATTGTTATTTCCTCTCGGTCACTTAGCTTTGAGTTTATACAGACCTTGGATGATTTTTTTCCGCGGCCCCGGTTCCCCTGTGAGTGATATACATACATAGTGAATATGTTATATAACTGCAAATAATGCATTGATTAATTATGCAAAATGCCCCTTAGCCACCAATTGCTTCCACTTGTTTGCGTAGTTCTAAATATTGTTTTGTTTCCGTTATTTTTGAATTTTCTATCTGCTTGACTTCTTCTCTGCTCAAGTGAAACATCCCGCATACAGGGCAGGCCAGGTTACATGGCTGGTCCAGGCTTCGTTCTATCATTTCGTCAATGGTCATGTGACCTATGCTCGCCCCTGCGCAACTTGGACAGACCGCCCGGACCTGAATACCGGCTCTTTTCATGGCAAATCTCCTTGGTTAGTGTTACTAAAAAATATATCGTAACACTAGAAAGAGTCTGTAAACTTTGCAAGTATTCTTTCTGAGAAGAGTAAGAGACTTGAGCAAAGGACAAATCTTGTTTACACTTCCCTGACACTTTTCGTTTCCCATCCCTTTGACATAGGTACTTGAAATCATGTCCTCTCCCAAACCTTCTGATACATCAATCCCTCGCCGAAGTTTCGGGCGCAAAATTTTCAGAGCCGGTTTTCTGGTAGTACTTTTTTTTGCAGCTCTTATTTTTTTGGCACCCTATGGCGTCAAGCTGTATGTGCAGAAATGGTTACTAGAAAATGGGGCGGACAAGGCTGAGATAGGCAGGATTGGTTTTAATCCCTTCATCGGGTCATTGACTCTTCACGATGCTGATGTACAGCGGGGAGGAACTGTTGTTTTTGCTGATTCCACTGTTCATGTCGATATTGGTCTTGGGATGCTCTTTAAGCGCAGCGCAACTGTACAGAAGGCACGACTGGCTGACCTGGTCCTGGATATTGAGCAGGGCGAAGACGGCAACCTTCGCATAGCTTCGGTAAATATTCCTGCGACAGCAGATACGCCTGACCGGAATGAGGAAACACTTGAGGCCGAACAATCTCTGGAGAATGGCAACAGCTGGATTGTTGCAGCCGAAGAGGTGGATATCTCCAATGTGACCCTTCATTATAAACAGCCGAATCTTGATGTACGATTATTCATTGAAGAAGGTAGAATACGAAATTTTACCACTGCCGATACCACTGACGGGGGCACCCTGTATCTCAAGGGTACCCTGAATGACTCCCCGGTGGAAATCGATCTGCAAAAATGTAAAATAGTTCCTGCTTTGGCCCTGGAAGGATCAATACGGCTCGATCGTTTTGTCCTGGATAATCTGGATAATCTTCTTCAGCCGTTTTTGAATCCATTTGATGGCGAGGTGACCATTGACGGTCAGTTTTCTTATAGCATGGCTGAAGATGCCGGTATGAAGAGCGAGTATCAGGGGCATATCCTGATTGCTGATGGGAAAGTCGGCAATATGGGCTGGGAGACAGCAGCGACGCTGGTGTATGACGGTGCTGTTTCGTATGCCGGCGGAACCGCAGCCAATACGTTGATTGCAACCGATGGAAAGCTGACTGCTTCACACATTGCGGTCAATCTCCCGGAAACCATGAATTTTTCTCAGCAAGAAGGCCTCCTTGAGGGGAAAACCATGGTTGAACTTGGCCAGGAACTCCATGTTACTTTTGACGGGCTTCTTGGCCTGCAGGAGACGGGTCTGGACATGGACTCGATGCAGACGGACCTTGCCAGCTTCAGTCTGCAGGGACACACCGGCTATCACCTGAAAAATGGCAACAGTACCCTGCAGTTGAAAGGAACCTTGGGAGGCGAGAAATTCAATCTGGATTTACCAGCTTCCCAGATACACGTATCCCAGCAGAGCCTGAAGATGGATAATGACCTTGAGGTGACTCTGGCTGCGCAACCTCTGCTTGTGGGGAAAACAACTGTGCAGGGAGAAAATTTGCTCCTGGAAATGGCCATGGAACCGGTGGTCAAGGTCGCAGAAATTGGTGTAAAAGAGATAGCTGGAACAGAATCCAAAGGGGTGGAAGCCGGTGGCCTTCATGTTCGAGGGGTGGATATTCCCGTTTCACAGGCCGTTCCTGTGGGGGTATCTATTGATTCCATTGCCAGTGGAAAAATCACCAGTGATGATTTGAAGACGCTGCAGGTGGAAGCGATACAGGCAGGAAACATTCAGGTGCATGACGGTGCCGGTGACACCTTGCTCGCTGCAGTAGGAAAACTCGAAGTCAAAGAATTGGACCTGGATGAACAGAAAGCTATGACTGCGCAGTCCATTCAGGTGGAAGATGGGCAGTTCCTGCAGGATCTTAAAGAGGCCGCAGATCCCCTTGCTACCCTGGGAAATATTACAACCAGCCCGGTGCATTGGTCAGGGGAGAAGGGCGTTGAGTGTGAGAAGATCAATGTTCATAGCCTGTATGCCCGGGTTCTTCGTTTGCCTGAAGATGGGGGCGATGCGCAGGCAGGTGTTCAGCAGGCCGAAGAGGAAAAACCAACGACTCCAACAGTTTCTGAGGAAGATAAGCAACCTTCGGGCACAGGCATACCTGTAAAAATAGATCTGATAACGGTTGACGGAGAGTCGGGTTTCAGTTTTACCGATTCAACTATGAAAATACCTTTTAAAACTCTGTTTCAACTAGATATGGCAGAGGTGAAAGGGCTTGATTTGAATACGCCGGAACAGACCGTGGAGTATGTTTTAAAAGGAACTTTTGATAAACATGCGTCATTAAAGGTCAACGGAATTTCCCGGCCCATGGCGGTGCCAATGTCGGTTGAGCAGACGCTGACCTTGCGTAACTATCCGCTTCCCAGTGTCTCCCCTTATGTTGTGCAGGCCATAGGTACCTATTTTGATACCGGCAGGGCTGATTTGAAGTCTGTCTTGAAATTGAAGGGAGATCGTATCCGACTGGATAACACCGTCCTGCTCAAGGAGTTGCAAACACGAACTGTGGATGATGAATTGGCTGCGGAACTGAACAATCAGCTCCCTGTGCCATTGGATTTAGCTTTGACATTGTTACGTGATGGCGACAATAACATTGAGCTGGATATTCCTCTTTCCGGCAACCTTTCAGATTTGAATGTCGGCATTACAGATATCCTGGTTACGGCGGTGGGCAAGGCCATTACTGTGGCGGTTGTGCCGTATCTTGCGTATACGGTACTTGGACCGACAGGGGCTTTGGTCTATATGGGCGTAGAGTTCGGAAGTTCTCTACTGAACACGGACTTGCCTGCTCTTTCTTTTGAAGCACAACAATTAGAGTTGACAGATGCACACAAAGAGATTTTAGACAAAATTGGCAAGAAGCTGGAAAAGCAGGGTGATAATGAGTACAGTATCTGTCCCAGAGTCGCCTTGACGGAGTTAGGTGACGGAACTGTGAAAAGTGATAAGATATATGCTGCAATGCAGGATGAAATCATTCGAAAGCAGTTACGGGAACTCGGTGACACCAGGGCATCACATGTGAAAGAATATCTCGTGAACAACTTTTCCATTGATGGAGACAAGTTGCTGCTGTGTGATCCTGGTATTAACTTTGAGAAAAATGGTCGATCGGTGATTGAGTTTAAAAAATAAATGGAAACTGCTCACAGCGCACCTGATCTTTCCGCGATCAGCCTGGCTTACGTATGACTCAATACGCTGCACCAGCCTGCTTACGAAAACCTCAGGCGCTCTGTGACCGGTTGTAAATATGGGGGATGTCTAAGCTTGTCCGTCTCCCCTGTGAGTCGTTACAATAAATGGTTGTATTGAGGGCTGCTGCCTTCCCTCAATAGTCCACCTTTGTCCCGCCATTGTGCGGCAAGGTCGCCTTGGCAGTGTGGAACCTATAAATGAGATCAGGAATTTTCAGTGGTTGGAAGATTCTGGTCAGTGATTGAGAAGTAACAATACTTTATGTATAGCCTGATACGGACGGAGAAAAAATGACAAATCCCTCTAGCGTTGAAATACTTGTTGTTGGCAACGAAATACTGATTGGGGATATACAGGATACCAACACCTCATGGCTGTGTAACCTCATCCATGAGCGTGGCGGTGTAGTCAACCGGGTGACGGTATTACCCGACACCCTGGAAGACATAGCAGAAACCATACAACAGGCAGTGGAGCGTGAGGTTCCCATTCTGTTTACCTCCGGGGGGCTCGGGCCCACGGCTGATGATCTGACCCTGGCTGCGGTAGCCCAGGGAACAGGTCGGGAGCTGGTACTTCATGAAGAAGCCAAAAACATGGTTGCCCAGCAGTATGATTACTTTTACGAAAAAGGCATTATATCTATTCCGGGTCTTAATGATGCCAGAGAAAAGATGGCCTGGCTGCCTGAGGGCGCTGAACCGCTTTTCAATGCTGGAGGCACGGCTCCCGGGGTGAAACTGGTGCATGGGGAAACCACCATAATAAGCCTTCCCGGTGTTCCCTCTGAATTGCGCACCATTGTCAGTCAATCCTTGCGGGATGAGTTTGAGGAGTGGTTTGGAGACGGCACTTCAACGACCAAGGTCATTACTGTGTATTGTAATGATGAGTCCCTGATGGAACCGGTTCTCACCAAAGTGGTTAATGATTACCCGGACGTTTATACCAAGTCACTGGCAACAACCTTGGGTGAATATCCGGCCATTGATATCATGATGACCATGACAAGCGGTACCCCGCAGGAACAGCATGATATTGTTGAAGCGGCTTGCCACGATCTTTGCAGCGGATTGACCCAGCTTGGTTTTAAACTTCACGAAAAAGGTGAAACGGCTCTGTAAATCAGTGCGAGTAATCTGGCGAAGAATTGCTCTTTTTTCTCAGATTAAGGTATTTTCAGATAATCAAGCCGGGGACTATTCCCCGGCTTTTGTGTTTTGCAGGCATTGAGGGCCTGCGACCGATGTTTTTCAAGGGAGCTTTTTGTAATATTCATCCATGCTTAACGGGATGCATCGTTAGGTATTGGCACGGGATTGGCATGAATATTTTGTCTGGCAGGAAACTCTGAAGATCACTCAGGCGTTTTCTTGTAAAGATACGTATAATTGATCAATTACATATTGTGTCGAGATTTTGAATTCAGTTTGAACGTATAAGGGGATGAATATGAGAAAAGTGTTTCGTTGTTGTGTGTTCAGTACATGTGCAGTGGTCTGTTCCTGTATGATATTGAGTAGTGCCTATGCCCTGGATGGATCACTTCAGGCCCTGGGCAGCTGGTGGGATGCAGGTGATTCTGGGCCAACCTACGGTTTGGGGATACGTGGAAGCATTGGTTCCCAATGGGCTCTTGATCTGGGGTACACCTATTACGGTGAAGGAGATGACGTACATTTTCGCACCCTGGACAATGACGATGAAATTCGTTTTGGCGGCATTGAGGCCAATGTATTTGATCTTGGTTTCCGCTATACCTTTCCTGCGGAGATTTATGTCGGTGCAGGTGCCTCCTACTACGATTTTGATCACGAACTTGACAATATAGATGGTGAATGGGGACTGTACGGGCTGCTCGGCTGGTCATTTGGCGGTGAGCACATTCGTGGTTTTATTGAAGGTATGTACCGGGCAACCAATGGAACCATTGAGTATGATGATGGCTTTTACGGGACATATTCAGAAGACTTCGATCAGGACGGATTAAGCGTAAACGCCGGGATTATGTATCGTTTCTGAATAATCCTGGGCAGTTTTTTTTAGAACGATCGCGAACTCATGCATAGGTAGGCTAACGGAGTCTGCGCCTGCCTGCAAAAAAATCACGCTTGCAAAAAACTCAGGCACCCCTATTCCATGGGGTGCCTTTTTTTATGGTGTATCAGCCTTGATGTCAATCCGCCCGGCTCTTGGTGTCAGAGCAGACACCGATGCTTCATTGTCACCGATTCTGGCATATGTGACGACAGTAGAGAAAATGGTCAGGAGTACAGGGATAAAAAATCAGGTCAGGGCAAACAGACGGTCGCCGTCCCGTGAACCGAGCCACCTTTCCCGAAAGGAGAGGGGGGTATAGCGTCTGCGTTTTTGAGTGATTCTTTGCATTGAAAACGCGGTCATGGTTCCAGCTGACGCGGTGTGGTAATGGTACATACCCCGGTGATTGAACAATGACTCTTCGGTGGCAACTTCAACCGTTGTTGGCGAATGTTCCTTTGAGGTAAGAATTACAGGGACATTATGTTGGCTGCATGGCTTTTGTATGGTGTGTCTGTGTAATTTCAGAATATTGGCTGATCCCCGAATAAGCTCTGAACAAAGATCGGTATCCAGATTTGTACAAAGGGCAATGGCTCCAAATTGCTGCCTGAGCAGGGGCAGGCGCAGCAGATAGAGAAGCTGATTCTTCTGGTTCGGCAGCGATCCATGGAAATGTCCGTTGATGACCAATACAGAATCACCATCCTTCCTGATAACACCAAACTGGGCCAGGCGAATTTTTTTCTCGTTTTCCGTAACCGAAAGGCTGCCACTGTTTAACATCCACGTTCCGCCTCCAGTCAGGATGCAAAGGCCGATTGGAACGGAATCTGCCGATGTCGTGTCCGAAGGCTCGACAGATATCTGGGTGAAGGCATAATTCATGGCCACGGATGTGGAAAATTTGCGGATTACATCATAGTGATCCACATTTGGAGATGAGGCGGTGTTTTGGAAGCATAGGATGTCAGGGCTGTGCTGACTGGTATCCCGGGCCATATCGGCAAGATTCTGCCCAGACTCCGTACAGCAGTTATGGTGTATGGTGGCAATTCGTATCATGGCTTCAATCTCCATAGTTGCGTAAGACTGCAGCTTAGGCGGCAGTAGGAATCTTACGCTGGGTAAACAGGTGAACATGACCTCTTTTCTCTTGGCGGTTAACCTCTTCATCCTGGGAGGAAAAGAGTTCTTGAACAATTCTTCCCTGCCAGCAGGGATGTGATTCAAAACCAAGTATCTGGGCAAGAGTAGGGGTAAGATCCATGAGAGAAAGCTTTCTCTCAATACAGCATCCTTCAGCAATGCCGGGACCGCAGACGATCCAGGGTAGGGGTTCATTGGAGGGCATAAACGTGGATTGATGATTCCAGGATCCACTGTGACTGGCCAAAACCATGAGCACGTATTCGTTTTGCAGGCCAACCACTGCCATTTGTTCCATGAGCAGACCTATGGATTGGTCTGCTCGCTCGACACTTTCCAGATATGGTTCAGAAAGGTAACCGAAATGAGTACCTGCAATATCTGTTCCCTGAAGATATAGCCAGCAGACATCGGGCTTCTCTTTCTGAATATGCCGGGCTGCCTGATCAGCCAGTTGGTTATCGACGTTTTTTATCCCCCCTGAGTTTATGAACAGACTTGTATGCAGGCTATCCTGTGGAAACAGGGAACGGATCTGCTCTTTGGAGAAAAATATTGAGGTCGTTTTATTATGGTAACGGGAAAGGCTGGTAATGGATGAGGTATGTGGGGAAAGTCCGACAGCACTGCTGTTGGTGAGGATGCCATGCTCGGAAACAGGCATGGAGGTGAAGAGAGTGGCAAATGCCGGTAAGGTTAGATCCGGTCCGTAATGATATAGCGTATTTGCGTATGTTCCTTTGGAAATCATGTTGTCCAGGCAGTGAGCATGGGCGCATTGCAATGCCTCCTGCCGTAATCCGTCGATAACTACGCACACCACTTTCGTCATGTTGCCTCCTTGTATATCGAGGGTACTCTCGCATATGATGTTGTTCTGTGACAGTTCATCGAGATATGGAAAAACTGGTAAAACCTGATAACTGTATGTAGAACTTCTGTTGTCCAGTTTGGGGAGACTCTACAGATAGCCGATTATGATGGGGTTAATCTGTGATTATGATTTGATAATGATGGGCAGTGCAATTACACTTTTTTTAGCGAGTGATTCATGATAATCCTGACATTACATGCTCACTGTTTTTACAATGGAATAAGTCAATATTTTGAATTATTGACATGAAACTGCCCACAGCGTATCTGATCTTTCCGAGATCTGTCTGGTTTACGCATGGTCCAATACGTTCAGCCTGCCTGTAAAAAGGCTCATGCTCCCTGCAATCTGTTGCGAATACTCGAAAATTTCAGTTTTGTCCGCTTTTTCAGCGAGTCGCTGCATTGACGCTTTATTGGCTGGGTAGTCATTGATTCAACATATTGATAATTTTCTAATACGGCTGTAACGTTTCATTAATAGAATTGCGCCATTATTTATTCAGTTGATTTGCAGTATTCAGGCAATATCCATCCCGTATTTTCCATCAGTCACCCCAAGAACCGTTTAACCGGTTGCAGGTATGTTACTTGTCGGATTTCACTGCAAAGTGCACTGTTCTCCACTGCAAAAGATGTTGTGGGAAACCCGGGCTAAATGCTAAAAAAATATTATCAGACCTGACAATGGTACGTGTATGCGTTATTCTTTAATGCTGGCTCCTTCTTCAGAAACCGAACTCTGGAATGCGGGGTGTCTCTGGCTGGGAAACGATATTGTCCGTAAGAAAGAAGTTGAACAGCCTGTTATACAGGGTATAGAAAAGGCCCGCTTGTGGGAACTCACCAGGCAGCCGAGAAAATATGGATTCAGGGCTGTGGTTAAACCGTTTTTTCGGCTTGCAGAGGGAAAAAGCGAAAAAGAGTTGCGTACCTTTGTCCAGGGGTTAGTGAGCAGGCAGCCTCCTCTGGTGATTCCAGAATTGTGTCTTTCTGTACGAAATGACCGATTCCAGCTGGAACCCACGTCGCATTCTTCTGAGTTGATAGCCCTGGCCGCCTCTATAACGCGCCTTTCAGATCGATTTACAGCACCCTTGAGTCCCAGTGAGTATGCTCAGAAGAAAGCAGCTATTTTAACCCCGGAGGAGAGGCATAATCTTGAAGTATGGGGTAATCCCTATGTGTTTCATCAATACAGATTTCAGATTCTTCTCACCAACAGGATAACGAATACTGCTGAAAAGGAGGTGATCATTTCTGCGCTCAGCCGACATTTTGCATCTGTCTGTACAGCGCCTGTTGTGATTGATGCACTCTGCCTCTCCGTGGAGGTGGGCACTGATCAAACCATACAATGTGTTGAACGTTTTCCGTTCTCCGGCCAATCAACAGGCGTCAAGGACCAAACCCCATATGAACCAGCTACAAAAGAAAACTTTTATCCTCGATACCAACGTCATACTTCATGATTCATCCTGTATTACGCACTTTCAAGAACATGATATCGTCATTCCTATAACTGTGCTGGAGGAATTGGACCAGTTCAAAAAGGGAAACCAGATGCTGAATTATCATGCACGCGAATTTGCCCGGTTACTTGATTCTCTCAGTGCCAACAAACTGTTCAATGGGGGTGTCGAGATTGGAGCAAATAAAGGACGTGTATCCATAAAGCTAGAGTTTCCACTTCACCCCGATCTGCAGAATCATTTTCCGGCGGCAAGCAAACCTGATCATCAGATTTTAAATATCGGTTATCATCTTTCCAAAGAGCACCCTGAACGAAAGTATATTCTGGTCACCAAGGATATCAACCTGCGCATGAAGGCAAAGGCAGTGGGGTTGATGGCCGAGGACTATACCACTGACCACGTGAAAGATGTGAACCATCTGTACTCGGGCAGGAGGATTGTTGACCTGAATGGCCAGGGATCGGAACTGATTGAGCGGTTATATCGCAGTCAGGAAGAAGGGGTATCCGTTGATCAGTTTGCATTGGAACCACAGCCCACTGCCAATGAGTATATGATTATACGAAATGGCAGGCAGTCAGCCCTGGCATACTATGACGGCCACGACAGAAGCGTGCATACTGTTCAAAAAAATACCGTGTACGGAATAACTCCAAGGAATGCTGAACAGTGTTTTGCCGTGCATGCCTTGAACCGCATGGATGTGCCCCTGGCATCGCTCACAGGAAAAGCAGGCACCGGTAAGACCTTGCTTGCCCTTGCGGCAGCACTGGAGCAGCGAAACCTGTATCGGCAAATAATGCTGGCCCGGCCAATTGTGCCGTTATCCAATAAGGATATCGGGTATCTTCCCGGCGATATCCAGTCCAAACTTAACCCCTACATGCAGCCGCTCTATGATAATCTCTCGGTTATTCGTAATCAGTTTCCTGAAAATTCTGACATGAATAACCGACTTGATCGTATGCTGGAAGAAAAGAAATTGATTATCGAACCGTTGGCATACATTCGTGGGCGGAGCCTGGTCAAGATTTTCATGATTGTGGATGAAGCCCAAAACCTGACGCCCCATGAAGTCAAGACCATTATTACCAGAGCTGGCGAGAACGCAAAAATCGTGTTTACAGGAGATATTTATCAGATTGATCACCCATACCTGGACAGTCAGTCCAACGGATTGAGCTATCTTATTGAAAAAATGCAGGGGCAATCCCTGTACGCCCATGTCAATTTGGAAAAAGGAGAGCGATCAGAACTTTCCATGCTTGCGAGTGAACTGTTATGAAAACAATCATTAAAACAACTGTGTATCTATTCGCAGCCGTGCTGGGGATGGTGGCAGCTGGAACAGTGTTTGCCGGATTGCTTTCCCAGGCAGGCAGTTTTGTGTATCGGGAGCAGACAGGTGATACTGTACACGAATATGTGTGGCAGCTGAAACACCTGGGAGATCAGGTCGTGATAACCTCCAGGGAACCTGGAAAATTTTTTCAGACCACCTGCGCGCCTGATGGCTCAACACTGAGCTGGGAATTCAAAGGGAATGACGGCTCCAGGGTTATTGCTCGCCGACATGGAGACAAACTGATTGTAGAGCGCAATGGAAAAGGCCAAAAAGAAGAAAGTACGGAAACACTGGATGAACGCCCCTGGTATCAGCCGCTTTCATACAGTTTGCGGGCTGTGGCCGAGGGCGAGCCTGCTGTCTCTTCATTCTGGATGATCCGTCCGGATACCCTTGAGGTCGTCTCGTTGACTGCAGAAAAAAAGAAGTGCGGTACCGTGGAAGTTAATCAGGGTGCGGTACCTGCATGTGAAGTGGAAATTCGTAAGGAAGGTCTCTTCGCCTCATTCTGGCATGCATCTTACTGGTTTCGGCAGAACGACAAGCAGTTTGTCCGCTATGAGGCGGTGCACGGTGCTCCAGGGACACCGGAAACAGTTATTCAGCTGGTTGAAGAACTTCACTAATTCGGATTCAGGGCCAGAACCGGGCTTTGGCAATACAGGAAATCCAAGGCCCGGCGTACTATAGTATCTGTGATCAGCCTTGTTATTGTATGATGAGGTTATTATAGAATTGCGTGGTGCAGGCATCCCAGGAAAAATCTTCCGCACTTTTTCTACAGGTCGTTGCATCAACTTCCAGGGCTTTGGTGGCTGCTTCCTGCAGGTCGTTGCTGAGCCATCCGTTGATGCCGTTCTTTACCAGGTATTTGGGGCCGGTTACCGGAAATGCCGCCACCGGAACGCCTGAAGCCATGGCTTCCAGCAGTACAACACCAAACGTGTCAGTCAGACTTGGGAAGACAAAGACATTGGCTGCGGCAACATGCCTGGCCAGATCCTCGCCTTTTTTAGCGCCTGTAAAACATACTGCAGGGTATTTCTTGCGATACTCTGCCAGTGCAGGACCATCTCCAATGACATATTTGGTTCCCGGTAAATCCAGGTCAAGAAATGCGGGCAGATTTTTTTCCACAGCGACCCTTCCCACATACAAAAAAATCGGTCCATCTCCTGAGAGTATTTTTTTTTCCCTGGGTCTGAACAGTTGTATATTTACCCCACGTGACCAGGGAACCAGGTTCCTGAATGATTTGTCGTGCAATTCGTCAATCAAAGTGGGCGCAACCATGGTTTGTCGGGCTGCTCCATGGAAACGTTTGATCAGGGAATACGAGAGACGAAGCGGAACCGGGAGCCGCAGACGGACATATTCCGGGAACCTGGTGTGGTATGATGTGGTGAACGGGATTCCAGCCTTGCGGCAGGCCGCCCTGGTTGTCCAGCCAATGGGACCTTCTGTCGCTATATGCACTGCATTGGGCTGGAACTGTTTCAAGGAGGCATATATGGTCCGTTTCAGGACCAGACTCAGGCGGATCTCCGGATAGGTGGGACAGGGGACCGTTGCAAATTTGTCCGGTGTCAATGTCTGCACACTGTGTCCCCAGGCACGAAGGGTTTCCACGGTCTGCGTCAGGGTCGTTACCACTCCATTAATTTGAGGATGCCAGGCATCTGTTGCGATACACAGTTTCATATTCTTCCGTAAAGATATACTCTTCGAGAGGATTCTCATTTTGCCATTCAATGATTCCCAGGCGACCTTCCATATTTTCGGCCAAGGCTGTACAGCTCTCTACCCAATCACCGGAGTTGTTGTACAGGGCACTGCCAATTTCCCGAATACCCGCTTTGTGAATGTGTCCGCAGATCAATCCATCTACTTCATGTTTGGCAATTTCCAGGGCTACGACCTCTTCATACTTGCCCATGTAATTGACCACAATCTTGACCTGGTGCTTCAGCCAGGCTGAGATAGATTTGTAATCTTTTCCCACTGCACGACGCCCCAGGTTGAGCCAGCGGTTGACAACCAGGAGCATGTTGTATGCAGTGGCTCCAATGTTTGCCAGCCAGGGACTGTTCTGGATAACCGGATCAAACTTGTCGCCATGGAGTATGAGATAACGCTGGCCGTTAGCTGTTTCGTGGACAACTTCGTTTTCAATATGAATATGATTGATCACGTTACCGCTAAATTTACGGAGTACATGGTCATGATTTCCTGGTATGTAATAGACTTTTGTCCCACCAGCGGCTTTTTCGAATACAGCCTGAATAATGCGGTCATTGATTTGAGGCCAATGCCATTTTTTCTGGGCCTGTAAAAGGTCGACAATATCTCCCACCAGATACAGATATTCAGACTCGGTACGCTGTAGAAAATTGAGTAACTGCCTGCTCTGCAGATTTCTTGTGCCCAGATGGATATCAGATATCCAGATTGATCGAAAATAGAGCTGAGACATATGGTTTCTCCTTTTTAGAGCACGTTTTTTCCTGGCCTGCTTAAATGAATACCTAACTTCTTTCTCGTCACCCCGGCGATCATGGTAATCGCTTGCATGCAGCGCGTTGATTCTACGGTGAGAAGAGGAAAGGATAGAGCCCGTGTATTGTCATCCGTTCAGGCAACACAATGTGTTTGTGGAAAATTCGGGTTCGTTTATCTTATGGACTGAATACCAACCCTGTGTTTTTGGGACGTCATGGAAGTGTTTGTTTTAGATTGGAACTTGGTTTGTGTTTTTTAAGGAGAAGGTAACTGCTCGCTGTGTACCTGATCGTTCCGCGCCCAGCCTGGCTTACGTATGAGCCAATACGCTGCGCCAGCCTGATTGCGAAAATCTCAGGCACCCTGTAACCATTTACAAATACAGGGAAGTTGTCAATCTTAGCTACTCCCCCTATACGTTGTTGGAGGAGAAGAAAAGTGGAGTGTCGGCTGAATCGCCCATGATGCTTTTGAGAAAAGCACCATGGGCGATTTACGTAACTGTTCACTGATGTGTGAAAATGTTGACATGCCCCATGATTGTAAGCGGTTTTCAGTGCTTCACATGTTTCAAGAGATGGGCGGCAAGTTATAGCCTATTTATGCGGAACCGTGACCCTAAGATGGCGCACCTGCTGGTACCATTAAATGTGCTTGTGTACGATATCGAACTGTAGGGTCGACCTTGTTACCATGCTTTTGCCGAAGCGAAAAAAGAGTATGACCCATAGCACCTGGAGAAAAATCATGGGGACAGGTTCTTTGAGGATGGCGATTCCCTGGCCTATGTCAGGGGCACTGGTTTGTGCATCTGGAAGCAATGTCAGGCAGACGGCGATGGGAATGGATGCCAGGCTCATCTTCTGATACGCTGATATTTTACCGAAGCCACGAAAGTCTGCCCGGAGTGTCTCAGAGTAGATACGCCAGATCTGGGATACAAAAAGAGCCAGTACAAAGGCCAGGCTGTATTGCTGATGTAAAAAACACCCTGTGGATATAAGGGCGGTTATTGTATACAGGATGCATGTAATGGCTTGCACAGGGATCAGTTTTTCCCCTTCAAGGCCGCCTTCATACACAGCTTTTTTGGTTGTACCGGTAAAGATAAAAGATAGATGGGAATATACTTTTCTAGTCAGAGGCGCACAGGTTTTTAACGGTTTACCATAGCAGCACCCGAAACTGACGCAACCGAGCCGGCCCAGGCCTTCACCCAGAATATAACCGATGCTGACGGCAGCCAGGAGTACTGACATGTGCAGGGCCGGATGACCTGTTTTTACCAGGACCTGATTTACCAGCATAACTATGACCGGAGTTGCAAGCAGGCCGCAGAAAAATGCCCCGCCTATGGTAAAGGTGTATTGCTTTTTTTCAACAATGCGGGCCATAAATCGGGCTGCGGGTATACACAGGGCAAACAGTAACCCCACCACAGCAAGTACACCGGGAAGGAAAGCGCCGGCAGCTTTGAGCAGGATCAGTGAGAGCAGCAAGGCAAAAATGGAGGCTGTGGCTACCAGGAAGCCGTAGTAGGTAAGGTTAATACCTTCCCAGGATGCATCTTCTCTTTTTTTATAGGGAATAATGGCCAGCATCTGCCAGCGTTCTCCAGGGAGATAAGCACATCCCAGATATATAAAAAGCGCAAAGAGCAAAAAAATGGAACTGAGAAAAAGCATGTTCATGATGAGACCGTTATTATGATCGGGGTTAGCCTGGAATTCTCACGTACATATTGTACTGCATGTGAGGGTATTGTATATAATTTCAGATTATTAGGTCGTGTGTCGGAGAAACCGTTAGAATCCCGGGTATTATAGGGCTGCCGCTATGGTCGAACGTACCTTGATATCCGTTTCCACCAGGGGCTGCTTGAACCCGGAAGAAAACCGGCTTGCCACATCAGTGCGTCTGCTGTTTGCTAGGAGATCTTCACTGAATTGTATCCTGCCTGATTCGAAAAGGAGGATATCCGTTGAGCTGCCTGGACGGTATAAGCTTTTCGGTGCACCTTTTTCTAGAATCATCCCCTTGGCAACCGGCTGTGGATTGTCGTACCTATATTCGCTGTAACATTGCACCAGGTCTCCGATCATCAAGGCAACTAACTCAATCATGGCTACCTTGCCGATGTTCGCCCCTCCGGGGATGTCTGTATCCAGGATGGTCACGGTACGTCGGTTTTTGGTGTACAGGGAGGCAACGCTGATAATGGCCTGCGGATTACAGGAGTGGTAACCTCCCGAAAGGGTATAGTGATCCAGGACTTTGCCCCGCACCGGTACGTGGTTGTAGTGGTACTTGTCTGGCGTCAGTCGAAAGACGGCAAAATCAGCATCTTTAAAGTACTGATACCAGGAAGGAGACCCCAGTAGTTCATCCACACTGAAAAATTTTTCCTTGATAAACAGGTCAGGCGTCTCCGTGAGAGAGCCCAGCAACACTTTGGCATCAGCGGAAGATACAACGGCTTCAGGGGCAGTATCCATTGGGCGTACGTCCCAGTAGCGGATTTGTCTTTCAAATATTTTGCGTGGCGTATTCAATTCATCCGCTGTTGCAACGCATTCCTCCAGGTTAATATGCATCTTGTGAAGGAGCTGATGTTTTCTGTTTTGAGCAAACGTTCTCTGCAGGTCAAAATGCATCATGCCGAGAAATCCGGACATCTGTTTTGAAGTCAATGCCCTGAACATTGCAGGCGCATGTTCGCGGATGTTGCTGTACAGGAGTTGAATGGAGCGGTCTCCTATGAGATTTTCGGTTACGATTTCCCCGGTTTCACGGATTATATATTGATGGGCTTGCACGATATCCTCTGGTTCTATGCTTCTCCTTGTTCCAGATCCTGCTCAATGATGAGCAGAAACAGAAGCAGGAGCTGATGAAGCTGTTTTTCCGAAGCAGTGCCGCGCAATACGTGTTTACCTGTTGCGGCAATGAAACGGTCTGCTCGGCTCTGGCCAATGATGATTTCTTTGAGTTTAACCAGGTCACTTCTCCCGGTATTTTCCAGTTGCCTGGCATTTTCAACAAACGTTTCCAGTCCTTCCTGCATGTGATGGCTGCACAAGGCGCCTCTATAGTACTGTTCGGCGCATCGGTTAAAGAGGGCTGCTTCTTCTTTCATTGGTGCCGAACGTAAATTGTGGCAGCCGGTAATCGAGACAGTCAGGCGTTGCGCTGCAGATGGCTCGCTTCCGTTGAAAATGGACTCAAGGTAAGAAAATTCTTCACGAATTTTTTGATGGTTAAGAAACCATGACCCATTTTGGCGCAGGTATGCCAGGCTGGCTCGTCGGTAGGCATCCAGTGGAACGCGGATATATCCCTTGTATCTTCTGCTCGACCTGGTGCGCGATCCTGCGTGGATAAGGATGTTTTGAAGTACCTTGTTGCCAGTGTTTGCCCGTACATACAGGGTTGGCACGCCAATGGCGCTTATGAAAAAAATCTGACGCCGTTCGCTTTCTGTGAAAGGGTCGTCCGGTATATCCTGGTGGGTAACCTTTCCCTCTAGAACCAGGTTGGTGGCAATGGCTGTAACTATGGCCTGCATGTTGGCAGCTCTGGCCAGGAAAGTATGCATATCGGGAAACAATGAATAATGCCTGCCTTCAAATCCATGAAATCCGTACGCGTTGAGATCCCGCATGCGGAAAGGCAGGTACATGGCCATACGCGGGTCAAAAATACCAAGTTCTGCCAGGTTCTGTTTCAGCAGTTCCTGATTATGCATAACCCCGTTCAGGCCTGGCGCTGTTTCCTGACTCTGTAGCGCTACCAGATAATCGAGCAGCCTGACATCTGGGAGGTAATCGCCTTGCAGTCTGCAGCAGCGTGCCAGCAGGGTATCCAGCCAGAGAGGGCCCATGGGAGTAAAATTATGACCAAAGAACTGGAGGGAAGCCTTTTTCTTCCACCGTCGCCAGATCATGCGCAGATGGGAAGATTCCAGCTCATGGGGTAAGAATCCCAGTACTTTTTCAGGATGAAAATCTGCAAAACCTATGCGACGTGGCGCAGCAGAATAGGTGCCGACAAAAAGAGGCAGAAAGTGTTCCACCAGCTTGATGATCAGGTCCCCAAAATATTTTTCACTGCACTGTGGAGGGAATTCAGCTGCCCGGGCATAGCTGGCAGTCAGGCTTTTGCTTGCCAGGGTAATATGGCTGCCATTGTTGGCCAGGGCTGTTGAAGAAGTATTGGGAAGGATAATAAGGTTGTTGCAGAGTATACCTGCCTCTTTCAGTTTGGCAATGGTGTTGAGTTGACTTCGGGAAAGTGTCCGGTGACAGAGGGCCATGTAGGCACGTTTTTCTTCTCCCCTGGGCCAACCTGACAGGCAGGGATTGAGAAACAGTTCACGGTACACACCATCAGGAATGATGGCATTGAGTTGTTTCTGCCGCTCTGGTGGATTGGGGGCAAAATACAGATGAACCTGTTGCCCGAAACGATCAAGCTGGAATCGTTTTTCAGCATATTGGAGAAGCAACTGGATGAAGAAAAATCTTCTGCTGCCTTCCTGGGCAAGGGCGCTTCCCGGTAGTGTATCTTTTGTGCCTCGGCTCAGGGTGAAGGAGGTGATCTCAGGCGAAATGTTGTCGCTTATAAAATGACGCATGAGCCGTTGGCCGATGGCATGAAAAAAAGGATAATCATGATTCGGCTGACTGACAGCTTCGCCAAGGGAAAGTTTTAACAGATAACTGACAGGAATTCGCAGCCACTCTTCTCCCTGGTGCAAGAAGAGAAAACGTTGGAGATCTCCCCTGGAGCCTGCTTCAGGGTGGTTTTTATCAGCTGAAAAATCGTGTTGGAGAATGGACCTGGTATAGATTCCAAGCAATACCTTGGGAAATCGTACCCAGGAATTTTCCCACACCTGTATCTCGTGATCATCTAAAAAATCCTTGATTTCCCGCAGGTTGTGCTCCGGTAATTCACCCCTTTGCGCCCTGAGCAGTAGATTGTTGTAATAGTTCGACGCCTCGAGGGAAATCGGCAGATCCACATGATTTCTTGTACCGCTCACTGCAACCTGCAATTCGTTTTCCATACCAGCAGTAACATCACCTGCAGTGAATGGAGGACATGTCTGTTGTCTTTTCAGATGGAGGCGCAGAGCTTCCGCAGCCTTATGCTGATTTGTAGTGGAGGGTGTGGAGTCGAACAAGGATAAATGTTTTGTCATAAGGGGTAACGCAGCTGGATTGTGTGCATGCATTGGGCACACTCTTGTAAAAGAATATCAGAATCAATCTGCGTTACCTTATCTGCAGGCTGTTAGGTACGTGCTATAACACGGTCAGTATTTGGTTAGCCGGTATTCACTCGTTCCTCGTTTACCTGCATTCGAACAAAAGCCCTCATGTCAGAGATTTTGAAGCCGGATGATGATACAGCCTGTGATTGGTTGTATTTTTTCTTTGAAAATTTATGTCGCAATTTGTTAACACAAGGTAACTGCTCGCAGTGCACCTGATCTTTCCACGATCAGCTTGGCTTACGTATGATTCAATACGTTGCACCAGCCTGCTTGCGAAAATCTCAGGTTCCCTGTAACCCGTTACAAATACGAAAAACTTTCAAGGTTATCGGTCTTCCCTGTGAGTAGTTACAGAACAAGATGGAACAAACCAACAAAGAAAGGAGGACTCCCTTTTGCGAGTACGCACCGAAGAGCGGCGTAAATCTATATTGGAAACTGCGGAACAGATATTTTTAGAGATGGGATATGAACGGGCGTCGATGAGTGAAATCTCCACTCAGGCTGGTTGTTCCAAACCAACACTGTACGGTTATTTTCCTTCAAAAGCCGAGTTGCTTGTGGAGGTTATCATTAATCGATTATGTAGTGATGTGGTACCTGCATTCATGGAATTGGAGAATAAAACCCGGGATGACCCTGAGAATGTACTGACAAAGCTGGGCGAATATTACATCAGCATGATAGCTTCCCCTGAAGCGTGTGCCTTTAAACGCTTGATTGCCGCAACCATGAATGATGAAGCTGATGCCAGGCAATTCTGGGAGTTGGGAAACAAGCAGGCTGTGTCAATGATTAACAACTACCTTGCCGCAGCCACAGAAGCAGGATATTTGCAGGTGGAGTATTGTTGGACTGCTGCCCAGCAACTTTTAGCCCTGTACGAGGCTGAAGTCAACTGGGGAGGCCCCATCGGTGTCGCTCCGGATTTTTCTGCAGAGAAGGTCAGGCAGGCCAGCAGGAGTGCTGTGCAGGTGTTTTTAGCCGCCTATAAGGCTGGTGATTGAATTCACATGGAAAAAGATCGTTGCAAACATGCAAAAGCCCGGCAAGAATCTGCCGGGCTTCCGGGTGTCTGATTTGACGTAATACAGATTAGAAGGCAAAGCGAACAGCGGCTCCCAGGAAAACCGTATCCGTGTCGATATCTTTGTCGCTGTCTTTCAGATCCGTATCATCGTTGAAACGATAATTTGCTGAAATATCCAGGTAGGTGTTTGGCAAGACTTCCAGATTGAGGCCTGCCCGTAAAGCGAAAAATGGTTCATCGTTGAAGTCGCCATCGTAGTAAACCATACCTATACCCGCACCGACGTAGATGGCTTTGCCAAAGAGAATGTAAGCCTGCGGAGCATAGGCTGTTTCGTCAAACCAGTCAGGCAGTATTTCCAGGTTTGCTTCAACGCCAAGATATTCACTCCACCAGTATTGATAGCTGGGAATATAGGAAAAACCATCTTCGTCCACATCATCCACATCAATATCATCCAGTGTGGTCCAATAGTTGATACCAAACCCTAATCTGTGTTCACCTGCCCAGGCATTCCCGGCAAAGATATACATGCCTATCATTGCGATCAGGAGTAGTTTTTTCATTTTTTCACCTTTCTGTAACGTGAATGTTACCTTTTTATGCATTTGAAATATCGGTAAAAGCGAACCCTCTACAGGGGAGCTGTTTACCCACCACCAAGTATTACTAATTAAACCGGTAAGTAAGAGTATTGGTTTAGCCTGTCTGTGTCAAGATTAAAACTAAACCGCTGGTTAAGAAATAAAAAATGAAAGCATTATTGCAATCGCTTGGTAGAGATTCGTGTGGCTGGGCAGCTGTCAATTATCTGTGCTCACCAGCCACACGTGCGCCAGACCACGGAGAGATTCCCAGGGGGAGTCCTGGAAAAAAGAGGACCAGATCGCAGGAAGGGGCTAACCGGCTGCCAAAGGCAGAGTGAAAAGATTATCCTGTAAAGAAATCCAGTACATTACTCAGAGCACTGCTCTTGGTTTTATAAATTTCCGTGTAAGTGCAGCGAGAGCAGGTGATCGTGGTAAATTTTTTGCTTTGAATATCAAAAATCTTGGTCCAAAATCCGCCTGTGGCTGAAAACTGATCTGTCTCAAACTGCCTTGAGTTGCATTTGGGGCATTCCCAATTTCTATGTTCCATTATTCTAACCTGTGTGATGATTTCGATAAAATTTTTCAGCCTTGACAAGGAATATCTGACAACAATGCATAGTATGTATTACAAATATTCGTTCCACATCAGCTCAGGTTTGTTGGCCCAACCGTGGATGTGATTTGAAAAAGATGGCTATATTATCTGATTTCAGTATGTTAAGCAAGGGACACCTGTTTGGTCCATGTGCAACGTTCTTGCCGATTGGGTAACTCAAGGTGTGGAATGGAAACGAGGGTGTCTCCTGCGCACTCAATTTGCCGAAATGAAAGATGTGACTGGATTGTACGTGGTTATCCATAGAGAGGGAGACCTCTTTCATCTGCAGCTGCCAGGTAATAAGGACTGAGGGAAAAACAATGCATTTTTTCCTTGGCCTTTACCTTGCGGAATGCATCTTGTTCATGTAAAGACCTCGGCTTTTTTAACAGCCCATTGAGCGTCTAGCCTACAGTATGAATATGGTATTCTATATGACAATACTTGAAAGATATCAGTATTACGGAGAATTGATCGTCAACTTTTTCAGGTGGGATCTTCAACTTCATTTTTTTTGGGGCTTTATGCTGACGCTGTTTGGTGTGTATTGGCAGCCATTGTTATTTTCAGGCCTGTTGGTCACCATTGTCAAAGAAGCTCTTGATGTGTGGAGTAAAGGACATTGGAGTTGGGGAGATTTTTGGTGCGGAATAGGCGGCTGCGTTCTGGCAATGGGCTTTTTACTCTCCACAGAAGCGGTGCATTTGGGATGAACGCAGAAGTCAGGGCCGTGGGGAATAATTGGATCATGTCTTTTTTCTTCGGCCCTCAACCTGTTTGCCCGCATCGGAGATTCAGTTTTTAAACAACAAGGGGCAGAGAAATGATTTTGCCGTTTTTAGCTGTATTTATAGGGTTGGCGCTGCTGGTATGGAGTGCTGATCGATTTGTCGAAGGAGCTGCATCCACAGCTCGTCATTTTGGTATGCCGGCTCTGTTAATCGGTATGGTGATTATCGGTTTCGGTACATCTGCACCGGAAATGGTAGTGTCAGCCCTGGCCGCTTCACAGGGAAATCCAGGCATTGCGCTTGGCAATGCCTATGGCTCAAATATTACCAACATCGCCTTGATCCTTGGCCTCACTGCACTCATCAGCCCAATTGCAGTGCATTCGCAGGTCCTGCGCAAAGAGCTGCCCATCCTTGCAGTTGTGACTGCTCTGGAAGCATGGCTGATCCTGGATGGCTGGATTACACGGTTCGATGCTGTGGTGCTGCTTGTCCTATTTGGCGGATTAATGATTTGGACTATCTGGCAGGGCATGCAAAACAAACCGGATGCATTACAGAGTGAAATGGAACAGGAGTTGGAAATCCGATCCATACCGCTCAATCGTGCCATTTTCTGGCTGCTGGTCGGGATGGTGTGCCTGATTTTCAGCTCCCGCCTCCTGGTTTGGGGAGCTGTGGAAATCGCCCATGGATATGGTGTCAGCGACCTCATCATTGGCTTGACCATTGTTGCAATTGGTACTTCTTTGCCTGAACTGGCATCGTCTATCATTGCCACCAGAAAAGGAGAGCATGACTTGGCATTGGGGAATGTGCTTGGCTCCAATCTGTTCAATACGCTGGCTGTGGTAGGTATTGCCGGTGCAATTCATCCAACCGCTGTCGAGCCTGAGGTTTTCAGCCGTGATATGCTGGTAATGGCCGTTTTGACCCTGTCGCTGTTTCTCTTTGGATATGGTTTTCGCGGACCCGGACGTATTAACCGTTTCGAAGGCGCAATACTTCTGGCTTCTTATGTGGGGTACTCCGCCTACCTGGTAATTACCATTATTCAATGAAGAGCAGGCTATTGATATGACATGGCGTGGTGTGTGTGACGCACCCTACCATCCGGAGTACCACCGAAGTATATTGCAATGAACCTCATTTCATTTTTCATGGAAGAACCAAATGGGCCAAGTGCGACCAGGGACAGGTAGGGTGCGTCACACGCACCATTTGCAAAACATACAATCAGTCTTTGACCCTGTCCCGATAAGATTTGGTTGATGCAGCGTCTGGTTTGTCTTGCTGGAAATAATGCTTCAGTGGTCAGGACTTCAAGCACCAAACTGTTTTTTGCCGCCCAAGCGCTAACCATATGAACAGCTTTTTTGCCAATCGACTTTTTGTAAGAACGACGAACAGTTTTGCCGTCTATGGGCACAACTTGACCATCGGTAACGGTAAAAACGTCTTGACATCCTGCACCTTGAACCAAGGTAAGACTCATGCGAAAAAAGACAGTTAAGGTAACCAGGTTCCTAAATGGTCTTCACAATTATATTGTGAAGCATCCGCAGTTCAGAAAAAGGACAACTGGAAAGAGCGAGGTCCAAATACAAACAGAAATTCGACCACTCATCTTGAATTATCTTGAGTATTGGTTCCAGACAGAAGGTTACAAGGATTACATAGGGAAAGCGCATAAATCCTTTTATTGGGAAGGACAGGAAGGGAAATTCGGGAAACAGCGAAAGATGACATTTGGTTCTAGGAATTATCCAGATTTCATCATAACAGACCCATACCTGGTTGCCATTGAATATAAACAAAGCCCGAATGGCTCCACAGTCAAACAGGGTATTGGGCAATCGATTATCCATACGATGACTGATGATTTTCATTATGTCTACTATCTCTTCCATGATGAAAGCAAAGATAAGCGGATAGAAAAATCAGTAACAGAGAACAGAGAGAGCAGTATTATTGAAAGAATGTGGACCGAATTTAACGTAATGATCAAGTTTGCTTAAACTTGGTCGGTCCTGGCAGAGGAAAAAAGATAATGTTTCTCAAAAAATACAAAATAGTGAATCAAAACATGACGCTATGCAACTTGTTCTTGTCCCCGAAAACTCCAGCATGGAAAATTCTATCATGATAACTTGATATATATCTTGATATATATTATATTTTCTTTATCAAGTTAACACTGAATCAATGGAGGACCTGATGGAAACAGCAAAGATTTTTCAGAATGGCCGAAGCCAAGCGGTAAGGTTGCCGAAAGAGTTTAGATTCAAAGGTAAAGAGGTCTTCATTCATCGAGAAGGATCAAAGGTTATTTTGTCTGAAAAGCCTGATTCGTGGGATGATTTTTTTCTTTCCGGCAACAAACCTACTCCTGATTTCATGCAGGATCGGGAACAACCCGAAGCAGAAGAAAGGGACATTTTCAAATGATTCGTTACATGCTCGATACTGATATTTGTAGCTATATCATTAGAGAACGTCCGTTACAGGTTCTTGAACACTTCAGACAAGTTGAAATGGAACAGCTTTGCATCTCTGTTGTGACCTACGCCGAGCTTGTTTATGGAGTTGAGCATTCTTCATCAAAAAAGGTAAACAGAGCGGTGATTGACGATTTTGTCCGACACTTAACCATAATCCCATGGACCAAAGAATCTGCGGAGCATTACGGCAAAATCAGGGCATACCTCCAAACCAAAGGGGAAGTTATCGGTTCAATGGACATGATGATTGCCGCCCACGCCAGAAGCCAAAATATGATCCTTGTCACTAACAACGACAAACATTTCCAGAGAGTTCCGAAGCTCCAGGTTGAAAATTGGGTTAGATGAATCAAAAGATCCGAGTTCGGCTCAAAATGGGCAGAGGCCATTGGACAATCCTTATATTACAGTGTTCAGACCGGCAAGAAAGCCGGGATTGCCCTGATACTCGAAAAACCGAGTGACTATAAATATTGGATTCGCCTCAATACTGTGATCGAACAGAACAGCCTCAAGATTGACACCTGGATTCGTGCGAAATTCCGGATAGAGTCTAAATATGCCTGTACATTCAGTCATATGCAGCATTTTGTCGGGAAAACGAAAATCATACTCTAAACCTCCTGCACCTCGATCTCGCAAATCACACTTTGTGAGACATTCCTCTTGGCATGTCTCATATTTGTCACTTCCCGATTCAATAAAGAATGGCCTCAGCTTAACACTATTGCTGTGGTGGAATCAGAACGTCACATAAACGGTAATATATCACAAGACTAAAGTTTCCTGGAAATTATCACATCGCCGATCCCGGTTCCCCTACGCGACCATGCGTAGCAGTGTTCTGACAAAAGATTTTTGCGTCTTTTGCCTCGGTAACGGGCAAATCGATTGAAAATCCTCACTCAATGCGGCCTCGGCTATAATTCTTCGGACATCTGAAAATGCAAATCCGGAACGGCCGCGAACTTTATATTTGCGATCGGGCGCCTTTTGCAGTCGAGCCGCATAAACCCATGTCAGCGTTGTCGCCATCATGCAAAAGTTGAGATGGTTCTCTACAGCATCAGCATTTCGAGTCTGCGATTTCGAACTGCCGATCTCCTGC
>NZ_AUCV01000039.1 GCF_000429945.1 Desulfogranum japonicum DSM 18378 | reverse complement strand
GGCAGGTATTGTGAGTAACTGGGCAAGCATACGTCAGATTCTTTCTACCCAGTGCAGAATGACAATTTCAATGAAGTGTAAGAACGGCAGTACAGTGCACGTGAGAAAAAGTAGTCGCCCGGATGCATCCCAACAGGAAATTTTGTCAGCTCTTGGAGTGCAAAATCTACCAGGTAAGCAGGTGAAGACAACAATATGAATAAAAAGTAACTGCTCACAGAATAAGAAAAAAAGTAGTGCCATAACGGCACATGCTGGACCGGTAAATATCTGTATTTACGATAAATTGTGATCCAGCGTCACGAACTTGGGCTAACGACAACCAATGCCATTGAGTTTGATTTCGGATCAAAGCGGCGGCTATAAGCCAAGCATTGTATTATAATCTGCTAGTCAATACATGATAGATAGAGAACCGGCTGCAACGGTTAAGAAAGAGTACCTATAATAGGGTTATCTTTTTTATGGAAAAAGAGATCGAGCAGATAGGGCTGAAAAAAATGAGCTACGGCAGACAACAGTTGCCCAGCAGGAAAGAATTGACATGCTGCATGACCGCATGGGTGGAACAATCAACAACCATAGGGATAAAGAGGAGAGCACATGACATTTGTATCGTTTAGTTTATTGCACTGGTGCTGTTGCCTACAGTGTTTGCCTGGTTGGTGTTGGTAATCAGACGCATACCAAGCACGAGCTTGCTCCGATACAGGTCGAAATCCGCAGGCTGGAGGCCATCATTGCTACCCTTTCCCGCAGGGATCGGTTACCCCATGCTTCAGCAGTGTTCAGAGGGCGCCGTTGATGCAGCAGGCGATAGAGAAAACATCGACCAGGGCAAAAGCCTACAACGCTTTCACATCCCTGGCTACCAATCTGCGTGCCATCGGCAGGCCTGCAACAGCAGCCCGTTACCTCTACCACCGCGATCTGTACCGCACCTCTACGTGGCTGGAGAACCCACTGGGCTCCAACCAAAATTTCCGGCCACGCCCACTTTCTGCAGATGCTGATACCAAGCGAACCATGCAGACCATCATAGACAGATGACAGGATACCCTGGCATTGAATCTCAGGTTGGAGAGACCGCAGAGAACAACAACTGGCCGACTACCTGGAACAATATGCTTGAGTACGTCAACCCTGGCCGTATTTAGCCACCCCCTACGGCACAGACATTGTCGTTGCCAGCCATAACCGCCCAGGAAATCAGCACGAGCCGCATGTCGGAGAAATCTCGCCGCACCCAATCAACCGGTATCGGCATAAGTTACGAGGCGTTTACCAACGAATGATTATACCGATGCCTCGTATTCCTCTGCCCGTTAAGGATCCCAGGAAGAGCGACTTTCTTATGGTGGTAAGCAGTTTATTATGTATGAGAAAATGAATCAGAAGGTTGCGGCATGGTTCATCGAAGCTGCCTGGACGGCGGGGCTTGCCCCTGTGAGCATGTCTGATTTCCGAACCAACCAATTACCGCTTCTTGAGGCAGTTGGCTATCAAGACCCTGGGTGGGGATGGGTTGAGTCGTTCAAGGATCTCAAGGCTAGTGAATTGAAGGCTGATAAAGTGATCTCTGCATACCGCAGGGAAGCTGCACCCCAGGGGCAGGACTGGGATGAGCTGATCGATGAGGCCATTGATGGGCTACACGCCGGGTGAACTATTACATTTTTAATTCTTCAGTTGGCCATGCCCGCCAAACACCTTCAAAAACTTTTTGATAATTTTTCCTTCTATGCCATTCATCGGCTAACCTATCCGGGGTAACGCCGATATATGGTTTATATCTGGCATTGATAAGACAAAGAAATTTTGCTACCAACTCAGAACAGATAAACCTGTGATCACTGGAAAACAATCTTGCCAGGGGAGGCAGCAGGTGCAATATCTGGCGAGGGATTGCGTACCATCTTCCTAAATACTCAGTGCGCAGGTCAACATAGGCCTTGGCTATGGTTTCCGGATCGATCTGACATCCATTCAAGTCATTCACAGGCCTATAGATGACAATCTGTTGGCCAACATATTGCTCAAGGTTTCCCTCTTTAACCACCCACAATGACTCAAGTGTGTTTCCACTGGAGTCCCTAATTATTCCGGAATGTCCATAGGTTGCTCCATTGTCTTTTGACCACACACGTTCAATAAAACGAATAATGGCTGAGGTAGTCTCCATCCCACCCCGGACACAAAACACATCACCTGTCTGGATATTTATCATATTAGCCGAATATCCTTTCAAGAAACGATCTGCTTTCTGGAAAGTCTTTCTTGTTGCAGCTGGCCCTGTAAACTGCTGTTTCGATTTGACAGACTGGAAAATGAGCCTGCTGCTTGTAACCATGTTCGTTTTCTATCTGTACCAAAAAATATACCCTCATACATGTATTTTACAGATTTTTTCTAAAAAAAACATCTGATTCAGAAAATTTTACAAGAAAAAATCTATCAAGATTTATTACGTCTTTTTGTGTGAGAGTAATTACATTCATACTTCAATCATCAAAATAGAGTTTACTAATTCAGGTTATAACGATAAATATTATTCTGAAATAATATCGTATGTAGCTAGTATATCATTAGTAAGATAGTTTTTAATCGTTAAAGTTGTTCGATATTTTTTCACTGATCCTTTACGTGATTGCGGACATGATTTTAAAAAATTACCACTGTGATGCAAAGCTATTTTACCATTCTCCAAAATCAAACCGCCTACAACACCTTCTAAAGTAATAGCAATATATTTTTCATTTTCAATCAAGAACTGAGCCTGTTTATTTGTTATACTTTTGAATCTAACAGCATTAATTGTTCCATGTACATCTAAAGCATTTTCTATCTGAGTTTTTCCAAAATATTTTTCATTAATATATGAGCATTTAAAATAAGAAGGACCTTCGCATTCTCTGCACTCTTTAAAAAGAGATACCAAATCTTCGAGATAGCTATTGGTACTTATTGTTAGAAGTTCTTTTTTATTATCGTAATGTATTATTGAGACACCTGTAACAACATACCTCAGAGTGTCCCCACATACAATATTATCTTCATCAGAGCTGCTATCATTCCACCAATTAATTATTTTGTATAATAAAACGTAATTATTATCAATGTAGCATTTTTCTGTAAGTATAGACTCTTCTTTGGATAAGAGATAATCATACGATGAAAAAACAAATAAAAAAGTGTAAACAAAAATATATAAATATTTTTTTAGCCATTTATTTATATGTTGTCTCATAACGTGCGCTTCACATAAAAAGGAGCAAGGAACACACAGAATTATTTTCGATCCGTTTGTAAGTGGCTATTAAATCGTATTCAAGGTCATGTGCAGAAGAGGAAAAGGTTTTCCTTGACTGTCTGTAGCTGATCTACCAACAACCTTAAATCCAATATGTTTATAAAAACCAATTGCTTGAGGATTTTGTTCATTTACATCAACCTGAATTGCACCTTGACAATTGATCGCATAGTCTATTAAGACCCTGCCAACACCTTGCCTTCTACAATCTGGAGAGATAAAGAGCATTTCGATATTATCGTCTGCAACACCAATAAATCCAAGTATTTTCCCATGTTCATCTTTAGCACAATGCAAATCAACAGCGTCAAAATATTGTTCAAGTATCAACGTTTTAAAAAACAATACATCTTCTTCTTTCAAAAAATCATGTGTGGCGCGAACAGATGCTTCCCAAATCTCAATTAATTCTTTGTAATCGCTTGGATTAATAGTATAAATCTTCATCAGTATTCATCATACAAAATATAAATAAATGATCGCGGTGTTAACAACACTGATATTTCAATTAGTTTTGAGTCATAACTGGTCACAGTTGCCTCAGATTTGTACAAGCGCGTTTTTTCGCAGGTAAGCGAAGACTCCGGTAGGCTATCTATGCGGGAATCCGCGATCGTACAAAGAGATAAGCGACCAGTGGGAGACTCCGTGGAGTAGCTATGATCTGTTACAAATAAAACACTTCAGTTCAGCAACTTATCTGCACAAACTGGTTACCGGAAAGAACCGCTATGCGGCAGAAAAGCGTGTATACTTCTGTAACAGTCTGATTTTCAAATTATTTGCAAAGGAGTATACCATGAACAAAGCAGAAATAAAACGATTCGAATCTCTGCCAGAGTGCCAACTGTACAAGCTGGCCCATAAGTCATCACAGAGTTTCTTCGGTTAGCCTGCCCGATCTACCCTAGATCGAGTTGCTGATTTTTGAAATAGTTTCCCATGACGTCGATCAAGATCTCATATGTTGGGAAGGCGCCAATCAGGATATGTCTCACAGAAAAGGTGGCCAAACAACCAGATACATCTGGCCGTAGATGCGCACGGTATGCCGGCCAGAGTTATTTTCGCGAAAGGTATCAGAGCAGGTTGTTCGCAGGCTTCTCTCTTGATAAACGGCATAGATGCCGAATACCAGCTTGCCGATAGATCAAAGTTTTGGCACGGTCATTCCGCCCGAGGTAAATCGGACTTTGCAGCGATCGTACGACAAGGATCTTTATAAATTCAGACTTTTCTTACTGCTGTATATATCAGATACATTGCTCTTTGGTGTAATATCTAGTGACGACACTATCTAGGTATACTTGAGTCAAAACCGCGACATCAACGCGAACACACCCCAGCCCAAATACTCGCGGGTGTATGTGACATAGCGTTTTGGTTCCGTAGTCAGTTGGGCTCGGATATCTTTCGCGAACTCGTCGTCGGAATTGGCTTCAAGCCATCGACGCATCGTGAGCCATTTAGCAGCCTCGTATCTATCCCAGCCATCTTGGTTTGCCAGAACCATTTCAACGACGTCATAGCCAAGGCGACCAAAAGAGGCTATAAATTCAGGAAGCAGGAGAAAGTCAGAGATGGAGTTGGCAAGACACCCCTTAGCAACCTCTTCCGTTGGCGGTAACTGCCGCCAATAGGGCTCACCGATAAGGATAATGCCGTCAGGATGCAGGCTCTGTGCTAAAAGCTCAATGGTGCCGGCAACACCCCCGGCGATCCAAGTTGCGCCCACACAGGCCGCCACATCGACCTTCTCCTCAGAGACATAGCCTGCTGCGTCGCCATGGATGAATCTGACTTGTTCTGCCACGCCAAGTTCTTCGGCACGAAATCTGGCCTGCTCACTGAACAATTGGCTCATATCGACACCGGTACCAATGACGCCGTAGTCACGTGCCCAGGTACACAGCATCTCACCGGAGCCGCTGCCGAGATCAAGTATTCGTGCCCCAGGCTCCAGACGCAGCGCCGCACCAAGAGTGGCATACTTGTCGACGGTGAACGGGTTATGGATGCGGTGAGCGCTCTCGAGAATAGTAAATATCCGTGGAATGTCCATTGTAAAGCTTTCCTGGTGAATTTGGCAAAGGCGACATCAAGTTAATTAAGGCATGCCTTAAACTTGAGTAAAAATCTTCGTTTATGGCCACACACTCGCTAAAGGGCCCTATGATTTTTACTAATAACAGAGTAAAAGGGGATCTATGCATGACAAAGGTAAAGCTGAAAAAATCAAGCTATTTTCAACGTAAACAATATGCTTAGGCCTATTGTAGAATTTCAAGTTATCTTCAGACAATGGCAAGCCAGAGGGTTAATCTCCAGGTAGCAATCCAGTTGGCTTTAGCGGATGATGTGTCAGAAGTTCAACCTGGAGAAGGTGAGTAGTTACAATAAAACAATACAGTTGTCGAGACGATTCTCGTTATTACCAGGAGAAAAAAATAATGAAAATGAACAGGTTAAGATCGCTGACCATTCGTGCTGCGGGGTATGATGCATCGAACCGAACTATGAAAATAGAATTCTCAATGCAGAGAATCCTTACCTACTGTTCTGTTCCGCCGGAGGTATTTGAAGGACTACTCGAAGCTACTTCAAAAAAAGAATATTTTGAGGCCAATATTCGTGGTAAATATGCCTGTTAGTGAAGCCTGGCACATCACAATATTGACAAGCCAGGCTTCATAAAAAGATGGTTTCACATCCCTACTTTAGGACCTTCACACCTTCAGCGGCAAGACCTTTTTTTCCCTGTACAACAGAAAAGCTCACCCGATCACCATCTTGAAGTGACCGATAGCCCTCCATCTCTATGGCACTGTGATGGACAAAAACATCTTTTGTTTCATTCTCCATTTGAATAAATCCATACCCTTTTGTCGCATTAAACCATTTCACTTTTCCTTCGTACATACAATTGCTCCTGCTTTCATTGCTGGTTTTTGCTGGTCCTTCACAGCCCAACACCCACCCAAAACTCTGTTGTTTTCGCTATCATAAACTCGAAAACCTCAGAGTTACCTCCTTTTACTAACCCCCGACCGACAAAGGCTCGGGGATTAACACACAACAATTATGATTCAGTAACTGTAATAGCTTCTTCCGGACAAACTTCCACACAGGTTTCACATCCGAGACACTCATCCATAGCTGTCGGCTCGGACTTACCATCGACAATCTCAAATACACTGGCTGGACAGGAACCAACACATTCTTCACAACCAGTGCATTTTTCTTTATCAACATCTACTTGCCACATTACAACCTCCATTCATTAAAGATATCGTTTTTTCACCACCTTAACATGCAGGACATTTTAAACATCTCTGTAACCAGATCACAGTCTCACCTGATTATAAAGACATCAAAACTTTTCTATACACTCAGGGCAGCAACTCCGAGTGACACCACTTTGGCCCATCTGTGCAAAATACTCTTCAACAGTAAACCACTGCTCTGTATTATCCGCGCTATTGATGCAGCGAATCCTGCGGCATTTCATGCACACCGGCAGCATAGAACTATATTTCTCGACCAGAGCCTGCAATTCTTGTTTCTGCAGGACATTATTGGCTCGAAAAATCAATTCATCCACATCACATGGCTTCAATAAAAAGTCATCAGCCCCCTGTCGTAAGGCTTTAATGACCGTTTGGGCATTACCATCTCCGCTCAACACAATAACCATGGGTGAAGGCATAGTGCTTTTGGCTGCCCGCAGAACTTTAAAACCATCAACTCCATGCATGTAGACATCGGTAATAACCAAGTTAAAAGTCCTGTTTTGGAGCAATTCCACAGCCTGCACTCCTCCATGCGCAAGCACGACATCAAAGGGCTCAACTTCCATTTCACGCTTTAGGGAATCAAGAATAAAGGGTTCGTCATCCACAAGCAGCAGTGTTTTCTTTACCATTACCCCTGTCCATGGTTCTTCCAGGTGATGTAGTTTTGTTCCCCTGGTTCATCGAAGGGTGTAGCCGGTCTTCCTAAAAAAACAGGGAAAAAAGAAAATAAGGAAAATTAGCATGATACACAACATCATTTTTCCATGATTTGTCAATAATTGTGTTTTAATGCCAAAAATCGCCATTTTTGACAAATTGTTGAAAATGCCTTTTTCAAAATTTCGCAATTATAGTCAGATAGAAAAGTGGTTTTTTAATATAGACCGGCTGCACCCTTCATCGAATCGCTATGATCAGTTCTTTCGGTCTTGATCAATTGTCCTATGCCATTACTGCACTTCTATTTGTGTTCGCTTCGCTTTTGCAAGCTTGGGTAGTTGAATAGTCAACACTCCATTATTCAATGTGGCTGTTATTTCCTCCTCTTTTACCTCCGCAGGAAGAACAAGGCTTCTTTTATATACGCCCATACTGATCTCACGATGATGATACTCGCCTTCCCTATCTTCTTTCTTTTCACGACTTGTCTCAGCACTGATTGTCAAGACATTGTTCGCCAGAGAAAGGGACAGATCTTTTTTGTCAACGCCGGGAAGTTCTGCGGTGACTTCAATGAGATCGTCGTGCTCTACCACGTTAACAGAAGGAATTTTCTCGGTTAAATCGGTATTCCAGTTTTTAGTCATTAATTTCGGCACAGAAAACGGATACCACCAAGGCGTTGCAAAACTGGTCTCAAAAAAACGTTGCATTTCATCAAGCAAATCAATTTCGCGAGGTCTTGACAACGGTGTTTTTCCTTGAGAATTTTGTGTGACGACACTATCCCCTGCTGCTTTTTTATCTTTTTTCATTGCACACCTCCCCATGCACATTGTTAAAAGAAACCCTGTAGATTCCGCAAAATACGATATCTGCGGTTTTCATACGGATAAACAGCCTGCCCCACAATAAGGGAAAAATACTTGCAGGTTAAAGATTTTTTCTGTTCCTAGCTTTATGCTCGTCTCCAATGCTAGGTACTCTTTCCTTTTCTTTGATCAACGCTTCTTCGTTGTAGAATTCTGGATAATACTTTTCAACACATTCTGGACACATCCCATACACAAATTCTCTCTTTGTATATTCTTCAACACTCTTCTCGATAATTTCCCAAAACTCTTTTTCATCACATACTTTATTACATGATGCGCAGACCGGTACAAGACGGGCAAGATGGTCTAATCTTGCAAGAAGTTGTTGCGACAAACGTATGAAGAAAAGTCCCAAACATAAAATAATAATGCTTTCAAAAAGCGACTCTCGCCAATTAATAGGCGTCTCTGTTCCTCCCAGGAGCACATAGGGAATGTCAAGAATTTCATCAATCCACAAAATTGAGATTATCAAGACAATGGCTGCCCACTCGAGAATCAATACCTTTCTTGCTATGGATGGAGCCCCGACAAATTTCACGTGCCCTCCTATGAACTATGAAATTACAATGTTTTCGAGAGCATTGGCTCCTTAAACATGTAGTGTATTGTGCATACTTCTCTCACAAAGCGCAACAGATATTAAAAGTATACAAAATGGATACACAATCTATCATAAAAAACGAAGAAAAAGACAAAGTTACGCTTACGGTAACAGGTCAAGGAAATACAAAATCAAGATAGGGTGGAAAGAACTGTCTGGAGGTTAACCCGGGTATTGGTGATTTCCAATTTTTTGCGTATGTTTTTGCGGTGTATATTAATTGTTCCGGGAGACAAATTAAGAACATCTGCGATTTCTTTACTTCTCTTTCCCATTTTCACCAGGTTCGCAACCTGTATTTCAGTTGGAGTCAGCCTCGAGAATTTGATAGATATTGTATGAGCCATTGATGATGAAAGCTCTCCGAGATTAGCTTCCAGAATATTAAGGTACATGTGTTGCTCTGGTGTCGCAAGAATGGTTCTCAATTTCTCGACATAAGGCTGGACCAGCGTATTAATATTATCAAGAACCTGTTGTTGTACAACCTGTCTGTCTTTTTCTCTTTTTTTCAATAGAGTGTTAAGTGCAACATTAATCTCCTCGAGTTCCGCGGTTCTCTCACGTACACGATTTTCAAGTTCGCTACGAGCTTCTTCAAGTTCAGTCTGTACCTCCTTAAGTGGGGTAATGTTAGTGTGTGTACCAATTATACGAAGGGGTTTTCCACGCTTATCCCTGGCGATAACTTTGCCCCTGGATAAAATCCACTGCCAATTCCCCTGTTTGTTTCGCATTCTATATTGGATTTCATACTTATCCACCATCCCTTCACTGTGCTCTTTTCTAGCCCGTAAAACCTTTTCTTTGTCGTCCGGATGCAGAAGCGCTTCCCAGCTGGCATCATCAAAAATAGCCTCTTCATCGCTATAGCCCAGCGACCGGTGCCAATTTTCACCATAATATGATTGATGTGTTAAAAGATTGCGATCCCAGACGCCGTCTGAGGCTGCGTCCAAAGCAAGTTGCAACCGCTGCTCATTGAGGTTAAGATCGTGTTCGGCCTGACGCCTCCTCTCTATCTCACCTGCGAGCTTCAGTTGATGATAAGTTGCCTGTGAAAGCAATTTCTGTTTTTCGATGCAGAACTGAATACGATGAATAATTTCATCTGTGTCACATGGCTTGGTCAGATAATCATCAGCGCCCAAACGAAGTGCGTCTATTGCTGAAGCCATATCACCATAACCGGTGAGAATAATAACTAAAATGGAGATATTTTGTGCCTTACTGATTTTCAACAAAGAAATACCATCCATATCAGGTAGGAGCAAATCGGTTATCAACACATCAAAATTATCGGTTTGTAAGAGCTCAATAGCTTCCTGTCCAGCACCACAGCTGCTCACGTCATAACCGGCGACCTGAAGTTCTCGAACAAGTGTTGCACGAATAACAGGTTCATCATCTACAATGAGGATTCTATTATCTTTCATTGTACTTAACACCAGACAAAGGCAATCTCACAGTAAAACAGGTTCCTTTATCAGTTTCAGAATCAACCATAATCAATCCTTTGTGATTTTTAACAATACCATAGCAGACAGCCAACCCCAAACCTGTACCTTTTGCTGCAGATTTAGTAGTAAAGAACGGATCAAACAACCTTGATACATTCTCGGAAGCAATTCCAACTCCTGTATCTTCAACATCCAACTCAACATAGCCATCAACATACCGTGTACGCACAGTGATGGTTCCGCCATTCTCGCAGGCATCTGTGGCATTATTCATCAGGTTCATTACCACCTGCTGCAATTGATCATGAACAATATGAAGTAGAGGCATTTGGGAAGCGTATTCAGTAAGTAATTGTATATTTTTTTTCCTCAATTCATTGGTATACAGGAGAAACAGCGATTCAAGCATCTGGTGGATATCAACCATTGCATATCGCCCGCTAGTCGGTCGGTTAAAATCCTGAAGCCCTTTAATCAGCCCGGTCATGCGATTGCATTCCTGTAAAGCGAACTGGACAAGCTGTTCATCTTCCGCTTCAAGGCGAGCACGTTTGGCCACACCTTTCAGCACAGTCATAACCCCCTGTAAAGGATTATTAAACTCGTGGGCGATTGAAGCGGACAATTGCCCTATAGCAGCAAGTTTTTCAGCATGCAGCACCTGTTGCTGGGCGGTCTTGAGTTCCATACTGCGCTCTAAAACACGTTGCTCCAAAACATCATTGGCTTGCTCCAACCTGGCCTGAGCCTGTTTTAATTCAGTAATTTCTGTAAATACCCCCACAGCTTTAGAAGAACGATTTTCTCCCCAGCCAAATGGATGAACCGAAACAACCGAAGAAACCTTACTTCCGTCCTTTCGACACAATTCTATGTCATTAAGAGCTATACTCTCCCCTTCCATTAAATGAGTGACCTGTTCACTGAAATTATGCAATGCTGATTTCGGATATAATGCAGCTACGGATTTGCCAAGTATCTCATTTTCTTTGTAGCCAAATATTTTTTCCGCACCTGGACTGAAGCTTATAATAGTAGCGTCCTGCTCGCCTAAAGACACAATTACCAGACCTATGCTATCTGCAGCTTTATAGATTGAACTGAGTATTTCCGTCCTGTCACGGAGTTGATTCTCTGTTTTTTTTCTGACCAGCGCAGCAGCCAGGATACTTGCAGAATTCTCAAGAAGTACCAGAGTATTGGGATTATACTGTCCACTGTTTTCTGAGAACAGAGTAACCACACCAAGCACTTCACCGGATTTTGTCTTTAAGGGAATGCAATAATGCGTATGATATGGAAGAAATGGATCACCTTTGATATGCCGGGGATCTTTGGAGGATGCATAGAGAGAAACTCCATCTTTCGCCACTCGACCACAGAGACAACTTCCCAACTCTATTCGCCCGCACCTCTCGAGAATTCGTTGTTCAATCCCCTGATATGCCTTGAGCACGACTTGCTTATTTTGACAGAGAAAAATACATCCCTTTGTTTTCAAACCTATCCAGGGAAAAGAAAGCAGGATTTCCAAAAAATGACTGAGCATTTGATCTATACTCTGGTCCTGCAAGGAAAGTTTTAACAATGCATTAAGAACCAACTGCTGATGGGCCAGCTCTTCAGCTTCCTGTCTGGCTCTCTGATGCTCTGCAGCTTCAAAAAGCCATCGTTTTTGATCTGAACCACTCTCAGTAAAGACGTAGGATCTCTGCCTGTCGAGACGTTGACGAAAAGTGCCCCCTTTGTGAATGTGAACAAAATGTAGAACTGCTACCGGCTCTTCCCCTGAAACAGGAAAAGCCCCTAGTTCGCCCCAGGCAGAAAGGGTAAGTTTTTTGGAAGTATACAGAAGAAATTCCCCAAACATGGATTTCCCTGTAATAAGCGCATTATCAAGGGTGGAGTGAAAATAATTACTATGTTCAGGAGAAATATAGGTATCGATAACAGATCCAACCAGATCGTTTGCTTCAAACAGATCAGCAGCGGCCTGATTCGCTGATATGATCTTGTGCAACTTGTTCACGACCAGAGTTGCTACAGGAGACCGGATGTAAACGGTATTAAAAAAATCCTGATCGAGCGGCATAGGCATAGTTATTTGACGGTTTATGATATTTATTATGAATTATATCAAATTCATAGAACACTTCAACCCAAGGGAAGGGTATGCCCTTAAAAAATTGCCTCAAATGTTTGCGCAAACACCCCGGCCAGCAGATAAAGGCGGTGCTGGAGTAAAAATCAGCGTCCACCCTATTGGCTTTAATGTGGTCCGACAGCAAACAATCCAGATATCAGACTAATTGCACATAAACAGAATTATCTTGCAGTTTCAATTCTTTTAAGCCGATTATCTTCACAGATATTCCCTATTTGGATTGCTATCTTGATCGCATCTCATCCATGCACCAGTGAATAAGCCTATGGACACATCAGAGGAGCTAAGCCAATTGAGAGCAAATGCTTACTGAACTGGCAAGTTTCAGAGAGAATCACTGAAACTACAAAATAAACAGGCCTAATTGCTTTTACGAGATAATATATCGAGAAAATTCAGGATGATAAATAATATTGCGAGAAGGATGGAATCATCCAATAGCAAAGGGCGGCTGGATAGCCGCCCTCGTCATGCACTATATCAAAAAATAGACGCTTTACATAAGCATTTCTAAGCCAGAGAAGAAATAGCTGATTTCGAATGCAGCTGTTTCAGGAGCATCTGATCCATGGGTGGCATTGGCCTCCAGAGAATCTCCAAATTCTTTACGCAAAGTGCCTTCGGCAGCTTCTGCAGGATTGGTTGCCCCCATTAAGTCACGCCATTTTTTTATTGCCCCATCTGCTTCCAGTACCATAACTATGCATGGACCGCTACTCATAAAGTCTGTTAATTCACCAAAAAATGGCCTCTCTTTATGCACGTGATAGAAGCCCTCAGCTTCTTTCTTGCTCATGTACAACTTCTTCAGCCCAACAACTGCAAAACCTTCACTGTAAATTCTGGCAAGGATTTTTCCTGCATTTCCAGCAGCAAAGGCGTTGGGTTTGATGATTGCAAATGTTTTTTCCATGATACTATCTTTTCTCCCTGTGGTTTATCCTGGTATCGTCTGTCCATTGATAATGACCTTTTCGCCCATTAGCTGTTTCAACTTCAATTGTTTTACCCCAGAGGTAAGCCTGGAAAGCAATATCAACCATATGCCTGTGGCTTAATTTTGAAGATGCGTCACTTACGAACAAAAATTTCCTTTTACGGACTGACACCAGGTAGTGGTTTTACTTGTTATGCAAAAGTGTAAATTTGCCATCCTTAACTGTCAGCATGACAAAGGTATCCATATCAAGACCGTTGTGGTCCTGTGTGGAAAAATTGAATTCTCCTGCTGTGCCAATCAAGCCGGTGGTCGATTCTATGGCCTGCCGGACTTTTTCTTTATCCGTCCCCGCTGTTTCAATGGCTTTGGCAAGAATGGTCATGGCATCATAGGTATGCCCTCCAAAGGTGGACGCCTCCTCTTTAAACCGTTTTTCATAACTATTTTTGTAATTCAGCAAGAATTGCTTTACAGGACTTTCTTCAAGTTCTTCTGCAACTAGAAGCCTGCTGGCAGGAAACATGATTCCTTCAGCAGCAGCTCCGGCAGCAACAACATATTTGATGTTTGCAAACCCATGACTCTGAAACAGAGGTACATTCCAGCCGGCCTGACGTATATTTTTAGCCAGAATCGATTGGGCCGGGACTACAGACCAATTGACAACGGCCTGAATTTCGGGATTAGCCTGTAGCTTGGCAACAACAGCTGAAAGATCGGTAGATTGTTTATCGTAAACTTCCTCAGCAAGAATGGTCACCCCATACTCATCTGCATATTTTTCCAACTGTTTCTTCCCTGCTTTGCCAAACCCGGTATTTCCTGCAAGCACTGCAATTTTTGAAATTCCCCTTGTTTTCATGGTGGAGTAAATCTGCCGTGCTGCGAAACTGTCACTGGGAGCAGTTTTAAACACATATGGTGCGACAGGGTTAACAATAAGTTCTGCGGCTGAACAGGAAATGAGAATCGTTTTGCCGTCCTGGCAAATTTTCTTGATTTTTAACGATTCACCACTAGTAGACGGACCTATAATGGCAAAAACCTTTTCTTCCTCTATCAACTGCCTGGCAAAACTGATTGCTTTTTCAGGACTACCCTGAGAATCTTTGACAATCAACTCTATGGAGTTCCCGTTAATTCCCCCCTGCTCGTTAATTTGCTCAACAAGCATCATGAGAGATCTGCTTTCAGGAGCGCCAAGAAATGATGCAGGTCCGGTTTCCGCGAGGATAGCTCCAATTTTAATAGTCCCGGCAACGACCGTTCCCGCACAGGCCATAAAAACAAACAGCGCAAGGGACCATACCCACATGTGTATACAACCTAGTTGTATCTTCATATTCTCCTCCTCAATTAAACTCTCAATTTTCTGTTATTCCACAAAAAAAAGCAATCACTGCTGATTCACCCAAATACATTCCCGGCAAAGGCACCCTCAGTAAACCTTTAAAAAAATGCTTACTTTTCAGGAAGATACATCTCAAAACACGTGTTACTCCCCCCATGAGGCTGTAAACACGCCATGTTATTCAACACGTGATGTTTCGTCAACAATTTGTCGCAATCTACGCATAACCAGTGGCTGGCAATGATCTTTTTTACCAAGCAAATACACCTGCACCTTGCTGACAGAATTGAACGTGGGTATTATATTAAGCCAATTTTCAAATACCAACGACCCCCTGGTGTTTTCATGCGATTTCTATTTTTTTGGCCCAGAGCATCAACACGAAAATTCATCCGGGAAGCCTGGAAAACGCCGTCCTACTCATTTAGTCAGTGGCTTCATGGATACATGTACGCAAGATGGACATACGCATACATCAAAATAGGGACTGGCCGCCACGCCCTTGCCCCAATTATTACACGCCTCTACTCAACGCTACACAGGCTCACCTGCAAAAAAAATACAAATTCACGAAGATCAACTGCAAAAATTGAATTCAGCAACACCTATCACGGTAAAGTTATTGCTCTCGGAGAAGCAAAAAAACTGGTGACAGTGAATATTCCGATTACCATTGAAGACCTCGAGCAAGTCATTCCTTATGAACGAGCTCGGAGTATTATTTTAAAAAATCCCGACCATATCGTAGTACTGGATTGTCCATGCAGAGTCACCAGCCCCAATCCCTGTTTCCCTGTGGACGTCTGCCTCATCATTGGTGAACCTTTTGCTTCGTTTGTCCTTGATCATCATCCTGAAAATTGCCGAGCTATAACAGGTCACGAGGCAATAAAGATTCTAGAGCAAGAGCACCAACGTGGCCATGTACATCACGCATTTTTTAAAGACGCGATGCTTAATAGGTTTTATGCGATTTGCAACTGTTGTTCATGCTGCTGTGGTGCCATTCAAGCCTGGAACCACAACACGCCCATGCTTGCCTCATCAGGGTATGTGGTTGATCGAGTACAAGAACGTTGTTTGATGTGTGGGCTATGTGTACCTGTATGCCAATTTAATGCGCTGTACCTTTTAGAAGATAATATTCAAATTGACAGAGAAAAATGTATGGGTTGCGGTGTATGCATTAGCAAGTGCCCCCATAAAGCACTTGAGTTGAAACGGGATATGCACAGAGGAACGCCTCTGGAGGTACAAAAACTCACATCCTGATGTAACAAGCAGACTATTTTTATATCCTGAAAAACACTCTGTTTTCCGGATGCTCCTGGAAAACATTATTATTTCAATCAGTACATCATTTATTAAAAACAAACATGAGAAAAGCCAGCCAAGGGAACTTAAATCCTGCCAACAGGCTGTACTTGTGTCACAAAATATGGCAAAGTCTCTGTTACCTTCCCTGGAAAATAAAAATCTGTGAGTTTTGACAAGTCTCCACATCCCAATACAGGCTCAACATTAAACTCCAGTATCATTCCTCCATTTCGGTGCACTACATGTGGAATATCCGCTGCGGGATATACAGAACATGACGTACCAATAACTAAAAGTAGATCAGCCTGATCGGCAATTCTAGCAACATCATCCAGCGCGTGCACTGCCTCACCAAAGAGTACGATATGTGGCTTCAGGGGTTGTTTACACTGCGGGCAGAAGGGATATGGCGTGCAAAGAAGGTCAGATGCTTGAAAATGTCTGCTGTACATACACCTCAAACAATGCAACATGTGGTGATTTCCGTGAATCTCAAGACAGTCGTTCGAACCTGCTTCCTGATGTAATCCGTCAATATTCTGGGTAATAAGCCCTTTCAGCCATTGCATCTGCTGTAGTTGGGCAATCGCCTTGTGGGCTTTATTGGGTTTTGCCCCCTGTAACATTTTTCCAAGAGCTCTATAGAGACACCATGCTTTTTTAGGACTCTTTTGAAAAACGCGTAACGTCGCGTATTCCTGAGGAGGAAACATGGACCATAACCCTCCAACAGAACGAAAATCCGGAATGCCGGAAGCAACGGAAATACCTGCTCCGGTTAATGCTACAGGATAACGAGCCTGTTGCAAACAATTTGCTAAACGTTGTGGCCAAGCAATATTTTTCTGACAATCAACGGTATGCATAGTGTGACAACTTGAGAGTTTCAAAATAAAAAATTCCGGAAAAACGACTCTAACATATAGCTTTTCCTGTTTATTAGACGAAGAAGATGTTGTTGCTTGAAGGAGAAGGCCCCGAAACAAAGATATATACTGCTGATAACACGCTATTTATTATTTTTTTCTAAAAAAAGGCATACCGTGTGCAAGAAACACTTACAGAAAAGATCAATAACAATATTACAGGAAGTTTGACTTATGATTGTTACAGCATGTATCCCCTATTTTAAAGAGCTTCTTGACAAGTCAGAGGAAGCCCAAAAACCAATGTTATTCAAAGCTGCCTGTCGCATTCTTTCACCTCGCCTTCAGCAACTGGATGCACATGGTTTTTGTAAAAAACTGGGTGTAGGTGAAGAATACGTTCCCCTGTACAACCAAGTTGTTCGTCAGAACTAGCAACAAATCTTTTCGAAAGCATATAGAGTTATTTCAAAAAAAATTATCCTCGAAATTTCAAATACATGCCGGTGGTACTTTTCAGATTCACCTAGATATGAACGATAATTCCTCTTTTCAAAAGGCCTCCAAGGAGGGATTCTGAAAAGGGGAATTAGTAACTGATAACAGGTACTCCACTGAGTCTCCCGCTGGTCGCTTACCTTTTTACACCATCGCGGTTTCCCACATAGATAGCCCTAACGGAGTCTTCGCCTTACCTGCGAAAAACCGCGCTTGCACAAATCTGAGGCACCCGTAATCAGATACGGGAATTATCTTCTTGATACAGACTGTTTAGAAGAGATACAGCCATATTTGCTATATTACGAGCACTATTTTAAGAGATACCACCAAACTGGAAAAAAGAGGGTTTTTTGCCTGTCCCCTTTGTACATCACGGCGCCTCCCCATAGCCGCGCTAACATCTGCGCACTATTTCACACCGTACCCCTTCTAGCGCTATCTTATGTCATAGTCTTGTAGTAGCTTATTGTAGACATAGATTTTCTGTATTAACCGAGCCAAGAAAAAAACATGCTTGGAAATGTACAGACCGAGTTTTTGCAACTGTATCTTGCCGTAGATACAAGGCACCAAACATACAACTATAGAGCTATCAAAACCTATTCTTGCCAGCGGGCGTGCGGTAACCAATGCTACATAATCTGCTTGTTCTGTAGAGGGACTTTTCTGCCCCTTATTTTACAGGAAAACCCGACGAGCCTCACTATTTCAATTCGTTAACTATATATTATAAAATTATGAGAAATCATAAGGCGAGCAGAGCCGCTCGTCCGTTCGATTAAAACAAAAAAGGCGGTTCAAACTTAACGTTTGAACCGCCTTGACATATTCAATGGGGTGAGCGATGGGACTTGAACCCACGACCTCCGAGGCCACAACCCGGTGCTACCACCAGCTGAGCTACGCTCACCACGAAAGTGCCCGCGCTATATACACCTATATCGCGTGTTTTGCAAGCAAAAATTTAACATCATAACTCTTTTTGGCAATGTTTACATAATTTAGCTCTGCTTTTTACCAATTCCGAGCAGTACGGACACTCTTTGAGAAAGTGATTTTCTAAAATTGCTTTAATGGCAAGATTGACTTCCATTGCCAGGTGTTCGTCTTTAAAGGTGTAGTTGCGTAGTGGTTCAATACAATCTATACTATTTAAGGGCAGCAGGTACGTAGAGGCCCGCTTTTTCACTTCAAGGGAGGGATGCTCACTGGTAAGCAAATAGAGTACTGATGCAAGATCGTTAGTTTCCACACAGGTATCCAAAGCCTGAATCGCTTTTTTCTCCTTCTGGTAACGCTCATTTTGAGCTTTCAGCTCATCAATTTGAACAACGCTCCCCTTGAAAGCATCCTTACCGGCAACCATCATGTTAATCTGTTCGTTTGAGTTGGGAAGCTCCATATGCCTATACGATCCAACATGACCATATTGATCTTCAATATACTTCCACCCCTTTACGAAGAGAGGACAATCGTCATTCAGACAAACAAAAAGGTATTCAGAGCCCCAGCCAAGACCATCTCCCACATGCATAGGAGGCGCATGACAGAGTTTAAGATCTTCACCACAATGGGGGCAGGTATGTTCTTCTTCCATGTATCTTAAAGCAGTGGACAACATAAATGGAATTCTCCTCTTCTCAAAACCCGGAACGCCTTTGGCCCACAGGTTTAGAATTATCGTTGTGTCCTACAAGGACTGAAAGTTTCATTCAAATGCAGGCAAGCATCCAACGGAGATGTGCCCTGTAAACATTTTTTCACGGCCATCGAGATGTTGGCGAACAATCTGAAAAGTTCGCGTTTAAAATAAAAAATCTGAGACCGAAGTAAGCTATTGATGCATGCGATAAAATGCTCGACGCACACAACTAGCAGAGAGCATCATCCTATTACAGGTAACCATCTAAATATTGAAGGTCAACGATTACTCTTCTGTCTTCACATCATCTTGCCAAGAACGTTATCCACAGCTTTGGCCTGTACCATCCGTGCTTCTAAAAATGCATCATCAAATTGTTCCGCATTTTGCTGAATGAGAGCAGACAGACTGTCAATATCAGCTTGTCCGGCTATTTGCATGATTTTTTCAAAATTACGTATAAAATCGACAACAATCTTCCGACCATCTCCAGATGTGGACAATATCTCAGCATAAGTACGAGGATTCTGTGAATGAACCCGCGCCATGGCAAGAATAGGATACAGAGATGTCAGCGTTGAATGGCTGGCCAAATCTTCACTGGTGATATTATTTTCATGCAACGTCAGAGCCAATGCCACAGAAATGGCTGTTGGCAATTTCTGCCCTACCCCCATTAGCAAATCATGCTTTTGCGCAGAATCCTGATAAATATCGGCACCATGCTTGTATAGAAACGCTTCGAACTCGGCACAGAGCAAACCACTTCGTGATGTTTTGACAATAATAGCATTTTTGTCTTTCATAGTGGCGGCCTGTGGTCCCCACAGATTATGAACTAACATCACCTCTACATCATCATTGGTAACCGATAATGCTGTATTAATACTCTGTTCAGATTCTCCAGCCAAGATAATAAGAGCTTTATTACTTGCCAACAAAGGGCCGATACTGGCAATGGTCCTGGCTGTTACAGAAATTGGCACACAAATAACCACCACATCAACGTGACGGACCATTTCTTCAGGGCGCAAAGGAGTACTGCGACCGGTAAGGAATACATCATACCCTTCACTTTCCAGTCTGTCGGCAAACCATTTACTCATATCTCCGGTGCCAATAAAACCGAAAGACCTGATATGCTTGGTACGCATATCAATACGTGGAAAACTTCCCAGTACGCGAATTGCTCCCTTTTGCTGAATGACTTGAGTTTCCACATGGGTAATGGCATCCTGCATCTGCTTCTGTTGAATATGCCCCTCAGCCTCAATATATATCTGCAATTTCTGGGTGGCGACATGATTTTCCGTTCTCATATCGACGATATTGATTCCACGGTTAGAAAATTCCCGAAGGATATCAACCAATAGTCCGACCCTATCATCTAGAGGAACAGTAACAAAAGTAGTAGCATCATATCCTGAGGGCTTAGCAAGTTTATGTGCAAAAACAGCAAATCTTGTCCTATTATGTGTAGCTATACCCCTTTCAAGAATGGACAGTTTTTCGTTTTGCAACGTCTCTAAAGACTCTATAAATCCTATAGACATGTCACCTTGCTCACGAAATTTTTCAATCTCATCTTGCACATTGCTGACATGCATCTGTGGAATGTCGGAAAAATGAAGATCAATATAATCTGCTCCCTGGCTAAAGGTTTCCCCGCGTCCGACAAGTAATCTAATATCAGCTATATCTATCGACGCATCAAGCACACCGAGTGACAGATCAGCATGTATAATGACATTATCGATCCAATAACCGTGCTTAAGCATCTCAAACAATCGGAAATATTGCTTATTGTCACCTTCACGTGTGTTATATACAGGGAGAAGGATACAATCGATCTCTTTTTGGTTAAATGCTCTGAGTATTTCCGCAATACTGGTACAGGTTTGAATGGATGCCTGCTGATCGAACTGTTTGGCGGCGGCCCAGGCAGGAGAGCCCTCGGGCCCCAAAGTGGCTATTGTAAACATATTGAAAAACCTTGCTGTAAAGGAGAAAATCGGGCTAAACGAAAAGGAGTATGGTAAACGACATCGTTATAACCCATTCCGGCAGATCCTCTGTATCCCACGTGATCTTCCAGAAAAATCCGCAGAACGTTAATAAAAATACCAGCGAATGTCCAGCATACAGGAAAATGTCGACGAATATCTTCAAGCAATGAAGAATTCAGAGAGGTTCAGCCAGCAGCTTATTGCCCATAAACTCATTTCTGGAAATAGAGAGCAGACGGTCTCTGCCATTTCTCTTCACCATACCCTCCAGCAAATCCTTGAAAAGATTGGCCTGCATTCTCTTTACTCTCATCAATACAAGAGTATCGAAAACATCCTTGCTGGTAAAAATATCATTATTTCGACCCAGACCTCTTCCGGAAAAAGTCTGGTATACAATCTCCCGGTCCTTCTCCACGCCTTGCAGGATGAAATACAGCATAAGGCTCTCTATCTTTTTCCACTCAAAGCTCTGGCCCAGGATCAACATAGATCACTGACAACAATGGCGGCCAAGCTTAGAGATAACATCCCACAAAATATTCCATTTGCCGAAATATATGATGGCGACACATCGGCATACAAAAGGAGCAAGATACGAAAGAATTCTCCAAGGGTTCTCATAACCAACCCGGATATGCTGCATCTTGCACTGTTACCATATCATGAACAATGGGCACATTTTTTTTCCAAATTACGCTATATTGTCATCGATGAAGTGCACACTTTCAAAGGGATCTTCGGATCTCATGTTTCATGGCTTTTAAAACGACTTCGTAGAATATGTGAATATTACGCTGTTCAACCAATATTTATTCTCGCATCCGCCACGGTAGGCAATCCTCAGGAACTGGCCAGAGAACTAACAGGGTTGAATTTTGTCGCCATATCTGAATCAGGCGCGAAAACTGCTCCCAAACATATAACGCTTCTTAACCCGATAGATTCGGCAGCCGGTGCTGCAACTGCACTTGTAGAATCTGCGATCAGGAGAAAGCTCAGGACCATTGTATATACTCAATCCCGTAAAATGACAGAACTTATCGCCATGTGGATAGGAAGAAGGATGCCAGCTGAAAAGCATCTCACAGCATCTTATAGAGCAGGCTTTCTTCCTGAAGACCGTAGAGACATAGAGCACAGACTGGCTTCAGGAGATCTGCTTGCAGTTATTTCCACTTCCGCACTGGAACTTGGTATCGATATCGGCAATCTGGATATATGCATTCTTGTCGGCTACCCTGGCAGCATGATGGCTACCTGGCAAAGGGCAGGACGTGTTGGCCGGTCAGGTCAGAAATCACTGGTTATTCTCATAGGACATGAAGACGCTCTGGATCAATATTTTATGCGCAATCCGGAAGAATTCTATACCCGCCCGGTTGAACCTGTCATAATTAACCCACGCAATCAGACTATAACCAGACAACACCTGGTTTGTGCTGCGGCAGAAATACCTCTGCGTGAAGGGGAAGAAATCCTAACTCTGGATGAACATCTCACGGTGTTGACGGAACTCACCCTCTCTGGAGATCTGCTCCAGTCAGCTAACGGAGATATCTGGTATGCAGCTCGAAAATTCCCGCAACGACATGTACATCTTCGTGGCGGTGGGGCACACTTCAATTTGTACAAAAAAGGTGAGAAAAAATCTTTTGGCGATGTGGATGGACACAGAGTGTATACAGAATGCCATACAGGTGCGGTATATTTACATATGGCGAAGCAATATCTTGTTAATCATCTCGATCTGGAAAATCAAAATGTTCTCCTATCTCCTTTCAAAGGAGGATATTACACTAAAGCGCTGACTGAAAAAAACACAGAGATTCTTCAGATTTATGATCAGAAAGAACTTCCTGGAGCCACTGTCTGTTTTGGTATGCTTCGTGTAAGTGAGCAGGTAACCTCATACCTGCGCATTCTTCATGGAAACCAACGAGTTATAGGTAAAACCCCCTTGGACCTTCCTGCAACTATTTATGAAACAGAGGGCTTTTGGATAGTCTTTCCAGATACCTTGAAACACGAAATAGATGCTGAACAGTTGCATTACATGGGTGGCATCCATGCCATGGAACACGCAATAATTGGGCTTTTACCTCTTTTTGTTCTCTGCGACAGAAACGATATTGGCGGGATATCATTTCCCTGGAATCAACAACTCAATGCATCAGCGGTCTTTGTATACGATGGATATGCCGGTGGTATGGGACTAACACGTGAAGGTTTCGCCTCTCTGGAAAAGCTCCTCCCAGAAACACTGAAGGCTGTAAAAAACTGCTCATGCCATACGGGATGTCCCAGTTGTGTACATTCTCCTAAATGTGGATCTGGAAATCGCCCCATAGATAAACAGGCCTGTACAAACATTCTGGCCAGCATACTGAGGCCAAGTGGATCTCCAGATATCAAAAAACAAGGGGTAACAAGCCTCTCTCCTTCAAACATCCCTGATGCACAGGAGGATAGCATTCTTGTAAATCTGCGATTCGGAGTTTTTGATCTGGAAACGCAAAAAAGTGCTCAGGAGGTCGGCGGCTGGCACCGATGCCATCTCATGGGTATCAGCGTTGCAGTGCTCTACGACAGCGTCCAAGACAGATACTTTTCTTATGAAGAAAATAATATCGAAAAATTCCTGGAACACCTCGCTGGCTTTGACCTGGTTGTTGGCTTTAATAATAAACGCTTTGACAACAAGGTGCTATCAGCATATACGGACATACCTCTTTCGACCTTCCCTTCACTGGACCTTCTGGAGGTTATTCACACGCAATTAGGATATCGATTGAGCCTGGATCGATTGGCTGAAAAGACATTGGGAATTAAGAAATCAGGAAACGGTCTTCAGGCCCTTGAATGGTATAGGAAAGGAGAGATGAAAAAACTTAGTGCGTACTGTTTACAGGATGTGAAGATAACAAAAAATCTGTTTCTCTTTGCATACCGGAAGCACCATCTGCTATTTCAAAATAAGGCTGGAAATACAGTTCGGCTTCCGGTGAACATTCATGATGCTATACGTAACATTTTGCAACGTCAAAAAAACTAATCCGGCCACATTTCCCTTGACGTTGTTTGAGTACATGTTGAATGACTGGAATAAGAGTTCTATGGAATATACCGGAAAAACACAGCGTTTTTCAGGCAAGAATAGATTTTGCCAGGAGTCTGTCGGAGAATTGCTTTTTTTCTCAGATTAAGGCATTTTCAGGAAATCAAGTACAGCCATATAGTAGATATTGCAAACATTGATTTTCTGAAAATAACACAAATATGGGGGATAAAGAGCTTTCTCCGACAGACTCCTAACTCACACCTGGTGAATGTCAGGCACCGCGCATCTACTGCGTAATTATACTCATAAGGATTCCGGACTACGGCCAGATCAGGCTCCTATGTACCCAGCCTTCAATTTGCGGGTGACTGACTTTCAACCAATCACCTTTTTTATCAACCTCTTTTAAAATAACATCTCTTGCTACACTGCCAACCTTACTGTCATTGGTACTTGGGCCAGTGCGGACATTTCCTTCATTGACTTTGACTATAACATACGGAGTATCACTTAGTAACGTTCCGTAAATCCAGCCTTTATCGCCCTCATAATCTTCCACCTTGTACCACTGGTCTTTAACAGATAAAACCTTTAAGGGATATCCTTCAGGGAGTTGATAAATAATTTCATAATTAGTACCAGGACCGGAACGCATATTGATACCGTCCTTGGACACACTTTTATATTCAGCAGCAGAGGAACTCAAAGCAGCTACGCCAAGAAAGGCGGCTGTTGTCAAACTCGTTACTATCCACTTTTTTACTGATTTTACTTCCATATGCTTCTCCTTTTATACCTTTTGGGTGCTTCATTGAGAGCTTCTGCGATCTCCCTTGAGGAGTATTAAAAATTCCTGGTTGCCTTTTTTCCCCTGTATCGGTGCAGGGATCACTCCTTCGGTTTGTAAGCCAAGGCTTTCGGCATACCTGCTCACCATGTCAATTGCTTCCTGGTGCAACCGAGGGTCTGAAACTATTCCACCCTCTCCTATTTTGTTTCGGTCGAGTTGAAACTGAGGCTTTACCAATGCGATGATGGCAACAGTATCACCAAAAAACGGCAACACCGGTTCCAGTAACTTTGTCAAAGAAATAAACGACGCATCAATCACGCAAAGCTGAACAAGTTCTGGAATCTCTTTGCTTGTGAGGAAACGGGCATTTGTACGCTCCAAGACTACCACGTTACTCTGTCTGCGGATTTTCCAGTCAAGCACTCCATAACCGACGTCAACGCAGTAAATTTTTTTGGCACCGTGTTGCAGAAGACAATCACTGAATCCTCCGGTCGAACACCCTATATCCAAGCATATGTATCCCTCTGGAGAAAATGAAAAAGCTTGCAGTGCTGCCTCAAGCTTATACCCGCCACGACTGACAAATTTCTTATGAGTAGCCTGCTGGGCTATGGAAACATGCTCTTGGTACTGACTGTTGACCTTGTTGCGAACAATACCGTTAACGGTTATCTGCCCTTTTTCTATCAAAGCTCTCGCATCTTCAAGGGTTGCCGTAATTTTCCGCTCCACCAGAAGCTTATCCAGCCGTTTTTTCTTAACCACTATACAAACTCAAAAAAAAAATCGTTGTCGGCAAAAGTCATTGCAGTCGTTCACCAACGTCTGAAAATGTCGGCATAACCTCTTTATTGTTAGCGATTGCCAGTGTTTCATATATGTACAAGTCAACTGGCAAGCTATACTATAATAGCTTGGCTGTGCATGGCAACCAAATCATCTGCAGAGATAAGTGATTGCAGGGATACAATCACAACTCAAAAAATCTGAAATGAAGTTTAGTCTCACTCTCTGATCAGAAACCTCCAATCACCACCGTTTCATAATACAACGTGATCGTTTAGAGGGTATCAAGTTTTTGTTTTGCTGTTGCAGCTTCCTGACTGTTCGAATAATCATTGAGGAGCTTACTGTATATGATTTTGGCTGTCTCAATATCTGTCAGTTTTTCAAATGACATTCCCTGTTTTAGAAGAGCCTTTGGGGCAAGACTATCTTTAGAGTGATTGGAGATTACCTTCTGGTAGTCCAAAATTGCTAGATCATACTCACCTTGGGAAAATAAACATTCTCCCATATAAAACAGTGTTTCAGCAAGCTTATGCCCTTGAACATCAGATGCTACGATATCTTCCAGGCTTCGGTATGCCTCTTGATATTTTTGTGCATTATATAGGCTTATAGCCTTAGCCAAATCTGATGATGGAGAATCTGCCGGTACCGTTGTCACTTCATTTGATGGCTGACTTGATGGTTTCTCAGGAGGTATGGAAGATACTACTGGAGTACGCTCTTCTCTATCAGGAACCACCGTTTCAGTCTCAGCCGATTTTGGCTGGGATGCCCCATCTACCACAGATGCATCGCCGATTTTTCTTTTTTTTACCTCTGGACGAACTGCTGTCGATGCAGAAATAGCCGCTGCTTGTCTCTTTTTTTCCCTGGCTGCCTGCTCAGCTCTCTGAGCAGCGGCGCGTTCCGCCGCTTCTCGTGCCCGGCGCTCAGCCTCCTCCACCCGTGCTCTCTGGAGACGTTCGTAACTACTGCTTACACCGGCCAATTGATTTTCAAACAGAGCTAATTTTTGATTCAGCTCTTCAAGTTTAGCCTGGGACTCCTGGGTCATGGCAGAAATAGTAGTTTGCAGATTGGCAATGTCTTCTTTAGCCTGCTCCCGCATTTGGCTTGACTGGTGAGCACTCTCTTCGATGAGAGATTTCAACCGCAATGTCTCTGATTCTATCTGTTCGAGCTTGTTCACAGAACTTGCCTGACGTTGCTGCATCTTATTGACGGTATTACTTTTAACGTCTTCAAGTTTTTGATTCACAGCACGTAATTGATACCTCAACTCACGCACTTCATCTTGTGTTGCACACTGCGTGAGCAAAACCAATGAACAGCCTGCTAAAGCGAGATGACGAATTTTATTCATATACGCTCCCATATATTTCGATGAAAACCGATGAAACAGTTCTCCGTGTACACGTAGAGTTGCTTGTCCTGTATCATAATGGATACAGCCTAATCATGTAAAGACAACGTACTTGTATTTATTGAATTTATTGTCACTGTGGTCTCGGTGACCATTGAGGGTAGGACTGATTCCCCTTGAATGTAAAAAGCACCCTCATATTTTTACCATTGGCGCCGACAATACAAATATCTGATTTACCATTTCTTTTCCGGGTAAAAACGAGCATTTTCCCATCAGGTGACCAATTAGGCGATTCAAAATCTCCCCATCCATCACTTAATTGTCTGGCATTCTTTCCTTCGGTATCCATAACAAAAATCTGGTAATGTCCATCAACCATCCCGGTAAAGGCAATTTGATCGCCTTTTGGGGACCACGCAGGTTCACTGTTTTCAGACCGTTTAAAGGTCAAACGTTTAACATTTTTGCTGCTAAGGTCCATGGTATAAAGTTGCGGTTTACCACTTCTGTCAGATACAAAGACTATCAAACGCCCGTCAGGAGAGTAATCTGCAGAAACATTTATCCCCGCGTTGCGGGTTAACTGTTCGATAATTTTGCCTTCACTGGTCATAAGATACAGATCAGGGCTACCTCCTTTGCTCAGGGTAAGTATCATTCGCTTGCCATCCGGAGAAAATGCAGGGGCGAGGTTCATACCTTTATGCCGAGACAAAGATCGGGTAATCTGAGATTGTCGCAGGTCAGTGATGTAAAGGTCTTGATTTCCACGGTGATAGGTACTGTATGCCAAACTGTTTCCATCAGGTGTATAGCGAGGTGAAACGCAGAGATGTTTATGTCGTGTCACCTGTCGCTGATTACGACCAAGTATATCACTTATATATACTTCCTTCCTTCCTGTTGCATCAGAAATATAAGCAATGGAAGTTCTGCTGACGCCAAGTTCACCGGTAAACTCTTCAATCAGTGCATCAGCTAACCGCAGGGTCATGTCATCTTGCTGAGCTTCATTGCCTTTGTATCTACGCCCAGCGAGCAGTCTGTTTTCGGCAACATTCAATAATCGCCCCTCAACAGTGATATTGGTACCGTCAAGTGAATATTGTCCGACAACCACATAGTCTACTCCAAGAGCCTGCCAGTTACCATTTTGCAGATCTCCATATTTTGCTGCTTCAACAATATCAACAAATCCGTGTAACTCAATCGCTTTGCCAAGTAAATCAGCGATATTACGTCCTGTTTTATTCTGCACGCCTTCTGTTGTAAATGAAGGAACAGCAACAACAATTTTCCTGACATCTTGTGCAGAAAAATCAAGATAAACTCTATCGGCCTGTGCAGAAGATACCCAGCAGCAACTCACCGACACGACATAGACGAATAAAGCTAAAATATATTTACTAAACATCATGCTCCTTTTGCACAAAAGTTAAACCTGAGGGTTACATTACCAATTGACCAGGGCGGAAACGAAGTCCTACTTCCAGGGTTGACTCCTTCATAAGATTAGGAAAACTCGGCATTGGCGCGGCATTGTTTATGGTTTTTATAACAAACTGGTCAAAAAACGGATCGCTGGATTTCCTCTCAAAAGAGGTATTCAGGACACGCCCGCTCCGATCTATGGTTACCACCACGATAGCTTCGAGATTTTTATCCCACTTCTTCATTTCCGGTAAAATCCAGTATGATTGTACCTGCTGGTAAAGTATAGCATAGTACTGTTTTACCACCGCAGAGGTAACCTGTGAGGATGCTGAACCTGATCTTTGCCCACTTCTTTGAGGAGAAGGGCTGTTCTGCATGGCACGTTGCTCACGAATCATAGCTGCCAATTCTTCCCGGGCACGCTGAGCAGCCTCGTCTGCTCTGCGTTGAGCCTGGCGTAACTGCTGCTGGCGTCTGCGTTGTTCCTGTTTCTCTAGTTGTTCCTGTTGCTGTTGCTGACGAATGCGCTCCTCTCGCAGCCTTTCTCTATTCTGTTCTGCCAGTTTTTCCCGTTCTCTTTCTTCAGCTAACCGTGTATCGCTGGCTTTTTTTACCTTTCGTTTTAATGGGGATACTGAAACAGGTTTTGCTTCTACAGCTACTTCAGGTTCTGACTGGGGAATACTGATTTCTTCCTGTACCGGAACCGGTATTTCCTCAGATTCAGGTGGAGGAGGCGTAACTTTAACAGTCTCTGGCTCCACTTGCTTTGGAAGAGAAGAAGGTTCAGGCGCAGAATCACTCTCCAGTTCAGTCACAGAGACGAGATCAACCGTCATCACATTTTCAATGAGGGGCTTGGAATCAAAAAATTTAGGCATATACAAAGATGAGAGCAGCACCATGAAATGGAACACAAGTGCCAGGACTATGGCTAATTTCCACTTATTGTCTTCGTATTCCTGTTGAAGGAGAAAATCCTTTTCAGAAAAATTTCTGTACGACACAATACTATTGCCCCTGTTTTTCCTTATCAGACGGCAGGGTAATCATCCCCACTTTTTCAAAACCCGATGCCCGAATATCTGCCATGGTTGCGACCACTACACCATAGGGCACCTTTTCATCAGCACGGAGATACACAGGCTCTTTCTTCTTTTCTTCAGACAGCGTTCCCAATTGTTGCCTGAGAAGAGAGGCACTAACCTGTATTTGACCAAGCATAACCTCACCGCTTTGTTTTATGGTTATTACAATGGGTTCTTCATGCTGGCGAAGAGCCTTGGCAGTTGTTTTTGGCAGGTCGACCTCCAGCCCCTGAGTCATCATAGGTGCAGTTACCATGAAGATGATGAGCAGTACGAGCATAACATCAACCAGTGGTGTGACATTGATTTCCGCAACCAGTCCTTTTTTATTTCGTCCTCCTAATGGTCCCATAACATTCAAGCCCGTGAAAGAATATCCCGTTCAATGAGATTAAGAAAATCTGAACTGAAGTTGTCAATATCAGATTCCCACCCGGCTACTGTATTGGAGAAATGATTGAAAAAGATGACAGCTGGGATAGCTACGGCAAGGCCTGCTGCAGTTGCTACAAGGGCTTCGGATATACCTGGCGCTACAACAGCCAAGGATGCAGATCCACGGACCCCGATGTCCTGGAAAGAAGTCATGATTCCCCAAACAGTTCCAAACAATCCTATAAAGGGCGTGGAACTACCTGTGGTAGCAAGGAAGCCCAGGGATTTCGACATCCTGTCGCTTTCCAACAATTGGGCTTTACGAACAGATCTCTTCAGATTTTCCATGGTTGCCAACTGCATTTCAAGAGGAGGCTGTGATTCCCCGCCCGCTCTACTGGCATTCAGTTTTTTCAATTCATTGTATCCTGTTACAAACACCGCAGCTTCAGGGCTTTGCGTGTATTGTTGCGCAGCGGAAAATGCCTCGTTTAAATTTTTGCATCTCCAAAAGACATCAAGAAAAATACGTGAAGCCTTTGAAGATCTTCTAAACATTAAATATTTGGTAATGACAATGGACCAGGATATGAGTGAGAAAAAAAACAGGGTAAGCATGACGGCCTTTACCATCATTCCTGCATTAAAAATCATTTCAATAATTGAGAGAGTCACAATATACCTTTCTACGAAATTATAAAGTAAATGAAAAAGCTGACAAATAACAAGCCTACACCCTAAGGCAGAGATAACGCATAACCAGGAAGCTGTTCGATAATGTTATTCCCACCCATATCTTCGTTAAATCTGAAAACATCTCCAAAGATAAACCGTAGGCTCCGATATCATCTATATGCCTGCAATACAATGTATCGCAGGACTTGAATTTGAGCAAAAAGCCTCAGTTATGGACAGGCACTATCTCATTTGAGCAACACAGAGAGCAAGCAATTTGCGCGCCGCAATAAAAAAAATATGCTTTTGGACAGGTGAGTAATCCGAACAAGTGTAGAGATGCCTGTATAGTGGACCTTTTGGAAGCAGCAGAGCTGTAGCCCCTTTACACCAGAAAATCTGGCCCAATACTCTTGTAGCAGGGATAGAAAAGCTCTTCACGAAATAATGATTTGGTAAAGAGCACTTAACCATACAGCACAATAAACTGTCCAACATCCCGTGGTAGCTTGTCCAATATATGTTATGTGACTATAAATGAAATCAATAAATCTGTCGACCTCGATCTAGGTATGGTGTACAAATATTGACAAAAATTATCCGGCACCTGAGGGGCTGTGTGTCGGGTTTTACCCCTTTTCGAAATCTTTCTCGAGGTACGCTATGAGCGATTCACTTTACGATGTGGTTATAATCGGATCTGGTCCGGCTGGAATCCAGGCAGCAATTCATGCTTCTCGAAGAAAAACCCGGGTTATAATGCTAGGCCGTATAGAAAATTCTGCATTATATGGTGCACATATCGAAAATTATGCCTGCATAAAAGGTGTTTCCAATGGTAAGGATCTTTTGGAAACCGGACTTGAGCAAGCCAGACACTTTGGCGCAGAATACTCCCCGGAAGATGTATTAAAAATATCACAAACAGACACTCTCTTTGAACTGTTACTGGAAAATGGTCGCCAAATTCAATCACGAACCATCATCTTCAGTATGGGAGTTTCAAAAACCAAACTCGGCGTACCAGGAGAAAAGGAATTATCCGGCCGCGGAGTCAGTTATTGTGTGGATTGCGATGCTAACTTTTACCGGGGTGCTGTTGTTTCTGTCACTGGAAATCGCAGTGCGGCCGTTGACGGAGCATTGACCTTGCTTGATTATGCATCTCACGTCTACCTTATTGCTCAAAACCTTGATGTATCAGAAGAACTTCGCAACAAACTTCACAACAGCAATGTAGAGTATATAGCAAGTGAAATAGTAGCTGTTAAAGGAGAGAATGCCGTACAATCCCTCCAGCTTGCCAACGGTAAACACATAGAGTCCGAAGGACTGTTTATCGAGCTTGGCTCCAAAGGTGCATTGCAATTGGCCACCCTGATTGGAGTTATGCTGGACAGTGAGTCTTTTAAATATATCCAGACAAACAAAAAACAAGAAACCAACATAGAGGGTATCTATGCAGCTGGAGATATTGTCGGACCTCCGTATCAGATGGCCAAGGCAGTAGGCGAAGGATGTGTTGCCGGCATGGAGGCAGCTACCTATGCGAGAAAAAAAAGGAAATCTGAATCACAGTAACAGTCGGCAAAAAAACAGGCAGGGGAGCAGTGCTCTAACGGTATTGCTCCTGTTCTTTCTGTGCCAAAAGATACCTGTACATCTCCCTGCTGTGCCTGGGATTTCTTGTCTGAGCAAAAAGATAGGCCAATCTCAGCAGAGAAGGTTTTTCTATGCCGGGCATTTCCCTGGCAATCATTTCCACAACCTCACTTGGCCACTGTTCACTCCACTCACCACCTTCTTCTTCAACATATTTTTTCTTAGCCAGACACTCGTCTATAAGCTGATCGCGCATGTATTCGACATCATGAATGTGTTTATTTTTCCGCAACCGCTCACCTCGACGTGCAGATATGAAGGCATACAATTCTTCAAGAGGTTGATCACGGAGTAGCTTCGTAACATATTTCAACTGTCGTTTCTTGGCGCCGCCTTTCAATGCGTCAAGCTCGGACAACAACTCCTGCGTTTCACTGTCACATGGTAATTGCCGAATTACCTGCGGAGAAAGGGTTGACAACTCCTGGACGAGTTTTTCCACCTGTTTGATACGGCGTTTCTGTTCAGATCGGCTTAACTGCATGAAAACCACCTTTAAACACTTTATATTCCTTAGAAAGCAAAGGCCCGCCAATATCAAGCGAGCCCGAAGTCTTCCAACCACAGGGAAAGATACACTTTGTCAAGAAAAATCAAAGAGTTGCAAGCATACCTTTCCGATTCAGCAGGTCGACAATTTTATTCAAAATGTGAGACGCTGTATTTTCCTTACTCATAAGGGGGAGAGAAGTAGAATCCTCTCGATCAATTAGAAGGACCTGATTCGTATCGACATCAAATCCGGTAGTTTTCCCCAATATGTCATTAACAGCAATGAGATCAAGGTTCTTCTCACGCAGTTTACGCCTCCCTTCCTGGTCATGATTCTGACTTTCCGCCGCAAATCCTACCAGCACCTGCTCATCTTTTTTACGCTTGCCCAATTCAGCGAGAATATCATTATTTTTGTCGAGTTCCAGAGAAAAATGCTCTTTGTATTTCTTCATTTTCTGTTGATGGATCTCGGCGGGCCGATAATCAGCAACTGCGGCAGCTTTAATAATGACTGTTGCCTTATCGGCAACATCCATGACAGCGTTTTCCATATCCTCTGCGCTCAGAATGTGAACACACGTGATCCCAGGAGGAGGAGGAAGATGAACAGGGCCTGTAATCAACGTCACCTCTGCACCACGTCTTTGAGCAACGCGAGCTAAAGCATATCCCATCTTCCCACTGGATCGATTGGTGATATAACGGGCCGGGTCAATGGGTTCTTGTGTTGGACCTGCTGTTATTACAATCTTCTGCCCCAGGAGATCCTGTGGAGTTAACAGGGAAAGCAGTAATTCACGAACTGTATCCCAACCGGCAAGACGCCCTTCACCCGTTTCCCCACAAGCAAGACTTCCAGAATCAGGCTTGACAATACGGTAGCCAAAACCGATAAGTTTATGCAGGTTCTCCTGAGTCGCAGGATGTGTGTACATGTTGGTATTCATAGCCGGACAGATTACGACCGGAATTTTTGCAGCCAAAACTACAGCAGAAAGCAAGTCCTCGGCACTGCCCGTTGCCAAACGAGAAATAGTCTGAGCTGTTGCTGGTGCGACCAAAAGTACATCGTTTTCCCTGGAGAGGTTGATATGTGCCATGACCCCGTCAGGGTCAATAGAAAACATATTTGAATATACAGAATTACCGGTCAGTGCCGCAAAGGTTAGAGGCGTGACAAATTGCTGAGCAGCAGCTGTCATAAGAGTTGTGACAATCGCCTCTTCCTTGACTAATTCCCTGGCCCATTCGGCAGCCTTATACACGGCAACAGAACCGCTCGTCCCTAAAAGGATGCGGACTCCGGTCAGGTCATTCATATATGCACCTGTTGAACCCTTTTATACTCGATATACGCATGACTTTAAAAACGGTACTATTGCGTAACCGCCTCACCAAATGGATTGAGAGAAGTAGCTGCTGTCTGGTCTATGGTGACATAGAACGCAAGGGAGGTTTTACTCAAGGGGCCCCCTTCACTGATAATCATCATACAGGTCTTGCTGGGCTTGACAAAGGCAAGCATGATATCTTTGGCTGAAGTCTCTCCAACCTGTTTCCATTTATTTCCCTGCATTGACTGCACCATATAATCTTTCAATGAAAGCATGGACACATTGCCTTTATAAACATACACACCGCCGCGAAACGATTCGGTTTTTATCCCCATGGTTTTTGTTCGATCCATCTCCATTTCTGCCGGTACATTAATATCAAGGATATCACCAGCGTTACCAGGTATGGGAGCAAGCCCTTCAGCGTCTCCAGGCGATGATGACAGAGAGCCTTTGTTCATCGTACAGCTGCTCATGGTTAATGCCAGCACAACCATTGCAACACAAGTAACTGTAGACAGGATATTTTTTTTCATCAGGCAGATCCTCCATGCGATTTAATTGAGTATAATTGAGTGCGATCCGATCTTGTAAAGTCGAATGACAAACAGACAAGACAGCCTTGCCCCTCCCAACTCTCTGATAAAATATCAATTTTATGGTTGTAAAAAATTAAGGTTTCAATGTCAATAAACATTCACTATGATAGAGCGGACACCATACGAATGGTTTTTTCTTTCTTACCAGGCAAACCGACAGGGTATGCTGTCTTGCTCCTGAAGACATGACATTCGCGAATGTATAACATAGTAGATTCTCCTGTTACAAAGAAACGATTTTTCACAGGTGATAAACCTCCACAGGCAAACCGCTCTCATTTATTTAACCTTTAACTCGTCGTATCCATTCCAGTGAAAAAAAAACCACTACCTGTCCCTCAAAGCCCGTCCGTTGTCTTTACAGATACCCACTGTCATCTGGACATGTCAGATTATGCAGATGACCTGGACGCCGTTATTCGGCTAGCTCACGAGTCGCATATTTCAACTATCATCACAATAGGCATTGACCTGCAAAGTTCAGCCCGTGCGATTGAACTGGCACAGGCCCATGATAGAATTTATGCTACAGTAGGCATTCATCCCCATGAAGCAAAAACTGCAACAAAAGAGACGCTAGATAAATTGAACGTACTTGCCGCAAATCCCAAAGTGGTAGGTTACGGTGAAATTGGGCTTGATTATGCCAAGGCTTATGCTCCTGTCGATATTCAGAAAACCGCATGTAGAGCTCAACTCCAGCTCGCCAAAGCATTGAATTTGCCGGTTGTTATCCACGACCGCGACGCACATGAAGACATTCTAACCCTGCTGAAAGAACATGCTCCATTTCCTGCTGGCGGGGTTATGCATTGTTTTTCCGGTGACTGGCAATTTGCCGAGGAAATTTTAAAACTGGGTTTTTATGTATCAATCCCTGGTATTGTTACCTTTAAAAATGCTACGACTCTACAACAAGTTGCCCGGCAGGTTCCACTTGAAAGGCTGGTCATCGAAACTGATGGCCCATTTCTTGCGCCTGTTCCATACAGAGGAAAAAGAAACACCCCTTCCCTACTGCTTTATACAGCGGAAAAAATAGCAGAGCTCCGAGATATTCCCTTGACGGAAGTCGCAACAGCAACAACTGTAAACGCAAAAAATCTTTTCAAGCTCCCCTAACATGAGCCTAATGATATCAGAAAATATTTCTAACCTGAACAAACGTATAGTGGCAGCTGCTGCAAGATGTGATAGGCAAAGCAACGAGATCAGCCTGGTTGCCGTTTCCAAAAAAAAAACTGATCAAAATATTCTTGAAGCCTATCAAGCTGGTCAAAGAATATTCGGAGAAAACTACCTCCAAGAGGCTATCACAAAAACACAACTTCTACCCAAAGACATTACGTGGCATTTCATAGGTCATCTTCAGAGTAACAAGGCCAAGCTGGCTGCAGAACATTTTACTGTCATTGAAACCGTTGACCGGGTTAAACTTGCCAGACTACTGGATACCCACGCTGCAGCATGTAGCAGGACACTCGATGTTTTGATACAAATCAATATAGGGGCTGAACAACAAAAATCAGGTATAGCCCCTGAAGCTGCAACGGCTTTACTTGAAGCCATCAAGGATATGCCTCAACTGCGCGCTAAGGGGCTGATGATTATTCCACCTTATAACCAGGATCCTGAAAAATCCAGACCATATTTCAGAGAACTCAAAAAACTCAGCCAGAGCTTTGCTGCGCAGAATCTCTTTTACGACAATGAAAGAGTTGAATTGTCCATGGGCATGTCCCAAGATTTCGAAGTCGCCATTGAAGAAGGCGCGACTATAATCAGAGTGGGCACCGCACTGTTCGGTGCCAGAACGTATTGAGGAATATTATATGAAAATCAACATGATAGGCACTGGTTACGTAGGTCTTGTCACCGGTACCTGTTTTGCAGAGTTCGGTCACACTGTAACGTGTGTTGATACTAATACGCAAAAAATAGAAGATCTTAAAAAAGGGCAAATTCCAATATATGAGCCCGGATTGGATGTCCTGGTGAAAAAAAATACCACAGAAGCCAGGCTGCATTTCACAACTGATCTTGCAGAATCCATACCGGATGCCGATGCAGTATTTCTTGCAGTTGGGACCCCTAGCTCCAGGCGTGGTGACGGATATGCGGATTTAACATACCTTTACGAAGCAGCCAAATCTATCGCCCAATATCTTAAGGGATACACGGTCGTGGTGGATAAAAGTACTGTTCCTGTAGGAACAGCCCGCCAAGTACGACGAATTATAGCAGAGACCAATCCTCAGGCAGAATTCAACGTAGCATCCAATCCTGAATTTTTACGAGAAGGCGCAGCTATCAACGACTTCATGAGACCTGACCGTGTTGTCATTGGTGTTGAAGATGAACGAGCAGAGGAACTTCTCAGAGAAATCTACAAGCCTTTATACCTCCGGGATACACCGATTGTCTGTACAACCATTGAATCCGCTGAACTTGCAAAATATGCTGCAAATGCATTTTTAGCAGTGAAAATCAGCTTTATCAATGAAATTGCAAATGTCTGCGAGGCTGTAGGTGCAAATGTTACAGATATTGCAAAAGCTATCGGCATGGATGGTCGTATCGGGAATAAATTTCTTCACCCAGGACCAGGTTATGGTGGATCCTGTTTTCCAAAAGATACTCTGGCCCTGCTGCGCATAGTTCAGGAGCATGGAGAAAATGTGCGTATCGTTGAAGCAGCGGTTGAAGTCAATGCTGCCCAAAAAGCTCGCATGGTCAAAAAAATACGTGAAGCCCTTGGCGGATCCATTGCCGGTAAAAAAATTGGTGTATTCGGCCTAACCTTTAAGCCAGAAACAGATGACATGAGGGATGCACCGGCAATAACGATCCTACCTGCTCTCCTTGAAAAAGGGGCGAAAATAAAAGCCCATGACCCCAAGGGGATGGAGGAGGCCAAACGCTATTTACCTGAGGAAATCGAATACGTGCAAAATGCCTACGAAGCTGCTGAAAACGCTGACTGCGTGGTGCTTATGACAGAATGGAACCAATATCGCGCCCTGGATCTTGAGCGCATTCGCAACAGCATGGCCTCGCCAATATTCATAGATCTTCGCAATGTCTACGAACCTGATAAAATGAACCAACAAGGTTTTACATATACAGGCGTAGGAACCTGCTGAAAAATATATTTCCGGCAAGGTACACGGGTTTCTTCATTGAGAATGAGGGAGCTGTTACCTTGCCGGGCATTGATCAGGAGGCCGACCACAAACGCTCTTTTTACCCAATTCTTGCCTTCTACTCTCCATGAGACCTTCAGAGGATAGCGCAGACGCCTCTCCTACCTCAACGCTGTGTCTGTGATATATTGTGCCTTGGAATTTACGCTTGCCTAAACTTGAGTGACATCCTTATTTATGGTGAGAAACCATCTAATCACGGCAGCCAACCTGCACGCAGATGAAGGGTGGAGCCTATATTGTATTGTTACAGGTTTATCGATGAAGGTTACGAGGTAACACAAAAAAAACCGGCACCCGTATAAGGGAGCCGGTAATTGGCTTCTCTACAATCAGTATTTTTCAGGTATATCTGCATGAGTCCTTTTTTGACAAAACAGAGCGTCTTCACGAACTGCTTACACCGTTGAAGGATAGGACTACCTATCCAACACAATCAGTTGCCGCTCGCTTGTCAACGCAACGCATTGTTTTGAAAAAAACGCTCGAAGCCCTGAGATGTTTAAAACGCAAACAAGTCTATCTTACACACCCAATGCCTTCAAGGACGTGTACTTAAAAGCTACATGATCAAGATTTACGCTTTGAAGCCCTTTTTGCTGCTTTCAATGGGTTAACGCGGACTTTCACCACTTTAACCTCCGGCTTGGCATGTGTCGCGAAATTGCATATTCCAAGGCGCCATTTTGCATCAGGTTTAACATAAGTATTACAATACTTTGCATCTGCTACTTCTACGATTCTTTCGCACCCTTCACACTTCTCTGAAATGGGCTCAAAACCGCCTTCAGAAAACTTCTCTACATTGTCTACTTGCATAACGCCAACTCCTGAAAAAATATAAACTTTTTCTTGAACCAAGAAAAAAACTTCCATACAATATTACAGATTGCGAATCTGTCTGCTTCAAACAGAATAAGGAATGGTTTTATATAAGCAATTACGCGATCTGTCAACACTTTACTCGGCCTAGATCAAAAATATCTTTATTGCTGTCTGGAGAATACTGCATGCCAATTTACGTATGGAAAGGAAAAAATAGTTTCGGTGAAAAGCGCAAGGGTGAAATCGAAGCAGTAGACGAATCATCGGCCAGAGCTCAACTCAGGCGATTGCGAATAGATGACCCTGTTATCAAGGAAAAACCGAAAGATCTTCTTGAAAACGTTACATTTTTTAAACCAAAGGTTACAGGAAAGGATCTTGTCATTTTTACCAGGCAGCTATCGACCATGATTGATGCGGGGCTTCCCCTGGTCCAATGCTTGCAGATACTTGGCAAACAACAAGATAATAAAACCTTTAAAAATATTCTAACAGAAATCCAGGTGGATGTTGAAACGGGAACCACCCTAGCAGACTCCATGCGTAAACATCCAAAAGCCTTTGACAATCTCTATTCAAATATGATTGAAGCTGGTGAGCTTGGAGGTATCCTCGATACCATTCTTTCACGCCTGGCGGTTTTTAAGGAAAAATCAATGGCTCTTCAGAAACGCATCAAGGGAGCCATGACCTACCCGGCCATCTGTTTGGGTATCAGTCTCATCATCTTGGTTGTCATCCTTCTCTTTGTAATCCCTGTTTTTGACAAAATGTTTAAGGATTTTGGCAATGCTCTGCCGGTTCCTACTCAGATCGTTGTGAATATGAGTAACAGCTTCAAATCCAACTGGTTCTGGTTCTTTCTTACAGGCTTTGCATTGGTTTGGATAATCAAAAAGATATATGCGACGGAAAAAGGAAAATTGAAGATAGATGCCTTGATGCTGAAAGCTCCAGTCATCGGCCCGCTTACCCGTCGTATTGCTGTTGCCAAGTTCACTCGAACACTGAGCACCATGCTACAAAGTGGTGTCCCTATTCTAGATGCCCTACAAGTTGTTGGCAAAACTGCAGGAAATAAGGTAATAGAAAGGGCCGTTTTCCGAACGGCTGATGCCATCGCCGAAGGTCGACCCATCGCCGAACCTTTGGAGGAGTCAGGCGTTTTCCCCTCCATGGTTGTGCAGATGATCAATGTCGGTGAATCAGTTGGTGCATTGGATACCATGCTGGAAAAAATTGCTGATTTTTATGATGAGGAAGTTGACCAGGCCGTTGAAAATCTGACTGCCATGATAGAGCCTTTTATGATGGTATTTTTAGGCGGTATGATTGGGGGACTAGTGATATCTATGTATTTGCCAATTTTCAAGATGGCATCTGTTGTTGGCGGATAAAATAGTCGATCACCACGGCTGGGCAAATTATCCAGCCAAAATCAAGTAATGGAAATCTGTTTTCTGGCATCAAATACGTAAGGCCGATAAACAATTCCACACTTAATAGCTGTTACTTTTATACATTGGAGAACCATTGTCATGGGCGAAATAATAGATATTGTCGGCAGGGAAATTCTTGATTCCCGCGGAAATCCCACCGTAGAAGTTGAAATCTACCTTGAAACCGGTGCCGTGGGCAGGGCAGCTGTTCCTTCAGGAGCCTCGACGGGAAAAAGGGAAGCTCTAGAGCTGCGAGACACACGTAAAAAACGTTATGGTGGGAAAGGCGTTCAACAGGCAGTTCAAAATGTTAATGAAATCATTGCACCTGCTATTCTCGGTTTTGAGTCTTCACAGCAGGTGGCTATTGATAATATCATGTTGCAGCTTGACGGCTCCAAGAACAAAAAGAAACTGGGAGCCAATGCCATTCTAGGTGTATCCATGGCTGTCGCCAAAGCAACTGCTGCAGAACTTGAATTGCCCCTATATAATTATATAGGAGGCATAAACGCGAAGGTTCTCCCCGTACCCATGATGAATATCCTCAACGGCGGAGCTCATGCAGATAATAACGTTGATATTCAGGAGTTTATGATTCTGCCTGTGGGTGCACAATCGTTTGCAGAAGCTTTATGTATGGGCACTGAAACATTTCATGCCTTAAAGGCAGTTCTTAAAAATCGCGGGCTGCAGACCGCGGTCGGTGACGAAGGCGGTTTCGCCCCAAATTTACGTTCAAATGAGGAGGCCATGGAGGCTATCCTTGAGGGTATTACTCAGGCTGGTTATAAACCTGGAAAAGATATATGCATAGGAATCGATGCTGCCTCCAGTGAGTTTTACTCTGAAGAGAAAAAAACTTACATTCTGAATGCAGAAAAGAAACCAGAAAAAAGCGCTGAGGAAATGATAGAATTCTATCAGGACTGGGTAAAAAAGTACCCTCTCATTACCATTGAAGACGGTCTTGACGAATCTGACTGGAAAGGTTGGGAAAAACTGACCAAAAAACTTGGCAAAAAAATTCAACTCGTAGGTGACGATATTTTCGTTACCAATACCGAAATCCTTAAAAAAGGTATTCAACGAGAGGTAGCGAACTCAATTCTGGTAAAACTCAACCAGATAGGTTCAGTTACAGAAACTCTTGATGCTGTCGACATGGCTCACAGAGCTGGTTATACTGCTGTGATTTCTCATAGATCAGGTGAGACTGAAGATGCAACCATCGCTGATCTTGCTGTTGCTCTCAACACCGGACAGATTAAAACAGGTGCACCTTCTCGCAGTGATAGAGTAGCAAAATACAACCAACTACTCCGTATCGAAGAGGAGCTTGGTGATGCCGCTAAATATGCAGGTGCTGAAGCCTTCCATTTTCTTACCAAATGAATTTGACAAGTTCTCTCTTTACGACATATCATATAGTTAACAAGAGAACTATTAGCTGGTCGTTTCATTTGGAGGCAAGCCATGACGCTAACAAAAGCTGACTTAGTGCAGCAAGTGTACAAAAAGCACCCTACACTCACGAAGTCACAATCAACTGACTCTGTTGAAACTTTTCTCAATCTTTCCAAGAGCTCTTTGATAAAAGGACAGGATCTGCTACTAAGTGGCTTTGGAAAATTTAACATCAAAGACAAAAAATCAAGAAGAGGACGAAATCCTCAAACAGGCAACGAACTTATTCTTGATGCCAGAAGAGTGGTAACCTTTAAGCCATCAGGTATTTTACGAACTCGTATAAATGGTTCTTCCTGAGTAAACACTCTTCACTATTTTTATTGTCTGTAATGAACAGGGTTCATGATAAATGGATCCTGTTTTCTTTTTTCTACACTAACATTTTTGCAATCAATGTTGCACTATACACATTTATCATTAAATAAAATTACAGTTGAGCCCTGTATTTTTGCACAGCTCATACCTGATGCTCCTTCCAAAGACGTTCAAAATAGCATTGCTCAGTTTGGAGTTATCAACCCGCCACTGGTTCGCGAAACAAATCATAACCAATATGAACTCGTCTTTGGCCTTGAAATACTTTTAGCCACACAGGAATTAGGATTGCAGATGCTGCCGTGTGCCATCATTGCATCTTCACTTATACCAGTACAGTATTACTTGTTTCTCTGTCATATATTCAAAGAACGTGGGCTGACTCCGGCTATGGAAGCACTACTTTTGCAAGACGCTTCACGTCATCTAGACAAAGAAGAAATTGACCAATTGATGGTTGCCATGGGGTACAAACCAGGCAAAGGAACGCTGAAAAATTTTTTGACCCTCGCTTCTGCAGGCAGGCAGATTCTCCGCCCTCTCCACAGCGGAACACTTTCTACACATTCTGCGCTGCAATTATGTACACTTTCTTTAGCAAACTCCTCTATACTCATTCACTACATTGAGCAATACACTCTTTCCGGCTCAAAACAAAAGCAAATGATACGTAGAATGATGGATTTGATCAGACGTGAAAACACTTCTGCTGAAATTCTATGTCAAGAGTGGGAAGAAACTGCCAAGAAAACTGATCCCAAAAACACTCCGCAACTAGCCAAAAGATTTTTGGAATATATCGAAAAACGCCATACTCCTCATCTTTATGAAGCTACAAAAGAATTTGAAGCCTTTGCGGATGGCCTTCATTTGCCGCCAGGCATGCACCTGTCCCCTTGTCAATCATTTGAAAATGACAGCTGCTCTTTAATGATACAATTTGCAAATCGCAAAAAATTAATTAAAAACTTAGAACTGGCTAAAACCTTGATCGCAAAGTAATAAAATGAGGTGCGGGCCAAGCATAATGAACGATATATTCTCAGCCCGCATTTATGAAAATTGAAAATGACAAATTCACTGTTCAGCATACGACAAACACGACACTCGCCTTACTCAAACAGCTATATTTTTGTAATTATTCAATATTTTTTCCATAACAGGAGACAACGCTTAACTCTTATCAGTTGATGTTTTACCAGCAGTCGAAGTATTGCTTTTGCCTCCTTTTTTCCGGCAATATGCAGACACTGTCTTTCCGGATTGAGTTGTATAACTGTTAACCCACGTGCAACTACTGCTATCCTCGCATTTTCCTTGTTCCAGCCCTTTGCAATCCGCAGCAACAGATACACTGCAACCAATGAAAACAACCGTAGTAATCAAGATTATTGAATAGCCTGCAAGTGATTTGATATTCATACATTCCTCCTTTTTTCCTTTTACATCTACCTGGAGACAGTTTGCTTTATTTATTTTTTTACTTTAAAAAAATTCACTATCCTCAGGTTACGTCAACCAAGCGATGCGCAACGCGCTATATCCCTATCAAATCATGGCTTTGTTGTAAACAAAGAATCGTATGATCAATGGAATGACTCCCCAAAACATCATAGACAAAAACTATATTATTGAGCATTGCCAACACGCTCGTTGCTTCAGACAAAGCTTAAAAAAAAGTGATCTTTTTTTTATTATCTGCGACAATGTCTTCAAAATGGTCTGATAATATATACTGTATGTGAATTCATGCGAGTGTATTTTTAGCTACCCTTCCCATGCTACAAATACTCCTTTCGACCATGAACTCTCCATACTGAAAGACAGTATTACTTAAAGATAGTTTCAATCCCCATTGCATGTTTACGAGCAAATTTGGGTATCATTTTTGGCCGATGCATAATGAGTATGCGGAAAAGAAGAGCTAAAAAATGTAACATCACCAAATGATCAAGGAGCCTGTATCCCCGTTTTTTTCTTAATGCTAATTTTAACAGCAGCTTCAAATACCTGCCCTGGAGAGGAAATGGGGTATAATTCGTTTTGATGCGGTATCTATACCGCCTGCTTTTAGGATATTTACGCTTATAAGCTTTTTTTGCTTCTTTTACCTGTACACGGATATCCTCAGAATATGGTTCATAATAATATCTCCGGGCCAGGGCTAAAATTGCAAAAGTATCTTTCATAAAAAGGATATCTTCCACTGACACTCCTGCCCTTTCTGCACAAATCTCCATTTCTTCCAGATTTTGCAACGCCTGCTCCGCCTCGATCAGGCATTGTTGAGGACAAACTGTCAGTGCTTGTAAAATCTTCCGGATAGAATGATTGATAAATATTGTATTCCAGAACACAGAGAGAAGAGGTGGAATACGAATTCTGCGAAAAAAAAATTTTCTTCCAGCCAGCTCGCGTATGTACAGCAAATCTTTAATAACTAGATCATCAAGTTGTAGCAGACGTGTAAATTCTTCTACTTGTGTTATCTGTTTTTTTACACAGAAACTTCTAATAGCAGCCTCAACAGATGTACCATATCTAAAAATCTGTACAGTAACGTGGCTGTTTAATTCATTCCAAAACCCTTCAGGTTCAAGATAAGTCAATCGACGAAAAGGTACCCAACCACCAGTTTGACACCAGACGCAGATGCCTGCGAGATTTTCTGCTTCCTGTAACTGCACGGCATAATCATGGTAATCCCACCCGATGAAAGAGGGGTATTCTCCACAACCTTCGTATTCTCGACGAGCCTGAAATTCAATCATCTTTTGGACATGGGGTAACCTGAAAAAATGCTTATTTAGAGGAAGGTATCGAAAAAAGTCAGTTTCTCCAAATTTCATTGAAAGAATAAAGCAAGGACTGACTATTCCCTCAAGTACCTTTGCGGTGGTTCGCCGGTGCCAGATAAAATCTCCAAGTTTATACGCACCAACGGTCCATGTTCTTAAGATGAGGAGTTTATCATAATGTTCGAATACAGGTAGCAGACGATGTAGCAGCCTGTTCACCTGACTTGGCTTTTTAAGAATAAGTTCGCTTCTGAATACACCCTGAACATCAGTACCATCACTTTCTCCTACCCGCAGGATAACACCAGATATGCATGGAAAACGAAGAAAGATTGAATGAATTTGCCTGCAAATGTACTCCAGTTGCAGTTCAAAAGAATGCCCTAGTTGTTTTTGAAGGTCTAATGAAAAGGAAAGAATGTCCATAGTCAGAAAGCAGCCCAGTTCATACTTGTAAATGATCTCAAACAAATGATCATATTCTTGCTGGTACATGCCTATAAGGCTGTTAATTTCCCTGCTATGAAACCTGTCAGGTGCAAGATGAGCGACATCATCAAGGCTGAGATAATTATAGCCCTCCTGACTCACGGCTGCAGAAAATCTGTTGAGCTCTTCTCTTATATTTTTAAAATGTTCCTGCCGTGTTTGCGGATCCTGGAGATCCAAATAATGAAAGGGAATTTTTGACCAATTAATCCTTTTCTTATTATACCCTTTGAAAAAAGGACCTATGGCATCTATGAGAAATATATCCATGCAAAATATGATTGTTAACGAAAATTATGATGGTTAAAGGCGTAACTCTATGCAGTAAATAAGATTATATTACAGGAAGAAATGGCTCTTTATATTGTACTACATAGCCAACGCTTGTTAACAATTTGTTATATTTCCGTTGGTTATTTATTATTGCAATCTCTTGACACACTGGTGAAATCATAATGGGAGGGGGGGCAGAGAAAAGAGCACTGACTTTTTCAGTATATCTTGCTGTAACTTGATAGCTTCACAGCATGCAACTGTACCGAACTACAGTGGGATCAATTATACTGATGGAGCACAGCCATTTATCGCAACATATTGTTATTTTTATGGGCAATCAAAAATCCATATGTTGGGCGCGGAAAAGATAAAAAAATAGAATTACAAAGAGTTAGCCAGAGCCCACAATAAAGATGGTTTACCTAGGGGCGCGGAAAATAATAAATATACAAAAATTGCGTAGGATATCGGTTTGGTAACGTCGTAGCGTCAAAGGTTCCATGTTGGCCGTATTGAGCCATTGACGCGACTACGTTACCGAGTCGAGAGACAAACAAGATTGGATAATTTATTTTTTCCGTGACCCTTAAGTTGAGGTAAACGTAGCCTCCGAGGCAAATGAAAAATGTTACCGCAGTCATATATCTCATATCGGAGCCTACGCTTACCTTTGAAAAACTGTGAGCATAATGCCAAAATTGGTCCAGAATACCATGTGTGGACAGACACTATTTATCAGGCCATCAGGTGAACACAACCAAAGCATTGGACTTCCGTTAAAACTTCATACAATTTCCTGATCAACCTGAGCTGCCAATCTTTGGAGATTTTCTGCAACACAAACAGGATAGGCAGTGCTTTTATCCAATGCCAGCATATCCTTTGGCATAGTGGATATCTGTTTGCTTACATAATCACGAATTTCTGTAAGTTCTGGTTGTTGCTCAACTACCTTGCCCTGACGCATAACCGGTGCAAGTAATGGCTTGCCAGATTGACTTTCCGTATCAAGATCCAGGGTATCTGTCTGCATGAAACCGTCTTCGTCATAATAACGATATACCTGCTTACGACCTGGCCAAGTTGTCTTACTTGCAGATTTTTTTCTTTTCCCCTGACCTTTGTATTCAACCATTTTATACGCACAATCGAGATATGGTGCGTCTGAGGAAGTAATCAGACGGGTCCCTATTCCATATCCATCTATTGGGGCATTTTGCTGTTCGAGCTGCCGTAAGGCATACTCATCAAGGCTGTTGCTCGCCATTATCTTAACCTTGTCAAGCCCTGAATCATCGAGTGCCCGCCGTACCTGCTTACTCAAAAGAGCAAGATCGCCACTGTCAATCCGTACCCCCTTGACTGCAATGCCTTGTTTCGCAAGTGCCGGGGCTAACTCAATGACACGTTGTATCCCCTGAAGAGTATCATATGTGTCAATTAATAAAACAACATTGTCAGGATGACTGTTTGCAAAATTTCGAAAGGCATCTTGTTCAGATTGATGTGCCTGGATATAGGAATGGGCCATGGTCCCATAGATAGGAATATCAAAACGCATACCTGCCAGAACAGTGGCGGTTCCGTGAAGACCCGCAATATAACCAGCCCGCGCAGCTAAAAGCCCTGCCTCTGCGCCATGGCTCCGTCGCAACCCAAAATCAACAAGCAGCTTTTCTGGAGCAGCAAGCTGCATACGCAAGGCCTTGGAAGCAATCATTGTTTGAAATTGTAACAGATTGATAATTCTGGTTTCAACAAGCTGAGCCAGAGGCAAAGGAGCCGTTATACGTATAATTGGTTCATCGGCAAAAAATAAGGTCCCTTCAGCCATGGCATCCACATCACCTGTAAACCGCAGCCCTTGAAGATACTCCAGAAAACGTTCATGAAAAAAACCTGTTGAGCCCAGATACGCCAACTCTTCACTTGAAAAATGCAACTCTTGCAGATATTCGATGACCTGCTCCAGGCCAGCTGCAACAAGAACATTTCTTTCATTTGGCAGGCGTCTCACAAAAAATTCAAAAGCTGCAGTGTCTTGCATTCCATGATCAAGATAGGCCTGCATCATCGTCAACTGGTATAAATCTGTTAGCAAAGGCGACTCAATCCCCATCAAAACAGCTCCTCTCGTCTAATCAGCTCAGCGCCGAGCTCCTGCATACTTTGTAAGGCATGATCACCATCGTCAGGTTGTACGTTTACCGCTTTGATTGCATCCACAAGCACCACAACATGCAACCTGTTGGCCAAGGCATCTTTGACAGTCGCCAATACGCAGTAGTCTGTTGCCAAACCGCAAATAAACAGTCGTCGAATCCCCTGAGAACTTAGGTAGTCTTTGAGATCTGTTCCCTCAAACCCAGAATAGGCATCGGCGTCTTTTTTGGTTGCTTTGGAAATGATGTGTATGGAACAGGGAATATTGAGCTCTGCGTGAAATGCTGCTCCAGAACTACCAGCTATGCAATGCTCCGGCCAAATTCCTCCCTGGCTAACAAATGAACAATGGTCTGCAGGATGCCAATCACGAGTGGCTATGATAGGAAGCTGATTTGTTGTAAATAAATCTATGTAAGAATTAATCGTAGAAATACAAGCATTCGAACCGGGAACAGCCAGACGCCCCTGCTCAAAAAAATCATTTTGGAGGTCGACAAGAAGTAAAGCATCTTTCGGACCTGTTGTACCTGTCATAATTATCTCCTTTCAGGCTATAAGGTTTACAAACTTAAACCAGGAATTAACGTATCCCGATAAGACAGAATTTCCAATAGCTCTTTTGCTGAGAACTCAAAACCGTTCTCCACCATACTGGTATTTGTACAGAAGACAATTCAGTGTTACTCTGACAATAACCATTCTCTCACCATCACCCATCAGGTACTATAAGGTTTCACCATGGAAAAAAAAATACTGGCCACAGATGCAGCACCTGCTGCAATTGGCCCATACTCACAGGCAGTACTGGTTACTAACTTTCTTTATACATCGGGACAGATTCCTCTTGATCCAGCAACCATGGAAATTGTAGGAACTTCCATTACAGAGCAAACCAGACAGGTTATGAAAAATCTGCGAACAATTGTAGAAAATGCCGGTGGGAATCTATCAAACATCGTTAAAACAACCTGCTTTTTGAAAAACATGGATGACTTCGCTGAATTTAACGAAGTTTATGGAAAATATTTTGACTCCAATCCACCCTCACGATCCTGTGTAGAGGTCTCCCGCCTGCCAAAAGATGTGATGGTAGAAATCGAAGCTATTGCCGTTCTTACAGTATGAACTTTGGCTATCCGTGGATAGTCTTATCAACAGTCTCTTGCAAATAAATGATCCTCTCTCAAGAGAAGAATTCCTATTATCAAGGAGGGTCCGATGAAGGCAATTCAAGTCTCTAAATTTGGCCAACCAGAAGTGCTACAATACACAGACATTGACAGGCCGACTCCTGCAATAGACGAAGTATTGATCAAGGTTAAGGCAATAGGCGTCAATCCTGTTGACACCTATATACGTAGCGGAAAGTACCCTGTGCTCCCAAGTCTACCGTACATTCCCGGATCCGATGTTGCAGGTATAATAGAGCAATGTGGATCGCAAGAACCGTCTTTCACCTGTGGAACTCGTGTATATACCTGCGGAACCATCTCCGGTGGATACGCGCAACGGGTAACCGCCAAAACATCCCAGGTTTTTCATTTACCGGATGGAATCAGTTTTCAGGAAGGCGCTTCCCTGGGTGTACCAGCCACAACTGCCTGGCGAGCCTTATTTATCAGGGGCTGTGCCCAAGCGGGAGAAAAAGTATTTATTCATGGCGCCAGCAGTTCTGTGGGCATGTGCGCTGTGCAGATGGCTAGAGCCGCAGGGCTAAAAGTTTACGGCACAGCTGGTACTAAGGCAGGAATAGACAGATTGAAAAGCCTTGGCATATCTGGCGTATGGAATCATAGAGAACAGGAATATTTAAGTACATTACAGAAAGAACTACAAAATAATCGATTCAACCTCATCCTGGAAATGCTTGCCAATGTCAACCTTTCTAGAGACATGGAATTACTTGCCCCACGTGGTCGAGTAGTGGTTATTGGCAGCCGCGGAACAATTACGTTCGACCCCAGATCTACCATGGGACCGGAACTCGATATTCGTGGCTTATCATTGTTTAACAGTACAGGTGAGGAATTGAAACAAGCACAGGCAGGAATTCAGGCTGCTCTGACAACAGGTACCCTGAAACCGGTGATTGCCCGGGTTTTCTCCCTTGAGGATGCCTGTAAAGCACATCAACAGGTTATGGCGAACGGTAAGTGTGGTAAAATTCTCCTCACTCCATAGCCAAATGTCTGCTGACAGGGATCTGTCTATGTGATCCAGGTGATAAGAACAGACATGGTAAAAAATGCACTGAGGGTAGAAAGAACTATAGCAGCAGAAGCAAGCTCGGTGTCTGAATGCAACTGTGCAGAAAGCACATATATGGCAGTGGAAGCAGGTAAAGAAAAAAAGAGCATACTCACCTGCCAGGTTATCCCCTGCACATGAAAAAGGTAAAGAGAAAACCACCCTGTTAATGGGAGAAAAACCAGTTTGATTACAGCACCCAAACCAGCCAGAATGGCATTATCACGTGCACTCTGAAACGAAAGTGCACCACCTATGGAGAAAAGAGCTAGAGGAAGAGTGGTAGAAGAAAGCAGCCGAAGAAAATTATCGATGTATTGTGGAAATCCTCCGATGTAATGCGCATAGCCTATCCCGGCCAGGCAACCCAGGATTAAGGGATTGGTCATCAACGTCTTCATTGTTGATGCCAAACGAGACGATACCTTTTCTGCACTGCTATCGTGCCAGACAAGAACTCCCACACTCATGACATTAATTATTGGAATGAGAACTCCAACCAAAATTGCAAACAGTTGAACTCCTTTTTCCCCAAACAGGTTAATAACCACAGCCATACCGATGTATGTATTAAAGCGATAACAACTTTGGCTGAAGGTTCCAGCTTTATATGCATTCATCCTGGTCAAGCGAATGAATAGGAGACTGAGAAAAAAAACTGCTGTTACAGCACATAGCGAGGCAATCAGGTAGTGCCACTCGCTCCCTTGCGCCAGTGATGCAGCGCCAATTTTCCAAAACAACATGACCGGAAAAAGAACGTAATACACAAGTCGGTCACTGTTTCTAAAAAAGGTTTTTTCTACGATTCCAATGCGACGAAGGAGTATACCTGTGAGAATCAGGGCAAATACAGGAAACAGTGCGTTCAGAACCATAATATGCCTTTTGATTGACAGATCATTTTAAGAATTATGTACTACTACTAACAATGGTGAATTGTGGTCTTTGAATTCTCGTCTTTCGACAGACGGGACATTTTCCAGGTGTTTTTTTACGGGTTCTGTCTTCAAAAACAAAATCACAGTACAGGCAGCGGGCAGGTTCTACCCTGAGTCTTTTGCCACTTGCCTTCACCCCTCGTTCTATATGTTCGAGATGGCTGTAAACCTCTTTTTCTGTAATTTGAAGATGTTGTGAAAGCTCCCGAACACCGAGAACATCTTCCTCTAATAATGTCAGAAGCTGCTGACGAACTGTTTGATTTCTCTCAACAGGGACCTGTTTCATATCAATAGTACTATCAGTTGTTGGGAAAGAGGGACAGCGCAGTGTGCTTTTCCTGTTGCTTATACGTATCCATCAGAGAATCCAATTTACGCCTGGACACCTTACTAACCTTTTGCATTAGATGGAATGGAACATCTTGAAGACCATACATCTGTTTCAGATAGTTGACCATAGCAATCCAGAGAAGACCTGTTTTCTCAGCATCTGCCAATGCACGATGATACACGTCATCAGTCTGTATTCCACAGTGTTCAACAAGGGATCGAAGTTTATGGTTGAGAGCATCCGGATAAATACGTCTTGCCACAAGCATTGAGCAGGCAAATTCATTTTGCCTGTATTGCTGCAGGTATGACATCTCATTATCGAGAAATTTTATATCAAAGGAGGCATTATGCGCCACTAAAGGATGATCTCCAATAAAACGGGCGAATTTTTCCATAACCACTTCGCAATCAGGAGCCTCTTCCACAGCCTGACTGGAAATTCCGGTCAGGGATTCGATAAACGAAGTGATAGGGAACCCCGGATTCATAATATTTTGAAACCGTTCCACAATACATTCTTTTTCAATTCGTACCGCACCGATTTCAATGGGGCGGTCACCCCCAGAAATCGATCCACCGGTGGTCTCAAAATCAAAGACAATAACCGATTCTGTTTTCATTATATTAGCAATCCATAGAGCTGTTACATTGTAAATATCATGTCGAATTGTACCATAAACAACTTATAATGCGCCAAACTCAAGCCTCTCAATAAGACAGTGTAATTTTTCAGTGAATGCAGTATTTTTAAATCCTGTAGATACAAGTCTGCCCATAATGAGGACTCTTGCTTAAGAGAAGGCATCTTTAGCCTCTGAAAATCAAGATTGTATCCCTCATCTCAGGATCGATACCCACTAACGAGGAAGAACATGGAGTTTTTTAATTTTTCCAGTCAAGAAAAAAAGAAGATTCAAAAGGCGTTACGGTTTATTACCCAAGAAGAGCTCGATATTTTTTCGCTTCCCACAGATCTGCCTGTCATTAGAACAGAAAATTTTCAATCAGAATGCGAAGAGTTTATTGACCCGGAACGTATTCTGGGCACAGAAAATGATCGTGGGGTGGTAATTTTTCCTAACAACCGCACAGCAAAACATAAAATCATTCTTAACAAAGAACTTATCCAGGGCATCTCATATGTTTACTCATTGAGCAAAGAGCTCATTCACCTGTATAACTTCCTTCGTTTTTTCAAAGATCACGGGCATCTCTACACCTTTAATCAAGATAAACTCATCCAGACCTATTATTTTGAATTTCTTTTATGGACAAAATTTCAGGCACGTAAAATCAGTACACGAACATACTTGCTGATGAACTGGCACGAAACACATGGAGAGGAATCACCAAAAGATGGTCACTACACATTCAGTGGAATCAATATTCAAACAACACCTGTACTTAACCGCCTGGAGCAGTTAACAAAAACAACAGACAGTCCGGCCTTGCGTGAAAATCTATGGGAGCTCTTCAATGACCTGGCCTCCTATTTGGGAGAACTTGCCTTTTATCAGAATCAACCTGCACCATCTTCCATCGATGAAGACTACCCCGTTCAAATTCTAGACCAGTGGTTAGGTGAAAAAAATGTCCTCCGTATGTATGGGTTGTTATTATCTTGCCAGAAATATGATGATTTTACCACGATACAACAAGGCCTTCGTGCGTGTATTCTGAACATGGAAGAGCATTGTAAAAACTGTTTTGAGGCCATGGTCACTTCTTAACATCCCAAGTTTTCTCATGACCTTAAAAAAAAGACCTCAAAAACCTGACCTTCATCCGGGCATAAAGCAGCAGTATGGCAGCTATGACTTTATGCCCGAAATCTTTTCAAACGCGGTACAAACAAAAACAATTCAAAAAGGAAAAACAGATAAATCTCTGCCTTTCTGTCCATTCATCAATCGAGTTCCACTGCCCATTCTTCCATGGGAGGAACATTTTTAACTGTCTGCTGTTGAAGCATAAACTCAGCAAAACGTTTATACCGTTTTTTATCAAGTGCGCCAGGGCGCAGCGCAAAACGCGGTAACGTATCTTTCCAGGCCAGTCTATTTAATTCGTCATCCAGATCCGAACGATTTCCCTTGATAAATAGCTGCCAACTTTGCTGAGGATGGTTGACCAGATACTGCACGCCTTGCTCCAGAGCATCAACAAATTTACGCAATTTAGGATCAGCCAGTGATTTCTTATTGGCCACGAGAATAAGCTCGTCATATGCAGGGATACCATATTCTTCTACATAAAATGCTCGCCCTGGTCGCTTTTCTATCGCCATTTGGTTAATCTCAAAGTTTCTGAAAGCCCCAATGACTCCATCAGCTTGACCGGTGAACAGGCTCGGAGAAAGCGAAAAATTCACATTCACCAGAGTGACATCATCCAAGGTCAAATTATGTTTCTCCAGCATAACTTTGAGCAACACAGTTTCAAAACCACCTACAGAATACCCTATGGTTTTACCTTTGAGGTCTGCAATGGTTTTAATGGGGCCGTCATCTAACACTACCAGAGAATTTAGTGGAGTCGCTATCAACGTGGCAATTCTAACCAACGGGAGCCCCTGATCAACCTGCATCTGATGCTGATGCTGATAGGAAACAGCAATATCTGCCTTACCAGCCGCTACAAGCTTAGGAGGATCATTAGGGTTTGACGGTGAAATGAGCTCGACATCAAGGCCTTTCTCTTTAAAATAACCTTGTTCCAAAGCAATAAAAAGTGGGGCATGATCAGGATTAACAAACCAGTCGAGAAGAACAGTTACCTTCTCTTGTGCATGTACAGGCATACTCATCGTACACAGCGCCCAGATACCGCAAACAAATACAATTAAGGATTTTTTCATATCATATATCCCTGTTTTGATTCCCAATAGAGGATTTTAGAGAGTAAAAAATCAATGCTAAAATATAAAGTCAAGGAAACTGCGGCAAGCAAGGTCAATGCTGCAAACATAACATCAACCTGCATTCGGGCATTGGCATGCAGCATATAAAACCCTAGCCCGGAACTGGATCCCACCCACTCTCCCACAATGGCACCAATAGGGGCAACAGCTGCAGCAACCCTGACCCCTGATGCAAAGGCAGGCATTGCAGCAGGAATAATAATAAAGCGAAAAACAGCAAGCTGTTTGGCCTCCATAACCCTGGCAAGTTCCAGAAGGTCAGGATTTGTACGCTGCATCCCATAAAAGAAAGAAGAGGTGACCGGAAAATAGATAATGAGCACAGCCATGGCCACTTTGGATCCCATGCCATACCCAAGCCACAACACTAAAATTGGCGCCAGGGCAAACACAGGTACAGCCTGACTGACTACCAACATTGGAAGCATCCACCTTCGCAACCCCGGCAGCAGTGTCATGGCAAGTGCAGAACAACTGCCTAAAACAATACCAAAGACCAGACCAAGCACAATTTCCATAAAAGTGGTGCCCAAATGCTGGATTAATGGTGACCAGTGACTAATAATTGCCTTGTATACTACCCATGGGCCAGGCAGAATGTAAACGGGGATGCCCGTGCTCCAAACCAAGACCTGCCACAACAACAGGCTGCTGAAAGCAAGAATAATGAATCGAGCTAACTTCACAATACGCTTTCCTGCATCAGTTGATGAAGCAATGGGCCGTAGTGCTTATGAATTTCCACATCATCCGGGTCACGGGGCGGTTCTCCATCCAATTCAAGAATGCTGCACACAGATGCGGGTGCTTTTGACAGCACCAGAACAACCTGCCCCATACGTAATGCTTCCATTGGGTCATGGGTGACAAGCACCGTTGTCGTTCCCTTAATCATTTCAGCTGAAAGATTCTGCAATTTCACTCTGGTCAATGCATCCAATGCTGAAAATGGTTCATCCATCAGCAAGATGGAACACTCTTCCATCAGTGTTCTTAACAGAGCTCCGCGTTGCCTCATTCCTCCAGACAATTGCTTGGGAAGAGCCTGTTCGCACCCCTTTAGCCCCGCTTTTTCAATAAGTTCTGCAGCGAGAGCCTGCCTCTCTTCAGTTACTTCACCCCGCAACTTGCTGCCCAGCAAAACATTATCCTGCAATGTCATCCACGGCAGCAAAAGATCATTCTGGCTCATCCATGCCACCTTATGCTGCTGATGTGGATCTGTGCCGATGATGAGGTCTCCACTATACGCATACGAAGGATCTCCGGAAATCAATCTGAGTAAAGTTGATTTACCGCACCCACTTGGACCTAACAGGCAACTGCATTTACCGGCAGGGAGATCGAGAGTCAGGTCTCGAAAAATTGTTTGCCTGCCTAAGACAAGGCCAACTTTTTGAAAACGTACCGCAGGAGCACTCATATTGTACATTCCAGAACTCAACTTCAAACATTTCAATAAAAACGATAGAAGTGATGAACAGGACCATGTCCATGACCTATTGTATATTCGGCGCCAGCCTGGATCGCGCCATGAACATACTGTTTTGCCTCAGCAACCGCATTTTCTACTGTTTTCCCAAGAGCTAACTGCGAGGCAATGGCTGAAGACAGCGTGCAACCTGTACCATGATTGTTGTTGGTTGTAATACGCTTAGCAGGGAAAAATGTTATCTCATTATTCAGACCGTTATACAGACAGTCGTCACTATTTTCTGTCTCCAAATGTCCTCCTTTAAGCAGTACGTGACGGCATCCCAGCTCACAAAGTTGCCTGGCAGCCAGATCCGGCATGTCCAAAGAAGTAATGCGGTACCCGAGCAGTTCAGAGGCCTCTGGAAGGTTGGGTGTAATAAGTGTTGCCATTGGAATCAAATGCTGCTTTAAGGCATCAATGGCTTCATCCTGCAACAGTTTGTCACCACTCTGGGCAACCATTACCGGGTCAAGGACTATTGTATCAACCTCAAATGAACGTAACTTGTCAGCTATACCGATGATAAGTTCAGGAGAAAACAGCATGCCTATCTTAATGGCATCCACACCTATATCGGAAAGGACAGCGTCCAGCTGCTCACAGACAAAATCCACCGGGACAGGATGAATTCCCGTTACACCGACAGTGTTTTGTGCTGTCAGAGCAGTAATAACACTCATGGCGTAACAGCCGTTTGCAGATATGGTTTTTAAGTCAGCTTGAATTCCAGCACCGCCTCCACTGTCAGAACCAGCTATGGTCAATACTCGTCGATATGTCTTTGTCATGGTTAGATCCATGGCTGCTATTCGAAAGAAAACACGAAACAGCCGTATTCAGGTTTCAGGAGTATTTGCTTTATCCCTTTTTTACTCCACATCATCTACTGTGTCAGGGAGGAAATAGCACACTGAATATATATTTAAAATACTAAACCTAGGAGTCTGTCGGAGAATTGCTATTTTTTCTCAGATTAAGATATTTTCAGGAAATCAATCAAGCACAGCCATATACTTGGATATTGCAAGCATTGATTTTCTGAAAAATAACATAAATATAAGGTAAAAGAGCTTTCTCCGACAGGCTCCTAACAATTATGCCTATTCAGAGGCTTTAGGGTCACGGACAAAATAATGTATCCTATCCTATTGCTCTCTCAACTCATTCTCACTTTTCCCGCGTCCCTTAATTACTGAGATCGGACGGAAACCATCGCCAGTGCCATGCTTCCCAGGGCATATCTTCAGGTTGGTCTTGAGGATAACTCTCATAAAAACCAAATTCCTCAGCATGTTGTTGTAGCCAACTGTAAGCTGCTGTTTGGGCAAACTCCCAATTACTTGGATAAAAGTCTACAACAGTCCCGAGCATATGCTCAGAATATCCAGGAGGAGCCACGTATCTGACAATATCTTCGAAAGGACGCCCTTCTTTCATCATTTTAAGGAAAATTTTTCGCTGAAACCACTCACTCCTATACGAAGAATGTACTTTCAGATGTAAACCATTGGCAGATGCAGCCTCTGCCATTTTTTGCAGGGCCACATTAGCTTCAGGAAGCAAGAAGAGTTTTGTACCATTAAAGGTCAAATCTTTGGGAATCATCTCCAAATCAGCAGCAGTAAAAACAGGGGAAGCAAGCCTTTTGCCCATCCACTGCCTAGGAATTTCATATTCCTGCCCTCTAAGCAGGAGGTGTTCTTTCGTGTCTGTTCCGGATGCAACATTTTTAACCGTGCTAGAATCCAGTTCAGGAATTGTTTCCTTGGTTAATTCTTCATGTTGAGGAGCTTGCCTTTTAATGGTCTGTGCTTGTATTTCGGGCACAACTTTTGATGCCGACTGAGAGGTGGATTGCTGCAGACTACCTGTACAAGACAGCAATAAAAGAGGGAAAAATAGGCTAAACAAATGCGTTAGCTTCCGATCAAGAAAAACTAATAAATAGAACATATAGGTAATCCGAATGTTACGAAACAATGTCAGTCACCAGGGCATTACTACATGCCAAGATAGATCTTACATACTCGATGTCAAAAAAACTCCATGCACAAAGGAGCAATAACCTTCTTTACTTCGGCCAGTTAGGCTCCACCCAATTTACATAATATTTTTCATAAGTTCCAGAGAACTAACATAATTTTCCCGATTTTAAGAGTTGCAGAAAAACTTAATTATCCAAAAAAAGTGCACAAGATACTGGCTCATTCGCATGACTGCCGCAATGATTACATACTGACTGCAGTAAGCCTTTGAAACAGTTACAAGAATGAGTTGAGAACCCGACAAAATATGACAAGTATTTTTTGCCACTTCCCTAAAAAAGGCACATCAAAAATGTTTTCTTTCTGAATAGCTATAGAGCCAATATGTAAGGATGGTATTGACCTGGTCAAGGCTCAAGGTCGGAAAACGGTGCATAAAGAGTTGACTAGCCGTAAATGAAGACATTTTGGCTTCATCCAACAGGTTATCAAAGTAGACAAGGTGTTCATTGGTGAGATAGTCTGGTTTTTCCATAGAACGTTCTCAATATAGCGACGATCCAAGAGAATCTTTGCCTTTTACAAAGACAAAGCAGATAGAATGACAAAGACGAAAACCCACTCAATAACATTGTACGTCTTCCCTCTTCCCAAGTCAAAAGACTCTCATATTTGATCCTGTCATTGAGATGACTTTAAAAAAATCACAACATATCCGGGTAAACATTGACAGCTGTGAAAACACTGAGTAGGTTCGCTCACCATCTAAAAGGCTCACCTGGGGAAGTGGGAAAATCTGTTCAGTAAAAAAATTTTGATCAGGCGCAGATATGATTGGTATTTACGCTGGTAGTTATGATCCTCCTACCAATGGACACCTGTGGATGTTCGAACAGGGGATGAAACTGTTTGATAAATTTTTCATCGCCGTAGGAGAAAATGCACACAAACACTATTCATTTACTTTAGACGAACGTCTTGAAATGATTATGGAACTGTGTGAGGGACACACCAATGTAACAGTAGTGACCATTGAAAATAAGTTTTTAGTAAAATACGCCGAATCGGTAGGTGCAGATTATATTTTCAGAGGTATTCGCAACGAGGGGGACTACACATACGAACGTGGCATGCGCTACGTGAATAGCAACATAAATAACAACATTCAGACCATATTCATGATGTCACCCCGCGATCTGGTGGAAGTCAGTTCCAGTCTGGTTAAAGGATTGGTCGGAGCTGACTGCTGGGAGGAAATTATCAAACAATATGTCCCAGAACCTGTGTACCGGCGTATGTTAAAAAAATTTGGCGGGCAAAGAAGCAGACATCTCTTTTGATGCATATATATTACTGCACAAGAATAGCAACTTGCCTCATGCCGCAAACTGCTCTTGCTATGGACGGTTTCCCTTCCAGCAGACAAACGATAACTCATCACTCAGCAGTTGATCACAAATACATCTTCTGATTTCAAGCACATTTTTTCTATCACCGGAGAATCGCTCTATGAACGGCAGTTTATTCCAGACTCTCCCATGTACAAACTAGACACGAAAAAATTCCACCCAAACATACCATGTGATTTCCCTGTACCCTTTCCATCAAAATACAAATAAGGCAATTCCGTATTTAGCAGCCACCCTTGTGGTATGCATCTGGTCTGGCTGGATTACCATTTCACGCTATGGTGTTCATACCAACCTGCTACCGGCTGATATCACTTTACTCCGATATTGTACAGCACTACTCTGTGTTTCACCCTGGCTGTTGACGTATCCATGGGCAAAATTTCGTTTTTACCAATACCTGTTCGTTGGAGTGGGGGTGGGCTTTCCGTATACCATGTTATCATTTTATGGTTTACAGAAAATAAAGGCCGCCCATGCGGGCGTACTTGTTAACGGGATGTTACCTGTTATGGGAGCAATAGTTGCATGGTGTATATTTCGACAAAAGCTATACATCAGGCAGTGGGCAGCGGTTGTATTAATATGCCTGGCCAATCTTATCATGGCCGGTTCAGATATCTTTTCCAGGGACCATCTCACGGGTATTGTATTCCTCCTTGGTGCAGCCTCAATCTATACGATACATATGACAGGCGTAAGACTTTGGCATTTTACCTGGAAAGATGTTCTTCTTGTCGTGCCGGTAATTAATGTAGGCCTTTTTCTGCCGATATGGTTTTTTCTGCCAACATCTCTCACCACTGCCAACATTAACGATATCATCTGCCAATCTCTGTATCAGGGAATTTTAGTCAATATAATCGCGTTAACTTGCGTGGCCTATGCCATCCGTCACCTCGGTACTATGACTGTAGCACTCTTTATGTCCACAGTACCGGTTATGACATCAATACTTGCCTGGATATTTCTGCAGGAACCACTTATCCTGCACGAAGGTATAGGCATATTGGGATGCTCATTGGGATTGCTTCTTTATGCCAAAGGAGCATCTACTCATTCAAGATCTATTGATTAAACGTAACTGCTCACAGCGCAAAGACCTTTCCGCGATCAGCCTGGCTTTACATATGACCCAATACGTAGCCAGCCTGTTTGCAAAAACTTCAGGCACCCTGTACCAGTTACAAATGCAGTAAATCTCCAAGCTTATTCGTCTCACCTATGAGTAGATTCCCCTACGCGACCATGCGTAGCAGTGTTCTGACAAAAGATTTTTGCGTCTTTTGCCTCGGTAACGGGCAAATCGATTGAAAATCCTCACTCAATGC
>NZ_KE386998.1:32452-60264 GCF_000429945.1 Desulfogranum japonicum DSM 18378 | reverse complement strand
GATAGGTCGGGTGTGGAAGTGCAGTAATGCATGGAGCTAACCGATACTAATTAGCCGTGAGGCTTAACCATATCCTTTTGTAAACAAAGTTTACCCTGCTATTTTAATTGTTATGACTTTACATAGATTTTTCGGTAGCCATAGCGAAGAGGACCCACCCGTTCCCATTCCGAACACGGAAGTTAAGCTCTTCAGCGCCGATGGTACTGCATGGGTGACTATGTGGGAGAGTAGGTCGCTGCCGACTCTTTTTTCAAAACCGCTTTAAGGGATTTCCTTAAAGCGGTTTTTTTTTGCCTACAGATAACTGTCGACAAAACTACTCTGTGATCAGCTATAACTACAGAGATGTTGTCAGGCTTAGTCACTTTCCTTATGAATAGTTGCGTTCTGAGATAGAAATCTTCCCTCCGATATCATATATTGCAGGTCTGCAATCCGCTGAATTTGATCATGATAGTGAGAGACCATAATCAAAGTGCATTGTTTTTTGAGTGAGAGTAAAAGTTCCTCAATTGCATTACTTGCCTCGGGATCAAGTGAAGATGTTGGTTCATCCAGTAACAGAATTTCAGGTTGCAGAACAAGAGCTCTTGCAAGGCAGAGTCTTTGCTGTTGGCCTCCGGATAGCATTCTGCCATCATCCTGTAAACGATCTTTGACTTCATCCCAAAGGTATACCTGCTTCAACGAGGCCTCTACTTTATTTTGTATATGCTTTTTATTACTGTTATGAGCCAGACGAAGGGGAAATGCTATGTTCTTGAATATGGACATGGGCAGGGGATTAGGTTGCTGAAAAACCATGCCAACCTTACGACGTAATTCAGGCGCTCTAAGGCTGGAAGAGTAAATATCTGTCATGCTGCCAGCAAGATTGATCCTAACTGTTCCAGATATGCGGCATCCTTGAGTTTCCTCCCACAATCTGTTCAATACGGTAAGAAACGTAGATTTACCTGATCCTGAAGGGCCAGTAATTGCGCTTATTGTATTTGTTGGAAATTGCACGGAAACGTCATGTAGTATTTGCTGGTGTCGATGATAAAAGCAAAGGGAACTGGTTTGGATTTTTACATCAGGATTCACAGGTATCACCGGTACAGTAAGATTGTCGTGATTTTTCGTTGCACCCATAAAGAGCAAACCAGCATAGTAGTGCAGAGTAGTAAAAGTATGATAGCGGCTCCATATCCTCTGGCCAGTTCATCAGGACCTGTGTATTGGGAAGAAATATAATAGATATAAAATGGTAAGGCTTCATACTGCCCCCAGGCAGAACTGGGGATTCCTGCTGTTGCAACCACTCCGGTGAGCATGATAACAGCCGTATCTTCGGCACAACGTCCACAGGCCAAGATAATCCCGGAGAGGATATCTGGAAGAGAATTTGGTAATAGAACAAGGAAAATATTCTGTATCTGTGATGCGCCTAAGGCTGGAGCTGTCTGTCGGACAAGAGGTGCTGTAGATTCCAGTGCTGTCTGGGTAGAACGTATGAGGTAGGGAACCACGAGAAAGGCCAGGGAACAGGAGGATATAAAGAGACAGGGAATAATATTTTCACGAAAATAGCGATGCAAGAGTATGGTAAGCAATAAACCCGCGAGCCCCACCACAATGGAAGGGATCCCAGCCAGGATATCAAATGCAAGGTTCAGAACTGGTTGTATTTTACTACTACAATACTCTGCCATGTATATTCCGCCCGCAATCCCTATGGGAGTAGCAATGCACATTGCCCCTACAATAAGAAACAACGTGCCGACCATGGCTGGAAATATTCCCTCAAAAACCTGGCGTTTCAATAGTATGGCGTCAAGCGGCGCTGTGTTGCCAAATATCAGGCTGAGCTGTAAACTGCTGCCACCCTTGAAAAACAGAAAACCAACAAGAGTAAAAAGAGAGAGCAAAAGGCACAGGGTACATAACCATGATAGAATAGAAACGCTGGCTTCAAGGAATCTCCGCATCATAGATTTTTTGAAACGTGGGATGTCATTAATCGAAAGAGCAGCATGAGAATAGCTGTTATAAGGTAGAGAGACAAGCCACAAACGAAAATGGATTTAAACTCCATGGAATCAAAGTCATAGGCCATTGTCAAGGCTATGTGGGCTGTCAGCGTTCTGGCAGGATCTGTAATTGAATCCGGATATGCAGGACTGTTGCCTGCAAGCATTAGGCTAACCATAGTATCACCGATGGCTCTGCCAAAGCCAAGAAGTGTACCGTTTAGAATTCCCGGCCAAGCCTGAGGGACCATTACATAAAGGAGTTTTTGGACTTGACTGCCGCCTAAGGCATCTGCCGCAAGAGTGTAGCTGGCAGGTACCTTGTTCAGGCTGCTCACAAAAAAGAGTATCATGGTTGGAGCAGTGACAAGAGCCAGAACTGGTGACGCAGTGAGGATACTCATGCCTGTACCATGGCCGAAAATATTTCGCATAATCGGTACCAGGAGAAAGAGTGCTGCGAAACTATATACGACAGTTGGAATACCAGTCATTACCCTGACAGCACCCATCAGAATCTGTCGAATTTTCAATGGGGCTAGTGAGGTGATAAGAAAACTGGTACCGAGGCTTATGGGGAAACTTATGAGCATGCTGAGCACTGCTAAAAGCGTACTTGTTACCAGCATGGGGTACAGGCCGTATACACCTTTGCCAGGTGACCAGGATGAAAAGAGTAATTCTGTGAGCTGGCCTGATTGCAATAACGGTAGACCGAAGAACAAAAGAAACAAAAAGACAGCAGCGGTAAGTAAACTCACAAATACCGCTGCTGCCAGAAAGATATATTCGACAGTTGATGATACTCGACAGATCATTTCACTGGAATGAATCCTTTGTCTGCAACAATCTGTTGGCCTGTGGGGCTGACGATAAAATCCAGAAAAAGTTTTGCCAGACCACCAGGCTCTCCTTTTGTGAGGCTATACAAGCCACGGGCTACGGTATATTCTCCACTTTGTACTGTTTGCAGTGTCGGTGTCACTCCATCAAGGGCAACTGGAGCTACTGATGCATCAATGTGCCCCACAGAAACATACCCTATACCAAATGGATCAACCGCAATGGCTGTTTTCATGGCACCGTTTGAGACCACAACACTTGCTTTGAGGGAGATATCTCCTTGTGCCAATGCTTTTTTCCAGAAAACTTTTCTTGTTCCACTTGCCTCATCGCGAGTGTAAACGTTGATTCGCTGATCTGGTCCCCCCACGTCTTTCCAGTTTGTGAATTTGCCGGAGAAGATGTACTGGAGCTGTTCACTGGTAAGCGCCTGGATGGTGTTTTCTGGATGAACGATAACACCAACGCCGTCCACAGCCCATTTTAATACGTTTAAATCAAATTTGTGTATCTCTTCGGCGGTTGCTTGCCGCCCTGCATTGCCAATATCAATAAGTCCTTCCCCTACCTGTTTAATGCCAAGGCCTGAACCGCCACCGGCAATGGATATCTGAATATCCGGGTTATAGTTGATGATCTGGCGTGCAGCTTCCTTCATCACCGGTATGTGTGCCGTCCCTCCAGCTATGCGTAACGTCCCTTTTTGTCCGGAAAAGGGAGCCAGGTCATCGGAAGCAAAAGCGCCTGAGACAAATGTGAGAAAATAACAGACCATCGTGATGGATGGCAGAAGAGAAAAAAAGATTTTTTTCATTGAGCTCCTCCAAATGGCAAAGAATTAAATATAAAATTTTTACTCTGTTTCTTTGTTATTTGTCAAATAGGTAAAGTTTATTGATTTGCTTGAAACTATTAGATACTCTAATCTGAGTAAAGCTGCTGCATCCACAGGCTCGAACCCTGTAAATGCAGTTGTCTGCAGGTGCCAATGTGATCTTGAAAGCTAAGGGAATACGCAGAAAAAGAAATAGCGTGACTTTGGTATCTGGATGACTGCTAAGGACTGGAATCAATGTGCAAATTACTACTCGACATCGGGTAGACATAACCCGATATTGAGGCTGTTTATCGCCAATAGCCTGGACAACCCGTGGGATTTTTCCTAGTATGCCGTACCTCATCACTGGTGCATTCCAGAGATACAGATGTATGTTCAAATACAAAATGGAAAGGGAGTTGTTCTCCAAGCATAGCAATATGAAAAGTTGAGAGAATATAATGCAATCGATGAAATGGATTATTGTAACCGTGGTGTTGGCATTATCAGTGAGTTCGTGCGCCAGCCTTGATACCAATCAAAAACAGGGAACCGCCATAGGTGTGGGTGTGGGTGCTGCTGCTGGAGCTTTACTTGGACAGGCCATAGGAGGAGATACGGAGGCGACACTGCTGGGAGCTGGAATCGGTGGGGCCTTGGGTGGCCTTGCTGGTAATCAGGTGGGGCGTTATATGGACAACCAGGAGCGTGAGTTGCGTAACGTCATGGCCAGATCAGAGGCGGCCAGTATCCAGCGTAGTCAGGATGTCCTGACCGCGACATTCAGGGGTGAAGCCTTTTTTGAATATGACTCCAGTACGCTGCTGCCTGGAGCATACGATGAGATAGCCAGAATGGCAAGTGTACTTAACAGGTATCCACAAACTCAGATTGAGGTTGGAGGCCACACTGATACACGGGGGTCTGCAGAGTACAATCAGCAGCTTTCATTACGCAGGGCACGTGCAGTGGAGAACGCTCTGATTCAACAGGGAGTGGCCCCACAAAGAATCCGTGCTGTTGGGTATGGAAAAAGCAGACCTGTTTCTTCCAGTCACGCTATGAACAGAAGAGTGGAAGTTATTATTATTCCCATGGCTTGAGGCAAGAACACTTTTCATTCTCCATTCTGTAATGTGACAGTGGCCTTCCCGGTCTGCCATCGGTCGACTGCTTTTTGGGTGATAGTAATTTTCCACATGCAGAAGAGTGCTGGTAACCGCTTGCTGTTTAGAAATAGGCTTGTTGTTGATGGAGAATATGTATGGCTGCCACAAGGCAGGGATATGCAATCCCCTGCCTTGTGAATATATGAAATGGAAACGCGTTATTTTCTTCTTGCAAGTGCAGCAAAGCCAGCGAGGCAGATGCCGAAAAGAAGCTGAAATCATGTTCATTTTTGGAAATTCAGCAAGAAGAAAAAAGGTGCATCTGAGGGGAAATGGCGCCCATATCTACGGCCTGTTGGTTGTATGAGGTGGTCGTTTTTGGGGATCATTTCTAATGATTTAGAATCATTCTGAGTCGTCTTTTTTGCGGAAACGCTCAATGGCCTGGGTCACGTAAGGCACAAGGTTGTCGGTTATGATGCTGTAGCCTTCTGCATTGGGATGAATGCCGTCTGCAGTGTTGAGTTTCGGTTCTGCAGCTACTGATTCGAGGAAGAAGGGCATGAAAATGACTCCAAACTGATCGGCAAGTCGTGGGTATATGGCGTTGAAGGATGTCGTATATTGTTCTCCGAGATTCCAGACCATTTGCATTCCCGCTAGAACAACTTCAATTTCTTTTTCCTGCAGTTTTTGCAGGATATCTGCGATATTATTTTCCACAAGAGCGGGATCGATACCTCTGAGACCATCATTTGCTCCGATTTCAAGAATGACAATATCAGGATTCTGGCTGAGTATCCAGTTTAGACGTGAAAGCGTACCGCTACTGGTTTCGCCGCTGACACCTGCATTGATCACCTTGAAGGAATATCCCTGTTCTGTCAGTTTCTGTTGCAGCAATGTCGGATAATTTTCTTCCTGTTCTACACCTAAACCTGCTGTTAAACTGTCGCCAAGGGCTACGATGATGCCCTCATATTTTTTTTTTGTCGCAGGTTGTGTTTTGGGTGCTGGTTCAGAACTTGTGTCGCAGGCAGTGAACAAAAGCAGGGGACAGAGCATGATGCAGAGCAGTATGTATGGTTTCATCTTTTTTAGGTATGTTTGCGTATTATTCACTGGTGTGTTCCCGAAGAAATTGGGCGGGTTTCTGGGTAACAACATTTATAGAACTGAGCATCCCGGTTGCTACGATCAAGGTAATGGTAACCAATAACAACAGAGCCGATACCCCTCCGAAAAAAGTGTAGGTAATATCAAAGAAAAAAGTGCAGATTCCCCAACTTATAGCATGGGCAAGCAACAGTGCAATGATGCCGGTAAACAGACCGAGCAAGCAGTTCTCATAAAGTAATACCCTGTAGACAAATCCCTTGGTCCCGCCAACTATCTTATAATAGACTGCTTCACGTATGCGCGCCATGCGGGTAGCCAGGATAGAACTCACCAGTATCAGACATCCGGCAAGAATCGAAAATGCCGAGAAAAAATTGATTATATCAGTGAGCTTAAGGATTAGAACTTCGATTTTTCTGGCGGTTTCGGAAACATTGATAAAGCTGATGTTTGGGTATTGTCGCAGGATTTGACGTTGTATATCAGCGATACTTTTTTCCTCAAGGGTAACTGCACTAAAAAAAGTCTGGGGCGCATCCTGCAGGTAAATGGCAGGAAAAACAAAATAGAAAAACGGGTGAAGCATTGATTTGGTTCGAGTACGAATGGAACTCACCTGCGCCTCCAATTCTACTCCCTGAATGTTGAAGCGGAGCATATCACCAAGCTTGAGATCACCCATGGAGACAACATCATCAAGTACGGAGACCTGCAATTGTATTTTTCCAGCTTGTTTTAGAGGAAATAATTCGCCTCCCTCTATGATACGTTCATCCTCAAGGAGAAAATTCCGGTAGGTGAGGTTGAATTCACGGGCAAAATTATCCCTTTTTTTCAGCAATTCTTTCTGGCGGTTGATGGGGGTATCGTTGATGGCTGTTAAGCGGGCGCGTATAATGGGAAACAGCTCCGGAGGCTTGTCAAAAAATGCTGTGAATCCTTCCCGCTGGTCTGGCTGAATATCAATGCAGAACAGGTTGGGAGCACCTTCCGGGTAAGAGTCAATATAGGAGGCATGAAGGTTACGTTCAATCAGGTATATGGCGGATAACAAGGCCAGGGCCGAAGAGAGCGTGACAAGAATTGATGAGGTTGCGTTGCCTTGCCGGGTTATGGAACGTAGAGACTGGCGTATGGTGAGGCGTGAAGGATGGATTTTTTGAACCGCGTAGAGTAAAAGCTTTGCACAAAATGCTGTGATGGTGATAAGTGCCAGTACCCCGGCCATGAACAGAAAACCAACCGTGACGTCTTCAAGATGTCTGATAACCAGCAACGTGATAAGAACTACGCCGAAAAAGATTGCCAGAAGCATCAGAGGACTGCGTCTGCTGATGGCGCTGTCACCTCGAAACATGGCCACCGGCTTGATGTTGCGTAGCTGGTGCAGTGGCAGAAAAGTAAAGAGCACAACCACGGCAAGGCCAAGACTTATTCCTTCTCCCACATCCGCAAAAGAGATTGTCGTAGCTCCGTCAATGGGTAGGAGTCCCTGGAAAAGGACAGGGAGATAACTGCCAATTATCCAGCCTGATGCAATCCCAAGTATTGATCCCAATATACCCAGTTGCAGGACTATCAGCAGATAGTGGCGATAGACAAAACGGTTTGTTGCGCCAAAGGCTCTGGCTATGGCAATGGTTTGCTGTTTTTGCCGAACAAGGGCTGTGAGACAACTTTGCATGCCCAGGCCTGCAAGCAGGAGTGTAAAGATAGAAATAAGAGAGAGGAAGAAGAGCAGATTGTCAAAAAAGCGTTTTATCCTCGAGCCTTCTTCCTGGTAACTGTTGACCCGTTCCTGCTCTTTTACTGCAACAGTACGAAGTCGTTCGACAACCGCTGCAAGCCCATGCTCATCTGTGAGCTTGAGCAATCGTTCATATTGTACTCTGCTGCCTTTTTTTACCAGATCAAGCTGTTCAAGATCATCTGCTGCAACAAACACCCTGGGGCCAAAGTTGAGCAAATTTGAGGGGCTGTCAGGTTCATGGATGACAACATCGACTATCTTGAGGCTGCGGGCTCCGACATTGAGAGTTTCTCCTATGGAGAGTTCAAGCCGTTTCAGGACATCTTCTGCGACTATAACCGTTCCCTTTCGCAATTGTGAGGCGATTTCTTTGCCTGATTGCAGTTCTACTTTGCCATACAGTGGAAAATGTTGATCCACCACTTTTACCTTGGAGTACAGGTTGGCACGTTCGTCACCCGTTCGAACCACGGAATAGAATTCATGGACCATGGTGGAGACGGCTTCACCCCGCTGTACAAGGGTATCTGTTTCTTTCTGCAGGGCAGGGGAAAGTGGGTAGTGGGAGTGGATAATAATATCTGCACCCTGTAATTCCCTGGCATCCCTGAACAGGGTTGCATGTACTCCACCTTTGAAGCTGTTGAGCGCGATGAGTGTCGTCAGCGACAGGGCGACGCAAAGCACAAAAATCAGACCGTGACGCCAGCCATGCGCCATTTCACGGTAGAGAAATCGTGGGTGAAGTATTGTGTTCATTGTCTCATTGTAACTGGTTTCAGGGTACCTGATGTTTTTGCAAGCAGGCTGATCACGAAAAGATCAGGTGCGCTGTGAGTAATCAGGTTCTATTCTGCCGTCACGCAGACTAATCATTCTTTCAGCCCGCTCAGCAATTTCCAGGCTATGGGTTGCCATTACCAGGGTGGTATTCCATTCATGCTGCATTTCAAGCAGCAGGCGCACAATTTCCGAGCTGTTTTTCGAGTCAAGGTTTCCGGTTGGTTCGTCGGCAAAGACAAGGGGGGGGCTGTTGATAAGGGCCCTGCAGAGTGCCACCCGTTGCTTTTCGCCTCCTGACAGCTGGCTGGGGAAGTGTGTTTTACGTTCCCAGAGACCCACCCGTTTGAGCAGGGTTTCAGCTTTTTTGTATGCCTGCGGATCGTGGCTCAGTTCTGCAGGGAAGGTGACGTTTTCCAAAGCATTCAGTGATGGAATCAGATGAAAAGCCTGAAAAACAAACCCTGTGGTCTGGTTGCGGACCTCTGCAAGCTGATCCTCGTTTAAATCAGTGATGTCCTGGCCGGAAAGGAAAATTCGTCCGGAAGTAGGCTGATCAAGGCCTGAGAGTATGCTGAGCAGGGTTGATTTACCGCTGCCACTGCTGCCGGCAATAACAACAAACTCGCCTGCATTGATAGTCAGTGAGATATCTTTCAGGACCTGGGTTTCCCGCTCGCCTATGGTGTAGGTCCTGGAGATATTCCGGGCTTCAAGTATAACCATGGATTCGACCTGTTGAGAATGCTATGGGTTCTTTTCAGATACAATATGCAAAATAATAAACATTAAATTGTGGTTTGCGATAACTGTATCATATTTTCGTCTTCGTTAGAGGAATGACTTTGTCATACCTGTTTCCTTGATATTTTTGAGAATTTTGCCCTATGATACTAACAGTGGTTATATCTGAGGCGAAATTTTCCTGCGGTGTGTATTTGACTATGAAGTAGTTTGCTAAAAAAATATGTCTGACCGAACTGCGCGAAAAAACTGGTTCATTTTCAAGTTTATTCTTGTTGGAATTTGGCTGGCCCTGCTATGCGGATTACTCATGCGGGATGCTTTTATCACCTCTGTATCTATACAGGAACGTAATATACGAAGAGAGGCTGACCGGGAAGAATATCAGGGTATCTATTTCAACAATGCCAAGATAGGGTATATGGTCAACAGGTATGAGACTGGCGATAGCGGCACCTTGCATATTGATCAGTTGGCAGAAATTCACATCAATGTGGCAGAAATGGTGCATCGGGTCATCCTCCGTCTGCAGGCAGATCTCCTGGAGGATAATAGCCTGCATGCATTTGATATATCCCTGGAGTCGCCCTTTCAGACAATGCATGCAAAAGGAGAGGTCGCCGGCAATGTAATTGATATCAATTTGCAGACCGGAAATGAATCTCTGCACAAACAAGTGCCGGTGGATTCTTCACCGGTTATTCCCTCAGCCAGAAGAAGTTACCTGCTGAAAAAGGGAATACAACCTGGGGACAAGATGAAACTGCCATTTTTTGATCCTATGAGCCTTGCCACTAGAAATACTGTGGTGGAATACAAGGGCCTCGATGACGTTTTTGTAAACGGGCGGGTTCTGCCTCTGCATAAATTCATGCAGACTATCAGTGGGGTAAGACTGAATTTCTGGCTTGATGATGCCGGTGACGTGGTCAAAGAGGAATCCCCTGCCGGATTTGTTTTTCTCAAGGAACCAAAATACAGGGCAATGGCTGAAGAAACCATTGAACCTATTTCTGCAGATTTTTTAAATGAGTTGATACGTCCATGAGTCAAAGCCTGCTGACCACAAGAAACCTGTCCAAATCCTTTGCTGATTTTACTGCGGTCAACGAGCTGGATCTTGATATCAATCAAGGGGAAATTTTTGGTTTTCTCGGTCCCAATGGTGCTGGAAAGACCACCACCATCAAAATGCTGGTAGGCTTACTTAAACCAACCTCTGGCAACATAGCTATCGGTGGAATGGATATGGCTCTTGATCCGGTTGGCTGCAAGCAACGGACAGGTTATATCCCGGACCGCCCCTTTCTCTATGAAAAACTTACCGGGGATGAATACCTTCATTTTATCAGTAGTCTGTATCCCGAAGCAGCTGGTGGCAAAGCCCTTGAGAATGCCGTCGGATACCTGGACCTGTTCGACCTTGCCAAATGGCGTCACCACCTTATCGAAGGCTATTCCCACGGTATGCGGCAAAAGTTGATAATGAGTTCAGTGCTGATGCTTAACCAGGAACTGATCATTGTCGATGAACCCATGGTCGGTTTGGATCCCAAAAGTGCCCGAGTCGTGAAGGAGCTTTTTCGACAAAAGGCCAGGGAGGGTACGGCGATTTTTCTTTCCACCCATTCCATGGAGATTGCAGAAGAACTTTGTGACCGGATCGGCATTATTGTCGAGGGGCAGATCCGGGCAATGGGAACAATGGACGAACTTCGTGCAGAAGCGGGCAGCGGAAATGAGCACCTTGAAGATATATTTCTCCAGTTGACAGGGGCCTTTGAACTGCTGGATGTTATAAGGGCACTGCGCGGCTCCTCATTATCTGATAAAAAGGTGTGATATTGAGGCGTTACGTCTGCTCACACCCTGGATTCAGACCAGTCTCAATCGCCTTTTTCCCGGGAAACGGTTCGGGATGAATGCAGCCCTTATTCTTGTGGCAGGCATTGGTGTTTGTCTGCTCATCTACTTTGTGAGCAGCAGGGTGCTGCAGTACTTCCACAGCCAGAACGAACTTGGTGTTATTCTCAGCCTGAAGATTTTCCAGATGGCCTGGATTATGATTTTCACCATGTTGATCTTTTCTTCCATGATTTCCGCTGTAACCACATTTTACCTGGCCGAAGATAATGAAATTCTTCTTAGTTCGCCAGTTCAGCCATCGGAAATGTATCTTATGCGCTACCTGACAACTGCGATGAATACCTCCTGGATGATCCTGGTTTTCTCGCTGCCGGTCTTTGGAGCGTATGGTAAGATTTTTCACGCTGGGCCGCTGTTCTGGCCACTTCTGGTGATTGCTGTTCCATCGGTGACCCTTATCGCTACGGGGATCGCCACAATCCTGACAGTATTGGTTGTCTACTATTTTCCAGCCCGTCGAACCAAGGATATCGTTTTTTATCTGTCGCTGTGTTTTGGCATATTTCTGTATCTGGTTTTTCGTATGATACGGCCGGAAGAATTGGTGAACCCGGACAACTACGGACAATTTATCGATTATTTTTCAGCTGTTTCAGCCCCGGCCGGTCCCTGGCTGCCAGCAGGGTGGGCGGCAAACATGATCTCTTCATACCTCCTTGATGGACAGGTGGACCTGCTCTTGACCGGGCTTCTTGTCACCACACCTTTTGTTTTGTTTTTCCTGGGACAATGGTTGATGGATCACTTGTTTGTCGTGGGATACTCCAAATCCCAGGAATCATTTGGAGGGCATCGGGAATTTCGTCCAGTTCGACACTTTCATTCCATTCGGGCCTGGATCTGGCGAAAAGAATTGAAATATTTCCTGCGCGACTCCAGTGAATGGTCGCAGTTTTTTATGATTGCCGCTCTGATAGTGGTATATCTGTATAACTTTAAAGTGTTGCCTCTGGATCGTTCACCTGTTTCGGTTTTTTTTGTCAGTAATGTGATTTCCTTTGCCAATATCGGCCTGTCCGGATTTCTGGCAGCCTCGCTGGCCACGCGGTTTGTGTACCCCTCAATCTCTGCTGAACAGGGGGCCTATTATCTGTTGGCTGTCTCCCCCCTCTCGTGGAAACAATACCTGTGGTATAAATATCAGTTTTACTTTTTTCCCTTCACCCTGTTGGCACTGGTGCTGATTGTAATCTCCAATTATCTGTTGCAGATCAGCGGACCCATGGGCTGGGTATCTGTCTTTACAGGGATGCTGTTAACCTGGACCAGCCTGGGGCTTGCCCTGGGGTTTGGTATGTACTTTGCTGATTTTAAATCAGGGAGCAAGGTGAGCACTCTGGAGCCTGGTGCCATCCTCTACTTATTCTGCGCAATTTTTTATCAGGTGGTGCTTTTGCTTTCAGGCATGCCTTTTGTCTCCCGTCTGGTACGCAGAACGCTTACCGAAAAAGGTGCTGCCGTATCAGATTATCTTTCAGTTTGTGCCTGGGGAAGCGTTGTGACCATGGTGTCGATTTTGCTGGTTTTCTGGTTGTGTAACAAGGCCGTCAACAGGAGGCAGTGGGGTTAATCCGCATTATTTCTTCATACATCCAAGTATAATGTTGCTTCCTAAGCTGACATGTATTTTTCCAGCAAGGTTTTCAAGACAAGAAACAAGCTTTTTGGAGCTGATACTTGTGCAACATTGGGTAGTAATTATGAACCCACTTTCTTCCAGAAGGTCAGCTAACGCTTTGTATGTAAAGTTTCGTATATGTCCTGCTGGTACCAGCTTCTGTCGTAAAAAATTGCCATAATGGGTACTTTGAGTTGACACCTCGGTGCAAAGAGGTTGCAGTCCGAAGAGTAAAAATATCCTGTTGATGAATGATGCCAGGTTAGGCGTGCTGATTATCAATATTCCTGTTTCTGCAAGAACACGATGTATTTCTGCCAGCATGTTATCTGTATTGTATACGTGCTCAATAACTTCATTGCACACAATTACGTCGAAAAAGTTATTTTCCCACGGTATGTCTTCAGTTGAAACATCGCAGACTTTGGCCTCCGTAAAATCAATAGATCTGTTTTTGATTATTTTTCTAGATATATCAACTCCATAACAGTCGCCGTGAAATTTTTCCCGATAAAAATCTATTGTTTCCCTGAAGCAGATTCCAATTTCTAAGAGACGTCCTGTATCAGGAATCATCTGCAACGTTTGTTCAAGCCTTTCCTGAGAAAATGTAAAATTTTCAATTTCTTCTATAAATTTGTGCTCGAGTTTATGCGAATTCATATGTTCATATTTTTTAATGAAAGTTGGCATGATGCCACAATTGAAATTGATCGAGTATTTTCACGTAAATCTGGTGATCGCCTGCAACATGCTAAAAAAGAAAAAGCAGAGATAAATAAGGGTCGCGGAAAATAATACAAATCCAAAAATTGCGTAGGATATCGGTTTGGTAACGACGTCGCGTCAATGGTTCCATATTGGCCGTATTGAGCCGTTGACGCGACGACGTTATCGAGTTGAGAGACAAGCAAGATTGGATAATGTATTTTTTCCGTGCCCCTAAACTGACGACTTCATCGCCGCTAAGCAGGATTGAGTTCTAGTATAATAAAAGCATGGTTTTTCGTAACTGCACATAGGGTAAGTGACTAAACCTGGCACCCCTCCTGTATTTGTAACTGGTTACGGTTTTTCTTGAATTTTCCAAGGGATTATAATACCAGATGCAGCCGCTGGATGCGCATCGTATTCCGGATACTTTTTTTTTACCTTATCATACATAAAAGGCCTTATTAAAGGAGGGTCAGGTAGTGTTGTACTATGTGGGTTTAATCGCGGTAGTTGCGTTCTCTGTCACTGGGGTGATCGCAGCAGGTAAAAAAGATATGGATATCTTCAGCATTGTGTTGCTTGGTGTGGTTACCGCTCTTGGTGGGGGAACTCTCCGTGATATTATTCTGGATGCCAATCCTATTTTTTGGATTGCAGACACAACCTATTTCTGGGTTTCCCTTGTTGCATCGATTGTTGCTTTTTTTGGGGTGAGAGTAGTTACCCGTTTATTGAAGCTGTTTGAGTATGCCGATGCACTCGGCTTGTCCCTGTTTACCATTCTGGCCATGGAAAAAAGTTTTAACCTGGGGTTTGGCTATACTACAGCCGTTGTGATGGGAATTATTACAGGTATTGTAGGAGGGGTGGTACGAGATATCCTCACGGGAAGAACACCATTGGTCATGGGGAGGGAGTTTTATGCCACACCTGCCTTGATCGGTGCTGTTTTTTTTGCCGTTGCCATGTGTTGTTTTCCAACGTTCGGAGGCAGTAAATACTTTGCCATGTGCATCATATTTGTTCTTCGTGTCTGCGCTATTCGCTGGGGACTGTATTATCCGAGATGGCTGACCTATAAGACTTACCAGGATTCTTGATTGCTTAGAGACGTTAACCAAGATGCGGTTAAACTCCGTTAGCGCTGCGGTGTTTCTCTTCCCTGCTTTGACATGGGCTCTTTTCCTGCTATATAATAAAAAATAACAATGGGATAACGACCGCGGAAAATACTTAATATCCAAAAATTGCGTATAGGATATCGGTTTGGTAACGTAGTAGCGTCAATGGCTCCATACTGACCGTATTGAGCCATTGACGCGACGATTTTACCGAGTTGAGAGACAGGCAAGATTGAATAATGTATTTTTTCCGTGACCCTAAAGGCTTGCTTTATTATTCACGGGTGTTCCGTGAAGATAGTTTTTCAACCCTATGGAACCGGTTACATGTTGGAACAATCAACTTTCACAGCAGGTAACCATGTGCCGATTGGTCATGTTGCAGAGGTCCATGGTTCGGTTGTTATCATTGCATGTGATATGCTCCCACCTCTGCGTCAGGCCCTGATCGCCAATCTCGATCATGAAACCTATCTGTTTGAAGTGCATCAGCATCTTGATGCACGCCATGTCCGCGCCATAACACTGCATCGGACCTCCGGACTTCGGAGGGGGATGACCATTTATGATACCGGTGCACCACTCCATATTCCTGTGACCACCCATTGTCTTGGTCGTCTGCTCAATATTTTTGGTGAGCCCCTGGATGATGAGGGTGTTTTGGAGACCCCGGATTTCTATCCCATTCACAGGCGTCCCTTACCTTTAAAAGAAGTTGTCGGGGTAAGCGAAATGCTTGAAACCGGCATTAAAGTGATAGACCTGCTGTGCCCTTTTTTTAAGGGGGCCAAGATAGGACTATTTGGTGGCGCCGGTGTAGGCAAAACCGTTCTCATTATGGAATTCATGCATGCCTTGGCTACACTGCATAAAGGGGTTTCGGTATTTGCGGGCGTAGGAGAGAGAATTCGCGAGGGACATGAACTCTGGTATGAAATACGCAAAGCGGGAGTGCTTTCTAAAACCCTCATGGTCTTCGGGCAGATGGATGAATCACCAGGGGTACGTTTCAGGGTAGGGCTTTCAGCGCTTACCTATGCAGAATATCTCCGGGATACCTTGCAGAAGGACGTGCTGTTTGTGATGGACAATATTTTTCGTTTTGTTCAGGCGGGGAGCGAAGTTTCCATACTGCTGGGAAGAATGCCTGCCACCGTTGGGTATCAGCCAACCCTTTCCAGTGAAGTTGCAGAGATGCAGGACAGGATTCTGTCCACGCGTGAAGGGTCCATTACCTCGGTACAGGCCGTTTATGTGCCAGCTGATGACATGATGGATCCCGCGGTTGGCGTGATTATGAACCATCTTGATACAACGGTAATGCTTTCCCGGAGTCAGGCAGCTAAAGGAATTTATCCGGCAGTCGCTCCCCTGGAGTCTGAGAGTAGGCTGATGGATCGATACACGTTGGGTGAATATCATTACAGCATCGCGGCAGGAGTACGGGAACATCTTGCACGCTATGAGGAATTACAGGATATTTTGACCATGCTGGGGGTTGAAGAGCTTTCTGTAAAGGATCGTAAAATTGTTATGCGGGCTCGCAAACTGCAACGATACCTCACCCAGCCATTCTGGACGACACGTTCCCACACTGGAATACAGGGGGTGTCTGTGCCATTGGAACAAACACTGACAGACTGTGAAGCTTTTCTCATAGGACAGTATGATGAGTTTCCGGAGAATGAATGCTATATGCGAGGCACCATGCAAGGGTAATTGGAAGGCATATCTTGGATATAAGAAAGATGCCCAAAACAATATAGGATTAATACATGCATAGTCTTACACTCACATTACAGGATGCCACTCATTCGGAGGTTGTCACCAACGTAACTTCTTTTGTTGGAGAGGATGCCAGTGGAAGTTTTGGCATTTTGCCCGGACATGCCCGTTTTATAACCGCCCTGGTCATTGGCCTGGCAAAGTTTCAGTTGGATGGAAGAAACTGGACATATGTAGCGTTGCCAGGTGCAGTGTTGTCTGTTTGCGATGATGTTCTGCTCATTAGTTCAAGGCGCTATATGATGGATGATGACTATACCCGCATCAGTCAGGCTATGCAGGAACAGTTGCTCCTGGAGGAACATAAGCTACGTTCCATTAAAGAAAGTCTCCATCATCTGGAACAGGGAGTCCTCCGCTACCTGTGGGGAATTCGTCAAAAAGGGAGCGCCTGATATGCCTCATTCAGATGAAACAGAATTAAAGGAACAGGTAGAGCGGCAGGTTCGGCGTATGAAGAAAGCAGAACAGGATCGTCCTACTTTACTCGGTCATACGGTATTTATGGGAACCTTGGGCCTGTTGTTTGTTCTACCTGTGATCGGTGGTGCCTACCTTGGGAAGTGGCTGGACAGCATGGCGCCTGGTTATTCCATTCGCTGGACAACCAGCCTGATTGTGGTTGGTGTGGTTGTGGGCGCTTTCAACGTATACTTCTTTATCCGGGAATAAGATTGTGTCTCTTTAGAAAGAGCCTTTTTCCCAGATTTTATATTGAAAGCTTACTGCTTGTAATATCAGTTAGATGTGTGTGGAAATATGTGCTGCGAGTCATAAGCTCGAATAAAAATCTCATTTCTGGAGAGACATAGTCATGAGCGAAATGAGTCTGACCAGTGAACTAATTTTTCAAATAGGCCCCCTTGAGGTCACCGGTACAGTGGTGACGACCTGGGCTCTTATGGCCGGTATTTGGCTTTTTGCCTTGCTGGTCATGCGCCGATTACGTCTTTCACCCGGGCCGGTCCAAACCGCCATTGAAGGAATTGTGATTGCCATTGAGGAGGCTGTGGAAGCGGTTGCACCGCAGCATTTCCGAAGGATTATGCCCTTTGTCGGTACGATCTGGATATTTTTGATTATTGCAAACCTGGCAGGGCTTATCCCCACAGTTCATTCTCCCACCCGAGACCTGTCAGCCACTGCAGCCCTGGCTTTTGTGGTATTTCTGTCTACGCACTGGTTCGGTATTCGTATACAGGGGCTGAAAGCATATCTGCGTCATTACTTGTCTCCTACGCCTGTCTTGCTGCCGTTTCATATCATCAGTGAAATAACCAGAACTATAGCTTTGGCTGTGCGACTTTTCGGTAATATCATGAGCCTGGAACTTACAGCTCTGTTGATTTTAATGGTCGCAGGATTTCTTGCCCCGGTTCCCATACTGATGCTCCATATTGTGGAGGCATTGGTACAGGCGTATATATTTGGCATGCTGGCGCTTATTTATATTGCCGGTGGAATTCAATCACTCCAACTTCGTCAACAGACAAGGAGCAGCCAATGAGTGACATGCATCTTTTCTCTTTGGTTTCAACTGTGGTAGCGGTATTCGGCATTTCTCTCGGGGTGACTTTGCCAGCCATCGCCATGGGGTGGGCTGTCAGCCGAGCCATGGATGCTCTTTCCAGGCAACCAGAGGCAGAACGTTCCATCATGCGTACCTTGTTTATCGGGCTGGCCATGATTGAGTCTTTGGTTATCTATGTACTGGTTGTGGTGCTCATAGTGTTGTTTCGTAATCCACTGCTTGAATTCATGGTACAGTAAAAACAGGTATGTTAACCAAGACATATGCGACTGGGGGAACTGCCACGTGGAAATGAACTGGTCTACCTTTCTGCTTGAAAGTATAAATTTCCTGGTTTTGGTGTGGATATTAAAACGTTTTTTTTATAAACCGGTACGGGAAGTGATTGAACGGAGACAGGCAACAATTGATAAAAGCCTGGCTGATGCAAAAAAACTCGCTTCCGAAGGTGAAACACTGAAAGGCAGGTATGAAAACAGGCTTGCCGACTGGGAAAAGGAAAAACAACTGGCCCATGAAGCGTTTACCCAAGAGATTGAGGAGGAATATTCTCATAAACTGGAAGAGATGAAGCAGATGCTCGCAGAGGAGAGAATGAAAAGCCTGGTTTCTGAAGAACGGCGTCAGGCAGATATGGTGCGTAATATAGAAGAAACCGCCCTGCAACAGGCCGCGTCTTTTGCTGCGCTCCTCCTGAAAATCGGAGCCTGCCAGGATATGGAAAAACGACTGGTGGAGATGGTGATTCAGGAGTTGTCTCTTCTCTCTGCTGAACGTATAGCAAATTTGCGCATCGATTATTCGGGCATCTCTGAACAGGAAAGCATCGTTACCAGCGCCTTTGAACTTCCAGAAAATCTGTGTAGAGAGTTGGGATCTGCTTTAGAAAAACTTGTTGCTGTGGATATGCCCCTACGTTTTGAACAGGACAGTGAGCTGTTGGCCGGGGTACAGATAACCATTGGTTCCTGGGTGCTGGGCGCTAATCTCCGTGATGAACTCAAGGGTTTTGTCGCTCTGAGTCATGCAGAGGGCTGAGGGCATGGAGAGTCATCTGTTACAGGCACAGAAAGAGTGGCTGAATAGCTACCGGCCGGGACTCAGAATCAATGAGCAGGGGCGGGTCATTTCCGTTGGTGACGGCATTACCTGGATAGAAGGCTTGCCGTCTGCAGCAATGGATGAGGTTTTGAGCTTTGAAGATGGCAGTCGCGCAATGGTCTGTGATCTTAACGAAAAATCCATCGGAGCTGTACTTCTCCATGAAACAGATGCATTGACCTCAGGCACCACTGTACAGTCTACCGGCCGCGCATTGAGCATCCCGGTGGGTGATGGGCTGGTTGGGCGTATTATTGATCCTCTTGGCCTGCCACTTGATGATGGCCCTGTCCTCGTTCCAAGTCGGTGGCAACCGCTGGAATCTTCATCTCCTCCCATTGTGGCTCGTGATTTTGTCCGTAAACCGCTCTACACCGGGATTAAGATTATTGACACCATTATTCCAATCGGCAAGGGGCAAAGACAGCTGCTTATCGGTGATGAAGGATTGGGACGAAGCTCCATTGCTTTGGATACCGTGATCAATCAGCGCGATCGGAACGTACAATGCGTGTATGTGCTTATAGGGCAGAAGCGGTCTGCCGTAGTCGGCACCATTGATATTCTTCGCAGGCATGGTGCGCTGGATTACACCACTGTGGTTGTGGCTGAGGCCAGCAGTTTACCAGGGCTGCAACATCTTGCACCTTTTGCGGGGTGTGCTGTGGCAGAATTCTGGATGCATAAGGGCCAAGATGTACTGGTTGTGTATGATGACCTTTCCACCCATGCCAAATCCTATCGGGAACTGTCGTTACTGCTTCGTCGACCGCCGGGCAGAGAAGCGTATCCTGGAGATATTTTTTCAGTGCATTCCCGTTTGCTTGAAAGGGCTACCTGTTTGAATGCAGACCATGGTGGCGGCAGCATGACGGCACTCCCCATTGTGGAAACCAGATTGGGCGAAATAGCTGCCTACATTCCGACAAACCTGATTTCTATTACCGATGGACAGGTATACCTGGACCACAGTCTTTTCTCGGGAGGATTTCGGCCTGCCATTGATATTACCCGTTCCGTGTCCCGTATCGGCGGTCAGGCGCAGCATGCAAAGATTAAAAAAGAAGCCGGCCACATGAAGCTCGATTACTTGCAGTTTCTGGAGTTGGAGGTTTTTACCCGCTTTGGAGCGAGATTGGAACAGTCCAAGGAAACAACCATCCACAGAGGGCGTTTACTTCGAGAAATCCTGAAGCAGGATCGTCTTGCGCCCTTGCCAGAAACTTTCCAGATGGCATGGATGGTTGCTTTTAACGATGGTTTATTTGACGCAGTAGATCCTGAAGCAGTGGCGGGAATTCTCAGAGAAATTGAAGGCTGTGTCAACGGATCAGTTCTTGACCTGGATGCACCCCGGGAAGAGTGGAGTTCTGTTGTATCCGGATGGTTCACGCACATAAAGAAGGCCGGCAATCATGAGCAAACGACGTGATCTTGAGAAACATCGACATGGCCTTGCTGAAATTCGGAATATTATGAATTCCATGAAAACCTTGGCCTATTTGGAGACGCGGAAACTTTCCCGGTATCTTGGTGCACAGCAGGCTGTTGTGGAACATCTTGAAAATGTTGCCGAAGATATCCTCGGCTTTTACCCGGAGATACTGCCAACTGACACAGCAGAAATGGCCAGTGTGTATGTCGTGATAGGGACCGAGCGAGGATTTTGCGGTGACTTCAACTACACCCTGGCGAAACAGTATGAGACTATCCGCCTGGAGAATGCCTCTTCCAAGTCCATGGTGATAGCGATTGGGCACAAATTACACGTTCTTTTAGAAGGAGACGACAGTCTGGCAGCTTGCATTGCAGGAGCAAGTGTGGCAGAAGAAGTGACTTCGCTGCTCAAAGAGGTGATCAGTACGCTTACTGACCTGCACAATACCCGAGGTTTATTGGAAGTCTATTGTCTGTATCATGGCAACTTAGAAGGTGTTGTCATACAGAGGCTTCTGCCTCCCTTTCAGCAGGTTGTAACAGGAAAACGGCCCTACAGGCATCCGCCCATACTGAATTTGTCGCCCCAAAAACTGCTTTTTTCACTTATGGATCAGTATCTGTTTGCCCTGCTGAATGACATATTTTTCACTTCACTTTTAATGGAAAATCAGCACAGAGTGAGCCACCTGGAAGGTGCAGTGAAACGCCTCGACGATGAAGCCGAAGAGCTTGCACGCAAATGTAATATGCTACGTCAAGAGGAACTCATTGAAGAAATAGAAGTAATATTACTGAGCAGTGCATTGCCATAGTGATATGTTCTGTCTTTTGTTGAAGAAGTGATATAACGTAAAATGGTGAAAATATATTTTTAATACAAATGTCGTTAAGGTATATGAATGCGTAATGTCGTCTGTGTTGTGTTGCCGACCTATAATGAAGTCGACAATATAAAAAAGATCCTTTTGGAAGTTTTTTTCTGTTTTGAGTATATACAAGACTTTGAACTTCAAATCTTAGTTGTTGATGATAATTCCCCTGATGGAACAGGCGAGATTGTTAAGAGCATGATGGGAACCTATGAAAACCTTCATTTGCTCACAGGGAAAAAAAGAGGGCTTGGGTATGCTTATAAACGTGGTATATCTTACTGTCTTCAACATCTTAAAGCAGATATCATCATTCAGATGGATGCTGATTTTCAGCATGATCCTGAACTGTTACACGTCTTGTTGAAAAATTACGGGTTAGGATTTCCAGTCGTTATTGGGTCCCGGTTTATATCCGGTGGTTCTACGCCATGTTTTCCAGTGTTCAGGCGAATGCTAAGTATTTTTGGTAATGTTCTTATTCGAAAACTGTGCAGGTTGCATGGTGGTCCATGTGACTGCACTTCGGGGTTCAGGTGTATTGATGCCGAGCTTATACGCGCGTGCGATCATGAAAAATTGCCAGGGAGAGGGTACTCTTTTACAACATCTTTATTGGTTGAGTTACTTCGAAATGGGGCCATTGTAAAAGAAATTCCAATAACCTTTCACAGGCGTGAGTACAGTACCTCAAAACTGGCGGTATTTGATCTTGTGGAATTTCTTGTCACTCTGGCCAGACTGGCCATCCGGCAATATGGCTGTAATGTTCAACACCTGATACAGCGTAAAGTTCAGCCTTGACCAAGAGAGAAAGGAAAAATGGGTATCGAACCATGGGTGTCTTCCCCGTAACGGATGGATTGTATACGCGGCAAACCGTGCTTGTCAGAAAAATGAATGATCTGGAGGTACTGGCTCTATTTTTCTTTCCTTTTATACAGTATGGCCAGGGGAAACAGGATCAGGTAACAGATGACCAGGATAATTGGCGCAACGGTAAGTGAAAGCACTCCATCTGCAGGTTCCTGCATAAGGCAATAGTATCCTGCTCCCAGAAATAACAACGCCAGTACAAACAATATCATATTGACTTTACCAAAAAGTCGTTGTCCCTTTGGATTTTTTGTGGAAACAGGTGTTTTTTGTTTTTTTTTCATATGTTCAGTGTTGTAAGAAAAACGGATAAGTAGCTTTATTTATTCTGGTGGCGTAAACTGTTGCCAAGCAGCAAAACGCCGCCAATAAATGCCTGTAGAAAAGAAAGGATATAACATATGAATACTGCCGTCAAACAATGCTCATTCTCTATGCCGGGAAGAAGTGTGAACAGATGGATGCTTAACCATTCTCTCACACCGATACCATAAAGAGATATCGGAAGCAGGGTGATGATGTGAATGGCAGGCATAAAAAGAAATATTGAAGAGTAAGGCAGAGAAGTGCCAACGGCGCGGTATGCCATATATTCACAGCTGAGAAGGAGTAGCTGGAGTAAACAGGACAAAACCAGGCCTCTGGCAAGAAGAAGAGGGTTGCCTTGATAGGCTGCAAGTGCTTTGCCTGTATACCGAAGGCGCTGCACCCAGATGTGGCCGCCTGCCTGGTTTTGTACCCCTTCAGTGGGTTGGCGGGGATGGATCAGCCAGGAAACAAAAAGCAAGGCTCCCAAGGTGAGTGTTGTCATGAAGGAGAGAATTGGTGCAGGCGCTGAGATGCTGCTGTTGGTTAGAAAAAACAGCCAGAACAGAGCAATAAGCGCACCAGCGCCCAGTGCCCGGGAAAGCAATAGTGCTGCGACTGATCTGCTAACATTCTCAATCTTTTTCCCCAGTGCGTAGGATTTAACAGCATCTCCCCCTATGCCTGACATGAGACACAGGTTAAAGAAATTGCCTATGGCTACGTGATAGTAAAACGATCGGATTTGAGGTTTGTTCTCTTGGGGGATGATAATCATGGTGCGCCATCGTATGGCCTGCAGAATAGAGACTGCTTGCAGGAATACAATGGCAAGGAAAAACCAGGACAGCTTTATCTGTTGCAACTGTATGAGCATGGCTGCCAGTGGGGTATGCCGGATAAGAATGCTGAGGAGCAGTAAACTCATTGCTGCTTTGAGGAAAATTCCGGAATTTTTCGAGATAGTCTTAGTCTTGATTGGCAAGGGGGAATGCAACCTCCGGCAAGTGGGGTGTCGGTCCAGGTAATCTGCACGTTGATATCAGCGCATTGTTTACAGATCAAGGAGCTTATACTGAAATTTACAACAATACACAACATTGTTTCGTGGAGCGTCTTTATTCTCGCTTTCGGGCTGTTCTGGTCTACGATGGCGCCCACAGTCTCTTTCTGGGACTGTGGAGAATATATCACCGCAGCATATACCCTGGGTATAAATCATTCGCCGGGAAACCCGTTGTATGTTTTGTTGGCCCGGGTGTTCACTGTATTTCTTACCGGTTTTGAACAGATCGCAGCTCGTGTGAATTTTCTGTCTGTTCTCACTGGTGCATGTACCGCATTTTTTTTATATCGGATGGTTGCACTGGTCGTTCTACAGCTTGTAGGAGAACCTGACACCTGGTGGAAAAGACAGCTTGTGTTTTCTTCTGCGGCGGTTACTGCTCTTTATGGTGTTTGCAACTATACGTTTTGGTTTTCTGCCGTCGAAGCGTCAGTATATGTCCCTTGCATGCTGGCTGTGGTGATTGTTTTTTATCTGGCAATGCTATGGGCCGGTTCTTCCTCAGATGTGCGGGACAGATACCTTGTATTGGCTTTTTATGTTGTATTTCTAGGGATCGGTATTCACTTTTTTTCTGTTCTGGCCTTGCCACCTCTTATTATTTTTGTGCTCATGGCGGATTCCGGCAAGCGATGGGACTGGCGGTTATGGCTTGCAGCAGCAGTGTTATGTTCCGTAGCCAGTTGTGCGAGCCTGTTTCTTGTTGCCTGCCCTCTGTTGCTGGGGGTGCTTGCCTTGCACCTCTTTACATCGCGTTCTGTTTCAAAGTGGGCATCTCCCGGTATTGCTCTGCCTGGCTTTTTTATTGCTGCGTATATGGCTGAAGGCTCATTTGTATCCTTGCTTCCATTTTGCTGCATTGTCCTGTTAAGTTTTTTTGGGACAAAGGGAGTGGCGACAGGCGCGACGAACGGTAACCTGAAATTCGTTTTTTTTATTACACTTGCCGCTGTTATCGGCTTTTCTTCATTCGCCTCTATCCCTGTTCGTTCTTCACTGCAGCCGGTACTGGATACACACCATACAGCCCTGATTACTCAGGACGGGCGAGTTTCTACGGAATCCTTCAGGAAATATCTGGATCGAGCCGGTTACCTTGTTGAAGGCAGCATGTTTTCTCGAATGTTGCACCGGAGGGGAACTCTTTCCAATCAATTCGGCTTGCACGGGCAGATTGGCTACGGCGGTTTTCACCTGACGCAGTTTTATCATTTTGGTCCATCCATTGCTGTTGACAGAAGCGCAAATCCCTCGGCGAACAATATGTTACGAGGCTCTCCATTGAGGAGGGCGTTGTATATTTTTTTTTATGCTCTGCCTTCTTTGCTTATGCTCTGGGGAATATTTTTCTGGTTGCGCTGTAATGCAGCCATAATAACCCTTTTTGTATCTTTTTTTCTTGTTTCAAGTGTTGTCATGGTTATGTATTTGAATTTTTCAGACGGCACGCAAATTACGTATAAAGATGCACTTCGCCAGCAGCAGGTAAATACAGAAGGCTTGCAACATGCTGGTCAGAAAGCGGTAGTGGCCAAGCATCAGAAATCGGCATACATTCCTCCCGAGGTTCGAGTCCGGGATTATTATTACATTGCCGCCTTTATCGCCCTGGCCATTCTGGTTGGACTTGGGCTCGCAGGATGCTTGTATCTGCTGTGCCGTTCTCCAAGAAAAATCCTGAAAAATAGTGGCTATATCGGGCTCTGGCTGTCTCTGCTGCTGCCACTTGTTCCCATTTTGGCAAATTATACAGAGGTTGATCGGTCAGGTGATTGGTTTGTCTATGATTTTGCATACAATCTTTTACAAACGTGTGAAGAAAATGCAATGCTCATTGTCGGGGGTGATAATCAGGTCTTTCCATTATGGTTTCTGCAGCATGTTGAGGGGATACGTACAGATGTACAGATCGTCTGTTTTTCATACCTGAATACGCAGTGGTATGTTGCAAAAATGCATAAGGCTCTGTCATTACCCGATATGTTGGTCGATAAAAAATTGGTCGCCGGTAAAAACGGTATAACCGGTAATAATCAGGTGAATCTGCCCAAAAGTGGCATTACTGTTCGTTTTCCGACTGCTGATGAGAAAGACATTATATTACCGCAGGATTTACTACTGCTGAATATTGTTGATGAAAACAGCAGAAAGCGTCCCATATATTTTTCACTCTTTGTTCAGGAAAAGGTACTGGTTGGGCTTGCCCCGTATATGCAGGTCGAAGGGATGCTGTATCGTTTTGCAGGGCAGGAAGTGAAGAAAGAGAATTTGGTAAATGTAAAGCGGACACAATACCTTATAGAAAAGGTGTATAATTACAGGTCCATGACTAAGCCGATGCGACAGCAAACAGATATGGAGAGAAGGGTAACAAGATTTTACACATTGCCATTTATCTTTGCTGCTGAATCATACCGGCATGCAAGTGAGCAATTATCTAAAAAAATCATGTTCCTTAAGCAGCATTTAATACTGTCTTCTCCTGTTGACTCTGTGCCAATTGTTAAGGAAATTAATATATTGAATGAAGAAAAAGAAAAAGCTCTTCAGTTGGCTGTCTCTTTGATGAAAGATTCGACAAATAAAATCCCGGTCACTTTACGTAATCGGTATTTTTACCATCAACTGTTACTTGCAACAGGAGATATTGATGGCGCAATACGCAATGTTGATGAATCGCTTGATCTTGACCCTGGTAATAGAGCTCTTCTGCGTCTTCGACAAGAACTTGTAGAAAAAAAGATGGAAGCAATGCATTGAGAGCAGAGCGAGTGAGGTTTATGCATCAATTTTTTATTGCTTTTAAGTAGTTGTCTTTGATACATTTTTAATATGATGTGCCATCTGCTTTTTTAACAAACGAGGATTGTATGCAACGCTATATACGACTGTATATTCTTGTTATCCTTCTTTTTTTAGCCAGCCTGTCACAGGTGTCGGCTGTTGAGACAACCGAGGACTTCGAGGGGAGTTCTTTGTCTTCAGATCAGTGCGTTTCAGGTGGATCTGCCATAGAAGCATTTAAATTCATGAATAGTAATTCTGAAGGAGCTTGCCTGAGTGGTGCTGAGGGCGCAAGTGGATCAAAAGGTGTGTATTCCAATTATAGTGCCGGGACTTCAGATTACTTGACGATGTACTTGACCACAGGCGCTGCATTTAAATTTGTTTCTGTTTATATTGATGATGTAATAGGATATGGGAGCCCCACTTACTGGGTGGCCGGCTATTCGGGCGGGAGCCAGACAGAAGGTCCGGATACCATAAATGTTCGTACTGCAGGGGTCCACACGTTCAACTGGGGGAATGTGGACTCTGTGAGATTCAATGCCATCTTAAAGCCGGATACTGATCCGGGAGACGGGCCATACACGGATACCCTGGATGTGGCAGGTGTTTTTGATAATATCACCTATGATAGTCCTGTTGCAGGCAATACCAACCCGTCACTCAGCACAAATAATGGCTTGCAATTGAACGAGGGCGCAACAGCAACCATTCCCATTGATTCTTTGGAGTATACAGATGCTGAACAGGATGATGCTACCTTAACTTACACAATTACAGATCTGGCGGATCATGGTGCAACAAAGAATAACGGCTCTACTCTTGGTCTGAACGGGACTTTTACCCAGAGTGATGTAACTAATAATCTGATCACCTACGTACATGACGGCAGTAATACCACCTCAGACAGCTTTATATTTTCAGTAGCTGATGGTGTTGGGGGCGAAGTAACCAACCAGACGTTCAATATTACCATAGTAGCCATAGATGACGATACACCGACCATCTCAACCAACAACGGCCTGAAACTTAATGAGGGAGCAACCAAAAGCATCCCCTTGGATTCCCTTGAAGCCAATGATACAGATACGGATAATGCGACGTTAACATATACTTTGACGTCGGCATTATCCAATGGCCAGGCAGAAAATACAGACAACCCCGGAGTATCGATCAGCAGTTTTACGCAGCAGAACCTGATAGACGGTAAGATCCAGTATGTCCATGATGGCACGAATACGACATCCGACAGTTTTACGTTTAAGGTAGCCGATGGTGTTCCCAATGAATTGACAGGTCAAACCTTCAGTATCACGGTGGTCGCAGTAGATGACGATACGCCGACCATTTCAACCAACAACGGCCTGAAACTTAATGAGGGAGCAACCAAAAGTATCCCCCTGGATTCCCTTGAAGCCAATGATACGGATACGGATAATTTGACGCTGACGTATACCTTAACGTCAGGCCCTGCCAATGGTCAGACAGAAAATAC
>NZ_KE386998.1:0-31872 GCF_000429945.1 Desulfogranum japonicum DSM 18378 | reverse complement strand
ACGACATCCGACAGTTTTACGTTTAAGGTAGCCGATGGTGTTCCCAATGAGTTGACAGGTCAAACCTTCAGTATCACGGTGACGGCTGTGGATGACGATATACCGACCATCAGTGTGAATAATGGACTCAATGTGGAAAATGGTGGGACAGCTGCCATAACTACGAGTGCACTGGCTGCCAATGATACTGATAGCGATAATGCAAGCTTGACCTTTACTGTGACAGCTTCTCCTGGCCATGGCCAGCTGGAGAATACTGATAGCCCCAGTGTTTCTATCAGTAGTTTTAGTCAACAGAATCTGAGTGATGGCAAAGTCCGGTATGTGCATGATGGCAGTGCCAGCACTTCAGACAATTTTACGTTTAAAGTCGCTGATGGCGGGGCAAACGAACTCACTGGCCAACTCTTCAATATCACAATCTCCGCCCAGACCTATACCGTAACCTACCTGGGGAACGGGAGTACATCCGGCACCCCTCCTACAGATGCGAGCCTGTATCATCAGGGGGAGACTGTCTATGTGTTGAACCTGGGTTCGCTGGTAAAAGAGGGGTATATCTTTAATGCCTGGAACACGGCTGCCAATGGCAGCGGATCAGCGTATTCAGCTGGCAACAGCGTGCTGATGGGCACAGAAAATATCGTTTTTTACGCGCAGTGGACAGAAAAAAAAGATTTTCCCTGGCACCTGTTTGTTGAACCGATTCTGTTTAAGGAAAGGGAGGGCACCCGGCAGGATTAGCCCGCATTTCTCATGATTTTTTTGAGTTACTATTTGATGTTTTCAAATAGTAGCAGTTGTTAAACATGCTTAAAAGCAGAGCCATACCCAGGAAAATTCAAAATATACTTGTGAGAAATCCTGGTAGGTGCAGCTCATCCCTGCCAGTGAGGCGAAACAGTATCTGTCAAAGATGTCTGTAGACGTGACAGAGCTGTTCGGTGACTCTTTTCCAGGAGAAGTTTTCCTGGACGTGGCGTTGTCCTTGTTTCACCATTGTAGCCTTGAAGGCTGCATCAGAGAAATACCTGTCAACGGCTTTGGCGATCGCTGCGGGTCGATTTGGATCAACCAGCAAACCGGTTTGCTCGTGAATAACCACATCCGGTATACCGCCTATATTACTCCCAATCAATGCGCACCCGTTAACCACTGCCTCGATGAGGACAACTCCAAGCCCCTCTGTTTCTCCATTTGCGTCAAAGATTGAGGGTAAAACAAATATTGAGCCTTTGTCGTAGATTTTTTTCAGTTCAGCGCTGGAGATATTTCCACTCAGATGTACATGCTGCGCCATTTCTAAATCACTGATAAGCTGTTGTAATGTCTTGAGTTGGCCGCCGCCGCCAACTATGGTTAATCTGGCTTGCGGCCATTTTTCGACAATTTCTGGCATGGCCCTTATCAGATAAGGAAATCCTTTACGTTCAATAAGCCGACCGACACTGATAATATGATAGGGTTCTTTTGATACCGATTGAGTTGTTTGGCGTACTGTTGTGCCATATGGTATGATTTTCGAAGCCCTGTTTTCAATTTCTCCCATGATGGAATCCGTGTACCTGGAATTGCTAATAATTTCATCTGCATGCTTGATGAAAAATCTTTGGAAATACCGGACAAACGGATATCTTTTTATGAGAATCAAGGTGGTGCCATGATAGTTTAATACTATCTTGGCAGGATGGAAAATTTGAGCAAAAAAGGCCAGGATCGCATGGGGAAAAGGCCAATGGACATGCAGTATGTCAAATTTTTCCCGGCGATTGAATGCTGCCAGTTGTATTGATCCGCAGATGATGTAGGGGATTGCCAGAAGACGGTACCAGCGGCTTTGAATTTTATGCGCAGCACCATCTTCATGTGTGAGGCTTTCATACCGTGAGAAAAAATAGCGAAACCTTTTGACAGGTATGCCGTCAATTTCATGATCCTGTAGGCCTTTAAAAGCAGCCGCAAAAACAATCACCTCAATATCTTTTTCTTCATTGACGAGATTGACAGCCTGCCTTAGCCAGGGCACTTCACTGTTCTGGTGATTGAGGGGATACGATGATGTTACCAGGCAAATTTTCATGTGATAGGGTTACCTCGTAGAGACGGCGTTTTCTTTTATGAAGAGGGACTCTTGTCAAGCGTTTGTGCTCACCTGAATCAAATCTGTAAAAGGTTGGGAAAAGTGTCGCGCATAGTATTCCTAGTTTACGCTATTCTCAAGGTCTATTTGTACTACAGTGAACTCCCTGGAGAATTCTCATGAAAAGTGTTGCACGTACCTATCAACGGTTTACAGAGGTTATTGCACTGGTGCGGTTCACAAACAGGGAGAGGCTTTCTTCTTGTTGGGGGGGCTGATCATGGGAAACACGATGCATAAAACCGTTTCCTCCCGGCTATGGTGAGCATACAACTCTTCAAGGTGCTATTCAGACCACCGGACTTTATACGCTATTTATATACCCGAGCTTACTCTATGAAAATGCAAAAAAAAGACTGGCTTCAATTTATTGTTTTCAGTTTAGGAGTCATTGGAAGCGTTGTAGTTCTTTTTCGGGAGTTTCTTTTTGATCAGGACACCCTGCTCGGTTCCGTCATGTCGGATCAGCTCAATGGGCTCGGTTCCAGGTTTATCCGTGATACCATCGTATTGCCCCAATGGGATGGGTCTCATTTAGGCGGACTCCCGACACTGGATGCAATGTTTGGCGATGCATATCATCCCCTCGTTTTCCTGCAGCTCATAATGGACCCCGCTAGAGCTGTTGGCATAAAGTTTATTGTGTGCATTATCCTTGCGTATTTTGCAGGGGCTATTCTGTTCAGTTATATAAGCGGCAAGTGGAAAACCGGAGCCTTCCTTGGTGTTCTCTATGCCTTTAGTCCGGTGTTTTTCAGTCTGATTTATGCAGGGCATGATGGGAAAATGATGGTGTTTTCCGTGATGCCTCTCGTTCTCTATGGCCTCATGAAGCTGATTAAAGAAGGGAAAATATGGGGTTCGTGTATTGTAACCATTGGCCTGACCTGGATGCTCCTTTCGTCACATCTGCAGCTTGTCTATTTTGTATTGTGGGGGCTTCTTATGTATTCACTTTATCTTACCTGTGTCCAGCAGCGTCATCGCCTCCTGTTGAAAGTTCGCATCTTTCGTCAGGTGATTTTAGGCGTTGCAGTGGCTGCAGCCTTACTGCTTGCTGCAGTTCAAATACTCCCTCCCTATATATATACTACCTCACAGTCCGTTCGCAGCAGTGAGCAAAAGACAACATTCGGCCATGCTGTGAGTTGGTCTCTGCATCAGGAAGAAGTTGCAGCCATGTTGATGCCACAGTTTTTAGGCACCATAAACACAACGCCGGGAAGCACGCATCCGGTCTCTGAATACTGGGGACACAACAGTCTGAAAATTAATTCTGATTCACCCGGAATGCTGTTGATTCTACTCGCCTTTCTTTCTTTATCCAGGCGTTTTGATCGTGGTGAAAAGTTATTCTGGCTGGCAGGTGCGACATGTGTTCTGATATATGCCGTGGGTGCTCATACGCCACTATTTCAGGTGTTTTTTACCGCAGTCCCGGGAGTAAAAAATTTCCGGGCTCCGGCAATGATTGCTCTCTGGATGCCATGTATTGCGGGTATTTTGGCAGCCCTCCTTTTTAAGGAAGAAAAAAAGAGCACATGTTGCCTGTCATCGACCGAGATTTTTCCTGTCTTGATGAGTTTCGTCGGTGTTCTGTTATTATTGACTTTCAGTCGTTACTGGTGGCCCTTATCGAGTCATCTGGCCAGTTGCGTGGTGCTTGTTTTCGCCCTTGTTTCCAATGTGTTTCTCGTGCGGCAATATGCTTCACCCGTTTTGCGTGGTGCAAGTGGGCTTTCGGGTATGGGGAGAATCATTCATTTTCCCTGGCATCATCTGATAGTGGTGAATCTGTTTTTTATGTTTTTACTGTTTGTAATATATTCCGGTAGTGACGTCGTTACTAACAGGGAAACAGGCAGCTATTTTCGGCCTTTGCAAAAAGAAGTGATGCAGCAGACAGTCGCAGCTGTGTGGTATTCTTTTGTCGTCGGATGTTGCTGTGTTGGGGCTGTCTGGTTCTTTTTTCAGCATAAATATTCGCCATTGCTTCGATATGTCGCACTCCTGGCTGTTGGCTTGCTGGATACATTGTCTGTCAATGTTCGATATATAGAGGTCGTGCCGCGTAGAGATTTTATTGCGGAAAAGCAGCCGTTTATTCAAATTTTACAGGCAGAGCATGCAAAAGATCCTTTAAACGATTACCGAACACTCTCCGCAGGGCCTCTCCCCCGTATTTTTAACAATAATACCATGGCTGTATATGGATTACGCAGTGCTGCCGGCTTTCATGACAATGAACTGCAGAGTTACCGGCAGTTTCGCCGAGGAGGAGGGCGTGATAGTTTTCTGGGTCCGGTAATGGAAAGGCAGGATATTACGGCCAGCGCCTTTTTGAATATCATGAATGTTAAATATCTCTTTCTTCCTCATCCTGAGCATCAAGTACAGCTTCTGAAGAACAGGGCTGCCTTTGCCCGTACAACACTGTATTATCAGTATGATATCGTCCCTGATGTGCAACTGTTAGAGCAGTTGTACACGGGGCGTTATCCCTATCGACAGGTTATTCCATTTTCTGAACAGCCTGCTTTTGATAGAGAAATACCCAGGCATACCGTATCCTTTCCGGAAACGTCCGGTGGTTCTTCCCGTATAACAAGTTTATTGTCTCAAGATTCGTATCACATTGAAACCAATGCTGTACGACCAGGGGTGTTGCTATTTAGTGAAAATTATCATCCCTACTGGAAGGCCAAGGTCAATGGAGAAGATAAGCCGGTATGGAGAGCTTTTACAACACTGATCGCGGTGGAGGTGCCTGAGGGAAAAAGCAGTGTAGAGCTTTCCTACCGATCAGAAGCAGTTGCCTGGGCTAAAGGGTGCATTTTTTTTGGAGGGATACTGTTTTTCAGCCTCTGTGTGTTGCAGTTGAAAGAAAAAAACGCAGGGAAAAAAACGATATCCTAAGTTGGGATTGCGGTAACTGCTTTCTGTTACGTAGTAATGCCGTGCTTGTTTTTACCCTGAGATTGCAGAGAAAAGAGACTCATGGATGGAACTGTCATAGATTTTGGCATTATAAATTATAATGGGGGGAGAAAGCTCATAGAGTGTGTTTCGTCTATTCTTGGAATGCAGGGAATAGATGTAAATATATTTGTCTATGACAATGCCTCAACAGATTCTTCTTTGGAAATGTTGAGCAAGCACAATTTTCCTGTAACTGTCATAGCATCACAGCGCAATAGCGGTTATGCGTATGGATGCAATCAACTGTTACAAGTGATGGACAGAGCAGAAATTGTTGTACTCTGTAACATGGATGTGGTGTTTGATGCGCGATGGGGTGAAGAAATTCTCAAAGCGTTCACCCAATTTCCCCAATACAAATCTTTAGCGTCTTTAGTCTTGCATTCATCGGATCCTGGGCTCATTAATTCCTGCGGAGTAGGCCTGTATAAAGATTTATATGCAAAAAATCTGGAAAAAGCAGAATCTGTCCCCAAAGCGTACCAGGAAGTATTTGGTTGCTATGGAGCAGTCATGTGCCTGAAAAAAGAGGTTATTGATACTGTTGGAAATTTTGATGCAGACTATTTTCTTTTTTACGAAGAAACAGATTTCTACTGGAGAATGAACCTGCATGGTTTTACAACGCTGCTGTGTCCTCAGGCTCTGGTGTATCATTACCGGTCTCTGTCAACAGTGCGATATTCCCCACGTAAGTTGTATTATGCAGAGAGAAACCGGATATGGACATGCTTTAAAATTCTTCCCTTGTGGTATCTTGTGGTTGTATATCCCTTAGCCGTATATCGATTGTACGCAATGGCTCGGGGCGGACTTCCTGCCAGAGCAGGAGACGGTACCAGGGTAAGGAAGTCAACCCTTGCACTGACAGTTTGTAAGGCATGGGCAGATGCCCATTGCAAGGTGCTGCGGGAAATGGGCAAAAGACGGCTTCTTTGGAGGAAACTTCCCTGTTCCCCCAGACAGACTTTGAAAATTTTAGCCAGATATCAAGTGCCGGTTCAATCCCTCAATCCCTGACTTTCGCTGTGAGAAACTGGCCTTTGGGGAGTTATGAGAATATGATCGCCGTGGATATGCTGAACGTGAAAACGTTTTGGTATTGAGGGCACATATCCGTTGTGCAGTTCCACTATCAGCGAGATATCGTGATCCGTTAGCCATTGCAGAAAGTCTGTATTTTCCAGAAATGCCTGTTCACCACCTTCAATATCCATTTTGATGAGATGCGGAACGGCGAATGCTTCTGCTGCTTCTTTGTAGGTGATCGATTCTACTGTATTTTTCAAGTGAGTTGAAGGGCACATCACATTCGTGCAACTGGCATCATGCACGCATGAAAAGAATGCTTTTTCCGGGGTTAATGGTCTTGCAACGGCTTGCAAGTTCCGGCAATGGTGATTTTTTTTGCTTTTATTCAAATGGGTTATGGCGTGATTTGAAGGGTCAAATGCAACTACCGTATTGCCAGCGCGTGCAGCAAGAATGCTGAATAATCCGAAGTTTGAGCCAACATCCCAGACGACTCCCCATTTTTGAGTCATTAGTGTTTTGATGTGCGGTTCCCAGTCAAAGGGAGAGATGATAAAACTGATGTGATCGTTGGTGTTGAGAACGTATTGCAGACCATAGAGCTTTCGTTTTACTTCAAACCGGGGAGCAATGGCGTGGTAAACGTTCATTGTCATTTGAAAGGCTTCCCGTATCGCCATGAGTACTATTTTTTTCAAGGCTGAGACCTCGTCTCTGCCGGGGTGAGGTGTTGTTTTTCAATGTTGCTGAAAAAGCTATTATCCTTATCAAGGTGTAGCGCCTGTTCAACGTTCAGTCTGGCAGCATCTTCTGTTCCGTTTTCTGTCAGAAATCCATGGTAAGCCTGCCGAAATATAAAGTTGGCTGGCCATAGGCTGATGCCGCGCTCAAACAGTTGGTTGATCTCAAACAATCCTGTATCAATGAAGCGCTGCAGTCTGTCAATTTCCTGCTCTATTATTGTGGGATCTTTGAAAGTCTGTCGACTTAATATGAGTTGGTACTGCGTAATAGCTTTCCGGGCATTTTTGATTCGACTGTCATATGCTTCGGCATAGAATATATAGGGTGCCGCCATATTCATTGCCAATCTTCGGTCAGTTTCGCTGAACATGATGGAGGTATTATCTTTGTTGCGATATTGATAGACACTTGAAAAGAGGTATTTTGTACGTTCCATATTGATATGAATTCTGGAGGTATCTTTTATTGGCCTGTCATGTAACCTGTATACCATTCCCTCAATTTCAAGGTATTTCCATATACCGGCAAAATACTCAAAATGGACGTTGATGGGGAAATACACAGGACGGCTAAAATTGTTGGTATCGATAATATCAAGCAGCAGCTGCTCCTCTATGGAGAAGAAGTGTTTCTCTTTTTTGTCTGGAAGTTGTACTGCCAGCTTACTGTGGGGTAATTCTATTTCTGTTTTTTCTGCCAGCATGTTGCGCAGAGGAGATAAGCCTGCCTCAACTTCCTGAAGAGCAATGCTCATAGGAAGTGGTGGTTTCTTTTGCAACCAGTGTTTCAAATACCATTTTCTCGGCAGCAGAGCGGTGCTGACAACACTGACATCCTTTCTGATACCTTCAACCTCCTGCATAAACCAGAAAAAGAATATATCATCGCCATCTGTAAACAAAATGCCATCATTGTCACACGACATAAGGGTATTGTAGGCATTGTCATAGGTGAGCCAGTTATCAGATCGGTTATTTTCTCCGTAGTTATGGAGAAGTGGGATAAGTGGGGCAGCCAGAAATAGGTAGGAACAGAGTAAACCAGCGCGCTGCAGACGAGCGTTTGCAGAACGAGCCAGGGAGTACAGTATTCCCGCAATGGCAAGGCCAATCCATATTCCCATGCAGACAAATGCCGCTGTAAAGTAATAGTCTCGAGTCCGAACCTCCCTGGAAATGATGGCATGGGATTGGGTAATGTCATCTTTTTCCTGTGGTTTGGCCAGTTCCGGATTCACTCTGTATTCTTCTGGCTGAGAAGAACGTGTCTGAGTGCCATCTGAAAAATTGAGATACAACACCATGCCAAAACTGGACAGCAGGTACAGTGAAACCAGAAGGAGGGTAGCCTTTGCATCTTTTTTTATCCAGAAATAGATGCCATAGAGCATCAGCATTGTTGGAAGAAGGTAGATGCATATGGCGATGAATTGCCTGGGCAGCGGGCCACCCAGTAGCGTATTTTTTTCTTGTGAGCTGCGATCCTGTGCTATGGTTTTGCCGAAATGGAAAAGCTGGGTGAGTTGAAATCCCATATATCCTATGCGATCATCGAATCCAAATTGGCTCTGAAGCGTTCCTCTTCGGTGGAGCATCCGTGTCAGCATGGAGTCCGGAATATATTCTGAACGATCCAGATAACGGCGAAAGGCTGTGGCGTCAATGCGTCCCTGCTCCAGCCTGATATCCGTATGACCGTGGTCCAGTGGAGGATGCAGGTGAGAGCGAAGTGGAATGGTAAAAAAAACAGAGAAACCGAGAAAAGCCGCCAGGCTGAGGAAAAACAGCAACCGCCATTGCGTTTTCCCGGATGACCTGTTTCTTGAGAAAAATGTCTCGACAATGACCATGCACAGCAGGGCGATATAAGGTGTCAGAGACATCAGCTCGTATTCCCTGCCTCGCAGCAGGATGACGCACGCCATGCTTATGCAGGCCCAGTTCAAGGGGAGGGCCAGAGGTCGGCTGGTAAAAGCAAACACCGCGCAGATGATGAGCAGGAGCGGGGAAATAAAGATGAACGTGCTGGTAGCAAAAGCAATGGAACAGAAAATATAAAAACTTAACCAGAAACAGGTGTCCTGTCTCTTTGTTTTATCTGCTGCGATGATATACAGAAACAGCGGCGGCAGGGCTAAAACGGAAAAAAAGTGAAAACCTATTCCCAAAAAGGAGGTGTAGATCGCACAAATCAGGAAACGATCTCTGCCTTCTTCCGTTGGGGTCTGGTTCCATTTCAGGACAAGATAAAAACTGGTAACCAGCATCAGCATTGAAGGCGCGTATGCTGATGCTTCCACTGCTGAAAACCAGAATGTATAATTCAGGACGGCAAACAATGCCCCTGTCATTCCTGCTGTGATGATAGTCAGTTGTTGCCATAAACGCCTGGGCGTACCGATGAGGTTGGCAACAATGGTGGTAATAATCGTATAGACAACACTGGCTGTAAGTGCCCCGGCGCAGACGGAGAGCATATTCACCCGTGCAGCAATCTGGTCCATGGCAACCGGTAGTATGGTGAAAATACGCCCCAATAGCACATACAGCGGATTGCCGGGGGGGTGATTAATGCCCAGTGTGTAAGCGGCGGTGATATACTCTCCACAATCCCAGAAAGAAACCGTGGGTGCCATGGTGGAAAAGAAGATGAGAAAGGCCATCCCGCCTACAATTAACGGCATCAGCCTTCTGACTGTTGTAAAGGAGGGTAATGGGCGATATCTGGTCACTATGGAACTAGGATGGTGTTGAGTTCGCATTTTTTATGACCTTAAGAATCGAGAGACAATGGGTAGTAAGGACAAACAGAATCGCTAAGGGGCGTGGAAAATAATAACAATCCCAAAAGTGTGTAGGAAATAGGCTCATGCTCCTGACTGCTTCAATGGTCCCATACTGGCCGGAATCGGGCTGGAAAACATCTGCATAGCCCTTTGTTCGGCATAATGAGGGGATAAATTCTGCTCCCCTGAAACAGGGGAGCAGAGTAAAAAGAGCTGAATATGACCTGTAGGAATATTGTATGTCTTGTATTTACTTGGAATCATTTGAGGGCAGTATAAAGCTCCGATAGAAAATAAGCCAAGGAAACTTGTCTTCAGTCGTGAATGAAACTTCCCCGCCATAGGATGTGCCTGTGGTGTTGGTAGCATAGGCTCTGACATAATAGGTGGTGTCTGGCGTGAGTACACTCATGGTTGAGGTAAATGCGCCAGTAGTCGAAGTCGCTCCCTGGTTGGAAACATTGTCGGATACTGTTGGCGTGCCACTGGTATTCCAGCACATGCCGTAGGCTGTGGGATTGGGAACCCCCAGGTCGGTAATGGTGCCGTTACCCGTTGCCGTGTTTGATGCGATATCAGTTACTGCCTGGGTTGTTACAGTGGGGGCAATGTTGGTAATGGTAAAGGATTGATCAGTGCCGTTGGTCGTGCCCTGACTATTTGTACCAACAACACGATAATGATATGTCTGGCCGTAGGTCAGGCCGGTGATGGTTTTGCTTACAGCTGTAGAGGCATTCCCGGTCACAGGGCTCTGATCAGCTGTGACAGTGCTGCCGTAACCGGTGGTTGTACCATACTCGAAGGTGACCGTGGTACTTGCTCCATTAGCAGTGATATTGCCATTTAAGCGCGCGCCACTTGCGGTGAGTGAGGAAGCTGCATTGGTGGTGGCTGAAGGAGCTGTGGCCGGAGTCGTAAAACTCTGGTCATTTCCATTGGTGTTGCCCACAGCGCTGACTCCCACCACACGGAAGTGGTAGGTCTGGCCTGGCAGCAGACCGGTAATGGCTTTGCTGACAGCAGTGCCGGAGGATCCCGTCACAGGGCTCTGGTCAGCGGTGACTGAGTTACCGTAATTGGTATCTGTTCCATACTCGAATGTTACGGCTGTGGAGGCATTGTTGGCATTAATGCTGCCGTTAAGGGTTGCTCCGCTGGAACTTACAGCACTGGCGGCATTGGTGGTTGCCGTGGGTAAGACATCGTCGTCGGTAATGGTGACTGTTACCTGCTGGGTACCATTTTCAGCTCCGTTGGTGACACCTGTGATATCAACAATAATGGTTTCTGCATCATCATCAATGGAATCGTCAACCGCAGTGACGCTGACAGTACCGGTTGTTCCGCTGGAAATGGCAATGGACGTGCCGCTGCGGGTATAGTCGTCTGTGAGTGTCGCTGTTCCTGTAAAGTTTAGGTTTGTCGTTACTGTTGCGCCAAAGGTATGGGAAAGGGTGGCTGTCACTGTTGCAGAACCGCCTGCCTCTGCAATACTGCTGTTATTGACAGACAGGGTCACTGTCGGTTCTGCCGTGATATTCAGGGACGCTGTATAGGTGGAGGTGCTATATGCCGTGCCATCGTTGACGTCAAAGGTAAAGCTGGTATTTGTGGTTCCGGTGGTAAGGTATTGCAGATTGCCTGCATCCAGGTTTGCCTTGCTTACCTGGTCGTTGTCGGCAAGCTCTTCTCCGCTATCGTATGTATCGTTATTATTTGCATCAACATACAGGGTGCCGCTGCCGGGCACAGCTGTTACCCGCACATGATCCAGGACATCAGCATTGTCGTCCGCATAGGAAAATGATGACGTGGAAAACGTATAGACAACATTCTGGTAAGGGCCGGGAGAGGCCGTGAAATTTGAAGCTACGGGCAGGGTGTTGGTAATGGTCAGGTTGAATGTCTGGTTTGTGAGATCGTTGGCACCGTCATCTGCCACGGTGAAGACAAAAGAGTCACTGGTGGTGGCAGTACCGTCATGGACATACCGAATTTTCCCGTCATTGAGGTTCTGCTGAGTAAAGGTCGTTATGGATACTCCGCTGTTGTCGGTGTTTTCCAACTGGCCGTGAGTCGGCCCTGTGGTAACGGTAAAGGTAACTGCCGTGTCTGCATCATCCACATCAGAAGAGTCAAGGTAGGAGGTGGTGATGGTCGCCGTTGCATTTTTTGCAAGACTCAAGGTCGAGTTGGTTGCAATGGTCGGCGGATCGTTATCAAGTCCGCTCACCTCAACCGTACGGGTATCATTGGCGGTGCCAGTATTGGCATCAGTGACGGTAAAGGTAATGGTTCTGTTCGATGTTCCAGGGTTTTCGCTGGTATTCCTGTAATGCACAGCCCGTACAGTTTGCTCTACAAGGGAATTGGTTGCATTGGAATTAAAAGTGACGGTTAGGGCAGTTCCATTGGTGACGGTGCCTTCTGAAGCGCTGAGTGTGCCGATTGCTGTGGCACTATTGAGCAGGCTGGTTCCCGATGTATTGATGGTTCCCACCACATTGTCCGGTATACTCAGTTCGTCCGCTGATTCATTGTTAGCTGTAATCTGTACCACCAGGGTGCCTGTGTTCCAGTCGGCATCTCCATCTGCATCGGATGCAGTTGCCGCCGGGTCAATCTGGGTGGCAGCATCATTTTCAGTATAGGTTAAATTGGTGTCGCTAATGGAGATGGTAGGAGCAAGATTGTCCGGGGAAACTGTCCAGTCGCTCACCAGAGTGCCGGAATTAATACTCAGGGTGTCAATATCATCACACAACCAGTTGGCTGTGGTATGCAGCCGTATGAGCCAGTCGCTTTTTATCGCCGCAGTTGTGGGGCCGTCATAGCGGTAGTTGTCATATTCATTAGCGACGCTGTCTTTCAGGGTACATTGTGTGAGCATGCCATTTGCGTTGGCAACGTTGGCATTCCCACTGCCGTCACAGGTTGATAACACCGTCATGTTGTCAGGAACCTGGGATGCAGCGCTGGTGTGTACATTGCCCGGATCCAGCCAGCCATAAGTGCTTGGTGAGGAATTATCTCCGTTAAAAGCATAAATCATGCCCGCCTCTACTCCGCCACTGCCATCCAGACGCTGGATGGTGCCGGTATAGGTATCGTCAGCTGTTTGATATAGAAAAAGTTGGTCTCCGGCAGAAACGTTCATGTCGCTGGAGCCATTAACCAGAGTGAGTGTTCCGTGATTGCTGTCCTCAAGTTCAAGGGTGGTCGTGCTTTCATTGGTAAAACGTATGATTGATCCTGCAGAAATACCGTTGGAATGAACAGTCCATTTGAAGCAGTCTTCAGCGCCATCAAAGGTGAAATCACTGTCGTCCCATCCTTCATCGGTGATAAAAATTATCGAGTTGCCGGGAATGTCTGCAAGAGCGACAAGGGCGAATTGGTCGTCCAGGTCTGTATTACGTGCAACAAGGACCAAATCATCAGAGTTGATTGTGGGCCCGGCAAGCAGGGAAACAGGAAGCAAGAGAAAAAAGAGGATGAAACTGAGAGCTAATGGTAGGTGCCGTAATACGTAAGGCCTGGGGTTTTGAGACATTGCTGTACCTGTTGGAAGAATGTGAGAATCGTAGAGAGCTGAATAACAGGAGGGACGCGAATCATATTAAAAAAACACACAGTGAAAGGTTCGTGTGAAATATTTTCTGTTGCCGGTTCCCAGTGGAAACCGATCTGATATCCAGCAAGCTGCCTAGTTATAATGAGTGTATCAAAACGAGAGGCCCAGATCAAAGCGGCAGGTGCGTTTTTTAAGATTTTTTTAAGGTACAGATTATGGCTAAATACACTGGGATATTTAGAAATATTTTATAAACGCCTGTTTTTGGATGGCGGATAGATATCGATCCTGCCAGTGATATGGATTACAATGTGCTGTATCGAAATGCTGTTTACCTCAACTGCTCATTCAGATTCAGGTGAGCTTTTTTATTTTCAGTGGAGTGCATTCATGCTTCTTTCTGTTTTTCTGCCATTCAATAATGAGGAAAAAACGCTTGCAGAAGTAGTGGACAGAATCGAACAGGGAACCCATAAAGCAGGTTACAACCTGGAGCTGATTCTGGTTGATGACGGATCAACAGATGGCAGCGGTATGGAGGCAAAGAGGTTGGCTGATGGGCGAGACGATGTCAAACTGATTCAACATCGCATAAATCTCGGGCTCACCGTTGCGACCCAGCGGGCGATTCATGAATGTAACGGCGATTTTTTTTTACGCATGGAAGCCGACCTGGAGTCCCATCCTGATGAGGATATTCCCAAACTGATGCAAAAAATTGAAGAAGGGTATGATGTAGTTTGTGGAAGACGGGTTGGCAGGGCTGATGGAAAATATTTTTTATCAGTCATTTATAACACGGTATCAAACAGACTCTTTCACATGGCTCTCCATGATATGAACTGGATCAAGGTTATACGTAAAGATTGTCTTCCTGAGCTGGAGCTCAGGAGCGACTGGCATCGCTTTATTCCTCAGATTCTCCATGCCAAAGGGTTCAAGGTTACTGAAGTTGACACACATTGGTACCCCAGGGAGCATGGGACAACCCATTTTGGTTGGACACGGATTCCCATAGCTTTTTTTGATGCCATAGCCGTGAAGTTCATACTTTCCTTTACCAAGGCGCCCTTCAGGTTTTTTGGTTTTGCAGGGGCGTTGCAGGTTTTGCTTGCTGTTGCCATTGTGATCTGCATGCTCCTGGGAAAGGTGTTGGGGCGATATGCGTTTCATGCCCGGCCTATGCTGTATTTTGTCGTGATCCTTTTTCTCTCTGGTGTGATTTTTTTCTTTATGGGGTTTCTTGCTGAACTCATTGTCAGTGTCCGGGATGAAGTAAAGAGCCTGAAAAAGAAATAGCGCAGTATTTCAGACCTGTCTGAAATACTGCGCCCCAAGGTTACCTAACGACTGCCCAGCGGCAGAGAATTTTTTCAGGAAAGCAATGGCATAAAAATGAACTCAGGCAAGATCAAAGCGGTCAAGGTTCATTACTTTATCCCATGCTGCAACAAAGTCACGGACAAATTTTTCCTTGGAATCCTCACTGGCATAAACCTCTGCCAGGGCCCGGAGTTGTGAGTTCGAGCCAAAGACCAGATCAATTCGGGTACCGGTCCACTTACGTTCGTCAGTTACCCGATCACACCCTTCATATATATCCTTATCCTCAGCTGTGGGCTTCCAGGCTGTGCCCATATCGAGCAGGTTGACAAAAAAATCATTGGTGAGTTGCTCAGGTTTTTCTGTGAATACTCCGTGTGGGGATTGGCCGAAGTTGGCGTTGAGTACACGCATACCGCCAATGAGAACCGTCATCTCCGGGGCAGTAAGGGTCAGCAGCTGTGCTTTATCGATAAGCAATTCTTCAGCGGTGACACTGTATTTTTGTTTCATATAATTTCGGAATCCGTCCGCAACTGGCTCAAGCACGGTAAAAGAGTCAGCGTCGGTCTGCTCCTGAAGAGCATCCATGCGTCCCGGTGTAAAGGGAACCGTTATTGCCTGGCCTGCATTTTGAGCGGCCTGTTCAACGGCAGCACAGCCTCCGAGTACTATCAGATCAGCGAGCGATACTTTTTTATTGCCTGGTTGTGCGTTATTGAAATCTTTTTGTATGGTTTCAAGCGATTGCAGGACTTTTGCCAGTTGTTCCGGCTGATTGACTTTCCAGTCCTTTTGCGGTGCAAGTCTGATCCGGGCACCGTTGGCACCTCCACGCATGTCAGAACCGCGGAAGGTTGAGGCTGAAGCCCAGGCAGTGGATACCAGTTGGGGAATGGACAGCTCTGATTCGAGAATTTTGCTTTTCAGCAAAGTTACATCCTGTGCATCAATCAGCTCATGATCCACAGGGGGAATCGGGTCTTGCCAGATCAGTTCTTCAGCAGGTACTTCCGGGCCTAGATAGCGTGAGCGTGGCCCCATGTCACGATGGGTCAACTTGAACCAGGCCCGGGCAAAGGCATCTTCGAATTCCTCGGGATTTTCCATGTAGCGTCGTGCGATGGGCTCATAAATCGGGTCATAACGCAGGGAAAGATCTGCCGTGGTCATCATGGGGCGATGTTTTTTAGATGGATCATGGGCATCAACGATCATATCCTCTTCGTCCACATCCTTGGCCAGCCACTGGTTTGCCCCTGCCGGGCTTTTCACCAGCTCGTATTCATATTTAAACAAGACTTTCAGATAGCCCATGTCCCACGTGGTGGGATTCGGTTTCCAGGCTCCTTCAATACCGCTGCCAATGGTATCACCGGCTTTACCGGAACCATGACTGCTTCTCCAGCCAAGCCCCTGTTCCTCAAGGGGAGCTGCTTCCGGTTCCGGCCCGACCAGGGCCGCGTCTCCTGCACCGTGGCACTTGCCGAAGGTGTGGCCGCCAGCTACAAGGGCAACGGTCTCTTCGTCGTTCATGGCCATGCGTGCAAAGGTTTCGCGAACATCACGGCCCGAGGCCACAGGGTCAGGATTTCCATCCGGCCCTTCCGGGTTCACGTAGATAAGTCCCATCTGCACGGCAGCCAGAGGGTTTTCCAGGTCGCGATCCCCACTGTAGCGGCTTTTGGGCTTGTCGCTGGTTGCCAGCCATTCTTCCTCCGCTCCCCAGTAAATGTCCTCTTCCGGTTCCCAGATATCCTCACGGCCACCGGCAAAGCCAAAGGTTTTAAGACCCATGGACTCCAGAGCACAGTTACCTGTGAGGATCATGAGATCAGCCCAGGAAATTTTTCTTCCATATTTCTGCTTGATAGGCCAGAGAAGCCGCCGGGCTTTATCGAGATTCACGTTATCCGGCCAACTGTTGAGCGGAGCAAAACGTTGGGAACCTGAACCGGCTCCACCCCGTCCGTCGCCCATTCGATAGGTGCCAGCGCTATGCCAGGCCATGCGAATAAACAGGCCGCCATAGTGGCCCCAATCAGCCGGCCACCACTCCTGGGAGTCTGTCATCAGGGCAAAGAGATCTTTTTTTACAGCTTCCAGGTCGAGTTTTTTAAATTCTTCAGCGTAATTAAAGTCTTTCCCCATGGGGTTGGATTTTGCTGAATGCTGATGCAGAATATTCAGATTTAACTGGTTGGGCCACCAATCACGATTGGTTGTCCCGCCTCCTGCGATTTGCTTACTGGATTTACCGGTTACCGGGCATCTTTTTTCGTCACTCATAAAGCCTCCTTACATTGTTCAATGAACGTCTGCACTGCGCTTGCAATTAATCTGTTGCCAGCTTGACAACGCGTTTGACAGTAGGTTGCCAACGATCAGGCTTCCCCATCGGTTTCGCATATATGGAGTTTTATTGATGGTAACGAAACTGCATGTCTGGATTAAACGAGCAATTTCGCTTGAAGAGCTATGTTTTCCGCAGGTAAGGCACCTCCTGTATGTGATGTAGTAGAATTATTTTTTCAGTAAACAGGCTTTGCAAAGGCCTCTTGCCTCAACCTGGGCAGTCTTTACCTTTCCAAAGTTCTTGAGTACATCTGGTAGTCTGATGCGATCAAGATCACTGCAGTGGAAATCGCGGGTAAATCCACAATGTTCACAAACAAAATGATGGTGTTTTTCCAGGTTGGCGTCAAAATGCGTCCGTTCCCTTCCGGAATGTAGTGTAATCACCAGGCCGAGTTCATGTAACAGCCAGAGTGTCCTATAGACGGTATCCAGAGAAACAGTCGGCATACGTTTTTGAACGCGTTGAAATATTTGTTCCGCATCGGGATGATCTTCAGCCTGGGCAACTTCTCTGAATATTTCAATCCGTTGATGAGTTCGTTTTATCCCTTTGTCCCGGCAGACGGTTTCGAAGTGCGTCATTCGCCGTTCAATTTCTTGTGTTGTAATGGGCATAGTGGTTTTAGATAGGAATATATTCTTATCTACAAAAGAATCATTAAATAAGAATTTGTCAAATGCAAAATATGAAGAATATTTTCAGACGGGATAGCTTGTAACTTGTTGGTATTGTGATTTTAACAGGCCACGCGAAATGGCGGGAACTGTGTAATTGGTGGATATGATTGTAATTCTGTGAGTGGGAAAAACAGTACCTTTTCACATGCATTTTGTAAAAATGCTTTGTGTTGTTTGACTTGGAAAAGATGCAAGGCCGAAGATCGTATGTATTCCCGCATGTATGGTGGCTGTGAATTGTAATAAGCGCTGATATTCTATCAGAATGGATGGCCGAACATTACCCAGATGGAGCTTCCTTCCTCCGATGCGGCCACATCAAACCGGGCGACTCCGCCTGCCATCATGGCTCGGAGACCTATACCGCCGTCCACTTTTATATCACTGAGAAGTTCACCCGGGTCATATTCGTCGGCAACACGGCCAAGCTCAACAAAGGGTACAACTTGCATCCAATCCATCTGGAGAAACTTGAGCCAGTGTATGTTGCCAATGGGATTCCAATAGGGTGTCCAGCGGTATTCCAGGCTTCCATAAAGTACAGCCTTGTCATGGAAACGATTGGATGGATAGGCACGCATACGATAGAGTCCACCCAAACGTGCTCCCTGGCTAAACGGAGGATCATCACTGACAATACGATTCCCGTTCGCATCAGTTTCTGCGGAAAAGCTGGGTGAATAGCCCGTCCATATGTTCAGGGCCAGAACCTGTTGTTTGCTCCAGTCCGTTGAGCCAAGGTTATAGTATTTACTGGCCTCAAATTCTATGAAGTCCCACTCCTCGCTGTATTCTCCCCAGGCAAAATCTTTTGTATAGGCAACGTACTGACTACTGCCTTTGGACGGGTTGGAGGGAAAGTCCGTATTATTGTAAAGAATACCAAGCCTGAGCGGATGGGTGGAGTAATTCTTTTTTCCCAGTGGCAGAGGGAGATCAAAACTCTGGTAGCGATTGAATTGTTTCAACATCAGTATTGTTGTACCGCTGCTTAAGGGATTCCAGGTGTCGCCACCTGAGCCTGTATTGCTGAGCATACCGCTTTTGAGTTTGTACGACTCCAGGGGGCCGTCGCTTCCATCCCCAATGGGAAGCACGTATTCCAGTTTGAAATCCATCCAGCTGTCGGTACCGCTGTCTTCGAAGTAATCGTCCTTGTCTGAGTCATTGCTGCCTGCATAGGTGTCTCCAGCAGGACGAGGAACGCTGACATATGCTCTTTGTCTCGGGTAGGTGCCCGTTGAGCCAACAGCTGAAAAAAAGAGGCGATTGGCAAAGGGGAGCTGATAGTCCCACATGCCGAGAATGGCTATGGCTGCATCATCAAAGCTGGCCATTGCAGTACCTGCCATCAGGAGTTGGTCCTGGCCATATCCCTTCAGCATACCACCAAGGCCGATGGTCAGACCTAAAGAATCTGCAGAAAACCCATAGGGAACCAGAAGTTTGTTCTGTTGTTGTTTGGGATTCTCTTCACGGATAATGGAAAATTTAACAGAAGCATCAGGGCGAGCATATAGGGATGTGCTTGATACACAGCATACAACCATGGTGAATACGAACAAAGTTCTTTTTATCAGCATGCTAACTCCTGGTGCAGAAGAGTTAATTATTCAGTCGTTTCAATGATTCCAGTTTAGCAGAAATATCAACTGCGTACAGTATAAAAATTACAGGCAGATGTGTGGAGAAGGTTTAAAAATGAAAAATAAGGATGCCCAGAGGCTTCAGTTGCTGAAATCAGGGCACGTAATCACCGTAATGTGTTTTTTAGGATCACAGGTCAAATGGCGCTTTGGTGTGTGACTTTTTTTCCCTCGACTAGGCGGTGGCTTATCTGATTGTAATCTTTTATTTTGCCTAATTGGTTTTGAGGTAAATTGAGGTCGTGTGTGCTTTTACAATGTCAGAATGACTCGAATTTTTTTTTCTCCTGCCCTTCCTTTTTTCTGGATGCATGACATACAATAATTGCATGAGGAGAGATGAATGTGACGTGTTTTGAATGCCTTTAGCTGTATGCATAAAGGCTGGCATTGAGCATAGCGTAAAAATCAGGAGGAGAGGATTGGATGAATTTTAAATCTGTTCGTACAAAGATTGCCGCCATTGCCGGGGCTTGTCTGTTACTTTCAGCAGTCGTGCTGGTCGGATACAGCCTGTATTCCGCAAGGGCTACTCAAGGAATGGTTAATACCACGGTATCACAGGTGATTGAAGCTCGGTCATTGGATGGTTTGAAAGATCTGGCAGGCAATTATGCTGGAAAGATACAGCAGGAATTCAGCGTGGCACTGGATGCAGCACGTAACATGGCTAATGTGTTTTCGCTGGCCAAGTCTTCTGAGAATAGTGGTCTCACGTTGGGAAGAGATCAGGTTAATGGTATTCTCCTGAAAATATTAAAAGAAAATCCAAATTTCAATGGAACGTATTCCTGTTGGGAACCCAATTCCATTGATGGCCGCGATGTGGATTTTCGCACAGGTAAGGATGGCAATAACAAGGAAACTGGACGTTTCACCCCGTATTGGACCCGTGACGATCGCGGTAGCATTGCTGTGCAGCCGTTGGTTGAATACGATACCAGAGATAAGCACCCCAATGGCGTTTTAAAGGGAGGATGGTATATCGGTCCCAGTGAAACTCATAAGGAAAGTGTGCTTGACCCTCTTCCCTATATTGTCCAGGGTAAACAGGTAATACTGGCCACTCTGTCCGTACCCATTTTGGTGAATAGCACGTTTTATGGTGTGGCAGGAGCTGATTACAATCTTGATTTTGTTCAGAAATTGGCCGAACAGGTCGACAAGGATCTGTTTGATGGTCAGGGAGAGATCACCATCGTCAGTAATATGGGCCTGGTGGTTGCAGATTCAGAGCGTCCAGATCTCATTGCCGGTCATTTTAAAAAAATCATTCCCCAGGGGTGGGAGGCGTATCTGCAGAATATTCAGTCTGGTCAAAGTTCAGCATCACTGAACGAACAGGATGGATTTTTTGAAGTCCTGGCACCCATTGAGCTCGGCAGAACCGGGAAACCCTGGTCTGTTATGATTCGTATAAAAAAAGACGTCGTATTGGCAGATGCCATCGCCCTAGACCAGAAGTTGTCTGCTGCTGGTAAGAAGAATATGATGATGCTGCTGATTGCCGGCATTGGAACCTGTGTTCTTGCCATTGGTCTGTTATGGTACGCAGCTGGCGGAATTGTTCGTCCTATCAGCAGTGCGGCTGAGATGCTCAAAGATATTGCAGAAGGTGAGGGCGACCTGACCAAGCGTCTGGAGATCAAGGTCCAGGATGAAATCGGTCAGCTGGCCACCTGGTTTAACCTTTTCATGGACAAACTCCAGGAACTGATCAAGCAGATTATCCAGGATGCCGATTCCCTGAACAGCTCTTCGGGAGCCCTTTCAGAGATTTCCCGTGAGATGATGGAAGGTGCCGAGTCCATGGCTGGCCGCTCGAAAACGGTTGCCACAGGCACAGAGGAAATGAATGTCACCATGGCCGGTGTTGCCTCTGCCTGTGAAGAAGCTGCCACCAATGTCAACATGGTTGCCTCAGCCACTGAGGAAATGTCTGTAACGATACAGGAAATTGCAAAAAAATCCGAGGAATCAAAAACCATCTCTGAATCTGCTGTTTCCAAGGCAGGAGATGTTTCTGAAAAACTCGGCAGACTGGGACAGGGGGCAAGTGAGATCAGCAAGGTAACTGATCTGATTTCAGATATTTCTGAACAGATTAACCTGCTGGCATTGAATGCCACCATCGAGGCTGCCCGTGCTGGAGAGGCTGGCAGGGGTTTTGCGGTTGTTGCCTCTGAGGTGAAGGATTTGGCCAAGCAGACCGCCGAAGCTACCCAGGAGGTGCAGTCCCAGGTTGAGAATATTCAGGGAGCCACCGATGAGACGGTTTCTGAAGTAGGCCAGATTCTTGAAATTTTCCAGAATGTCAGCAATATTGTATCATCCATTGCCATGGAGGTTGAAGGACAGGCAACGACAACCCAGGAGATTGCTGATAATATCTCCCAGACTTCAATCGGCATTCAGGAAGTCAATGAGAATGTGGGCCAGGGCTCTGTGACAGTCAGTTCCATTGCAGAGGAAATTACCGAGGTCAACCAGGCTGTTCAGGAAGTTTCTGAATCCATTGGCAAGGTTGGCGAACAGGCCAGGGAACTTACGCAACTTTCTCAAACATTGCAGGAGATTGTGGGACGCTTTAAAGTCTGAGTACATTATATGCACAGCTCTCCCGTCATTGACGGGGGAGCTGTGCATTGTTTTTTACAACAGGCGGATTCCTGATCGGTATAAGCTCTTAGTCAAAAACCAGCAACACTCCAAACATCGCGAGCATACCCCCTGATATTTTTTCCAGGCCGAATATCCATTTGCCAAGGGCGCGTTTGGCGGCTGTGTTTCCCACTGCTGTAGCTATGGCTATGTCCCAGCAGAGGACAACTGAAGTCATCCACAGTGCATAAAGTATACGTGTTCCCAAACCTGTTTCCGCTGATACCATGGCTGTGAAGAGGGAAAGATAGAAAATGGCATTTTTCGGGTTGAGGATTGCCGAGCTGAAACCAAGACCAAATTGATACGAAATCTTTTTTTTTCTGAGAATGCTTGTATTTTCCTGTGATTCAAAGGTACGTTTGGGTGAACGGAGCAGGAGAAACCCGATGTATATCAGGTAGCCGCTCCCCAGATAGCGCAAGACCTGCATGATGAGGTGCATTTCACGCACGACTTCCAACCCCAGGACAGCAATGGTCAGATATACGGCATTGGCTGCAGCAATACCTGCGCAGACTGCGATGGCGTATTGTATGCGCATCCGCAGGGCTGTTTGCAGGATAAGAAAAAAATCAGGTCCGGGGCTGAGCAAGGCCAGAAAGTGTGCGCCGGCAATCAACAGAAATTCCATATAACCTCCTTGTGGGGCATTGGGAGCGTTTTTTTGCATAGCTTTTCCCATATGCCTTCTTTATGCTTTTGATGCAGTCTGTGTGGTGGGTGTCTGTACTGCATGCTACAATTGATATTGACCTGCGTATTGTATAAAATTGACAGTTGCAGATGGATCTTTTCAGAGGACAGTGATGCTCATGATAGTCAGGTATCTTATTTTATGTTGGCTTTTGGTGTGTATGGGGAGTTGGCAGGTCGCACTGGCAGATGTCGTCCCTGTACGGCTTCCCCTGACCATTGATCTAGCCCAATTACGAGCCATGGTGGTGGAACAGGCTTATCCGCTTGCCGGAGAACAGGCAATGGTTGTGGATTATGCCGACGGCTGTGATCAGATAGTTCTCTCTCATCCGTCTGTGGAGGTTGAGGGCGAGCAAATTCGTTTTCTTACCAAAGTGAACATCCACTGGGGAACCCCTCTATTCGAGAGTTGTGTCGCGCCTGTCTCCTGGCAGGGATATGTTGAACTGTTCCAGGTGCCTCGGCTGAATCAGAACTGGCAACTCTCCTTTGAAATACGTGATTCCCATCTGCTTAACAGCAGCAAGCAGCCTGTTCAGGTTTTTGATGTTGTCTGGAACCTGGTCAAGGAACATGTTCATACCTACCTTCAGCAAATACAGATCAATCTTGCACCTCCTGTAAACAGAATGCAAAATAGTCTGTTACCCATGTTTGACAGGCAGCATCAAACTACAGCCCATGCTTTTTTACAGAGTCTTCAGCCTGATGGATCGAAAGTTGTCGGTGATGGCGTCAAAATATATATACGTGGAGAAATAGAAGCTCCATACGAAGGGCCATATGCGCCAGAACCTGAAGTCAGTGAAGAAGAGTATGCACGCTTTCTAGAGCTGTGGCAGGTGTGGGATGCCTATCTTATCTATCAGCTCAAACTGTTCACAGATATCCCCTTGAGCGACGATGAGCGGCATATCCTTCTGGATACCATGCTGACGACCAGGTATGCTTTCAGTGAAGCCCTTGAACAGAAAACCGTTACCGATGCTTTTGTTCGAGGACAGTTCCTCTGGGGCTGGAAACAGCTCTCACCTTTGTTTAGACGCCATCTGTTGCAGCAGTCAAAGAGGGATGTTGTCGGATACCTTGCCTTTTTCACCGCCCATGACGCCTTGGTAGCGCTGGATAAACTCGGCCCCTCAATTGGTATCGAAATCAGTGCGGACGGGTTCCGGCGTATGGCAGCGCTGATAAGTACGCAGCCTCTGCAGTTTAGTCCTGACGGTGCTGCGGATCCTTCTTTGCGGACAATTTTTGGCTTGGATCCTTTAGAAGAGCAACCCCTTGAATATGATAAACCCGTACAGATTTCACCGGCTGAAGAAAATGCCCCGACCTCCTGGCTCGAACCACAAGCACTTTGGCAGGCATTTTGGGGAACAGGAACCGCTCTGGCTGCCAGTGGAAAAAAGCAGTCCATGGACGATATCCGTAATTGGACCGCGGAGTTTACCTCTGCAGAACAACTGCTGCCAAGGGTGACCCAGGTTTTGCGTGGGGCGGCACAGTATAAAGGGAAAAAAGTGCAGGTGCCGGGTGGCAGTGAATGGTTGGAAAAAATGGTTATGGCCACAGCCTGGCAGGAGAGCTGTTTTCGCCAGTATCATGTGAAAAACAACACCATCACGTATCTACTTTCGTATAACAGTACTTCCGTAGGTCTGATGCAGGTGAATGAAAAAATATGGAAAGGTATCTACAATACCCAGCAACTCCGTTGGAATGCAGAATATAATGCAAAAGCCGGCTCTGAGATCCTGACACTTTATCTTCGTGATTACCTGTTGAAAGAAAAAGCACCGGTAAAACTGGAGAGCAAAAAGGGACAAACTTTTCTGGCTGGTTGGCTGTATGCCCTGTATAACGGCGGGCCTTCACAGCGTAAGGCCTACCTGAAGAGACAAAAGACGGGGAAACTGTATCGTAGCGATAAACTTTTTAGTGAAAAATATAACAGGGTGAGTGCTGGTGACTGGCAGACAAAGGTGAAGTGTTTATTATAAGATCATGATGGGAACGGCTCCGTCACTCCGCCGTGTTGTCTGTGTGTTGTATCCCCTGTTGGTATTCCCGGGGGGTGACAGTGGTCATGGCTTTGAAAGTGCGATGAAAGTGGCTTTGGTCGCAAAAGCCGCACAAGAATGCGGTATCGCCTATATCTGTTCCCTGTTGCAGGTATGTTCTGGCCGTTTCTATGCGGCAGTTAAGCCGATATGCGTGAGGAGTGAGGCCGGTTTCGCGTTTGAACCGACGGAGCAGGGTGTAGGGATTTGATGCAAGCTCTTTGGCAATGCCTGCCAGGGTTATTTCCCTGTCCAGGTTCTGACTGAGGATGTGTTTGAGCAGATTCACATCTGCCATACTTACAGACTGCTGAGAGCGTATAATAGGGCAGGTTGCTGAAAAGATTTTTCCAAAGAGCTGCGCAAGGGATTCTTCGAGTTTTAACAGGTCAGGTGGCCTGTGTAATAACAGATGTATGATTGCACAGTATTCTGCGTAAAGAGACTGATTTTTCAACATGATTTCATGCACTGGTATAAAGTGTTCCACCGGGCCGCGTGTCTGTTGTATCTGCATGCACCAGTCAATATGCAGGTACAGCATGGAATAGCTCCGTGCCTGATGTGATGTGGGGTTGCAACTGTGGATTGTTTCTGGGTTGATCAGGGCCAGGGTTCCCGGATGAAGGGTGAAATCTCTCCCTTCGATCTGGTAATGCAGGGCACCACGATGCACTGCACCCACGGAAAAGGTGCGGTGCATATGGGGTTTGAACAAACGTCTGCTGTCTTCTGCGTAGCGGGCTTCAACAAATGGCAGACGGGCATCTTTGAAAAATAATTCCGGGTTTGCTCTTTTCATGGCTGTAGCGTAAGCAAGAGCTCATCTCCTGCCGAATTGCTCGTAACTCACCTGGCCGTAAAGCAGGCTCGATGCATCATGGCCTTTTTTTTCTTCCACTGGATGGCCTATACCAATGATTGCTTCAACCATGATCTGTTCATCCAGCCCCAGGATTTCACTGAGATACTCCTGGGCCGATCGCTGGGTGTCGTGCTCACGCTTACGGATTTGGACCCAGCAGGACCCCAGGCCAAGATCAGCAGCTGTGAGATGGAGGATGATGGAAGCAATGGAGGCGTCTTCTACCCAGACATCGGTTTTTGAGGTATCCGCGCACACCACGATGGCCAGAGCTACATTGTTGAGAAAAGTCGCGCCATGGGGCTTTGCAGATGACAGTTTAGTCAGGGTTTTCCTGTCTTGGACGACAATGAATTCCCAGGGATTAATTCCTTTGGAAGAAGGCGATCGCAGGGCTGCTTCGAGCAGCTTGTCCAGATGTTCCTGTGATACAGGGGTGTCTTGGAAACGGCGGATGCTTCTTCTTTTCTGCAGTAGCTCAAGTAACATGGGGTTGCTCCGTAACAGATTGAGGCTGTCTGTTTTATGGCATGCTTTACAGCCTGGATGTGTTGAACAGTTTTTTTGAAACAGGATAGGTCTTAGCAGGAAAAATGCAAGTATTCTTTGGCCTGCTGTCTGCTTAGGGGTACGTATAGGTATGGAGACTGAAAAAGTGCAACCTGAAAAAAACGAATATTGTGCTGCCTGTGGCATGGAGATGGATCTGTCCGAAGCAGGCTTGTATATCATTGGTGAGGAGATGTTCTGTTCCTGGTGCTGGAGTAATGACTGTTGCCGGATCAGCAGGGATGCAGCAGAGAGAGAACGAGTATCTGTCAACAGGGTTGGCAAAACAACGGTTTAAAAAAAGGAAATTATTGACAGGGAGCGTAAACAAGTGTAAATGCTGGCGGTCGATATTGTAGTTGGAATGCGGACGAGTGGCATCCCGCACAAAAAATTCTCCCTCACTTGGCAACGATCTGTCCAAACGGTGGCATCATGCTTTCTATTACCAAAGAGTTTACCTTTGATGCAGCACACCATCTTGTGCTGCCCCATCTCAGTTCTGAAGAAAATCGGGCATTATATGGTCCCTGTGCCATGGTCCATGGCCATACATACAAACTGCAGGTGACGATCAGTGGAACCTGCGATCAATCTGGAATGGTCATTAATTTCTGTACTTTGAAAAAGTTGGTCAAAGACCATATTCTGGATCGGTATGACCATGCAGACCTGAATACCCTGCCGGAATATCAAGAAATTCCCCCTACCGCAGAAAATATGGCTCTGTTTATTTTTCAGACACTGGCATCTGTTTTGAATTCTGAGCGTTATCAGCTGCAAGAGATACGGGTATATGAAACCCCCAACGCATGGGCAAAGGTAACTGCCGATGCTTAAGGTGTGTGAGATTTTTTCCTCCATCCAGGGGGAGGGACCGCTGATGGGAAAACCTGCTCATTTTCTCCGCCTGGCCGGTTGTGTAGAGCCTTTCTGTCCGCAGTGCGATACCCGGCACGCCTTACAGGGTGGAGAGTCCATGTCCGTTACCGCGCTATGTGAAGCTCTTCGTTCAGGACCAGATACTGTGGTCATTACCGGTGGAGAGCCTTTTTTTCAGTGGAACAACGGCCTGGAAGAATTGTGTCATGTGCTTGAAGAGAAAGGTAAACGGTTGCAGTATGAGACCAGTGGCCGGGTTGAAATTCCAGAAAAGGTACCTGGTTATATCGTTTGTTCACCTAAACCCATGGGGCGACCGTATCTGACCTTAAACATGGTTACCCGCTGTCATGCCTTTAAATTTGTGGTGGATGCGAATGTGCAGCCAACTCTGGATATCATAACCAGATGGAATCTGCCTCCGGAAAAGGTGTGGCTCATGCCCATGGGAATGTCAAGGCAGGAGCAGTTAAAGCTGATGCCTTTTGTCTGGGAGGTGGCCTGCGAATATGGTTACAATTTTTCACCAAGGCTGCATATTGTGGCTTTTGATCAGAAGCAAGGAGTATGAGTTGTGGATAGTGTACTCATTTTATCAGGTGGAATGGACTCCACTGTAGCGCTGTATCAGGCTTTGCAACAGGGCAAACACGTGGCGGCATTGAGTTTTGATTATGGTGCTAAGCATAATCATCGTGAACTTTCCTGTGCCAGGGCCATCTGCGAATCGCTTGGCATAGACCATCAGGTGGTTGCTCTTGAGTGTATTAACAGACTGTTTTCCTCTGATCTTCTCCAGTCTGGAGGAGAAGTCCCGGATGGGCCCTATAACCATGAAGACATGAAAAAAACCGTGGTTCCCTTTCGCAACGGTATCATGTTGTCCATTGCCGCAGGATATGCTGAATCCCTTGGAGCAGGTGAATTGCTCATTGGTTCCCATAGCGGGGATCATGCCATCTACCCGGATTGCAGGCCGTCCTTTAACCGGGCCATGGACCAGGCTATCCAGGAAGGCACTGATAATACTGTTCATCTGCATATCCCCTTTATGGAAATGGACAAACGGGATATAGGCGATCTGGGAAGAGAATTGGGGATAGATTTCAGTGCGACCTGGACCTGTTATAAGGGCGGGGACCTCCATTGTGGAACCTGCGGTGCCTGTGACGAGCGTAAGTATGCCCTGCGTCATGACGAGGGGCTTGATCCAACCAGGTACCTTGTGTGAAAGACTATGCCACAGCATGTACCAGATAATGCCTTGAACAATTCTCCACTTGGCAAAACTCAGCAATATTCAGAGCAGTATAATCCTTCCCTGCTATATGGCGTGTCCAGGGATTTAGGCCGCGGTCCCCTTGGTTTGACTGATAACCTGCCCTTCACAGGGGTGGATATCTGGAATGTCTATGAATTATCCTGGCTTGATCCCACTGGCCGGCCGGTTGCAGCCATGGCTGAATTGCGGGTACCGGTGGACAGTCCCTGCCTCATAGAGTCCAAATCAATGAAGCTCTACTTCAATAGCCTGAATATGACGTCTTTCAAAGATTTCCTGCAGGTTCAGGAGGTGATAAGCAAAGACCTGAGTAATTGCGCTCTTGCACCTGTCAAGGTAGAGATTCGGGAGAGCCACAGGGAAAATATTATTTTAGCAGATCCACTGGGAATTTGTATCGATCAATGCCCGTTTAATGAACTCCATGCTGAGCCTTGTCCGAAAGTGCTTACCTGCGGGGAGGAAAAACGGAGCGAAATACTTTTCAGCCGTCTTTTCCGCAGCCGCTGCCCTGTCACAGGACAACCGGACTGGGCGACACTCATCGTTGAATATACCGGGCCTGTTATCCGGCCTGATTCGTTACTGGAGTATGTTGTCAGTTACCGCAGGCATCAGGCCTTTCATGAAGCTTGTGTGGAACAGATGTTCCTGGACATCAGGCAGCACTGTCGACCTCAAAAACTACAGGTCACTGCGCGATTTACCCGACGGGGAGGGATTGATATCAATCCAGTGAGATCGACCCATGTGGATACATGGACAAATCTGCGAACTCCTTTTCAGTAATCAGCCCGGTTGGAGAACATAAAAAAAGCCCGCTGTTAAGCGGGCTGAAAAGTCAGTTTGTTAAAGAGATAAGGCTGTCGTTACAAGGCGCCTTGTATACCCTTACCAGCGCTCTGTACCAACAATTTCATTGACGTTGGTACAACTCTGTTTCTCTTCATCAGAAAGGTTTTCATATTTTTTTTCATCAATATGCTCTCGGTCAACAGAGCAGACATACTCTTTTCCACTCTCGTCATTGACCCAACTGAGGGTTCCAAAATCACCTTTCATTGTAAACCTCCAGGAAAACTGCCCTTGTTGAGAGGGGCAGGTTGTTAACGATTCACGTTTATACTGCCGTGTGTAGAAAAGAAAATAGTAATCAATATTAGTTCGTCAAGGTGTGAAAAATATTTCTACGGAGAATTAATGCGTTGAGAGAAGTAACCGTTGGAAAAATCAGTGAAAAGATATCTGCTTAAGCTTGAGCAAAAAAAACTCATTTCTGGACAGACGTTATGGCTTGACTGAAAGGAAAAAACGAACTGGCTGAATGCGAAAAATCGGCGGGTAAAGAACTGCGCAAGCTGTTAAAATGGCAAAAGATCCTCCCTCTATGGCAGAGTGGCGAGCATTTTATGCAAGACTATGCAGATTGATAGCGCTTTATCACGACTGCGAAAGTGAAATGGGGACCATTGTTGGTCATATTATGGGTATTTTTGCAATTTTTTCAGGTGAGAAATGTCGTTGAAGGAGGTTATGGAATTTTGATTAAAAGAATTGCTTTCCAAAATAGAAATACCTCCTGGTCTGCCTTGAAAATGCGTTAGAACCATTTGCGCTTCATTTTCCATTTTTAACCACCATTTCAATATATAGCTCAATGCACAACCATGAGTAACTATGAGTAATGTTCCTTGAGAATCAAGCGTAATGCGATTCATTGTAGTTGAAATGCGGGTATAGAATTCGCGCCATGTTTCCGCACTTTGAAATTCCCTATAGTCCAAATAATTCCTTTAGGCATTGGTTGAATGCGGTTTTTATGTGCCCATTCTTTTGTTTTATTTGCGGCTATTCCATTATTGATTTCTCGCAGTCCACTTTCGGTCTCTACCGGAAGTGTCAATGTATTGGCGATCTGATCTGCTGTCTCTTTGGCTCTTTTTAAGTCAGAGGAGTAAATCTTGGGATGCTCAAGGTTCATACCTTTAATATAAGAGCCAGTCATTTTTGCTTGTGAAACTCCGTGCTCTGACAATGAACAATCAGTCCAGCCCCCCGTTAAATCTTCAACATGGTGGAGTGATTGGCAATGTTGAATAAGTAATATTTTTTTCATAATGCTCTTTGATGAGACGGAAGGCATGATCCTATATTAATCACAGTGCTTGACGTAGTCAGCACCGCGATTCATGGCGACGAAGTCGCCATGAACGTCGCTATAACCGGTGGCCAGGGAGCGAAGCGGAATGGCCGCGATTGTAAGGCATGGTGAAGGCCATTGCACTGAATAGACTGCAAAAATTCTGTAAGGACCTGGTTCGGAATTTTTTTAGTTTGATAGCTTTCTTGGTTTCAAAATAAATATCCAAAAATTGCGTAGGATATCTATTTTGTCCGTGACCCTAAAAGCCCTTGAAATAGATTTTCATGATTCATAGTGATCTATTCTTCAACGGGAAAACGCTTAAATTTTTTCACCGTTTCCAATGCTTCATCCCAGTTCGCTTTGTTCGAAATGAATATATGTCCATCTGGTATTTTATCCAACTTGCAATCCAGACTTCCTGCCGGGACCACCAGAAGCTTACCTTCCATTTGTACATTGGGTACGGCAGATCCACATGTTACGCAGAATGCTTTTACATGATTGGATTTCTTCACTTGAAATACTCGAACATTCTTTTCGCCTTTAATCCATTCAATCTTGGCTGTTGACGAAAACAAATTTGCTGCATGTGCAGAGCCTGTATCTTTCTGGCAGTAGCGACAATGACACAAATAGAAACTCTCAAATTCTCCAACAACTTTATATTTAACAGTTTTACATAAACATGATCCCAGATATTCCATTTAACCAATTCTCCAACATGCAATCAAAATTCGAAAATCAACTGTCATTTCTTTCACTACGACGTTCGCTCTGGTACTGCATACCAGTTTTTTCTGACAGAGAGACTATATCCTGATGCCGTTAATCGGGGTGTTGACCTGCACCGTAAGCGATTCATAACGACGAAGCCACCATGAACGACAAGCTCACCTGTGCAGGGGGGAAGGGGGTGCAGCGGCCGAAACCCTTTGCATCCTTGTGTAGCGTCAGGGGAAATGCGTTTTTGAAAATGGCTGACCATACAGCCCGGAAGCGCCGTAAGGTCATCAGAAACCCGTTTTACTTGAATCCGGGATTTTATAAAATTCTGAACTTTGAAGTCTAACATTTTAAGGGGTGTATCCGATATTTATGGCACAACCTTCTGGGCCCATCTTTTCTTGAATTGCATAATAATTTCAACCGACTAGGTAATATTATCGCTTGATAAATGACAAGATTGTAGTATAATATTCTGCAAAATCAGGAGGTTATACTATGACAATGGCGCTGGAAACACAAACTAGGACTGAGTATTATAAAAACATGTACGACGATAGTCTCGACCAACAAATATCCTATATTATCCAGTGCATTGATGCTCCCAATAACTCCCTTTTTCATATAATTGAGCAAATCAGGGAGAAGTACCCAACAATCGACCCTGAATTGCTCCAAATTATTCTTCAAGGTGAACTCGACCGGCATGTGCCTTCTCCTAAATGTACCGGTTGTGGAGT
>NZ_AUCV01000036.1 GCF_000429945.1 Desulfogranum japonicum DSM 18378 | reverse complement strand
AACCGCACTGAGGGCATTTAACACGCGGAACCTTTGCTGTTAAATATGCTTCATGCTGAAAAAAATTCAGGTGACGCCAGGTGAACTCCTTGGTGTCATAAGCTTTCAGCTCGTGTTGTTCACCGCATTTAGGGCAGGTAAACGTGCTTCCTCGTTGAAAGCTGATATAAATATCTACTCGTTTCTTATCCAGGTCGAGCTCTGAGGAGGACACCTGCCAAGGTGGAGTTAAACCAAGGGCCATTTGGAAAAGTTCTATATCTCTCATAATGAAAACGGGATACCACGATAGGCGGTGGCTAAGCAAGCATTACCCACAGGAAACAGCGAGGAACCATAAAACTTCATCCTGTACGTGCGGAGATGGTGACTGATCCTGGTGAATATGCATGGTCAAGTTATAGGACGAATGCACTGGGTGTTTCCTTAAATCTATATACGTCGCATCCTGAATACCTTTATCTTGTCAAAACTGCCAAGAAGAGAAAGAAGGCTTCTCTTGATGTATTTAGACCACCTTGAAGAGGATTTGGTTGAGTTCCGTTCAATGACGAACAAAGGGTTAGCCTTGGGAAATAGTCGGTTTAAAGGTGAAATGGAGGCGCTGACAGGTAGGCGCATGATTGTGAAAAAGAGGGGGAGGCTGGCAAAATCAGGCAAAGAGAACGGTTAATTTTACTCTGACCCGAATTTTCGGTGAGGATAGCGGAAAAAATTTTTTTTCGTTGGGACACAAGGGGAATTCGGGGGTGGCTGTTTTTTATGTTGCGCTAAGAGTCTAATGTATTGATAATGCGCAGGTATCTGTTTTGTCCAAAAGGTTTTTTGTGCGTTTTTAGGAAATGATGAAAGCATGAAGAGATTCTATTGCATATTGCTGGCTGTAGTCTTGCTTGTACAAGTAGACGCTGCTCTTGCCACCGTTGTGTATCAGGGGAAGAGCGGTGATATTTTTGAGCCAGGAAGCAGCGTTGTTGCCCATCAGGAAACGGTACATGCCATTATTGGTAAGGTTGGACAGGCCAAGGGTGTTGGTATGTTGCAGATACAGCTTACGTTAGCTGTTTTTGCTGACACTGGTGAAAAGACGGGAGATCTTGCTGAAGAACGTTGCCAGGTTCTTAAAAGCGCCATTAATACCCGTTACTCAGCCTTGAGAATTGAATGTGATACTGAGACTAAGCACCTGAATACACCGGTGCAGGCTTTAGGTGGAGCAAACCTGTCGTCTAAATCTTCGGTTGATAATCTAATTTTACAAATGGTTCCCATTGCTGCTGGTCAAGTCGGTGGCGCGAATGCTGGGAATAAGCCTGCTGCAGCAACTTTAGATCCTTGGCTGGCAGAGATCCGCAAGCGATACGAAGCAATTGTTGCCAAACATAAGGACTGTGAGTGGTTTCCACCCCCTAAGTATTGTGACATAAAATGTGAAACTCAGGGGAAAAATGGCTGTTACACTGGGGATCCAGGGTATAAAGAATTTGCTTTGTGTATGATTCGCGGACCTAAATGTGAGCTTGTTGCAGGGAGTCATTATTGCACATCTATACAATTGGTTGAGTATGAGATTGAAAAAATAAGAGCTTTGCAAGAAGAAACAGAGATTGTGTATGGTTTAGCTGTAGAAATTGAAAAAAAAACTGGGAGAAAAAATCATATAACATATGATCCTTTTCTTTTTAAAAAAACTATTGATAATAATGAGATTGCTTTAAAGTATTTACGTAGAGCTATTAAAGTTGCTGAGTTGGGTATTAGAGATATGTCCAAAGTATCTGGTTGTAAGGCTGAAGAGTTACAATCAGTATTTTCAAATTGGATTAATATTAATGTTTTTTTTTCTCAGTTTTATCAGGATTGGTATAGGCTTGCTGCTTTAAATAATGCAAAGCAAATACATGACTTTGTTAGGTCGTCTATAGGTGTTCCAGATATAATAAATCCAGGAGAGTTTCCGATATGTATATATATGGGTCAATTATCTTTAAAGGAATCTACTATGGAAAAAGAATCTATAAAATTGTATGAAGAAAGTTTGATGTTTAGTGAATTTGTATATGATAAAATGTCAATATATGGATACCATGAATTGCCTTTGGAATAAAATAGTTGAAGAAAGAGGGCAGAGCTCTGTTTTAGTTGCATTAACTGCTGTGGTGCTCGTTGCATTATTAGCTTTTATTGCTAATATAGGGCAGGTTATCCATGACAAAATGCTGACCCAGGCAGTTGCAGATGCAGTTGTTCTTTCTGCAGCAAATGTCCAAACTGTCGGTATGAATGAGATTGCTGATTTAAATGCTGAAATCAAAAAACTCAAGAATGACCTTGATAAGGATTTAAAAATAGGTAGCCTAATTGGATTTCAGCCAGGTGAAGGACTGCGTACGTTTAGATACTATTATACACAGATAGAGTATGCACAACGCCTTCAGAAAGAGGCAAATAGAGAATTTGCCAAAATGGCGCGTAAGGCAGGCCAAAAGGTATTGGCTAAACATAATGACAACTACGATAAGTTGCACCCCAAGGTAAGAGCCGCAAAAAAAAGGGGTCAGAGTAAAATATGTTGGCTTAAAGCCGCAGGGTTGAAAAGCGAAAAGAGAACATAAAGACAAAAAAATGATATCACATAAGGAGTAGCTGATGGCACGATTAGCTCGCGTTTCACCTGCAAGAGTGCCGGTACATGTTATTCAGCGAGGCAACAATCGTCAGGTATGTTTTGCGTCAGAGGAAGATTATGTTGCCTATATCGGTTGGTTGGCTGAATATGCCAAGAAATATCATGTGGAAATCCACGCCTGGGTATTGATGACGAATCATGTTCATCTTCTTTGCACACCCCTCAAGGAGGGCGCGTTAAGTTTCATGATGCAATCCTTAGGCAGGAGTTATGTGCGTTATTTCAACAAGGAATATGAACGAACGGGTACCCTGTGGGAAGGACGATATAAGTCTTGTCTTGTGCAGTCGGAGCTCTATCTCTTGGAAGTATACAGGTATATAGAACTTAATCCTGTACGTGCGGAGATGGTGACTGATCCTGGTGAATATGTCTGGTCAAGTTATAGGACGAATGCACTGGGTGTTTCCTCAAATCTATGTACGCCACATGCTGAATATCTTTCTCTTGGTAAAACTGCCAATAAGAGAAAGAAAGCTTATCTTGATTTATTTAGAAACCACCTTGGAGAGGATTTGATTGGGGACATCCGTTTAATGACGAACAAGGGGTTAGCTCTTGGAAATAGTCGATTTAAAGGTGAGATAGAGGTGTTGACAGGCAGGCGCGTGGTTGCGAAAAAGAGAGGGAGGCCGGCAAAATCATGCAAAGAGAATATCTAATTTTACTCGGACCCCAATTTTCCCCTGTAATGAGTAGTGAACCACCTGTTTGGCTACCAATGCTTTTAGGAATTGTATCAGGAACCATGGTTTCATATCTTCTTTATAAACTCATTCCAGGATTCTTGAAAAGAGATGATAAGTCAGAAATATCTCTATTAAGATATTATCTTACAGGTATAGTAATCGCGTATTTCTTATTGGTTCCAGTTTGTGGAGCTGCTGCTTATTTAGCCGTGAAATATTTGGGTAATATCAATCATCATGAAGCTTCAGTATTTATTTTTTTAATGGCTATTTGGTTTCCTTTGTGGTGGTTTTGTCCTGTCGGCCTGAGTATTGGCTGGATATTCTACAAGCAAAAGATAATGAAAGTATAAAGATAGAAAGATACAATAAGAAGTAGATCACTGATCGTCTTTCTTGCACCCCTTTCTTGGTAACTGAATACAGGTACCCCTCGAAGTCTCCCGCTGGCCGTTTATCTTTTTGCACGATAGCGGTTTCCCACATAGATAGCCTACCGGAGTCTTCGCTTGCCTGCGAAAAACCGAGCTTGCCCAAATCTGAAGCACCTGTTACCAGTTACACTTTTTCTAGTTGATTCCAGATCGGGTGCAGCCGATCTCCCATGAAGTATACAATTCACGCAGCTTTTGGTAGTTCCAACGTATCACAGTTCGTGTTGCTCTATCCGTCTACATTTGCTTACACTTCGGTACAAAACCTCAATAGGATTTATCCCTGTCCTTCATTATTCTTCCAGGCATTACTTGATTTTTATTGAAAAAAAGGAAAGAAACATGAAGTCAATGACATTGCTGCCAATCTCTCATGGAATTTTTTTAATCTGTTAAAGCTGTACGACACAGACTGAGGAAAAGAATGAGGAGCAAAAACAAAGCGGTTTTTTGGGTGAGTTCATTCTTTAACAGCGATACTCCTCCTCAGAGGTGCTGGAGTGGGATACAGTTTCTAACACTTTTTTTATAGCGATAACGCAAATGGTTTTTCAACGCATATCATTCACATACCTTGGCTTATGCCTATTTCTCACTTTTTGTCTGTCAGGTTGCGGCCTGGTGGGCAAGCAGCCTTCCGCCACCCTGCCGGAAAATCTTCCCTCCTTCTGGCAGGAAAAGGCAGAGGTTGCAGATCTGCCCATTACCACCGGTCTCCTTGATCTGATAGGCAGGGACGAATCTCTTTGTCAGCTTGTACGTGAAGCACTGGAAAACAATCCTGATCTCAAGGCAACTGCCCTGCGCCTGCAGGCCGAAGGGTACCTGCTCAGTGAACCACGCTCCCAAATGCTTCCCAAGATTGATGCGGGCTTCGCTGTGCGGCGGAACAATCAGGAAAGCAACTACGAGACGTATGAAACAGAGACTGCAACCACGTACAAGCCAAGTGCAAGTATCAGCTGGGAACTTGATCTCTGGGGACGTCTGGCTGATCAATACCAGGGCGCGAAAAGTGCATATGCAGCAAAAGAACAGGATTATCTGCAGGCCCGCGATGCATTGGCCGCACGGGTTATTCAGGGCTGGGTCAAGCAGCTTGCTGCCAGGCGTGCAGTAGCCATTGAAGAGGAGCGCTTGCAGGTTCTGACGAGGATTGAAGAGATACTCATTCAGCGCTACCGGGATGGAATCGGCACCCTTGATGACTACTCAACCGCTGCCAGCCGGACACAGATTGCCAAGGCAGATTTGAGCCTGCAGCGAACGGAATTGATACAGTCGGTCCGTGCCCTGGAAATAGTACTGGGAAGATATCCCGAAGGGAAGCTGAGCTCTGATCTTGACTGGCCCGAGCTTTCGCTGCCGCAAGTGAACGCGCCAACCTCTGTCCTTGCCCAGCGACCGGATATCCGGGCTGGACTGGCAAGGGTTGATGCGGCTCGAAACCAGGCAAGGGGTGCGGACAAGGCCAGGCTGCCATCGACAACCCTGTCCGGAGAGGTGTTCCGCTCAGGTTCGACACTATCTGATATCGGTAGCGCCACGACGTACTGGGGACTATTGGGATCATTGTTTCAGCCCATATTTGAGGGTGGAAAACTGCGCGATGAGGCGCGTGCCCAACACAGCGAGGCCGATGCCACGGTGCAGGATTTGCGGGTTATTGTTCTCCGTGCACTTTCGGAAGTCGAAAACACCTTGACCCTTGAGCGTGAACTGGCTGTCCAGGCCGCAGCACTTAAAATTGCCGAAGAGGAATCGAAAAAAAGCAGCCTCTATTTTACCGATCGCTACCGTCAGGGATTGGACAACATTCAGAGCCTGCTCATAGCCAGAGAACAGGAGATATCCACCAGAATCCGCCTCAACCAGGCCCAGGCAGATCGCCTGAGTAACCGTATTGATCTGGCGATTGCCCTGGGAGTGCCGGTGACAGCGCCAGAGAAAGAACAGCAGCCAACAGCATTACACAACTAATCAGAAAGCAATGAAAAAAACACTCTTTCAAAAAACAGCAGGCAAGTGGATTATTTTTATCCTGACCGTGCTTGTCTGCGTATCGCTTGCCGCTCTCTTTTTGCAGTCAAAACCAAAGGAACAGGCTGAACATACCGATAATAATACAAAAGATTCAGCTTTGTCCGGCATGCCGGTATCCATTGTTTCGATCCACCCATCATCCTACCCGGCTTTGATCACCGCCCTTGGGGAGGTAAAGCCTCTGTGGCAGTCCGCCATCAAGGCAAAGGTGGACGGCGCTGTGCTCAATGTTTCAGACCGTCTGCAACCCGGCAATCTGGTGAAAAAGGACGAACTGCTCCTGGAAATCGACAGCACCTCCTTTGATGCGAGACTCAGTGAAACAGAGAGCCAGGAAGCTGAAGCAAAGCTTGCCCTGCTCAAAGAGGAACGTGAATCCCGTGAAGCCCAGGCAAACTGGCATCGATCCGGTATCAAGGGCGCGCCGGCTGATCTTGCCCTGCGAAAACCTCAGCTCGATGCTGCCCGTGCGGCAGTACAAGCTGCTCAGGACGCGGTGACCAATGCGAGAAAGCAGCGCTCATATACCAAAATTCGTGCCCCCTTTGACGGCATTATTATGGAGCGTCATGTCAATCCCGGAGAAACGCTTTTTGCAGGTGATGCGGTATTTACGCTGTTTTCAGTGCAGACAGCGGAAATTTGGGTTCATGTGGCCAATGAGCAATGGCAGCTTCTCGGTGCAAACAAAGCTCAGGTGCAGGTCCGTGTCGTTTCTCCTGAGACCGGTGCCTCCTGGCAGGCGCGCCTGGTGCGGGATGCCCAGCGGCTCAATCCGCAGTCCCGACTGCGAACCCTGTATCTGCAGGTGGATAATCCACTTGAACAAACACCGCCACTTTTAACCGGAACCTTTGTCCGGGCCGAAATCACCGGCCTGGACATCCCGAACCTGCTTTGCATACCGGAAACAGCGCTCACCAGGCAGGGGTTTGTCTGGTTTGTGCAGGCTGATAACCGCCTGCATTCCATACAGGCGCAGCCGGTTTTTTATGGCGAAGGAGTGGTCTATATACGAAATCCCGGCGAGAGCGAAACATACTCGGTGGCGGTCTCGCCCAATGCCAGTTTCACCAATGGGTTATCAGTGCAGCCGCAACCCCATGAAAAGAAAAATGCTGAGCAAGCCTCCACAACCTCAGCAGCCAATTAACATACAATATAATGGATACCTTATCTGCCTGGTTTACCAGAAATCCGGTTGCCGCCAATTTGCTTATGCTGCTTATCGTGGTTGCCGGAGTGTTTACACTGTATACCATCCGTATTGAAGGCTTTCCTTCGGTTCCGACCAATACGATTTCCATACAAACCATGTACCCCAATGCCAGTGCCCAACAGGTGGACGAAGGCATTACCCGCAAAATTGAAAAGGCCCTGGAAGGAATGCCAGGGATCAAAAAAATATCTTCGGTCTCTGAGCGGGGCCACTCACAGGTCAGGGTCAAGAAAAACAGCAAGACGAATATTGACCGTTTTCAAAATGATATCCAATCACGGGTGGACAGCATTTTTAATCTGCCTGGACGCTCGGAGCGCCCGATTATAACACGGGAAGAATTTAATCTTATGGCCCTGATTGTCCAGGTCTATGGCGATGTGGATGATATCACCCTGCAAAAGGTCTCAAGGGAAATCAAGGAAGATTTGCTCGCTGATCCCAAGATAAGCAAGCTGGTTATGTTCGGGCAAAATTCCTATGAAATCCGTATTGAAGTAGACACTGACAAACTCCGCGCCTATGGCATGACTTTGACTGAGGTCGCCGAGGCCATCAACAAGGCATCCTTTGATTATGTCACCGGCAGCATTGAGAGTAAAAGCGGTAAGATTGTTATCCGGGCGGATCACAAGGCGGATTCCTATGAAGAATTCGCAAGTATTGGCCTGCGAACCTTGAGCGATGGTTCAAGGCTTCTGGTGAAAGATGTCGCCAAAGTCATCGACGGCTTTGATACTGAACCATTTTTTGCCCGTTTTCAGGGGAAACCCTCGGTGGGGATTCTCGTTTACAGCGGTGAAAAGGCAGACCTGATCGCAATAAACAAGGCTGCACTGAAAGCCATTGAGCGCATTCGCCCCCGTTTGCCCAAAGGTATCTCCATTGATACCTGGGCAGAACAGGCACCCTATATGAAGGCGCGTCTGTCATTGCTCGCTTCCAACGCCTGGCAGGGACTTATGATCGTGTTTCTGCTTCTGGCCCTTTTTCTCAACGTCAAGCTGGCCTTCTGGGTCGCCATGGGTATTCCCATTTCCCTTTCCTGTGCCTTCATGCTCATGGGCGAACGCTTTCTGGGATATTCACTTAACGATATCACCACCTTTGGCATGATCATTGTTCTTGGCATTCTGGTGGATGATGCCATTGTGGTTGGCGAGAGTGTGTTTGAAAGCCGCAGGGAAAACGGCGATGCCGTGGAAGGAACAATCGAAGGAGTGCGGCGGGTGTCCACGGCCACAGTGTTTGGCTGTTTTACAACGGTTGCAGCTTTTTACCCGCTTCTTTTGATTGATAACGAGATCGGGAAAATTTTTGCCAGCTTTGCGGTGGTGGTCATCATCTCGGTTATCTCCTCCATGATGGAGAGTAAACTTATCCTGCCAGCACATCTGGTGTCGATCAGTATGGGGAAATCAAAACAGATTGCCCGGTATCATCCGGCCAGAATCTGGCGCAAGGTTCAGTTCTTTGCCGGGGCACTCATGAACTTTGTGCGTGATCGTATCTATCAGCCCTTGCTTCATTTTACCCTGAATCAGCGTTATGCGGCCCTGGTCATTTTGCTGACCGTTGCCGTCTGCGGCATCAGCCTGATTTTCAACGGTAAAATCAAAACCGCCTTTTTTCCTGAGGTTCCCGGCCAGATTATTACCGTGAAGCTGAAAACCAGAAGCGGTTCTCCATCAGAGCTGACCGTGCATAACATTACGCTTATTGAACAGGCTGCGGAAGAGCTGAACCGCGAACTTATGGATACGCTGCAAACCGAAAAACCACCCATCATGCATATCATGACCGGGGTTGAAGGAGAAAACAGCGCCGAAATATATGCAGAGCTTCAACCTGAAGAACATCGGCAGATCGACACTATGGAAACCCTGCATCGATGGCGGAAAAAGGTTGGTACACTTGAAGGCGTGGAAACCCTGACCTTTAGCGGTTCCTTTGAATCCGGCGGTGGTTTTGTTGTTGAGCTTGCCGCCACGGAAGAGGCTATCTTGAAAGAGGCGGTCAGGCAGTTTACCGATGAATTAGGGCAACTGGATGGGATTCATGATCTTCGTGATGATCTCAGGCAGGGGAGTCCGCAGCTGCGACTGCGCCTGAAGCCCGAAGCGAGACATCTGGGTCTGACTCCCGCGGACCTTGCAGCCCAAGTTAGTGACGCCTTTGGCGGCTTGGAAATCCAGCGTGTGCCGCGTGGAACCGAAGAGGTCAAGGTGATTGTAAAAAATCGGGAAGATCACCGCCGCTATCTTCAGGATTTGATGCGTGCCCGTATCCAGACCAGTGAAGGCGACTGGGTGCCTCTGTCGCTTGTAGCCGACATCCAGTCCGGTTACGCACCAACCGCAATCAGCAGGCAAAATGGTCAGCGGGTGGTGCAGGTCGAGGCTGAGCTGGATAAAAAAGTAATCACTTCCGGTGATGCCATCAAAGTGATTCAAGAAAGAATCATCCCGAAATTACAGCAACAGTTTCCCCAGGTGACTACTAATCTGGCAGGCGAGCAGGAAGAGATGAATGAGATGAAGGGCGGCTTGATCCGTGCCCTGATTATGATCCTGCTGCTCATTTACACCTTGCTTGCCGTACCATTGAAATCCTATGTCCAGCCCTTTGTTATCATGTCGGTCATTCCCTTTGGCTTTGTCGGGGCGGTGATTGGGCACTGGATCATGGATTTTCCGTTGAGTGTGCTCTCCTTTTTCGGGATGCTGGCGGTCACTGGTGTGGTGGTCAACGACAGCCTGGTTCTGCTGACCCGCTACAATGAGCTGCGGTCTGGCAGTCCTACCTGTTTTGACGCCCTGATGAATGCAGGAAAAAGCCGGTTCAGAGCCATTATCCTTACCACCCTGACCACGGTTTGTGGCCTGCTTCCACTGCTGTCCGAAACATCCGAGCAGGCACAGTACCTCATCCCGGCTGCCATATCCCTTGCTTGGGGCGAACTTTTTGCCACACCGGTCACCCTGTTCATTGTGCCGGTACTGATCCATATGGGACATGACTGGAAGAGACTTGTACGGAAATTCAAGGCTCTATTTACCAGAAATACAGGATCACAATCAGTTCATTAAAAAAGAGATAGTCATGACAATGTAACTGATCACGGGGTTGACACTGCTGATATTTCAATTGGGTATGAGCCGTAACTGGTTGCAGGTGCCTCAGATTTGAGCAAGCGCGATTTTGAGCAGGTAGGCATAGACTCCATACGCCTGTCTTCTATGCGTGAAATTCAGAACGTTCAAAGAGGTATGCGACCAGAGGGAGACTCCCTGGAGTGTCTGTGATCAGTTACAAGAACTGTATACCCTTCCTGGCAAATACGTCAGGAAACTCCATATTCCGCCAGGGTTGCTTTCCAGCTGGTGAAGAAATCTTTGGTTTGATTATATCGCTCCAGATCCATGTGTCGTTTTGATGCCTCGAGATTGTCGAGCATTTTTTGGGCTTGATCCTGCCAGCTGAACGAAGCTGCAGCATAGGGATTTTGCCATTCCGGATCTTTCGGGCTGTAGAATCCAATAGCTTCCCCGGCTGAGTTGGTTTTGATGTTGGTTGTCAGGAACTCACTCATAAAGTAAAAATCCATTATCATCAGCTCCTTTTCATCCATTCCTTCGGTCATTTCATCCCAGGCCGCCTTTACCTCATCAGATGCATTTGGGGGTGGCATGCGAAAGGTAATACCTATACCAATCTCAACCATACCGTTATTATCAACATCCAGCTGGTTGTCTTTTGAAAGCAGCAGGTTTATGGCTCCCTCGTCACTTAAAGAATCAATATCTATTGTATCTGCCAGACAGTGGGCCACCTGAAGAGCTTCCAGCTGATCTTTCGACAGGCTCCGTAGAAAATCCTTTGCCTCGGCCGGAGATATTCCCGTGTTTTCTGCTTCTATGAAGATGGAATTAACCATGGAAATCTGTTCGGTTGTTGCACCTCTTTGCTTTATCATTTGGCGCATTTCACTGCCTATGGCATCTATCGCGTCGTCTTTTTGCCCCTGGGTATTTACAGCGGTCTGCAAACAGTCGGCAAATGTAAAGGGGGTACCAGTATTGTCAGTGCTTTGAACTGAAGATGTGGACGACGTCTTGGGGAAGAACGTGCTGGATATCAGAGTCATGATCTACCTGCCTTCATAGGGGGGAAGTTGAGGAGCGTTTATGCTGAAAATACAAGGTACTCATATTTTGTATCGGTTTTTACTGGAACTGGTTTTAGGTTAATTTCAGATGTGTTTGCTAATGTGTTGTTTTTTTATTTTGATGAAGGAAAACATTGCTAAAATGGTTAAGCTGGTTTACTGTTGCGATTATGAATCTGGAATTGAAAAAAAAGATCGTGCATAATCTCATGCAGGTCGCAAAGAAATATGCAGAGGTGGAAACCTTTGCCATTGAAGTGACTGAGGGGGTCAGCGTCTCAACCCGTGAAGCCCATGCCATTGAAAGTATCGGGGATAACCAGTGTGTTAATGTGACTGAAATTGCCGGTTATTTTGGTGTGACCAAGAGCGCAGCGTCACAGCTTGTTTCCAAGCTCACCAAACAGGGGTTTGTAGTCAAGAAGCAGGCCAGTCACAGCAATAAGGAGTTGCAGCTTTCGCTCACCCCTCTGGGGTGGCAGGCATTTGAAGCCCATGCCCGGATGCATGGACAGGATCAGAAACACATTTTGGAAACCATGGATAGTGTAGGGCTTGATGAACTTGTACGGTTAAATGAGTTGTTGCATAATCTAAACAATATTCTGGATAAGCGGCTGACCGATAAATAACTATAGAGAGAATCATTGGGGGCTGAATTGAATGGTACCGGCATCAGCTTTTTTAGTGTGATCATTTGTTTTGTTGGTGTTCGCCTCCAACTAAAAAAAGCAGGCGGTTTACGACTTGGTTTGCGCAGATACCGCTGAACTTTGTGAAGCCCAAAAAAGCCTTTTGAACTAGCTCCATTTTATTTTGTCCCCAGTTGTATAACAGATAATCAGGTATTTTTTTGCCATAAAGGTTAACCTGCTTAACTAAATATCAATAAGCAAATTACAAGGAGCAAAAACCATGAAAAGAATACTGTCATCAATGGGAGTACTGGCTCTTTTATTATTATTTGTTGCTTTTCTTGTTAATTTTGGCAGCAAATGGTTACCAAAGACTTTCTCTGTACAGGATAAGGCTGATGAAAAAATTGTCAGGCCTGTTCCAACGGCACAAGCCATACCCTATTTTCCTGATCAAACCTTCCGTTTTCCTGGCAAGGTAAAGGCGGCGCACAGAGCGGAATTATCCTTTCAGGTTGCCGGACAAATTGAACAGCTGAACCTCCTCGAGGGGCAACATGTGAAAAAAGGGGAGGTGCTGTCTCAGCTGGACCAGAAAAGTCTGATTTATGCAGTGAAGGCGGCAAAAGCACGTTTCCATGCCTCCAAACAGGATTATGAACGGGCCTCACAACTGTTTCAAGAGAAAGTGATCAGCAAGGCCCAGTTTGACAGCGCAAAATCTACACACGAGGTTGCCAGGGCAGAGCTTGACATACAGGAAAAAGCGCTTGCCGATACCCGGCTCATTGCCCCTTTTGATGGCCTGGTGGCCAAGCGCTATGTGGAGACAAAAGAACACATTGCCAAGGGAAAACCGGTGCTGCTGCTTCAGGATATTTCAGGGATTGAAGTTGAAGTACAACTCCCTGAACAACTTGTAGCAAGGGGTGGAGCCGATATCCTGGATCAACTGCAGGTACGTTTTGATGCCTGCCCGGATCAAGCCTTTGCCGCCAGGGCAATGGAACTCGGTATGGAGTCCAGCCAGGATACGCGCACCTATGCCCTGGTCATAAAACTTCCTGCTCCGGCTGATATGAAAATTCTTCCCGGCATGACGGCGACCGTAACCGGATTGATCAGGGACTCCGCGAACCGGACTACAGCAGGGAATGCAGTGTTGGTTCCCGTGGAAGCCGTGGCCTTCACTCCTGATTCCAGAGCCTTTGTATGGATCGTTGATCCAGATACGCAAAAAGCTGAAAAAAGAATCGTCCAAGTCGGTATCATGCACGGTGACAATATTGAGGTGAAGAAAGGTGTCAGAGCAAAAGAGCTGGTTGCAGTAGCCGGTTTGAACAGCCTGAACGAAGGGCAGCGGGTTCGCCCCATGAAAGAAGGTAAAAAAGGACTGGAAGGATGAAAAATCTCGGTATATACGCAGTCCGCTTCAAGGTAGTCACCATAGTGTTTAGTGTGCTTATTGTCTTTGGCGGAATTTTTAGTTTTTTACATATCGGTCGGTTGGAGGATCCGGAGTTCACCATCAAGGAGGCTGTAATATACACCCAATATCCTGGGGCATCAGCCAAGCAGGTGGAGCTGGAAATTACCGAACCCATTGAAACAGCCATCCAGCAGTTGAAACAGCTCAAGGAGGTTCGTTCCATCTCAAGATCAGGTGTCTCCATAATCTTTGCAGAAACTAAAGAAATCTATGACAAAGACAGTCTGCCACAGGTTTGGGATGAGTTGCGCCGAAAGGTAGGTGCAGTTGCCGGTCAGCTTCCTCCCGGCTGCATGAAGCCGGTTGTTAATGATGACTTCGGTGATGTATACGGGATTATTTTTGCTATAACAGGCGATGGGTATAACAAAATCCAGCTCAAGGCTTATGCGGAAGACCTGCGTCGTGAGCTACTCTCCTGCACCGATGTTGGTCGCATTGACTTTTGGGGCCTGCCCCAGGAAGCCATTTTCATTGAAATTGACCGGGCAAAATTGACACAGCTCGGTTTACATCCGAACAGTATTTTTGACATTCTGCGGGCACAAAACAGTGTCAGCCCGGCTGGTGCCGTGCAGGTGGGATCACAGTATATCCCTTTTCGTATCACTGGTGATTATTCTTCCATGGAAGATATAGGCAATCAGCTCATCAATGGAGCTGAAGGCCGTATGATTCGGCTGAAAGAGGTGGCGAAAATAAGGCACGACACCATCACGCCAGCAGCAGAACTTATGCGCTTTGGCGGTCGGGAAGCCATTGGTATCGGGATATCAACGGTTTCAGGCGGCAATGTTATTGCCATGGGCCATGCCATTGAAAAACGTCTGGATGAGCTGCAACCAGAAACGCCCCTCGGCATAAACGTGCATACCATAACCAGCCAGTCCAGAATTGTGGAAAAATCGGTTTCCGGTTTTGTCAACAACTTGATCAGCGCAGTAGCCATTGTCATACTGCTGCTGGTCATTTTCATGGGGTGGCGAGAGGGCTTGATCATTGGCTTTGTTTTGATTCTGACCATTCTTGCCACCCTGATGATTATGAAATCGCAGGGGATTACCCTGCAGCGGATATCCCTGGGCGCACTGATCATTGCCCTTGGCATGCTGGTGGACAACGCCATTGTTATCACCGAGGGGATTATTGTCAGGCTTCGGCAGGGGATCAAGCGGGAAGCTGCAGCAGATCAGGCCGTCAGGGAAACCATGTGGCCGCTTCTTGGGGCTACCATTATTGCCATTCTGGCCTTTGCCGCCATTTCCCTTTCAAAAGATATGACTGGCGAATGGCTCGCCAGCCTGTTTCAGGTAATTTGCTTATCTTTGGGGCTCAGCTGGATTTTTGCCATCACAACCGTACCCTGTCTGTGTGTAATGTTGCTGCCTGCTAGTCAGGAAACAGAGAAGAAATCCCACTCAGGACGCTTTGTAACTTGGTACAAGGCCGTTGTCGGTAAGGGGATGGACCATCGTTGGCTCACTCTTGCCGGAGTAATGGGGCTTCTGATGGTGGCCATGTGGGGATTTGGGCATGTGAAACAGGATTTTATGCCTGATACCAACCGGCCACAGTTTACGGTGGATATCTGGATGCCTGAGGGAACGCATATTGACAGTACAGCAAAACAACTCGAACTGGTTGAGGAGTATGTGGCGACCCTTGATGGTGTGGAGAAAATTTCCAGCTTCATCGGCAGGGGGCCGCTCCGGTTTCTGCTAACTTTTTCGCCGGAAATGCCTGACAGTGCCTATGCACAGCTGCTTGTGGATGTGGATGATTATCGCCGGGTTACACAGTTGAAAGAAACAATACAAACCTGGCTGGATAGTGAAATGCCCCAGGTCATCGGTAGCGTGGATGCCTTTAAGCTAGGGCCTGGTGGCGGGGCTGTGGTAGCCCGATTGAGCGGGCCCGAAACCGTAACTCTGCGCAGTTTGGCTGAACAGGTCATGGACATGATGGCAGAAAACCCCAACAGCCGCAGTATCCGTACTGACTGGGGCGATCAGATCAAGGTCAGTTCCGTTGCCTTTGCCGACCTACGCGCCCAGGGACTTGGCATCAGCCGTCCGGAAATCGCCTCAGCCATTACCATGAATTATACAGGTTCTGTAGTTGGGCAGTATCGTTATCAGGATGATCTGCTCCCCATTATCCTGCAGCCACCGAAAAAACAGCGCGACCGCATTGATTCCCTTGATGATGTGCAGGTGTTCAGCCAGACCAACAAAAAATGGGTGCCGTTGCAGCAGGTAACCGATGGGGCCAAAACCATGGCGGAAGACAATGTCATCCACCGCCTCAACCAGAAACGAACCCTGCGCGTGTTCTGTAAGCAGCGTCAGGGGACAACAGATGCCCTGTTTCGCGAGTTATACCCGTATATTGAGAAAAACCTGAAGCTTCCGCCTGGATATACCCTGGAATGGGGCGGCGAACATGAAGACCAGATTGAGGCCAATACCAAGCTGATGTCCAATTTCCCCATTGCATTTGCCGGAATGTTTCTGGTTACAGTACTGCTCTTTAACAGTCTGCGCTATCCACTCATTATTTTTATGGGACTGCCACTGGTTGTTGTTGGCGTGGCTCCGGGCATGCTCGTTACCGACAAGGCTTTCGGCTTTATGGCCATGCTTGGTTTTCTGAGTCTGTTTGGCATGCTCATCAAAAATGAGATAGTGCTGCTGGATCAGATAAAACTGGAACTTGCTGCCGGCAAGGAACCATTTACGGCAGTGCTGGATTCTTCAGTCAGTCGCATCCGACCGGTCACCATGGCGACTTTTACTACTGTTTTGGGCATGATCCCTCTTCTTGGTGACGCTTTTTTCAGCCCCATGGCAGCGACCATCATGGGAGGCCTTAGTTTTGCCACGGTGCTCACCCTGTTTGTGGTTCCGGTTTTTTTCAGCATCCTTTTTGCAGTTCGTCGTCCCCAAGAAGGAGAAATACAATGAGTCTTATAAGTGATACCGGTATTCAGCCCCCGCCATGTAAGAGACAACACAAGGGCAGTGGGCCGACAAGTTATCAGATACAGGATGCCGAACAGGTATTTGCAGCGCTTGAGCTGCAACCGGATGAGGTGGTCGTGGATATTGGCTGCGGACGAGGCGATTACAGCTTTCGGGCAGCGGAAGTGGTTGGTGCCAGGGGGAGGGTTTATGCGCTCGATTATTGGAGCACCTATACCGACAGCCTGAAGGAACGGGCAAGTGAACAGGGGCTGGTAAATCTGTTCCCCCTGACCGCAGACATCAGAAAACAACTGCCGTTGTCCGATAATGAAGCTTCAATCTGCCTGTTGTTTACTGTACTTCACGCCACAACCCTCAATATTCTGGATCTTGGTCTTGGCAAGGAGCTCAGGCGGATTGTTTGTCCCGGCGGACGGGTTGCGGTTCTCGAACTGAAAAAAGAAGAAACACTTTTTGGGCCACCCCTGAAACAGCGCTTGTCTGCAGAGCAGGTTACTGAAGCTTTTTTGAGTTGGAAGTTTTCATTGATGAGTATCACAGACCTTGGCTATACCAATCTCGTTGTCTTTCAAAAGCAAATAGAAAAATGGTAACTGATCACAGACATCTTTGCACGATCGCGGTTTCTCGCATAGATAGCTTACCGGAGTCTTCGCTTACCTGCGAAAAACCGTGCTTGCACAAATTTGAAGCACCTGCGACCAGTTACGAAAAATGTTCTTAGGTAAATCAATGAAAAGCGTAAAGCACAATATCATGCCAATACTGGCTGTATGCATAGTTTTATTTCAAGTAATTACGCTCAAGGCGGCCCCAGCCGCGGCGAATAAACCGGAAGTTCTGTCTATGGATATTCCCTATGGACAGTTAACCTTAATCCACGCCCAGCAGATTGCCCTTGAGGCATCACCTGTGGTTGAGGAAATGCTTGCCCGAATCGAAGAGGCCCAGGCAATTGCCAGACAAAAACAAGCTGATTGGTGGCCGACCATGTCTGTCCATGCCGGTCAGGATTGGCAGAACTGGTCCACGCGTCCTGACTGGAAGCCGGAGAAGCGGATGGATGAGAGTTCCAACCATTTCAATGCCGGGATACAGGTCAACTGGCTGCTTTTTGACGGCTTTAGCAGGCGCGCTTCCATCCTTGCGGCAAAAGCGAGAGTTTTGTCTGCTCAGGAGCTGAGTAATGAAGCCCGTCGTCTGCTTGCCGAGTCCGTTGCCGGTACGTATTACCAGGCGCAACTGGCTGCCGAGGCCATGCAGATTGCCCGTCAAAATGCGCTCTTTAATCGTAACCTTGAACATGATGCTGAAAAACGCTTCCTGGCCGGAGATATTCCGGAAGCCGAATATCTGAATTTTTCTGTCAAATCCCTCCAGGCGGAAAATCATTTTTTAAAGGCCAGGCAGGAGTTATCTGCGGTCTGTATCATGCTTGCCAAACTGCTCGCCCTGCCGGGATCAGAACTTCCCAAGGACATGTATCCGGAAGTTGGCAAGCCCATACAGACATTGGCACAATTACCGGAACTTGCCGATGAGTTGAACTATGCCCTGCAGCACAGGCCGGATTTGCAGGCATTAGCCGCTCAAAGTGAGGCGTTGACCCAGGATAAACACAATATTCGTGGCAGCTACTATCCCAAAATTACAGCCCATAGCAGTTATGATTATGATAAATACAACAATTATGGCTCCATTGACCAGGACGAGCATGGCAGTACCGTGGGGCTCAGACTGAGCTGGGATATTTTCAGCGGCGGAAAGCGATCTGCCAGGATACAGGCAGCAGATGCCGGGCTGTTGCAGCTGCAAAAACAAAAACAGCAAAAAATACTGGAGATAAAGGCTGCACTACAGGAGGCGCTGGTCAAGGCTGAGTCTTCACGTGCGGTCTATCAGCGTGAATGCTACACCCTGATGCTTGTTCAAAAAATTCGCGATCATGTTGAACGCTCTTACAGGGCTGGGGCAACAACCCTGACACGGCTCAACGAAGCCCAGAGCGATCTGGTTTCGGTTTCTGCTGCAGTGGCCATCAGCCGAATCAACTATCTGCAGCAGCTGGAGAGCCTGCGAGCTGCAAGTGGCCGGATACTGGAAGAGGTGTGAAATGCAATGTGGTGAACGAAGAACGGAATCTGTGGCTGAACGTCAATTTTGTCACCAGGAGTGCAATGCGTTTCCCCATCATTTTTTTCTGGTAAAAAATAAATCCAGGCTAATTCCCCAGTTATGCTGGGGAGAATGGCTAAAGCTATGCTGTTGTATGTAAAAATGCGACTTCTGGGGGGAGCTGGCACGAAACCGAGATCGTGGCCGATCCAAGAAGGAGCACCTGATGAAAAAGACGTTAGACCAACAGTTTTGGAATGCAAATGCCATATCGTATGGATACCTAAGAATGGGAGAAAATGAGCCTACGGAACCTAAAAATAGGGATCTGGAAAATACTGCGAAAACTCTGTGAATATAAGCAAACAGAGATTGTAGGGTCTGTGCGGATCATGGCCGCCTGTGCCTGTAGATATCTCCCAAGTCTGCGATTTCCTCAATAGTTGGATATATGAAAATTTATTTTTCCGCGATCCTCATCAGAAATTCGGATTGACGGCATCATCCATGGCCAGGCGGATGCCGAGGGCAATGAAAAGGGCTCCGGCAAAACGTTTACTCAATCTGGTGTATCGGCCTTGTTTTTTGAATAAAGACGCAACGCTGACAGCAGACCAGGCCCAGCAGAAATTTACCAGGATGCCATTGACTGTAAAGATGATGCCAAGCACGAGAAATGCAAGTGGTTTCGTGTGCGAAAACGGATCCACAAACTGGGGAAGAAAGGCGAGAAAAAAAAGGGCGACTTTGGGATTAAGGGCATTGTTGAGAAATCCAAGGGAAAAAACTTTCCAGGCCGCATTATTAGGCTGCGCCACATGTTTTTTGATGTCGTCTGGACTGGAGCGCAGCATGGAGAACCCTAGCCAGAAGAGGTATGCCGCCCCGATAAGTTTGACCAGTGTGAATGCGGTGGCCGAGGTGGCAAGAATGGCAGACAGCCCAAGGGAGGCGCAACTCACATGGACCAGGCATCCCGCGCTGATACCAAATACGGCCAGGAATCCTGATTTCCAGCCAAGAGCTGCGCTGCGGCTTACGATAAAGGCCACATCCTGGCCGGGAATGATATTGAGCAAGAGGCCGGAGATGATGAACAGGCCGATATCGTGAATGCCGAACATATGCAGTTCCTATGGTTTTGCCGGTTTGCGGGTCGGCATGGATGCAAACGCGTATACGAAAGGATATGAATAGCTTTTCCAGCAGGGGTAACCCAAGGGGGAAAATCTACTGAAGAAAGGCTGATCGGTTTTCATTTTACCCCGTCGTCATGCCTTACGAAACCTTTTTATGTAACTCACTCGTGTTTGAGTTGAGGGTCGCGGAATAAATAAAGTATCCAATCTTGCTTGTCTCTCAATTCGGTAACGTCGATATCCTATGCAATTTTTGGATATGTATTATTTTCCGCAACCCATACATGATCGGCATGGTTCAATGGCTATGTGATGTTTACTTGTCTTGCCAGAATATCAAGTAAATGTCTGTGGTGAAGTTTTTTCACATAACGAAAAACTTGTGTACATTGTCCATGTACAGTCAGGCCTCAATCTGACAACCTGGCTGCGGGTTACTTCTTCAGCAGGGCTTTGCTCGTGGTGAGAAGATGCCGGGTGAGCTTTACCAGTAACTCTGATTTGAGATTCCAGCAGTGCCAGTAGAGTTTCACCGGCAACGCCATTCCAGGTGACAGATCTATTAGCTTGTCAGCAGCGAGAAGCGTTTCAATCTGTTTATCCGGCAACATACCATAGGCGAGCCCCTTCAGGACGAAATCGGCAAATTTTTCCACCGAAGGAACATAGTGCGCAGGGAATGCAACAGGCGTCTCTTTACAACATTTTTTGAGATACTTGTGATGTAGGGCATCGTATTTATCAAAAATTACAGCCGGAGCATGGTGCGCTTCTTTGAGGGTAAATCCATGGGGAAACCATTGGCGTGCAAAATCCGGTGCAGCCACCAGGCGATAGTCCATACACCCGAGATATTCACTTCGGCACCCTTGAACAGGCTGCTCCTGGGTACTGATGCAAGCCATGACTTCCCCGTCTTTCAATAGCTGGTGCGTTTGCTCCTGGTCGTTGACACGAATGTCCAGCAATACCCGCTCCTGCTTTAAAAAAGGATACATGGCATCTACAAACCAGAGCGAAAGACTGTCGGCGTTAACGCCCACTGCCACTGAAGAAAATTCGGTGCCGCCCGTCTGCTGCATTTCTCCTTTCAGATCGTCTTCAAGCTGTTTGACCTTGAGATAGTGCTTGAGAAATGCCTGCCCGGCAGTTGTCGTTTGCGGTGGGCTTGTTCGTGTTATCAACACCTGGCCGGTGATTTCCTCCAGTAATTTTACACGTTGGGATACCGCGGACTGGGTGATGTGCAAGGCGTGAGCAGCTTTATCAAAACCTTCTTCTCGGACCACCATGGCCAGGGCTTCTACAAGTTTATAATCAAGCATACTATGTCTATTAGGGTGGCTAATCTGTAATTAAAATAATTAATTTTACTTTTTACCCCCTCTATTCTATTTTTCCGACAAGAAAATTTTCATAGAGGAAAAAGTATGTTTACGCCATTTTTACAAGGGTTTGCGACCGGAGGTAGTTTAATTGTGGCAATTGGTGCCCAGAATGCCTTTGTTCTGTCGCAGGGAGTCAAAAAGAACCACCATTTGCTGATAGCAGGCATTTGTATTATCTGTGATGCAATTTTTATCTCTGCCGGAGTCATGGGGCTTGGAACCAGCATCGCCCGTAGCCAATGGCTATCGCAACTGGCAACGTGGGGCGGTGCCGGATTCCTGTTCCTGTATGGTTTGCGATCTCTTCGTTCAGCGCTGAAAGGAGGAACTCTCAACACAGAGGATACTGTAAAACTTTCGGTAATAACCGCTATCACCACTACCCTGGCTGTTACGCTCCTTAACCCTCATTTTTACCTTGATACGGTTGTCCTTTTAGGCAGTGTGAGCAGCAAATTATATGGACAGGGGCGTATAGCCTTTTGCGCTGGTGCTGTTTTTGCCTCAATGGTATGGTTCGTCAGTCTGAGTCTGGGGGGCCAGTTACTGGCACCTGTTTTCAGTAAACCACGGGCCTGGAGGTTTTTTGACAGCATCATTTGCATTATCATGTGGGCGATAGCCATATCGTTGTGCGTGCACTCATGCACACTGTGAGCTACAGGCTATGCCTGGCCAGGGTCTTTTTCTACGTTTCGTTCCTCATTTGCCTGTGCGTTCTTGTTTGACAGCAAGGCAGAAACTTATATCATCTGAACTGTAGAACTGGCAGTTGGGAAGAATGTTTTCATGGAAATCACAGCCGGTGAAGCCATGTTTTTCAACCAACTCCCGTATGTGATGGTGCTTGAATGCATGGGTCCAAAAGCGGTAAATACTCGTTTCCCCATTATCTTCGACAACGATATGTTGGCTGAGACACACATTTTGTTCCGGGTAAAACTGCTTTTCCTGCAAGAGGAGATAGGGCCCTTTTTTCCAGAAATCCCCGTTACAGATTTCCCACTCGCGATTTCCCTCTTCGGCGATGGGGAAGGAGTCGTTAAGAAAGTCGAAACAGAAGACTCCCCCAGGTTTAAGGGCTCTGTAGATATTGGCAAGCACCTTTTCCCGGGCTTTAGGCACCAATACACCGAAGTCGGTGAATATCATGAGAATGAGGTCAAAGGCATCCCTGTCCTTCAAATCCAAATAATCCATGGTTCGATAGGTTATGCCAAGCCCTTTCTTTTGCGCCGACTCTTGTGCATACCCGATGGAATGAGCTGAGATGTCCACACCGGTGACGTTATAACCCTGTTCAGCAAGATATTCAGTATATAGTCCCGGACCGCAGCCAAGATCAAGTATTGCCGAACCCGCTTTGAGAACAATTTTTTCCAGCCATTGCAGGGTGGAGATGATCGTAGACGGTTTTCTGCTGGCAAGGTCGATATCGGGATTAAGATGAACAGCCAGGAGTTGTTTGGAGATGTATTCATCATCCCACATGGTGGATGTTCCGGGGGCATAAACCGACGGGCGAGAGGCGAATGTAATATAATCGTTGAGTTTCATGAAAACCTCATTTGTTAGTAGAATGACGCAAATATACTGTTTGTGCAGAACGCACACGATACGTTGAGGTTCGTGGGGTAAAAATTGCACGTTCCTCAATTGAGGGCTGCTGTTTGCAGCTATGGGGTTAGCAGGTTTTCATGCCGCGTATTTTTACACACGGTTTCCCGGGAAGTCAAGCCAATCTGGTATCAGCCTGCCTGTCTGAAGTCTGCCGGGCAGGAGATGGCTGGCAGTAGCAGGTGGTATGAGGGAGAAGGGAAGGGGAAACAGGACGGATTGTCGTCAACCCGTCCTGTTGTAATACTCTGGAAACTACTTCAGGCCTTTTGCATTCTGGGCCTGTATTGCTGTCAGGGCAACGGTGTCAACGATATCCTGAACCGTACATCCTCTGGACAAATCATTAACCGGTTTATTCAGGCCCTGGAGAACCGGACCCATGGCCACGGCCCGCGCAGCCCTCTGTACGGCTTTGTAGGTGTTATTGCCTGTGTTGAGATCCGGGAAGATGAAAACGGTAGCATTGCCTGCCACTTCTGAACCTGGCATTTTAAAGCTGGCAACCTCTTTATCAAAAGCAGCATCATATTGCAGGGGGCCTTCAATGGGAAAATCGAGTCCTCTTTCCTGCATCAGCTGTTTGGCTATGGCTGTGGCCTCCACAACCTTTTCAACATCCTGGCCGGATCCGGATTTGCCTGTGGAATAACTGAGCATGGCAATGCGCGGTTCGATGTTGTAGATTTGCGCGGTTTCTGCAGAGCTGAGGGCAATCTCCGCCAGTTGCTGGGCATTTGGGTTAGGTACAACGGCGCAATCTCCGAAGGCCAGTACTTTAGACTGGAGACACATGATGAAGATGGAGGAAACAACGGATACCCCAGGTTTTGTTTTCACAAACTCAAAAGCGGGACGGATGGTTGCCGCAGTGGTGGTGATGGAACCGGAAACCATGCCGTCAGCCATGCCCTTGTGTACCATCATGGTGCCGAAATATGTGGGGTCGCACATGCGGTCACGGGCCACGTCCATGACAATACCGCGTTGTTTGCGGAGTTCGAAATAGGTTTCCACAAACTCGTCATAATAGCTTGATACACCAGGATCAATGATGTTGGCAGCATCAATATTGAGTCCGAGCTTGGTCGCCTTGGCCAGAATATCTTCCTCTTTTCCCAGCAGGGTGATCTCGGCAATTCCACGGCGCAGAATAATATCAGTTGCAGAGAGAATACGTTCCCCTGTTCCTTCTGGAAGTACGATATGCTGTTTTTTTCTGGCCGCTTTTTCGATCAGGGAGAATTCAAACATTCGGGGGGTCATTTTCATGGATTTCTGAGCCACTACCCGTTTTGTCAGCTCAGGGACATCCACGTGGTTGGAGAACCAGCCAAGGGCTGTCGCTATGCGTTTGGAATCGGTTGGCTCCAGACGACCGTACATTTCATTAACTTTCTGGACAGTGTCATAGGTGTGCGTTGGAACAGTGAGTACAGGAAGGGGAATACCGGTCCAACCCTGAATAAGTAGCTGCACATTTTCGCTGACTTTCAGGCCACCGGTGATCAATATACCTGAAATGTTGGGGAAAGCTGATGAAACCCGGCTGGCAAGACTTGAAATGATGATATCCGAACGGTCGCCAGGGGTGATAACAAGGCTCCCTTCTTTGATATAATCAAGGAAATTGCTGATCTGCATGGCTGCGACCACATAGTTGTCTACCTGGTTCAAGGCTCCCAGTTCGCCGATAAGCACCTCTGCTTCCAGATAGCGCCGCACGTCATCCATGGTCGGGTTGTTCAGGGTCTTGTTTTCAGGGATGGCATACATCGGGAAAGGACGTGTCATCTGTTCGCGACATTCTTTACTGCTTTGCATGTCGCTTTCAAAATTCTCAGGTGCGCGGTTTATCACGCAAGCTGTAATATCCACTCCCTTTTCTTCCAGTGCATCCAGGGTCAGGGTCACATTGGTGCAGACCTCATCGGTGTTTTTGTCTCTCCCTGAGGATACCAGCAGAATAGGGGCACCCAGGTTTGCTGCAATATCAGCGTTCAGATCGAACTCAAATCCCGCGTCTTTGCCACGGAAATCCGTACCCTCGCAGAGAACGAAATCGTAGCTGCTCTCCAGCTGTTTGTATTTTTTAAGAATGTTTTCAAAGAGGATCTCTTCCTGGCCGGAAGTGATGAGCTGCCTGGCTTCGCTGAGGGTGTAGGCGTGGGCTGTCTCGTAAGAGACATCAAGGTTGAAGTATTTCAGAATCAGGTAAAGGTCGGGATCGACCTCGCCGACCTCGGTGTCGTTGATGATTGGACGGAAAAAGGCGATATGTCCTATTTCCTTGAGGATCATTTGCATAACCCCCAGGACAATTACCGATTTTCCGCTTCGTTCTTCAGTAGCCGTGATATAAAGATTTTTAGACATGGGACCAACGTAATACGATGTAATAATGGGTTAATAAGTAAATATGTATGAACGATATATAGTATCTGCTCGAACAGTCTGGCTACAGACAGGCATTGGCATACTGAAGTCTCCACCATCCGATATGCAGTATTCGGGTGACAGCTCCACACTGCTCATGAAGTGTTGAAATAGGGTTTGCTCGGTTTCATTGTGGAGGCAGGGCTGCACTTCATGAGAACTTCATTATCACTCGGGGTGAATATGTGTCATGGTGTTGATGAACATGCTGTTTAGCCTCGAACATGCCAATAGTTTGGATGGAGGCAGAGTGTCTTCTGATTCATGATTTCGGTGTTATGAGAAAGAAGGTACAAAACAGCTCCCAAGGGGGGGGTGGGGGATGGGAACTGTTCTGTACGCTTCAAGTTATATACCGCTTACCTCATTAATCATCCTTGAGTCGTTTGGCAATGAGTTCCGCTGTATGACAAACAGCTATATCGCTGCCGTCCTGATCCATGCCTCCACGGATCTGCATAACACAGCCCGGACAGTCCATGGCAACAAGAGGTGCACCGGTATTTTTGATGTTTGTCAATTTACGGGTGAGGATTGAGCCGGAAATTTCCGGAAGTTTGAGAGAATAGGATCCTCCCATACCACAGCAGGTATCACACTCAAACATCTCCTCCATTTCATACCCGGCTTTGGTCAGCAGCTCACGTGGCGGCTGATCTGCCTTGAGGGTACGTTTCAAATGACAGGAATCATGGTAGGTAATTTTACCGAGTTGCTGCCCCTCTTTCAGTGTGAGCCGTCCTTCATCCACCAGCTTCTTCACCAGGGTTGAAAAGTCGATGGTTTTTGCGGCAAGTTCCTTGGCCCGTGGCACATTTTCTGTCTTGCCTATGGACTCAAAGGTCTGGATAAACTCATGATCCAGGGCCACTGTGCAGGTCGGACAGGCAGAGATGACATAGGTTGCATCGCTTTGTTCAAGCAATGCCTCGATGTTGTCCTCTGCATTTTTAGCAGCAACTTCATAGGCGCCGTTATATCTTGCAGGAGCTCCACAGCAGGTCTGTTTTTCAGGGAAAACCACCTCGATGCCCGCTTTATTGAGGATCTCAACAATGGCGGTACCCATTTCCGGATAGGCAAAATCAATCAGGCAGCCGGCATAGAAAACAGCTTTTTCCGGCAGGCTGGGTTGTTTGATCTTTTGAAATACATCCCTGAAAGGTTTTGGTGCAATGGCTGGCAGGCTTCTGCCATCGGTCAGATCTGCAAGGAAAAGGGGCAGATGACGGATGAATTTTCCTTTGGTAAAAGGTTTGCCTGCAACGGAAGCGGCTCTGAGCATGCTGTGGAAGAGACGCCGGTTATTCACCACCGCAAAGATGGATTTCTGCAGCATGGGAATGCCTTGTTCCTTAACCAGTCTGCGGCGGATTTCCATGATCAGGCCTGGAATGTCGATTTTTCCTGGGCAGACGTCTTTGCAGGCACCGCACTGGATGCATAGGCCCTGGATATCTTCAGAGCTTTTCATCTCGTCATACCAGGCTGTCAGGATGGTGCCGATACCGCCGGTATACACCTTGCCGAATACGTGACCACCCACCAGACGGAAAATCGGGCACACATTGAGGCAGGATGCACAACGAATACATTGCATCGCCTCTTTGAAGACCGGATCGCTTGCCATCTCTGTGCGTCGGTTATCCATCAGGACAATGTGCAGGTTTTTCATGCTGCCCTCTTCATTGGGTGTCTGCCCGCTGATCATGGTGACATAACTGGTCAACAGCTGGGCAGTGGCGCTTCTTGGCAGTGCTCTGAGAATGGGAACAATATCTGAAAAGCTTTCAACCAGCTTTTCGATACCTACAACAGCGATATGAATCTTGGGCAGAGAAGTAACCAGTCTGGCGTTTCCTTCATTGGTCACAATGACTATGGAGCCTGTTTCTGCAACGGCAATGTTGGCTCCGGAAATGCCCATGTCTGCCTGGAGAAATTTTTCACGCAGCTGCTCTCTGGCTACTTTGACCAGTCGTGGAATATCTGAAGTCAGCCGCTCGTCTATTTCTTTACTGAACAGATCAGAGACTTCTTCCTTGGTGAGATGAATGGCCGGCATAACCATATGTGAAGGTGTCTGGCCTGCCAGCTGGATGATCCATTCGCCCAGGTCTGTTTCTCCAACGTCAATTCCTTCTTTTTCCAGGAAAGGATTGAGGTGGATCTCCTCTGTGGCCATGGATTTGGACTTGACCACGGTTTTAACGTTATTTTCTTTGGCAACCTGGAGAATGTAGTCTCTTACTGCAGCGGGATCTTTGGTCTGAAAAACCTTGGCTCCATTAGCTTCTGCGTTTTTCTTAAAGGTTGCACACAGCTCATCAACATGAGCTGCCGCATATCCCTTGCGCTCGGCAATGGTGCTGCGCAATGCTTCAAAGTCTATTCCTTCATAGGCTTTGGCTCTGTTAACCTTGTATGCCTCGGAGAATTTTCCCAAAGCTCCAGTCAGGTTTTTGTTGTGAATTGCCTTGTCTATGGATTGTTTGAATTCCTGCTGCATCAGTTATCTCCTCCAAGCTCATCAACACATACGATAACAAGTCGCTCAGGACCATGAACACCAATAGTCAATACTCTTTCGATATCAGCTGTTCGGCTGGGACCTGTAATCATGGAGATGTAACCGGTATTCTTGGGATTGACGCAGGACAGCCATGAGGCCATGTCAGGAAGCACTGCCGAAGAAGGCAGCAGGGCGATATGGATTGAAGGCAGGGTGGAAACCAACCTTTTGTCTATAGCTGAGGCATCCTGAACCAGGGTACCCGTGTCTGCCAGGGCCCAGTCGACCTGGCTGATACCAACACGGGCCTGATTGGCACGTTCCCGGTTGATGTCAAAATATAATCCGTTGACATCAGACACTTTCCCTTTGTCAGCCTGTTCCAGAAAAGGACATTGAGCCCAGACCGCATACTGGTTTGGTGTGTCTGATACGTTTTCCTGTTTCATGAATTCCAGGATGAAATCCATTGCCTCTGTCTGTGTTTGAAATCGGTGAACTTCAGCGCTGACCCCTTCAGCCTTGGTTCGAAATTGATCGTACATTGACCCTCCTTGCCACCTGTATTGAATGGCAGGCAGAAAGTTGTCAGTCTGCAGCGCTGCCAGTTAACGAGATGGTACATAGTAATACAACTGTAAATGAATTTGTAAAGCCAAATTCAATGTAACCATATTTTATTCTATCGCTGCTTGTCAACATGCTTTTTGCGGGTTTATGTAAAAAAACATTGACAAGTTGCTGAGAGTATAATAACTGGTATTACCAATTTGATCAAATTGGTTTACTGAGTTGCTTCTAGAAGGACTAAAGATTGTACCTGGTGTGTCGTAACAAACAGTTTGTCACAATGAGTGAGTCGTAAGTGGTTCTGCAGACGTTGTTTGTGCCTGTGTCAGGAGCAGGTGTGATGCAACGTGAGAACGCTGCAGGGCAGCCTGATCGCTTTACTGTCGGCGTTGTGCCGAGGTGATGGCTGTTTAAAAACAAAGTTCTTGCCGCTACAACAGCGGGTTCGCAGTTGTAGATAAGCAGACATCCTCATGGAGGAAGGAGATTACAAGATGCCTCTTGAACTATTAGCTGCGGTTGCGCTGTTGCCAATTATGCTGGCGTTGGTGCTTATGGTCGGTTTACGTTGGCCAGCTACGCGTGCAATGCCTTTGGCCTGGTTGGTTACAGCCGTTGCAGGCGTGTATGTTTGGAAAATGGACATTGGTTTTGTCGCGGCTTCCACCCTGAGTGGGTTTGGTGGAGCCGTTAACGTGTTAATCATTGTTTTTGGCGCAATTTTGATTCTGCATACCCTGCGTGACAGTGGTGGTATGGAAACCATTAATCACGGCTTCTACGGCATCAGCCGTGACCGTCGTGTGCAGGTTATCATCATTGCTACCGTGTTTGCCGCATTCCTCGAGGGTGCTGCAGGATTCGGTACCCCTGCAGCCATTGCCGCACCATTGCTCCTCAGTCTGGGCTTTCCAGCGCTTGCAGCTGCAATGGTCTGCTTAATCCTCAACTCCTTCCCGGTAACCTTTGGTGCTGTTGGTACACCGGTCTGGTTTGGGTTGAAAAACCTGAAAACACCTGTTGAAGCTGCCATTGCAGCCGGACAGGCTGGTGATATCACCACCTTTGCCGAATTTCTAAAAGCTGTGGGACAGTGGTCCACTTTGTTGCACCTGCCCATGATCTTCCTGTTGCCTCTGTTCGTGAACATGATGTTGACCCGTTTCTTCGGTCAGAACAAATCCTGGACCGAAGGGCTTGGCGCATGGAAGTTCTCTCTTTTTGCTTCTACCTGTTTTGCTATTCCCTATACTGCAGTGGCATTTCTTATCGGTGAGGAGTTCCCAAGCCTGATCGGTGGCCTTGTCGGTACTGCGCTGGTGATTGCAGCAGCGAAGAAAGGCTTTCTCCTTCCCAAGACCACCTGGGACTTTGGTCCACAATCCACCTGGGAGGAAGACTGGACCGGCGAGATCGCCACTGATGAAAAAGCTGAGTTCAAAGCGCATATGAGTCAGTTCCGTGCATGGACTCCATATATCCTTATCGGGCTTATCCTGGTACTGACCAGGGTGAATTTCCTGCCTTTGAAAGCTATGCTCAACGACATTAAATTCACCATCCCGCATATTCTTGGCTATGAATCTGTCAACTTCTCCATGAAGCCGCTCTATCTGCCGGGAACCATTCCTTTCATGCTGGTTGCTATTCTTACTATCTTCATTCATGGCATGAAGCCTGCTAAGGTTAAGGAGGCATGGAAAGATTCCATCATCCGTATGAAAAATCCTGCCATTGCTCTGTTCTTCGCGGTTGCCATGGTTGAAATCTTTAAACAGTCTGCACACAACGGCATCAATATGCCTTCAATGCCTCTGTCCATGGCTGAAACAGCTGGTGCCCTTGCTGGTCATACCTGGCCGATGTTTGCATCTTTTGTTGGTGCGCTCGGTTCTTTTATTACCGGTTCCAATACCGTATCTGACCTGCTGTTTGCAGAGTTTCAGTATGCAACTGCAACCAACCTGAGTATTTCTCATCAGATTGTTGTTGCTCTGCAGGCTGTTGGTGGAGCCATGGGGAACATGGTGTGTATCCATAACATCGTTGCAGCTTCAGCTACCGTTGGCCTTGCCGGTATGGAGGGTATGCTGATTCGCCGTAACTCGTTGCCGTTACTGGTTTACGGTTTGATTGCCGGTGCAATAGGCTGTGTGTTTATCTATGTGCTGTATCCAGGAGTGTATTGAGTTACAGCGTGTTGCTTGAGGTAGTAAGCGTGATGACAAAGGAAGAGGTCTGTAAGTCTACCTGAGATCGTGCCGGATACCTTTACCAAGAGCCTCCCGAGGAGTTTCCCTGGGAGGCTCTTTTTATGTCAGCTATTCTGAAAATGGTAGGTTGGATCTTGCTGCCAGGAGAGATGACAGGCAGAGAAGCCTTTGCTGCACAATGACATTTGGTTGCATTTACCCCTTCCTTGAGGTAAAAGTAGAGATTCAACAGTCACATATAACGCGTGTAACAGAGCCAATGAGATTCAAACCTATAAAACCTAAAAAAGTATCGACCCAGATTGCTGAGCAAATTCGGGAATCGATTCTCAACGGTGATTTCACCCCTGGCGATAAATTGCCCCCTGAAAGAGAGCTTGCTGAAATGTTTGGTGTTTCAAGGCCTTCTGTTCGTGAGGCCTTGAATATTTTATCCTCCGCAGGATTGGTAATGTCCTATCAGGGTGGGGGGACGGTGGTTCAGTCGCTGGTTGATTCAGAACATGGTAACTCTTTAAGCGAACTTATCCGTGATCAGAAAGATCGTGCCCTCGAAGTGGTTGAGGTACGCAAGTGTATGGAGACCTGGACAGCCTATTATGCCGCCCAGCGAGCTTTGCCTGATGATGTCAGGCGCATGGAAGATATTATCAGAAAAATGGAGGAGAACCTGCAGGAAGGGAAGCCTCTTGAGGATCTTGATGCCAATCTGCACATTCTGATAGCGCAGGCGACCCATAATATTATCTGGCTCCATCTCATGCAAAGCCTGTTTGATGCCATGAAAGAGTTTCAGCGTGGAGTCTGGCGTGCTGTATATCTTACAGGAGACGACCACCAGCTTCTTTTTCGCCATCACTCCAAAATTGTTGCTGCAATACGTGCCAAAGATCCAGAAGTCGCCCGCGATGAGATGATGAAGCACCTGACTTTTGCAGAGCAGCGAAGCGCAGCCTATGTTGCTGAATTGCCCAAGTAGACGTTTTCCCCTTTCCTGAAGTACTTCTTTTTTAGGCGTATGAGAACTGCAACAGGCTGATGTTCGTAGCGTGTTGCGGTTCTCATGCGCTTCCCGCTAAACATATGTTGTTGTTTTTGGGAATCATTCTCAAGCCCTCTCTGTTTTTTTCTTTACTTCTCTTTTAATCCCCATTGCCCTGTTCTGTCAGAAATAGCCTAAAATAGGGAAAATCTGTTTTTTTCCGCTCTTTTTTATTTGACATACTTTTTTCTAAGTAGTAATTGGTATGACAAGATGACCGAGACAGTTGGGCAGGAAGCGGAGAGGCAATCTGCACAACATCGCAAAGTGGAAAGAACATGCCCCATAGGAGTATCTAATGCTTGACCAGAAGATTATTGAGCAACTTGAGGCCTTGGCCGGAAAAGAAAATGTTTTAACCAGCAAGGCTGATATGGTGGCCTATAGCTACGATGCAACTGCAGATATGCCAAACCAGACACCGGACGTGGTTGTGCTTCCAACCAGCAGTGAAATGGTTCAGCAGATTGTTAACCTTGCAAGGGAAAATAAAATTTCCATATATCCCCGCGGCGCAGGTACCAACCTGAGCGGTGGAACCATCCCTCTTAAAAAAGGCATTGTGCTCTCTTTTCAGAAAATGAACCAGATTCTGGAAATAGATGCTGCAAATCTTACCGCAAGAGTTCAACCCGGAGTGGTCATTAATGCGCTGAACAGCGCAGTGGCTGAGCATGGTCTTATCTATCCTCCTGATCCTGGTACGGTTGCCACTGCAACCATGGGTGGTTCTGCTGCTGAGAATTCCGGTGGGCTTCGTGGCCTGAAATACGGCGTAACCAAAAACTATATTATGGGTATGGAAGTCGTGCTGGCCAATGGCGATAAAGTTCGTTTTGGCGGCAAGACCGTTAAGAATGTAACGGCCTATGATTTCTCCAATCTTTTTGTCGGTTCCGAAGGAACCCTTGGTATCATTACCGAACTGACTGCAAAATTGATTCCCGCCCCTAAATACCGTCGTACCATGATGGGAATTTTTAAAACCATTGCCGATGCTGGAAACGCAGTTGCAGGAATCATCGCCGCACAGGTTATCCCTGCGACCCTGGAAATCATGGACCAGATGACCATCAAAACCGTTGAAGATTTTGCTAAAATCGGTTTGCCGACTGATGCCAAGGCTCTGCTGCTGATCGAAGTGGATGGTAATTCCGAGGATGTGGTGGTGAACGAGGCTGAGGCTGTCATGAAGGTCGTTACCGAGAACAATGGTGACCTGCAGGCGGCAAACACCGATCAGGAGCGCGACCAGCTGTGGACAGCACGCCGAAACGCACTGCCCGCCCTTGCTTCTTTGAACAATACCGTTGTTCTTGAAGACGCCACTGTACCGAGAAGCCACATCACTGACATGCTGGTTGCCTGTGAAGAGATTGGCAAAAAATATGATCTTACCCTCGGAACTTTCGGCCATGCCGGAGATGGCAATCTGCATCCCACCATTCTCTGCGACAAGTATGATGAGGACGAAATCAGCCGTGTACACAAGGCCGTAGATGAGATTTTCAAGGCTGCCCTGAACTATGGCGGCACCCTTTCCGGTGAGCATGGCATCGGTATCGCCAAAATGAAATATCTGGAAGATGAGCTGGGCAAAAGCGGTACGAACCTGATGCGCAACATCAAGTTGTCTCTGGATCCTGAGAATGTTCTCAACCCCGGCAAAATGGTTCCCATGCAGGAGGTGTAATCATGGCTACCACAAGCGCCGGTGATACAACCGGTAAAACCTACCATGACGAGTTGGCGATAGTTCGCGAAGAACTCGATAAATGCATGAAATGCGGCAACTGTATGGCCGTGTGTCCTGTGTATGGTGCGGAAAAGGTCGAGACGTCTGTTACCCGTTCGAAAATCGCCGTGGCACAGGCTGTCCTTGATGGCAAACTGGAGCTGGATGATCCCCAGGTTTATCAGATGATGTTTAATTGCCTGGTCTGTAAATCCTGTATGACAGCATGTCCGACCAAGGTAAATTTTGATCGTATCATGCTTGCTTTTCGAGCTGCCCTGGTGAGAAAAAATGGGCTCCCCTGGTTGAAGAAGATGATCTTCTCCACCCTGAAACATCCCAAACTTTTTGATGCCGGTATGCGTATTGGCGCTGCCATGCAGCCCCTGGCGTTTAAAGGAGAGGATGGTGGTGCATCCATTACACCCCGGTCTCCTTTTGCAAAATTTGGAGCAGGCATAGGAATGGATGGCGAACGTAAGATGCCAAGCCTCAATGTCAAAACTTTACGTGAACGAGTGCCGGAAGTCGTTCGTGCGGCAGCTCCCAAAATGAAGGTGGCTTTTTTTACCGGTGACTCTCTGAACTACATTTATCCCGATGCTGGAATGGATGTAATTGAAGTGCTGACCGCCAACAGTATTGATGTGCACATTCCCAAGGAGCAGAACTGTTGCGGTGTTCCTGTATTGGTCCATGGTGATGTGGAAACCGTACGTGCCCTTGCCAAGAAAAACATTGATGCCTTTGAAAAGACGGGTTGTGATTATCTTATCACTGCCTGTGGATCATGTGGTGGTGCCTGGCAGCATGATTACACCGAAATCCTGGCAAATGATCCTGTGTATGCCACAAAAGCGGCTCACTGGGCAACAAGGACCTATGACATCTCCACCTTTCTGACCAAGGTGATTACGCTCAGAGAACCTAAGGGTAAGTTGGACAAGGTTGTAACCTATCACGACTCCTGCCATTTGAAGAAATCCATGAAGGTTTCTGCCGAGCCTCGCGAGATTATCAAATCCATTCCAGGTATAACCCTGAAGGAGATGAAGGCTCCTGATACCTGCTGTGGCAGCGGTGGTTCCTATGTACTCTCGCACTATGATACCTCTTCGGCAATAGGCAGGAAAAAAGCTGAGGATGTTACGGCAACCGGGGCTGACACCGTTTCCGTAGGGTGTCCGGCCTGCATGATGCAGCTGTTTGACAATGCCAATCGATATGGCAAAAATGAGGACGTTGTCCATTTTGTTTCTCTCCTGGCAGAGTCATATCGCCGGGAAAAAAGTGCCTGATACAGGCACTGTCTCATACACACTCCCATATCGCTGATTCCCCCTTGTCAGCGAGACCCTCAAACGGGGCAGACGTACACTGCCCCGTTTTTTTTTATTGTGCTGCAAAGATAAATACGTCCCGCCTGTTTCCATTCTGGTAAGCATGACATTCATGTGCTACCCTTAAATGAGGTAACTGCTCACAGTGGACCTGATATTTACGCGATCAGCCTGGCTTACGTATGGCTTAATACGCTGCGCCGGCCTGCTTGTGCAAACCTCAGGCACCCTGTAATCAGTTACAAATACTGGGGAGTTCTAAACGTAACCGTCTTCCCCATGAGTAGTTAGTGGCTGTCCTTAACATGTTGCACTGAAGTCTTTCATTATCATGTGATTTACCTCGCAAGGAGTATGTTCATGCCTGATATCTCATTGTCGCCGATTCTTATCTGGTTTCTGGTAGGCATTTTCTTTTACCTGACAGAACTGGCCCTGCCAGGGTTTATAGTCTTTTTCTTTGGCGTCGGAGCCTGGTGTACCTCGCTATGCGTCTGGCTCTTTGATATGAGTCTGTCGATGCAGTTACTGATTTTTATTAGCTCTTCCCTTGTTGCTCTCCTTGCGTTGCGCTCTTATCTTCGAAACGCTTTCCTTGGGGCAACCAGGGACCTGGATGATAGTGTAATAATGGGTGGTGCCAAGAGTACAGGCATAGTAACCGAACAAATTATTCCCCCTGCTCAGGGTAAGGTTAAATATGGTGGTTCATTTTGGAAGGCCACGGCAGATATCCAGATTGAGGAAGGGAGGGTAGTTGAAATTGTTGAACAGAAGGATCTGACGCTTAAAGTAAAACCTGCTGCTGCACAAGGAGAAGAATAATGGAAATGCTCATTGGTGTGATATTTTTAGTTGGCCTTATTTTTGTCATTTTAATTAAAACCGCTGTGGTGGTGCCCCAGCGGAATGAGTTTGTTGTTGAACGGCTTGGCAAGTACAGAACAACACTTGATGCGGGATTTCATATATTGATCCCCTTTCTTGATAAGGTTGCCTACAAGCGAAGCCTGAAAGAAGAACCTATAGATATCGGTGCCCAAACCTGTATCACAGCCGACAACGTTACCCTGGAAGTGGACGGTGTTCTGTATCTGCAGGTGGTTAATTCACGTCAGTCAGCCTATGGAATTATGGATTATCATTTTGCTGCAGCCCAGTTGGCCCAGACCAGTCTCCGTTCCGCCATCGGTAAAATCAATCTGGATAATACCTTTGAGGCCAGGGAAACCCTGAATCAGCAGGTGGTTGATGCCCTGGACGAGGCTGCCCAGAACTGGGGTGTGAAAGTCCTGCGTTACGAGATCAAAGACATTGAGCCACCCCGCACAGTTCTGGAAGCCATGGAAAAACAGATGAAGGCCGAACGAGAGAAACGTGCAGAGATTGCCAAGTCTGAAGGTCAGCGCCAATCCATGATCAACCGGGCCGATGGTGAGAAGGCAGAGGCCATTGCGCTTTCTGAAGGTGAGAAAATGAAACGCATCAATGAGGCCGATGGCCGTGCCCAGGAAATCCTCAAGGTTGCAGAGGCCACAGCAGAAGGCATTCGCAAGGTCGCTGAAGCACTCAGTCTGCCAGGAGGGCATGATGCTGCAAATCTCGAGGTGGCTAAAAAGTATCTTGATGAGTTTGGTAAGCTTGCCAAAGAAAATAATACCATGATTCTCCCCGGCAACCTGACAGATGTCTCGGCCATGGTCGCCACTGCCATGTCCACCCTGGAACACAGTAAAAAGGGCGGCTACCCAGTCCCTCCGTCTGTCGGCTGAGTTTCCCGCAGCTCTCAGTATGTCTCAATAATGCTGTCTCCTTTTAGGGTTACGGGAAAATAAATTACCCAATCTTGCTTGTCTCTCAACTCGGTAACGTCGTAGCGTCAATGGCTCAATACGGCCAGTATGGAACCATTGACGCTATGACGTTACCAAACCGATATCCTACGCAATTTTTGGATATGTATTATTTTCTGCGACCCTGATTTTCCGGCCATGGGTGCTTTTTGTTGATTGTATTTCCGTGGCCGGACCTTTTTTTAGTATGAGCAACAGTCCTGTTATTTGGTTATCGGAACTACGCTCAGAAATGCCATCTTTCATTGCCTCAATCTCTTTCTCGTAAAAGAATCCCCACTACGGAAATAATGATATTTCTTGTTATTTCAACCTGTGTCTCTCTATAATACAAAATGAACGGGGAACAGTAAGGATATGTTTGAGTTTCTGATACTTGTTATAACTTGTGATGCCGTGCAACTACTCACTGGCGAGCTTGGCCTGGACGATGATATATGAATTTTTTACTCCAGGCAGATGTCCTACAGTTAATCTTTTGCTAGAGGTGCTGAATGAGTATACGGGTTAGATTTCTATTTCTCATCGGAGTGCTCAGTGTGATGTCCATACTGATTATTGGTATTTTCAGCTACCAGTTCAGTATGGATAAGGCCTTGACCGATGCCAGGGAAAAAGGGGAGCTGGTGTTTAATTTTTTGGAAGCGTCCCGTGCGCATTTCAGAAATGAACAGAAGCCAAATATTGAGAAACTTCTCAATACATCTACCCTGCAGGAAGAGCTTCCAGCGCATCTGGTTTCAGGATTTGCTTTGACCCGGGGGGTGTGGGACAAGTTTCTGGAAAGGAACACCGATTATATTTTTAAACAGGCAACCCTTGATCCCCTGGTGGAAACAAATAAAGCCGATGAAGAAGACCTTAAAATAATTCGTGATTTTCAGGCCAATCCCGGTAAAGTGCAACTTTCAGGAACCACTGTCAGGGAGAACGGGAAATACTACTACCTTGCCGAGCCCATACCTGTTAAAAAGAAATGTCTCACCTGCCACGGTGATCCGCAGGATGCTCCTGCCTGGCAGCGGAAAATCTATGGTACAGAGAATGGTTACAATTGGAAGGAAGGCGATATCGCATCAGCATATATCGTGTATGTGCCTGTGCAGAAGGCGGTAACTCTTGCCCAGAAAAATGCATTGGTTCTTATCGGTATCGGTACCAGCGTTATCCTGGTACTCATGCTCTTGATCTGGGCTACGTTTCAACGCTATGTCATCAATCCTCTTTCCATGTTGGAAGAACGGACCGTTCAAATCAGCCTGGGTAAAAATTTAGATTCGCCCATAGGTATTCAAAGCAAAGATGAAATCGGTGCGCTGGCAAGTGCCGTGGACAGGCTACGCATCAGTGTTGAAAAAATGCTTTCCAGGTTAAAAAAATAAAATAATACACAGCAGGACAAGAGGTGTATTGCGTGCCGATTGATCATGAATGTCCCGTGTCCGTTTCCAACTGAGTACGGGGCGCGGCAAAGAAGAATTTTCCAACGATTGCCCAGGACATCGGTTCATTCCTGTATGAGGTTTCTGCTGACGTGAACAAGCGCATCATCATCTTTATACTTCTGGGGCTCCTGCTCGTTGTGATAGGATATCGTTTTCTTACCAGAGAACCTGATCCTGTTCAGGTGCTCGTCCAGGCAGCCCAGGCAGGGGCCATTGAGGCAACTGTTTCCAATACCCGTGCCGGTACCATCAAGGCCAGGCACCGTGCCAAACTGGCTCCGGCCATTGGTGGCCAGATAGAATCCCTACATGTGCGCAAGGCGGATTCCGTCAAAGCCGGCCAGGTGCTGTTGACTATCTGGAATAAGGACATTGAGGCAGATCTCAAGCTTGCCCGTGCCCAGGTAAACGTGGCCAAATCAACCTCCCATGAGCGCTGCCTTATGGCTGCGTACAGTAAACGGCAGGCTCAGCGTTTAACAGAATTGCGTGCCAAAAAGACTACCTCCGAATCAGCCTATGACCAGGCACTTTCAAATGCCGAAGCCCAGGCTGCAGCCTGTTCTGCAGCCAAAGATCAGATACTGGTCAGTATGGCCCGTGTGGCCTCTGCAGAGGCTTTGCTGGAACGTACCATACTCAAAGCTCCCTTTGACGGTATGGTGGCTGAAGTCAATGGCGAGGTGGGAGAGTATATCACCCCTTCCCCTCCAGGTATAGCAACGTTGCCTGCCATAGATCTTGTCAACACGGAAAAACTGTACGTTGCAGCTCCCATTGATGAAATTGATGCTGCCCAGATTCAACCTGGCCTGGCAACAAGAATCCATATTGATGCATATCCGGATACGGTTTTTCCCGGAACTGTACGCAGTATCGCTCCGTATGTCCTGGAACTTGCCAAACAGGCTCGAACAGTGGATGTGGAGGTTGACTTTGCCGGCCAGGCAAAGGAGAAAAATCTCCTGGTAGGGTACAGCGCTGACGTCGAAATAGTGGTTGATTCCAGAGAACAGGTTATCCGTATTCCCACCGAGGCCGTTATTCAGAGTCAATATGTGTACATTCTTGACAGGGAAAGCGGTACTCTCCGTAAGCAGGAGGTGGCCACAGGCCTGGCAAACTGGAAAGAAACGGAAATTCGTTCAGGGGTGTCAGCCGGAGAGCTGGTTGTGACTTCCGTGGATAGAGAAGGGCTTGCCGATGGCGTACGCGCAGAAATCGAGGAAAGCGATTAATGCAGCATGCCATGATACAGTTGCAGGATATCTGTCGGACTTTTGTCGTGGGTGACCAGGAAGTGCGGGCGATGGATCATGTTTCCCTCACTGTTCGGCAGGGAGAGTACCTTTCGATCATGGGGCCTTCAGGATCTGGGAAATCCACCCTGCTCAATATCATGGGACTGCTGGATACTCCCGACAGCGGCACCTATCTCCTGGAAGGTAAAGACGTGACCAGGCTCCAGGATAAAGAACTCGCCTCTATCCGTAACAGAAAGATAGGGTTCATTTTTCAGTTTTTTCATCTTATTCCAAGGCTAACAGCCAGGCAGAATATTGAGTTGCCCCTGCTTCTGGCAGGTGTGGGGAAGTCGGAAAGACAGAAACGCTCCTCGTCTCTACTGGAGCGTTTTGGTCTGGCCACCCGCAGCCATCATCGTCCAGAGGAACTTTCCGGCGGGCAACGACAGCGGGTTGCCATTGCCCGCGCGGTTGTCACCCGTCCGGCAGTACTCCTTGCCGATGAACCCACAGGGAACCTTGACAGGGAATCCGGCAACGAAATTGTGGAGCTCATGGAGGAGTTGAACAGGGACGGGTTGACTCTGGTGGTTGTCACCCATGACCAAAACATTGGAACCCGTGCCCGACGGACTATTGAGGTGGTGGATGGACGTATCTCCCTGGATAAGGTTGTTCCGTGACCTTGTTTAATTCTATGGCATATGGACTGCACAGCCTTCGCAGCGGCAGTGTGAGGACATTGTTGATGCTGCTTGCCATGTCCATAGGGGTTGCCGCTGTCGTCCTGCTGACCGGTATCGGCAATGGTGCCCGAGGTTATATAGTCAATGAATTTTCATCTCTTGGAACAAACCTGATCATTGTTATTCCCGGGCGTGCGGAAACCGCATCCGGTACTCTCTCAACCCTTGCGGGAAGAACGCCGAGGGATTTAACCCTTGATGACGCCAAGGCATTGACCCGTAACAGCAGGGTAACGAGGGTGGCTCCTCTCAATATCGGTGAGATGAGCGCTGCCAGGGGGCGCAGGGAAAGGCAGGTTCCTGTTTTGGGGTCAACTGCATCGTTTCTGAAGATACATCATCTGCAAATGTCCCGGGGAACATTTCTGCCCGAGGGAGATGCCACTCTGGCCAGGCCGGTATGCGTGATTGGCAACAAAATCAGCCGCGAATTGTTTGCTGATCAATCACCCCTTGGTGAACAGATTCGTTTGGCCGGATACCGCTGCAGAGTTATCGGTGTGCTTGAAGGGCAGGGCAGGTCCCTGGGAATGGATACCGACGAATTGGTCGTGGTACCGGTTGCCTTTGCCCAGATGCTGCTGAACACAGAAAGTCTGTTCCGTATCCTGGTGGAGGTCCAGCATTCCGAGGCTATCGATAAGGTGAAAACTTTTATTGGGGATACCATCAGGCAACGTCACTATGGCGAAAAAGATGTGACCATTATTACCCAGGATTCGGTGCTTGCGACCTTTGACACGATTTTCCAGGTCATGACCGTGACCGTTGCCGGTATTGCCTCAATTTCCCTGGCTGTTGCCGGTATACTGATTATGAATGTCATGCTTATGTCTGTATCCCAGCGCACCGCAGAAATAGGTCTATGCAAGGCTTTGGGAGCAGCCAGGGGGCAGATCATGCTGCTGATAGTAAGCGAGGCGCTTCTCCTTTCAGCCTTTGGCGGGTGTCTCGGCCTGGCCCTCGGCTTGGCGGGAGCCCGTATCGCATCCTGGCTTTATCCTGCCCTGGATGCCACACCTCCGTTCTGGGCAATTGGTGCTGCATTGGGAACAGCACTGCTGACCGGTCTGATCTTCTCCCTGATGCCTGCACGCCGTGCAGCCGGTCTTGATCCTATCCTGGCACTTTCCAGGAGGTAGAGGGGAGAGATGGAATTTGTTGAATACCTGCGTTTTATCACCGGATCGCTCGGTCATAAGAAGTTACATTCATTTCTCACCGGGCTTGGCATTGCCATTGGCATTTCCGTTGTTATTCTTCTTACTTCTCTGGGGGAAGGCCTGCATCGTTTTGTCCTCTCTGAATTTACCCAGTTCGGCACCAACCTGATAGCTATCAATCCCGGCAAAGTGATGACCATGGGGACCCCTTTGGGGGTGTTGGGCTCAGAACGTCTCCTCACTATAGAAGATGGCGAGGCCCTGCGAAGTATTCCAGGAATACGTGCAGTGGTTCCTATGTTGCAGGGAAATGCTGAATTAAAGGCCAATGGCAGAACACGGCGATTAACAGTGTACGGTGTCGGATCAGAAATGGACACTGCTTTTCAGATGCACGTGCGCAGTGGAAGATTTCTTCCTGATGATGATCCCAGGGCCGCAAGGCCCTATGTGGTACTGGGCCATAAAACCAGGCAGGAACTGTTTCCCCATCGAAATCCTCTGGGCGAGCGCATTCAGGTTGGCGATTTTTCAGGCAGGGTGATCGGGATTATGGAGCCAAAGGGTCAGATTCTAGGGTATGACATGGACGATACGGTCTATATTCCTGCTTCCCGCGGACTGGATCTGTTCAACAACGATGGCTTGATGGAGATAGATATTCTTTACCGGGAAGGAGCAAGGGTAGAGGAGATCGTCGCTGCTGTGAAAAGAATCCTGGTAAACCGCCATGGTCAGGAAGACTTTACCATTACCACCCAGCAACAGATGCTGGATGTCCTTGGCTCGGTATTGGGTATGCTGACAGTGGCAGTGGGCGCTCTGGGCGGGATTTCCCTGCTGGTCGGTAGTGTCGGCATCTTTACAGTTATGACCATTGCCGTTCGGGAACGGGTTGCAGAAATTGGCCTGTTGCGGGCTCTTGGTGCCGGGCGTCGGCAGATACTGCTGCTGTTCCTTACAGAAGGCGTACTTCTTGCCGTTATCGGCGGCGGTGCCGGGTTGCTGGTAGCCCTTGTGCTGGTACTGCTGATAAAAATATACGTTCCGCTCATGCCCGTCCACACTCCCTGGAATTTTGTTGTGCTCGCAGAGCTACTTTCCATGGGGATTGGCATCCTCTCCGGCCTGTTTCCAGCCATGCAGGCCGCCCGCTTTGATCCTGTTCAGGCATTGCGTTCCGAATAGAGAACAGGTATGGTGTCTGGTTCAAGACGTTCTTTATCCCGCATTTCTCATGACCTTTTTGAATAACTGTGTAACCATGTTGAATGGAAAGTTTTTTCTCAACATGCCTGAAAAGCAGAGTATTTTTCAGGGGGAATTCAAAAAAATCACTCCGGCGGGCGAGCAAATTTTACAGCATCTGCTTTGTTACCGTACACCTGCCGGAGTTCGCTACGGCTATATGTCCGGTGTTTAGCATTTACTGTTAAATATGCTTGTGAGAAATCCGGGCCGGGAATTCCTTTTTGCCTGTTTGGCAATGGGGTTTTTGTTTACGTGTACAACATGATATACATTTACTGTGGCAAACAGGCAGTGGGGATGAAATTGTTGTTGCTTGCTGCCCCTCCATTTTGTCTCAGCGGTTATTTCCATGGCGAAAAAGAGAAAGAAAAACGTACGTTCAAAACGTAGTGATTCACTGCAAGGGCTATCCACGCCGGAGCTGTTGAATCGTGGAAAACAGTTTTTTGAGCAGTCTAAGTTTCGGGAGGCCATAAACTGTTGCAAGCAGGTCATCAAAAACGATGATCTGGAGGACTCCGCAGAACTTTTCCTTTTGCTGGAACAGTCATATATCGGGAGGATCGATGAACTCAGTGAAAAGGAGATGCTTAAAGAGGCCTTTGTCATTCTGGAAAATATGGTTCGTTTTTTTCCAGAAAAATCGGGCGATATCATACGCCTGAATTTACTTGTCCGAAGCGGAGAGTATGCCCAGGCTGTCGCATTGTTCTCAGATTGCCAGGATCGTTTGTCTGTGGAACAGATACAGCGAATGCACGTGTTACAGGGAGCGTTGCTGCTAACCAATGAGCTTTCACTGGAACAGATAGATGCTGATTGCGCGGTAGCCAGAGACTACCCCCTGGCACAGGAAGCTGTCTGTTTGTTTACAGCAGAGAAGCATAGTGCTCTGCAGCAAATATTGGGTAAAATTTCTTTTCGTTCACCTTTTAAAGATCTCAGGCTACTGTTGGCAGGGGTATCCCAGCTTGCTGTCGATGCAGAGAAGGGGCAGTCGTTGCTTCGGAAAATTGCCCGGGACTCCCCCTATTTCGGTTTTGCAACAAGCTACTTGGGCCTGGAGATGTCTTCACGGGAAATCATAGCCTCGGTGCGCCCATTACCCAGAGACGCGCGCCAGGAGTTTTTTCTTCAGCGGAATGTAGATCTCAAAACCTGCCAAGCTCTGGCAAGCTTGCTCGATTCTGATGATGATCCGGAGCAGCTTTACAGGTTTGTTAAGAAGAATAAACACTTGTTCAGCCGTGAAAAGTATACGCTACTCGAAAAAAACCTTCTTATATATTGCGGAGAATCGGGTGCCCGAAAACTGGAAGCCTGCAAGTACCCTTTGGCAGAAAAATATCGTCTGCTGGCATTGACGGTAGAGCAGGATGGGGCAGGTTTTTATGCCCAGGATTTTTGGGAGGAATATCTTGCAATCAGGGAAAAAGCAGGTGGTTTTCCCGCCAAGGAAAAGGCGATGATTTATCGGCATATGGCAGCTACTATCCCTCCAGAAGTAGATCATTTTGAACCGCAAAGAAAATATTCTTTACTCAAACTGTCGCTGGAATACGATCCTTCCCATGCTGAAACCTGGCTGGCAGTGGCCCGTTCAGCAAAACAGCGTAACTCTGTTAAAGCCTATTACGATCATCTCAATGAAGCTGTCCACAATCTGCCGGACAATGTAGATATTCTGCTTGCCTCCATGAAAGCTGCTGCAGAACGAAAAGCCTTTAAAAAGGCATCCAGGATTGCTCAACAGGTTCTTGCAATTGATCCCATTAATATCAAGGCATTGGATTTTGTGGTGGAATCCCATCTGGAGCATGCCCGCAAACTGGTAAAACAGACAAAATGGCAATTGGCTGAAAAAGAGTTGCATGCTGCGGGAACCCGGGTGAAATCACTACGTTTTCGGGGGCGTAATCGAATAGGGCTCGGCATGGTCCGCCTGCTGCAAAAAGATGATCAGGGACTGGAGGATATACGTCTTGGAAAAGAAGAAAACGGCAGTATGCTGCTTGGTGCGTTGCTGACATCCCTTGAAGCCAGATTGTATCAACTGCCATCCTCCGTGCAGAACCGTTTTGATCGTGAACTGAAAAAGGTAGCAGCAGACCTGAATCCCCCGAAAAAGAGAGAATGTCTGCGTATTATTTCCTGGTTATCTTCTTTCCCTGAAAATCAGCAAAGCTCTCTCCATGAAATTTGCGGTCAGTTGGGGCGTTATTTTTCCAGAATAATCGACCTGGAATGGAATGCTGACGAAGGGCTTTCCCTGTGCCGTACACTGGAAAGCCTGGGGCTGGATACTGCATTGGGCAAATGTGCGCGTCGCCTTGAAAAAAGATTTCCTGGGCGATTGGAATTCAAGGTATGGCGTCTGGTCGGGGATTTTATCAAAAGTAAGCGGCCTCCAGGGCTGGAGGGAAACTTACAGCTTGAAGACTTGTTTGATATATTGGTTGAGACTGGTCAACATGAGTTCATAGATCATATTATCGATGTACTGCAAGAGCGCAGTATTGATTATTACAATATGGATATAGGCATTGAAAGGGAGAACCTTGCCGGGTTTGATATGGAAGATTTTCTGGAAGAGGTGTTCAAACCCCGGAAACCGGTGCCAGAGAAGAAACCCAGGCAGAACGCCAAACCCAAATCTGGGCAAAAGCAGGAGAGCACCTCCGGTCTTCCCCCCCTGACCGGACGCCAACTCAATCTTTTTGGGGATGAAATATGAAGACTCCTTATGAACTGCTTGATATTTCTGAGCAGAGTAACGATGAGCAGGTGAGGCAGGCGTATCTGGGCATGGTTCGTCGATATCCCCCGGAACAGCATCCTGAAATGTTTCAGAAAATATTCGACGCCTATGAATTGATCGGTACTGAAGAAAAACGGTTGAGCTATGCCTTGTTTCATCGGCAGTTACCCACAGTTGCAGACGTGTTTGAACTGCTGGTAGACAAACGGGCCGCACCAGTCAGCTCTTCACCTGAAGAATTCGCTGCTGCGTTGCAGAGCGGGGTAGGTACTTTTTGTCGTAAATTTACACTTTAATAGCCATTGACGAATATGGATAATTTCCAAAAAACAGCATTACAGGAACAATTCAGTACCTACCTGGATATGGTGGATATGCCGGGTTCTTCTGATGAAGGCGTTGATCTGATGAGCCTTTTTCGTGAGCTGTCCGGACTGAAAAATGAAGTTCGCCTCGAGTCGCGTCAGTTAAAAGGTGCGCTGGATGATTTCCGCCAGGCGTTTACCGCACTGGACCATGGCCAGCAGGAACTGATCGCATCGTTAGAGAAAAGCGATGCTTCGGTACCGGAGGATATTTCTCCTGAAAATTCTGCACAGGTGCAGGGGATGATAGATCTGTACGATCGGGTTCGATCAGGATTACAGCAGGCTCCGCCGGTGGAGACCTGGCTTGAGAAACTGCTGGGCGTCGGACGTCGCTACCGCAAATGGGAGCAGGGGCATCGTGAGGGACAGTCCATGCTGCTCAAGCGCATCGAACAACTGTTGGAGCAGGAGAATGTTTCCGCCATGGATGTGGTGCACCAGCCCTTTGATCCATATCGGATGAAGGCTGTGGGCTCGCTCTCAGAGAAAAAGGAAGAGGATGGAATAGTGCTCGAAGAGCAGCGAACAGGGTTTTTGATTGGGAATCGAATACTTCGAGTAGCAGAAGTGATTGTTAATAAAAAAGGAACATCAGCATGACAACAGCAATACTCGGTATTGATCTGGGAACCACAAATTCAGAAGTTGCTTTCTACGAAGACGGGAAGGTCACGGTCATTGAAGGGCCGGACGGAAAATTGTTTCCATCCTATGTCGGGCTCGATGACCAGCAGAACCTGCTGGTCGGCGGTGCTGCCAGGAATCAGTATGTACTGTACCCTGAACGCACCATTAAATCCATCAAGCGGCTCATGGGCAGCAGCGATCCTGTGGAGATGGGAGACAGCCGCTATATGCCCCAGGAGATCTCGGCAATGATTCTCAGGCATCTGAAACAGGCGGCAGAAGAATGTCTGGGGCACAGCATAGAACGTGCGGTGATCACTGTTCCCGCATTTTTTTCAGATCAGCAGCGCCGGGCAACCAGGGAGGCCGGTGAAATAGCCGGTCTTGAAGTTGTGAAGATGATCAATGAGCCCACCGCCGCCACCCTGGTGTATGAGTCCAATCATGTCGGCAGCAAAAGGGTGTTGGTGTATGATCTTGGTGGCGGAACCTTTGATGTCTCTGTGGTGCAACTTCAGGATGGGGTTATCGAAGTGGTTGCCAGTCATGGCAATAATCAACTGGGTGGAGATGATTTTGATACCCTGGTGGAAGAATGGATACTTGAGCAGCTGCAGGAGGATGGTATCCAGGATGTGTCCAGACAGGCACAGGCGAGGATCAAACGGGCGTCGGAAGAAGCGAAAAAGGTGCTTTCCGTTCATCCATTTGCCCAGATTGAAGAAGAGTATTTGCTGGAGCATGACGGCGGACCTTACAATCTCAACCTGGAACTTGAGCGAACTGCCTTTGAAGAGATGATCACGCCGTTGATTGACGAGACCCTGGATAGCGTGCATGTGGTGCTCAAGGATGCGGGGCTCACCGCTTCAGATATTGATGAGGTACTGTTGGTTGGCGGATCTACAAATATTCCCCGGATCCAGAAAGTACTGGAGGAGGTTTTCAGCCAGCCTCCGCGCCGTGAGGTTGATCCGGATCTCTGTGTTGCCTCCGGAGCAGCCCTGCAGGCTGCCATGCTCAGTGGTGAGCAGGTGCAGTCCATTCTGGTCGATGTGACGCCATACACCTTTGGCACCAGTGCCATAGGTGATATTGACGGCGAGTATTGCACGGATGTGTTTGTTCCCCTGATTACCAAAAATTCCCCGGTTCCGATAACCCGCAGCGAAGTCTTCTACACCGTTACAGATAACCAGAAAGATGTGGAAGTAAAGGTGTACCAGGGTGAAGCAAGTCATGCCCTGGATAATCTGGAAGTCGGCAGCTTCCATATACAGGGGCTGTCACAACGCCCGGCAGGCAGTGAGATTATTGCCACCTTTTCTCTGAATACCGATGGAATTCTCCAGGTCCAGGCAATGGAAAAGGCAACCGGTATGGCTAAATCGATTACCATTGATAATGTTTTGTCCCGTGATTCCGAGGAAAGTCTTGCAGCAGCCAGAAACCGGATTAACAGGCTTTTTGGTGCAGATTCAGCTGATATCGAAGAGGAGCCGGAGGAAGATGTTGGCGAGGACAATGGTACCGGGTCTGAACCTGGAATATCAGCGGAGGTCCTTTCCTTGATTGAGAAGGCGCGCAACCTCATGGACACGGTGTCTGAGGACGACCGTGAAGATCTGGTTGACCTGGTGGAACAATTGACCACAGCCAGTAAGGAAAACGATACTGCCCGGGTGGAAGAGGCCCTGGAAGAGCTTACGGAAATTATTTTTTTCCTGGAGTCCTAGAAGTATGGAACGTTGTCCCCACTGTAGAGCGCGTATCAAGGACAAGCCTATATGCCCCCGCTGTGGAGCCGATTTGTCCTTTCTGCTCATTGTTGAAGCACAGGCCGAGGAATATACTCAAAAGACGATGCAGCATCTGTTGGCCGGGGACCTGCAGCGTGCGCAGGAGTGTGTTGCAGCAGCCGTTTTCCTCCATGCCACGGAATTTAACAGGGTACTCATGGGCTTTGTTCACACCGTAATCTCGAAACAATGCGAGGATTGCTGATGTTTGCGCGATCAGGCTGGCTTAGGTGTGACCAATATGCTATCCCGGTACTTTTTTATAAACGACTGAGGTGAGCACTATCTGCTCACGTAACATAACGGCTGTTGAGAGAAACAATGCGATTTGTAATTTTTGGAGCAGGAGCTTTGGGGCAGGCCCTTGGTTGCCTGCTCAGTCAGGATGGGCATTCAGTTGACCTGCTGTTACGACAACGTTTTATTCCGGCAATTGAAGCACAGGGGCTCAAGGTTGATGGCGTACTTGGAGAATTTTCTGCCAAACCAGGTACCTTGGGATTGTACGACAGTGTGGAAAAGTTACCTGGCCACTATGATTATGCCCTCATAACCACTAAATCCTATGACACCGATCTTGCCATAAAAAGTCTGATGCCCTTGCAGGAACGTATCGACTGTTTTGTTTCGCTGCAGAATGGTTGTGGGAATGTTGAAAAACTTGCAGCAGCATTTTCACCGGAAAAAGTCCTCGGGGGCAGGGTGATCACAGGTTTTGAAATAATCGCACCGGGAACGGTAAGGATCACTGTCACTGCAGATGCCGTCCATCTCGGAGACAGTATCCCTGGGCACGTATCGCAGAGTGCACTGCAACTGGCTGACATCATCCGCCAGGCAGGTCACCCGGCAGTGGCTGTGGAAGATGTCCATCAATCCCTGTATGCCAAGCTGCTCTATAATTGCGCCCTCAACCCTCTGGGAGCTGTGCTTGGTGTTCATTATGGCCTGTTGGGGGAACAGGAAGAGACACGCAACCTGATTGACGCTGTTCTTGAGGAAAGCTTTGCCGTGGTTGCCGCGCTGGGCGGATCGCTCCCCTGGAACAGCGTGGAAGAATACAAGAAACTCTTCTACGAAACCCTTCTTCCCGTTACCTACAATCACAGGCCTTCCATGTTGCAGGACCTGGAAAACGGGAAACAGACTGAAGTTGACAGCCTGGTAGGATATGTAACTAAAAAGGGGGCTGAACTGGGGGTGGCGACTCCAACCTGCGATATGCTTACTGCCCTTATTCGTTTTCGCCAGAAAATGGTGACCGCTCAGTCGTGAGCTTATCCCTGCTGGTGGAGAACAGTTTCCCAGAAGGCCTTTATCAGCGGTGTTTCCAGTCGTCTGCTGATGGTGCAGACGCCTATGGAAAAGGGAGAGAGCTCCGGTGCGCTCTCAATGACCTGGACCTGGTGTCTCATCAGGCTTTTTTCAAGAACCAGCAAGGGGATAACGCCCACACCGCAGCCAAGGCTGACCATGGTGAGCAGCGCCTCGTTTCCAGCCACCTGGGCATAGATATTGGGCCGGATGGCGTTGGTCCTGAACCAGCGGTCCATACGTTCCCTGCTCAACCCCTGCTCAGCCAGAATGATCGGGGTATTGCTCCAGTCGATCTGCCCCTTCTCAATGCGGAGTATGTCCGGATATTCAACAGGCGCGATAAAAACCAGTGGTGTTTCCGTTACCTTGATGGTGGCAATGGAGGCTGGCAGTTTTTCTGGCAATGCAGCAATGGTAATATCCGCTTCGTTGGCCAGGAGTTTGGGCAGGGCCATGGCCGCATCACCTGTCTGGAGCAGGAGTTGGATGCCGGGGTGTTGACTGCGAAACGTGTTGAGAATGGCGGGAAGAATGCTGTTTGCCGCCGTGACCGAGCAATACAGCGAAATACTACCGTTTAAATCTTCAGTGGCAGCCAGCTGGTCCTGAAAGGTGAGCCACAGCCTTCGGCTTTCTTCTGCATATTTTTGAAACAAGATGCCCGCAGGGGTCAGGGATACAGAGCGGTTATTACGGTGAAAGAGAGGTTTACCGACCTCCTCTTCCAGACGTTGTATGGCTCTGGTGAGGGTGGAAGGCGTCATGTTGTAAACGCTGGACGTCCGGCCAAAATGCAGAGATTCTGTCAGGTGCAGAAAGATGTCTAGAATTCTGATATCCATGGGGGGGGGACTGAAAGAAGAGTTCACTGTTGCAGTACCATGGTACTGCGATAACAGAATGTTGCAAAAAATGCAATGTCTGGTTGCAATCAATTCACTTTTCGCAACGAATAAATCAGGTATACTTGGCAGCAAGTAAGAATTGTTTGTTATATTCATTAAGGAACTACGAGGAGATCATTATGGCGGAAAATTATTTTAATACACTGCCTCTGCGCTTGCAACTGGAGCAATTGGGCAAGTGCCGGTTCATGGATGCGTCTGAGTTTGAAGGTGTTGGCAAACTGCAGGGCAAAAAAATTGTGATTGTCGGTTGTGGTGCCCAGGGCCTGCATCAGGGATTGAATTTGAGAGATTCCGGTCTTGACGTCAGCTATGCGCTGCGGGACAGCGCCATTGAAGAGAAGCGCCAGTCCTGGAAAAATGCCACGGAGAACGGTTTCAATGTCGGCAATTATCAGGAGATGATTCCCACAGCTGATCTGGTTATCAACCTGACCCCGGATAAGCAGCACAGCAACGTGGTTGCTGCGGTTATGCCTCTGATGAAGCAGGGCGCCTGTCTCTCATATTCCCATGGTTTCAATATTGTGGAAGAGGGAATGCAGATTCGTGACGATCTTACCGTGATCATGGTTGCTCCCAAATCTCCTGGAACCGAGGTCCGTGAGGAATACAAGCGAGGCTTTGGCGTGCCAACTTTGATTGCCGTACACCGTGAAAACGATCCTAATAATGAAGGATGGGATCTTGCCAAAGCCTATGCATGTGGGCTTGGCTCGGATCGTGCCGGTGTTCTGGAGTCTTCTTTCATTGCTGAAGTGAAGTCTGATCTCATGGGTGAGCAGACCATTCTCTGCGGTATGCTGCAGGCCGGCTCTCTGCTCTGCTACGATAAAATGATCGCGCAGGGTGTTGAAAGCGGCTATGCCTCCAAGCTGGTGCAGTACGGATGGGAGACCGTTACCGAAGCCCTCAAGCATGGTGGTATCACCAACATGATGGACCGTCTTTCCAATCCTGCTAAGATTAAAGCCTTTTATCTTGCAGAAGAGATTCGCGAGATCCTGACTCCGCTGTTTGAAAAACATATGGACGATATCATGTCCGGACACTTTTCCAAAACCATGATGGAAGATTGGGCGGCCGGAGATGCGAATCTTTTGAAATGGCGCGGCGAGACAGCGGAAACTGCCTTTGAGAAATCTGAATCCACCACAGCGGAAATTTCAGAGCAGGAGTACTTTGATAACGGCATTCTCATGATTGCCATGGTCAAGGCTGGCGTTGAGCTTGCTTTTGATACCATGGTTGCCGCCGGAATCAAGGAAGAGTCTGCATACTATGAGTCCCTGCACGAGGTTCCCCTGATTGCCAATACCATTGCCCGTAAAAAACTCTATGAAATGAATGTTGTTATTTCAGATACAGCAGAGTACGGTAACTATCTTTTCGCCCATAGCGCAGTGCCCATGCTCAAGGAGTTCATGGAAAAAGTGAATACTGATGTCATTGGAAAAGGGCTGGATATAAAAGATAACCACGTGGATAATGTTGAGTTGATTCAGGTCAACGAGGGTATTCGTTATACAGCCGTTGAGATGGTTGGTGAAGAGCTGCGTTCCTATATGGGAGCTATGAAACCAATCTTTTAAGAAAAAAGTAACTGCTTACAACACACCTGATCTTTCCGCGATTAGCCAGGCTTACGTATGACCTATGCACTGCGCCAGCCTGCTTGCGAAAACCTCAGGCACCCTGTAACCACGTTATACATACGGGAAGCTTCCCTGTGAGGGGTTACAGAAAATAAAGAAAAGACGTGTTCGCTCTGGTTGAGCTGCACCATCTGGTGCTATCTGCACAGTCGAGAAGAATACGCAGTAAGAGGCGGTGAGCCCGAATTACCAGTGGTGTCTGGTATTGGGGCCGGAGAAGCATCGCTGGCCAAGGGCGCTGTATGGAAATATACAGCGCCCTTGCTGTTTGTGTGGTAACGCACTCACAGTGCACCTGATCTTTCCGCGATAACCCTGGCTTACGTTTAGCCCCATACGCTGTGCCGCCTGTGTGTTCTCAGCTACTCTTTAATCCGTTACACATACAGGGAGAGTTGGTAAGCTTAGTCACTTCCCCTATGGGGAGTTATTTAGTATGTATAGAAAAGATTGCGAGGTGTTTTTCAAAGAGGACATCTTCTCCGCTCCATTATACAATATTTGATGAGTTCTCATGCAGGTGGATGTATGAAGCAGGTGGAAATTTACACAGATGGCGGATGCCTCGGGAATCCCGGGCCAGGCGGTTATGGCGCCATTCTGACCTTTGGCGAGCACAGAAAAGAACTGTCAGGCGGTTATGCGCTGACAACCAATAATCGCATGGAGCTCATGGCGTGTATCAAGGCGCTGGAGGCGTTGAAGTTCCCCTGTAAGGTGACCATAACCAGCGATTCCAAATATGTGGTCGATTCCATGACTAAAGGCTGGGCTAAAAGGTGGCGGGCAAACAACTGGAAGCGTAACAGCAAGGATAAGGCCGAAAATCCTGATTTGTGGGCCATCCTGCTTGACCTGGCAGAACAGCATACAGTTGATTTTGTCTGGGTTAAAGGGCATGACGGACACACGGAAAATGAACGCTGCGACCAGTTGGCCAAGGAAGCAGCCTCAGCAAATGCTCTTGAAAAAGACGGCGGCTATGATGGCTGATCCAAAAATACTTTGTTTTTCAGGTAGGTCTGGCAAGCGCTGGTATTATACGTGGTTCATGTATATTTGAAGAAGTCATGAGTAAGCAGGGAGAGGCTTGTCCCTCGTCGATCTGCTTTCGAACATCTCAGACACCCTGTAACAAGTTCCAACTACAGAGGCGTTTTATGGTAACTGATCACAGACTCCACCAAGTCTCCCGATGGTCGCTTATCTCTTTGCATAATCGCGGTTTCGCGCATAGATAGCCTGCCGGAGTCTTCGCTTACCTGCGAAAAAACTGCGCTTGTCCAAATTTGAAGCACCTGTGACCAGTTACAACTCAGAACTCATTGGAATACCAGTGTTAACCCCGTGATCAGTTACGTTTCATGTGTATTCGTCTCACTTGTCGTTACCCTTGGTGAAAGATTGCGAAAATTTTCTAAGGAGAAGAACGTGCATTACTGGACTCGGCAGTTTTTTTCTGTTTTTGGCTTGCTGTGTTTTCTATTCTGTTGCGCACCATTCCCAACTTCTGCAGATGAACTCACAGAACTCATAACCGGGAAAGCCGCTGAACCTTCGGTGACCAATGACAAGGTCATTGCCAAAGAGAGCAGCAAAAACGAAGACCGTAAGATTCAGCAACGGCTCACCCTTATTTTTGCCGAGTTAGAATCCCTTCAAGACATAACCCTCTCTGTCAGCCAGGGAGTTGTGACCCTACAGGGGAAAGTCGACACTGCAAGCGCTGAAAGCAAGGCGCTGCAACTGGCAAGTCAGGTTGAAGGCGTGGTGGAAGTGCAGAATCAGTTGGTGGTAACCCGCAGTGTTGAATCCAGGCTTGAAAGTACCTTGGAAAAATTTCGTAAGGTAGGGCTGCAGCTCGCATACAGTCTGCCCCTTTTTTTGCTGGCCCTCCTGGTGTTTGCAGTGATGTGGTTGGCTGGAAAGTGGATTTCAAACCGGAAGTGGCTCACCCATAAATTTGCGCCCAACGCATTTATTGCAAACCTGATTGGCCAGTTTATACATGCTGTGTTCATGTTGTCCGGGTTGGTTCTTGCCTTGAACCTTCTTGATGCCACGGCATTGCTTGGTACCATTCTCGGTGCAGCCGGTTTGGTCGGACTGGCTGTCGGCTTTGCGGTTAAGGATACCGTTGAAAACTATATTGCCAGTATCTTCCTGAGCCTGCGAAATCCTTTTGAGGAGAATGATTTTGTAAACATTGATGGTATGGAGGGAAATGTGGCGCGTCTGACATCCCGGGCAGCGATTCTTATCTCTCCGGACGGTAATCACATCAGAATTCCAAATTCAACAGTATTTAAGGCTGTTATCATAAACTATACCCGGAAACCTGAAAGGCGTTTCCAGTTTCAGGTCGGAATATCTACAGAACAGGATCTGGTACAGGCTCAGTCGTTGGCTCTGCAGACCCTTGTTACCATGGAAGGTGTTCTTGACGAGCCCAAGCCCTTGGTGTTGATTGAAAAACTGGGTGACTCCAATGTGGAACTTCTCATTTATGCCTGGGTAGATCAATCCAAACACAGCTTCGGAATGGTACGAAGCGAGGCAATCCGTCTCGTGAAAAAAGCCTTTGACAGTGCGGGAATATCCATGCCTGAGCCGATTTTCAATCTACACATTTCAGAGAGCGGCAGCATTTCTTCCAAAAAATCTGAACAGCAGAGACCGAAACAAGCTTCAACAATGGCAGATGTCCGGCTTTCCCAGGTACCTGCAACAGACATGCAGGATGTAAGTGCAGACAGAACCGTTGAACAGCAAGTGGCTGAAGAGCAGATTTTGAGTGATGGGGTGAACCTGCTGGATAAAAATGCTCCTCAGGAATAATTGCTCTCCGATTTTACCTCGTGCCAGTCCATACATGGTCCTTTCGCCCGATGGTTGTGTTCAAGTATGCTTGAAGGTAAGCGAAGACTCCGATATTAACTGTGTGCCTGTTGTCAAATTTTGAAGATACCTCGAAGTCTCCCCTGCCCTTGAACGGAACCCCTCACCAGTGGACAGGCACTCTTTTTTTTGGGTATTCAAAAAGGATGATTTCATGAGATTTGCTCATACAAATATCGCAGCCAACGATTGGAAAAAACTCGCAGATTTTTATATCAATGTCTTTGAATGCAGAATCAAGCCACCCATAAGAAATTTAGAGGGAGAATGGCTGAATAATGCAACTGGTTTGCAAAATGCCAAGCTGCAAGGTGTTCATTTAACCCTTCCGGGCCACGGAGATAATCCACCGACCCTGGAGATTTTCACCTATGAAGAAATGGTTGAGTCGCCTGAGAGTATGGCCAACTCCACCGGAATTACTCACATTGCCTTTGAAGTTAATGATGTCAAAGCTATTTTCGACAAGGCATTGGAAAATGGAGCTACGCAATTAGGCTCAATTGTGGAGAGAGAGGTCGAAAACGTCGGGGTTCTGCAATTTGTTTATTTTCGTGATCCTGAAGGGAACATTGTCGAAATCCAATCCTGGAAATAATCATTGTGCCTCGTCGCACAGTGAAACATCCCTGAAAAAGAGTGTTTTTTCAGGGATGTTTATCAAAGGGCATTATTGCAGGCCGTTAAACATGTTTTCAAAAAAGTCATGAGAAGTTCGGGCGTAACTACTCACAGGGGAGACGGAGAATATGAAATCTCCCTGTATTTGTAACTGGCTACAGGGTACCAGAAATTTTCGCAATCAGGCTGGCGCAGCGCATTGGATCATACGCAAGCCAGGCTGATCGCGGAAATATCAGGTGCACTGTGAGCAGTTACGCTTTTTTAACGACTGAGCACTTCAGATACATAGAACCATGGCCTGCAATTTTACAGGAAATGTCATGGCCGTTAACCGGCTCAGTCAGTAATTTGATATTTTTGACTTTGGTGCCTGATTTTATGGTCTCTTTTCCTGCTTTGAGGTTTTTGATTATTGTGACGGAATCTCCATCTTGCAAAGGTGTGCCATTGGCATCAACAAATTGTGCAGGCTCTCCTGAAGAGTCTGCAGCTTCTTGATCTGCCGACCACTCGTGGGAGCATTCCGGACAAATCCAAAGATGTCCATCTGGGTATACGTAGGGTGAATGGCATTTGGGGCAGGTGTTTTTTTCGGCTGACATTATAGGTTACCGGGTTAAGGTTGAAGAAATACTGAGTTTATAATCAGTGAGTGATTGTCCATAAACGGCCTCCTTGCCCGATATCTTTGCTCTCTTCAAGGCTTTATCCTCGGAATATCAGGTATACGCCTGTGCTGAAATTTTGAAGAGGCCTTACTCTCGAACAACGATCCTCATATATGGACAGTGACCAGTTAAAAATTTTCCATGATTTTTTTCACTGCTCCATAAAAATTGGCCTGCTCTTGTTCGGAAAAACCTGCCATCATCTCCCGTGTCAGGTTGATGTGATGGTTATGGTGCATTTTAAACACCTCCTGGCCTTTCTCCGTCAATTCGATCAGATATGATCGCCTGTCCGACTTGTGTGGGACTCGGCGTAAGAGCTCTTTTTCTTCTAGCCGATCGATGCTTACGGTCAACGTTCCCGTCGTCACTCCAAGTTTGTCCGCAAGCTGTTTCATTTTTATGGCACCCTCGTGACCAACGATCTCAATAGTATGATTTTGCGCTGTTGTCAGCCCGCTATCCTTGACGACTCCTTCTTCCCAGGTGGAGAGCTTTTCATAAAATTCGATAATGGTTTTTGATAGTTCTTTCACATCCATCATTGTATCCCGAGCAAAAAGAATTGTTGAAGAGGGTTGTTGAAATTTCTGAATGTATAAACTTGTTGCGGTTGTTATTCAATCATTGATTGCTGTTCAAATATCTTGACAGTCAAGGTAAAAACATGTAGTAAGCTAGTCAAGTATTTTGATTATCAAACTTAATCCTGAGAAATATCAAGAGACATATTATGATAGGCCGCCACGCAAATTTGAGTGTTTACAGAGAATTATTTCGATCAGAAGACTTCATAAAGGTATCCCTTGGGGCGTTACTTATTCCCATTTCTTTTCTCCTGCCCAAGGAGCAGATTGTTCCGTTTTTTAACTTGGGGCTTCTTGATATGGTTCTTCTGGTGTCAATAGGTATAAATGGGTTACCGATAATCTTTGACGCTGTGAAAGGGATAATTCATAGAGAAATCAACGTCGATGAATTGGTGAGTATCGCAGTTATCGCATGTGTACTTAATGGTAATTATCTTGAAGGGGCCGTAGTGAGTGCAATCATGGTTCTCGGAGCTTTGATTGAAGAGGCGGTCAGCGACAGTGCCAGAAATTCAATAAAGCAATTAATTGAGGTTACACCGGGCACAGCTATCCTGGAGCAGAATGGCATCGAGATTGAGGTAGATATACAAGACGTTAACATCAATGATGTTGTGATCCTCAAAGCTGGAGACACCATCGCCGTTGACGGGACAGTCATTGAGGGGGCAACCGCAGTTGATGAGTCATCAATAACAGGAGAGTCTCTACCTGTGTATAAAAAAGCAGGAGAAAAGGTGTTCGCCGGCACCACCTGTACAGATGGATTTATCAAGATTCGAGCTGATCGGGTAGGAAAAGATTCGACCATTGGCCGCATTATTGAAATTGTGGAGAAAGCCGAACAGCAAAAGACCCGGAGCGGTAAGATTGTCGACGCCTATGCCGCGTGGTTTACACCCGCGATTCTATCTGCTGCACTGCTCACGTATATCCTTACTCAAGACATAACCCGTGCGATTACAGTTCTGATTGTCGGTTGTCCCTGCTCATTTCTACTCGCGAGTCCCGTCACTACGGTCGCTGCTATCGGAAGAGCCGCCAAGGCTGGAATAATGGTTAAAGGAGGAAAATATCTTGAGAATATAGCTGACGCAACAGCGTTCTTTTTTGACAAAACCGGGACTATCACTTCCGGAGAACCTGAAATCGTAGCAGTAACCACGGTGGAAGGTGTATCAGAAAACCAGGTGATAGCAATGGCCGCTGCCATAGAAAAAGGTAGTCTGCATCCTCTTGCTGCTGCTGTTGTTAAAAAAGCAGAGACACTACAGTGTGATTACAGTAAAGCGACGGACATACATACTGAGGTAGGGCAGGGAATATCAGGCCGGGTTGAGGGGGCTCTGGTTGAGATTATAACCAGTAGTACGCTTGATGATAATGGCTACACAAACGTTGATGTGCTCGTTGAAGGGAAGAAATACGGTTCGATCAGTTTCATGGATCAGCCTCGTGTTGCAGCCAAATCAACGGTGCAAGCTCTAGCAGGTCTGGGTATTACCCAAATCGCGATCATTTCCGGAGACCAGCATTCCTCGGTTAAAAGTACTGCAGAATCGGTAGGTATCAGCGAATATTATGCATCCCAAAAACCCCTTGAAAAGCTGAAGAAGATAGAGGCATTAGCAGGAGATGGTGTGGTCTATATTGGTGATGGTATCAATGACGCACCAGCACTGAAATCTGCAGATACTGGTATTGCCATGGGTATTAGAGGGGCCGACGTTGCCTTGGAGACTGCTGATATCGTATTGTTGAATGACAGGCTGGAACAACTTCCTTTTCTCATTCGGTTGAGCAGAAAAATGTCCCGGACCATAAAAACAAATATCTGGTTAAGCTTTGGTATAAATTTTATCGCAGTGTTTGCAGGGGGTATGGGGTTGCTTACACCGATATCAGGAGCAGTAACTCATAATATTGGTTCCATCCTTGTCGTCACTCTGGCTGCATCAATTAGGTTTATGCGGGAAGAAGGAAAGAGGTAATAGAGTGGTTAGAGAGAAAAGGGGCGCAGAGTAAAAAATGCTGGCTTGCAGCCGCAGAGTTTAACAAACGAAAAGAGAAAATAAAGACAGAAAAAGAAAATATCACATAAGGAGCAGCTGATGACAGGATTAGCTCGCTTTCACCTGCAGGAGTGCCTGTCCATGGTATTCAGCGAGGCAATAATCTTTAAGAGCTTATTTCCAACATGTAATGCTCAATACTTCCGCTTTCCCGCATCTCATTTGTTGCAATGAACTCTGGTAGGGTGCGCCGTGCGCACCATGAAATTGTAATAAGGGGGGCCTCACCAAAAGAGCCTGGCCAGCTAAATTCCAAGATGCCTCATTTTTTATCGTTGTGCCGCAAGGGGAATTCGGTGATCAGATCCTTTTGTATTGCTAACTCGCTGTAAGCTGTTATTTTTCAGGGGCTTAGTTCTTGGCTTACTGTGAAAAAGCATCCTGTTGTTGCTGTTTCACCTGTACAACCCTGAGTTCCAGGTTTTCCCTGAAAGCTTTAAACCGCAGGGTATGTTTACGCACTGTTTATAGAAATATATTGGCCGCATTCTCTTTCGCTTTCCTTCCTTTATGAAAATATTACCTTCCGTACAGAAATTCCTCGCCCTGATAGCAGCATTTTTCCTTTGCACTTCCATCGCCTATGCAGACCTTGGGCTTAGCTCCAGCGATTTTGGCAGCCAATCCGTAGATGGCAGTCAAGTGGATGGTGTACAGGTGCACTCCCTGGATGACGAGACCAGTGATGCCGGTAATCAGCATGATGGTGCAACTGATGATAGTGGTTCGAGTGGTGATCCTGGAACCAACTCCCCTGTCTGTGAGACACATGATGGCAACGGTAGTTCCGAAGGTTCTTCCTGTAACATGTGTCCGGAAGGTACCGCTGTACCTGATAAGGATTCCACAACCCAGTCCTGCAATAGCAAGCCCTGTAAGAAAACCTATTCCTATGTGAATCTCTTTACCCGGCAGTACCAGGATGATCTGGTGGACATGTCTGTCAAGGTTGCAGGCGGTCATGCCAAAGTTTACCGTCTCTACGTGGATGGTAAATGGCAGTTCGAACACGAATTCAACCGGATTCAGGGTTCATCTGGAGATAACACCCTTAAAAAAGGTAATCTGACCTATCATAAAGAGGCAGGCGGCCTCTATCGATACAGAACCTTTACCCTGCATGCTCTGGATACGGGTTTTCGCTGGCAGAATAAAAAAGGGGAATATGTGCTCTATGATGGGCAGGGACGCATGGTGGAAACCGGGGACCGAAGGGGCGTGCTCACCTATTATACGTACCAGGGCAATCAGTTGTTTACCATTCAGGATCGCAGCCACGCCACGGTGTTCGATTTTACCTATACTGATCAGGGCAAGATCCGTCAGGTTGCGGACCAGAATGGCCGCACTCTACATTACACCTGGGAAAACGATTTGCTCACACGGGTAACCGATGTGCTCGGGCATGCTACACGATACAGTTATAGTCAGCAGGGGCAGTTGACAGCCAAGGTCGATGAAGCAGGACGCATGTTTTTTATCACCTATCATCCCGATGGTGCGGTGAAAAGTGTGCTCTCCCGTATGGAAGGCGGTTATTATTTCAGCTTCAAAACCCATTATGCAAAAGTCACCACAAGTATGGGCAGGATCAGCGAGTTCTGGTTCCTGGACAATGGCGAGACTTCCAAGGTGAAGCGTGACGGCGTTACCATAAGTAGCGAAGAGTATTATCCGGGTGGCCGCACCACCGTTGATGAGCTCAATAATAGGGTAATAAAAACCTATGACAGCAACAATAACCTGCTTAGCCAGGAATTTGCCGATGGGACAAGCATCTCCTACACCTACGATGCGAAAAATAATCTGCTCAGCAGAACCGATGAGCTTGGCGTTACAACCCATTATACGTATAACGACATGGGCCTGCCCACTGTGGTTCGCAAGGCGTATCAAACCATTGACGAGCAACGAACAGAGCTTGCCT
>NZ_AUCV01000035.1 GCF_000429945.1 Desulfogranum japonicum DSM 18378 | reverse complement strand
TGAAAACCGCACTGAGGGCATTTAACACGCGGAACCTTTGCTGTTAAATATGCTTCATGCTGAAAAAAATTCAGATGACGCCAGGTGAACTCCTTGGTGTCATAAGCTTTCAGCTCGTGTTGTTCACCGCATTTAGGGCAGGTAAACGTGCTTCCTCGTTGAAAGCTGATATAAATATCTACTCGTTTCTTATCCAGGTCGAGCTCTGAGGAGGACACCTGCCAAGGTGGAGTTAAACCAAGGGCCATTTGGAAAAGTTCTATATCTCTCATAATGAAAACGGGATACCACGATAGGCGGTGGCTAAGCAAGCATTACCCACAGGAAACAGCGAGGAACCAAAAAAAAGGAAGATTATTACATGACAGATATGAGATTTTGGAAAGATGAAAACAACAATAAGATAAAAGATAATGATGAGGCTCGAAGTCAGTGTCACTTTATTACTTGGTACCCCGAGCATGAAAAAGTTTTTATGCAGGTCTATCAGGGGGATACTTATGAAATTAATTCGTCAAAACATAAATATAATTGGCAATAATATTTCGAATGTATTCAGTCTCATCATATAAAATACGCTAATTTGGGTAACTGCTGGCAGGTACTCCATCTTTGCACGATCGCGGTTTCCCGCATAGATAGCCTACCGGAATCTTCGCTTACCTGCGAAAAAACCGCGTTTGTCCAAATCTGAAGCACCTGTGACCAGTTACAACTCAGAACTAATTGAAATACCAGTGTTCTTAACCCCGTGATCAGTTACTAATTGGGCACCCGGAGGAGTCTCTCCCCCATACCACCAGGCATGCGGGGCACACACTTGGCGCGTCCCACGAGCTACCGAGCCGTAGCCGGGTAATGTGAATCTTTCCCATAGATCTTTGATAGAAAGCAACCTTGCTGTTGCACTAGGAGTTTGTTGGAGAATTGCAATTTTTTCTTAGATTCAAGCTTTTTCAAGAACTCAAGCACTGCAAGTATTTATTTTCTTAACATAACACAAATATGGAGGAAAAGAGCTTTCTCCGACAGACTCCTAACAAGGTTTGGAATTACCCTTTACTCCATCGTTCCTGTGACCAATCATTATCTAAAAATTCAGTGTGATCTGGTTTTGGTGGTTTTATTTCATCCATGCGCTGTTTTAGCCATATCTGTATTTTATCTATTTCAGAGACAAATTCTTCCAGAGCTTTACCTCTGTGGCTCAGTGAAGCCTTCTCTTCCATACTAAGTTCAGCAAAGGTTTTCCCTGCTTCAGGTGAAAAAAAGATAGGGTCATATCCAAATCCTGATTCGCCTTTTCTTTCGGTAATAATTTCACCATTACACTTCCCCTCCCAGGTAAGGGCAGGGCCTTTTGGAGTGGCCAGGGAAAGAACGCAGACAAAAGAGGCTTTTCTGTCTGTGACTCCTTCCATTTCCTTTAAAAGTTTTTCACAATTATCCCAGTCAGAGGCTTTTTCTCCGGCATACCTTGCAGAATACACTCCTGGTCGGCCATCCAAAGCTTCCACTACAAGGCCTGAGTCATCCGCAAGACAGGGGAGACCAAGCATTTTTGAATAGTGAATCGCTTTTTTATATGCATTGTCATCAAAGGTTTCCCCATCTTCAATTGCTTCAGGCATGGGGCCGAAATCAGCAAGGGAACGAATGGCAACAGGAGTATCTTTGAGTAGATTGCGAATCTCTTCAAGTTTATTTTTATTACCGGTTGCCAGAACAATTATATTTTCCATGTCATTTTCCTTTTATTTTGACAGTGCACTATGGTTTGATTTTCTGAGTTTTTTATCATATCGTTCCTGCTCGGAATATATGCAGCCACAGTAAGGCTGTCTATACAAATCCATGGCAATGGATTGCTCTATTCCTTGTTGCCAGCCTTCTCTGAAATCTTGATAATAAAAAGATGTGTTATTGGCGTCAGCATATTCTTTCCCCTTTTTTTTAAGCAGGGAATGTTGCTGGTATTTTGAATACAGTAGTGTTGTTGTAAAAGCATCTGCTTGATGTTCTGCTGCTTTCATAGCAACATGGGAAAGTCGCATGTCATAGCAGATCGAACATCTAGCCTGCTCCTTAAAAACTACTTGCCGTAAAAATTCGCTCAGTCCATAGCGGGTATCAATTTCAACATTAAAATCAGTGAGCTCTGCAAACTGCCGCAGGGCAGCTATGCGCCGTTTAAATTCCCTGTAGGGATGGATGTTTGGGTTGAAAAAATATCCAGTTACAGTGTGACCATCTTGCCGCAATTGCTCCAGAGGATAAACTGTGCAAGGTCCACAGCATACATGAAGAAGGATATGCATTATCTGACCTTGAATTGTTTTGGATCTATGCTGTATCCATGAATTTTATAGTTGATGATACGCAAACTGGTATCAAGACTTTTAGCGGCTTTTGTCTGGTTGCCGTTATTTTTTTTCAACGCATCAATGATAAGTTCTCTCTCAAAATTTTCAACTGCAGTTGCCAGCGAGAGTGGTTTATCGATTTGATCGCCGTCCGAACTTTGCAGTGAAGGTGGCAAGTGTATGGACTTGATGGCAGAACCGTCGCAAATAAGGACAGCGCGTTCAATACAGTTCTGTAACTCCCGGACATTACCTGGCCAATGATATTGTACAATCATGTCTATGGCCGGGGTGGATATTCGTTTGATCTGTTTTCCGTTTTCAAGAGAATATTTTTCCAGAAAATATTCTGCCAACAAGAGAATGTCAGTCCGTCTTTCTCGAAGAGGTGGAAGATAAATTGGAAAAACATTAAGTCGATAGTAGAGATCCTCCCGAAAATTACCTTCTTTTACAGCTGTTTCAAGATTTCGATTTGTCGCAGCAACCAGCCGGATATCAGAGGTCAGGGTTTTACTGGAACCCAGTCGTTGAAAGGTACGTTCCTGAATAACGTTGAGTAGTTTAACCTGTACACTGGGACTTATTTCACCTATTTCATCAAGAAACAGTGTTCCACCGGTGGCTAATTCAAAACGGCCTTGTTTTGTTTCTGTGGCACCTGTAAATGCACCTTTTTCATGACCAAAAAGTTCGCTTTCAAGGAGTGTTTCAGGAAGTGCAGAGCAGTTAACCACCACAAATGGACCTGAAGCACGGCTGGAATTGTGGTGCAAAGCTTTTGCAACAAGAGTTTTCCCTGTACCTGACTCGCCTCTCAGCAGTACGGTTGCATTGGAATCCGCTACTCTGTGAACCATATCGAAGACTTCCTGCATGCGTGAGGAATTACCAACTATTTCTTCAATACGGTTTTTTGCTGACAGTTCTCTTTTTAATCTGGTGTTTTCCTGACGTAAGGCTTCCTGTTCTTCATTAACTTTTTGGATGCGTTCTACGGTCTGGGAAATCAAACCTGAGGTAATTGTCAAAAAACGAAGATCCTGTTCAGCTTCATTTCCAAAATTGTCTTCATAAACCCTGTCTATGGATAAAGCACCAATGGATTGATTCCTGGTTAAAATAGGCACACAGAGAAAAGAACTTTTCTTTTTACGTTCATCCCCTCGTGTTCTTGTTCGGTTAAGAAATAATGGCTCGTCTCCAATTTGGGGTACGATGATAGGTTCACCGGTGGCTACAACTTTACCGGTAATACCTTCTCCGAGTTTGTAGCGACCTCGCTTTCTCGCCTCAGCGGTAATCCCGTGAGCCACTTCAATTTCAAGCTCTCCGGTATTAGGGTTGATAATGGATACCGTACCATTATCCATGTTTTTTCTCTTGGCAAGCGCTGACATCACCTTTTCCAGGCAATCTTGAAGATTGGTTGCCGATGCCAGATGCTTGGTAATTTCATACAGGCAGGTCATATTGAGTAATTCAAGATCCTGCTGCTCAGTATTTTGTGTATTTTTTTGTTTCATGTATTATTTAGTGTGAGGAGAGTGTTGACAGTGCTTTCCTGAAATGTTATTTACTCGTTCACATTGGAGGGATGGCCGAGTGGTTTAAGGCGGCGGTCTTGAAAACCGTTGTACGAAAGTACCGTGGGTTCGAATCCTACTCCCTCCGCCATAATAAATGTATCAGACCAGTTGTGGAGAGATGACCGAGTTGGCCGATGGTGCTCGCCTGCTAAGCGAGTGTGGGGCTTATACTCCACCGAGGGTTCGAATCCCTCTCTCTCCGCCACAAATTCTGTTTTTGCCGGTCGATTTTTCGACCGGCATTTTTTTATGTCCGGTTTTCCTTTTCTCTGCATAAAGTAATACCCCGAATTTCAGGGTGTTGATGTTTTTTTCGTGATGAAGTTGAACACGTTATCTCATCATTCCTCCCAATAACAAGATAACTTTTCCCTTTTAGCACATTCCTGTAATATCTACAATGGTTAGAGTGTGTATTTTTTCAGAAATGTAAGGATGTAGCAAGATGTGTTGTTAGAGACCTTTTTGTCTGTTTGTGGACAATGGTGATAACTTATTAATATATCAAGAAAAAACACCTTGTACTCCAACTCTTTACGAGAGTGTTTAGATTATTGGTCGCAGGCGATATAATTCAATATTGTAACATGCCTCTGCACTGTAAATCGACCCTGCCAGGCAGTCATTGAGTTTTTGTAAACTGATGGATGTACTATATTTAGTGTCTTGTGTGTTGGTAAGATGGGGGTAGCGAAGATGAGGAACAAATATAGGAAGAGCGGAAAAGAGTAATTATTCTAAAAATTGAGCTGAATACATGTAGATCCGTTTTCTTAAGACAGGAGAAGAGACTCTCCTGTACTTGGGCTAATGTTTCGGAACTGCTTACAGTGGCCTGATCTTTTCATGGTAAGTCTGGCTTACGTTACGTATGGTTCTATACGTAACGTAAGCCAACTTGCGTATAAAAAACTCAGGCACCTTGTAAACAGTTACAAAGACGAGACGTTTGTCAGGTTTAGTCACTTGGCCTAGGAGTAGTTAGGGGTGCGGAAAAAATAAATTATCCAATCTTGCTTGTCTCTCAACTCGGTAACGTCGTAGCGTCAATGGTTCAATACGGCCAGTATGGAATCATTGACGCTTACCTGCGAAAAACCGCGCTTGCACAAATTTGAAGCACTTGTGACCAGTTACGACTCAGAACTAATTGAAATATCAGTGGTGTTAACCTCGTGATCAGTTACGTAATTACGATGTTTTTAATATTTTGTCAGATCGTTATTTGATCCGGTATTAATGATTTGTACTTCATCATTATCCAACTCTGGATATTGAATATCGTTGTTATCTCCTGTGATAGTTATACTAACAACGGTTCCCTCAATCTTTACATCATTATTACTTCCTGAAATAATGAGATTTCCTTTATCCATCGGAATCTTTTGATCATTATTATCACTGGTGATGGTAAAATTGCTTAAATTTGCTGTCTCTACTTGTTCAGAATCTGTATTGATTGTAACGCCTGGAGCTGATATTTTTCCATCAGGATCTATCTGAACTCCAGGTGCAGTAATTGAACCATCTGATTGTATATTTACCCCTGGTGCCTGAATAACTGTTTTTGATGCCAGGCAAGTACTTGTTAAAAATAATAGACATATTAATGATATAATAGAATATTTCATATATTTCTCTTTATGGATGTATAAAAAATGTATTGTACACGTCATACGTATAAACGTATACATGCCCTCAAAATATCGATATGCACAAGTATTTATTATATTACAAACTTTTTTGTTGCTGTCTACTTTCTTTCGTACAGGTCTAAAATAATCCTTGTCCTGCAATGATTATTTTTACATGTAGTTCTTTCTGACTTGTAGTGTGGGAAAAAATGAAATGAATGAAGCGCTGAGTTTCTGGGCAGTTATTTGGGCAAAAAATCCCATGAGCCATAGGTAAAAAAAGGAAAATGAGGAACCTTCTCCTTTTGGGCAACCTGTTTTCCCCAGGATCGAATCTGATTTTTCAGGGGAAAAATACGATCACGACTGGTTATGATTTTGTGGGTATACATATCCAGGGCAGTCCCCGCAGCCTGGTAGTGATCTTTGAAAGCCTGTAGTTCCTGGTAAATATCCTTAAAATCGCGTTGTGGCCTGGAAGACAAGAACCGTTGAGTCTCAGTTTGATCCGTAAACATGGAACCGTAGAACTTTTCCAATTCTTCTGGGGATAGGTTGTGGAGTATGGAATCGTAGCTTGAATGAGGAATTCCCAGTTCATTGTGAATAGGATCCAAGGTGCCCCCTATGGCCATGCGGGTGGTAAAAATATCCTGCACCGAATGGAGACAGTGGGCCGCTACCCACACACCCATGGACCATGCAATGAGATGGATTTTATCGTAGTTTTTCTTGTCTGGTAATAAGTATGAGTCGATATCCCTGTAATCATACACCAGAAAGATATCATATTTTTGGGTTGGTATGCTTGCAAAGGGGTGCTGGTCCATTCCCCAGCCGGTCATGAAGAGAATACATTCTCCATGACCGTGTCTATGGAGCCATTGACTACGCATGTTCCCTTAACGCTTTTGCTATATGCTGGGGGAGTGGAGCTAGTTGCGACCACTCCATGGCTGCATTGATGCTGAGTCGCAATCTGGATGTGTTGGCAGGGACTGTTGGCGGTCTGACTGCTTTCACCCAGAATCCGTAAGCAGCCATGTTTTCAGCAATGTTCATGGCCAGGTTGCTGTCACCTATCATGACAGGGACAATATTGCTGGTCCCATGGGTGCGAAGATCCTGCTGCGCAAGTTCCTGTCGCAGCTGTTCAGCGAGACAGGCAACAGTACGGCGTTGCTCCTGCAGGTGTGGAATCTTTTCAATAATAAAGCAAAGCCAGTGGACGGAAATCGGTGGCAGGCCGGTGGTGAATATCTGGGAACGGGCTGTATTAAGCAGGAAATCCGCCATCTGTTTCGTGCAGACGACAAAAGCTCCCTGCCCACCATAGGCTTTACCAAAAGTGCCTGTAAGAAGCTCTATTTCGTTTTGAATTCCCTGTTCCTCTGCAAGACCGCATCCTCTGGCACCTCTAATTCCAACACCATGAGCCTCGTCAACATACAGGGTGCATGTATAGCGATTTTTCAGATCAACCAGTTTAACCAGGTCAGCTTCATCGCCATCCATGCTGAAAATAGATTCTGTCACTATGTATACGTGCCTGTACGCTGATCGCTCTGTACGCAGAATACGTTCAATTGCTTCATAATCCAGGTGGGGATAGCGGATAACTTTGGCTCGTGAAAGGCGCATACCGTCAATAAGACTGGCATGGCAGAGTTTGTCCGCTAAAATAAGATCTTTTTTTTCAGCAAGGGCCGGTAATATACCTATGTTGATATGGTATCCGGAGTTGAAGACAAGGGCTGATTCAGTGGCGTATAATTCTTTGAGATGCTTTTCAAGGGTGGCATAGGGATTGGTGTTGCCGGTCATCAGCCTGGAGGCAGTGCTCCCCATACCATATGAAGAAAGAATGGTATCCTCGTTTAAACCGGTAAAAAATTCATGATGCAGATTCCGGTTGGTGGCAAGTCCCAGGTAATCGTTGCCAGCAAGGTTAAGGAACTGTTTATCGTCAATGGTTATACAACCTTTGTCTGTATGGCTGAGAGGTATAACCTGTCGGAACTGTCCCTGTTCTTTTATTGCATGCAGTCTGGTAATAAGATTTTCCTGAAGAGGAGAGCGCTCCTCTTCCTGTTTATTTGACATATTGTCTGTACATTTCATCGTTAAACCCGACTATAACCATATTGCCAATGACCAGAGTTGGCGCACGCAGCGTGCCGCTCCTGCCCAGGGATTGCTTGAGTATTTCTTCCTGGCTATCGGAAGAGGGATGAAAGAATGAGAATTTTTTTCCCCGACCAATGATTATTTCATTGGCTGCACTGAGTATTTTCCAGGCAGCTTCACTCTCTATCTTTTCTTTACGTGCTTCTACCGAGGTAGTAATGGAAATATTGTTCTCCTCAAACACAGCCTGTGCTTTTTTGCAGGATGCTCAACCTTTTCTGAGATAGGCCCAATCTATGGTCATAGTTTCCCCCAAAAGTATTTTTCTATGGATTAAATATGTTCAGCAACACGCACTATACAGGAAAGCTTGAAATCGCGCAAAGGGAAGCGAACAGAGTTGGTTGGGGGGTGGGGTGGAGGAGATCATGCTGTAGGGCATTTCTTTATTTCTCCGGCGAACGCGCCATGACGTCTTGCCAGGATTGTTCAGTTTTGGAACTGTAGATTACCATGTCTACACCCTGTTTATTATGGAAAATATATGAAAAATCTAATGGTTCGGCTAGATAAAGTGTCCATTGGTATACTTGACCAACTCATCTATACATTGTCTCTCAGGCTCTACGTTCAACTGCAACTGTCCGGCAACAAAGTACATCCTGTAAAATATGCTGGGTTCCGTAGAGAGTTTTTTGGGATTTTTTCTGAAAAGCTTTATTATTACGGTTGGTTAATTGTTGTGCGGCTATAAGAAACATCAGGCTGTAAGGACTTTGGAATCCTCAAGGTAAATCTCCAATTCTGCAATGTCAATTTCGCTAAGGTTCAGTATGTTTGCTTCCAGAGTTGCAGGCAACATGATTGACTCATTCTGGTCGACACTGATACCAAGATTGTTGCACACCATGTTGGCCATACGAACAATAAGCAAGAGAACATTGTCTTGTTGAACATCGAGATCATGATGATCCCTGGCTACGACGGCAAACTGCTCAGGAACATTCCAGTGCGTGAGAAGCTTGAATCCTTCAGAGCTATGCAGTCTTTTCATGGACTCCTTAAGCAGTGAAGGAGTTATTTGTATTTTTGGGTTTTTCTTTTTGATGTGTTCAATAACCATCAGAATAAATAGCTTTCCAACATCATGAAAGAGGGCTGCAAAAAACACCTGGTCAGATGCGATATTGTATTCATGGCGTCTGGTAATCCACATGGCACCATAGGCGCAACCCACAGAGTGCTGCCACAGCCGCTTCATGATAATGTGTAACGATTTATCTTTGCTTTTGAAGGTATTCTGGATGGAAGCTATGAGAACGATTTTGCCAATTTCCCTCATACCAAGACGCATGATGGCGCCTCGTATGGAGGATATTTCTGCCAGACCTCTATAAAAAGATGAGTTGGCTATCTTAAGAACCTGACTGGATAAGGACTGATCGGAATTTATAACCTTTTCTATGACCTTTATTTCAGGTTCTTTTTTTGCCAGTTCTTCACGTATGCGCAGTGCTGTTGGATTGAATACAGGGAGTTGCACCGAATCTGATTCAATACATTTGTTAAGAATGTCTATAAAAGAAGAGTTTTCTGCCATATTTTACAACCCGGATAGACGACGAATTTCCCCCAGTGATCGGGGATTACTTAAGTTGGGTAAACAGCGCAGTACTTCATCAATGGTGGTTGTTCCCTGAGCTGCTTTGAGGAGGCCGTCTTCAAGTAATGTTATTAACCCTGAATGTTTGATACTGATGTTACGGATATCGTAACTGGTTTTCTGTTCAAGGATAGCATTTCGAACAAGTTCGTCCAAGACTAAGAGTTCAAAAACACCAATTCTTCCTTTGTAACCGGTCTGCTTACATTTTGAACAGCCTCTTCCTTTTTTAAAATGCGCACCCTCCAAGTCTGCGGGTGTACAGCGAAGCCGTTGCAACTGGACTGGAGTGGGCTTGGTGTCTGTTGCACAAAACGGGCAGACTCTTCTCAGAAGGCGCTGGGCCAGTACACTGACAACTGTTGAAGAGACAAGGAAAGGGGCGATGTTCATATTCAACAGCCGGATTAACCCGCCGATGCTGTCTTCCGTGTGAAAGGTGGATAGAACCTTGTGACCGGTGAGAGCAGCCTGGACAGCCACTTCAGCTGAGTATGTATCCCGTATTTCACCAATAACAATAATATCAGGGTCTTGTCTGACGATATGGCGTAGGGTTTCTTCAAAAGTGAGATCAATTTTAGGATCGATGGAGCATTGAGCAATACCGTCAATAACATACTCAACTGGCTCTTCAGCGGTAATAATACTCACTTTGGGACTTTTAAGGGTATTGATGCAGCTGTAGATGGTGGAGGTCTTACCAGATCCGGTTGGGCCGGTCACCAAAAGAACACCACTGGGTTGGTACACGGCATTTTCAAGGAATCTGGAGAGCATTTTCGGAGAGAGCCCTATGGATTGAATATCAAAAAGCTGTTGTTTTCTGTTCAGGAGACGAAGAACAATTTTTTCTCCATGAACAGTTATGTATATGGATACACGCAGATCCAGTTGTCCTTCTTCATGTTCAAAAAGTATTCTGCCTCCCTGATGGCGTCTTTTTTCAGCTATATCCGCCTGGCACATAATTTTGATTCTGCTTGAAATCTGCGGGATTAGATTATGCGGAAAATCTTTGTAATGGGCGAGAACACCATCCTCCCTGAAACGTACCTGGAGGCGGTCTGGTAAGGGTTCTATGTGGATATCGCTGGCATCGTTTGCAACCGCCTGAAGGATAATTTCGTTCACAATACCAACGGCAGATTGAGGTCCGGCTTTTATGCCGGAATACCTTGTTCTGCTGGATGGATGTTTGCATATCTGGTTGATCAGGTTTTCCAGGGTAATTCTCGGGCTCAAGGCAGGTTTTATTGGTGCTCCGAGAAAACGACTCGCAACATCTTTGGCGTCCTGATCAAGGGGGTCGGCAAGAGCAACAAGAACATGTTTGTCTTCCTTTTTTAACGGCAGGAAGCAGTGACTCCGTAAAATTTTGCTTGGTATTTTTTGGCAAAGTTCCCGGTCGATTTCCGTCAATGATGGGTCCAGAAGGGGAAAGCCCATTTGAATGGAAAGAATTTCTATGAGCAGTTGCTCATCTATATAATTCTGCTTTACCAGAATTGTTCCAAGCCTTTGCTTTTCTTTGCTTTCCGCCTGAATTCGACAAGCGGCTTGCAAGTCATCTTCCGATATATAGCCAAGTTCTGTAAGAAGGTCACCGATACGGATGGAGTTGGATGAACTCTGGATGGTAGCTTTTATTTCAGCATCAGAAATAAATTTCAGTTCTTTCAGTACTTTGAGTAATGGTTGATATACACTGAGTTTTTTCTGCACGCGCTGTGCATGCTCATATTGTTTTTCTGTGATGGTTCCCTGTTCAATGAGCAGCCTGACAATCTGATTTTGTGAAGAATTCGTTCCCATATTTAACCGGGTCAATGTTCAAGAAAGTGTAACTGCTCACAACGGACCTGACCTTTCCGCGATCAGTCTGATTTACGTATGGCCCAATAGGCTACGCCAGTCTGCTTGCGGAAACCTCTGGATCTTTGTAAGTAGTTGTAAATACATTGAAGTTGTTATTTTCAGTCACTTCTCTTATGAGTAGTTACAAGAAAGTCTGGGTAATTATTTGGTAGTATACTCCAAAATATTTTGGAAAGGAAATTGAGAACCCGGTTATTTAAAAGGTCGGTGAAAAAGAACGGCAATAAACAATTCTATCATTCCCATTGGTATGTCTCTCTCAAACACCACTTTCAGTGGTACCTGCCGGCAGCGCTCCGTCAGACTTTGGTGCAGCCTGACTATTTAGCCAAAGTGTCGATTGTACCATTGTTACTCAAAGACGACATCACTTTTGAAATTGCTACGGTAGATTCAACAGATTGTGGAGTAATGGTGAATGTCGAATACGTGGCGGGCGAAGCGGTGCACACTTTTTTGGCAGGCTATCAATTTATAATAAAAGAAAATTATCGTGAATCCCTTGTGCTTCAAGGGCTTTTTTTCTTAACAGGCAAACAATTTGCTTTAAGGGTGTAAGCAGGTACAAAAATTCAATAACTAGGAGTCTGTCGGAGAAATCTCTTTTTCCCATGCTGTGTTATTTTTAGAAAAATAATACTAGTAATATCAAATGTATATCCGCGCTTGATTTCTTGAACATGCCTTAATCTGAGAAAAAATAGCAATTCTCCGACTGGCTCCTGGTGTCTGTCCAGAAATGATGATTTTTGCTCAAGTTTAGGTACGCGTAGTCTCCGAAGCATGCGATAAATTTTACCGAATATATAGTTGATATCGGAGGTTACGCTTACCTTCGAAGATAGCATTTTGAGCATAACGTAAAAGTCGGCAGGTAAGCGAGGAACGAGACGACGCAAACACCATGTATGGACAGGCACTAACTAGACAGGTAAACAGCCGGCCGAGAACGACACATCAATAGAGGCTGTAACCCATACTGGAGATCACCATGGTCTATTGTAGATATACGTACATTTTATTACTGATAGTTTGCCTACTACCTTTTTCTACTTTTGCAGCTACAGGAAGCAGCTCAGAGGATGATATCTCTTTTACAGCCATTACAACTCAAGGATCTCCCACAGTAATTTTCAGGGTAACAACATCCTCTGAGAGTGATGAATCTTCAAAACACTATTACTGGAACTTTGGAGACGGCAGTACTGGTACTGGAAGAACGGTCAAACATACCTATACAACTGCGGCAACATACACTGCAACTTTACAGGTAAAAGGAGACCTGAGCGCCAATAGTAAGACCATGTCAAAAACAGTAATTGTGTCGTCAGATGTTCTTGTAGCTGCATCAGCAACTAAAGAAAAAATTCCCACAGCTTCCTTCACCGCGTCTCCAAATCAGGGAGCTTCACCTCATACCGTAATCTTTAATGTAAAAGAACCAGCGGATTCTGAAAGACCCCTAAAGCACTATTATTGGGACTTTGGAGATGGCAGTACAGGTACTGGAAGAACGGTCAACCATACCTATACAACTGCAGCAACATATACCGTAACTTTACAGGTAGAAGATGACTATGGAGCTAACGGTGCGACAATAACAAAAAAATCATTCAGAAATACACCTATTAAGGGATATGCTAATATTACAGTAAGTTCAAACGGATTGGCATCATCTACGTCTAACGGATCTCTTAAGCGTATATCCACAGGAGCACAAAAGCTCGCAAACACCCGGAATACCGCATTCCATTTGATTCCGTCCCGGTCACTTATAATGAACCTGATATTCATGACCTTGCTATCGGCAGTGCTAGGTTATCTCCTATTCGGTAATGCCGAACAATCCCGCAGGAGGTAACACTTTCCATACTGGACTCGACACGCTTATGGGAACGCATAGATTGGCGGTCATTGCCTGAGGAGTTGCTTCTTGTTTATTTTGTCTGGTATAACTTGCACAAAGGAAGCCAGCTAGGAGTTTGTCGGAGAAAGCTCTTTTTCCCCATATTTATGTTGTTTTTAGAAAATCAATGCTCGCAATATCAACTATATGGCTGTGTTTGATTTTTTGAACATGCCTTAATCTGAGAAAAAATAGCAATTCTCCGACAGGCTCCTGGTGCATGCCCATAAACGGACTCTTCGGAGTCTCGTTCCTCGCTTAGCTGCCCAATTTTTTGGTTATGCTCAAAATTTTATCCTCGAATGTAATCGAGGAACGAGATTCTATTACAAGGGGTTCCACATGATCAGAAAAATCAGCCAGCAGGAGAAACCTGGTGATCTAGCACAAACAGGTCTCGGAACAATGCGGAATGTCTTTGGAAGGGATTTATCGGTCACCTACCATGATACGAAACAGCCTCTTATATTTAAGGATATCAAATTACGCCCCGGGTTCGTACTGTCCTTTTCTGACAGGCCCCCCTCTATTAATGCACAAACGGTCCATGAAACTGAGAATGCGGCAATCAGTCTTGGTTTTAATCTGAATCATCACGTCAAAAGTACGGTATATTCTGCGGGAAAACGGGCGGAAGTCTTCGAACGGTCTCCAGGAGATTATGCCTTCTGCTACCTTCCAAAGAGTCGCTGCATCGTTGAAACGCTCCAAAAAGAGCGGGTACTTGGTGTATCTGTTCATTTTTCAGTCAAGGTCTTTAGAGAAATCTTCCAGGAGCTTCCTCGGTCCTTCCAATCTTTTTATTCCGGGCCAAAAGACAGTAGTAGCTTTTACAGGAAAGCACACATTAACAGTACCACCTCTGGCATATTGCAGCAGATTCTTGCCTGTCCTTACGACGGTGCGATTCGCCAGGTTTTTCTTGAAGCAAAAGCATTGGAACTTGCAGCAGTCGCTCTTTCCGATTTTGAAAAGAAGACGTTTTCGTCCTCCCTGAGCCACCGGGAAGAAGAACGGGTAAGAGAAGCATACCACCTATTGCGTAATAATTTGGAAGAACCGCCCTCTCTTTGTGAATTGAGTCGAAAAGTTGGGATAAACCGCAACAAACTCAATGATGGGTTTAAGCGACTCTATGGGAATACCGTTTTCAACGTGTTGCGTAAACTCCGTCTTCACCAGGCATGTGATCTTCTGGTCTTCTCAGAAAAAAGCCTTGCTGATATCGCGCTCACAGTTGGTTACAGTGATCAGGCGAATTTCACAACAGCCTTTCGTCGACAGTTTGGCAAGACACCATTAGCCTTTCGCCGTAAAGGAATTATGCCGGATTAACAAAAAAACGTGCATCCGACAAAATACTTTCTCTTTATTTTTCTTTATCTTTTGCTTGTAAAAAGAAATTAAGGGTCGCGGAAAATAATAAATATCCAAAAATTGCGTAGGATATCGGTCTGGTAACGTTGTCGCGTCAATGATTCCATACTGGCCGTATTGAGTCATTGACGAGACGACGTTACCGAGTTGAGAGGCTAGCAAGATTGGATAATGTATTTTTTCCGTGGCCCTAAGTCTTCTGACTCCTTCTCAATCCACGTCACTTGTTTGTTTATGTGGCAAACAACACAGAGGCTGACCTTTTTTTATGCCGGTCGAACGTCCAACACCTGAAAAAATGCAATCTTCACAACAAAAGACAGCTTTCGTTATTTGTTCATTGGTCATGATGGCGGTGTCAACAGTGTTTATGAACCAGGCAATTCTTTTGGAGCTGTCACAGTTTTTTAGCGTCAGCCTGCCTGAGGCCCGTTTGTCTTTTAGTTATGTTTCCTTGAGTTATTCCATAACGTTTTTACTTGCAGGTCCAATTATGGATCAAGGAAATCTAAGGTACATTGCGCTTTATAGTGCACTTCTTCTTGCCGGGACACTTTTCATGACCCCGTATGTAGGAACTTATCCCGGTTTTTTACTGTGCATGTTTCCCCTGGGGATATGTGCCGCGCTGATCCCGGCATCTATGTTTCCTTGCATGGCACTGATAGCTCCTGAAAAGAATAAAGGGTTTTACGTAGGTTCGGTTGTGGCTGCTGCAACCCTTGGCGTCATCTGGGGGAGAGTGCTGTGCGGAGTGTTGACATCGTTGATCGGCTGGAGTGGGGCTTACCAGGTTATTGCCATTGTTGTGCTGATATGCACGGTGCTAGCAGCAGTATATTTGCCCAGTGGATCCAGGAAAGCCACAACAGAAACCTCTCTCATTACGGCATATACAAAGGCCTACCGGCTGGTTTTTCAAAAAAGGTCGATGGGATTAATGCTGGTTGGCAGTACGCTTTTTTTCGGTTTTCTGGGGATGGTTACCTTTTTAAGCTACCGACTCAATCTTTCTCCATTTTTTTTCAGCTCTGGCGAAATCGGCTGCATTAGCTTTGCAGGAATCACCGCATTGGTAGCCCCTTTTTCCGGACATCTATCCCATAAATATCCTTCTGAAAAAATAATTTTTGCTGGTTTGTGTTTTGCCCTTGCTTCCAGTCTGCTTCTCGGCTGGGCGAGTAATGTTCCATTCATTATTCTCGGTCTGTTTCTTTTGTTTTTATCGGTTTATACCTGCCAGCCTCTCATCTTCCTTCTGGTAGGTAGGAGCGTTTCCGCTGAGTTTGTGGGAAGTGCCTCTTCTTTTTATATTTTCTTCTGTATCGGAGGCGGCAGTCTATCATCCATGATTTTGGGGCCTGTTTGGACTGTGTATGGATGGCACGGAACTGTTGTTGCCTGTTCGCTTTCCATTGGGGCGAGTCTTATCCTGATGTTGTTACTCAAGAGTGATAAAAGAGCAAGTCGCAACAGCTAATCCAAATTTTTCATGTGAAAGATCGAGGTTCGTCTTTGTATTTATCTGAATTGAAATTGACTCTGTAAGGACAATGCTCATTTTGTACTTATCCTATACAAGAGAAGTAGATTTTCTATTATGCATCTCAACAGGAGGTTTATATGGAAACTTTTACTCAATCTGATCTTGTCTACCATTACCAATGGTCTGAATACCAGCCTGATGATCCTCGAGTTTCTGGAGAGCCTGATTCTACTGTTTTCAACAGAAAAGAAGGCTGGGAGGTTTTGTTTATTATTAACTGGTTAGCAGCTCACTTAGCTTGGGACGTAAGGAGCTTTGGTAAAAAAATCGAGCTGTTGATTCATGACCATTTGCCAGAAGATCTTGTCCGTCAGGATCAGGCAATTCAGTGGATCAAAGAAAACTGGAAATAGCAGGTTGGAAAGGGGGGATCCGACGATTATGAAAAAAGCGATAGGTGTGACCATATGATGTGACATTTTTTGCATGTATCGCCGTAACTGATCACCTGGTTAACAATAATGATATTTCAGTTATTTCCGGGTTGTAGCTGGTCGCAGGTGCTTTAGATTGGGGCAAACGCGGTTTTTTCGCAGGTAAGCGAAGACTCCGGTAGGCTATCTATGCGGGAAATCGCGATCGCACGAAGATGAAGTCTGTGACCAGTTACGTATCGCCTGTAGCATGATGTAAGCAAATCTATAACTATTGGATACCTCCACTGTATCAGGGGCGATTATGATGTTATTCACCCTCCTGACTCATTGTACTTAATCAGCATGTATCCACGGTTTCAATGCTTTTATACTGGCTGAATAATGTATTTATTCCGCAGTCCTAAGATGATCTCCCCCTGGGAATCTCTCGGGGAAAGCTCTTTTTTTCCCCATATTTGTATTATTTTCAGGAAATCAATGCTCACAATATCAACTATATGGTTATGTTTGATTTCCTGATAATGCCGTAACCTGAGAAAAAATGGCAATTCTCCGACCGGCTTATGGCTGCATCCATAGTAGCGCTTCCGGGGGCGCGAAGAATCTTTCTTGATCTTATTTGGCATTTATGTTCCTGTCATCACAAGAGTAACTGAGTTTACAGCTATGAGGAGAAACCATACCCTGTGGCGCTGTCCAGTATCACGTTTATGCCTGTTAACAACTTGAAAAGATTCAAAGCAACTGTGTTCTAAAAATAAAAGATGGTGCAAACATGACAGAGTATGAAAATATTCGATTTGAGAGAGACGATGCCATTGCTGTGGTTACTATAGATCGCCCAGAATCTCTGAATGCTCTAAATTATGAAACTTTGCAAGAATTGAAAGTATGTTTTGAACAAATTAGTTATGACCATACCTTAGGGGTTGTCGTTTTAACAGGGGCCGGAGAAAAAGCTTTTGTTGCCGGGGCTGATATTTCATATATGCGAGATATGAATGCTGTTGAAGGGGCTGAGTTCGCTCATCTAGGGCATAGCGTAATGATGTCCATAGAAAACGCATCCCAACCTGTTATTGCAGGGGTAAATGGTTTTGCTTTAGGCGGTGGATGTGAGCTCGCATTAGCTTGCGATATCCGAATAGCATCCACCAACGCAAAATTCGGGCAACCCGAGGTCAATCTTGGGATAATCCCTGGTTTCGGCGGAACCCAGCGCCTGCCACGATTGGTGGGGAAAGGAATAGCTAGTGAACTATTATATACAGGTGATATCATTGATTCGACCGAGGCTTTTCGTATTGGACTTGTTAACCGTGTTGTGCCGCTGGATGAATTGATGCTAACGTGCAAAAGCATAGCCCAAAAGATCAACAGTAAAAGCCCCAGGGCAATAAAAATATGTAAATCTACAATACATAATGGTTGTCAGATGGATATTGCCAGGGCAAACCAGTATGAAGCGGTCCAATTTGGTCAGTGTTTTGCCAGTGCAGACCAGGTGGAAGGGATGACAGCTTTTCTGGAAAAACGACCAGCAAAATTCACAAAATAAGGCTTGAAGTAAAATAATAACGTTGCAAAATTACTCTTTCGGTTTGATTGCATCAGAATAGTATAAGTATACATCTGTATTATTCAATAATAGTAACACATTCATCAGGTAAGCAAAATGATTACAACTGAATTCCTCTTAACTTCACTGGTTGTCGTTCTGGTGCCGGGAACCGGTGTGATTTATACTGTATCGAACGGTCTTTTTCTTGGATGGCGAGCGAGTATTGCTGCAGCCATAGGATGTACGTTGGGTATTATCCCGCACTTATCAGCAAGTATACTTGGACTATCCACAATACTACATATGAGTGCTCTGGCATATCAAGCGATCAAGTTTGCAGGTGCATTATATCTCTTATATCTTGCCTGGGGTATGTGGAAGGATAAAGGAGTACTACAACTCGATACCTCCTGCGCTAAAAGAAAATATCGACAAATCGTCTGCAGAGGCTTTCTTATAAACATCCTAAACCCCAAGCTATCGATATTTTTTCTTGCATTCTTACCACTTTTTGTTTCACCCGCAGCAAGTTCCCCTACGCTACAACTGGCATATCTCAGCCTGGTATTTATGGGAATGACACTAGGCGTTTTTATCCTATACGGTTTTTCTGCCAACAGTGTTCGGTATTATGTCGTTAATTCGCCTAAAATTATAAAACGATGCCAACGTGCTTTTGCTGTCCTTTTTGCAGGAATAGGAGCCAAATTGGCACTCACAGATTAACTGTTACTGATTTGGAACAGGTTGAAGATCTCACTGGCAGAATGAATAGAGTCAAGGAAAGGGGCAGAGGTCCTTTCATTTGTGTCTGTATATAGACGGTCTTTTATCAAAATAAGAGTTTCTAACATGAGTTTACCACGCAGCATCGAAAACCATTATTTTATCGTAACTGCTCACAGTGTAACTGTTTTTTCCGCGATCAGTCTGGCTTACGTATGATCCAATACGCTGTGCCAGCCTGATTTCGAAAATTTCAGGCACCCTGCAACCAGTTACAAATACAGGTGAGTTTTAAGTTTATCCGTTATGGAACCATTGACGCGACGACGTTAGCAAAACCATATCCTGCGCAATTTTTGGATATTTATTATTTTCCGCGATCCTAAGTATTATCCCGTATTTTGCCCATCATTTTCTGTGGATCCACATATTGTTCAAATTGTTCTTCTGTCAGAAGGTCCAGCTCAATGGCTGCCTGTTTCAGTGATATATTTTTCGCAAAGGCCAGTTTGGCAATTTTTGCAGAATTTTCATAGCCGATATAAGGGTTGAGGGCTGTGACCAACATGAGTGAATTATTCAGGTTTAGCGCTATTTTTTCAGGAACAGGTTCCATTTCCCACAGGCAATGGTCGTGAAATGAAGAGATGGCATCAGCCAGCAGCCCAACGCTCTGCAGGAAGTTGTACAGAATAACCGGCTTGAACACATTAAGTTGAAAGTTTCCCTGGCTGGCGGCAAAACCTATGGCAGCATCGTTACCCATGACCTGGCAGGCAACCATGGTCATGGCTTCTGCCTGTGTCGGGTTAACCTTGCCAGGCATGATGGAGCTTCCTGGTTCATTGGCCGGGATGGCAAGCTCGCCTATGCCGCATCGCGGGCCGCTGGCAAGCCAGCGAATATCATTGGCTATTTTCATCATGTTTGCAGCCAGCCCTTTCAGTGCGCCGTGGGCAAAAACCATCTGGTCATGACTGGTCAAGCCATGAAAGGTGTTTTCAGTAGTAGAAAAGGAAGTTTCCATTTGCCTGTTGAGTTCGGTAACAACAGCCAGGCCAAATCCATCAGGAGCATTGAGTCCCGTGCCCACGGCTGTCCCGCCTATGGTTAGATTCTGCAAGTGGTTCAGAGCCTCCCGCAACTGCTGTCTGCTACTCTTGATCATGGCCTCCCAACCACTGATCTCCTGGCCCAGTGTGAGCGGTGTCGCGTCCTGGAGATGAGTTCTTCCTATTTTAACCAGATCCTGATAGCGTACAGACTGTTCTTTCAGGGTTGAGCGGATCTTTTCCAGTACAGGTATGAGTTGTTGCTCTATGGCTGATACAGCCGCCATATGCATGACTGTGGGAAAGGTATCGTTTGAGCTTTGTGACCTGTTGACGTGGTCATTGGGATGGACAGGCTTGTCTCCATCCAGTTGGCCACCAGCCAGAAGCGAAGCCCTGTTGGCAATCACCTCATTCAGGTTCATGTTTGTCTGGGTACCGCTTCCTGTCTGCCAGATAGAAAGAGGAAACTGATCATCATGGAGTCCCTCGATAATTTCATCACATGCCTGGACAATATACGCTGTAATTGTCTTGTCCAGTAATCCCATGGAATGATTGACAACAGCACATGCTTTTTTAAGCTGGGCATAACTGTGTATAAAAAGTGAGGGCATAGTTTCTGAACCGATTCTGAAATTTTCCAGGCTTCTTTGGGTCTGGGCTCCCCAGAGTTTATCGGCCTGTACCATAACCTTACCCATGGTATCCTTTTCTGTGCGGAAATCCATCTTGTCCCTCTCTGCTGTGAAAAAATGAAAGAAATTGGTATAGATACTGGTAAGAATCTTTTTACTTTCAGACCACCTTGAAAAATTGCTTTTTCGTTACTGCTCACAGTGCCCCCGATCTCTCGGTGATCAGCCTGGATTACGTATGACCCAATACGCTGCACCAGTCTGCTTGCGAAAATTTCAGGCACCCTGTAACACGTTATATATATGGGAGACTTTCAAGCTTATTCGTCTCCTCTGTGAGTAGTTACCTGGGGGTAAAATATGCCGTTACTTATAAAATGGAGGATATATGCGCTATATAGTGTATTTAATTATTACATGCCTGTTCACAGTTGTTCAGACTGTTTATGCGGAATCGTACACCATTTCCGTGAATCAGTTCGTGCAACATCCTGCATTGGATGCCGTGGAGAAAGGGTTGGAGGACTATTTTAGGGATAATGATATCAAGGTAGATTTTAAGTTGCACAATGCCCAGGCAAATATGGGTACAGCCCTGCAGATCGCTCAGCAGATGATAGGAGAAGAATCAGATTTGCTGGTGGCCATAGCTACGCCCTCAGCTCAGGCATGTGCTCAGGCGCTGTCCAGGGCGCCTCGCAATATGCAGCGGCCTTTTTTATTCACAGCGGTAACAGATCCCATTGCCGCAGGATTGGTCAGGGATCTGCAGAAACCAGGAGGAAAAATAACAGGGGTATCTGATCTCTTGCCCATCAGGGAACATATAGCCATGATCATGGAATTTAAACCGGGTATAAAGAAATTAGGTATACTCTATAACGCAGGAGAGGCAAATTCCAAATCCACAGTCGCTTCCATTCAGGAACTCAGTTCAAGCATGGGATTTACTCTTGTTAAGGCCACGGCATCAAAAACAGCCGATGTGTATCAGGCTGCACAGAGTCTGGTGGGAAAAGTGGATGCAGTTTTTATCCCAACTGACAATACCATTATTTCAGCCCTGGAATCTGTGCTTAAGATTGGCATTGAAAATACGTTGCCTATTTTTGCTGCAGATGTTGATTCCGTCGAGCGGGGCGCGGTGGCTGCCATGGGATTTGATTATTATAAGCACGGGTACCAGACAGGGGCTCTTGCCCTGCGCATTTTACAGGGAGCTGATCCCGCAACTACCCCCGTGGAATTTCAAAAGGATTTGCAGTTGCATATCAACAAACAATATGCGATCAAAATGGGAATAACTCCGCCTGAAGTATTGATCCAAAAAGCTGCAAAGGTATATGAATAAACAGATATGACTCTATACGCTGCAATTGGTGCCGTTGAGCAGGGCCTGGTTTTTGGAATCATGGTCATGGGCGTGTACCTGACTTTCCGTATTCTGGACTTTCCAGATTTGACAGTGGATGGAAGTCTGCCCCTGGGGGCAGCAGTTTCTGCCGTGGCAATAACTCATGGAATTAATCCATTTGTATCAGTTCTTCTGGCAACAGGCGCAGGATTTCTTGCTGGAATGGTGACGGCGTTACTGAATACGAAATGTAAAATACTTCATCTTCTCGCCTCCATCTTGACAATGATTGCCCTGTATTCGGTGAATATTCGGATCATGGGGGGGCCAAATATAGCTCTTTTGGGTACGCCAACTGTTTTTGACAGCCTGACAAAAGTCGGGGTTCCAGCTCACCTTTCCGGACTGGTAACTTTCGGTTTGTTTGCATGTGTGATTGCAATCTGCATTATCTGGTTTCTGTCAACTGAACTTGGGCAAGCCATGCTGGCAACTGGCGACAATCCGCAAATGATAATAAGTCTTGGCGTCAATACCCATTCGATCATTCTTCTGGGTGTTGGGCTGTCCAATGGATTGGTTGCCCTGTGTGGTGCACTGGTTGCGCAGAATCAGGGGGCGGCAGATGTTGGTATGGGGATTGGTACCATTGTAGCTGGCCTGGCATCTGTCATCATAGGTGAGACTCTTTTCGGGGCAGCGACCATTTTCCGGGCATTTTTTGCTGCCATTCTTGGTTCCGTTGTATATCGGCTGGCCATAGCTTTTGCCCTTTCTGCCAATATCGGTGGTTTTTCGTTTAATCCAAGTGATCTCAATCTGATAACGTCACTTCTTGTGGTTTCGGCACTGATCGCGCCCAATCTTAAAAGGGGGTTGATTCAGCGATGATTCGTCTCACGCATTGTCACCTGTATTTTCATAAAAACTCTGTGAACCAGGTACATGCCCTCAATGATATTAACCTGCACCTGGAAGAGGGCGATTTTACTACCGTGATTGGGTCCAATGGTGCAGGCAAATCTACCTTACTTAACTGTATGGCCGGCTGTTTTTTTCCTGACCAGGGAACTGTCAGCATTCAGGGACAGGAGGTAACCAGATGGCCAGAATATAAGCGGGCAAAATACATTGCCCGGGTTTTTCAGGATCCGTTGCTGGGAACCTGTCCTTCTGCAACCATTGAACAGAACATGGCACTTGCTTTGAGAAGAGGCAAATTCAGAGGACTTGGGAAAGGAGTAAAAAAGCGGGACAGGGATTTCTTCAGAGAACAACTGCTCCACCTGGATCTAGGTCTTGAAAATCGCCTGTTGGACAAAGTCGGTCTCCTGTCGGGTGGACAGCGTCAGGCGCTGACTATGCTCATGGCCACCATGCTCAAGCCTTCGGTACTGCTTCTTGATGAACATATAGCTGCACTTGATCCAAAAACAGCAAATCAAATACTTCACCTCACTGATACTATTATCCGGGAACAGAATTTGACTACCCTGATGATAACCCATAACATGAAACATGCCCTGCATTTTGGTAATCGGCTAATCATGCTCCACCAGGGAAAAATACTATTTGACGTTTCCGGGAAAGAAAAACAGCGCCTGACAGTAGAAGATTTACTGGATCGCTTTTATCTTTTACAGAAAGAGGAACTGGCTTTGGACTCTATGCTGCTTGCTTAAGGGCGCGGAAAAAATAAATTAGCCAATCTTTTGCTTGTCTCTCAGCTCAGTGACAGCGTTGCGCCGATGGCTCAATACAGACAATATGGAGCCTTTGACGCAGCCCTGTCACTGAACAGTCACCTTTTTCTTGGGAGAAGAACTGTGGGAAAGCTTACAGATCTCATGCAGGTTTTTATCCTGTTGTTGACCGTGTCCATGTTCGGTTGTGCGCCATTTTCCGGAAGAGGTGTACTGAATGAGACCGTGCAATTGGAATCGGACGAAATGTCTTTTCAGGGCAAGGTGGTACCTGTTTTTACAACCCTGCAGAGTGAACATGCATATAACCGAATAGGTGTTGTGGAAGCTTTGGAAGATGATGGAGACATCGTTGTCCAGGTCAATTCAGCACAGCCGGCCATCTATGTGGCTTCTTCAAGCTTTCAGACCGACAAAGGTGTCTATACCAATACCGTCTATAGAGTTCATTTTGAAAAAACACCTTTCAGTCTGATTCCGTTTTATCTCACAGCCGGAAAACATCCTGGCCTGCTTATTGTTATGACAAGGGACAGACAGGGACATGTGGTCCTGGTAACAACTGTCCATACCTGCGGATGCTACGCTGTAAGTATTCCCACAGGCTGGCTTCCAGCGGACAGTTATCCTCCGGACTGGCCTGAAAAGGAAATTCAGGTGTATGGAGAGACCTTGCCGGCTCGTTTGCCTGCCTTGATACCTGGACAGATTATTGAGATAATCATTCGACCAGGAGTGCATAGAATCATGGGAATACATGTTATTGAGCAGCAGCAGCTTAACGGACGCAGTCTTGTGACCGCATCGGTGTACGGCCATAAGAGCCTTCGCCATTTACAAACCGAACAGGGAAACGAGACAAGTTTCTACTATCAGGATTGGCCATTGACAGGGCATGTAAAAGGGGCGGTTAAATGGTGGGAAATGCTTTTATTATCCCTCCCCAGCCTGGATCTTTTTGTGGGAATGGATAAAGATTTCGGGAGTACAGAAGAAACCGGTAATCCTTTTTATACCAGCCTGCAGCCGTGGTACAGATCATCTTCTGATATGAATGATTTTGCCATGTTTCTGAGCTTTCATGGGTGGAATTTATGATACGTGATCTGTGCGGATTTGTGTTCTCTTGTTCACTGTATACGCTTCTTCTGCTGTTTTTTTTCACTTTGCCGGCATCTTCAGAGCAAGGGGATTTCATTTTTGAAGATTTTCAGACCCTGGACAGATGGCAACCATTTCTTTTTCCAAAGATTGAGCAGCATTCTTTGTACAATATTGTCCGGGAAGGGGAGGGAACCTGCCTGGAAATGACCACCACTGGCGGCGCTTCCGCCATGCTTCTCAAGCAACAGTTTGATGTGTACGAGTATCCGCTCTTGCAATGGCGCTGGAAGGTGGAACGCATTTTCAGTAAAGGTGATTACAGCACAAAGAAAGGGGATGATTACCCCGCACGGCTCTATGTAATGTTTGCCTATGATCCGGATTCAGCCAGTTGGACAAAACAGCTGCAATATGGAACAGCAAAATTATTCTATGGAGAATATCCACCGGATAGTTCCCTCAATTATATATGGGCCAATCGCCCTGATTCACCTGAAATTATAACCAATGCCTATGTAGACAGGGCCAAAATGATTCCCGTGGACAAGGGTACAGAAAACCTGAACCAGTGGCGGGAATATCAGGTCAATATGGTTGCAGACTACAGAAAAGCGTTTGGCAGTGATCCGCCTCGGACAGCCAGCCTGGCCGTTATGATTGACGGTGATAACACGAAAGAAGCATCACGTTCCTGTGTTGATTATATCCGCATATTTCAGAGTAATTAGAGTGATCTCGCCTGGACAATTGAATCGTACTGGAATTGATGAAGGAGCAACTCCCCTGCTGGTGTAGCCCTGCATGGTTTTATAGTTCCAGCATCCGGAGGCCGTGTATCTTGGGGCTCTGCTGTTGGTGATGATCGGGGTGCCGTCATTCAGACATATTTGGCCTCCATGGGTGTGCCCGCAGAGGTACAGGTTTGTATTGATGTCTGCCGCGCTTTTAAATGCTTCCGGAGAATGGGCAAGAAAAATAGAGAACGCGTTTTCCGGCACATGCTCAGCTGCTTTTTGGGCATCAGCAAGTTGGTAATAATGGGGGTCGTCAACCCCCATAATCCAGATATGGGTATCATTGATGGTGATCGGAACAGAATCGTTTACCAACATGATTATTCCTGCATCTTCCAGTTCGGGAAGCATTTCGATACAGTCATGGTTTCCCAGTACGCCAAACGTACCATGAACGGTGTTTACATTCTGCATAAGCTTTTCTGCATACTGAATGCACAGACTGCTGTCACCATAGGTCTTCATCCGTATATCGCCTCCGACGAGGCAAAGGTCCGCTTCGATATTTCCCACTATTTCAATGATTTTTTCGGTGATTTCCTCCTGGCCATCCATGTGGAGATCGGTCAGTAACAGTATTCTGAATCCGTCGAATTCTTTTGGAAGGGTGGAAAAGTACCAGGTTTTTTCTTCAACATTGATTTGCAGGGCGTTACGCATACCTATTTTGTACAGCCCGGTGACCTTGAACAGCAGGGTAAGTAGAATCTGGTCTGAGAGAAAAGTTGTCAGGTTGAACCAGACATGCCATTTGGCGAGCGGGGTGTGGCAGGCTTTCCATTCGCGATACCTGACACTGGATTTGACAACGCGAGGATATTTGGGAGGAGGCGGTCGCATTGTTATATGCTGCCAGAGCTGTGAGCTACAATAGGCAATGGAAATAAAAAGCAGCATAATTACAGGAATGTACAGCGTGGGAAAACTTTTTTGATAATAAAGAAATATGACCGGTAGCAGCGCTTCAAGAAATTGATCAAGGACAACAGCTTCGGCACCGCTTTGTAACGGAAACCGCCTCTTGGTAAAACTGGTGAGCAGGTCACCAAGCATGGCAAGCGCAGCGGTGAGTGCGGCATGCCAAGGAGAAAGCCCGAGAAGCGGGTAGGCAAGAGAGCCGAATAGGATACTGGCCAGCACACCACGGACGGTTTTGTTCCTGCCGAAAATCCGTTGTCCATCGAACCACAACCATCCTCCATCAACAGGCCAGGACCACCGGTTTTTGCAGAGTACCGCCATCAGTGGCGGCAGGCCGTTAACCCAGAGGAGGAACAGAACAATGAAAAGGATATCGGTCATTCTCGTTTTTGGGATCCTTCATTTTGAATCGTTTGAAAAAATTACCGGGCATTACCCTCACGTGCTCGCTCTTCCAAGGCGAGGTAAAAGACACGAGCATAGTCTACTGCAGCGATAAGGCTGCAGGCGGAGGCAAATAAAAGTGCCGGCAACGTTGCTTCTTGGTAAAGGGCGACAAGGAGATAGAGTGTAAATTGTCCACCTGTGGCTATTTTGCCCGTAACCCTGGGGTCCATCTTCTTGAACGCACTCCAGAGCCGTAGCGCCGTAATGTACAGGGCCGTGACAAGAACGACAATATCACGGGCAATAACAAGTGGAAACCAGACTGGTGAAAATTTGCCCCTCACGATAAATACGATAAGAACAGTCAGGACGAAACATTTATCAGCTATGGCATCTACCAAGCCACCCTGCCAACTGACGACCTGCCACCTCCGTGCAAGCCATCCATCCACCAGATCGCTCAATCCCGCACCGATGATCAGCCAAGGCCATATACCCTCGTTGCAGAAAGGAAATAAACAGGCTGCAAACAGCCTGAAGCTTGAACATAGAGTGGGGAGTATTTTTTTTAAATAATACTTCACTGTATTTATTAAGGTGTTATTTGTTGGACTCATTGAGTTCCTTATCATTATCCGAATCAGATTGATTTTCGGACTCCTCAAGTGCTTCCAGACGTTTGCGAGCTGATTCAAGACGTCTTTTTATTATCGTCTTTTCTTCTTGATTTTCTTGTTCTTTCAGAGCTGTTTCCAGCTTTTGAATTTGGTTTGTAAGTTGTTGCTTGTTCTTTTCTTTTTTGGCTGCCTCCTCGGCCTTGTCAAAAACCACGTGTTCCCCTCCATTGGTTTCTGTAAGAGAGGATGCAACAATTGATTTTGGAATCGTTGTCTGATTTTCATTCAAACGGCGTTGATTCATATACGTAGGTGACATAATTTCAACGCCATGGCCATGAAGTGTATCCAGGACTGTGCGACACAGATTGGAATGAGCTGTTATAAGCCGCTCGGAATCCTCAAGGAGACCAGACACACGGTATGTGACTGCAAAGTTTCCCAACTCAAGGACGTGAACCCAAGGTTCTTTCAGTCCGCTCGATTCGGCAGCATTCAGAAGAAGGGCGTCAACCTGTGAATGATGTATATCATAGCCAAGTGAGAGCTTGGCAGAGACAATAGCACCGGAGTTTCGAGTCGTTGATATGGGATATTTAATAAGGTATGCATTGGGGAGTGATATAAGCTCCCTGCTTTCCGTCTGTATTTCGGTATCAAACAGGCCGCGTTCAGTGACTCGTCCGAAATGCTGCTCTACTCGGATGAAATCTCCGATACTGAATGGCTTGGTGGCTCTTAATAAAATTCCACCCATAAGATTTGCAAGGAGATTGGTTGAAGAAAATGCGATTGTTCCCGATACAACAAGGCTGATGAGCCCGAAGAGTCGATTTCGGGAACTTTCCTGGATAGGCAAAACAAGTATAAGAGCTAAAACCGCGATAAGGCTCAGTGCTAGAATGAGCAGCTGTCGTGGGAATTTACGTTCATTTTTCAAATCTTTGTGACGTCTGATCAAAAACCAATGGAGGCCCCAAAGACAAAAACCCAGCGCGAAAGTCAGAAGCAGCAGTGGCAGATATGGCGATATCAGGTTCATCGTTTCATTTTTCTTCTATGCGTGGAGTGTCTGTGATCAGTAACAATGCACCTTGTATAACATTATCACCTAGATCCTGAGCTTATATAAAGGGTAAATTGTTTTTGCTGATCAATATCAACATAACTTAAATGGGATATACTGTCCATCCCAAGAGTTTCTCGTTTTTTAAGGTGCGAAGGCTTAGTTTGAGTTGGAAAGTTTTGGTATTGTATTTTACCCTGGGGTAGCAGTTGTCATCAATAATCCGGGTAAAAAGTAAACGAAGGGTAAAAATCTCGTGTTTTTTATTGAGGGGGGATTCTTTTTGCTGTTATATGAAATCTATATATACCTGATCTTATATACTATAATAACGTGAACAACTACCAAAACTGCCACACCATCTTGTCAGATAAAAGAGCCTTGAAAATGTGATGTATTTGTTCACATTCGAGGGGCATAATGCAGGCATAGAGCCGATACCGGAGGCCTGATATGCCTTTAATACTAGAATTCTGTGTGTAACCGGAAGTTCACTTTTTAAGGATGTGACAGGGAAAGTAGAGACAAAGGGACAGGTTTCAAGGACGTGCCGCAAACGTGTTAACGGTGTGTCGTATGTACAAGGAATCTGTAAAATAGTTTTTACAACTTGGAGGTGTTGGGATGGAAGAAAACAATGGAAATGTTGTTGTAGATCAGGCCAAAAGTCGGTGGTCGGATTTATGGACAAAGGAAGACTACCTGGCAATATGGCTTGGTTTCCTTGTGGTTGCGTTATGCCTTTTTGCCTATCTGGTCTTGGGACCAAAGGCAGAGTTTGCTCAAAAGATTGAAGAGGCTAAACAGATACAGGCAACGGAAGAGGCAAAGGCACCCTTCAAGACCATAGCTTGGTATAACGCTGAGGATGCATCCACGTTTAAGGCTTCGAAAAGTTCAGGTTTTGGCAAATTTCTCTCCCATTGGACCAAAAAACCAGGCAGCTGGAAATCCAGCCCAATGGATTCTTTTATCCAGACTGAAGAGCAGGCTAAGGCAAAGAACGAGAAAGCCATGCCTGCCTATGAAGAAGCCAAAGCAAAAGCCGCCGCTGCTCTGGAGGCTGCAACTGTGGCAGAGAGTGCAGCAGCAGCAGCAGCTTTTAAAAATCAGACCCTGAATGATACAGCCAAAGATACGATTGCAGCCTGGCGCAGTGCCAAGAACAAAGCTAGCAAGGCAAAGGCCAAAACTACCAATAAACCGTATAATTACATTATAACCTTGGTTGGTCTTTGTATCTTCCTGATCATCTTTTTTGGTTTCGGCATGAGAATGATGGGAGCCAGTGTGGGCGGGTTTGCCGTTGGCTTTATAGTCGTCTTTTTGTTTTCAGTGCTTGCCTATATGCTTGGTGGACAGGCAACAGCCAAACAGTATGGTGTGGGTGCAGAGGCCTGGGCAATTGTTCTGGGTATGATTCTGGCCAATACCGTCGGCACCCCGAGATGGGTGTTGCCTGCCTGCCAGGTAGAATTTTTTATCAAAACCGGACTTGTGCTACTCGGGGCTGAAGTACTTTTCAGTAAAATTATGGCCATTGGTATTCCTGGTATCTTTGTGGCCTGGGTGGTTACCCCGGTCGTCCTCGTTTCGACATACATCTTTGGTCAGAAGGTGATCAAGATGCCGTCCAAGACACTGAACATAACCATCTCCGCTGATATGTCCGTGTGTGGGACCTCGGCAGCCATCGCTACTGCAGCCGCCTGTCGCGCCAAGAAAGAAGAACTGACCCTCTCCATAGGCCTTTCTCTTGTCTTCACCTCCATCATGATGATCGTAATGCCAGCTATTATCAAAGGGGTCGGCATGCCCGAGATTCTCGGCGGCGCCTGGATGGGCGGTACCATCGACTCCACCGGTGCGGTTGCTGCTGCCGGAGCCTTCCTGGGTGACAAAGCCCTGCACGTTGCTGCCACCATAAAAATGATTCAGAACGTCATGATCGGTGTCACCGCTTTTTGTGTGGCTCTCTACTGGTGCACAGTTGTAGAGTGTGTGGGCGAGAATAGACGTACCGTTGGTGCCATCGAAATCTGGAACCGTTTTCCGAAATTCGTTCTCGGCTTCCTGGCTGTATCCATACTCTTTTCATATATTGATTCACAACTTGGCCACAAAATGAGCCACGCGCTGCTTGATCAGGGGGCAATTCGTGGCGGCACCCGGCTGTTGCGCGGATGGTTTTTTACCCTTTCTTTTGCGGCAATCGGACTCTCTACCAATTTTCGTGAGTTATCCAAGTATTTCAAAGGCGGCAAGCCACTCATCCTGTATGCTTGCGGCCAGAGCCTTAACCTGGTGCTGACTCTGACCATGGCCTATATCATGTTCTACCTGGTCTTCCCGGAGATAACTGCAAATATCTGACCGGGTTACGCTGTAAAGAACTTTTTGAATACTTGTTTTAGCGTCTCATCTCTTTGTTATGCGAAAAAAATTACCCTCGAATTCATATGCCTTGGGTACTTTTTTTCGCATCCTTGATCTTGAACGAAAAATTTTATTCTTCAAGGGGGATTGCGCTCACTGGTTATATTCAGCAGACATTTTTTCTACTCAAATATTATGGAATCCATTAATCAAGCTTCATTGCCCAACAGAATTATACGCATGATAGTGATACTGAGCGGGGTGTTACTGTTTGTATACGGATTGCTGCCTGTGGTTACCAGCCAGGTACCTATTCTTGCTCAAATGCACAGCTATCTCGACCAAAACGGCATTGATCCATCCCGTTACTATTACACCGATGTTGAGCAGGTGGCAGAGGGTGAGCACTATCTTGAGATTGCCCTGGACAGATGAGCAAACGTACAGGGAAAGAGGTGGTTGCACCCACCATTGCTGAAAAACGTGACCTGCTGTTTACCCATGAGCAGATGCTGGCGAATCAGCTGGCCCGTCAGGTTATCGATAAGCCTAAACCTCCTTTGTGGATGATTCTGGTTCCGGTCTTTTTCGTCTTTTTTGCCATGAAGATGAAGGAGTATAAGACAGGGGTAAAAAATTTTGCCAGAAACTGGATGATCACCCGTGATCTGGCGCTGGATGCTGCTTATGATGCTGTGGATGGAGGGGGGGCACCTCAGATTGATGCATTACTTTCAGAGGCGAAGGAACTCAAACAGGAAGTTCTCCCCCTTTATCGGCAATGGGTGGAAGGATTGGTCGAACACTTTTCCCAACTTCTCGACGCAGAGGGAGAAACCATTGAGGATCTTATTCGAAATCACTACCGCACCAGGTCCAATTTCCAACTGACCCTGCGTCAACTCTCCCGCCTCGAGCAAGAGTACCTTCAGGCTTTGTTGCCGACCCTGCCCGGGGATCAGAATGATCTGCAGGCCACTATTTATCGAATTAAAGAGATAAACACAGTTCTTCAGCAGCAGAGCGTTGATGCAGTGTTCAAGTAAGGGGCGCGGAAATTAATAATTATCAAAAAAATTTCAAGTGGTTGTAGTAACCCGTATCAATAAAAGAGGCGTTGCCAAACGTAAAAGCTTCGTCTATGACGGTTATGACAAAAAACTTTGCCTGAGCTGAATATGTCTTGTGTTTGATTTAGGTTAAACCCCTTTTCCAGCCATTGACATGTAAGAAATATATCCCTATTTCTCCTAGGTAATAAGGTTTTGACAAACCCTGCCAATTCAGCTTTTCCCTTCAGGGTCAGTGGAAGTTTTTCTGGCCATGCTCATAGTCCCTAACATAAGGAGATATCATGCAATACTTCAAACTTTCCGGCGGGCAGGAAATGCCTGTATTCGGGCTTGGTACCTGGAAGTCTGAAAAAGGCGAAGTGTATCGGGCCGTATGTGAATCTGTACAACAGGGGTACAATCATGTCGATTGCGCACCTATCTATGGAAATGAGCCAGAGGTTGGTGAAGCCCTGTCTGAAGTATTGCGTAGTGGCCAGATAGCACGTAAAGACCTCTGGGTTACCTCCAAGCTCTGGAACGATGCCCATGCCCCTGAAAATGTTCTGCCGGCTTTGCAAAAGACGTTGTCTGATCTGCACCTCGAATATCTTGACCTTTTCCTTATCCATTGGCCGGTAGTTTTTGCACCTGGAGTAGGCTATCCGCAGAGTGGAGATGAGTTTCTCCCGCTGGAGGCTCTGCCGATCAGTGAAACCTGGAAGGCCATGGAAGAGTGTGTGAAGAAAGGCCTGGTCAGAGCGATCGGAGTTTCCAACTTCAGCATCAAGAAGCTTGATCAGTTACTGAGAACAGCCGTAATTGCTCCGGCGGTGAATCAGATTGAACTCCATCCTTTTCTGCAGCAAAAGGATATGCTTGCCTATTGTGCAGACAAAAATGTGCGGCTGACAGCCTACGCTCCTTTGGGCTCCGGAGACAGGCCGGACAGAATGAAAGGGGCGGATGAACCGTCTCTGCTCAAGCATCCGGTAATTGCAGATGTTGCAGCAAAACATGGAGCCACACCTGGGCAGATCCTCATTAAATGGGCCGTCACCAGGGGAACCGTGGTTATCCCCAAATCGGTCAATCCCAAGCGCATCAAAGAAAATATCGAATCCCTTTCCATAGATCTTGACCAGGAAGATATGGAGCAGATAGCTTCGCTTGATCGCCATTTTCGTTATGTAACCGGTTCGTTCTGGCAGCCACCGGGATCACCTTATACCATGGAAAATCTTTGGGATGAAAAGTAACTCGATATGGAAGTAATGTTATGAATCGGCATGTTGACAAGGGCTTTTAAGGAGCCCAAAAGGCCCTTGTTTCAGCCTGCACTTGTTACTGGACACTACCCTCCAAAAAAGTGACCTCATCAATGAGCCAGTCACCATCACGTTTTTTCATACCAAGCTGTAGTGCCTGCTCATTCACCAGTTGTGCTTCTCCCTGCAAATCCTCCACTCGCAGTGTTCCTGTGGCTACGGCTTGTTTGTCCTGTACACTGATGGCAAGATTGTCCACACGCACCAACATGACAGGCGTTGACTGACGAATTATAAAAATCTGATCTGAAACATCCTTTTTGTGATATCTTCTGGGCAGGTCGTATGGGCTGGCATCGATATCACAGTAGGTGTCAAAATAGGCGCTGATTTTTGACGCTGCAGCTAGCATGGCAATGCCGTTTTCCTCTCCTTCTTTGCTGGCGATTTCCGCCATAGTTTTGATGTTTTTGGCAATTATGCTGCTGTCACTGTTCCAGTAAAAAAACAGGCCTGTACCGATACCTGTGCAAAGGAGCAGAATAATAATTTTTCTGGCATGTTGTTTCATGGATTGGGCTCGTGGTTTGAGTCTGTATTGTTTATGGCCTTATCAGCTTAGTATATATTGGCATAGGACGTATTGGAAAATCCAGTTAGCAGAGATAAAAATAATGGAAAAAGCAAATATAACAGTAGAAAAATGTAAAATACACGGGTGTGAAGTGACATCTTTTCATGCGCAGGGAGGTCAGGGGTGGTGCATCGTTGGTGCCAATGGATCTGGGATAGATGCCTTTGCAGACCTGGTTGGTGATCAGAAAAGTGATGGGACCTGGGCGATAAAAAAAAGAAAAGGAACCGTGGGGTATATCTCTTTTTTCAGCCAGCAGAGACTCTATGAAGAAGAACTGCGCAATGATGATACTGATTTCATGAATAAACTGGACCCCGGCCGCCTGGCAAAGGATTTTATTCAAGATTGGGAGCAGCATACTGAGCTGATAGTTGCCTGCAACATGGCTGAAGCCATGGATACTGGTTACAAACAATTGAGTTCAGGACAATCTCGTAAATTATGCCTGCTGAGTGAACTTTCTAAAGGGGTTGACTGCCTTGTCATGCAAAATCCTTACGAAGGCATTGATAGGCAGACGAGGGCTGAGTTTGATAAATTGTTTTCTTTACTGCTTAGCCAGGGAAAACTCATCATTATTACTGTAAACACCCTAGAAGATGTGCCTGCATGGGCAACGCACTGTGGTCTTATCCAAAATGCAACCTTGCGCCTGCAGGGAAAAATAGCGCAGGTTCTGCCAGATATTGCAAAACAGCTACAGGCCGAAAGACTGTTCACAGCCACCACAAAGGATATTTTCAACAACAGGGAAACAGATCCGGTTCATACACAGGCCGTTCCCCTGGTGGAACTGCGTCACGGATTTGCTTCCTATGGCGGCAAAACCATTTTTCAAGATATTAACCTGACGATCCACAGGTTGGAGCATACCCTGATCACTGGTCCCAATGGCTGCGGTAAATCAACACTGATACAGCTGATAACCGGTGACCACCCCATGTGTTATCAAAATAATCTGCATATATTTGGCAGAAAGCGGGGTACTGGGGAATCCATTTGGGATATTAAAAAAGACATGGGCATCGTCAGCTCAGAATTACACAGGAATCACCGCATTCCAGGCAGTGCCCTGCAGGTTATAATTTCCGGCCTGTTCGATAGCATTGGTATGTATAGGCATCCAACCAGGGAGCAACTTTCCATGGCACATTTCTGGCTGAATAAAGTTGGTATGACCGACCATGTGAGAACTCCTTTCCGTCAGCTCAGCTATGGTGAACAGCGTCTGCTTCTCATAGGCCGGGCCCTGATAAAAAGCCCCCGATTGCTGGTTCTCGATGAGCCCACTTTGGGGCTGGATCACGCCAATCGAATGGCTATTCTTAATTTTCTCGAGCAGGCTGCTGCTGAAAAGTTGTGCACAGTGATTTATGTCAGTCATCGGGAAGATGAATATCGCTCCTTTTTTCAGCAGCACTTACAACTTGCTGCTATTTCAGCATAATTCTGCTTTGAAAGTTGTTTCACTTTTTGAAACATGTTGAAACATATGGAAACTAAAGGTTTCTTTGTGTTTCATCTGTTGGGCGGTGTGAATAATATAATGAATATCAATTCATTTTAATTTTTTAATTAAATGTTTGAAATTATGAACTTTATTTTTGCAATAAGTGTATTGGCATAAGACATGCAAATGGGAGGGCAAAAGAAACACCCTGACGGATAATATAATAACAGGAGGTGGCTATGTCCTCGATTGCATTGTTTTACAATCTTTTTTCCCTGGAAAAAGATGTGCGTGAGCAACTCGCAGCAGTAACAGGGTACCGAATCGTTCAGGATAGAGATGTGATCCGGAAAACAGCGGAAATATATCAACTGGAGCAGGAAAAGGTAGAGAGAGCCCTGTATGGGCCGACTTCGGTATTCAATAGCTTTACCCAGGAACGGGAGAACAATCTCTCCAGGTTAAAACTCACCCTAGCGGAAATGCTCGCCGAGAATGGAACTATCTTTTCAGGCGCAATTTCCCTGCTTATCCCTCAAAGCGTGACTCATATTCTTCGAGTGGGCCTGTTTGATGACCATAAGGGTCGCATCCAGCGAGCCATGCAAGAAGGACTCATTGAAAAAAAAGCTGTAAAAGCAATAAAAAAGAGTGATGCCAGTGTCTGTGACCTGGTAGCTTTTCTTCATCTAAACCCGGTCAATGACCGTTCACAGTACGATATCTTTATTCCCATGGGATCCACCAGTACCGCTGAGGCAGTACAGCTGATAGTGGAAAATTATCGCAAGCCGGCAGTCCTTGAAAGTGCTGAGTCAATGCAAGCTGTAACAGATATGCAACTTGCTGCCCGCGTAGAGCTCAACTTACTGGAAAAAGGCTATACCAATGATGTTCGGTGCATTAATTCTCGCGTGACGATCACAATCAATAAAAGTGTGCACAGCTTTGAACATGCAGCAAAGCAGCTGAGCCAGGCGGCAAAAAATGTAAGCGGTGTGGCGAATGTGGATGTGGTTGCAGGGAAAGACTATCACTCTTCCATATATCGCGACCACGATTTTAAACTGCCCCCCAAGGTTTTACTGGTGGATGATGAGCAGGAATTTGTCCAGACTCTTTCAGAGCGTCTTAACACGAGAAATTATGGCAGTTACCCTGTTTTTGATGGGGAACAGGCTGTTGATTTACTTGATTCCGAGACACCGGATGTGATGGTACTGGATTTAAAAATGCCAGGCATGCATGGGGTTGAGGTGCTGCAGAAAACCAAGGAAATTAAACCAGAGGTTGAAGTTATTATTCTAACCGGACATGGGTCCGAGGATGATCGAAAGACCTGTATGGAACTCGGTGCCTTTGCCTATCTGCAGAAGCCTGTAGATATTGTTGAGTTAACAGCAGTCATTGATGAAGCGTATAAAAAGGTAGCGGCCATGAAAGTCGCAAATCTTTGAAGAGAGTAATCCGGTTTGCTCATGTTCTGATGTACTCTGTATCCAGGGAGTGCGATGAATTATAGTATGAAAGTATACCATACCGTATACATCATACCCCTGTGACTGGTTATGGTAATGTCGGACGGAGTTTACTCCATCAGCTTTGCGCCGGACTTTAACAGTAGCCTCATGCTGTTTGTATTCCGGTGTCTCGCTGCTGCAGTAAAAACAGACGTGGGAAACACGGGCTAACCCTTACATGGAGAAGACATACAATGGAGTGTCAATTAGCAACGAAGGTCATGCTGGTGGATGATGAAACTGATTTTATCGAACTCATGTCCCAGAGGCTTGAAACAAGAGGGTTGAAGGTTACTGCAGTGACCAGCGGCGAAGAGGCCCTGGCATCGATTGATGATAAAAACATCGATGTTGCGGTTGTTGATCTGGCCATGCCCGGTATAGATGGCTTACAAACCCTTATCCAGATGAAAAAGATCCGTCCAGATATAGAGGTCATTATGCTGACCGGCCATGCCACTGTGCACAGTGGCATTGAGGCCATGAAGCATGGGGCAAGTGATTATCTGGAGAAACCTGTTGATCTCAATGTGCTCATGGAAAAAATTCGCAAAGCAAAGCAAGACAGAATGACAGCTTTGGAAGAGAAATCCGCTGAAGAGGTAAAGCACATTCTTAAAAGTAAAAGCTGGTAAAAAACATACCCTTTTACTGACAATTCCCTGTCTCTAACATATTGAAAATACGTAAACGGGTCTGTTTCCAGAACCCGGACAGGTGAACTGTTTGCTCATGAAAGGGTGCATAACAAGGTTAGGAGGAGAAACGTATGGATCAGGAACCCGCAACAATAAGGGAGCTTGTAATCGCCCTGGAGAAGTATCCCCATATCAATGAAAACGCAACATTGGATGAGGCAATTGCATCTTGTAAAGAGATCCAGGCTGACGGTAGCGAAAAAGTGCGCCAGAAGGTGTTACTGGTGGTCAATGATGCTGACCAGCTGGTCGGCAAATTATCCATTGTGGATATTATGAAGGGCCTTGCCCCTCATCTTCTCAGTGAAACCAAGGTGGAAAAATTTGACGGGAAAACGGCTGATTTCACAGATCTGGCTTTCCTGCTAGAAGAATCCACTTTTTTAGAGTGCGGTAAAAATAGAAACAGAATCGTCAAACCATTGCTGCACCCAATTGATCTTGTCCTGACTCCTGATACACATCTACTTAATGCGCTGGTGCTGATGTCCAAGCACAAGGAGTCTATCGTTCCGGTAAAGGAAAACGGCACTGTTCTCGGTGTCCTACGATGTGAAGAAATATTCCTGGCAATGTGCAACACATACTGCAAATTGCCAGGTGTTGAATAAGGAAGGTGAGAGAAATGACAGCATCAGAAACCATCAGCCTCCCGGAGGCGAAAAAGAAGTTTGATTGGAAGCGACTCTTCTTTTTGTTACTTGGAATAGGAGCTTTTTTCTTTGTCTATTATTGTCCCCCCTGGCCCGATGCAGTGGATCCCATGGGAGAACATTTTGTCCTGAGTAAAGAGGCCAAGGGAGCCCTTGCAGTCTTCTGCCTTGCAGCAGTCTGGTGGGTATTTGAGGTGGTTCCAATCGGCATAACCAGTCTGACCATAGGAGCCCTGCAGGCACTTTTTCTGATCAGGTCTCCCAAGGTGGCATTCAAGGATTTCATGGATCCCTCTGTTCTGTTTATTTTTGGATCCATTGTCATAGGTATGGTGTTTACAAAAACCGGCCTGACTAAACGCATTGCCTATAAAATGCTTTCCATTGTCGGTGAAAAAACCAGCATGATTCTTTTGGGCTGTTTTGTCATGACCGCGGCCCTGACACATGTCATGGCGCATACTGCCGTGGCTGCCACCATGTTTCCCCTGCTCATGGCGATCCACGCCCTGTATAGTGATGAAGATCAGCCCACCAAATTTGGCAAGGCATTGTTTATAGGTATGGCCTATGTAGCAGGTGCAGGCTCCATTATCACCTTGCTTGGTGCTGCCCGTGGTGCAGTTGCACTCGGCTTTTACAAAGACATTATGCATGTGGATATAAGCTTTTTTCAACTCACTGCCTATATGTTCCCCATTGGTTGGCTGATGACCTTTTTACTGTGGGGATTCATGATGGTGTTTCTCAAGCCTGAACAAGCCAGTATTCCGGGGTTAAAAGAAAAATCAAAACGGATGTACAAAGAGCTTGGTGCCTGGAGTAGACAGGAAATTCTAACGGCAACTATTGTTGTGCTAACCATTCTGGTTATTGCACTGAAAAACTTTATCCCTGCACTAGGTGGCCTGGACAAGACAGGGGTTCTTTTGCTGTCCACCATCGCCTTCTTTGTCTTCAATATTCTCAGCCTGGATGACTTGGAGGAAATCCCCTGGAATATTATCCTGCTTTTTGCCGGTGCCATGTCCATTGGTTTTTGTCTCTGGGAAACCGGGGCAGCAAAATGGCTGGCTGTGAATTGGCTGGTTCTGTTTCAGAATTCACCCCCCATCGTGTTTATCCTGGGTATGGCTTTCTTTGTAATGATAATGACCAACTTCATCATGAATGTGGCAGCCATAGCCATTTCCTTACCTGTAGCCCTTGTCATCGCGCCTTATCTTGGGGTTGCCGGTGAAGTAATTCTCTTTTCATCACTCATCGTAGCCGGTATGCCGTTCCTTTTACTGGTCGGCGCTGCACCTAATGCCATCGCCTACAGTTCCAAACAGTTCACTCCAGGTGAGTTCTTTTTGTGGGGTGTACCTGCAAGCATAATGCTCATTGCTATTACCTGGCTGGCTGTCACGGTCATCTGGCCTTTAATGGGCATGGAAGTGTATGTACCCAAAATAATGTGATTGCTCGTGGACAAGAGGACAGGTGCTAACCTGTCCTCTTGTTGAATGCACTGGAGTGTGGAACCTGTTTTTTGAGATTACCTGGAACAAGTAGCATGTCCGGTGCCTCATATCTACTGCAATGGCCTGAATTTAAGATATAACCTGATGATAAAAGGAGGTTTTCCTGTGACTGCTGTTTTTAGGGCAATGCCCTTGTTGTTAGTTAACGTGCTGATTTTCGGATGTTCAAATCTCTGGGCCGCATCAACGGAAGCCCATATTAATCTTACTTCCGGGTGGGTTGGTTACACCTGTTTGTTTATTTTTATAGCAGCCTATGGCTTTGTTATCGCAGAAGAATATACCCATATGCGAAAATCAAAGCCCGTATTGCTCGCCGCAGGCCTGATATGGGGGATAATTGCCTGGGTATACGCAAGCAACGGGTTTTCCCATGCGGCGGAAACGGCGGTCAGGCATAACATTTTAGAGTATGCAGAGTTGTTTCTCTTTTTGCTTGTAGCGATGACCTATATCAATGCCATGGAAGAGCGACAGGTATTTTCTGCCCTCAGAGACAGGCTCGTGTGCGCAGGATTTTCATTTCGAAAATTGTTCTGGGTGACTGGCGGACTTGCCTTTTGTATTTCTCCAATAGCAGATAATCTGACAACCGCTCTGCTCATGTGTGCGGTCGTGATGGCCATAGGTCGTGATAATGCCCGGTTCGTCAGCCTCTCTTGTATCAATATCGTTGTTGCGGCTAACGCCGGTGGAGCTTTCAGTCCATTCGGAGATATCACAACCCTGATGGTCTGGCAAAAGGGTGTTGTTGATTTCTGGACGTTTTTTCACCTGTTTATTCCTTCTTTGGTAAACTGGATTGTGCCGGCTGCAATCATGCATTTTGCCATCCCGAATCTCAAGCCTGCAGCCTGTGAGACTGCGCAGGCTATGAAACGGGGTGCAGTGGCGATAATGATCCTCTTTCTTCTGACCATTGCGACAGCTGTAAGTTTCCATAATTTTTTACATTTGCCGCCAATGATGGGAATGATGACAGGGCTTGCCTATCTTAAATTTTATGGTTTTTACCTGAAAAAAACCCACAAGAATTCTCCCAGTGCTCCGGATTATGATCCGGAAAAAGCAGATGAGCGTATCGGCGATACAGTCGCATTTGACGTATTTAAAAAAGTTGCCCGGGCTGAATGGGACACCCTGATGTTCTTTTATGGTGTTATTCTTTGTGTCGGTGGTTTGGGCTTCATCGGCTACCTGGCCATAGTTTCCCAGGTAATGTATGTGGATTGGGGTCCAACGGCTGCCAATGTCATGGTGGGAATACTTTCGGCCCTGGTGGACAATATACCGGTTATGTTTGCTGTCTTGACCATGAATCCGGATATGTCCATGGGACACTGGCTGCTGGTTACCCTGACAGCGGGGGTTGGCGGGAGCCTGTTATCTATTGGTTCCGCGGCTGGTGTGGCGCTTATGGGACAGGCCAGGGGCATGTATACTTTTTTTGGTCATCTTCGCTGGTTGCCTGCCATTGCGTTGGGGTATGCTGCAAGTATTGGAGTGCATCTGCTGGTTAACCGTCATTTTTTTGATGGCGTTGCCCTGTAAGGGATTGTCTCGACCATATCCAGCTGCAGCTTCATGATACCGGGCATAAGCGGTTCTCTATGTCCGGTATCATTACTGAGGGTCACGGAAAAAATAAACTATCCAATCCGTACTTTCGATATGAATGAAGATGGACAACATACTGATTTTTCAAGGTGCTCAGGGGAAAGAGTGCTTGCCGGAAACCTGCGGAACGGATATGGAGAAATAAGGGTAACTGCTCACAGTGCACCTGATCTTTCCGCGATCAGCCTGGCTTACGTATGATCCAATACGCTGCTCCAGCCTGATTGCAAAAATTTCAGGCACCCTGTAACCAGTTATAAATACAGGGAAGTTTCAATTTTATCCTTTTCCTTTATGAGTCGTTACAAATAAGGAAGTGTTTCTATTCACTTTAAAAAAGCATCCCCAGTAGACCATCAGGAGATTCTTCCCATGAAACAAGCTTCCCTGCTTCATAATCATGCTATCGTAGCGGAACTGCTTAGCGCGATTCCGCACGGTATTGCTCTGCTTGACATAAATCTGCGTATTGTTGGAATGAATCGATTTCTTGAGGCCATGACAGGCTATTCAACCCATGAGGTCCGTGGGGTATTAGCTGATTTCGTTCTCCGGACCAATCTTGCAGCCAATGACCAGGTTTGCCGCTCTGTTCTGGAGACCGGTGAATCGGTTTCCATGGATGGCAACCTGATCAACAACAACAGGTCTAAAATTCCAATCCATTGCACGATATCCCGTCTTCATGATGAAAGTGGATCTGTCATGGGGCTTGTATTTGTTGTAGAGGATATGTCTGCCCTGCATGAGGCGAGAGCTGCCTATGATGGTGATGATTACAGGGGGGAGATCCTTGGACATAGTCCGCAGATGGATGAGGTTTTCCAGATGATGTCCGTGCTGGCCAGAACAGATGCTTCGGTATTGATTACCGGAGAAACAGGAACCGGTAAGGATAAGATTGCAGAACAGTTACACAAGTCGTCTCCCCGGGCTCGGCAGGCATTTATCAAGGTGAATTGCGGAGCCTTGCCAGAGGCTTTGTTGGAATCAGAACTTTTTGGACATGTGAAAGGGGCATTTACCGGCGCAGTAAAAGATAATCTTGGCATGTTTCGACTGGCCGATCGGGGGACGATCTTTTTGACGGAAATTGGCGATCTGTCGTTGCCTCTGCAGGTAAAACTGCTCTCCGTGCTGGATGATCATGAGTTTTATCCGGTGGGGAGCGGTAAGAAAGTACGGGTAGATGTGCGCGTCATAGCTGCTACTCACAGATCGTTGCGCGAAGAAGTACGGGTTGGAAGGTTTCGTGAAGACCTTTTTTACCGACTCAACGTGCTGCATCTGCATATCCCGCCACTCAGAGAAAGGGAAGGTGATGTCGGGCTGTTATTTGATTATTTCCTGAGATTGTTTGCTTCCGGGTTGGGCAAACAAATTAATGGGTTTACGAAAAAAACTCTGGATGTTCTGGGGACATATCCTTTTCCCGGAAATGTGCGGGAACTGCGCAATATTACAGAGTATGCAGTGAATGTCTGTCGCAAAGAAAAGGTCAGCGTGAAGGACCTACCTCCCTATGTACTTCATCCTGTTGAAACGATGCGTTCTGCATCTGAGGGCGTTAAGCAATCTGCACAACCCGTTGATGTCACCGAAACTCAGGCTCATAAAGGGTGGGCGGAAATGGAACGAAATCGTATTCTCGAGGTTATGCAGGAAACCAGCGGAAATCGGAGCAAAGCTGCAAGTGCTCTTGGCTGGGGAAGAACGACCCTGTGGAGAAAAATGAAAAAATACAATCTGATCTGACAGGATACAGTCTGCTATGAAGATTCTGATAACCATACGTGGAGATTATGTGTCTCCAAGGTTTGACCTGTGTGCAGAAGCAATCATTGCCACGTGTTATGATCGGCAACTGCTCGATGAACCGCGCTCGATTATCCTTGACCACATGTCTGCCGAGGTAATCTGTGACCTGGCTTTAAAGGAAAATGTATCCATTCTTGTTTGTGGAGGGATCGAAGAGCAGCATTACCAATTCCTGACCTGGAAGGGAATCCTGGTCATTGACGGTATAATAGGGCCCCATGATAAGGTGTTGCAGGAGGCTGTTGATGGAACATTGTCCTCGCATACGGTTTTTGAAGAAGGACAGAGCCGGAGGGAGACGACATGAAACAATCCCGGTGGATTTCCAAATTATTGCCTTCAACAAACGAACAAATAGAAAATAGCGCTGATCTTGAAACGAGCTACAGGTATTTTTCAAAGGGATTGTTCATTATTTTGCTTGGGGTGGCGATGATTCCGTTGATCATTATCTCTGTCCTGTCCCATTATCAGTACCAGAATCTGTTACAGAAAAATGAACTCACCCAGCTTATTCTTAATCTTGAGCAGTCCCAAAATACCATAGAACGTTTTGTATCCAAACTTCAGTCTGTTATTAAATTTGTGGCTCCGGACGATCGCTATCAGGAACTGTTAGATCCTGAAAATCTGGAAACCCTGTTCAGTAGATTGCAGCGCGAATATCCTGATTTTGCAGATATTGAGGTGATTGATGCAAGTGGTCGTCAAAAATCATATATAGGCCCCTATGAATTGAGTAACAACGATTACACCGGGCAGACCTGGTACCAGGAGGTGCTGCAACGTGGCGTATATATCAGCAATGTTTTTTCCGGGTTCCGCCAGGTACCCCATTTTGTTCTTGCTGTAAGCCGTAATCTTCCTGGAGATAAGGGATTATGGGTCTTGCGGGTAACAATTGACGGCAAAACCCTCCAGCGATATGTGGAAACAGGTGCAGCCAGTTTCCTGAGTGACGTGTATCTGATTGATGCAGAAGGAGTTATACAGACCCAGCCGAGAAAGTACGGTCATATTGGTGAGAAAAATATCTTTGCATCGCATGCTGCAGCTACCAGATACAATATCAGCGAGAACCTGGTTGATTATCAGGAACTGCTGGCGAAAAATACAGATGTCTCTGTGGTAAAAGCCCCGGATGGGCAGGAGTTACTGCATGCAGCTATTGATCTCCAGTCAACGCCATGGCGTCTGGTTCTGGTGAAAGACCTTTATCTCCATGGTGATGACTGGCTGTTTTTTCAGTTGCGTTTGTTCGGCATTATCCTGATATGTGTTGTGCTCATGGTGTTTGTTATTTTAAATATCAGCAATGGTATTACCGAGCACATCAGAATATCTGACAAGCGGCGGCAGCATTTTTTTGTTGAGGCTGAAAATGCCAATAAACTGGCTTCAATCGGGCGTCTGGCAGCAGGTGTCGCCCATGAAATAAATAATCCGTTGTCAATTATTAATCAAAAGACCGGTCTGGTTATGGATTATTTTTCCCTGACAGGAGATTTTGAACATAAACAGGATATGCAGCAGGCACTGAAAGGTGTACAGCAAAGTGTTGACCGGTGTAAAGCCATCACCCACAGGCTGCTTGGTTTTGCACGTCACACCGATGTCGTCATTGAAGAACTTGATATGAATCTTCTCCTTCAGGAGGTGGTCGCCTTTCTGGCCAAAGAGGCGACATATAATCAGATTGATATTGTTTTTGAGCTCGATGAGAGTGTAGAACATATCCACAGTGATCGCGGTCAGTTACAGCAGGTATTTCTTAATATTGTGAACAATGCCATTGACGCCATTGGTTCCGGAGGGAAAATTGTTTTGAAAACCGGAATGATCCAGGAGAAGGAGATTTGGATTAAGGTGGAGGACAATGGCCCGGGAATGTCCCGGGAAGTTGTCCGCCGTATTTTTGATCCCTTTTTCACCACAAAGGAAACTGGAAAGGGAACAGGGCTGGGCTTGTCCATTACCTATGGCATTTTAAGAAAACTTGGGGGACGTATTGCTGTGGATTCTGAACCAGGCAAAGGAACCGCATTTGAAATTATTTTGCCCATTCGAAATAAGCTGGAGTGAGGTGTGCAGTATGATTGATGGAAAAATTTTGATTATCGACGATGAAGTCGAATTTGCGTCCACTCTCTGTCAGAGACTGGCACTGAGAGGCATTGATGTACGGGATGCGCATAGCGGAACGGAAGGTCTGGAGCAGATAGAAGAATTTACTCCTGACATTGTCATTCTTGATCTGAAAATGCCTGATATGAGTGGGCTGGATATCTTATCAAGGATTAAACAGAGTCGACCTGATATTGGCGTAATCATGCTTACAGGCCATGGTTCGGTAGCTGCCGGCATCGAGGCCATGGAAAAAGGAGCATTTGATTATATTATGAAGCCTGTTGACCTTGGGGAGTTGCTGAAAAAAATTGAGCAGGCTCACGAACAACGAAAAAAAGAATGAGGCTGAATATGGATGCCCAAGCAGTGAATACCCTTCGAGGAGAGCAGGTGGAATCTTTGGGTCGGCTGATGGCCGGTTTTTCCCATGAAATGAAAAATCACTTTGGCATAATCAGAGAATCGGGTGGATTGATAGCAGACTTACTCGCCATGCATGGACATTCCCTGGATGAGCAGGTGCAGGCACGCATGCAGAAGGCCGTGGCAATGATAGAGCAGAGAATCGTTGTCGCAGCCGGTACACTGCACCTGTTGAGTGGTTTCGCACATCGTTCAGATCAACCTCTTTCATCCTTTTCCCCGCACACAGTAATTGAAGAGGTGGGGCTTTTTCTGGAACGTTTTGCCCGCCTGAGTCAGGTGACATTGGTTATTAGTCAATCAGAGCAGCCTTGTTCCGTCTATAATGACCCGTCTCTTCTGCAACATGTTGTATATCGCCTTTTCATGCACTGTTTACATCTAATGAACGCAGATGACACAATAGTAATACATACCTCTGTAACGGAGCAGGGAGCTGAGATTTCCTTTGAACTTGAGTGCAAGAGCATTCCCGAACTTTCTATACCTGACATCCTGCAACTTCCCCTTTCCCTGCTGCAGGCAGAATACGCTGTCAAGCAGGCGGAGGCTAGGGTCGTGCTGACTATTCCCTCTCTCCAGTTTCCGGACGTTGAAGCCACAAAAAATATTTGATTGTCAAAATGATTGGCTTTCAAGCTAGAATAATGTCTGTTCTGCCCATAAAGCTGCATACCATAGACGTGATTGGGTAAAACGATGATTTGCGTATCATAGAATTGTCAGAATGTCTAGGCGTGACCACTGGCACGTTGGTAACTGGAATTGATACACCTGGAAAAATGGGTTGCTGGTGAGCTGACCCCATGGAGTATGTCATCGAGATGACAGTATAATTATCGCCAAAAAAATATAAGGCTCTGGCAACTGCTCCGAGAAAGGCGGATAAACCGCATGCAGCCTGGGAGTGTGGCCGAAAATGTTTTTTTCCAGTTTGGTATTATTTTCAGAAAAATGAATGGTTGTAAGATGAGGTTGCGGCAGCCAACCCTGGAGAAGCAGCACCCTGTTTTCGTTTGACAGCAGTATGTCGATTACGTATAAACTGAGGCTGTGAGCGTTTAATACGCATTTCTCATGACAAAAAAACATGGTACGTACATATCTTCTGCAAGAAGTATTTACTATAAAGAAAACCCATTGCCCCAGACGTTCCATAACAGGAGGTTATTCATGCGATTTATGAAGATGTTTGCTCTGTTTCTGGCTGCCATGGCAGTGACAACTGCCCACGCAGCGGACAAAGAACTGAATGTCGGTTTTATATATGTTTCTCCCATAGGAGATGCCGGTTACTCATACGCCCATGAACAGGGCCGCCTGGTTGTCGATGCAATGGATGGGGTAAAGACATCTTACGTGGAGGCTGTCAAGGAAGGGCCTGATTCCGAGCGGGTTATCCTGAATATGGCACGTAAAGGGTATGATGTCATTTTTGGAACCAGCTTCGGTTATATGGATCCCATGCTCAAGGTATCTAAACAGTTTCCCAAAACAGTGTTCATGCATTGTTCAGGTTTTAAGCAATCCGACAATATGGGCAACTACTTTGGCCGCATGTACCAGGCCAGATATCTTGCCGGTATGGTTGCCGGTTCCATGAGCAAATCCAAGATTCTTGGGTACGTGGCAGCTTTCCCTATTCCAGAAGTAATACGTGGTATCAATGCATTCACGCTGGGTGCCCAGGAGGTCAACCCCGATGTCTCTGTCCGGGTGGTATGGACAAAAACCTGGTATGATCCGGCTACGGAAAAAGAGGCTGCAAAATCACTGCTCGATGCCGGAGCAGATGTCATTGCCCAGCATCAGGACTCTCCCGGTCCCCAGGAAGCTGCCGAGGAAAAAGGCGTGTATTCCATCGGGTATAATTCGGACATGAGTACCTTTGCGCCTAAAGCGCACCTGACATCGGCTGTATGGAACTGGGGGCCGTATTACACCAAGGTGGTTAATGCTGTAAAGAACGGTACCTGGAAAGCGGAATCCGCTTGGCCTGGTATGGATGAAGATATTGTTGGGCTGTCACCGTTTGGTCCCATGGTCCCTGAAGACGTGAAACAGAAAGTTGCGGCTAAAAAAGCTGAAATTATTGCAGGAACGGAAAAAGTATTTACCGGTCCCATTAAAGATCAGGCAGGAACCGTAAAACTGGCTGAAGGCGTCACTGCCACAGATGAGGAAATGCTCGGTATGACCTGGTTTATTCAAGGTGTGGTAGGGACGACAAAATAAAAAAACAGCTATATATGTTGATTTGATGCAACGTTACCGTGTTGTAAAAAGGCAGGAGCGTCTTGGTTGGCGCTCCTGTTTTGTATTTTTAGTGGCAATTGGATTATCACTGTTGCTGAGCGCCTTACTTCTTGCGCTTCGGGGAACTTCTCCCCTGGAGGGTATCCTGGTATTGTTCAAAGGCGGCTTTGGTACCCGTTGGGCACTGGAGGACTGCCTGCTCAAAGCTATTCCTCTTTTTCTCTGCTCCCTGGGCGTCTCCATTGCATTCCGTTTGCAGATATGGAACATAGGGGCAGAGGGGCAATTTGCCCTGGGTGCCGTGGGCGCAACCTGGATGGCGTTAAGTTTTCCCGATCTTCCAGCCTTTATACTATTGCCGTTGATGATTGCCATGGCATGCGCAGCTGGAGGAGCCTGGGGATTTATCCCCGCACTGTTGCGGCAAAAATTGGGGACCAATGAAATTATTGTAACCCTGATGATGAATTATATTGCCATACAGTTACTGGATTATCTGGTCTACGGGGTGTGGAAAGATCCTACCAGCTTCGGGTTTCCCATGACTCAGACTTTTTCTGACCAGGCAATACTTGGCCGCATGGGAACTTCATCTATCCATTGGGGCATTGTCCACTGCCTGGTGCTGGGAATATTGTTCTGGATTTTTTTCACCTTCACCCGAACAGGCTTTGAGTTGAAGGCCTGTGGCGATAGTGTTCGGGCTTCGCGTTACGCGGGGATACCCTATGACAGACTGGTTATCCTGGTTATGGTGCTCAGTGGAGCTCTGGCAGGGTGGGCAGGCTTTCTCGAAGCTTCAGCTACCATCAATCGCCTGCAACCTTCCATCATGGTCGGCTACGGTTATACGGCCATTGTCGTGGCATGGCTTGCCCGGCTCAACCCTCTGCAGATCGGCATTACTTCTTTTCTGCTGGCCGGACTCAGGGTCGGGGTGGAAAACATGCAGCTCGATTTGCAGGTGCCAGCAGCATACGGGAATATCATGGAAGGGTTGATTCTGTTGACAGTGCTTGCTGGCGGCTTTTTCATACACTACAGAATTGTGATGGTGAAATCAGCATGAACCAGGAAATGATTATACCACTGCTGGCAGCGGCAATCGTCTCTGGAACCCCCATACTTTATGCCACCCTTGGAGAGATGATAACCGAGAAATCCGGGGTTCTTAATCTTGGCGTGGAAGGTATAATGATAGTGGGGAGTCTGGCGGCCTTTCTGGTGGCAAAATTCACAGGGAGCCCGGTATTGGGTTTTGTTGCAGCCGGTTTGGCCGGGCTCTGCATCGCTTCACTGCATGGCGTTGTCTGTCTTTTTTTCCAGGGAAATCAGGTCGTCTCAGGCCTGGCTTTGACTATTTTCGGGACAGGCCTTGCCAACTATCTGGGGACCTCATTTGTGGGCATTTCCGCACCGGGTTTTTCTGCTGTACCAATTCCCGGTTTAGCTGAAATTCCTGTGATTGGACCGATTTTTTTTCAGCATGATCCTCTGGTATATGTCAGTTATCTGCTGCCTGTCTGCCTGTGGATTTTTTTTCATAACACCCGTTTTGGTCTGGGAATGCGGGCTGTTGGCGAATATCCTGAAGCTGCATCTGCCGCAGGGGTGAATGTGCAGAACTACCGGTGGCTGGGCATACTTGCTGGTGGGTTCTGCATTGGTCTTGGTGGGGCGTATCTTTCGTTAGCCTATACACACCTGTGGACCAATTCCCTGACCGGAGGCAGGGGGTGGATCGCCGTGGCCCTGGTTATCTTTGCTTTCTGGCGTCCAGGCAGGGCTGTTTTCGGCGCTTACCTCTTTGGTGGAATTATGGCTCTGCAACTCAGGATGCAGGCAACCGGTACGCATTTGCCTTCATCTCTTCTGCTCATGTTGCCCTATGGGCTGACAATTATCGTGCTGGTGTTGTCTTCCCTGAAACGCGAACGGACAGGCGCGCCTGCAGCCCTTGGGGTAAACATTGAACCGGTTGACTAAGGCCTTTGATGGAAGATACGTATAGAGTTTGAGAGAGGGAATATGCCTGTGGTGTATTCTCTGTAATCAGTTAAAATACAAGGGAGAATGTATGATCAAGTGCTTCCCCGTGAGTTGTTAGCGTCTGTTAAGATTTGTACGAGAGGAGTGTTATATTATGGCAGAAAAAAGCGGGTATAAAAAAACATATCCCATATCCTGGGAACAACTTCATAGAGATTCCAAAGCCCTTGCCTGGAGACTTTTGAGCCTTGACTATTTCAAAGGTATTATCGCCATCACCAGGGGAGGACTGGTTCCGGCTGCCATCGTTGCCAGGGAACTGGACATTCATCTTGTGGACACTGTCTGTATATCGAGCTATGACTGGAAAGATAAAAAAGGTGAGCCTGATATCCTGAAGCCCTTTGTTGGTGACGGTGAGGGGTATCTGTTGATTGACGACCTGGTTGATACCGGTCGAACTGCGCAGATCGTGAAAAAAATGATACCAAAAGCCCATTTTGCCACGGTGTATGCCAAGCCTGCTGGCAGACCGCTGGTGGAAACCTACATCACTGAGGTCAGTCAGGATACCTGGATTCTCTTTCCCTGGGATTCAGAGTCGCAGTTTGTTCAACCCATGGCCACACACCGGTGACCAGGTAGAGGTATCCTTTGAGTACGCAGACGCCACGCATACGGCTGGAAAACATTTCAAAGAATTTTGGTAAGGTACAGGCAAATGCCGATATCAACCTGGAAATCCATTCCGGACAGATTCTGGCACTGTTAGGCGAAAACGGTGCCGGCAAGTCCACCCTGATGTCCATTTTAGCCGGTCAACTGCAACCGGACAGCGGCACCATATATCTGGATGGAGATCCTGTAGCTTTTACAGGTACGGACCGGGCGATTAAAAGCGGTATTGGCATGGTCTACCAGCATTTTAAGCTGGTAGAGGCAATGACGGTTGCTGAAAATGTTTTTCTGGGCATACCGGATACGCTTTTTATTCGTAAAAAAGCCATGAACAGGGAGGTCCGGGAACTGGTCGAACAGTATGGCATGAGTGTGGATCCAGATGCTGTTGTTCACGACCTTTCCATGGGTGAAAAACAACAGGTTGAAATTCTCAAGTTGTTGTATCGCAACAGTTCGATACTGATTTTTGATGAGCCCACCGCCGTCCTGACGCCAACAGAGGCAGAACGTCTGTTTGCCACCATGCAGCAGATGATCGGCCTGGGAAAGGCTGTGGTGTTTATCAGTCACAAGCTTGAAGAAGTGCTGGCAGTTGCTGATTATATCGCCATACTGAAACGCGGGCGCGTGGTGGATTCCATGCCTCGGTCTGCAGTCAGCGGTGCTGCTGAACTGGCGAGGCGCATGGTGGGAAGGACAGTGTTGCTCGAGGTGGATAAAGAGCCTGTTGAGTTGCGTCAGACCGTGTTAAAGGTGGCACAATTGAATGGTATGGGGCTGGAAGATGTTTCCTTTGAACTCCAGCAGGGAGAAGTCCTCGGGCTGGTCGGTGTTGCCGGCAATGGCCAACGGGCGCTGGTGGAGACTATCTGCGGCCTGCGAATTCCGGAGCAGGGAGCTGTCCGTATTCTCGGCCAGGACTGGAGAAAATTTTACAGCCGAAACAACTGGGAGCAAAGTCTGAGTTATATACCGGAGGATCGCCTGGGGCTGGCAACCTGCAGGGGATTAGACCTGGTAGATAATTTTCTTTTAACAACCAGGGGAGGATTTTGCAGAGGGCCGTGGATTCAGCGCCAACAGGCAAAATTCAAGGTTGAATCTCTTATTGAAAAATTTGATATCCGCCCTCCTGATGCGCACGCTCTGGCCTGGCAGTTGTCCGGAGGAAACCTTCAGAAAATGGTGCTGGCCAGGGAATTTTATCGCCGTCCGCACCTTATTGTTGCAGAACAACCCACACAGGGGCTTGATATTGCAGCTGCCGAGGATGTTTGGCGATTACTCATGCATGCCCGTGAACAGGCTGGTGTTTTGCTCGTCACCGGCGATCTTGGTGAGGCATTGGCACTTTCCGACCGTATAGGGGTTATGTTTGCCGGAAAAATTCTAGGCATTGTCGATGCCGGTGATGCTGAGCAGGTAGCAAAAATACCGGAAATGATGGCCGGTATGTCTGTGGATATCTGACATGTAAGGTGTTTTTATTCAAGAGCGAGGGGGAATCAGTATGATATTACAGTATAGAGACTATTTTCCAGTTGTGGGTAAAGGGGGATGGGTAGCACCCACTGCAACATTGATAGGCGATGCAGAGCTTGGGGAGGATGTGTCACTTTGGTTTGGTACGGTGGTTCGTGGAGATGTGCACAGTATTAAAATCGGCGCAAGAACCAACATCCAGGATAATTGCATGGTGCATACCACCCATCATGAAAACCCGGAACGAAGTCTGGATGATGGGCATCCTGCCATCATCGGTTCTGAGGTGACTGTAGGGCACAACGTCATCCTGCATGGCTGCACAGTGGAGGATTTATGTTTGATAGGCATGGGAGCCATCATACTGGATGGAGCCGTAATCGGACGAGAATCCATTGTGGGCGCAGGAGCAGTGGTCACAGGTGGAAAGGTGTTTCCGCCCCGTTCATTGATACTTGGTTCTCCGGCAAAGGTTGTGCGTGAAATCAGTGATAATCAGGTAATCGGACTACGGGAGTCCTGGAAAAGATATGTTGCCTTGAAAAATGAGTACTATCAGGCACAGGTCGGAGATTGTTTTTAATTGCAACAATCCTGCGATGTTCAGTAGGTGATACCCTGAATCCCGTACCTTTAGCCGGAATCACGTCGGAGGTGTTTCGTCTTTGCTGTAGAGCGTCTAGACTGTAACTATGCTGTTGTTCTCTCCAAATTCATTGGGGTTGTAGCTGTCAGCCATGTCATCATTGACCCAACTTTGACCATCAATAACATATCGGAACGCATAGGAAGATCCGGCATCCAGCGAAAGTGTGACTGAAAAGCTGCTGTCCTTGAGCTTTTTCATGGGCGTTGAATCAGTTGACCAGGCATTGAAATCGCCGGCTAATGCAACTGATTCAGCACCTTCTTCATTAACATACTTAAAGGTTACCCGGCAAATTTTACCTGTTTTTGAATAGCTTTTCTTCAGCATACCATTCTCCTTGATTATGATGTGGTTGGAAGAGACTGCTACCATCTGTAAACAACATCATTAAAACTGTAGAATAAGTTCCCGGTCAGGTCAATTGGAGAATGAAAAAAAAGCATTTAAAGTAGTTAACCGTGCATTTATCGCCGCAGCTAACACCTCACCCAAATGCGTTGCACCATCCAGTTTGAAATACCATAAAATATAACCCTTCCAACGTGTACCATATGCAGAACAATACACCGAAAAAACCAGAGTTACTTGCGCCTGCCGGAAGCATGGACAAGCTGATAACAGCCATCCACTATGGAGCTGACGCCGTTTACCTGGGAGGAAAGCAATTCAGCTTACGTGCCAGGGCAACCAACTTTGATATGCCAACCATTGCCCAGGCTGTTGAATATGCACATCAACGCGGCGTGAAGGTGTATGTAACGGTAAATATTTTTGCACACAATCGTGATCTCGAAGGCCTGGATAACTATCTGCTTGAACTGCATAATTGCGGGGTAGATGCCATTATTGTCGCTGATCCTGGAGTCTTGAGCATTGCCCGTGAGGTTGTTCCGGAAATGCCGCTGCATTTATCCACCCAAGCCAATGTAACCAACAGTGCCAGTGCTCGTTTCTGGAAATCACAACATGTCCGGCGTTTGAACCTTGCACGCGAACTGGGGCACGAAGAAATCCAGCAGATCAGGCAGGCTACAGATGCTGAATTGGAAATTTTTATCCATGGGGCATTGTGCATATCCTATTCAGGGCGCTGCATGCTGAGCAATTATATGACCGGCCGGGATGCGAATAAGGGCGATTGTGCACATCCGTGTAGATACTCCTATAAGCTGGTTGAGGAAAAACGACCCAATGAATATTTTCCGGTTGAAGAGGACGAAAGGGGAACTTATATTTTTAATTCCCAGGACTTATGTCTTTTAGGGAAGCTTCCTCAACTGGTGGAGATAGGGGCTGACTCCCTGAAAATAGAAGGAAGGATGAAATCGGTCGGGTATGTGGGCAGCGTGGTGCGTTTATATCGATGTGCATTGGATTATATCGCTGCTAAGATATTAACAACACCTATCAGTGAAATAATTATTCCTGATATGTTCTTTAAAGAATTAGAGAAAATCGGCACACGTGGAAGATCTGAAAATTTTTTTACGTCTCCCCCTTCATCTGTTGATATGCTTTATGCTACAATGCGTGTAGATCAAGAGTACGCGCCAGTTGGCATCGTACGAAACACTGAACCGCTATTCATTGAAACCCGAAACAGGCTTCAATGTGGTGATCAGATTGAATATCTTGGTCGTGGGATAGAACCTGTATCTGCGCGAGTTACAAAAATGTATGTACAGGGTGGGGAAGAGGTTGCGTTAGCGCATCCGGGGACAGGAGTACAAATTGAAACCGAACCTATGCTTGACTTCGTTGAAGTAAATAGTATTTTTCGGAAAAAGATGGCAGAACAATGAAACCGCAATTCGACGTACCATTTTTAGTAGAGAAATCCTATGTGGATTATCTGGTAGATTGTGAAGAGGAACTTGATAGTGTGCACTTCAGCCTCATGAAGAGTCAGAAGCTGGATAGCCGCATCCAATTGCACGTAGAAGAAAATACCGAAGCGATGATCAGTCAGTTAAAAAGACTGAAAACTCCGCGTAAGTATGCCTTGATGAACAGTCGTTTTTACATGCCGGCCCTGCTTACCAATACAGGGAATATGCGACCAATACTTGAGACACTTGCCGAGTATCTCGAACACGGTCAGATTGATGGCATCGTATACTGTGATCACTATCTGTTGCAGCGACTTTCAGATGAATCACCGGAAATCGCCTCATCTCTGGAGGCTGTGCCTGGTGTCAATACCATGCTTGATTCGTTTAAAAAAGTCGAGGCTCAGCTTTCCTACATCAGGGAAACCAAATTTAAGTGTCCAAGCAAAATTATTCTGGACAGATCTCTGAATCGTGACCTGGACAGGTTGTCAAAAGTAGCCCTGAATCTGCATACCCAATTTCCGCAGATCCATGTGGAAGTGCTGGCTAATGAGGGGTGTCTTCCCTATTGTCCGTTTAAATTGTCACATGATTCGTATATTGCACTTGCCAACATTCATGGCTGCGATAATACCTTTGATCTCAATTGTAACCTTGGTTGTGTTCGTTTGTTCGATGAGCAGCCACACCGAATTTTATTTTCACCTTTTGTTCGTCCCGAAGATATTGATCTGTATTTTTACCACATCGATACCATCAAATTATGTGGTCGCACATTGGGGTCTCAGTTTCTCAAACGAGTGATTACGGCATACCGGGAACGCAAATACGATGGTAATTTGTTAGACCTGCTTGATTCCACCAACTGGTTGACAGAAAAGCTTTTTGTAGATAATTCTTCGTTATCATTTGATTTTGCCAACATGCTTTCAATGTGTGACGGGCATTGCGAGAAATGTGGTTTTTGCAAAGAGCTTTTTGAGGCCATCGCTCAACCATTACCTCTGGCAATTCAGGATCGGCGAGCAGCAGCGGATTGACAGGGTATCCCTTGAGGGTTACTATCTTATCCTGTTGAGTGAGTTATGGGCAGGGAAAGAGACCACAGAGGTTCGGTAACCAGGGGAGATCATGGAATCATTTGAGCAACTTCTTGAAGTTTCAACCAGAATACATGGTCATATATGCGCCGGCCAGGTTATTGGCGTTCGTATGGCCATGGCTGGGCTGGAGCGTATCGGCATAGATGACCCAAAAGGAAAAGACAGAAAAAAGCTGTATGTTCTGGTAGAAATAGACCGTTGTGCCACCGATGCTATTCAGTCGGTTACCGGTTGCAGTCTGGGAAAACGCTCTTTGCGCTGGATGGATTTTGGCATAATGGCTGCCACTTTTGTTAACCTGGAAACCAATAAGGCTGTTCGCATTACCGCCCGGGAGGAGTCAAGGCAACTTTCTGAACGCTATTGTCCGGAGATGGATGATAAATACAAACGTCAGCTGGAGGCATATCGTATCATGCCCTTGGACGAGTTGTTTACATTCCAGGAGGTGGCTGTAGATCTTGAGGCCTGCGATATGCCGGGCAGGCCAACGCGAAGGGTTCAGTGTTCTAAGTGTGGTGACTGGGTCCAGGATTGCCGGGATATTATTCGCAATGGCAGACCCATCTGTCGGGCCTGTGATGGGAAAAGATATTATAAGGAATTAAAGGATTGAGCATGATTGTTCGAAAATTAGAGGCTGTGGATACCGATGCTGTACCGGTAGGGGAGGGCGTCAGCCGTAAGGTGCTGCTCAGTGACCAGGAAGCACCAAATTTTGCAATGCGCTGTTTCACAATAGCTCCAGGTGGTTTCATGCCTATGCATACCAACAGCGTGGAGCATGAACAGTTTATTCTCGGTGGGACCGCTGATGTTGTTGTTGGAGAGGAAAAATTCCAGGTTAGTAAGGATGATGCGGTGTTGATCCCCAAAGGAGTTCCCCATTGTTATACCAACAACGGCAGTGAACCTTTTGTTTTTCTCTGTCTTATCCCCAATGAAGAAGATATTGTAGAAATTATCGATCAGCCTTAATCAGTTGCTCTGTCTACGTTGAACAACCGCCTGGAAGTATGTCGGAGAAGGTTGTGACTTCTGCTTCTCCTCTCATTCGAACCTTCAGCCAGCATTGTCGGGAGTTACATGGTTGCGCAGTGGGAAAAATTCCCCTGGATTTAGGCGTTCCGTGCCCCAATCGCAGGCTTGGAGGCTGTATTTTTTGTTCAGCTGAGAGCTACACACCGGCCAGCCTGGAGCAATCCACGTCCCTGGAAGAACAGCTGCATCGTGGCAGAACCGTGCACCTGCAGGGACGGCACAGGTTTTTTTACGGCTATTTTCAACAGGAAACGCCTACCGCTCTGAAACCAGACCTGTTCATGCAACATGCTGATTTGGTGCTGCAGCAGCCCGACTGCCTGGGCCTCATTATTTCCACACGTCCTGATTATGTCAGAAGACCATTGCTTGAACGGTTGAATGATCTTGTTGCCCGTAAAGGGAAACAATGTCTGTTGGAACTGGGATTACAAACAGCCCACGATCGGTCGTTACAGTTTCTCCAGCGTAATCATACCCTGGATGATTTTCTCCAGGCTACTGAGCTGATCGGGCAATTTTCTCATCTTGCCTCTGGAGCCCACCTTATCCTGGGAATCCCAGGGGAAGATAGACAACACATGCGAGCCAGTATTGATGTGGCTGTTGGCGCAGGTGTTTCTGCCCTGAAACTGCACCACCTGCAGGTCATCCGTAACACCCCCCTTCACCCCCTGTATGAAGCGGGCAAAGTTTCTGTATATTCCCTGGAGTCTTTCATGGAACTCCTGTGTACGCTCATTCCACATATTCCCCCCCACATTACCATTCACCGCCTCTGGGCCACAGCCCATCCCCGCATTCTCGTGGCTCCACGCTGGAATATTCGAACAGCTGAACTTAGCGTTACACTGCGTACATATCTGCAGGAACGTGGGCTGAAACAGGGATGTCATTGTGAGTAAATTATATGGCAATATTGTTTTTCTTCCAGGAGCTCAACGGAGTGAGCAATTTTTTGAAATTGTAGGTTTACTAGTTTTACTTCTTGAAATTACATGTAAAAAGTCATAGCCGCAGGAAAGCCTCCTTCCACATCAGGTGGGTTTGAAAATGAAATACAATAATTTGTCATTGACACAAGAGACGACCGGTCTAATTTTATACGCATGAAAAAAAGTGATAAAAAATCTGAAATTATAGCTGTAGGGACCGACCTTATATCTGTGAACGGTTTTAATGCAACTGGAATAGAAGCTGTACTGCGCCAGGCCGGTGTCCCCAAAGGCTCATTTTATCATTATTTTAGAAACAAAGAAGAGTTCGGGATGGCGGTAATTGATAATTTTGCTGCACAGTATGACGAAAAACTGGATTCATTTTTTAATGATCACACAGTTCCACCACTGGAGCGTATTCGTAATTATTTCGAGCATAGTCTCGCTCATATGAGTGAGAAACAATTCACAAAGGGATGCCTTATTGGCAATTTAGGCCAGGAACTGGCCGATCAGAACGAGCGTTTTCGTGAGAGACTGGCAACCATTTTTTCTTCCTGGAAAAAGCGTTTTGGCTCCTGCCTGCAGGAAGCTCAAGAACGCGGAGAGTTTCCTGTCACTCTGGAACCAGATGTGGTTGCGGATTTCATACTTGCTGGTTGGGAGGGAGCGATTTTACGGTCAAAGGTTAATAAGTCACCGGAACCGATACGAAACTTCGTAGACACATTGTTTGTAACTATTTTGCGAACCGTGTAGTCTTTTTTTTAGAATTATTAGTTGACCGGTCTACTGAGGACTAAAGTCGAAAATTATATTTGAATTTTTCAACAGGGCCGGGCGAAGACTAATTACAGTCATCTGGAGTATCTATTATGTCACAACTATTCACGCCATATACATTGAAGGGTGTAAAATTACGAAATCGAATCGCGGTTCCCCCCATGTGCCAGTATTCAGCCAACGACGGTGTGCCCAATGATTGGCATATCGCCCATTACACAGAGCTTGCACGAGGTGGAGCGGGACTGGTTATTGTTGAGGCTACTGCAATCAGTCCTGAAGGTCGAATTACTCCTGCCTGTCTTGGTTTATGGAATGTCAAACAGGCTGTTGAACATGCCCGTATTGCCAAAGCCATAAAACAGGCTGGAGCTGTCCCTGGAATCCAGATCGCTCATGCAGGACGTAAAGCAAGTGCAAATATTCCATGGGAAGGGGATGATCATATTCCAGAGGAAGATCCGCGAGGTTGGGAGACGATTTCTCCCTCCTCAATCGCTTTTGGAACGAACCTGCCGAAAATCCCCAAAGAAATGAGTCTCCAAGATATAGAGCGGGTGAAAGGAGATTTTGTTGCTGCAGCTAAACGGGCACTGGACGCAGGGTATGAGTGGCTTGAGTTACATTTTGCCCATGGTTACCTGGCACAAAGTTTTTTCAGTGTTCACTCCAATAAACGAACTGACGCTTACGGTGGAGATGCAGACAGACGTGGTCGATTTTTGCTCGAAACAATGGCTGCGGTACGAAAGGTATGGCCGGAAAAATTACCATTTACTATGCGATTCGGGGTGCTCGAATTTGATGGGCGTGATGAAGAGACCCTTGCAGAAGCCATAGACTTAAGCAAGCAATTTAAACAAGGTGGACTCGATTTCATGAGCGTGAGCATGGGATTTACAACTCCTGAAGCCGTCATTCCATGGGGACCGGCCTTTTTGGCTCCCATCGCAAAACGCGTTCGCGAAGAAGCTGGACTACCTGTCGCTTCAGCATGGGGCTTTGGAAGGCCGGATTTAGCTGAAGAAGCCATCCACAACGGGCAGCTCGATTTGGTCATGATTGGTCGTGCACATCTGGAAAATCCCCATTGGACTTACCATGCAGCTAAAACTTTAGATGTAAATAAGCCATCATGGGTACTGCCAGCACCTTATGCACACTGGCTTGAACGCTATACCCTGTAAAGGGCAGAAAATACCCATATCACTTAAAATGGAGGAATTGATGAAAATTTCACTCGGGTCAAAGACTCTGCTTTATCCCACCCCCGTACTTTTGGTTGGCACCTACGATGAGCACGATAAAGCGAATTTGATGTGCGCAGCCTGGGGAGGGATCTGTTGCTCTAAACCGGTCTGCGTCAATGTTTCACTACGGGCGGCAACCTACTCACACAGGGCCATCGTTGCCCGTAAGGCTTTTACCTTAGGCGTACCATCTGACTCACAGGTGAAAGAGGCAGATTACATGGGTATTGCCACCGGAAGCAAAGTAGACAAATTTGTCGAGGTAGGTTGGACAGCTGTTAAAAGCGATCTGGTGGACGCACCTTATGCGGCAGAGATTCCTTTTGTGGTGGAATGCAAGCTGATAGAAACCATTGAGCTCGGACTGCACACCATGTTTATCGGTGAAGTGGTGGATGTAAAAGCTGAGGAGCAGATCCTCGGTGAAAACGGGCAGCCGGATATGAAAAAGCTCAGTCCACTGGCATTTGCGCCTGATAATCGAAAATATTACAGTGTGGGCAACGTTGCCGGAGATGCTTTTTCAGTTGGCAAAAAATGACCAGATAGCACAGGGTGACCTGCTGATTGCATCACTTTTATGATCAAACAGGCCATCGAGCCTGGATGGTTTCATGTACTATTTAGCTCCGTTGGAGGGAATAGAGACTGTTATGGATATCTTTGAAGCACTGCATACAAGAAGGAGTATCCGAAAATACAAGAACCAGGATGTGCCTGATGAGCTTGTTGAGAAAATACTCGCTGCAGCAATGATGGCACCAAGTGCCGGTAATCAACAACCTTGGCAGTTTATCGTCATAACTGATGAGAGCCAAAAAGAGAAGATGGCAACAGCACATCCCTATGTGAACATGGTGAGAACTGCACCGCTGGCAATTTTGGTCTGCGGCGATTTAACAAAGGAAAAATTTAATGGCTACTGGCCTCAGGATTGCTCCGCATCTATGGAAAATATGCTGCTTGGCCCAGTGACCGGGTAGCTGCGATAAGTGCCAACTTTTTTAAATTGGCTCGTTCAGCTTCAAATATCGATAATAGGTGGATCGGCTGATCCCCAAGGCTAGGCAAATATCTTTAATCTTCATCCCCTTTTCTGTCATCTCATGAGAGAGTTGAACTTTTCGATCATATTTGGATAAAGATGGGCGGCCCCCAATTCTCCCTTTCTCTCTGGCTGCAGCAAGACCAGCATGAGTTCTTTCCAGAATCAACCCTCGCTCAAATTGAGCCAATACTGCAAAAATCGAAAAAATTAGTTCACAAGCAGGATTAGTAGTGTCAACTACCCCCTCTGTCAGGGACTTGAAGCCAACTCCTTTCTCTGCCAATAAAGTCACGACTTGAACAAGGTGTGGCAGGGATCGTCCTAAACGATCCAACTTCCACACTATAAGAGTATCACCTTCTGAGAGATCATCGAGGCACTGTTTCAAACCTGACCGTTCTGATAAAGCTCCACTTGCAATGTCTCTATATATCCGTGCACAACCGGCTCGTCTGAGAGCTTCTTCCTGTGAATCAGAATTTTGATCTTTCGTGCTCACACGAGCATATCCAAAGACTGTTCCCATAAAATTTCCTCCTTGTCTCATTAAACGTATTTTATGGAACAAATCTAGGATTAAATAAACGAGACGGGTTTTTGATACATTTTTCGATAAAATTTGACATGTCTCGAAAAACGGTCGTTTATTGCGACAAATAATTAAACTGAAATTAATTGATGTAGCGGGGACATTTGAACAGAAACAGGGGGGAAGTCTAATAGAACGATTATGTAAAGTTTTGCATACCTGTTCCATTGGGCTTTACCCCCCATCACATACTGGCCAAATTAAAAAATTTGGCCTTGCAAATTTCGATATTTTTCAATAAAGAGAATCAAATTGTCAGTTTTGAATAGTAAAATCAGCCATAAAAAATTTGTATATGCGCTGATTATTTTTTGCCTCTCGTTATCCCTTTCACGAATAACGCTTTGCAACAAGTAATCTACCAAGAAGTACGTGGGTATCGCCCAGCGTTATTCGCAATTTGAACAACGATCTTTTTACAGTTATCTATATGTATCATCTCAGCAGCATCTTACAGTGGCCTTCCGGAAGAACGATATGGATTTAAAAATGCAACATATCCATATCCCTCAATGGATGATTCAAGGGGTTACAGGAAATTTTGTATTTTTTGTTTTTTTGAGCATCTTTTTCGTAATCTTTACGTCTTCCTTTTGCATTGGAAATTATGACATTTCAATCACCCAGGTAGTAAAAATATTCGCAGCAAAAATCTTCCCTATTCAACAAGATTGGCCCAATTCTATGGAAACCGTCATTTTCAAGGTCCGAATGCCTCGCATACTCGGAGCGTCACTTGTTGGATCAGCTCTAGCAATGGCAGGGACAGCCTACCAGGCCATGTTTAAAAACCCCCTAGTCTCTCCGGATATCCTTGGCGCATCCTCAGGTGCCGGCACGGGGGCAGCTCTTGCTATTTTTCTTTCTTTTGGCATTGTGGGAATTCAGGTCATGTCCTTCACATTGGGGCTTGCGGCTGTTATGCTCGCCTATGGAATTAGTATAAAAATCCCAAAAGACAGGGCATTAGCGCTTGTTTTAACGGGGATAATCGTTGGGACCCTTTTTTCTTCAGGCACTTCATTACTGAAATATCTCTCTGATCCTTATGATGAACTGCCAACCATTACTTTCTGGCTTATGGGAAGCCTGTCGACGACATCATCCCACGATGTCTTTATCGTCTTGTTTCCAATTCTGGTTGGCACGATCATGTTGTCCATTTCCAGATGGCAGATCAATGTGATGTCTCTCAGTGAAGACGAAGCCAAGTCTCTTGGGGTAGAGACGGGGAAACTCCGTTTTGTAGCCATTGTGAGTTCGACCTTGGTGACATCCGCCTCGGTTTCAATCAGCGGAATGGTAGGCTGGGTTGGGCTCCTTATTCCACATCTCGCAAGAATGCTTGCAGGACCGGATTTTCCCACGCTACTTCCTATTTCCGCTCTTCTCGGAGCATCGTATCTGGTATTGGTCGACGATATTGCACGATGCGCGGCTTCTGTTGAAATTCCTCTAGGAGTCTTGACCTCGATAATTGGGGCTCCATTTTTTCTTTTACTTCTCTGCCGTCAAAAAGGAGGCTGATGATGATCCTCGAAGTCAAGGAGGCGCAGATCCGTTATGGAAATACAAAGGCATTACACGGTGCGTCTCTCTCCCTTGGAAGTGGAGAAATTGTGTGTCTTCTCGGCCCAAACGGTAGCGGGAAATCAACATTATTCAAAAGTATTCTTGGATTACTCCCACTGACCAAAGGGCAAGTTCTATGCAACGGCCAAAATATTTCCTCGTGGCCACGTACCAAAATTGCGCAAACCATCGGCTATATCCCGCAGAGTCATATACCTACTTTTCAATTCACAGCCATCAGCATGGTTGTCATGGGAAGGACAGCGCATCTTCGTCGATATGCAACCCCTTCTGCAAAAGACATTTACCTGGCGGAACAAGCTATGGAAAAGCTCTGTATCTCTCACTTGAAAGATGCATTGTATCAGGAGCTGAGTGGTGGGCAACGGCAACTCATATTGATTGCCAGGTCCCTGGCGCAGAATCCTAAATTTCTCATTATGGATGAACCAACCAACAACCTGGACTTCGGGAACCAGGTCCTTGTCCTGCAACAGATCAAAGCCTTGGCTGAAGGTGGTCTCGGAGTAATTATGGCCTCTCATTATCCTGACCATGCTTTTCAATATGCCACCAAGGTTATTCTTATAAAAAAAGGAAAAATTATAGGTTCAGGAACTCCCGAACATACTGCTACGGAGACGGTATTGAACAACCTCTACGATATACCAATCCACATAGCGACCGCATATATAAAAGACAGCAAAAATGCAGTCAAAGTATGCGTTCCAGCCGCTAAAGTCCCCTTATCATCATATGCACGCATGCAGCACGGAGTATCCTATGTATCATAAGACAAGCCAACAAAACATTTTCATATGCCTGGTATCAGCATTGCTTTTTCTTGTACCTGTATTTGCATTGGCATCTGGTCCCCTTACTGTTCGGGATGCCGCCAACAGGTCGGTAAGCGTCCCAGGAAAGGTAAATAAGATCCTAATCACCTGTTACGGAGGCGTTACCCACCAAATGGTGGTTCTTGGAGCTGAGGGTAAAATCGTCGGACAACCCTCCATGAAACGATTCCCCCAACTTTTAAAAATGCGGCCACAACTCGCTACAATTCCTGATGCAGGCTCCTTCGACAATATTAATATAGAAAAAATTTTCGCCCTTGAACCTGAAGTAGTTTTTGCAGGCATCATATCCAGGAAGGGCAATAAACACATTGAGGACATGAGGTTCCCACTGGTCACGATGTTCATAGGCAAAGCGCGGATTGATGTCATGAAAGAAGAATTTCTCCGGACAGGAAAAATTCTCGGCAAACAGGACAGAGCCAAAGCTCTTGTAGACTATTGGGATGAAAAACTTGCACTGATACACAAACGCGTTCAGGTAATCCATCCCGATAAACGACTCAGAGTCTACTATGCAGGGTCTGACTTTTTACATACTGAAGGAAGAACCTGGTGGACCCAGGACCTGTTGAATCTGACCGGGGCTGTAAATGTTGCGGAAGAACTTGACCAGGCGCGTGAGACTACCCTGGAAAAAGTCTTGCAATGGGACCCTGATGTCATTGTCGTCAGTCGGCTCAGAGGCAAAAAGAACAGAGTGCAAGATATCCTGAACAACCCGCAACTTACTGACATTAAAGCTGTAAAAAATAAACGTGTCTATGAATTTCCCATCGGGGCCTTCTGGTGGAACAGGCCGTCGCCAGAAGCGCCCTTGGGTTTTCTCTGGCTGACAAAAACACTCTACCCCAAGCTCATGGTTGACATTGATATGAAAAAGGAAACCAAATATTTCTTTAAGACATTCTTTGATTATGAATTGAGTGACACTGAATACAATGCATTCATCAACGTGAAAAAATGATGCTGATACGTTTAGCCGATATATCAATGATATTTTAACTCTATACAGAGAGAGGAAGACCCTATTATGATGCCCCTTCACCCACTTCTTCACAACCTTAGTCTGCCAAAAAAAGCAGCACAACTTGAAAATATCCTGAATGGCTTCAGAGCACATCAAGCCTTTAAAGCCGCTTTTGAGCTTGGCCTTTTTGAACTCTTAAGTAGTGCCTGACCGAAAACCAATTTACACAGTAAATACAGCCAAATAACTCATATGTGAGTAGGCGAAGATTTTTGTATTACAAGCTATATTCATTTTGACAAATGCCGACGGACTACGTTAACATGCCGAAAATATGGAATTTGTGTGGAATTCATTTCGATTGTCTGCGCCAAAAAGCAGGCTGTGTACCAAAATCTTCAATCTGAATCATAGCATGAGACAAACAAAACATCCTCAATTAAGAATAGGTGAAACTCCTATCGCTGAAGTCAAAATTGATTTCAAATCTCGTGATGACATACCACCCTTGCT
>NZ_AUCV01000034.1 GCF_000429945.1 Desulfogranum japonicum DSM 18378 | reverse complement strand
TCCCGGAATGCCGTTTGGAAGCTCTAAGAAATTGGAAAACCATTCCTGTTTGGCTTTCCCGAAAATCTCAATTTGTTCCCAACCTGATGCCCCACCAATTACACCGCAAATAGCGATGATAACGATATCATTGAGTAGATGCCGAGTCTTACCTTCAACTCTTGGATCTTTCAAGTTTTCGAAATGTGTAGCAATGTCTGGATGTACTGTATTCATAACCCTTCTCTGTCTTGAGTTTTTTTGAAGGGTGTGTATATAAACTATACGAACACAAGTGTATAACAATTTGATTTAATACGATTTATATTTAAGCGCAGCTTCCGGAATAAGGTCTTAAACACGCCTCACTGTGACATTTTCGTGCGCTTGCCCTGACCAACGATGCGATGCGTAGCATCTAATACCAGTTATATTTATCCTAAGAGTCTGTCGGAGAATTGCAATTTCTCTCAGATTAAGGCATTTTCAGGAAATCAAGCACGGCCATATGGTAGTACTAGAAAGGAAGGCTGCTCATAGAGAATGAGCAGGTAGCGAATTGGTCTCACTATTATTGTATTAAGGCTGCGCTGGTATGATGATCTATATAAGATATAACACCAACAGCTATCTGTTTTGCAATAGTGGTTTGATACTCTTTACTCCGAAGCAGGCGTGCTTCCTTCGGATTGGTAATAAAGGAAACTTCAGAAAGTATAGCTGGCATTTCTGCGCCAATAAGTACATAGAATGGTGCCTGTTTTACACCAAGGTTTCTGACATTAAAAGACGACTCCAGTGAAGATGCAAGATTTGCATGAACATATTGTGCCAACCTGGAAGATTCATTAATCTTTGAATTCTTCATCAAATCCGTCAGAATGTCCTGCATTTCGCTTATATTATGTGTCGATGTCGCATTTTCCAGTGCTGCAACTCGCATAGCTTCTGCATTGGTGGCAAGATTGAGGTAATATGTCTCTACGCCGCTCACTTTTTTGTCGGGATGAGCATTCACATGTATGGAAATAAACAAGTCAGCATTTTGTGTATTGGCTATCGCAGTACGCTCTTCCAAAGGAATGAATGTGTCAGCATTTCTGGTGAGAACTGTCTCATACCCATAAGAACTCGTCAGAATATCAGCCAGCTTTTTCGCCACACTTAATACGATATCTTTTTCGCGAAGCCCAAAAGCTGATGCACCGGGGTCTCTGCCTCCATGTCCAGGATCAATAACTATTCTGCGCACTCCCAACCCTAATTGCTGGGCAAGTGAAATTTCATTGTGCCTGTTTTCCGAATGGACGGATTTTTGCTTCGGAATACGTTTCTTTTGCTCTTGCAATGTAATAAAAGGATGACCGCTGCCAGCTTTTTTAAGAACAGGCTTTTTGGTATTCTCTTGTACTACATGCAGATCCGATTGGTCCTTTTTTTCCTGTTTCTTGATTGTATCACGAAATTTTTTTCCATGAACATCGACGACAACACGAAACGGATCGTTGAGACTGAAAATTTTATAGTCAGAAATTGATTCAATATCGAGAACCACTCTCACTGTAGTTTCGTTGTACTGTCCTGAACGAACCTGTCTGAGGAGACCATCTTCAATGGGTACAGGTAAACGGTATTTGGGAGGGATATGACTTTGATGAAAATCAATATATAACCGTCTGGGGTTATCTGTATTTTTTTCCAGAAGATCGGAGCTGAAGTGTACCGGTCCTGAGGCACGTATGACAACTCTTGTGTAGTCTTGACTGGACCAATACTGGACAGGCAATACCTGGATAAGACGTCCGTCATTCTGACTGCTTCTAATATTCTCAGGAATAGTAATATGTGTAGTCTTTTTCAACTTCTGAAGTTCATTAAGTGCCTGTGCATATTTATCCCCTTGAGGATAGGTATCAATTATTTTAAGAAAATGTTCAGCTGCCAGTTGAGGATTTTGTTTATCATTGAGATATATTGTGGCCTGATTATATAGCGCATCGTCTGCAAGTTTATTGCTGGGAAATATAGACGAAACATCGTGGAAATACTCAAGGGCATGCTCCAGATCAATAGGGTAATGAAATTGATCAAACATTTTTTTCTGCATACGGCCCATCATATATAATGCAGAGGGGGCATACGGTCCTTTTGCTTGCTGGAGATATATTTTACGGAATTGGCGTACCCCTGAAAGCCAATTGTTTCTCTGTTGGCCAAATTGATTATCGCGTTCCAGACGGTAGTAGTTATCTTTGGCTGTCTGGTATGCACTTTTAGTAGAAGATGTCCCCTGAAGTTCAATCGCTCTTGAATGCTGAGGGTATAAAAGGCAAAGTACTCCCAGTGTCAGCAGATACAGGAGTGCGCCAGTAACACTGATTGATATACTGCGAATGAATAATGTTATGTTATTTCCGCTAAACACTCTGGGAGCCATACATTTGTTAGTGCCCTGGAAGCCTGATGTCCTCTGAAGACATGTTTCGCCTTATGCAAGAGAGCATGTCGACCAACATACTCAATGATAAATCAATTTAAATATACTCTATGCTGACGAAGGAGTAAAAGATTTTGTACTCTGTCTTCATTTCTCATCGGAATGAGTAGAAAAGTCAATAGTAAGATGGGGATACCTCCTGTTTTCCTATTGTTTCAAACTTCCGGTAGCACTACTCTGTCGTATCTTGAATATTTCTTTCATTTCCATGATTCCTTCCGGGTATCTTATTTCCAGGCTATGCGAAAAACTGGGCGTGAAAGATAGCTGTGAACACGAAGTCCAGCGAGATATCCACGTCTCATAAGAAAAACGGGTCTGTATTTCAGCTAAGTAATATGTGCAATAGAGAGCCTACGGTTGTGTACATAGTTGTCTCTTGCTGAGCAGCCTTCATCTGAATACATCCAGTTTTCAAGAAGCTTCACGAGCTATCCTTGCTATTATTTCTTCATTAGTGCATGGAGTTCGTATACAAGGTTCAGGGCCTGTCTGGGAGACAATTCATCGGGTTTGTTTTCTTTGAGCAAATCGCGAAGTGCATCGGTTTGAGATGTGAAAAGCTGCAGCTGGCATGGCTGGTGTTTACCTGATGCATCTTTCACAGTCTGATGGGGTTTGCCATGATGATCGAATTCGCCCTGCTCGATACTCGCTAATATGGCATGGGCTCTTTGAATTACATGTCCTGGGACTCCGGCAAGAGCCGCAACCTGAATACCATAACTTCTATTTGTTGCGCCTTTAACCAATTTATGCAAAAACAGAATTTTATCGTTCCATTCCTTTACCGCAATGGAATAATTTTGAACACGTGTGTTTGAAATCGCCAGGTCTGTAAGCTCGTGGTAATGCGTGGCAAAAAGCGTCTTGATGCCAATGTCGTTTTTATTAACCAGCTCCTCGGCAACAGCCCACGCTATGGCAAGACCGTCGTACGTAGAGGTACCTCTGCCGATTTCATCAAGAATAACCAGGCTGTTTTCTGTGGCGTTATTGAGGATGTTGGCAGTTTCATTCATTTCAACCATGAATGTGGATTGGCCCCTGCGTAAATCGTCCATAGCTCCGACTCTGGTAAAAATACGATCAGTGAGGCAGATGGAGGCTGAATCAGCTGGGACAAAACAGCCAAGATGCGCCATAAGCACAATGAGTGCTGTTTGACGCAATACAGTTGATTTTCCCGCCATATTTGGGCCAGTGATGATAAGAAGTTGATTGCATTCTTGATCCAGGAAGACGTCATTGGCTACAAAACGACCTGAATCCAGAGAACGTTCAATAACCGGATGCCGTCCCTCTTGTATCTGTATTTCGTTTGTGAAGTTAAGTGTAGGTTTGCAATACCTATACTTGGCACTTGCTTCGGCAAGGCTTGTGAGAAAATCAATTCTGGCAATCTGATGGGCAGTCTGCAGAATTCGATTGCTTTCTGCAGCGATCCGATCACGAATTTCTGTAAAGAGACGATATTCAAGATCAAGCCGTTCTTCTTGTGCAGAAGAAATCTCATTTTCCAACTCCTTGAGTTCCGGAGTAATGAAACGTTCTGCGTTAACCAATGTCTGCTTGCGGATATAATCTTCAGGAACCAAACTTGCCTGAGCTCGGCTGACCTCAAAGTAATAGCCAAAAACTTTGTTAAAACCAACTTTTAACTTTGCTATACCGGTTTTCTGCCGTTCTTTGCCCTCCAGATCGAGTATAAGTTGTTTGCCGTCTCGAAGCAGATGTATGAGATGGTCCAACCTTTCATGGTAACCTTCACAAATTAGTTTTCCTTCTCTAAGGGAAGGGGGGGCATCATCTCGTATAGAGACCTCAATTAACGTGCACAGTTCTTTCAGGGGATCAAGGTGCTGTGATATATCTGCAAAAAGTACAGTGGTAAAATCATCCAGTACCTGTGCGAGGCTTGGTAATTGTTGGAAAGAGGTCTTTAATGCGGCGATGTCGCGGGCATTTCCCTGGCCGAGGACCAATCTGCTGCATAACCTTTCCAGATCATACACTTTTGCCAGGAGGTCACGAATTTGTTTTCGTGCTTGGGGATTGCTGCATAATTCTTCAACTGCATCCAGGCGCCTGGTGATACGTGTTTCATCGTTCAGTGGGCTGATAATACGTTCTTTTAAGAGGCGGGCTCCCATTGGCGTGGTAGTGCAGTCAAGAACATCCAGAAGAGTGCCTGATCTGACACCACCGATAAGTGTTTCAGTCAGTTCAAGATTCCTGCGTGAAGCTTCATCTATTATAAGATGATCATCTTTATTTATGGTTCGTAGAGTTTGGATATGATTGAGACTGGCCTTTTGGGTGTCCTGGATGTAGGCCAGGAGTGCTCCAGCCGATCGTATACCGCAAGATAACTGATCACAGCCAAAGCCGCCTAGGTTGGCGGTTTGAAAATGTTCTGTCAAGGTTGTGCGCGCCTGTTCCAGATCATAGATGTGGTCGGCTCTTGTAGTAAGGCAGAGACCTGGCAGTACAGTCTGCAGGGTAGATATCACGTCAGGATAATCTTGAGCCGTGGTCTCACTTATCAAAAGTTCAGCTGGCTGAAATCTTGTTATAATATCGACAAGCTCTCCGTAAACTTCTAGTGCGTCTAAAAACTCTGTGAGTAAAAAAATCCCCGTGGATGCGTCGAGGAAGCTGAGGCCCAACAGTATCCCTTTGCCGTATTTTTTACAACATGTCAAAGAACAGATATAGCAATTTGTTTTTTCATCAAGTAACTGATCGTCGGTTGTTACACCTGGAGAAACTATGCGTACGACTTCACGCTGGACAATACCTTTGGCTTCTTTGGGATCCTGGACTTGCTCGCAGATAGCCACTCTGTGCCCAGCTTTTACCATTTTTCCCAGATAGGTGCCTAGTGCATGGAAGGGCACGCCGCACATGGGTACTTTATTGGCGTCACCTTTGTTGTTACGAGAAGTGAGTGTGATGCCCAGTGCCTTGGACGCAATTTCAGCATCTTCAAAAAACATTTCATAAAAATCACCCATCCGATAAAACAATATGGCATCCTTATGTTGTTCCTTGAGTTCAAGGTATTGCTGGAGCATGGGGGTGATTTTAGGCGATTTGGTCATAGTCAATATGGTGTAATGCTGAATAGCTGTTGAATTTCTGGAAGTAAAAGATCAAAAGTCGTATCTATGTGTTGTGGAATAGTGCGTATGTCTGCGCATACGGTCATAAAATTATGATCCCCCTCCCACCGGGGGACAATATGATAGTGAAGATGATCGGCAATTCCTGCACCAGCGGTTTTCCCCCAGTTAAGGCCAACGTTCAGACCATCTGGATGAAATATATTACGTAATGCCTTACAGCCCTGAGTAATTCCCCACATAAGAGCAGATTGCTCAGTGTAGGTCAGAAGGTCTTGATCTCCCACATGGCGACTGGGGGCGACAAGGAGGTGTCCATTGGCATAAGGAAATCGGTTGAGGAGAATAACCAGAAACTGATCTCGGAAAAGGAGCAGAAATTTTCTGTCCTGGCTGGAGTCACCAGGTGGTTCGAAAATGCATTTCAATTCTGAAACATGTTTTCCTGTGACATGTTCCATACGCCAAGGAGTCCAAAGAGGATTCATATTTGGTTCGGTACCTCGAATATTTTTCCATGCAGGGATTCGGTAATTTCCACAATAGCATATGTGCCTTTTGCGCCAAACTGTCCTGTATCACGAAAGCTTCCGGGATTAACAATAAGCCGTCCAGCAACAGTGTGGCAGACAGGGCGATGTGTGTGACCGTAAATGACACAATCCGCGTCGGGGAAGAGATCCCAAAGGCCAGCTTCTATATCATACCCAAGGCCGTCACCATGTGTCAGACCGAATGTGAAATTTCCGAGGGAAAAAGACAGGGTTCTCTGTAATCGAGTATGGAGTTCACGGGAGCACATATTCCCGTGGACAGCATACAGGTCTTTCCCCGTGAAAGCATCTAAAAGACTGGTATCTGTGAGGTCACCTGCGTGGACAATGACACTGCAGTCCTTGAAACAATGCCGTATTTTTTTCAGAAACAGACTGTCCGGACGACTCAGATGGGTATCGGATAAGATTCCTATGCGTAATTTCATTGCACTCTTTTTGTTTCTATTCATTTGTGGTAGTCGATCAAATGTATTAAAGATAGCCTGCAAAGACAAGGGTACCTTAAACAGAGAGTGCCTTTTTTTGCGGAACACTGTAATCTTTGAAATCCGCAGGACTATTGTCTATATTATTCTGAACCAAGATTATTACTATAACTTAGGGATTTATCATGTATACAGCCTCTGATCTGCGCAAAGGGCTCAAAATTCAAATTGATGGGGAGCCGTACATCATCACGGATTTCGAATTCAGCAAACCTGGAAAAGGACAGGCGCTGTACCGAACCAAAATGCGAAATATGATCACCGGTACCCAATTTACCAATACGTATCGATCAAACGATAAGTTCGAAAAACCAGATCTTGAAGAAAGGAAAATGCAGTTCCTGTATGCACAGGATGGAGAGTATCATTTTATGGATACCTCTACATATGAGCAAATTTTTCTGACAGAAGAACAGCTTGGCGACAATCTGAATTATCTTATCGATAATATGGAGGTCGAAGTTCTTTTTTTTGGAGAACGCCCCATAGATGTAAGTCTCCCAACATTTGTCAATCTGGTGGTAACCGTTGCCGACCCATGGGTAAAAGGTGATACTTCTGGAACAGATACGAAGCCGGTGACAGTTGAAACCGGATTTCAACTACAGGTTCCACCATTTGTAGAGCAGGGTGATAAAATACAAATTGATACTCGTACCGGCACGTATATTACCCGTGTAAAAGAGTAGTGTTGTGCTTGATATTCACGGTCTGAATCAGCGGGCTCGTTTTCTTCAGGCCGTGCGCACTTTTTTTTGTGAACGGGGTTATCTCGAGGTCGACACACCTGTTCGTCTTCCTGTTCTTATTCCGGAAGCAAATATTTTCCCTTTTGGGAGTGAAGATGGGTTCCTTCAGACCTCACCCGAGATGTGCATGAAAATTTTGATGGCTAACGGCTGTTCAAAACTTTTCCAGATTTGCCACTGTTTCCGGAAAGAGGAAATTGGAAGGTTCCATTTACCGGAATTTTGCATGCTGGAATGGTATCATGGAGGGTGGGATTATCAAAACCTCATGGAAGAGTGTGAGGCGTTCATACGTTTTGTGGCAGGAAGGATGGCTGTGGAGCAGGTGCTGTTTGGTTCCGGTGATCAACTTTTTGTGCGCGGGAGGCAGGTCACATTGCACGAACCATGGGACCGGGTCACGGTAGCAGAAGCATTTGATCAATATGCTGATGTTGATGTCATGCAGGCATTACAGGAAGATACCTTTGATCGTGTGCTTGTTGAAAAAATTGAGCCTCAACTCGGGATTGACCGTCCGGTTTTTTTGTATGATTATCCTGTACAACTTGCTTCTCTTGCAAGAGCAAAGCAAGATGCCCCCTCTGTTGCAGAAAGGTTCGAATTGTATATAGCAGGTATCGAAATTGCAAATGGCTTCTCTGAACTATGTGATCCGGCAATGATGCGCAACAGGTTTATTGAGGAGTTGGGGAAAATGCATCCTGATAAACAGCAGCGAGATGTACCTGAAACTTTTTTGGCTTGGCTTTGTCGCTATCCTGAATCCGCAGGAATTGCTCTTGGCCTTGATAGATTGTTGATGCTGATGGTGGGAGCTGATTCCATTCAATCTGTTGTTCCCCTGAACTGGGAAGACCTCCAAGAGTAGGGAAAGGGGTTGCTTGGACCCTGCGAGAGGTTGAATCACATAGTGATGAGTGAGATGCCCTTTGAGACATTGTCATTTTAAGGGGGGCAGGAGATGGTAACTGTCCAAAATTGTACAGAATATCTGTTTGTACACCTGACAGGTTTAAAATTTCAATACTTACCCTCTTGATCTATTGAAACAGTCATGAGAGTGAGTTCAGAAACTAGCAAGATTGGATAATTTACTTTTCCACGTCCTCATTTCCAATTTCGTGTTGTGTCCAAAATTTTATCTTCAGAATATGCATTCTTTTCTGTTGTAAAATTGTTCATTTTTACACGGAATTAAAATTCCTTAAATCTGAACAAATCGAGTCTCGATGCAGGTTGCATTTGCGATGTATACTGTAAGGCTATACCAGGGCAGAAAAATTGAGGACTTACCATGATTTGAGGTTTAATCTGAAGGACAGTCCGGGAAAAGGATATTCTCAGACATCCTCCTGAAGGATGTTTGAATAGATGAAAACAGTTGAGCCTGGGAAAAATTTAATGATGATTTGCGCTTATGAATGAACAGTCAAAGCAACTAATAAAGAAATACGTCGATGTTTTTCTGAAACGAAAGACCCTTATTTTTACAATGTTTCTTTTAGGGGTGCTTGGCGGATTAACTGTGTATGCCACAACTCCGAGGACATACGAGGCTTTCGCTTTGCTGATCTATGAGCAACAGAAAGTTAATCCAGCCAAAATGTCTCCTGACCTGCGAGCTAAAACCCGTGAAATTCTTAGTACTATCACACAGCAGGTTACCAGTAGAAATTCATTGGAGCAGATTATTCAGGATATGAATCTGTATGTGGAGGAGAGGAAGAAGATCCCTTTGGAAGACGTTATCGAGATCATGCGGAAACAGGTTCGCATCAATCCCACCAAAGGTGATGTATTTGAAGTCGGCTATATCGGTCCTGACCCCAGGAAGGTGCTACGTGTAACCAACACCCTGGCCTCCAAGTTTATTGAGGAAAATCTGAAATACCGTGAGGAACGTGCAACGGTTACTTCCAATTATATTCGAGACGAACTGGAACTTGCCAAGTTGAGTCTGGACAAGAAAGAACAGTCCATGCGCGATTACAAGCTCCAGTACTATAATGAGATGCCGCAGCAGCGAGAGCTGAATGTAGCCAGGCTTGATACCCTGCAAGTGAAACTGCAAGGGGTTCAGGATAACATTCAGGAACTGGAACGAACAAAAATCCTTGTTCAGGAACAGATTGGTGCCCGCAAACGCCTTTTGAACAATTACTCTACCAATGCTTTGCCGGAAAATGAGCAAAGCAAAAGCCGTGAAACCCTTGATCCATACCAGCAACTGGCTCAACTTCGCAGCTACCTTCATTCATTGACTGTGAAATACAAGGAATCTCATCCGGAAGTCAAAAGGGTGCGGGCTAAAATTGCTTCCATGGAAAAACTTCTTGGAGCCTCGGCTGTTGATGGTTCCTCTCCGTCATCTTCTTCATTTCAGGTCCAGGATCCGGTATTACAGCAGGCGGAAATTCAAAAAAGAGATATTGATCTAAATATCAACGCATTGAGAAAAGATGAAGCAGCCTTGCGGACACAGATCGAAAGGCTTGAAGATTGGATAGCTGCCGCTCCTACCAGAGAAGCTGAATGGAATTCTCTTACCAGAGATTATGATGAGCTCAAACGTCACTATGATTATTTGGTCGCCCAAAATTTGCAGGCTGAATCAGTGCAAAATCTGGAACAGAAACAACAGGGAAGTCAATTTAAGATATTTGACCCTCCGAGATTGCCAGAAAAACCTATAAAACCAAATTTTCTTAAAATCATGATTCTCGCCGTGGGCTTGGGGCTCGCATTTGGTGGTGGCACGGCTCTGGGGTTGGATCTTATTGACAGCTCCTTTAAAGATCCTGTAAGTATTGAGGAATATCTCGGACTTTCGGTTACATGTAGTATACCTGATGTTAAGTTGCCACGAGAGAAACACCAAAATAGAGTGCGATTAATAGCTTTCTATATTTATGTGGTCAGCGGTGTTTGTGTAATCGTTGGGGCAATTTGGTTTTTATGGTCAAAGGGTAAATTGATCATTTGAAAGGTTTTTTCTATCAACTTTTTTTATAATTATACGATATGTATCGGGCATTTTATGGCCTCAGCGCCAAACCTTTCAAACTGACTCCTGATTCCAAAGTCGTTTTTCGCAGCCTTGCTCATCAGGAAGGCCTGGCCATTCTCAAATATGGAGTGATCAGCAAAAAAGGATTTTTGGTGCTCACTGCGAATGTGGGACTGGGTAAGACAACTTTACTTCAGGCTCTTGTCGATTCCCTTGATATGGGAGTGAAACTGTGTCTACTTAACAACCCCTTATTATATCGGGATGAGTTTTTTTCATATCTGGCAAACAAGTTCGGACTTCCCTGGGATGGAAACAAGGCAATGTTCCTTATTGCCTTTGGTGAACTGCTGAAAAAGGCTTACGAAGAAAATGAACGTATCCTTTTGATCATTGATGAAGCCCATGTTTTGCCCGTTGATTTGTTGGAAGAAATTCGTTTGTTGTCTAACCTGGATGTTAAAGGGCAGGATGTTTTATCCATATTTTTAGTCGGTCAACCTGAGTTAAACGATCTTATGCAGGATGATCGTCTTTTACCCCTTCGCCAGCGTATCGGTATTCGATATGATTTGAAGCCTCTCTCTTTAAATGAAACTAAACAATATATTCTCTTTCGGTTACGGAGTGCCGGAGCAAGACAGCCAAACATTTTTACCAATGAAGCGGTTGCTCATATTCATGAGGTTAGCAAAGGAACACCCAGACTTATCAATATTGTTTGCGACCATGCTTTGCTGACCGGATTTGCTGAAAACAGGCAAGTCATTAACGGAGAGCTTATAAAATCCTGCGTTGAGGATTTACATTTTCCCGGTGAATCCACTCCATTGCCACTTGCACCTAAAACAAGCAAGGGAAAAGATCTCCGTAAATATATGCTAGTTGTTCTGGTCGTTGTTTTTTTGTTGTGTGCCGGATTTCTTGCAAGAGAGTATTTACCTGATAACAGGCTTGTATCCTGGCTATCCTCATTTCTACCTGTACAATGGCCGACAAAATGAAGCCTGTGAGCAGCTAGGCTAGGGCGGCGAATATAAAGACCCAATCTTGTCGGTATCCTACACAATTTTTGGATAGTGAGTATTTTTCGTGCCCTTGACGTTTATGATACTCTTGCTACAAGATTGAAGCGTAATGAAAAGATCAAACTGGACAGCTTTCGAAATCTCTATGTTGGGGGTTACCACTACCAGCGCTTTTTATAAAGAAAGAGATTATATAAACTTGTTGATATTCATCGAAACTGCCAAAAGAAACGTACCGTGTGGTTTTATACCCTATAAGAGTGAAGGGAGGATGCTGTAACAATGGGAAAAGTTGGTAATGCCTTAAGTAAAGCAGCAGAAAGCGAGGCTATTGAAAACAAGGAAAGGAAGGTCAAAAAATCCGGAAAAAGAAATAAGGGCCCTGCAATTCCTGACAGTTGGGAGGAGAGATTTCGTTTCGGATTGCAGTATATGCCAGAAGTCGCTGAAAATATACGTACTTTACGAACCAGGATTTTATACCCGGTAATGGGCAAAAGTCCGCGCTCCATATTGGTGACCAGCGCATCCCCAGGCGAAGGAAAAAGTTATATCTGTGCAAATTTAGGACTTTCCCTTTCACAGGGGGTGGATAGTTATTGCATGGTTGTTGATTGTGATCTGAGAAGACCAACCCAGCATAGACTGTTCGGCGTATCAAATTTAAAGGGGGTATCAGATTACCTCCAGGCACAAGTACCACTGGAAAACCTTATTTGTAAAAGCGGTGTACCAAAACTTTCAATATTACCCTGTGGCTCGTTACCTGAAAACCCGTCAGAGCTTTCAGGCTCGTCGAACATGGTAGCCTTGATTGAAGAACTTGAAGCAAGGTATGACGACAGATTGATTGTGTTGGACAGCCCGCCGTTAAATGCAGCGGCTGAAACTGCTATTCTTGCCCAGCAGGTTGATGGCGTTGTTTTGGTCGTCCGTCATGGACAATCTCGCCGGGAACATATCAGGGCTTTGGTGGAAACCATAGGGCGTGACAAGATTATAGGCGTAGTTTTTAACGCATATAAAACAAACCTTTTGGATTACAAAGTGTTTGGGTATTATTCTGATTATCAGAGTAAATATTATTATACCGACGAATAATGTCTCGTCGGGAGATGATATGAAGCCGTTGTCTCGTTGTCACAAGGAGATGGGCAAACCCCGTGATATAACATCTTCAAGGTAACAGGTTGTTTTTTGCCTTGGTATAAAACAATGGCAATTTTTTATGGTTGTTCTATTGATTACCTTTTTGATATGACAGATTGTAACTCTGTGAAAAGAAGAGTGAAGAATGCAACTATCAGTTTCGTTGAAGTATCATATTACTTCCCTTTAACAGTAAAAACGTGTAAATTGCCCTGTTAATTAGCAGTCATGATCCTGAAGAGGGATTTTCCAGGTTGTTAATTGGCCATTTAAAAGGATTTTTTATTAATGGCGAGGTAAGGGTAATGCTCGTCCGGAAATGATTACTCTTTACTGTGGTGTGCGCAGGCTTACATGCTGGCGCGTTCGATCTTTCGAAGAGATATATTTGTTTTATCTGTATCTCATTCCATTTTTTGCTAACAGAAGATAATTTGTGCGCAAAAAAAAGTAGATTGATCATCATCTGCGAGTGTGTCGTTTCTGGAGGGATACCGGGCTAAGGAACACCATTTACAACAAGGATAATGTGATGCAGACGGCAAATGTTAAACGATCCGGAGATGAAGTATTGGAGATGCTTCTCAACGGTAACGGGCGATTCATCGCTGGCAAGTGTGAACATCCCAATCATTGTGAAGAATCTCGTAAGGGGCTGATAAATGGTCAGGAGCCACTGGCAGTGGTTCTCACATGTGCGGATTCTCGTGTCCCGCCTGTTGATGTGTTTGATCAAGGTTTGGGAGACCTGTTTGTGGTTCGAGTCGCAGGCAATATTATTAATGACCAGATACTGGGAAGTATCGAATATGCGGTAGCTCATTTACATACTCCGCTGGTTATGGTCATGGGGCATTCCTCCTGTGGAGCCATAACGGCAGTATCTCAAGACGTGAAACTCAATGGACACATTGCCAGTCTCACTGCGCCCATAGATGCAGCCTTGAAAAAAACCAAAGAATTGGAGGGAGACTGGACAAACAATGCTGCCAAGGAACTAGCCAAAAATATGGCTGACAAAATTGCCTCTTCCGAGCCAATTTTGTCAGATCTGGTTCAAGCCGGTAAGGTGAAAGTTGTTGCGACATATTATGATCTCGCCTCTGGTCTAGTTACTGTTCTATAAGATTTTAACACGGGGAAAACATGTCTTTTCTCCGTGTTTTCTTTTTTTATTCCATCATATATCTCTTTTCCTAGAAGACTTTTGTACGGTAATAAGTTGCCTGATATATCAAAGTCGTGATACTTTAAAACTAGGTGAATTGCTCGCTTGTACTTTATCACCGGACAAGAACAGTTTGCCGAGGTTACATATGAGCCTCTGTCCGATAATAATTGTTCACGTTGTTGGTAAACATTGTAAGGAGACGGCCAGTGTGTCGCTGTACATCCCCTGTGAGTGGTCACAAAATTGTTTTTCATTGTTGGTATGGCCCTGCACCAGCTCAGCGAACATACCGGAACCTCTTCAAGATTTTGCCTCAGCATAAAATTGATCTCGGAGTCTGTCTCTCCCTCCGAGAATTTACATTGAGGATAACAAGGTCATCATGCAGCCTTGCGTGTATGATATCCATCATATACGCTTTTAGCCTGCGACGTGTTACTGTGGAGACACGTTTTGTGGCTGTAGGGATGGCTCCGTTCCGTTACATTTTTTCCTGCATTGCCAGGCGTGCAGTTGCGTAATCCTTTTCTGGCCGGTCAGATGAAAATCTGTAACAGGTGACATCCGTTTGTTTTTTTATTTCAGGATACCACGTAATTGGTTGTTTATATTTCTTATTACCTCAGCAATTAATAGCTGGGCAGAAATTTTTATTTTCACTTCAGGTAGACTACATTGGCCAGCATCGACATTGAAACTATTTTACCTATACTCAAGGAAGAGGTAGCCCAATATCAAGTACCGGTGGTCGATTTGATAGCCACCCAGAGTCAGGATCCTTTTAAAATACTTGTGGCCACAATTCTTTCCGCCCGTACCAAAGACGAGGTAACTGCCGCTGCTGTTCGCAGACTATTTCAAGAAATACATGGACCAGATGACTTAGCCCGTATTGGTAAAGAGCAACTGGAGAAAATCATATACCCAGTTGGCTTTTTTCGTAATAAGGCAAAGTATCTTGAGCAGTTGCCAGAGGCTTTGAATAGGAAGTTTCAGGGGCAGGTTCCCGCCACAATGAAAGACTTGCTTAGTCTTCCAGGAGTCGGGCGAAAAACCGCCAATCTTGTTTTAGCTGTTGCCTTTGGGAAGCCTGCCATCTGTGTGGATACCCACGTGCACAGGATCATGAACATCTGGGGATATGTAGAGACGGAAACTCCTTTACAGACAGAGATGGTGCTCCGTGAAAAGCTGCCGCAGAAGTACTGGATAGAAATCAATTCCATACTGGTTGCTTTTGGACAGGGTACATGTACGCCCCAGCGTCCCCATTGTGATCAGTGTGTAATCGCAACGCATTGTCCACAAATTGGGGTTATTCCCAGGACGATAAAGCCAGAGAAGAACACTGATGGGAGAGTGTTTGTATCCTGGAATGTGAACGGGCTGCGAGCTGCTTTGAAAAACGGGTTTATAGATGTGTTTGCTTCATTCAATGCAGATATCTTTGCTCTTCAAGAGATCAAGGCGCTGCCTGAGCAGCTCCCGGCTGAGATTGTCGATATGCCCGGGTATCACGTTTATATCAATTCCGCCAAACGTAAAGGTTATTCTGGAACCGCTATTTTCAGCAAAAAGGAACCTGTAGACGTTTATTACGGTTTAGGAGAGGAAGCTTTTGATGAGGAGGGACGTGTACTGACTTTGGAGTATGACACCTTTTTTTTCGTAAATGCTTATTTTCCCAATGCCCAGCCTGGCTTGAAAAGACTTTCCTTCAAGGAAGCCTTTAACAGTGCTATGCTCAAGTATCTGCAAAAATTGGAAGAGAAAAAAACAGTTATACTTTGTGGAGATTTGAATGTAGCTCATAAGCCCATAGATTTGGCTAATCCCAAAAGAAACGAGCAGAATCCTGGATTTTCTCCTGAAGAACGTGCATGGATGGATAAATACGTAGAGGCCGGACTTGAAGACACCTTTCGTATGTTTTCAACGGAAGCTGAACGGTATACGTGGTGGAGCTACCGTTTTAATGCCAGAGAAAAAAATATTGGCTGGCGGATAGACTACTTCCTTATTGATAAAGCTAGTCGTGACAGAATAGCTGAAGCGTCTATTCATGAACATGTAATGGGATCAGACCACTGTCCTGTCAGTATCAGGTTTCAGTGATTGATTGGCTAATATGGGAACGTATAGAGTAGTTATTGCCGATGACCACAGTCTGGTCAGACAGGGGATTAAAAGTATACTGGCTCAGGACCAGGCAATAAAGGTAGTGGGTGAAGCTTCAACAGGGATTGAGTTGCTAGATTTTCTCCGGGGTAATGAAGCTGATCTTATTATTCTTGATATTACCATGCCGCAAATCAACGGGCTGGAAGCTGTTTCTCAGATAAAAAAATCCCAACCTGATATGAAAATCCTTGTTGTAACCATGCATGGAGGCAATCAATATTTTTACCAGGCAATATCGGCTGGTGTCCATGGGTATTTGATGAAAGATGATTCTGAAGCAGAACTTTTGCAGGCCATTGCCTGTGTCAGGAGAGGTAAAACGTATGTTTCTCCCCAGTTGAGTCAGGATATTTCAGGAGATATTATTTCAGCTTTTCGTAACCAAGCTACATTACCTAAAGTGTCTTTGTCAAAAAGAGAAAAGGAAGTACTTGGTCTGGTGGTTCAGGGGCATACCAGTAAGAAGATTGGAGAGCTTTTAAAACTGAGTCCCCGGACAGTAGATCATCACAGAGCGAATCTACTCAAAAAGTTCAATATGAAGAATACTGTTGACCTGGTTAATTATGTTGTGCGCAATGATTGTTTCATTGATGGCTAAATGAAAAAAATCCTTCTCGCAGAAGCTTTTTTTTAGGATGCATACCAGTTACTAACTTCTCTCTATTAAAGGTTTTTTTTGCAAAAATAGGTAAAATTACCTAGGTGGATTTAGGTAATTCCCTCAATTGTCTTTTCTTTTAATAAACGTATAATTGCACAATCTCAAGGCAGGGCCGTCTATATGGGCGGTGTTAGGCGTGAAAAAAAAAGGAAATATGAGTTGAGAAGGAGTTTGTGATGAATAAGAATGATCTGATTGAGACAATAGCTGATACGGCACAAATCAGTAAAGCCGCTGCAGAAAGAGGGCTGAATGGCATGTTAACCATGATGTCAATGGCCATGGAAGATGGTGAGCGAGTGACATTGGCTGGTTTTGGCAGTTTCACTGTTGTTGACCGCGCCCCCCGGACAGGAAGAAATCCCAAAACAGGCGAAGTGGTACCCATTCCTCCTCGTAAGGCTGTTAAGTTCAGACCTGGCAAGCATTTGTCCAAGAAACTACAGTAAGCGCTGAACTTGCATAACCTTCCTGTTCTTCGAATCAGCTCAACCGTTGCTGTCGTGAATGTGGGTAACAGCGTGCGATCCACAATCCGAGGCCGATTATGATCATGAAGAGACTAAGAATCTGTCCCATGGTGAATGCTTGAAAGACAAGCCCTAGCTGTGGGTCAGGTTCGCGAAGGTTCTCCACGCTAAATCGAAAAGTTCCATACCCAATAAGAAAACAACAGAGAATCGAGCCGTGAATCCATGGGGGGCTTGGCGAAGATTTCCATGGTTTGGACTTGATACTCCAGAGTAAAATAAAGAGTAAGAGGCCTTCAAGAAGGGCCTCGTAGATTTGTGATGGATGACGAGGGAGTGGCCCAGCATCAGGAAATACCATTCCCCACGGTACATCGGTCACTCTCCCATATAACTCACCATTAATAAAATTACCCAGACGACCGAAAAATAATCCTATGGGTGCTGTCGCAACATAAATGTCAGCAGCTTTCAAAAATGCTATACCATGACGCCTGCAGAAAAGAAGACCAGCTATGAGGGCTCCCAGGCATCCTCCATGAAATGACATTCCTCCTTCCCAGACAGCAAAGATGTGCAGAGGATGGTCCATATAATATTGGAGATTGTACAGGATGATATATCCCAACCGACCCCCAAAAATTACTCCTATGATGAGTTGCACATTGAGATTGTCAATTTGCTCAATGAATTCATGCCATTTGAATTTTCTAGCTTGGTATTGCACCAGAATATATGCTGCAGTAAACCCGATTACATACATCATACCGTACCAGCGAAAATGTAAAGGGCCAATGGAAAAAATTTCAGGGTCGATAACCGGGTATTGCAACATGGTTTACTCTCAGGCGAGTCCTTTTCGTTTGAGGTGAATCTGAAGAATGGATATTGCCGCCGGAGTCACTCCTGATATACGTGAGGCCTGACCAAGAGAGCGGGGCTGCACTGTGGTCAGTTTTTCTACAACCTCGTTGGAGAGTCCAGGCATCCCTTTGTATGTGATGGTGTCAGGTATTTGTATTCGCTCAAGTTTTTTGAAACGGCTTACCTGTTCTTCCTGGCGCTTGATGTATCCTGCATACTTTACCTGAAGCTCAATTTCCTGGCTAAAAGAAGATGCGCGTGAAATGTCTTCTGTCTGAGTGGATTGCAGTAACTTATACAGTGTATTGAGGGTAATTTCTGGACGACGTAGTAAGTCCGCCAAGGTAAGGCTTTGGGTAATGGGAGCAGAGGGAATGGATTGGAGAAAGGTGTTGACTGTGTCTGATGGCTTTATTCTTGTCGTATAAAGATGTTGAACTTCTGTGTCGATTTGCTGTTTCTTTTCACAGAATGTGTTCCAGGTCGATTCGTCAACAAGACCTAGTTCATAGCCAATTTTTCGCAAGCGGATATCTGCATTATCTTCCCGCAGTAGAAGGCGATACTCAGCACGGGAGGTGAACAGGCGATATGGTTCTTTCGTGCCGAGCGTAATAAGGTCGTCGATAAGTACGCCAATATACGCCTGGGATCGATCTAGAACGAGCGGTTCTTTGTTTTTAACGAGTTGAGCGGCGTTTATACCGGCAATAAGTCCCTGACCTGCGGCCTCCTCATATCCAGATGTGCCGTTAATCTGACCAGCGAGGAATAAACCGGCGATTTTTTTTGTTTCAAGAGTAGCCTGTAATTCTCTTGGATCAACGTAATCATACTCTATGGCATAACCTGGCCTGATTATGCGCGCGTTTTCCAGGCCTGGTATGGAATGTACCATGTCTATCTGCGTACTGAGAGGTAGACTGGTTGGTATGCCGTTTGGGTATACTTCAACAGTATCGAGCCCTTCAGGTTCTAGAAAAATCTGGTGCCTGCTTTTTTCGGGAAACCGCATGACCTTATCCTCGATGGACGGGCAGTAGCGTGCTCCAATTCCCTCAATAATTCCGGCGAACATAGGAGATTGATCAATTGATTCGCGAATAATCCGGTGTGTATTTTCGTTGGTGTAGGTTATGTAGCAGGGCTTCTGCTCTAATACCGGTCCTTTTTGAGAAGAGAATGAGAAAAGATTTGGCGGGTCGTCGGAGTGTTGGGCTTCAAGCTTGCCATAGTCAATGGTGTTGCCGTCGAGTCTGGGGACAGTACCTGTTTTCATCCTTCCTACGTTAAACCCGTACTTCCTGAACCACTGTGCCAAGTGGAGGGATGGCACATCCCCCATACGACCGGCAGGAAAATTTTTCAGACCAACGTGTATCAACCCATTAAGAAAGGTACCTGTTGTTACAATCACTGTGTGTACACGGAAGATTTCGTCAAGGGAGGTGCGCAGGCCTGTAATTTTGCCATTTTCGACCAGTATTTCATCTACAACTGTCTGGCGGATTTGAAGGTTTGGCTGGTTTTCGAGCACAGTCTTCATGCGAAGCCTGTACAATAAACGGTCAGCTTGAGCCCGGGAACTTCTCACCGCAGGACCTTTGCTGGTGTTAAGCTGCCTGAACTGAATACCTGTTGCATCGATGTTTTTAGCCATTTCGCCACCAAGAGCATCGATTTCCCTCACCACGTGACCTTTTGCCAGACCACCGATTGCAGGGTTGCAAGACATCGCACCGATTGTGTCGGCATTAATCACACAAACCAATGTCCGGCACCCCATACGGGCTGCAGCGAGTGCGGCCTCGCATCCGGCATGCCCTGCGCCAATAACAGCTACGTCAAATTCTGTCATATATAATACTTGTTTGCTTTGAATATCTGGAAAGAGTAAATATGGAGGGCATACGAACCTACTTCAGGTGTGAGCAGAGAGCCGAATGCAAAGCTTTATTATAGAATGTATGTTGATTTTTTGCAATGGAAACACCAATCGTATGAAATGATTTGACAGAATGGTTGTACTGTGATTATTATGTGCAGTTTCGAAAAGGTGCTCGATATGCCCAGAGTTAAGGGCATATCTCCCAGCCTTGCCGCCATTTGTATACATTGCACACTGTGAATTTATGGGGCAGGGCAAACTATTCGACAGAAATCGGGAGAGTAACGGGCCGAACTTTTAAAGAATTTCTCACAGTTTTATAAGGAATCACGCTATGAGTAAGAGAACTTTTCAGCCAAGTAACACCAAACGACACCGTACACATGGATTTCGCGTGCGAATGAAAACACATGCCGGCCGTGCTGTGATTAAAAGACGCCGTGCACGGGGGCGTAAACAGTTAGCTGTCTAACCCCTATGAAACAATTTGGACTCCCAAAATGTTGTGTGCTTAGGAAAAACGGGGAGTTCAAAAGAGTATACCAGGCTGGTCGACGTCTGTATGGCGAGGGATTTGCAATAATATATCTGGCAAATAATCTGCCGCAGAGTCGCCTGGGGATAAGTGTACAGCGAAAAGTGGGGAATGCTGTGAGGAGGAATCGCATCAAGCGATTGGTGCGTGAAGTGTTTCGTTTGCATCGTGCTGAATTCCCGCAACAGGCGGATATCATTATCACTGTGCGGCCAGGTATCACCATAAACACCACAGCGGATATGTATGCGGCCATGGGTTCTGTACTATTGTTGTCTGAGAAAAGATAATGCGTAAAAATACAGAACCAGCGTGCAATATGTCTGAGCCCGGGAAAATTTCAAAGAGAAATTTTTTGGTACCTTCTGGAAAGGTGGGTGTCAAACTTTGTCTTTTTTTTATTCGTGGGTACCAGTTGTGTATTTCTCCCCTTTTTCCTCCCACATGCCGCTTTAGTCCTACCTGTTCCCAATATGCCATGGATGCGGTCAAGAAATATGGTGTATTTCGAGGTGCGGGAATGGCTATCTGGCGTGTTCTTCGTTGTCACCCGTTTTCCAAAGGTGGCTATGACCCCGTGAAATAATCAAGGAGCAATGTTGATCTGTCATAGGCTTATAGCTTTATGCAGCTCCACAGAGGATCTACAATGGATTTACACAGAGCCATATTGGCCGTTGCGATATCTTTTCTTATTCTTTTTGGATACCAGTATTTTTTTGTGAAACCTGCTCTTGAAGAGCAGAGTAAAGCTGTCCAGGAGCAGGTTGTAGAGGCGGGACAAAGTGCTGATGCGCAAGTATCTGCTGCGTCTACCTCCACTGATACCACATTACCGACTGTCGCCGTGGACTCCGAGGCGCGTGATATAACCATAGATACACCGCTGTATACCGCGGTCGTTGATGAACAGGGCGGAGGCTTTAAAAGCTTTGCATTAAAGCAATACCGTACTGATATTGATCCTCAATCAGGACCCATGCAACTGATCGTGACTGATAATCCCGCATATTCAGCAGGTGTATTCACGCTGGATAACGGCAACGGCGTGATTCCAACTTTTAGGGCAAATATGGAGAAGTTGACCCTGAAGACGCCTGGGGAATCAAAAACTTTGGTTATGAAAGCCACAATGCCTGGAAACATTCGTCTCGTACGTACATTGGTTTTTCATGCAGATACGTACTTGATAAATGATTCCTATGTGGTTGAGAATGCTGGGGATGCTGTTCAGCAGATTTCACCAGCCATATCAATGGTGAATAGGCCTTTTTCACATTCCAATGTGAATAGTCGTTACCAATTTTCAGGGCCTACAGCCTTTCATAACGGAGAATTGATTCAGACTAAGATCAAAAAATTACAGGACGGCCCCCTAACTCTGCCTGGAGGAATTACCTGGACAGGTTATGTTGATCACTATTTTATGACCACCATAATTCCCCGTCAGGGAGATCTTTCATCGGTTTCTTTGTTGAAAAATGATGACCGCGTGCGAACATTGCTTTCCCATGGTTTGAGTACGCTAAATGGGCAGGAGAAAAAGGAGTTCGGATACGATCTCTATCTGGGACCCAAAAAACTGGATGTGCTCAAACAGGCTGGAGATCAGTTGGATGCTGCTGTGAATTTTGGTTGGTTTGATATGTTAGCCAAGCCGATGCTGTGGTTACTGAACTTCTTTCACGATTATCTTAAAAATTATGGCGTAGCCATTATCCTGGTAACCGTGATTATCAAAGCTGTTTTCTGGCCCATCACCCAACGGGGGATGAAGTCCATGAAAAACATGCAGAAGCTGCAGCCAAAGATGGCAAAACTCAGGGAAAAATATAAGGACGATCCTGCCAAAATGAACCAGGAGATGATGGCCATGTACAAAACCTATAAGGTTAATCCTTTAGGCGGTTGTCTCCCTATGTTTATCCAAATTCCGTTCTTCTTTGCCCTTTACCGTGTACTCATGGCCTCTATTGAACTGCGGCATGCACCTTTCATGCTTTGGATCAATGACTTGTCAGCGCCCGATAGATTATGGATAGGGGTAGACATTCCATATCTTCATGGAATACCTGTTTTAACCTTGCTTATGGGGGCATCCATGTATCTGCAGCAGAAAATGACTCCGACCACTGCAGACCCGACACAGGCAAAGATAATGCAGTTTTTACCTGTTATTTTTACTGTTATGTTTCTTAATTTTGCCTCCGGACTTGTTTTATACTGGTTTGTAAACAACCTTCTTTCTATTTTGCAGCAGCAGCTGATAAACCGGGAAAACAAGGCCTGAGTCACCTCAAGGATATATGTCTATGACAAAAGGAAAGGATTTTTTTGGTAAAGATATAACAGATGTAATCGAACAGGCATGTAGCACGTTTCAGACCACCCAGGATGAACTGGATATCGAAGTACTTGAAACAGGATCGGCAGGGATTTTCGGATTGTGTAAAAAGCAGGCGCATATACGTGTTACACGAAAACCCTGTTCCGAAGGAGAAAGCGAACCTGTAAAGGAGACGAGCAATACAGCAGCACCTTCTGGCAGCGATAAGGTGGAAGAAACTCTTCCTGCGGAGAATGATCAGAGCGGGGAAATTGAGAAGGTGCAGGAAACTCTTTCGTCAGCGCCAGAAAATACAGAACTCCCAGAGGAGCCATCTGTTTCTGGAAAGAGTGACTCTGACCAGGGAAATGAAATTCCTGAAGAAACAGACGTGGAACAGGTAACCATTCCTGTTCCCCCTTATGGTAGAAATACCATGGAGGTTGTAGAGGTTCAGCCGCCCAGCCAGGATGTATTGGACTCTATTCAGGAGACACTTAGCCAATTGCTTGGGCATATGCAATGCCCTGGTACAGTTGACGTTCAATTTGTTACCAATACTGTTGAATGCCAGATAACCAGTGAATATGAAACCGATATTATCGGCCCTGATGGAAGAACACTTGACAGCTTACAGTATTTATTAAGAAAAATGATCGCAAGACAGCTTCCTGATCGAGCTTTGTTAGCGGTTAACGTCGGTGAATTTCGAGAGAAACGGGCTGAAGAATTAAAACAGAAAGCTGTTAAATTGGCAGCATTGGTCAAAGAGGATGGGAAGACCCAGGCCATACCTGCATTGAACCCATCTGAAAGACGAATTGTTCATATTGCGTTACAGGATGATAAAAGCGTGCGCAGTCGTTCCGTAGGTGATGGCCTGTTTAAAAAGGTATTGATCTACAAACCAGGGAAGAGCCGTAGAGGGCCAGGAAAAAAGAAGCGAGGCCAACATGGGAATAGGCGGTCGAACGACTGACACCATTGCAGCCATAGCAACTCCCCCTGGCACAGGCGGGATTGGTATCATACGGATATCCGGCGACAATGCCCTCCCGATTCTCAAGAGGATTTTTGTTCCGAAATTACCGTTTGACACGTATGATAGCCACAGGTTGTATTACGGAACGCTCATCAATAGAGATGGACGTATTCTGGATGAAATCCTTGCTGTATATATGCAGGAGCCAGCAACGTATACCCGTGAAGATGTTGTTGAGCTACACTGCCATGGATCGTATCTGCTTTTACAGACTGTTTTACAGCAGATTTTTGAATTTGGTGCTCGTCCGGCCGACCCAGGAGAATTCACCAAGAGAGCTTTTTTAGCTGGCCGCATAGATTTAACTCAGGCTGAAGCTGTGATTGATCTCCTTCAAGCCCGTACCGAAAAAGGCGCCCATCTCGCGGTTAAGCAGTTGCAGGGGAGACTGAGCGTAGAGCTTGAACCGGTTCGAGCGGCTTTAATAAGCATTTTAGCCCGGTTAGAGGTAGCTATTGATTTCCCTGAGGATGATGTTGAGCTCGTTGACCGCAAAGGTATGTTGCTAGAGGTTGAAAAGAGCATACTCAAGCCCATTGATAAGTTGATTTCACTTGCATCTCAAGCTAAGATCTACCGAGAAGGCATTAGCGTTGTGATCGTAGGGCAGCCCAATGTGGGAAAGTCCAGCCTGTTAAATGCGCTTTTACGAGAAGAACGTGCTTTAGTTACCGATCTCCCAGGTACGACCAGAGATACCATAGAAGAATTGATAGCCATTCAAGGGATTCCCGTTCGACTCATTGATACAGCAGGGATCAGAGCGCATACAGATGTTGTTGAAGAATTGGGAATTGAAAGGGCGCTCGCAAAAATGCGCCAGGCAGACCTTGTGCTCTATATGCTTGATGGTACTAAACAGTATGAACAAAGGGATGCGGAACTCTATGAACTTATTCAAGAAATACCTCATGTTATTCTTCTTAACAAGATGGATTCCGCTGCTGAAGAACAATTAATTGCTCTTGGGCAACGCTTTGCCCCTCAGCAGTGTATCCCTATTTCAGCCAAAAATTCTCTGGGCATAGATGTGTTGCAGGAGGCTATGTACCGGATAGTTCTTGGAGATACTACTCATAAGGATGCTGCAGAATGTGCCCCGAATACGAGGCATCTCTCTGTGCTTGAACAGGTCAGGGAAGGTGCCTTCCGTATGCAGGAGGCCTTGCAGTCCGATGCCTCATACGATTTATTGGCAGTTGAAGCACAGGCTTCTCTTGACTGTCTGTCGGATATTGTTGGTATTACGACACCGGATGATGTTTTGGATATCATCTTCTCTCAGTTCTGCATTGGTAAATAAATCCTGATATAGTAATCTGAAGCAGACCGCAACCATTTACTCTGATTTCTCCCCAATATTTAGGCCGTTGCACCGAACACATAGTGAACTAGCGAAGTCTTCTACGTTTACCTTTGAGGTAAAATTTTGAAGAAAACGCGACTATCGGAAGCCGCTAAGCAACAAACAAGACTGCAAAAAGGCCTTTTACTGACAGGTATGAGATAACAGGGGGATGGATATCTCCACCTCACCCATGGTGAGGTATCTAATACCTAACTACTCATAAGGGAAATGGATAATTTTGAAACTCCCCCGTATTTGTAACGGGTTACAGGGTGCCTGAGATTTTCGCAATCAGGCTGGTACAGCGTATTGGATATACGTAAACCAGGCTGATCGCGGAAAGATCAGTCACACACTGTGAGCAGTTCATGAATCCTTCTTTATTTTGCACCAGAGACGGCTTCTTCCTTTTTTTTGTTCTTTGGTTCATCGTTGGCCGCAATACTTCTTTTAGGCGCATTTAAAACTGGGATTTCCTGTGTCCTGGCTCCTTTATCTGCAGCTGATATTTCTCCACTGAGAAGAGCTCCAGGTTCCACGGTCAGGCTTTCTGCAATAAGTTTTCCTTTGATACATGCACTGCTGTGAACAGTTACGACTTTCGCTGTGATGTTGCCAGTTACCTTCCCGTGGCAGATAAGACTTTCTAGAATCATATCACCGTCCACACGGCCGGATTTGCTTAAAACCAATGCCTCTCCATGGAGATTACCATGCAACTGGCCATCAATTCGAGCTTTCCCTTTAAAGCGTAACTCACCGGTAATTTCCATCTGCTCAGCAATAACAGAAGATATGACTTCTTTATTGACTGACACCTTTGGTTGACTGGCGGCAGGGACAGATGATGGAGAGTCGTTTTCCTTATTTTTGAAGATACCCATGTTTCTAAGACTACCTTGTATTAGTGTATGGAAAATTTAAGTTTGGAGATTTTTACGTATTTCATTGGATTAACAGGTTTGCCATTCAGGTGAAGTTCGTAATGCAGATGTGCACCTGTGCTGCGTCCTGTGCTGCCTACGAGGCCGATGATCTGCCCCCTGTGGACTTTATCTCCTTTTTTTACAAGCCGTTTATGTAAGTGCGCGTAAAGAGTTTTATAACCGTTTTTGTGCTTCACAATAATGATGTTGCCAAAATCTTTTGAATAAGCAGAACGGGAGACCACACCATCAGCGGTTACTGAGACATTGGCACCTTGCCGGCCTCGGAAATCGAGGCCTTCGTGGAATGCTCTCCGTTTATTTAACGGGTCGTTTCTGGAACCATATCCTGAGCTGATGGATGTATTGATAGGTTTTCCCAACGGAGTGTATTTGAGGAAATCAAGATATTGATCTGTCTGGAGGATAAGCTTGTCGCCAAATTGCTGGCCTTTATCGGGAATAAAAATTCCGCCACTATGTTCTGGGTCTTCCTCGATCTGTACATCAATGCCCAATGCATCGATGATGGTTTCTATGGCTTTTGAACGTTCATCCAGCCGACTTACACTTTTTGCAAGCATGGCATCATGTTTTTTCTGCAGCTTGGCCAATTGTTTTTTATATTTCTCAAGTAAGGCATCCTTGATTTTGATATCTGCGATTTGGGCCTGGCTTTCCTGCTCTTGGGAGAGACACACCTGGGAGGAATTATCCAGTTTAGAGTGCAACTGAGCCAGTTGATGCTCCAGTGTGTATGCGGATGCAAAAAAACTGATACCGCTGATGGTTCCTATCAGGAGGACAAGAAATACTCCGAGAGAAATAAATAAAACCTTCTGCACTAATATTTTGGGGACGATAAAAGCGCGTCCGGGACCTGATTCGCCGGTTACGATTATATGGAGTTGTCTATCTATAAGCATTTTTCTCAAGGTAAATGCCTGGAACCTCTGTTCCCCTGGTAAGGTGAACACAGGAACCAAATTGATGGTCGATTGATGCAATATCCGATACTACTGAATTGAGAAAAGATTCTGCTGAAGAACAAAATCGTATCTTCGATTTTTATACCCGGAGGAGCACGCAATTGCAAGGTTAAGGCAGGAAGCGGATGATTTTTCAGTATCCGCTTCCTGGCGAAGAAATATTCTGTTGGGTGTTCAGGAGGGGCTGTACAGCTGGTTATGAACGTTCGCCAAAGCTACGGCTGAAGAGCTCTTCTATGGCTACCAGGCCGTTTTCACTCAAATAGCGGGTTCCGGAGCCTACGAAGGTTGTATACCCGATTGTAGGGCTGTCTTCCTGCCAGGAACCATCTTTCCAGGTGAACCATTTAGAGTGTCCCTGGTCAAAGACGTGCAGAGGACGATTGAAAAGTTTCGCAAGTTCTACAGCCCAGCCTGTACCACCCTTTACAGAATTATCATCCAGAATAGTGCCGATAACAAAAATCTGGTGACCTTTGTTGACCATATGAAAGATTGTTTGCAGGACTTTACGAATTTTTTCCGTTTCATAATATGTCCTGTTCATCATTCTGGAGGCAATTTCCATGCTTATATCACCACGCTGTAATTCTTCTTCTGAGAGGATTACAGCATTGCGGTCGCGATTCAGGCGATGACCTTCAAATGAGAAAATAACTTCACTTGCGCCATATTTTTCCGCTTGCTCACCAAATACAGTTTCTGCTCCTTTGAGGCCTCCGTGGTATAGGGTGCAGTCGCTTGCAATCATTCTTGGTCACCTATTTGTGTTGGTTAAAAGTAAGGCACGATTATACCTGAATGTGCCGTTTGTAGTTTGGAATTATCTTGTTACCTTAAAAAATACACGATAGGGGGCAGGATATCCCTCTATAGTAAGCGTAGGGTTGTTCTTGTCAATAAAATCTTCATAGGACTCGAAAATCATCCAGGAGGTTTTTCTTTGTTCCAAATTACTCATGGGGTGTTGACAAAACATTTCTGACGAAGAGAAACCAACACGCGCAATCCAGTTAGCAAGACACGCAGCTGTCGGAACGAACCAGGTTCCTGGTACTTTTGCATATGTGTTTTCTGGAAAAAGGGCATGGGATTGGTCCCCGGGGATGATTTGCGATTCAATGATTGCCGTCCCACCATCGACTAATGCATTGCGGAGGTCAGCGAGAGCCGCAATGGGAGAGGGACGATGATAAAGTATGCCCATACAGAAGATGACATCGAAGCAATCAGGAAAGAGTGGAAGGTGCTCTATGCCGAGAAGCTCGACATCCAGGTTCGGTTGTTGCGCAAAAGTGTTGAGCGTTTTAAATGTGTAGTAATGGTGTACATATGGTTCAAAACCCAGAACAAACTTGGGAAGATGATGTGCCATGCGAAACATGTAGTAGCCATTGTTACAGCCAATGTCGGCCACAATTTTGTCTCGTAAGTCTGGTAAATGAGGAACTATACGATTCCATTTCCTATCACTGCGCCATTCGGAATCAATCTCCACTCCAAAGACAGAAAAAGGGCCTTTGCGCCAAGGGATGAGATTTTGTAGAGCCTTGACTAACAGTTCATGCTCTTCATTATTAATATCTTCACGTAAACCTATCTGAACCGTATCTCTGCCAAAGTCGCACAGCGTTGCACGGAGGTGAGCAATATTTTGCAATGGGGTTCTGTAGCGTAAAAAACCTTTTTTGGGTCTGGATATCCATTTTTCTTTTTCTGAGAGGAGATTGTTCAATTGATGATGATTGGCTTTTGGAAAAAGCTCTTTACAGTTCATTGATATCATTTAATTGCTACCCAGGATGAAAAATTGAACCAGGTGAAGAATAGCTCCACTTCACTGAACCCTGTCTCTTTAAGGAGATGTGTATTTTCTTGAACGGAAAAAGGTATAAGAATATTTTCGAGTGCTTCCCTTTTTGCAGCTATCTCTAACTCCGAGTATCCCTGTTTCTTCTTAAATTGATGATAAATGGAAATGAATTCACGATTAAGTTGTTTAGCATGGGAAATGGTTTTTTCACTCAAAAAGAGCAGGCCGCCATCAGGGAGTGCTGTGTAAAGTTTTTGGAGGAAATCCTGCCTTGTAATAGGCCGTAAAAATTGCATGGTGTAGTTGCATATAATAGCTCCTGCATTGGGTAAGGGGGCACTGGTGATGTCTGCAACTTCAAAGGACAGCAGGTGTTCTTTTTGGTATTGAGCACTTTTTCGTGTGGCCTTTTCAATCATTGGCACTGCGTTATCCATCCCGACATAACGCACCTTCATGTGTTCCAAGCGTCTACTTAACGCTAGTAGGGTTGCTCCTGTTGAGCAGCCGAGGTCATAAATGACCTGGTTATCTTTCAGTCTCCGTTCAAGGAGGTCGGCGGTTGCCTGAGTAACTTGTTCGTAAAAAGGGATGGAGCGATTGAGCATATCGTCAAAAACGTCAGCAACCTGCTCTGAAAAGGAAAAATCTTCAGTAATCGCCTTTTTTGCAAATAAACGATCCTTGCCTTGTAGTTCTCTATCTGTCATATTCCTTTAACGGTAATTGTATCCTGAGTTTCTTTTTCTTTCCCACATCATGTGGACGATTGTTTTCTCTAGCATAGAGGAGCCTGTTATGAACATGAAAAAATACGCAAATGTGGCGATTAGTTGTATCGCACTGCTTTTATTTCTCGTTTTTATTGCCTTTCTGGGCACGTATCTTGGGCCGCATGGTTTGTTTACAGCAAATACATCAGAGGGGTCTGGCGGTAAGGAGAGACCCGTATTAACCTTGAACGAGGCCGTGCTGGAAAAATTCAGCGGCCACCAGGTCGAGGCGCGGTTCCATCTGTCCAATAATAGCGTACACAGCATTTCATCTGTTACCGTTGTCTGCTCTTTTTTTGATAAACATGGGAGGTATGTTGACACCGACAGATGGCTGATCCACGAACAGTTGCTTCCCGAGACCAATATCTCCGTTGTATTAAAAGAAAAAAAATACCTCCATACTCAAAGTGTTTCCCAATCGTGTTCCATAGAGTCATATTCCCTTCAATCTCAACCTTTATTTGTTGTCCGGCGAAGTGATCCTGGTATTCATTCAGACGAAGGTGTTACCGATCATGGGCAGCATTGATACCTGATCACAGGGAACCTGTCGGAGAAAGCTCTTTGGCCCCATTTTTGTGTTGTTTGCAGAAAATCAATGCTCGCAATATCAACTATATGGCTATGCTTGATTTTCTGTAAATGCCTTAATCTGAAACAATAGCAATTCTCCGATAGGCTCTTAGGCCAATAAAAACAGTCCATCAGTTGCAGGTTGTCATTTTTTTGCGACGGAATACTTGCGTCTTTGATCAAGTATCAGGGCTGTATTGGTGCATGAAGGTATGCCTCTCTCTGTTTTTTTGTCTCCTGAAAGAGACGACGGTCTGCCCTGTTGAGTAAAAGGAATTGATGTTCGGACACTATTTTTTTCAGGACAATTTTTAACGAAAAAGATGGCTGTCCGAATGCGCATCAAAATTGTCGAATTGTTCAAGAAAGTATGAGAAATTATTACTATCGGTGTGTCTTTTGCAAGTGAGCAGCTTCAAGAGTGAGTCAGAGTTTTCGAATACCTGCATGGGGCGGGTGATTCGAGATATAAAAAAACCGGAGGAGGGATTATGAAACATTTGGTTGCAGTAGTTTCCTTTGTTGCAGTGGTATTTTTCTCTGTACTGGCAGTTGCAGCGGATAAAGTGTCCATAGCCAATCATGTAGATGAAATTGTTTCTGCAATTGATGGCGGAAAAGAGGCCGCAAGTTTTGCTCCTGATGCTTATACACCATATGCTTTTATCATGGACTCCTCTGGAACATTGCTGGTTCATCCAAGTCTGGCAGGTCAAGATCTCAAGGAAAAGGCTATGCCAATTTACGAAGCCCTTCAGGCTGCCACTGATAAGGGGCAATGGATAACCTATGAGTATAATGGCAATGAAAAGAATACCTACGCCAAAAAAACAGCAAGTGGCCTGATAGTTGGGAGTGGTTATTAACGGGTACAACGAGGCTGTAAAGTTATTTTGCAGTTTTCAAGCAGTTTTGCATAGGCAATCTGCTTTATTACCAGGAGATTGAAAAACAGTTATGGGGCTTCACTTCATTCGAAGCCCTGTATTTATCAGCTGGCTAGGCGCCTGTCGGAGGAAGCTTTTTACCTTCATATTTGTGTTGTTTGGAGAAAGTCAATGCTCGCAATATCAACTATATCGCTGTCTTGATTTCCTGCAAATGCCTTAATCTGGGTAAAAATAGCAATCTTCCGATAGGCCTGGCGCCTGTCCATGAATGGCCTTTTTGTCCAATTTGTTCGTTATGCTCAAAATGTTATCCTCGAAGGCAAGCGAAGACTTCGATATCTGCAAAATGCCTGCGGTAAAATATATCGCATGCTCGGAGTCTACGCTTACCTAAACTTGAGCAAAAATCCTCATGTATGGACAGACACTGGCTAAAGTTGTAAAAAAAGGAAAATACGGGCTAAATGGTTTCGACCCTGTTTCTACCGTTATTTTTTGCTTGATAAACGGCTTGCTCAATTCTTTGAAGAAGCCACTCCATATCTTCACTCTTCTGTTTTTCCACTATGCCTATGCTTACCTGCACATGAATAGGATCGTTTTCAAAAAAAATCGTGGTTTCTTCCACTTCCTTACGTATCTTCTCAACTAGCATCATTCCGGATTGCAGGCTGCAGTCATTAAGCAGGAGAAGGAATTCTTCACCTGCCCACCGGCACAGGCAATCTGTTCTGCGAACTGCACGACTGATAGATTCAGCTATGCTGATCAATACAGCATCCCCTGCGAGATGGCCGTGGATATCGTTGAGTTCCTTGAATTGATCCACGTCGAAAAGGGCAATGGTTAACGGAGACTGGTTGCGATCTGCTTCTCGTATGGCATGTTCAAAAAGAGGTTCAAAAGCGTGTCGATTGGTGAGAAGCGTGAGCTTATCTGTTGTTGCCATAGAGTCGAGTCTTGTTTGGTACTGCTTGAGACTCAAAGCGCAGAACGCTGCGATACATCCACCAAAGGTGAGAAAAATCAGGAGGTTTTGAAAAAGTGCAGGTAGCAGCATATGCGCGACATCAGTTTCTCTTTGCCGGACCAATACATAGGCATCGAGTTTTTCCATATATACTGCACGGGCCTGGATCTTGTTGATAGTATGTTTATGTCTAATGTCGGCGTGATTGTTTTTATCAGTGTAGGCCATGGCATATAACGGTTGAATGCCTTGTATTGGAGAAGAAAGGGTAGATTGGTTGTTACTGTTCGAAAAAAGAATTTCACCTTCCATATCAACAAGGTAGACATCGACCGTATTTTTTCCTGAATCGGTTGCAATACAGTTCTCTAGAGTTGAGAGGGGCACTTCAAACCTCAAAGCACCAATACTAACCTGATTGCGATCGAATAGTTTACGGATTATGGAAATGCGTGGCGGGAGGTGTATATCTGAGTTGGGTATAAGTTGTATTTCGTAAGGGCGATCCAGAGAAAGGGCTTTGTGAAACCAATGATTCTCAGATATTCCAGAGCTGACAGCCTTGATTGTCTTGTTCCCTGAATAATACCGCTGTGATTTTTTAGCAACAACGGTAATCGTGCTCTTGTCGTATGCTTGTTGTATCTGTCTGATGTAATTGTTGATTTCCTTGGGGGGGTCATCTTTTGACAGCAGCTCCCTGAGAACAATATCCTCGGAAAATTTTTCAGATACATGAATTAGGGTTTGGGTAGCTTTCTGAATGGTTGTATTTACCAAATCGGCTGACAGGGGAAGGACCTCCTCACGCAGTTGCCTGTGGTAACTGCGTGAGCCGTTATAATATATAACCAGACTGGTTAAAAGATAGCCCAAGGCAAGAAGGGCACCTATTACACTTATAACCAGACGGTTTGTACGCATTTTATCAGCCATGGTCTATGTTACCCTGCATATCCGTTTGGGTTGGCAGTCTGCCAGCGCCAGGTATCGGCACACATCTCTTCAATGGTCCGCTCTGCCTGCCAGCCCAGTTCTTTTTTGGCAAGGTCCGGTGCTGCAAAACACTCAGCGATGTCACCATCTCGTCTAGGAGCAATTTTGTAGGGGATGGGGTGGCCACAGGCTCTTTCAAAAGCACGGACCATTTCCAGCACAGAATATCCACGGCCTGTACCCAGGTTATACGTGACGACACCCGGTTTCTCCTTGATTTTTTCAATGGCCTTTAAATGACCAAGCGCCAGGTCCACAACATGTATATAATCTCTTACTCCTGTGCCATCTTTGGTAGGATAATCGTTTCCAAACACTGAAAGTTGGGCAAGTTTGCCGACAGCCACCTGGGCAATATATGGCATAAGGTTATTGGGGATACCGTTTGGATCTTCACCTATCAGCCCGCTTTCGTGTGCTCCCACTGGATTAAAGTAGCGGAGGAGGGCTACATTCCACCTGCGATCAGCTGTGTGTACATCTCTCAGGATTTCTTCTGTCATGAGCTTCGTTCGACCATAGGGGTTGGTGCAGGATAACGGGAAATGCTCATAAATAGGGACACTGGCCGGGTTTCCGTAAACTGTTGCAGAAGAACTGAAAACAATGCTAAACACCTCGTGTTCAGTCATTGCTTTGCAGAGGTTTGTGGTACTTGTAAGGTTGTTGTGATAATACATCAATGGGTTGGCAACAGACTCTCCCACAGCTTTCAGGCCAGCAAAATGAATAACCGCATCAATAGCTTTGCAGGAGGTAAAAACCTGTGTGAGAGATTTCATATCCTGCAAATCCACATTGTAAAAATCAAGGGACTTGCCACTTAATTCTTCAACCTTTTGAAGCGCGATTTCGCTACTGTTGCACAAATTATCAACCACGCTGACTGAGTAGCCTGCTTTTAAGAGTTCCAGGCACGTGTGGCTCCCTATGTAACCCGCACCACCGGTAACAAGAATATGCATATATTTTCCTTTTCTGTATAATTGTATGTCAAAAGGCTGTTTTTGACGAATACCTGTCCATATATGGCCTTCTCGGAGTCTCGTTCCTCGCTTATCTGCTCGTGAACTAAAATTCTCTTTTATGGATAGGCATCAGCCAGGACTTCGGTCTCTTGCTTTTTGTCGGAATGTATGTTGTTGGTTAAATTGCTAGTCTTGATAATACATGCTCTATGCCGGCCATTGTTCGCCGGCACTCCAAGGAGTCTCCCTTCGCTTTCTTAGCTCTGCAGATGGCACTTTTTGGGGCAAGGCTTAAAATTCTTTTAAAGATGTTCTCTCTGGGTAGTCGTGGTTTGGGAGTTCGTCCCCGTATACCACCTCTTCGTATCGGTTTACGGATACCCGTTTGGGAAGCGAATCCGATGCTGTTATAGAAAAATGCAAATACATTCGCAATGCATCTGGTAAAGCTCGCATGCAAATCATTATCCATAATGCCACAAGCTGATCGACGAACCGATAATTATTTGCTATGAAGAAAGCGCTAGTAGTACTCTTCACCAGAATTGTGTTGCTGGCAAGAATATTTTTATATCAGAATCGTTAAAATGAGGGAGGCAAGTTATGCCCTATGTCAACATTCGAGTTGCAGGAACTCTGAGTAAAGAGCAAAAACAGAAAATAGCTAAAGGGGTAACTGATGTTATTTCTGAGGTTGCCAATAAGCCTAAGGAGGCCATTCTTATATTCATTGACGAAGAGTCACGTGAAAATATTGCTAAAGCAGGTGTTCTGCTTGAGGATATGTAATATCCATGAATAACAAGGTGGCCCAGCGGGCTGAATGGCTTCGCCGAGAAATCCAGGATCACTCCCATCGGTATTATGTTTTGGACGCACCGATCATCGCGGATGGTGAATATGACACTCTTTTTCAGGAATTGCTTGCTCTGGAGAAGCAATACCCTGAACTAAGAACCCTCGATTCCCCCACACATCGTGTGGGGGGGCCACCCCTTGAAGAATTCAACTCTGTTGAACATAAGCAGCCCATGCTCAGCCTTGACAATGTTTTCTCTGCTGAAGAATTTGGGGCATTTGCAGATCGAGTGGACCGCTACCTTAAAGTGAGCACTCCGTTGCAGTGGGTTGTTGAACCGAAACTAGATGGTCTTGCAGTAGAACTGGTGTATGAAAATGGGATGTTGACTGTAGGTTCTACCAGAGGCGATGGTGTTGTTGGGGAAAATATTACGGCCCAGTTAAAAACTATACACACTATTCCTCTTCAGCTTTATCCTATCTCTGATGTTCGGGTGCCCTCCAGCTTGGTAGTACGTGGCGAAGTATATTTTCCCAAACAGGATTTCAGGCGCCTTAATCGATTGCGTGAAGAAAATGGTGAGGCTGTGTTTGCCAATCCTCGAAATGCTGCAGCAGGTTCACTTCGCCAGTTGGACCCTAGGGTGACTGCACAGCGATCCCTGGCTTTTTTCCCCTATGCAGCCATATATCTGGGGGAATCAACCTGTTCGACTCAGGAAGAAATGTTTGCCTCTCTTCGCAACTTGGGTTTTAGGACAAATCCTCTGGTCTCCCTCTGTGCTTCGATGCATGATGTTGTGGAACAATATGCCCATTTTCATGAAATTCGTCACAGTCTTGATTATGAAATTGATGGGATGGTCATCAAGCTCAATGATTTTTCCCTCCAGGATCGAATGGGGAATACCGCGCGAGCGCCCAGATGGGCTGTGGCCTGGAAATTCCCGGCAGCGCAGGCGACAACTGTTGTTGAAAAAGTGGATTTTCAGGTGGGGAGAACAGGTGTTGTGACACCAGTAGCCTGGTTGAGGCCGGTAACTGTGGAAGGGGTTGTGGTTCAACGTGCGACCCTCCACAATCGTGATGAAATCGAACGTAAGCAACTCAAGGTCTATGATACCGTTCTTGTGCAACGTGCCGGCGATGTGATTCCTGAGGTCGTTCAGGTTATTTTGGAGAAACGCTCCGGGGCAGAGGAAGACATCATCTTTCCAGAATATTGCCCTGTGTGCGGGTCAGCATTGATCCAACGCAACGGTGAGGTGGCCGTTCGCTGTGTAAATAGTGCCTGTCCTGCAAAACAGATTCAACAACTCATATATTTTGCAGGAAAAAATGGGTTGGATATTGATGGGCTTGGTAAGAAAAACGTCGAAAAACTGGTTGCGGAAAATTTAGTTGCCGAGATCGCTGATTTCTTTTTTTTATCCCAGGATCAATTGTCTCAACTCGATGGCTGGGGAGAAAAATCAGCACGAAAAGTTATTGATGCCATAGAGCGGGCCAAAACACCAAAACTTGGGACATTCATAAGGGCGTTGGGGATTCGGCATGTTGGCGAAGTGACAGCTGAGTTATTGGCCGCGCATTTTGGCACACTTGAAGCTTTCATTATAGGTAACAAAGAGGACTTCATCCAGATAGAAGGTGTTGGGGAGCAGGCAGCTGAAGCTTTAGAGGTGTTTGTGCAGAGTCCCTCCACCAAAGAAACGTTTGATAGGCTACACCTGGCCGGCATGCAGGTTCAACCTTTTGAACAGAGCGAATCTCCCCTTTCCCAAAGAGTCTTCCTCTTTACCGGCACACTGTTGAGTTTGTCCAGAAATGAAGCCAAACAGTTGGTAAAAAACCAGGGGGCTCAAGTGGTTTCTTCTCTGAGCGGCCGTGTAACAGACCTGGTTGCAGGTGAAAAGGCTGGTAGTAAACTTACCGCTGCACGTGAAAAGGGTATAACTGTATTGGATGAGGGCGATTTTTTGAGACTTGTTGGCAAAAAATAGGTTTGAATGCATGGCATAAAAATCAGGGGCAGTTCCCTTGAATCAGCGCAGGATGAGGAGAATAGGATGGAGATAATTGCCATGCGAGCTTACGTGTCCGGGAAGGTTCAGGGGGTCTGTTTTAGAGAATACACTCGAAGAAAGGCTGTTGAATTGGGGATTGATGGATGGGTTCGAAATTTGTCCGATGGGCGGGTTGAAGTTTTAGCACAGGGCGAGAGAGCGTTGATCCAGGAATTCATAAAATGGCTGCATGTTGGTTCGCCATATGCTCAGGTGAGTCATGTTGAAACCAAAAGAGAAGATTGTCTTGAGACAATGGGTTTTTCCATTCTTTTTTAGCCCGGGCTGCTTAGCAAAGTCATGAGTAATCGGATTGAAACACCATAATTAGGGATAGGGAGAGATACTTTATGGAGTGTCTGAAGCCCTTGTTGATAACAATAACAGTGAGTAATTTGGTAAAGGCCATTACGATTGTATGAAAAAAAAGGTACAGATACCGGTCGGAGACCCAGCGGGAAGAATTACCTGCAATAAATGCGGCAATAAGAAGGATTTTGTAGAGATTGCAGAAAATGTATTAGTGACCACAAGGTATACACAGAACAGCGATGGTTCATTTACCCCTGAAGAGAATGATACGGAAGTTTTCGGTGCGGTAAAATTTATCTGTGGACAGTGTGGAGAGGATCTCTCTCGTTATCATTCACACTTTTTGGAAATGTCTTTTTAAGACCAAGAAAAAGGAGGTTGCCAGGCAACCTCCTTTAATGTTGTTCGACTGTACTCTACGAGTAAAAATCAGACACAACCTGTAGGTTTAGGAAGACCAGCCATTTTACAAGCGCCTTTACCTGGTCCAGAGGGGAACAGTTCGTAGATTCGCTTCAGTGGAAAACCAGTTGTTTTGGAAAGAATACGAACCATAGGAGCAATACCATTTTTCTTGTAGTACTCCTGAAGAGCATCGATAACTTTTTGGTGCTCGTCGGTGATGTCGGCAATGCCTTCAACACCCTTTACGTAGTCAACCCAGTTTTCGTCCCAATCTTCAGCACCTTTCAGCAGGAAACCGTCTTCGTCTACCTCGTAGGCTTTTCCGTTGTGCTCGATTGTTGCCATGTGTTCCTCCTTGGCCAAGTGATTAATATGAATGAGTAATGAAATCCTATTTTTAAAAATTCATCAGTTTCTTACTATAGGGGTAGGTGTTTGTCAAGCAAACACCTCTTTTTTTGAGTGAATGATCAATCATTTTTTCACCGATTGCAATGTATGCATTTTTCCCTGGTAACTTCTGGAAAAATTGAACATAATGATCCATTTTTCGTGCCAGATAATGCGTTCGATATATGAGGAGGAAATCATTTTATCATGTTGAATATATTTAGAAAAAAACGACAATCCATAGTGAGTCAAGGTATTGTGTTGATCATTATGATTGTTTTTGTCTTTTGGGGTGTTGGTACGTACATGAACAAAGGTGGCAATGCTGCTGCCATTGTGAATGGAACGGAAATTTCCCGCCAGGATTTTGGACAGAGCTACGAACGGACTGCAGACAGATATCAGAAGCAGTTTGGCGGACAGATGACTCCTGAAATGATGAAAAGTCTTGGTTTAAGGAGACAAGTGCTGGAACAACTCATCCAGAGGGAGTTGCTTCGCCAGGGAGCGGAAGAGTTGGGATTGCAGATCAGCGAAGAAGAACTTCAACGAACAATTCTTGAAATGGATGCTTTTCAGGCAGAGGGTGCATTCAGCGAAGAGTTATATAGAGGATTGCTGAGCGGCAAAGGTTTTACACCTACCTCTTTTGAAAAAGGGTTGAAAGAGGACCTTATCATTCAGAAGGTGAGCGGCACACTAGGAACATTTACTGATGTTACTCCTGCTGAGCTGGAGGCCTGGAAGGATTTTGCACGCGAAGAAATTCGACTGGGGTATGTTGCTTTTTCAGCCGATTCCTATACCGAAGAAGTTGAAGTAACCGATGAAAAACTCACAGAATGGTATAAAGACAATGGCGAACAGTTTAAGACCGATCCCCAAGTACAACTGAAATACCTGTATTATACCTTTGCAGATGCTGCGGCAGCTGTGCATATAACCGAAGATGATGTCCGCAATCGCTATGATTCCCGTAGCAGCGAGTATCAAACACCCGAAGAACGCCATGCGCGTCACATCCTTTTCAAGGTTAACAGTAGTGACTCTGATGAAGTCAAGGCAGCAAAGAAGAAGGAGGCTGAGGATATTCTGGCTCGTGCCCGCAAGGGAGAAAATTTTGCAGATCTTGCCAAGCAATACAGTGAAGGACCAACCAAAGATAGAGGCGGTGATTTAGGCTTTTTTCAGCAGGGCCGTATGGTACCGGCTTTTGATAAAGCTGTTTTCAGCATGAAGCAGGGTGAAATAAGCGAACCTGTTCTTACTCAGTTTGGGTATCATATCATTCAACTGGAAGAGATAAAACCTGCTCAGGTTACGTCTTTTGAAAGTGTGAGGGATAAAATTCAGGAAATTATGCAGGAAGAAGCTGCTCATGATATTGTTTACAATGAGGCTGCCAAGGCGTATGAGGATATTATGCTCGCCGGAAGCCTTGAAAAATTTGCTAAGCAAAATAATCTAGTCTTAAAAACTACAGATCTTTTTGATAGGGAAAATGCTCCGGAGGAAATTGCCAGCCAGCAGGCTATGCTTGATGCTGCCTTTTCCTTGCAAAAAGGCGAATTGAGTTCCTCTGCTCTTGAAGTAAAGGATGGGTATGTGATTCTATTTGTAGAGGACCGGAAAGAACCATCTGTACCAGATCTGAATACGGTCAAAGATGCCGTTGCAGAAGCCTACGTGAAAGAGCAGAGCAAGGAACTGGCTCGCCAGGCAGCAGAAAAATATTTGCAGGAATGCAGGGAAAAAGATACCCTCGTCGCAGGACCAACTGTTAAAGAATCCGCTTTTATTAAACGAAACAGCACTTCTGATATTCCACCACAACTTGTACAGGCAGCATTTTCATCTGATGGAAAGCAGCATCTTGGTGGCAATGTCGTAGATGTGACGAACACTTTTTACGTCTATGCTGTTCTTGAAACCAGGCTGGGAAAAGATGAGTTGCCAGAAGCGCAACTGGAGCAGTTGCAACAACAATTGCTTGAAAGTAAAAAGAATCGTCTGGTGAATCAATGGTTGCAGAAACTTCACAATGAAGCAAAGATTTGGGTAAATCCAGATGTCTTGCAGTAGTTGCTTGAAATAACTGAATATCAGCCCGTTACAATGCGAGTTGCAGCCCCGGCATAACATTGCCGGGGTTTTTTGTTGTAGGTATCTTTTAGATTTATCGATGAAAAGAGATAAAATAGTGTGTGTTCAGAAAATGGGAAAGTTCTTCGAATTCGGGATGCCCAAGTATTGAAGATGAACATTTCTGACTATCTGCAAGATACTGTCGTCTGAAAATCCTCTGAGGATAACCTCTTAATAAAATTTTAGAAAAAAACTATGTCGGAAACGAAACAAGCAAGCATCTTACCAGAGATCCTGACGCATTTAACTTCCCATGAACAGCTCATACTCCAGCTTGTTTCCATTATTTACGAGCCAGTCTCCATTACTTTTCTAGCTAAATGCATGGCCGCAGTTGATCTGGGGATACCTAAAGAACAGAAGCCGGTCAAGGAAAACATCAGCCGGCTGGTGAAAACGCTGAAAAGTGCCGGTGTGCTGAACAGCAAGAACCAACTCTCTGCCAACACTGCAGAATATTATACCAGACTGGCCATGAAACAAGGGTATTTTGCAGCTCTGGCAGCTGTTGTTGAAAAAGAAGCCCCGGTTTCTTTTTCGTATGGAAAATGGCCTACAAGATGCTGGCGTGCGTTGCGTCAGTTCAGATTGGGAGTATATGAGCAGGATTTCGATAAACTCGATGAAGCACTGATGTTCATTGAAGATTCCTGTGCTAAACATCTCCACACAGAGCCTCCGGCCGTGTTGGTAGTTGCCCATTGTTTCGATCCTGAATGGCTTGGTCAACTACCCAGTTCCCTGCAGTTTTATTTACTCGAACAGGTTGTTCGTTATTCCCTGGAGAGTTTGAACCATTATCCGGAAGTGTTGACATATCTGGAAAATGAAGTGGCTAACTCTATTTCAAAAATCGAACTCGTTCCTTTTCATCGGCTTCTGGCAAATTATTACCTGTTGCAGGGCCGTTTTACAGACCTGGAAAAACTCATTGAGCGCTATGTCGATTCATTTCAAGGTTCAGGTTATGCCGGATGTGTTGCCTTTCTCTGCAGAGATGTGGAGGAAGCCTTAACGCTCTTTGAAGAAGATCTGGTCGTATTGCGGACGTATACTGAGGACAGTTCCAGCTTTTTCTACGGAATAACGGGGTTGTTCTGCCTTTTTGCGCTGCTGGCGAGGAATGCTGAAGGGGATCAAGAGCGTATTCTACAGGCTATTTATAGTGTTTTGCAAAGATGTGCGGGATGCCCTGAGGAAATTCCTTACCTCTTTTTGGATGCAGTGATCCATTCTCCGGTTGGGAAACTCCCGGATATGATGAAGCTGACAGAACGTCTGGCTGCGGATGATCGAAGCCTGACTACCTTGGTTGCGGTATTGTCTCTTTATTGGATTGGAGTAGAGATTCCCGAGGATTTTCAACAGGGATTGGAGGCCTTGCATGAGCAGGCTGTAGCCAATACCTTTGATTGGTTGGCAATGGAAACCTTGGAGCTGTTGGCTGCCGTTGATGATAAACACGCGGCAAGGGGTGAGGAAGCCCAAGCAATGGCTCAATCCATCGGTTGTCGTACCCTCACTCATATACTGCAGCCCCATGATTCCTGGAAAAAGAGTCTGGATGAGTTGATTCGTTTGACCAGTCATGAACGTGAGACAGATCAGGATGTCCGTCTGGCATGGTTTGTTCATTATGAAGATAATCATCTGTCTCTATTGCCCAAAGAGCAAAAACGTACATCGTCAGGGGGCTGGACAAAAGGACGCACCGTAGCCCTGAACAGGCTGGCTATAGCTGAAGATTTCGAATATCTCACCAGTCAGGATAAACGGGTTTGCTCAACCATACACCAGGTTGCAGAACCCACAGCGAAAAATGGGGGGTGTGATTTTGATTATGAGAAAGCACTGCCACTCATTGTTGGACACCCTTCGGTATTCTTGGAAAAATCACCTCAAATCCCGGTTGAACTCGTAGCTGGCGAGCCGGAACTGGTTGTTGAACAAAAAGGTGATTCACTTTTTATCCATTTTACCCAGGAGATAGGTGAAGGTAAAATTGCGGTATGGAAGGAAACCCCTACACGCTTCCGGATCATTGAAATCAACGATGATCATCGTAAAGTCGCTGCCATAACAGGTGAAAAAGGCCTCTATGTCCCTATGGAGGCCAGTAAAAAAGTACTTGATGCCATTGGTAATATTGCATCATTTATGACTGTGCACTCCGCCATTGATGTTTTGGGAGAAGAAAAGCAGGTTGAATTTGTTGAGAGTGATCCCAAAATACACATACATATCATCCCTTATGGTAGCGGATTTCGTCTGGAAATGTTTGTGCGACCGTTTGCAACAGACGGTCCGTATCTCAAACCAGGGGACGGCGTGGCCAATGTCATGGCTGAGATCGAAGGGAAAAGATTGCAGACTCGTAGAAATCTCCTGTTGGAAGAAAAAAAGGCAAGGGAGATTGAAGAAAGCTGCCCTATGCTTGACTTGGCTATTGACCTTGAGCAGGAAAATCAGCGGGAATGGCATCTGCTGGATCCTGAAGAATGTCTGCAGGTGTTGCTGGAGATAGAAGCAATACGCGACCGGATAGTACTGGAATGGCCGGAGGGTGAAAAACTTGCTGTGCGTCGGCAGGTTGGTGTCAATCAGTTGAATCTCAATATACGGACCAGCCAACAGGATTGGTTTGCACTGTCTGGGCAACTGGAAGTTGACCAGGATGAGGTTATAGAGCTGAAAACTCTTTTAGAACGGATGATTGAGGCCAAAAGCCGTTTTATTCCACTGGGTGACGGTCAGTTTTTGGCACTTACCCAAGAGTTTCGTAACAGGCTCGAAGAGTTAATTTTATACGGGGATACCTCCCAGAAAGAGCCTGGCGAGATTGGTATTCACCCTCTTGCTGCAATAGCGTTGGAAGATCTTACCCATCAGGCCAAAACTTCAGCCGATGATGGCTGGAGAAGCCAGATCCAGCGAATTACCGACTCCCAGGAATTTGTGCCTCAGGTGCCCTCTACCCTGAAAGCTGAATTGCGCGATTACCAGAATGAGGGATTTGTGTGGATGAGTAGATTGGCCCATTTAGGTATCGGAGCCTGTCTTGCAGATGATATGGGACTTGGCAAAACCTTGCAGGCAACCACTGTTATTCTGAGCCTTGCAGACCAGGGGCCCACCTTGGTCATAGCTCCAACATCTGTTTGTATGAACTGGGAAACCGAAATCAATCGGTTTGCCCCTACTTTTAATATTCATTTTTTTAGTGGGCAGAACCGGGAAGAGACCATCAAGGATTTGGGTAAATTCGATTTGCTGATCACCAGCTATACGCTGTTGCAACAGGAAATAGAATTATTGAAGCAGGTATCCTGGCAGTCGGTGGTGCTTGATGAAGCACAGGCAATTAAAAATGCTGCAACCAAGCGGTCCAGAGCTGCCATGCAGCTTAAGGCCAAGTTTAAATTGATTACGACAGGTACACCTATAGAGAACCATTTAGGTGAACTCTGGAATTTATTCAGTTTCATTAATCCCGGATTGCTCGGTACATACAAACAGTTTAACAGTCGTTTTGGAATTCCTATTGAAAAATATCATGATCGAGATGCCAGGAAATCCCTTAAGAAATTGATTCGTCCGTTCATGCTTCGGAGAATTAAATCCCAAGTTCTTGATGAATTGCCGCCACGTACTGAAATTACCCTCAGGGTGGAAATGCAGCCTGAAGAATTGCAGTTTTATGAGGCGCTTCGTCAGCAGGCCATTGAAAATATTGAAGGCAGTGCAGAAAAGAGCGGCAGGCATTTGCGTATTCTGGCTGAAATTATGCGATTACGACGGGCATGTTGTAACCCCAAACTGATCAATGAAAATGTGAAAATTCCATCGACTAAGCTGCAGGTTTTTGCCGAAGTTGTTGAAGAATTGCTTGAAAGCAGGCATAAAGCATTGGTATTTAGCCAGTTTACAGGGCATTTAGCTCTTATTCGGGCATTTCTCGATGAAAAAAAGATAGCGTACAAATATTTGGATGGAACAACTCCGGCCAAGGAGCGTCAGCGTCAGGTGGAAAGTTTTCAGGCTGGAGATGGCGATCTTTTCCTGATCAGTCTGAAGGCCGGTGGTCTGGGTCTGAATTTGACTGCTGCAGACTACGTTATTCACATGGATCCCTGGTGGAATCCTGCTGTAGAGGATCAAGCTGCTGACCGTGCCCACCGAATAGGTCAAAAACGTCCTGTAACTGTATATCGCCTGGTGACGGCTGGAACCATTGAAGAAAAAATCGTTCGGCTTCATCAGGAGAAAAGGGATCTTGCCAATTCACTCCTTGAAGGAACCGATGTCAGCGCCCGCATCAGTGCTGAGGAATTACTGGAACTGATACGGAGTAGTTGAGCCGCATTGTTCATTTTGACCGGGCTTGAGAGTCCGGTCAAAAGAAAATGGTTGCTGTCTATTCTGTTACTCTATTTTTTTTGCAACTCATCACGGGGTTTTATCTATACGCTTACGTTTCCCCCCAGGCTGTCACACAGTGGTAAAGAACTGGTAATTATTTCAGAATGTCGTTTTTTTCCCTTCTTGAGGCTTCTTCATTGCGATACTATGAAGTAAGGGTATTTGGCAGTAATGGAAGTTTTCAGTTGCTTTTTGAGAGGGTCTTTCCCTTTCGCGCAGGCAGGAGGTCGAGTTATGATAAAGTCTTCATTTCCAGTTCGTTTGATTTCTCGTTTATTTCCTTCATACTATACGCTCGTAAATGGTTGTGTCACCTCACTCTTGCTGGGAATGGGAATATGTATTGCGCTGTTGCTGGGTGCCATATTTTTGCCAGGTATAGCGGGGATATTGAAGGTTCTTGCTGGCCTGCTTTTCTGCCTGTTAGTTGTGTCAGGTATTTTTTTTGCGAAAGCGTTGAAAGATGCCATGCAGTGTACTCTGACTGAAGTAGAGTCTATTTTTGCCAGTCTGAAAGACGGTGAGATTGATTTGTCACCCTCCTCTTTGAAAACGAGTTCCCAGCTTACCGGAGACATCCAACGCAAATATGATGAATTTCTTGATGCGATGCGTCATTTGGTCGAAGAGTTACGCAGAATCGGAATAGATATAGCTATAGATTGCGCTAAGGTAACAACGTCAATTATCGATACTACTCAAAAAACTGCTGAACAAAGTGAACTTTCTTCCGTGGTATCTTCTGCCAGCGTTGAGGCTGATACTGCCATTGCTGAAGTGTCTGAATCTGCCCAATATGTCTCTGGAAGAACTTCTGAAAATTTAGAACTCGCTCAAAATTCTTATCAGGAGTTGATGGCTGCAGCTGATAAGTCTCAGCAGATAAATACATCTGTTGAATCATTCCGTGTCACTGTACATGAGCTTGGAAAAAGTGCCCAGGCTATCTTGCAGTCCGTGTCGATTATTAACGATATTGCAGAGCAAACTAACTTGCTTTCTCTCAATGCCACCATTGAAGCAGCACGTGCCGCTGAGCATGGAAAAGGATTTGCTGTCGTTGCAGAAGAGGTTCGTGAGCTCGCCAGAAGTATTGGTCCTGCCACCGAGGAAATCACGTCCAGCGTAAAGTCCATGATATCAATAGTGGAAAAAACTCAGCGTGAAACTGCAGAAATAAGCACTTTTGCAGAGCAGACCAGTTCAACAATCACGCAGACATCGGAGAATTTTCACACCATGATAAGTGACTTCGAGGATGCGAATCAGCAGTTTATTAAAATTGCTGCAGCCATCGAAGAATTGTCCACCAATAATACAGAGGTAACTGAAAAAGTTGGTGGAATCAACCTGCTGAGTCAAGATATTGCTGAGGATATGCATACTTCCGAACTCTCGGCAGAAACCTTAAGCAGCGAAACTGAAAGAATGCTTGAAATGGTAGCTACTTTTAGAACAGGTAGTGGCCCTTTTGATCAGATGATTACCTATGCAAAGGAAAAGAAAATATTTTTCCAGCAGGAGATCCAGGCGCTGAAAGATTCTGGAGTGTCTGTTTTTGATACGAATTACAAGGAGATTCCTAACACTAACCCCCCTAAGTTTTTGACTTCCTACACCAAGGAATTTGAGAAAAGGATGCAGCCTCATTTTGATAAGGCCCGTTCGGAAATAGAAGGAGTGGCGTATTTTCTTGCGATTGATAAAAACGGTTACCTGCCTGCGCATCATGCAGCTTTTTCCAAACCACTAACTGGAAACTTTACCCATGATGTAGCCAATAGCAGGCATCAGCGTATTATCTTCACCACTAAAACCGAAAAGAGACGATGTACACATACGCAGCCTATGTTGTTGCAGACTGTTAAGAGAGATACAGGCGAAATCCTCAATGACCTTTCGTTGCCTGTCTACGTTGATGGCAGGCATTGGGGGGCAGTTATTATAGGATTTGATCCAGCCATATTGTTCCATACATAATATCGGACATGGGGAAATTTTCAGCAACAGGTTGTATGGCATGTAACTTTTGGTTTTCTCCGCATCCTGGCGAATAAGATGGAGTGTGCCGCCTATGCAGATCTGGTGACTTTATTCCACTGTATGACCTGCCGTTGATAACATATTTGTAAGTAATATCACCTGTCATGAAGCAAGGGAAACAGCGATTTTAACCCCTTCCACCCTGTTATATCCTGCTGTAAAAGGTGAAGTGAAAAACGATGTAACGTTTCAATAGTCTGCTGGATGGCTGAGGCTGGCATTTTGAGGCGATTAAGACGCCCTAACTGTACTTCCTGGGCAAGGTGGAGAAATTTCAGCGTTTGTACAGAGATTTGTGCCTCATCGTATCCCCGTGAATAAGGTGTGCATGTGGAGCAGGTTATGGCTCCCCCACTTGGCTGTAAGCGATAGGTCTGGCCGTTCCGAACAGGTTGTCCGCAAGTGAAGCAGCGCTTCAATTCCGGCTGATATCCTAGTAAACCCATGAAGCGTACGTGAAAAAGGGCAACCACTTTCAGTGGCTTTTCTTCTGTTGTCAGAGTAGAAAATGCCCAGTCAAGAAGAGCGAAAATACCTTCATCACTGTCATTTTCTCTTGTGAATTTGAGAATGAGTTCCGTGATGAAAGAGGCGGCCAGGTAGCGCTCATAAAACTGTCGTAGCGGAAGATAGGCCTGGACTAGCTCGGCTTCACTGAAAAACAAGAGTGTGCCTTTCCTTGGCTGAGAATAGACGATATTCAATTTAGTGAACGGTTCAAGTTTGTTGACGAATCTTTGCTTGCTTCGTTTTGCTCCCTTGGCTATACCTGCTATTTTTCCACGATCTCTGCAAAAACATGTAATGATTTTGTCTGATTCACCGTGATCAGTGGTTTTGAGTACAAAACAGCAGGTTGTGCATGTTTGCATTATTCAGGTCGAAAAGTCTGTATATGGAGAGGGTAGGAATTATTCTGTTGGCTTGGAAAGTGATGGGGGGAGCCATTGAGCACTATTTCAGCACTGTCTGGATGTGGAAAGACAACAAGAATTTCATGCTTTGCGTTCCATATTGCTTTTGTTCCCTTTGTATACAGTTCTTTTACAGGAGTCTGGTTATCTATGGTAACCTCAACAGGGCTATCCAGGTGAAAGGCTGCTTCAAGCTGCAGTGACTCTGCCTCCACCACTTCGGGTTTGGGCTCCTGGGTTGGCTGGATAGTTTCTAAAACGGTTGAAGAAAGAGTTTTAGTCTTGTCCGTAATGAAGTTAAATGGATTCCAGCCCGTGTAAAGACAAAACGCTGTAAAGGATAAAACGATCAAGCAGAGTATGATAACTGCCACTGTTGACGAAGGGATGTGGCTGGGCTCAGCCAGTCGTTTTGCTGAAAGGGTTTGCGAGTCTCGAAAAGTTTCCTTCGGAGTCTGCACAGGATTTTTACCTTCTGCATTGCGCTGCTGAAGAAATTTGATTGCCATCTCCGGACCATCAAGACCGAGGTATTCAGCGTAAAGTGCCAGCAAGCCTTTGGTGAAGGTGTCAGCTGGAAGTTTTTGATACGCGTTATTTTCCATGGATTTCAGGTTTCCAATGGAAATTTTGGTGTCTTGGGAAACCTGTTCGTAACTGATCCCTTTTTCTTCGCGTACCCTTTGAAGCCGTTGTCCAATGCTTTGCGGCACCGAGGGCTCTCCGGTTGTTTTTTCTTGTCCCCGCATGGTATCTTTAATCATGTATTTACAGGATTCTGATGTAAGCTTTTTCCTTTATGTCTTTAAACCACTGCTCAAATTGGGATTGCAGTTCCTGGTCGTATAGAATATCCCGTATTTCATCCTTAACAGAATCGTAGGGAACTTTGGATATGATTTTACCTTCTTTTGAAGAGAGTGTCGTGAAAAATTGGTACCCGGAAGGGGACTCTACAACGGAACTGATTGCTCCCGGTTTCAAGCCTACCACCGCCTTTTTCATAAAGGGAGCCATTTCCTTTTCCTGAAATGTACCCAGGTCTCCTCCGTCATCTGCTGATGGGAGTTCGGAATAACGCTTAGCAAGTTCTTTAAAGTCTTTTCCTTGAAGTGCAAGGTCATGTATTTTCTTTATTCTTTTTCTAGCCTCTTGTTTAGCCGCATCACCATGCAGACCATCGGATTTACTTGTTTCCGTACCTATCTGAAGGATATAATAACCATCGTCCTGAAGATGTTCCGTGTAGTGTTCGTCGTAATAATCAATAATCTTTTCTTCCGGGATGATTATTTTGGATCGTACCTCGTATCCAACCAATTTGGACGAAAGGATCTGTTCTTTAAGATCTTCCCTGTACTGGGTTTCGTCCATGCCGATATCTTTCAGGTCTTCAAGGAACTGGTCTCTGGAAACCCTGTTTCGTGAAATGATTCTTTCTATGGCATTGTTTACTTCAGCGTCAGATACACTGATATTGAGGCGTGCAGCCTCTTGAACAAGAAGTTTACGGTCGATAAGCTTTTGAATAACATTCTGTCTGATTTGTGCCATCACTGTGGGCAGCTGCTCCGAAGGTACTTCGGTCGCGGCTTTCTGAAACATAGGCTGACCTAGTTCATTAACCTCTGACATTGTTATAATATCGTTATTTACCACAGCCACACTTTTATCGACCACTTCAGCGTTGGAAGAGGTGAATGGAAAGAGGGCGAGACTGATCAACATAATACAAGAAGTGAAGAATTGCATGGCTCGTGAGGGGGCATGGTTAAGGCTTTTCATATGATTAGCGGAACATCCCTGTATGCTATGGTAGCTTCCTTTACCATAACAGCGCATACCTTTCTAATCATTCGCGGTAAAAGGCGCAATAGATTTTGGCTGGCTTGACAAAACATCTCGTATATGGCTGGTAATTTGCATGTGTTTTGTTATATGCTATTCGTATGGAGGAGAAATATGATATCAGGACTAAATAGTGCACTGTCCGGCCTGCAGGCTGTTGGAACCAAGGTGGAAAATAATGCTAATAATGTAGCCAATCTGAATAGTGATGGCTTTAAAAAAGGGAGAGTCATACTCAGCGAAAGGGCGCCCCAGGGGGTAAAGGCAAATTTTGAGAAAGTTAACACACCCGGGTCTTATCAGATTGAAGAAACCAATAATGGTCAGGAGATGGTTGAAAAGTCCAACGTTGACCTTGGTGAAGAAATGCCTGAAATGATTATGAATAAACATACCTATAGTGCTAACCTTAAAACTATCGAGACGGTTGATGAGATGATGGGACAGTTGTTGAATACCAAAGCTTGAGTTCATACAGGAGATGAAATGGACTCGATTACGGAATCGTAATTCAAATTGCAACATTGTTCTTTTGTCACACTCTCTTTTCTGTTAAAATACACCTCGTTATTCCCCCTGCAAAAGATGTATGTTAGGTGGGACTGATATCAATGAGTGTTGAGTTCATTGATATCACAGCATATAATACGTGGTGAGCTGTTGCTGTGCAAGATCCTCTCAGGTTCAATTTTTTGTATCGTCAACGGGCTGCACTGGTCTGAAGTACAATTTTTACTGATTGATACGATTTCATGGTTAGGAATGTAAAATACCTCGTTCTCAGTTTGTTCATGGTCATTGTGTTTACGGCCTGCATCAGGTCACCTGTTTCTGCCGGTGTGACGATGCCCTCTTTTACACTATCTTCTGTTTCTGAAGGTAAAACTGTGAGAAGTGCCGATTTTGCTGGAAAAGCTATGTTGATCACCTTTTTTGCCACCTGGTGCACTCCATGCAGAATGGAAATTCCCGTGTTGAAAAGTGTACACGGCGAGTATGCCTCCCAGGGCTTTACTGTGGTCGGCTTGTCTGTTGACGAATCTGGTGCCGATGTGGTTGCCCGGCTGGTTGAACAGGAACAGATACCATACCCCGTATTGATGGCTGATAAAGCAACTGCCAGTAAATTTGGCGGTGTTGCGGCAATTCCCACATCCTTCCTGGTGAACAAGAAAGGAGAAGTTGTAAAAACATATCCTGGCTATATCCCCATTGGTTTGTTAAAAAAAGATATTAAATCAGTTCTTTAACTTTTTCGATAATCCCTCGAAAGCCTGGGATTATGGTTGACAAGAAGTCTGTAATTGCGTACCTTCGCATCCTAAGAGGTACAGGGCAATAAGCCAATATTACATATCAATAAGGAGATCATTATGAAAAAAGTCGTATCTGCTGTTATGGTTGCTGCGTTTGTAGTAAGTGCCGGTGTTGCGTTTGCTGCTTCAGTCAAATGCACTGTTGATAGTGTTGAAGGCGATAAAGTTACCATGACCTGCGAAAAGGCTGACAAACTGAGCGCTGGTGATGAAGTAAAAGTAAAAGCAAGCAAGAAAAAAGCTATCGAAGGTTGCTAATTTTCGTGTCTGCTCTTGAACGCGAAACCTGCATTGTTCTTTGAGATAACTCAATACCCAATCAGGTAGTTTTTCGAGGCACGGAACGAGTACTCATTCTCTTATGAGAAATATTTTGCGGGTCGGTGATTCATCGCCCCGCTTTTTTTTGTCTGGATATCCATGGAAATCATAAAAGCTATAATTTTGGGTGTAGTTCAGGGGCTTACAGAATTTCTTCCTATCTCCAGTTCCGGGCATCTGGTCATTGGCTCAGAGATCCTTAATTTTCATGAATTGGGGATAGCTTTTGAAGTCTTTTTACATCTGGGCACTCTATTGGCTGTCCTCATCGCCTTTTATAAAGATATTCTTTTGATGCTCAGGGCACTTTTTGTTTCACCGGAGACAAGAAGATCGGATCCGCAATTGCGAAGGGCTTTCATGTGGGATATATACATTGTGATAGCGACTATTCCGGCGGTGATTGTCGGCCTGTTTCTCAAGGACTCAATTGATGCCATCTTTGACAACATTCTAATAACCTATGGAATGCTGGCTGTTACCGGAACCATTATGCTGCTTACCCGCAGGATAAAGGACCGTGATGTGCAAATAAATGCTCCTCGCTCAGTGGTTATAGGGTGTGCGCAGGCAATAGCTATTTTACCGGGGCTTTCCAGAAGTGGGTCAACCATTTTTACAGGTATGCTGCTTGGGGTTCAAAGGGAAACAGCTGCACGGTTTTCTTTTATTATGTCGATTCCCGCCATACTGGGAGCAGGGGTACTCAAGCTGAGTGATCTGATTGCAGTTCCACCGGCCCGAGAGCAGGTTGTTGCACTGGGCATTGGCACCATCGCTTCTATTGTATCCGGTTACCTGGCTATACTTTGTCTGATGCGCTTTGTACGCCGTGGGCAACTCCATTGGTTTGGCTATTATTGTTATGTCGTTTCGGCATTGGGCTTTTTACATTATTTTATGAGCTGACGGCCAACGTGAGGTTGTCCGGCGCAGAGAGCTAGAATTTATATGGATCCACAGACTTTACCAGAAGACGCTCTGGCCATCTATAGTGAGCTTCAAAAACAGTATAAAGTTGCTTTTGAACCTCTTACGGTTAAAACTCACCGGTTGAACGTCCTGAAACCCTCAGACCTGGAACAGATTCTTGATGGCAAAGATCCTTTTGAGAATGTTTCTGAATTTCCTGTATGGATTAAGCTCTGGGAGGGAGCCATTGTATTGGCTGATTATTTTGCCAGTCAACTGGTTGAACCAGGAACAACCCTGCTTGAACTTGGCGGAGGTCTTGGTGTCACTGGACTCGTTGCAGCTGCAGCAGGATATAAGGTGACCATGACCGATTATGAGGAACATATCCTCAATTTTCAACGTATTAGTGCTGCGGCCAGTAAAATAGACAATGTCCAGTTTGAACTGCTTGACTGGCTTAATCCTCCCAAAATGAAACAATACGATATTATAGCCGCCGCTGAAGTGTTGTATCGCGAGGAGTTTTTTCAACCTTTACTTAACGTCTTTGAAAAAGCACTTAAGCCTGGTGGCGTGATTTTTCTGGCCCATGATGAAAAAAGAAAAAGCGTTAAACCTTTTCTTGAACTGGCTCAAAAAGATTATGTCATCGGGATGGCCAAAAGACGGCTGAAAAGTCTGGAGGGAGATACCACCATCCTGCTGACGAGAATGATGCGGCGATAACCTCTTGCAGGCACGTTCCAGTGAAAAAACTTTGCTGCCTGAATTTTATTACCGACAAACGGACTGTTGTGGCCAAATATGTATCCCATTTCCGTTGATATCAGTAACAGACTGTGTGTCATTGTTGGCGGTGGCAAGGTAGCTGAGCGGAAAGTTCAAGGTGTCCTTGCTCAGGGAGCCAAGGTGCGACTTGTCAGTCCGCAGATAACTTCACTGTTATACTCAATGGTAGATCAAAAGCATATTGAGTGGCGCAGGAACTGTTACAAACCGGGTGATCTGGAAGGCGCATTTTTGGTTTTTGCAGCTACTTCTTCGCCAGAGACCCAGGAGAAAATTCTGCGTCATGCCAGGGCGCAGGAAATTCTTATTAATCTGGCTGATAATCCTGAACAAAGTGATTTTCATGTGCCGGCATCATTTACCCGCAATGATCTCTGTGTTACTGTATCCACCCATGGCAAAAGTCCAGCTATGGCAGCAATGGTGAAAAGACTTCTTGAGCAGGATATGGGATCTGAATATGGCATTCTGTTGCAGCTTATGACCCAGCTTCGCGTCCTTGTACTTACGAAAGGTTCTCCGGTAAGGGGAACGTCAAGAGAACTCTTCCAAGCCATCTTGCTGCCTGATATACTGCAGTGGATCAAAGACAGGCAATGGGAGAAAATTCAGGAACATATTTCTGATGTTTTGGGCTATGCTCCTGATATTGACTGGGATGCCTTACAACAGGAAATATTATGAGTTTTGTACTTTTTCAGCTAAGTTTGGCAGGTTATTGCCTTGCTACCGCAGGGTATTTAGCCTTTTTTTTCACGCAGAAAAAGAAGATTCGACCTGTGGCTCGAAAGTTATTTTTCATCGCTGCCATATTACATACGTTTAACATTGTTTTTCGTTACATTGAGGCGGGTCATACGCCAATCACCAGTCATCATGAGACTATTTCTTTTTTTGCCTGGTCGGTTTCCTGGTGTTATCTTTCCTTTCGCTGGCGCTATACGGTAAAAAACCTTGGCACCTTTGCTGCTATTCTCGTACTAGTGCTCATGACCGTTGCCGCAATGGCTTCCCGCGAAATTATTCCTCTCTCCCCCACCTTTCAATCCTGGTGGCTGCCGGTGCACGCCTCTGTTACTCTTGTGGCCAATGCATTTTTTGCCATTTCCTGTCTGGGCAGTGTGATGTATCTGTTGCAGGAAAGAGAAATTAAAGGCAAACGTTTCGGGCTGTTCTATTCACGTTTGCCATCTTTGGATGCTCTGGACAATTTGAATCATCACTGTTTGAGTATAGGGTTTCCGCTTCTGACCCTGGGATTGATCACAGGTGTACTTTGGGCAAAACAGGTATGGGGGGCGTATTGGCATTGGGATCCCAAGGAAACCTGGTCTCTTATTACCTGGTTTCTCTATGCCGCAGTCATGCATCAGCGTTTTACGGTGGGATGGCGTGGACGCCGAGTGGCGATTTTAAGTATTGTGGCCTTTGTTTCTGTTCTTTTTACCCTGTGGGGAGTCTCCTTTCTGTTGAAAGGTGTGCATAATTATGCATCGTGATGCCATTATTCTTCTTGGAGTTAATCATAAAACCACTCCACTTGCTGTTCGAGAACAGTTAGCTCTTGCCGGTGGGTACGAAGATCCCTTGCGCGATCTTGGGCAGCTGTCAGCCATCAAAGAACATTTTCTGCTTTCCACCTGCAATCGCGTGGAAGTGCTTTTTACCTGTGCCCGGGAGCTGGTTGAAGATGCAAAAAAACAAGTGCTTGAATTGCTTTTTGCAAGTCGTGTGAGTCAGCGGGAACTGCAACAATATGTCTATGCGCATTTGGATGATCGTGCTGTGGAGCACCTGTTTGAGGTGGCTTCAAGTCTTGATTCAATGATCGTCGGAGAAGCGCAGATTCTTGGCCAGCTCAAAGAAGCATATCGATTTGCATCTAAGCATAGATCCAGTGGATTGGTACTGAATAAGTTGCTGCATAAATCGTTTTCCGTGGCCAAAAGGGTACGAACTGAAACCAGGATTGGTGCCAGTGCAGTTTCCATCAGTTTTGCAGCTGTGGAGTTGGCTAAAAAGATTTTCGGCAACCTTACTGATAAAAAAGTACTGCTCGTCGGGGCAGGTGAGATGGCCGAATTGGCGGCGGAACACCTGGTTGGCCAGGGGGTTGCACAAGTAGTGGTTGCCAACCGAACCCTGGAAAGAGCTGTTAAACTTGCCCGTTGTTATAATGGTAAAGCTGTAGCTCTTGAAGAACTCCTTGATCAGTTGGAACATGTTGACATTATCATCAGTTCAACTGGCGCTACAGATTTGATCTTACATAAACGGGATGTTCGCTCCGTCATGCGTGAGCGTCGTAATCGTCCTCTTTTCTTCATAGATATTGCTGTCCCAAGGGATCTTGATCCGAATATTAATGAATTGGACAATGTCTATCTTTACGATATTGATGACCTGAACAATGTCGTAGAGTTGAACAAGACAGAGCGTGATAGAGAGGCTTTAAAAGCAGACAGAATAGTGCAGGAAGAAGTTGTGAAAATGCACCAATGGCTGGAGGGGATGGCAACGACACCGACCATTGTTGAACTTCGTAACATGGTAAATTGTCTGGTGGAGAAAGAGGTGGCCAAAACCCTTGGGCGTCTGTCTGGCTTAAACAAAAACGAACAACAGGCCATCGAACGTATGGCAACCTCCATAGCCAACAAAATATTGCACCATCCAATGCAGTATTTAAAAACAGATCATCACTGTATCAGCCAATCGGAACGGATAGGCCAGGTTCGTAATCTTTTCCAGCTGGATCATAATAAACAGGACTTTGCCAGATGACACCCCCGAGTCGGGAGCACATTCTCGAGGAGGAAGTGCTCATCGTCCGTCACTCCGGTGAGTTACCGGAAGTGGTATATCATTCATCGCTTGTATATCTTTGTGAAGATCCTGAAGGACCACATTTCCGGTTAACTCAGGCTGAGTTACAGATTTTACAGCGAGCGGCAAAAGAACGTTACCTTGAGATTGTTTGTCGAGATCTAGACCCCAATAATCGTGATCTTTCACTTTTTAGAGGTATGGAGCGGGCATACGTTAATTGGCAGCGGTTTGTGCGGTTTTGTGAACGAATACAAAATGATGCTTCACCACATTTGGGCAAGGTGGCTACCTGTCTTACCTGTTTTCTGCAACAGGAACTTGTAGATGTTACTACTGGAAAACGAACTTCTTCACTTAACTGTTCTCCAGAGATCGTGATACAATTTGCAGAGCTTCTTGGCCTAGGGCCTGAAGATTTACCGTCAGGTTGGCAATCGCTTGCAGAACCTGAAATAAAGGATCCTGAAATGTGAGAGTAACAGGGAGAACTTGTGCAGAAACAGTTACAGCCTTTATCTGTCGGTATCATTGGCACCGGAAATCACGGTGCCAGATATGCAGGCCATGTAATTCAGGACTGTCCATATTTACAACTCGCCGCTATATCCAGGCGTTCGTCGGAAGGGATGAAACAGGCTGCTCAATGGAACTGTAGCTGGTACCCGGAATGGCAGGAGCTCGTGCTGGATTCACAGGTAGATTGTGTTATTTCTGTGGTTCCACCGACTCTCAATCTTGGTATTGCCAGGTTATGTGCTCAGGTTGGTAAGCCGTTACTGCTTGAAAAACCATTGGCAGGCAGTAATAAGGATGCTGAAGCCATTGTTCTTCTGGAAAAAGAAGAGGGGCTCAAGATTACTACTGGCCAGACATTGCGATATAACGCGGTTATTCAGGCGCTTAAAAAGCAGTTATCATCTGTAGGCACCTTATATACATTTTCCGCCAACCAACGTCTTGAACCATCGACTCTTCACTGGCACCATCAGCCAGAAGTCGCAGGCGCTGGGATAAGTTTTCATACCGCAGTTCACGTTTTTGATGCTTTGCGCTATATAACGGGTCTTGAAGTTAAGCGGGTAATGGCTTTGACCAGACAACTGTATAACAGTGCTCTAGAGGATGTGTTGCAGGTACTTGTTGAGATGGAGGAGGGCGTTACCGGAACTCTTGACTGTTCCAAGGTAAGTCTGGCACGTTCAGGCCAGTTTGAATTTATCTGTGCAAATGGGATCTTGCAGGGAGAGCAGATTTATAACCGGTGCAGAGTAATCAACGGAACGAAAATCACTGATATAAGTCCTGAGCATCCAGTGAATACCATCGTTCCCCTGTTGCGGAATTGGGAGAGCTTTTTACGAGGCAGTGGCGTCAATCCTGTAACGGCCAGGGAAGGATATGCCTCTGTGCATCTTTGTCAGGCCTGTCTGCAGTCTGCAAAGGAACAGCGTTGGATAGACGTGTAGAGAATGTCTGGCAATAATACAGGTCCTTCTCGCCAGGTAGCTGTATCCTGAAATATCAATAATACGCCTCGGCTTACCTGCTCAACCAAAAGTTCCCATTTCTGAAGAGACTTTAAATATTATTTTGTTCTGAGTGTTGCCTTGAGATTGGGTGACACCTGACCAATACAGGGGATATACAGGTCAGGTGTAAATACCTTAATGTTTAAAGGAGCGCTGGCCTGTAAACATCATGGAAACTTGCGGTGAAGCCTCGTTGCAGGCTTCTATTGCTTCAAAATCGCGAATTGATCCGCCTGGCTGCAGAATAGCGGAAACTCCTTCTCGAATGCCTACGTCCACACCGTCCCTGAAAGGGAAAAATGCATCGGAGATCATAACGGAACCCGCAATTCCGGCGTGATCCTTCTGTACCTGTTGGTCGATGGCTTCCAATTCACTCTTGTCTTTCTTGTTCTGGACAACCTGCATGGCCAGTTCTGCATAGGGCATTTTGTGCTGGTCAAAACACAGCAGGTCTGCATATTTGACATAGGCTTTGTGTACAGCAATTTCTGCCACCCCAACACGATCCTGTTCACCTGTGCCAATGCTGACAGTACAACCGTCTTTCACATAGAGAACGGAATTGGAGGTAACACCATGCTCTATGGCCCAGCCAAAAAGCATATCATCTATTTCCCGGTCACTGGGTTGTCTTTCGCATGCATAGCGTACACCTTTGCGCTCGGTGATTGCTGGCAGCAGATCTTCTTTTCTACGGATGGTATTGATGGCTGATTGTTGAATGATAAGCCCGCCGTCAATGAGAGATTTGAAATCCAGGAAGCGATAATTTTCAAAATCTGCCAGTTTGTTGATCCCTTCCATACGGATGATGCGAAGATTTTTACGGGAAGCAAGAATTTCCAGTGCACCTTCTTCAAAATCAGGAGCACAGACCACTTCGAGATAGTTTTCAGCCATCAATGCGGCAGTCTCTTTATCAATGGCAGTGCTGGTCACAACTGCACCACCAAAAGCGGCAATTCTGTCTGCCCGGTTTGCCTTGTTGTAGGCTTCGGCGAGGGTTGGGGCCACTGCAGCTCCGCTGGGGTTGTTATGTTTGAGGATGACTGCAGCAGGTCTGTCTACAAGGTATTTGATGATGTTCAGCCCGTTATCCACATCGGTCAGATTTATTTTTCCCGGATGCTTGCCAACCTGCAGCATGTCTTCCACCGTGATACCACTGACAAGACCGTTGCCAGGATTGATAAATGAGCACTCTCCCAAAACAAGATTGCCGTTTACCAGTTCGTATAAGGCTGCTTCCTGGTTAGGATTTTCTCCATAGCGAAGTCCTCGCTCCTCACCAGTTCCATCAGCCTGTTTAATATTCCAGGTTTTTTTACGATATACCAGGGTTTGGTCACCAAGGGTAATGGTCATGTCCATGGGGAAGGCGTCACCAAGGATGGACGAATACATTTTTTTTATATCACTCATAGGGGGATTCTCCACGTTGGGGCGTATGCAATAATCGGGTTAGCAAAATGGACCTTGCATCTGCATTATACATGTCTATCGCAGGCCTGACAAAATTTGCGATGTAAATGAAAGTGGCTTCATAACACAATAACACGTAAATTTGTACCATGTTATCTCAAAAAGGCCGGTTGTGAACGGCGCTTGTGTAGCAGGGGAAAGGCTTGCGCAACTGCCACAATGTGTTGCTGTATCATCCCACACGATGCACCAGTGGGGGGATATGTTCGCAACTGCCGATGGAGCAGTTCTCCAGTACAGCATTAGGACCTATCACGGCCTCGTCATCAATGGTGCAACGGTGAATGACAGCTCCCCTACGGATGACGCATCCTTTCCCAATTCGAGATGAACCGGTGATACTGACCCCGGCTTCAAGAACACAGTCAACTCCTATGGAGCAGTTCGGTTCGATCTGAATAGTTTCCGGGGCCAGCATGGTTACACCCGCCAGCATGAGGTTTCTGTTGTGCCTCATTTGCAGTTCTGTATTTGCCTGGGCCAATTCTACTCTGGAATTGACGCCGAGCACATCAACGGGGTGGGGATGTACAAAACGTTCAACACGTTGGCCACTGTTTACGGCAATGGATACGATATCAGTAAGATAAACCTCTCCCTGGCTATTGTCCGTGCCAACCTGTTTCAGGGCTTCAAAGAGAAAAGAGCGTCTGACAAGATAGATACCTGCATTGATTTCGTTGATTTGTAATTGTTCAGGAGATGCATCTTTCTGTTCAACTATGGCGGTGACAGCTTCTTGTTCGTTTTGAACAATCCTGCCATATCCAAAAGGGTTCTCCAGTCTGGTGGTCATCAGGGTAATGGTAGCCTTGGAGTCCAGATGCTGATCAATCAATGTATTAAGAGTGGCACTCTCAATGAGAGGAGTATCTCCGCAGAGTATAAGCACATGGTCAGTATTTTTGCACATTTTTTCCGAACAAAGAACCGCATGTCCGGTGCCAAGTTGTTCTTTTTGCTCCACGGTCAAACAGTCGTATGCTTCCAGGGTATCGAGTACCGCATCTTTCTGGTGGCCGATAATGAGAACAGTATCCTTTGTTTGAGAATTGGAAACAGCATCAAGCACATGATGAACCATGGGTTTGAAAAAAACCTCATGCAGCACTTTTGCCTTATTGGACTTCATGCGGGTTCCTTTACCTGCAGCCAGGATCACTGCAGTTATTGAAGGGGCCATTATTTACTCCTTGTCTGTAGTATCATCTTGATTGTTTTATTGTTTTTTTGGGCTGTCAGCAGTGGCTGCATAGAGTTTTTCCATGGCAGATATTTCCAAAGCGATCTGGCGTTTCAATGATTCGGGTTTCAGCACCTGGGCCTGAGAGCCAAACTGGAGGATCTTCATAAGTATCTCACGTTCATCTGCCACAGGCAGTGTAAGTATTATTCCCTTATCATTTTCCTCAATGGTCTGAAACGGGTGCCAGCGCTGATAACGTACACTTTGTGCTGCATTCCCTGTAAATTGAATACGGACTGTAGTTTTAGCCTTACCTTTGAAAATGCCAAATACCCCTGTAATATCGTTGATGTCATCAGTGGGCACATGGATTGCCTGAGTAGCCTCAACCTGGGCTTGTTTGATGCGCGAAAGATGAAAGAGTCGTTTACCCCCTCTGAGCATACACCATCCGTAGAGATACCAGCGTCCCTGATAATGGATAAGCTTGAGGGGATCAACAGTGCGCTTTGTTACAGTCTCAGCTTTTTGATAATAGATTGTAAGCTGACATTTTTCCTGAAAACTCTGTAGCACTGCCTGAAAAACATCTGTGGCTACAGGCTCTGTTTCAATCCATTCACAGTGGATGATTTCCTGCAGGTTCGTTTGTCCGGGTGCGGCAAGATACGTCAGTTTTTTCCGCAATTGCACAAGTTCAGGCAGGTCAGCCAGTCCGGCTTCTTGTCCAATGGAGGCAAGAAGGCCTAGGAACAGGATAATCTTACTGCTATCTTCAAAGGGGAGGCGAAATCCTTCTGCTGTATAATAATAACCATTCTTTTTCTGGTTAAAGGCCAATGGGGCCAGCAGGCGATCCCGGAGATATCCGATGTCACGATGTGCCGTTGCCTGGGATATCTCAAATTCCTCGATCAGATCAGACGCATTGGGAAATCTGTTCTGCTGTATTCGGTCGTGTAAAAAGTATATACGTTCAAGCAGGCTCATTTTTTTTGCAAAAAATAATAGGGTTGCTCACTATATGACAAACCTCCCCTGGTAGAGTCAAGAAAAACGATTCTTAAGGAGGGTCACCATGGAATTTAAAATGATCATTAGTCGAGCACTGTTTACATTTAAAGGTATCGAAAAAGGAAGAGCAAAGCTGCAATCAGTTCGCTTTCTTTCCGATGAAATGATGGAGGAGCAAAACTCGGTACTTATGATAAAGGGATCCACAAGGGTTGATTTTTTTATAAATGGAAACGCCTTGCTCACCAAAATGAGCCACGAACAGTTTAAATATCTGGCGGCAGCTTCAAGATTTTTTGGACACCTCCCTGGCAGTTCTGGAAAAATCGCCATGTGGGTATGTACAGCGTCACTGCAATCACCTCTTCCCAAACACTGGGGCGTCCCCGATATGCCTGTCTTTAAGGCGGCCTGATCAGTGGGGCGTGGTTTTAAGGACAGCCGATGTGCCCGAGAATTTATCCTTATAGAGATGAAAAAATGTTTCTCCACGTTTTGACGTTGTTTTTCTCTTTTCTTTCGTGACCAAAATGTTAGGGTGCACATCCTGTCTTTTTTACAACTCGTTCTTATACGTGTAGGTATGATGAAACTGGGTTGAGCGTAATCTGGACAGATGTGAAAGGTATATAGAATAACACAACAAGAAAATATTTTCTCTCCAGTGTGAATCTAGAGAGAGGAAATCAGCTGAAATAGAAGTAACGTATGAAACCTACGGACCATGATCTACTGATTTTAGACGGAGCTTGCGGGACCAACCTGCAGCAGATGATTATACCTCAATCAGCCTGGCAGGGAAAAGAAGGCTGTGTGGAGATACTTAATATTTCAGCACCAGAGGTGTTGATAGAATTGCATTCACGGTTTGTCGATGCCGGTGCCATGGTCCTGGAGACGAACACATTTGGTGCCAGCAGGATCGTTCTTGAAGAATACGGGTTACAAGACCAGGTTGAAGAATTGATTTTTGCAGGAGTGGAGAATGCCAGAAAAGCCATAGGCGGTAAACCTGATGTGTATATTGGTGGTTCCGTCGGGCCAGGTACCAAGCTGCCCTCTTTGGAGCATATTTCTGTGGAAGAGCTGGCCAGTGCACATGGGGAACAGGTTCGAGCGTTGGTTAAGGCTGGGGTGGATATGTTGATTGTGGAGACCTGTCAGGATATGCTCCAGGTCAAGACAACCCTGGCCACATGTTTTGAGGTGTTGGAAGAAATGGACAAGGATATTCCGGTGATGGCATCCATTACCATAGAAAAAACCGGTACCATGCTTGTTGGTTCCGATATTGCTACAGCGGCAGTGACCTTTGAGCCATTTCCTCTTTTTTCCTTTGGGCTCAATTGCGCCACAGGGCCAAGGGATATGGAGTCCCATATCCGTTACTTGAGCCGACATTGGCCAGGCAGGATTTCCTGCGTTCCAAATCAGGGCCTCCCCGAGGTTATTGATGGGCAAGTCTGCTACACGCTCACTCCTGAGCAGTATGCACAGGAAATGAAACGTTTTGTCACTGATTACGGTGTCAGCGTGGTTGGAGGCTGCTGCGGTACCACACCGGAGCATACCAGAGAACTTGTGAAAACCCTTAAAGGGGTGAAGCCTGGTATTCGGGAGGTGAGCGCATGAAACCTTCTGTATCCAGTCTGTATCGAGCCGTAGAACTTCAACAGGAAATCCCCCCGTTATTAATAGGTGAGCGTGCAAACACCAATGGATCGAAAAAATTTCGAGAACTACTGCTTGCAGATGACTACGATGCATGTCTCAAAGTGGCCTTGGAACAGGAGACCAAGGGCGCGCATGTCATTGATCTCTGTACAGCGTATGCGGGGAGAGATGAGCTTAAAGACTTGACCACTCTGGTAAGGATGTGTGCACAGTCACTGAAGTGTCCGGTGATGATCGATTCCACTACGCCAGATTGTATTGAAGCATGCCTGAAGATTTATCCCGGTAGGGCTATAATTAATTCTGTGAACCTTGAAGATGGGGGAAAGACGCTCAAGAGAGTTTGCCAAGCTGCAAAAAAATATGGTGCAGCAGTGGTAGCCCTTACCATTGGGGAAAAGGGCATGGCCATGACCGCGGATGAAAAACTCAACATTGCAAAGGGCATATATCAAATTGCCGTTAACCAGTGTGGGCTTCGTCCCCATGATCTGCTTTTTGACTGTCTGACCTTTACTGTGGGGTCTGGTGATGAAAAACTGGAAGACGCTGCTATCCAGACCCTGGAAGGAATACGACTGGTAAAAAAAGAATTGCCAGGATGCCTGACTGTTCTTGGGTTGAGTAATATCTCTTTTGGTTTACCCCCAAAAGCTCGCCGCATTCTCAATTCTGTCTTTTTACATGAGGCTGTTCAGGCAGGGCTGGATGCAGCCATTGTCGATGCCGCAAAAATTTTGCCTCTGGCAAAAATATCTGATGATGACAGGGAGGTTTGTCGAGATTTGCTGTTTGATCGCAGGAACGGTCAAGAACAAAAACCTTTGATGCGATTCATTGAATATTTTCAAGATATTGGTGAGGAAACCGAGCAGAAAGACAGTGAAGGCAACAAAACCACTGAAGAGCAGATGTTTGCTAAAGTGGTAGAAGGAGATAAAGACGGTCTGGAAGACTTACTTTTCATTTTGATGGAGCGCTTTAAACCCATAGCCATAATTAATCAGATACTGGTGCCTGCCATGCGCCATGTGGGAGAATTGTTCGGAAGAGGTGAAATCCTTCTCCCTTTTGTTCTGCAATCTGCAGAAGTCATGAAATTGTCGGTCAAAGCGTTGGAACCCCACATGGATAAAAATGAAGCCGGAAGTACAACCAGTATTCTTTTGGCCACTGTTCAGGGGGATGTCCATGATATCGGTAAAAACCTGGTTGATATCATCCTCAGTAACAATGGGTATGAGGTTCACAATATTGGAATCAATGTGCCTACTGAGATGATCATCGAAAAAGCCCGTGAGCTCAATGTGGATGCCATCGGGTTGAGCGGTCTGCTTGTGAAATCAGCAATCGTCATGCAAGATTCTATGTCCCAGTATAGAAATGCGGGTATTAACGTACCCATATTGTTGGGTGGCGCGGCGTTAACACCAAGATTTGTAGCTGAAAATTGCGTTCCTCATCACAGTGAGCCGGTGGTGTATTGTCCAGACGCTTTTGCGGGATTAAAGGCTGTACGAGAACTTGAAGAGGGAACCCTGACTGCAACCACATTCAACAGCGGAAGGGTACCGGAACAGATGAAACCCGGGGTGAAGGATTCGACTGTCTTGAGAAATAATCCTGTTCCAAAGCCGCCTTTTCTGGGGAAGAAATATGTTGAGCATGTAGATCCTGAAAAGTTTTTATCCCTGGTCAACACCCAGGCCCTGTTTAGAGGGCGATGGGGATACCGCAGAGGTAAAATGACTGCCAATGAATATCAGGAACTGATTACCGGGACAGTGGAACCTCTTTACGAAAAAATTGTTCGTGAGTCCTTGGAGAAAAATTTAATCTGTCCTAAAATTACATATGGGTATTTTCCCTGCTATGCTGAAGGGGAGACCCTGTATGTTGAGGCAGATGGTCAACAGTACCCTTTTGCCTTTCCCCGGCAGAGCGAGGCTCCACATCGCTGCATTACCGATTATTTCAAGACTAAGGAAGAAGGTGGGGATATCGCTGGATTTTTTGTGGTCACCATTGGGGAAAAAATGAGCGAGGAAACAGCAATGCTCTATGCCGCCGATGCTTACCATGACTATCTTATGTTGCATGGATTCAGTGTAGAGGCAACTGATGCCCTTGCCGAATACTGGCATGGAGTTATGCGAAACGAGATGGGAATCAGCGGGGATGAAACCGGTGATATCGCTGCAGCAGTACGACAAGGATATCAGGGAAGTCGCTACGGGTTCGGGTATCCTGCCTGTCCTGACCTGGATGTGCATCAGCCACTCTTTGCATTTTTACAGCCCGAACGATTGGGTATCTCCTTGACGGAAAATATGCAAATGGTGCCTGAACAGACTACTTCAGCTATTGTAGTGCATCACCCACAGGCAAAATATTTTGCGGTGTAGAAATGGATCAAGAAAACGGTACTGGCTGGTATATTTGCGTGAACTGCGGCTACGTTTATAAGCCTGAAAAAGGAGATGCAATGAATAATATATCTCCTGGTGTGGCCTTTGAAGAGTTGCCGGATGAATGGGTTTGTCCCATGTGTTATGCAACAAAAGATCTGTTTGATCCAATGGATTGATATAACAGCTTACCAAGGTCTAAGGATTTCGACATGATCTTACGGACGCTACCATGCATTCGTTCAGGCATATCTCTTTGTGAATATATATGCGATGAGGCCTGATCGAAGGATGCCGGTTCATGGTTATTGCTTAATAACATGTCTGATGTTGCTGCAATGTCTTGTATTGTAATGAGATTCAATAATATTTGTTTCAAAAGTGAAGTGTGATGAAGTGTCCTAAATGCGGATTTCGGCAAGGCGATGTCAAAGAGTGTCAGAAATGCGGTCTTATTTTTGCTAAATATGAGGCTGCACAAAATAAAAAACAGCGACTTTCTCAGCAGCCTGCAGAGGCAGGAGGCTCAAAGGGACTTTCGCTTTTTTTACTGTTGGCAATTGTTGCGGCTGCACTGGGTGTTGGCATTTTCATCGGACAAAAAGGAACAGAGACAACCAGTGTTGAGCAAGCAGACACCTCCCTGTCTGCGGTGTCGGAGACAGAGAAAGAAAAAACAGTTGTATCCGAGGATGTGTCTCTGAAAGCGTCTGTGGGAAACGCTGCTGCTTTTCAGCAACGTCGATCTGCAGGTACCAGCGGGTTGGTTGGGCAGTTGGAAGAATTTTCACCGACTCACAGTCCCGTTGAGGTGGCACGTAATGCTACCGTCTCCCTTGTAAGCCCTTGGGGAAGTGGATCTGGCTTTTTTATTGATAGCCACGGTACGATTATTACCAACCGGCACGTGGTGGAAGTGGATAACCTGCAACTCGGCAAGTTGCAACAGGAGCTTCGACAGTTTAATGAATATTTGGAGAATGAACGACGAAACCTGACAATGATTCGAAAAAGGGTTCCTGACATACAGGACAAGGCCTATAAAGACCAGGTGTTAAAAAACACTGCGCTGCGAGAACGGGAGTACAAGAGCAATAAACAACGGTACGAAAAGCTCAACGAGCGTTTTCAGCTCATGAAAGATGCCGATTTTGCTCGTGATGGCAAAGTAGTGTTAATAGATGGTACAGAGTATCAGGTTTCAACACTGCAAGTGAGTCCCGAGCATGATTTGGCGATGATCTCTGTGTACGTATATAATTCTCCATTTATCAAACCTGCAACCAAGTCAGAGTGGCCTGCTCAAGGCGAGAAGGTTTTTACCATTGGCAGCCCGGTCGGTTTGAGACATACTGTTACCTCCGGGGTTATTTCCGGATACCGCAGCTATGATGGCAAAGAGTACGTACAGATCGACGCCCCAATTAATCCAGGCAATAGCGGAGGACCATTAATCACAGAAACAGGAAAAGTTCTTGGGGTCAATACGATGATCATCAAAAATACACAGGGAATAGGATTTGCAATCCCCATCGAAACCGTTGACCAGGCCTTTTCCATTTACAGATAAACAGCTTTGACATTCTTTTTCAGATTCTCACCGTTGTATTTACCTAGGGTACATAACGGATATGCATCTCATAGCAAGGGTAGAATCAAGTTCCTCCATTCTAGGAATCTGTCGGAGAATTGCTATTTTTTCTGAGATTTAGGCGTTTTCAGGAAATCAGGCGCAGCCATATAGTTGATATTGCGAGTACTGATTTTTTGAAAACAACACAAATATGGGGAAAAAGAGCTTTCTCCGACAGACTCCTAGGAACATGGCAAAAGTATACCGTGCTGTATCAGTATTTCCATAAGTTCTTCGTGGAGCTGGAGGTCAATGCCTGGAAGTTCACGCAGGCGAGAGATATATTGAGCTTTTGATAGCTGCTGTTCAAAAAGACGTAGCGTTAAACGGTAGGTCTTATGAGGAAGGGAAATAATCCGGTCTTTCAGGAACAGGTATACTGTTCTGTCATATCCCTTGAGGACACCTTGTTCATTGTAGATATGATTGACAAAATTTATGGTATCTACATAATTGTAAGAATGGGTGGAAACTCGTTCTTGGTCAAGTATATAACAATCCGTATTTTTTGAATTTTCTGTTCGTTCGATGTGTATTTCTTCAAGAGTAAGTTTCTGCAATGTATAGCGAAACAGATCTGGGAAATAATGCCTCTGCTCTCTGGAGTATCTGGTAGCCAGAGTCTCGCTTAGTGTTTGAATCAGGTCTATGATGGGGACCTGTTGAAAATAATCTCTTCCATCCTTGTCAACTCGAGCAGCAACGATCTCTTTTACAACTGTAACCCATGAAGAAGAAAAAGCTGCAAAGAGAATATGGAAGAGTTCACTTGCTCGTTGCTCCAAAGTATCAAGGGTATGTATAAGAGCTTCAAGGGAGGCAAGTTGCTCATGGGGAATTTCTTCAGGCAGGTAAATGCATAAATTGTCCATGGGAAAATGATAATGACTCTGTTCGTCAATTGCCTGTTTCTTCTCAAGGAACAGGGAAAAGTCTTCTATACCCTGTGTGTGTGTGTTCCAATAGTTCGAGGCAACATCTGTAGAAAGATGGTCATAACAAATATGGGCTGAGAAAAGGTGCTCTTTAAAAAGTTGGTGCTTGAGCATATAAATTTGTATGATTTCCGCTAAAAGCAGGGAGGGTTGATTTTCGGTCGGATGATAACGACTGAAAAAAATCTCTATTTTTACCTGACCATGTAACCTGTTGTGTATTGCTGCTACAGATTCAAGAGTCTTTTTTAATGTAGTGGCAAGAGTACCTTTAATGGTAGCTCGACTCCGGTCAGAAATTACTTCCGGAGAAAATTCAAAAATCGGTTTTTTGTCATCAATACGGAATGCTTGAACATAGGCATTGAGAAAAATATCGTCGATGGGATGCCACGCACCATAATTGAGCGTGAAATGTTGACGTAAGCCCACGTCCTGCTCAATAGCTTGAAAGAGATCAACGAGGTATTGTTGATCATTTTCATAGCAGATGTAAAGTGTATCTGTGTATTGTTTGAGAATATGTAAATCCTGTAATATAGCCTCAATGGAGCGTTGTACCGGTTTGTTACGCGAGGAATGGGTGCGAAAGGCTGTTCTACCTCCGCCGCAATAAGCACAGTCGAAAATACATCCTCGGCCAATGAGTAATGGAAAGCCGAGCTTTGTATTGGTTTTTTCTATATATTTTTCCCAGTCATTGAGATGTCGGAGATTTGAGTACGAGAGAGTACTCAGAAGCATCTCGTCCATGAGCCACACAGAATCGTTTCTGGCAATAATATCGCCAGTTCTGTATGACAGGTTGTCTATATGAGTCAGCGGCTTGGCGGTCAACAAGTCCAATAAAGGTTTTTCTGGGTCACCTTGAATAATGAAATCCAGGTCTGGGCAATGTCGCATGAGGCTGGAGGAAAAATATGATGCTGTGAATCCTCCTGCTAAAAGCTTTACATTCGGTTCAAGTCCTTTAATCAGAGACATCATTTCAAGAAGCCCATGTACAGTCTCTTGCCAATGGCAGACAATGGCTACATGGGTAGGTTTGAATTGCATAAGCTGTTCGTGCAGTAGGGTAGGAATTCGGGCGCTGGAATAGAGTGCAGGGTTAAATATTTTTGATTGAATATTATGTTTGCTGAGGAAATCGCAAACCCCAAAGCTGCCCATGGGAATATAAAAAAAATAGGGACTTGGAGCACTGATTATAAGAAGTCTGGCATTCATATGAGGCAGTTGAAAAAGTATATGTAGCGTTCAGGTATATATGATTATGGATTGTTGTTCGCAAATAGTTAGTCAAAAAGGGGATACCATACCAATTCTTTACGAAGACAACCATCTTCTTGTTGTGAATAAAGCCGCAGGAATACTTGTGCAAGAAGATGCCACCGGCGACCAAGATATACTGACATTGGCAAAACAGTATATAAAAAAGAAATATAAAAAACCTGGTAATGTTTATCTGGGACTTGTACATCGATTAGATCGACCTGTCTCGGGTGTTATTGTCCTTGCAAGGACATCTAAAGCCGCACGAAGGTTATCCGAGCAAATAAGGGAGCGAAAGGTTGGAAAGCACTATATAGGCCTTGTTGAAGGGCGCCTGCCAGCAAAAGGGATGTGGATAGATAATATCAGGCGAAAAGGAAAACACGCCTGGATTGATCCTGCAGGTAAGAAAGCTGTTCTGGAGTTTAGCGTCGGTAAGATCTTTCAGAAAAAGATTACTCAAGTAAATATTGATCTTAAGACTGGAAGACACCATCAGATACGTCTACAGTTCAGCCATCGCGGGTACCCCTTACTCGGAGATTACAGGTATGGTAGTAAAATACGAGTTCCTGGAGGCAACATTGCCCTTCATGCAAAAGCGTTAACCATTGAGCATCCCACACGAGCATGTGCGATGACATTTTTCTGTGAGCCCCAGCCATGGTGGCGCTGCTTTTCCGATTGATTGACTCCGGAAAGAGGGGAGGGGATTGGAGAGTAATGATCGAGGATGAAACAAATTCGTACAGGGCAGGGTATAGCGTATATTATCGGTACGTATATTGATAGGCAAAAAAAAACCGCTTTAAGGAAATCCCTTAAAGCGGTTTTGAAAAAAGAGACGGCAGCGACCTACTCTCCCACATAGTCACCCATGCAGTACCATCGGCGCTGAAGAGCTTAACTTCCGTGTTCGGAATGGGAACGGGTGGGTCCTCTTCGCTATGGCTACCGAAAAATCTATGTAAAGTCATAACAATTAAAATAGCAGGGTAAACTTTGTTTACAAAAGGATATGGTTAAGCCTCACGGCTAATTAGTATCGGTTAGCTCCATGCATTACTGCACTTCCACACCCGACCTATCAACGTTGTAGTCTCCAACGAGCCTTGAGG
>NZ_AUCV01000033.1 GCF_000429945.1 Desulfogranum japonicum DSM 18378 | reverse complement strand
TGGAATCAGAACGTCACATAAACGGTAATATATCACAAGAGTGTCGCTATTATATTTCCAGCCTTGCAGAGGTGAATGCCTGCAACTTTATGAATGTCGTTCGCCAACATTGGGGCATTGAAAACAAACTGCATTGGGTACTTGATGTTGCTTTTCGTGAGGATGAATCCAGGGTCCGAAATGGCCATAGTGCTGAAAACCTAGCGCTGTTAAGACATATAGCACTGAATTTACTCAAGCAGGAAAAAACTGCCAAAGTCGGCACTCAAATCAAACGTCAGAAAGCTGGGTGGGACAATAATTATCTTGCTAAGGTATTGTTTGGCTGACATTACCCATGCGATTGCCCTGGCACGAGGAATGATTGGTTATGGCTTTAATATTATTTATCTCTTTCTCAAAATATTTCACAATCGAAACGACCAATTCATTTTTTTCATTTGGCTTGATGTTTGTATATCTCTTTCCACTAATCCAATTGAACTCTCGCGGAAATTTAGCGTCCTTCAAATGTAGATAAATATTTGCTTCAATCCCTGATGGTTTATTGCTCTCTGTCGGATGGATAGACAAAATCAAAATTGGATTACTTAAGTCAATCTTTCTTTTGTTTATTACCTCTAAATAGCTATCCCAATGGTCAAAGCAAGAAAATAGGTAATGATTTGTAATTATTTTCGTCTCCTCAATAGAGAGTTCAATAAATTCCGCCTGATTATGCTCTAAATCTTCTTTAATCTTTTCGAGAACAATATCATTCACATTTTTTAAAGGATGGTCATTTCCCGAAATAAATAAACTGCTTTCCATTAACACATAAAGCCTACTGTCAATACTATGTGTGTCTTTTGCAATTAAAGCGCAAGAAACCATGTTATTGCATGCCAATAATAACAAAGTAATGAGATAATATTTATGCATTAAATTACTTTATTTATTCAGAACAGCGCAAAATTTTCTATTCCAATCGAGGTAGAACGGTCAGTTACCCGACCGTCCCCTCGCAGATCCCTGCGTGCGGTTTTCCCGCACAGGGCTCCTCAATAGTATTCGCTTCGTACAGAAGCAGTTTAGCTTCCTTTGCTATCCCCCGCAGTGAGGTTTGCATATGTTCATCAGCCTGTCTTATCTGCATATGTTTCCTTATGCGGGCTACATACTACCGTCATTCCCTTCCCCATGTGATCGGCCCTACCGTCTCGGAGTACTATGGAATGATCTGACTCCCTTTTACCCATCAGATGCTCTTCTTGTGGTTGATACATCTTACCTCCGTTTTGAGAGGAGATAAAAGGGCCTCCCAGGTAAGCGTAGACTCCGGGTTCCTGACACTTCTCTCATTACATGCCACGCTCTAGGACCCCGGCAGTCCCTCCGGAATCTTGCCATTGCGACTCCTTTGTTCTGGCTTCCGATACGTTAAAATCGTCGCCAACTGCATTTTACCCTGACGAGGCTGAATTGCTTGAGGGAGGTACGTCTCCCCTGCGGCCTGCAATGTTCCCTGTGTACGCTTCACGACTGTTGTTCGCCAAATGGCTCCGCGAGTCGCGCAACACTCGGTACGGCCTGCTGGCTAGGCTTTGCCCGACAGGGACTTCCTGCTTTATAGCAGGTCACCCTGCAAGAAGCGCCAAGCTGCGCCTGGCGCACTAACGCTTGTGGTCACCTGCTGGCGGAAATTAACGACAGAGGTGGAAAAATTAAAAAAATTTAGAAAACGACGGACTGTAAAAAAAAGCCGACGTAGCCAGTCAGAGTGCACCACTTTGTTCGGCAAAGCCGATTAATGCATATTATCAGTAAGTTATTCACGACAACCAAACAACATGAAATGAACTACTTGTCAATGAAGTAAGGTTTGAAGCAACATCTGCGATTATTAGTTCTGCAATCTCACGTTCAATCTTTTCATCAAAAGAAACTTGAATCCCTGAAAATTCAGGAGAAAAGTCAATGAATCGGTCATCACCTATGTCGATTGTCCATTTTCCTGGACCTAATGTGTGAGGTAAGGTTGGACGAATAGCTTTCTCAAAATGATCCTTATGAATAAGAAATTCTTCATCATCACATTTTACCAAACATTCAATCATCAAAACTTTTCCTTAAGTTGCCGAACAAACAGTTATGAAGTTTCTCGATAACACATCAAAAACGCTAGTTATCGAGCATAGTTTACCACACTCCCATGGTAATTCTATGCTACATGGTGAGTGTTTTAAGGGTGCAGCCTGTCTATATTAAAAAACCACTTTTCTATCTGACTATAATTGCGAAATTTTGGAAAAAGGCATTTTCAACAATTTGTCAAAAATGGCGATTTTTTTGGCATTAAAACACAATTATTGACAAATCATGGGAAAATAATGTTGTGTATCATGCTAATTTTCCTTATTTTCTTTTCTTCCTGTTTTTTTTAGGAAGACTGGCTACACCCGTGTTTTAACGACAATCACTTCAACGCTAATCAGAATTGACCCGGGTTTGCTAAGATAAACTGCCCCACCCCCCCTAAACATCTAATAAGGAATGAATAGCATGAAGATATTTTCCACTTTCAATCATTCCCTTGATTTGTTAGCATGGACTAATTGAAAGGAAAAAATATCTTATTTTCCATCATTTATCTTAACCAGTCACAATAACCATCGTTGGCGCGCGCCAACCGGGTGGGCCTGTTTATCTTAGCACAAGTGGGTCAAATAATCTTAGCGTTCACGACAGTCACGGAGAACGCTTATTGAACAGCAATAATTAAGCTACAATATTCAGAATAGAATACAAGGATAGAATACGTGAATTAAGCGGTACCTGGGTATTTTTTGGCCTTTATAAACGGCTCTCAATTGGTCCCACCAACGGCTGCAAACAAAAAAGGCTCGAGCGAGGGTGGAAGTTAAACGAAAACGAATCAGGACCCTGTAATAATAGATTTTATGAAAAATTATAAACTAGTACTCCATCAATTTTGTAATGATGGATACATTGATGGAGCACTAGAGGTAAAATTATGAAAAATGTACTCATCGCTGGAGCAACAGGTTATCTCGGGAAATATATCACTAAGGAACTTTCAGAACGACGTTTCAATACAACGGTTCTTATTCGTAATACCTCTAAATTTGAAAATTTCGGCATCGAAGTTAATAAGGTCTTGGAAGCTGAAATTACAGACAAAAAAACTATAAAGAATTGTTGTAACGGAATTGATATAGTCATTTCTTCTGTTGGTATAACCAAGCAAACCGATGGCCTCACCTATATGGATGTAGATTACCAAGCCAATTTAAATTTACTTAATGAAGCGAAAAAAAGTGGTGTAAAGAAATTTGTTTACATTTCCGTTCTAAATGGAAACAAACTCAAATCATTACAAATTTGCGCAGCAAAAGAAAAATTTGTTGAAGAACTCAAGAATTCTGGACTGGAGTACTGCATAATACGACCAAACGGTTTCTTTTCAGATATGACAGAGTTTTACAATATGGCCAAAAAAGGAAGAATGTATTTATTTGGCAATGGCAGTTTAAAGTCTAATCCGATCCATGGAAAAGATTTGGCTCAAGTTTGTGTGGACGCTATTGATAAAAATGAAGCTGAGATAGAAGTAGGAGGGCCAGAGACTTTAAGCCAAAACGAAATAGCTAAAATTGCTTTTAAGGCCGCTGGCAACCCAATTAAAATTACCTACATTCCTGACTGGATTAGACGCATTTTGCTTAGATCACTCAAACTCTTTATGGATCCTAAGAAGTATGGTCCTATTGAGTTCTTTATGAATGTAATGGCAATTGACATGGTAGCTCCAGAGTATGGAACCCATATCCTAAGAGATTATTTTAATACCCTTAATAAAAATCATCTATCGGGATAGAGACGACCAACACTGATCGTTCCTCCCACGCGACTGGGCGTAGCCGATCTTCCTATAGACCGTAACGGATCACAGACTCCACGAAGTCTCCCGCTGGCCGCTTATCTCTTTGCACAATCGCGGTTTCCTGCATAGATAGCCTACCGGAGCCTTTGCTTACCTGCGAAAAACTGCGCTTACCCAAATCTGAAGCCCCTGTGACCAGTTACGAAAAATTGCAACAATGACGTATGTCATTCAACTCAGAGCACCTTTTTCTTCATGGCTCTCAAATCATACACCTTGATTTCCGGGTTTACCGGAGTCACGACCCAAAACGCTTGCCCACTGTCCCATATCGGTTCATATTCCTCAAGAAGAACCCTATATCTTTCCCTGAGCAGTTGGTCTGTTTCCGCCATTTCTTTCGCATCTTCCATTCCCGGAAGGAAATAACGTGCATACATGAAACTGCAGATAATAACATGTGTATATCCCTGCTCTTGTAACTCTTCAACGCTACCTTTGGCAGTTGCCTGCATTGCAAGTCTAACCTTATGCCCCACCCGTTCTCCCTTATGAGGCTCATATCGCGTATAAATTTCGGCCAACACAAACGCGCCTTTATCAAGAGATTCCATAAAGGTTTCCAAACGGTGGCGACTGTCATGGGCCATGGCATAATACATTTGCTGAAGCTGCCCTGCTGCTTCGAACAATACTATGCTTCCTAAAATCATCCCAACACAAACGCCAGTCCATGTTCGTAGTTTTTGCCTGATGAACCACATACTAATTTCAGCGATAGTCCAACCTGCAATGGCATAGAGTCCAATTGTAACAGGTAGCACATACCGCTGTACGCCAATCTTTGAAAACATCAAAAGTATGTAAAAGGCAATGGGCCATATCAACATCAACCACTCTGCATAAAGAAGTTTTTTTCTTTGATAGAAAGCCCAGCAATATCCGAGCATGGCCAATCCACAGGCCCAATGCCCCGCTTCAATGAAAATTACCCTTAAAAAATAAAACTCATACCATGGAACATAAAAACCCACATGGTAGTGCTGTGAATGCGCGAATTCCTTTGTAAATCCATTGAGAAAGTCATGCCAGTGAAGAATTGCTTCAAAATCAGCTCCTGCCCATATAGTAACGGCCATTGCCATTCCAAGAAATGCAGCGTTCAAACGATCCGTTGTATTTTTCCAACCAGGATATGCCAATATTGCAACGCTCCCCATCACACCAACGGCTAAACCTATATATTTTCCAGCTATGGCAAGCCCCATTCCAAGCCCAATAACTACACCTGCCCATACCGTACTTTTACGATTCAGGAGAGCAAAGCCCAGCCACATTACTCCAAATCCTAAAATCATTGCCGGGTCTTCTTTCATAAAATGTGCCCGCAGCACAAGGGGGGGACATATTCCAACCATGATCCCAGCACTCATTCCCCAAATTGTTCCCCGTAACAGCCAAAAACCTATGGCCACTGAACAGGCCGTCAACGCGAAAAAAATCGCATTGACAGTTCGTCCCAATTCAACTACTTCCTGGCTATTCCACTTATGTTTATGTCCGTTGTGCGAAAAGGTATCCGCGATTTTCATTGCCACGCGAGTGGTGGAAAGCAGAAGTTGTGGATGGTGAAAATTCCATTGATGACTGAATATCTGCCTTACTTTACCTGGCTCATCAGGGTGGAACGTATATGGTTGCGTATTATGCAATGTGCCCAATATCATCGACACGACGAATAAAATCGCAATAAAGAAAGGAAAAGCAGGTATTTTTTTAAAAAAATGTGCTGACGCATCATCACGATATTGTAATAAACTGAACCCCATATGAGCACCAGATATTTAAAATCGATAGCTTTGTGGATCATGCAGTGACATTAAAAATTGCACCTGCATGGTGTTAGAAAAATCAACAAGAAACGTAGCGTTATCGGTGTTACCAAAAACAGCTTTTCAATGGGATATTACAAAAAATATTCATCGCAATCGTCGATTCCGCTGTTTCAGATGCAAAACCAGATTGTAACTGGAAACCGCTGCTGGAAAAAGATTAGACATAACACCAACAGAGTCGTTTTTGCCAAATATAAAATAGGACAATAGCAAAATACTGCCGAACAAACTCATGAGCCAAAAGAGAAGAGGAAAAGTCGGATTTTTTGTTTTATAGGAGGCTATTACCTGCACCACCCAACGCCCACCAAAACAAAAAACTCCAAAATATCCAATGATTTTCCACCAGGTGACGGTGATTGTGGAGCCAAAAAGAGTAATATGGAGAAGTAATTCATTCATTTATGTTCACGAATTGCGAGAGGGTTGACCATCCTTTTCAGATACCACCTCACCCCAATGAGATCATATAAACCACGTAATGCTCTGTCCCAATTGGAATATTTAGAAGTGCCACAAAGACGTGGGCGGTGATTTGTTGGCACCTCACATATAGAAAAACCAGCGCTTTCAAAAAAAGCACCTAAATACCGATGGATACCGTTAAAAGCGATCAAATGATCTATTGCTTCATGTCGGCACGCTTTGAGTGAGCATCCCGTGTCTTGCAAGGTATCGTGAAGGATAAATCGACGAATTGAGTTACCGATGCGTGATGCCAGGCGTTTGGAAAAAGCATCCTGGCGCAGGAGTCGGTACCCACAGACGACATCAACTTTTTCCTGTTCCATTTTTTCCAAAAAAATCGCGATATCTGCAGGATCATTTTGCCCATCTCCATCCATCATAACTACAATATCACCCTGGGCTTTTTTTAATCCTGCCAGCAAGGCTGCACTTTGCCCTTGATTGTGGGTCATTCTCATGCCTTTTGAATGCTCGTGGGAACATATCAGTTCCCATGTCCTATCCGTACTACCGTCATCCACTGCAATGATTTCAGCTTGTGGTTGGTACGATCTGACTTCGTTTAAGATAGTAAGAACGTTTTCTTCTTCATTATAAAAAGGGATAACTATGGAAAGAGATCTCATGGATACACACGAAAGAAAATGAATTCCATTGATTACTTTTCAATACTCCTGCCTCAGAGATGAAAAGTTATAAACTCAACAATTATGATATTTATTCAAATTTAGGTCAAAACATACCAAAAAATTAACATCATTCAGCACAATAGTTTCGTACAAACATAAAGGATATAATCGGCTTAACAATAACAAACAATATTTGTCCTAACAACAGGTAAAACGAGATAATCACAGCTCTCACATTTTTCCATCTTTGAACTTTATCAACTATAGCTCCTGTTATTGTTGCATTTCTCTGTTCAGCTGACAAGGTTTTGAAAAAGTCGAAAATACCGCCTGTTCAACACCGTATTTTGCAGCTGTTTTGTAAAGACATATTTGTACACTATTGAATGTAGCGAAAATATTTTTCAACACACCACAGGAAAGAAACAGAACGTCGATGACGCAAACTATACGATATCATGAATCTATTTTTCGTGACAAACTGTATGTTTTTGTTACCTATAATCAAAAATAGTGCTACCTTATCCTGTATCTTATTTGGTAACTACTCATAGGGTAAGTAACTAAACCTGGCAACTTTCCTGTATTTATTTATAACTGCTTGCAGACATTCCACGAAGTCTCCCGCTGGTCGCTTACCTCTTTGAATGATAGCTATTTTACGCATAGACAGGCTAAAGGAGTCTGCGCTTGCCTGTAATTAATCACTTATCCAAACATGAAGCACCTGTGGGCAGTTACAGTTTGAAGGTGAGTGAAACCAACAAGATACACCCCCATGATGAGTTACAAAAATACCAAGCCAACAAGTAGTAAGCCGAATTCTGATGAAAAAATCCTTCCTTTCCTGCGTATAAACCTGCTAGAGGTGAAATGATGAAAAAAATAGTACAGATTGTTGCTCTCCTGCTGACAGCATCCCTTTTTTGGGGGTGTGGTTATAACTCATTGCAAACAAAAGAAGAAGGGGTTTTCAAAGCCTGGGCAGACATTGAAGCAGCCCTGCAGCGACGGGGTGACCTTATCCCCAACCTGGTAGAGGTAGTGAAAGGATATGCTGCCCATGAAAAAGAAACCCTGCAGGCAGTTATAGATGCCAGGGCCAAGGCCACTTCGGTCAATCTATCCACTGCTGATTTGAGCAATCCTGCCATGATGCAGTCACTACAAGCGGCACAAGGTGAGATCTCTTCAGCGCTCTCCAGGCTCTTGCTGGTTGTGGAACGGTATCCGGATTTAAAAGCCAACCAGAACTTTCTTGACCTGCAGCACCAGCTGGAAGGTTCAGAAAATCGAATTAATGTTGCGCGGCAGCGTTACAACCAGGCTGTTGAGGAATTTAACAGTGCTATTCGCCGTTTTCCAGCCAGCCTGACCAACAACTTGCTGCTAAAACTCGAGCGCAAGGAATACTTCAAAGCGGATGAAAGCGCCAAAGCCGTTCCCAAAGTCACGTTCTAATATCATGTTAAAGCATATTCGAATATTTCTTCTTCTGTTTTTCATCACAGGCATGTTTGCAGGATTTGGAGCTACGCAAGCAGCCCAAGTGCCGAAACTTGGTGGCAGGGTAAATGATTACGCTGCCATGCTTTCTCCGGAAACCCGGCAACAACTGAACACTCAACTGGCTGCCCTTGAAGCGTCTGACTCCACCCAGATTGTCGTCCTCACCATAGATTCCCTTGAAGGTGAAAGCCTTGATGCATACTCGTTAAAGGTTGCCGAGACTTGGGGAATAGGAAAAAAAGGAACGGACAATGGCGCCCTGCTGCTCGTAGCCAAAAATGACAGAAAAATCCGTATCGAAGTCGGCTACGGCCTGGAAGCTGTTCTCACAGACTTGCTCTCGGGCAGGATCATAGATGTACTGATTACCCCTGAATTTAATTGATGCAGGCATTACAGCCGGAGTCGACGCTATGGTCAAGGCTGTCCAGGGAGAATTCACCGCAAAAGATCTGTCATCACAGAAGAAAGGCAGCAAGATTACCGATTTTTTACTCCTATTTGGCCTAGCGACTCTCTTTCTCAATACAATCGGAAAAATAAGCAAAGTTCTTGGAGCTATTGTCGGAGCTATTGCGCTGCCCATCATTGCCATGCTCTCTTTTATGCCTGGAGCGCTTATTCTGATTCTATTCGCGGTGGCTGGCGCATTCTACGGCTATTTTATTGGTTCCCTGTTTACGCTTCCTACTGTCAGCTCATCCAGACATTCCGGATGGATATCCGGTGGAGGTTCACCGGGCGGTTTTGGCGGTGGTTTCAGCGGCGGCGGGGGTGGTTTTGGTGGAGGCGGTGCCTCCGGAGGATGGTAAATGAAAAATTCAGCAGCTACATTCCTCTCAGAGGATGAGAAACGTCTGGTTACAGAAGCCGTACACAGGGCTGAAAAAAAGAGTTCCGGTGAAATTGTCCCCATGATCGTTTCACGGAGTTACTCTTACCCTTTGGCAACACATCTGGGAGCTCTATTACTAGGAATGTTGACAAGCCTTATCCTCACACCTCCATTATCAGGTGTTTTACAGGCAGAGTCTTCATCATATCTTCTTTTCTGCGGATTTTTCATTTCTGCATATTTCCTGTTTACTCTCATCATTCCGCGCACTCAAAGATTACACAGATTCTTCATCACTGAAGGCGATATTGAAGACGAGGTACGTGAAGGGGCTATAACCGCCTTTTTCATGGAACAGCTTTACAAAACAAAACAGGAAAATGGCGTGCTGCTCTACATTTCCGTTTTTGAACGAAAAGTTTGGGTTCTTGGCGATGCAGGGGTAAATGCTGTTATTGACGAAAATTACTGGAACGACGTTGTGTCCGAACTCGTCGCCAACATCAGAATAGGGAAACGGTGTCAGGGAATCTGCAGGGCAGTGGACAGTATTGGCGAAAGCCTTGCTGCCCACTTTCCGATAAAAGAAGATAATGTGGACGAATTGCACAATCTCATAATCCGGGACTGACAATCTCTGATAATCACTTGAACACCAAATGGCAGCCCTCTGTATGTTATAGATGTCGATGAACGAAAAAGGTTCATCTGAACACAAAACCTCAAAAAATTTCCGCACACATCGCCAACCACGACAACGGCAAATACGGCTCCGGCTGGGTGCAAACAAAAACGTTAACAGGAAACATCCGAATCATTGCGGAGAACCCACATGTTTCACCTTCCTGCCGTCCTGCGAGGCCTGACAAGCTTGACGGTAAGCCTGCAGGGTTTCCTGGGCATGGCTCAAAACGCTGCCGCTGGAGAAAACGCCACTGTTATCTGAACTGCCCGCAGGCACTCCGGTAAGTAGCTCCATACCTTCGGAGACATGCTCTGCGGTATAGATGGTAAACAATCCCTGGGCAACGGCTTCGATCACCTCGTGATTGAGCATCAAATGGCGACGATTACGGTACGGTATCAATACCCCCTGGCTGCCATCAAGTCCTGCAGCAGAACAAATCTTGAAATAGCCTTCGATCTTTTCATTGATACCACCTACTGGGAGCACATCACCGTGCTGATTGAGTGCACCGGTCACTGCTATGCCCTGCTTAAGGGGCAACCCGGCCAGCGATGAGAGCAAAGCATACAATTCTGCACAGGAAGCAGAGTCGCCTTCGATACCGCTATATTCCTGCTCAAAAACAAGCGAGGCACTGAGGGCTAGAGGGGCATTGCTGGCAAACAGTGCAGAGAGATAATTATGGAGAATAAGCACGCCCTTGTCGTGAACAGGACCGGACATCTCCACCTCACGCTCAATATTGATCAGGCCATCCTCACCGGCGTAGGTACGTGCAGTGACCCGCATGGGAAAACCGAAGCAATGATCTCCCAGGTCCACTACTGTCAGGGCGTTCACCCGGCCAACCTCCTCGCCATACAGGGAAATCATCACCTGGCCTTCGGCGATGGCTTCCTGCATCCGCTGCTCAGGATAGTCATGACGCAGCTTACGTGCGGCAAGAGCTGCATCGACATCAGCCGCCTTGACCAGACCACCATCTTGTTGCTGGCACAGGACAGCACTTTCTATTATCAGAGCTTTCGCGTGCCCAAAGATGGCACTTTGGCGTGAACGGTCTTCCACTTCGCGATGTCCCTGTTCCAACAGGCGTGCGACTGCGGCTGCGGAAAAATGGGGCAATCCAAATTTCTGACAGGTATGAGCAACAAAGATGGCTGAAGCTCGATGCGTATCACTGTTGGCGGAAAATCGATCGGCAAAGTCCACCTTCACCCGAAAGCGTCGTGCAAATTCAGGATCAGCCTCCTGCAACTCGTAGTATAGCTCCCGCGAGCCTATGAGGACAATCTTTACGGTGGCATCAACAGCTTCGGGTACAAGCGAAACCGCTGCAATCGGAGCAAATGCCGTGTCCGGCTCTTCGATCTGAAGGCGTCCGCTGCGAAAAAAACGCCGTAATTTTTCCCACACCAGAGGATCGGTCAGCAGATCACTCAGATGCAGCATCAGAAAGCCTCCATGGGCCTTATGCAGGCTGCCTGCATGGATGCGGGAAAAACCCGTTACCAGCACATCGCTTTCGGTCTGGTACTCAATACTGCCGAACAGTGAGCGGAACAAAGGATTGTCTTCCACGATCACCGGTGCGCCATCCAACCCATGATTGTCTACCACCAGATTAACCTGATAGTGGGATAATACATTGTTCAATGTCTCTTTGTGTAACTCATCGTCGGTTTCGCATGCTTTGAATACTTCCAGATTGTCGAGCAGATCTTCCATAACCTGGTCGAGATAGACGCCGAGTTTGCTGGAATCCTTGATTCCCAGAGGTGTGCGAATTTTTTGCAGTTCACGTTCCAGCAGCGGCTTGACCACTTGCCGACTTAAGGCCGCAAGAGCCTCGTTTTTCGCCCTTTCCATAGGACGGCTTTTTTCGAAATACCGATTGATTTCAGCGAGCAGTTCCTGTTCCGCCTGTGCAATGGCGGCACGTTGTTCTTTGGGCAAGGCAAGCATTTCATTCTCGGTCATGGCTTGCCCTTTCTTGCCATGCAGAGTAAACAGGATCTGGTTGGCTTCCCGGTGCATCCTGAAATGGCGCGCCTCACCAAAAGCTTCAAGTTCAGCAAAGGCCTTGGATTCTTCTTCTGTGTAGGATTTTTCTATCCGCTCACTTTCCACCTTAAAATCCGGCCCGTCGAGCTGGAGGGGGATTTCCGTCAACAGATCTTTGATCATGCGCGCCATGTATTGACAGAGCAAGCGACCTTGGCCAGCAGGAAGCCTGACTGCGCAAGGATGCTTTGGCGTGTCAAAGTTATGCAGATAACACAAGTCCGGCGGCGTTGGCCGTTTCAAGGCGACTTTCTGCATAGCCTGTTTCAGCAGCGAAGAGCGGCCGCTGCCGACCTCACCCAAGACGAACAGATTGTAATCCGATTGATCCATTTCGAGCCCGAAACGCGCAGCGATTTCCGCACGTTCCTGTCCAATCCAGGGTAGTGTATGATCCAGCAATTCTGAAGTATCGGCAAATCCCAGTGTGTCGGGATCGAGGGTGAGGCGAAGTTCAGCAACGGTAAGCTTCGAGATGGGCATAGGCGGCAAAACAGCGTAATAAAATTGTTTAACATCGAGATCCAAGGGGCGCGGAAAATACTCACTACACAAAAATTGCGCAGGAAAAATGAGTTGAGAAACCAACACGATTGGATCATTTATTCTTTTCCGAGGCCCTGAGCCAGCGGCTTTTCAACATACTTCGTAACTGTTCACAGTGCACCTGATCTTTCCGCGATCAGCCTGGCTTACGTATGATCCAATACGCTGCGCCAGCCTGATTACGAAAATCTCAGGCACCCTGTAACCAGTTGCTAATACAGGGGAATTTCAATTTTATCTGTTTCCCCTATAAGGGGTTACCATACTTCAATGAATACGTTTTTACTTGCCCTTTTTGCTGGGTTGCCCCTTAAAAACTCATGCTCAAACAATTATTTTCCAATGGAAAGACTGTATCGCTCTGCCTTACGCACAACGGTAGACTGATTAATGCCCAGTGCTGCTGCAACTTTTCTGGAGGTACCATATTTGGTTATGGCAGCATGAAGAAGTTTCCGTTCATACTCGTCCATGGCCATTTTCAATGTCTTTTTCTCAAAACATGCTGCTGGAGGTTTGCTGGAAAACGATTTCAAATGCAAAGGCAAGGTATCTGCAGTTATCACTTCACCGTTTGCCATTATCACAAATCGCTCGATCATGTTCTCCAGTTCCCTTACGTTCCCCGGCCAATCATACGATGCCAGGATATCGACCACTTCTGGAGCTATCTGTTTGCTGAAGCCGTAACGACTGTTACATTTTTGCAGAAAAAGATAGATAAAATGACTGAGAGCCTCTTTTCTTTCCCTGAGTGGCGGAATAACCACAGGTACTACATTAAGCCTGAAAAACAGGTCTTTTCTGAACCGGTGGCTGCGAACCATTTCCTCAAGTTCACGGTTGGTGGCAGCCATGATGCGTGCATCCACCTGTATAGGTTTATTTCCTCCGATACGGACAATTTCCTTCTGTTGCAGGACACGTAACAGCTTAACCTGCAATCCAAGGGGCATTTCACCTATTTCATCGAGAAAAATAGTTCCACCATGGGCTAACTCAAAAATACCGACCTTGCCTTCTCTGTTTGCACCCGTAAAGGCACCGGGGTCATATCCAAAAAGCTCAGACTCCAATAAATTGTCAGGTATTGCAGCACAACTGATCTTAATAAAAGGTTTTTTTCTTCGCCTGCCGTTATTATGGACGATTTCCGCAAAGACTTCTTTGCCCACTCCGGATTCGCCCTGAATCAGTATAGTTGAGTCAACATTGGCAAGCTTCAGCCCGAGTTCATAGACGGCTTTCATTTTCTTTGACTTAATCACATATTTTGTATGATCGTCTCCTGTTTCACGAAATTGTCTCAGTTCAACCTCATATCTTGACTGCAGTTGCTCCATCTTTTTTATTTTATTCTGTAACTGATGCAGTTCTGTAACATCACGAACATTGGTCACAACCCGGAACAAATCTCCCTTTTCGTTGAAAATAGGATTACCGGTTACTACTATGGTTTTATTGGCTCGCGTAATATTCTGCACAATGGTAATCGGTCGTTTCTCTTTCAATACGCGCAAAGAAACCGATTCACTGAAAACCCCTTGCTCAACAAGCTCGATCATGGTCTTCCCCACAACCTCATGCCCCTTGATTCCTGTGATACGTTCATAGGCATCATTAATCATGATAGTGCGGCTGTCTGCGTCGGTGACATAGATACCGTCAAACGACGAGTCTATAATGGCGTTAAGTTCACGCGATGTATCGCGTGCCTGTTCAAGCTCACAAAAAGTGGAAGAATATTCTGCATTCTGTAAAAGAACAAATGCCCCCCTCGGGTCATCTTCCAAAAGAAGAGGTATCCAATCAGCCACATATGCAGTGCCGTCAATGGTACATCTCTGACCCAATTCTGCCAGAATGTCCCCTGGTCGATTTTTCTGTCCCTGATACTGAAACAAGCCCAGCACTGATGCGATGCCATGGCCAACAATATCGGTTTTCATCCTGCGTATCGTTTGACACAGGGAGGTGTTACAGGCAACAATATGGTTCTGTTTGTTCACCAGGAGAGCTGGTCTGGAAATACACTCCAGGGCTGTCTCCATATGATGAAAAAAATCTTTTTCAGAAGATTCAGAATCCTGACAGATCTGGCTGCGCTGGAGAAAACCGATAATATTGTTTGCTTCGCACACTGCCCAGTAATCATATCGCGAATCCATAATTGCAGACACCATATCTTCTGGAGAGACCACCCCGCACCGGGGTCCGGGTAATGTATGAACTGGTTCGTGCATACGTTGTCCAAGAGCAATGGCCTGTATGATATGTGCAGAGGTAACAACTCTAACCGGATATCCTTGAGTATCCAGAACCAGAGCGAGCTGATCTGAATGTACTGCGAAAGTGGAGGCAGCATACCGTAAGGTATCATCACCGGATAGCACGTTGATTTCATGCTGCATACAGTCCCTGACTTGCATACGTTTCACAATGTGTTAGGGTCGCGGGAAATAATAAATATCCAAAATTTGCGTAGGAGATCGCACAGTGAAAAGTTCACCACGCCCCCCGAAAAGGCAGGACGTGATGAACGAGGGAGAGGCTGGTTGACACGACGGCTATACTATCAATTTCTGCGGAGCCAATGGTTTACCTGCCCACCAATCAGGGTCGTGGGGAGGTACCAGTTCAGCACCAATGACGCTCATAGCTTTGAAATGATAGATATTGGTCATTGAATCGGGAATATCATGGGCTAATCCCGGAGGAATACATGCAAACATGTTTTCCAGGGTATAGCAGGCGTCCTGGGCAAGAATATAATTCTTGCCGCTGCTGGCACGAACAAGCAGTGACTGATGCCCCGGAGTGTGGCCAACGGTTGGGATGGCCATGACGCTTTGGTCGCCAAAAAGATCAAGTACACCATCGACCTGCTGAATATTGACTTCCCCGAGTTGCTTAAAATCATCGGGTATATACGCAGTTCTCTTACCAGATTCCACCTGAGCTTTAACCCACTCCAGTTCCTTTTTCTGGATGTAGATCGGCACCTGGGTTCCGACAAAGTCTTCCAAAGCCCCGCAATGATCAAGGTGACCATGGCTGACAATAACGGCGTGCAGATCCTCTGGCTTGAGTCCGAGCTTTTTAATCTGAATCCTGAAGGCCTCATACGGTTTCATGACCGGCATATATGCCTCGCAGACTGACTGACTCCAGTATCCTATGGGATCGACAGCTACCTGGGCGTTATTGCCCATATCATAGGCCACCCAGTCCCCTCCTCGACGAATAAGATAAAACGGAACAGGGATATCAAACGGTACTCCTACCCGCGTGTCTTTCAGGATGTACTGGGTCTGGGTTTTGAGGATACCGCAATGAAAGGCATAAACCTCTACCTCCAGGCCACGGGACGCCCTGGCACTGAAAATCGGAAAGTGTGAAAGCCCAACAACGGCAGCCGCTCCTCCACCTAATTTAAACAGATCCCTTCTGCTTAGTCCCATTTGTTTTTCTCCTTTGCCTGCTCACAACACCTTTCTGTAAATAGCTTCTGCGTCCTCGATCCGCATCAGGCGCGGATTATTTGCCAGCAACCTGGTGACTTTCATCACACCTCCAGCCAAGTCTGGAATATGTTTTTCTTGCACTCCATAGGCGCTTAAATGTTGTGGAACGTTCAAGTCTTCAGCCAACTGTCGTACGGCTGCAACTCCAAGCCCTGCTTGTTTCCTTACACTGATATCAGCATGATCTTCGCCAAAAATACGGGCAATATCTGCAAATTTATCCAGGTTGCCAATGAGGTTAAACTCCATGACCGGAGTCAACATTATCGTATTGGCAATGCCATGGGGAATGTGAAATTCCGCACCAATGGGATAGGCAAAGGCATGTACGGCAGTGACCCCGGCGTTGGCGAATGCCATCCCTGCCAGCATACTGCCTTCCAGCATTTTCTCACGGGCTGTAATATCACTACCGTTAGCATAGGCTGTGCGTATATTATTGAAAATTAGATCCATGGCTTGCACAGCCAGCATGTCTGTGGTGGCATTGGCATTGATCGAGGTATATGCTTCCATGGCATGTATCAGTGCATCCATACCGGTTGCAGCAGTTACCGCAGGCGGCAGCCCGAGGGTCAACTCGGAATCAAGCAAGGCACAATTTGGAAACAGGAAAGAACTGACAACGCCTTTTTTCAATTTTTCGTGATGATCTGAAAGGATGACAATGGGCGTCACTTCACTGCCTGTTCCTGCAGTAGTTGGAATCAAAACCAGGGGAATGCCCGCTTTTTTCAGCAGATCAATGCCAAAATAATCCTCCACCGAGCCAGGGTTAGTCACCATGACGGCAACAACCTTGGCAATATCAAGGGAAGAACCACCCCCAATGCCTATTACGCAGTCCACGCCGTTGGCAGTGACCAGGTCAACGACTTCGTTGACCAGTTCGTAAGGAGGATCGGCCTCTACTCGATCAAAGCGGACAAATGAAATGCCGCCGTCATCCAGAATCTGTTCCAGCCGGTCTATGATCCCGGTGGAAACCAGGCCAGGGTCCGTGATAATAATTGGCTTCTTACCTTCAAAGCGCTGAATCTCTTCAACAATATTGTTGATCGCTCCGGCACCCATCACAATGCGTTCAGTGGTCCGAAATAAAGTTATATTCGACATATATTTCTCCTTTCGTACAGGAGCACAACCTATGGAATGCTCCTGAAGGACGCCAGGAGGTTGCCTGAGAAGGCCCTTTTGCCCCAGCCCGCTGTTATTTCAAAAAAACTGTTTGCAATCTTACGCATACGGCTATGCTTGCTTTTCTGAAATGTTCGGATCTGGGAAAAAACCCTCTTCTCGAACAATCTCCCGGTATCATATTTAAACAGTGGTATGCATCTGTAGAAACAGGGTTATGCCATGTACCTTTTGTAGAGATATTCACTGAAGCCCAACACCATCTCTTCAGAGATATCCTGCTGGCGCGACCGATCCAGAAGTGCACCAAGTTGCTCAGGGTGAACGATGGTTATACCGTCAAATTCTTCCACTCCTTGCTCCTGGCCATGGGGTATCACCAGAATCGGCATGGGCATAAGATCCCTGCCATAGCCTTTTTTGAAAACAAGATTGACCAGGTGACTTGCTTTCCACAGATTGGCGGTCAGCTTCTGTAGAGACTGGTTTCCAGCCATGAGCAGATCATCTTCCACACGCAGGGGAGCCTGTGTATTGGCCTGGCCTAGTACAAAAATATTGCCGGGGCAAAGAACGAGAAACTCTATATGGATCAGTTCAAAGGTGAACCCGCACAGCACCTGGTACTCATCACCCAGGTTCTGCAGAGCTTCAACGATTTCTCTTTGCCCTTTTACATATCGCCCATACTCGGCTTTGTGAAAAATTCGTTTCCACAGCATGGGATGCATCCTGCTCAGTCCAAACCCAATCAAAAGAAGAATGACAGCGATTGTCCCAACCATAGACAAGAGATGATCTGCCCAGCGATCATCGGAAAACAGCATAAAGCCCGCCAGGGAAACCGCGACAATACCAATCAGGAACACATGTTCTGCCGACAATCTATCTTGAGAATTTTTCGTAAATCCGAGTATATTGGCCATGGAGTCAGTCGTATTATTTTGCTTTCATTGTTTCTGCAATTTCCTTGGCAATGGCGTCAGGAGAATCCATGGGAAAAATCGGTTCTTCCTTTTCATATGCTTTACGGAAGTTACTCAGATAAATGAGAACGGTCAGGATAATTGCTGATCCCAATCCCCAGGCGGCTCCACGGGTAGCAAGAATTGCCCCGGCAACACCTGCAATGCCCAAATCATTAAATCCACGTGATTTAAGGACACCCACCCGGACACTCACATACCCCTGAATAAGCATGGTTGAAGCAAGACCAACACCGAGGATTGGCTTAACAGTGGATACTATTGGAGCGAGAAAATAACCGGTCCATGTTCCGAAACGAAATGATGCCGCACCGCCATAGATTGATTCCATGGCTTTAGGGCCATGTTTGTAACGTTCACAGACAACGACCTGCATGGCTGCCCACAACGGACCGCACATGGAAATGTCAGGGCCTATGATGGACATGATACTGTTTCTGGCACCAAAGATGATGTGAGACCTGTTAGGATTGTAATTGATTTCTTCATCAGGCCGATATTTCTGCGCATCATCAAGTAATGCCTGTGACTGAATAACATCTCCAAACACCACCACATAAGAACTGATCACCATGGGCAGTCCAGTGATGAACATCTTCAGAGAAGGAAAGGGTATGTTACCGAAAATAGTAAATTCTTTAAAAAGGGTCTGGAAATCAGGGTGGGTAATGATATTACCGTCATAGGTGGGCCATGACAGTTCACCCAGCAGCGGCCCCACAACAATTGCCAACGCCAGAGCAGGCATCATGCCCAAATTCCCCAGGTAGTACATAAATTTGTTTTCACGCCTCAATTTTTTAAAATGTTCGGAAAACAAAAGGTAAAAGGCAATACCTATGCAGATGGTGATCGTCCAGGGGTTGGAATCAAAACTCTTCAATCCCTCACCAGGCTTAAACACAAGTATGACAGCTGAGAATCCTGCACCCATTAAAATAGCAGACTGCACCGCATTGGGTATCAGGCGCACGAAACGCTTTGCAAGCCCTGTAATTCCCAAAAAAACACAAAACAGCCCGAAGGTCAGCTCAAATGCGATCAACGCCTGCATGCGTTCTACCCCAGGTGCAAATGTCTCCACATAGGCAATCAGCAGGGGGATAGCCGGTGTTACCCAGCCAGGTATGACCGGATCACCAAATGTGACATGGGCCAGATACAGCGTGCCATTCATTATAACGATAGCCAGAGCCACCTCAAATGACATCCCTAACTTACCCGTTAACACCGGGATAATTGCGAGACAGACTGTACACATCAACAGCCCCTGCAGGTAATCTGCTATCTCGAACCGATAGTGGATAAAGGGTATACGCAGGGTCAATGGCCCCATGGGTATGCCTGGTTGTCTCGCCCCATACTCTCTCTTTTTTCTCATGTGCAAACACTCCTTTCCTTATTTGGATATTCTTCCTTCTAGAAAAGCCCCCCAACTCCACACCACCCATGACTTTTTGAAAAGCACGCTGGCTCCCTTTACAAACAAGGAATGCGCGACATCAAAAAGCCACCCTTTCGGACAAACCTATTTTAAGGCATCAGCAGTACATGCAGACATGTAAGCCAGGCGTACACTCCAACAGGAGTACACGACTTCATATCTGAAAACCTGTGACACAGCAAAATATGCCTGTGAGAAATGCGGAGTATCCCTGCGCAGAGAATCCGATATTAAAGTTTACTCATTTTTACAGACAGATACGAAAGACAATCTACTTTATGACAATGTCATGGAAAGATACGACACCCAGCCAAGCATTGATTGGCCATGTACTGCCTGAATACCCCCCAGGGAGAACATTGACGGAAATGAGGACATCAGGATCCGCACCCATGGAATGAATCCGCATTCCCCATATGCAAACACAGCAATGTTCCAGAGAAACTCGTCAATACCGGTGGTATATGCTCTTGTATGAGCAAGAAACGAGCCGTTAGCAATCTCCGGTCACATTTTAATTGGAATTGCAGCCGATTTTTATACAAGGTCTGTTGCAGACAGACCTGCCTGTATCCCGGACCAACAGTGGTACACTACCAGAACCACAAGCGATCAACCTCTTAACCATCTGAAAACTATACCTTTAAATAAATTTCTCCATTCATGGGATGCTCCATTGAACCCGTTGCGGGCATGCGATTTTTTAGTAAAGGATAGAGAGCACTTTCCTGGAACCGGAAAGGACAATACGCATATGAAAATAACACAACCCCTGCTATCCGATGCATTAATGCATCGATGGCAGGGGTTGTTCATCGAAAATATAACTGAAATAGTTTTTACAACTGTGGCCGAGAGGGAACCTTATCGTTTGATGCACAAATGCATCGACATATGCACAAATGCATCAATCACTCAGTACCAATCCGAATCCCCAGACGATTAGCCTTACGGACAACGGTGGATTGGTTTATTCCAAGGACCATGGCAGCTTTCCGGGAACTGCCATATTTTTCCAGGGCAGCACTCAGCAACTGATATTCAAATTCTGCCAGTGCAGCCTTAAGGGGTTTATCTTCTCGGCTGATGCCATTGTGCAGTACCTGCACTGACCTGATCTTGCTGGGCAGATCATCGGCGGTGATTATCTCGCCTTGAGACATGACCACCAGACGTTCTATCAGGTTTTCCAATTCACGCACATTGCCGGGCCAATCGTACTCTATCATGGCATCAACGGCTTCCGGGGTTATCTGCCTGCTGAATCCGTATTTTTTATTGTGCTTTTCAAGAAAGAAGAAAATAAAATGACTGATTGCCTCCTTACGCTCTCGAAGCGGCGGGATCATGACAGGCACAACATTTAGGCGAAAAAAGAGATCTTTTCGAAAATCTTTATTCTTCACCATTTCTTCCAGGTCACGATTTGTGGCTGCTACAATACGTGTATCCACCTTGATCGGTTTAGACCCGCCTATGCGTACGATTTCTCTTTCCTGCAATACACGCAGCAATTTCACCTGCAAACTCATGGGCATCTCACCTATCTCATCAAGAAAGATGGTGCCCCCGTGCGCTACCTCGAAAATTCCGGCCCGCCCCTCTTTACTGGCTCCAGTGAATGAACCGGGTGCATACCCAAACAACTCGGATTCCAACAGATTTTCAGGAATAGCAGCACAGCTGATCTTTATAAATGGCTTCTTTTGCCGTACTCCATTGCTATGGATAATCTCGCAGAACACCTCTTTCCCCACCCCTGAATCTCCCTGGATGAGAATGGTGGAATCCACCTTGGCCAGCTTGAGCGCCAAGGCGTAGATCTCCTTCATCTTTTTCGACTTCAGCACGAATCTTTTATGATCTTTGCTGTTTTTGCGCAGTTGCTGCAACTCCATTTCATAACGGGACTGGAGCTGCTCCATCTTTTCGATCTGCTCCTGCAAACGATTCAATTCCGTCACATCCCGAACATTGGTGACTACCCGGAAAATGTTGCCCTGTTCGTCAAATACCGGATTACCGGTGGCAACAATGGTTTTGCCTGTTTTCATAATGTTCTGGACAATGGTCACCGGATGCTTTTCCCTGAGAACACGTAACGTTGCAGATTCATTATACATTCCTCCTTCAACCAAATCAGTCATGGTCTTGCCCACAACCTCATTGCTCTTAATGCCGGTGATCCGTTCATACGCTCTGTTCACCCGTAATGTACGACTGCGACCATCGGTAACATAAATACCATCAAAGGAAGATTCTATGATTGCGCTGAGTTCTTTGGAAACATCCCGGGCATGGGAAAGTTCATCAAACATGACCTCGCTTTCGGTACAGTCTCCCAAAATGGCACATGCACCTACCTCTTTCCCCCGAAGATTGACCGGTGCCCAGGTGGCCATATAGGTGACCCCATGTAGACGGAATCTTTGGATGAACTCCATAGTGCCAACGCTGCGTCTGTCTTCAGAGCCAAGTGACGTTAGAATGGAGCCTATGGGATGGCTGATAATGGATTCCGAAGCAAGGCCTATTACCTGGCAGGCTGTGCTGTTGGCAACCACAATGGTGGAAGAAATATCCTGAACCAGAACAGGAAGTTGAACACTTTCCATGAGCCTGCCGAGATGCCGAAAAAGATGCCTGGGATCTTGAAAACCGTTCTCGGCGACCTCAGCATATCGGACAAGGCCCACAGGTTTGCCCTGGGCATATACTATCCAGTGCCCATAACCGTCGGAATCCAAAGCAGATAACGATGAATCAGGATCTGTCACGCCAAAATGGGTATTCACCATTGGGCCGATAGCCCCATCCACAGTCATTCCCTGACCAATGGCGCGAAGTATCTCACGGTGACTTAACAGGCCTGCAGGTGAAAAATCCGGGTGTACCACCACAATTTCCTGCCGATCAGTTTGTTCCAGCAGTTTTGCTGCCTGTTGCAAGGAGTCATCAACTGAAAGAACTGCTATTTCAGTATCCATGACCTTTACGACCTTCATGATCCCCCCTTTCGCGATGCTGAAGTCCGTAATGGAATATAAAACAATAGCTGCCGAGGAAAAATCTCCCCCTCCTGTAAAGGGTGCCAATCCGGCAGCCCGGTATGTTTGCCTCTCCCTTCGAACATACCAGAACCTGCCGGATTTGCAGAAAAATTCAACACCTGTTACCGGCAAACACCGGCAAACACCGGCAAACACCGGCAACCATAACACCAACTGCGGACATGCCACAAACAGAACAAGCCCTGCAGTTTCAACCAATATAAAAACAATCCGTGATCCGGATTACTGGTTACTGGTTACAGCATATTATCTACCGCGCCCCTGAGGTCGTAGAGGGATATCCCATTTTTTCATATATTTCCACACCGAGGTGTGGCTGACCCCAAGCCTTCTCGCCACCTCGGCCTTGTTCCACTGGCAATCATGGAGGAGTGTAAAAAGTTCCTCCCTTGTTACCCTGGATTTTTTTGTCTCCACAGGACGGGTTACCGCATCAAGTTTGTGAGCAGTGGGATTCCGGAGATTGTCGGGTAGATCATCAAGCTCTATCCGATCCCTGCCGCAGAGAACAAAAGCATGTTCGATAGCATTCTCCAACTCCCTCACATTACCAGGCCAGTCATAATCGAGAAAAGCACGCATGACTTCCCGCGAGGCATCTACAATCTGCTTTCCGGTGTTCTGTTTCAGCTTGTCTATAAAATGACTCACCAGAAGCGGAATGTCTTCCTTCCGTTCGCGCAGCGGTGGCACAGAAAGCGGAAAAACATGCAGGCGATAATACAGATCTTCACGAAAGGTTTTATCGCGGATCATTTCTCTCAGATCTTTGTTTGTGGCTGCAACCACTCTGATATTTACCTTGCGTTTAACAGATTCCCCAACCCGTTCGATCTCACGTTCCTGCAACACCCGAAGAAGTTTGACCTGGATAAAGGGGCTCAGTTCGCCAATTTCATCAAGGAAAATGGTTCCTCCTGTCGCCTCTTCAAAACGCCCGGTCCTGGAACGTACAGCTCCTGTATATGCCCCTTTCACATGGCCGAACAGTTCACTTTCCAGCAAGGTTTCCGGCAAGGCGCTGCAATTCACGGTAACAAGGGGATTGGTCCTGCGATCACTGTTAAAATGAATGGCTCCTGCGATAAGCTCTTTTCCGGTACCGCTCTCACCATGGATCAGAATCGTTGCATCACTGGCAGCAGCCATTTTCACTGCTGCAAACAGTTTGGTCATGGCTTCGCTCTTGCCAATGATGTTATCCAGCCTGTGCATCTCGCCCAGCCTGAGAGATGCCTGTTCAGCTTCTGCTCTGGCCCTGTTGAGTTCAGTGAGATCTGTTACTGTTTCAACAATCCCAAGTATACTGCCATCATTGGCTTTTACCACACTGGCGTTTTTAATTATCGGAATATCGCGACCGTCTTTGTGCTGCAGGTGGCATTCCTTGGCTTCAGAGTAGCCACGCTCGAAGATTTTGCATCTGTTGGCATCTGCGGGACAACTTTTGCCAAAGCATCTGCTGCAACTCAACAACGCACAGGTTTTGCCCAGAGCTTCTCCGCTTGTGTAGCCACTGATGCGCTCCATGGACCGATTCCAGTAGGTAATGCGGCCTTTGTCATCCATGATAAAAACCCCATCCGCCATGGAATCAATAATCCTGCTGACAAACTGTTCATTGAGAATACTGCCTTTTGTTTTCTCCACCTGTTACCTCTGCAAAGAGTAACGTTACCAAACATGCAATAGTAACGTTACGTCATACAGGAAACATGAACCACTGTCAAGCATGATCTCAAAATACACTCACCATTTCAACGCTTTACAACAAAAAACATCTTCTGGCATATATTTTGTTATCTATTCAGAAATACAATACAACTCGCACTGTTCTACAGTGTTGACAATCGAGTTTGCCTGAAACAACCATGAGTAACAAACGAGGGGCCCTACCCATGCAGAGAAATACAAATGTCTATGCTGTGGAAAGCGATAAAAGCGTAGCCACCTTTGTGCAGGATTTTGCCGCCATTGCCAGATCAAAAAATTTTGTCATCAACAACGCCGCTACCATGGATATGAAAAAAACTTTTACCGAACATGGCGGCAATGTCCCGGAAGATTTCGATCTGCATATGATCCAGATCTGTAAACCCACAAAAGCTGATAAAAGTTTAACGGCCAACCCTGAACGGGCCATCCTCATGCCCAAGTTTGTCCATGTTTTCACTAAAAACAGTACAACACAAATTCGATACCTGAGCTATGAACAGGAAGACATAGAAGCGCTGGTCCCTGAAGACCCAAAATTTCCGGAATCACTTGCAGGAACGCATAGTACGATTCATTCGATGATTGATGAAGCAAGATAGTAGCTACTCATAGGGGAGACGAATAAGCTTGAAACTCCCCTGTATTTGTAACTGGTTACAGGGTGCCTGAGTTTTTTGCAAGCAGGCTGGCGCAGCGTATTGGGCCATACGTAAGCCAGGCTGATCGCGGAAAGATCAGGTGCATTGTGAGCAGTTACGCGAGATAAACAAAGTGTATATCCCTAGACAGTCTGTAACCATCGAGAGGTGCAACCATGTGGAAATATCTGATCAAGATAAATAAAAACCTGGTATACGCGATTCCAACGCTCATGATTGCTGGTTGTATTTTTGGCGTACTGACATCGCCACAACTGATAAAAAGCCTTAAAATACTCATCATTCCGATGACTTTTCTCATGGTCTACCCTATGATGGTCACCCTGAACATCAACCACCTGAAACAGGGCATGGATATGAAGCTGCAATCAATGACCCAGCTCATTAATTTTGGTCTGATTCCCTTTGTTGCTTTTGGTCTGGGAAAAATTTTCTTTCCAGGCCAACCATACATGGCACTGGGCCTCCTGCTGGCGGCCCTCCTGCCCACAAGCGGGATGACCATCTCCTGGACAGGCTTTGCCAAGGGCAATATGGGAGCAGCCATCAATATGACTGTGATCGGCCTCACTCTGGGCTCGCTTGCCACCCCCTTTTATGTGCAATGGCTTCTTGGGGCGCAGGTTGATGTAAATTTTGCAAAGGTAGTGCAACAGATTATCTTTATAGTGTTTTTGCCCATGGCAGCAGGATATCTGACCCGCCAGTTTCTATTGAAGAAATATGGCATGAATGAATTTAAAGCAAAGGTCGCGCCACGTTTCCCGGCTCTATCCACCATAGGTGTCCTGGGCATTGTCTTTGTTGCCATGGCACTGAAGGCAAAGACCATCACTGCGCAACCTGGAATGCTGGTATCAATTTTTCTGCCCTTGCTGATTCTCTACGGTCTTAACTTTGCACTGTCCACCGTAGTTGGCAAGACAATGTTTGGACGCAACGATGGGATCGCTTTGGTTTACGGTACGGTTATGCGCAACCTGTCCATTGCCCTGGCCATTGCCATCAATGCTTTTGGTGAAGCCGGAGCCAATGCAGCCCTGGTAATCGCCCTGGCATATATTATTCAGGTACAGTCCGCCGCCTGGTACGTACGATTCACCGACTCGGTATTTGGTGAGCTTCCTCAGTCTGTCACACCTGAAGCCCAGGAAGCATAATCCGAAATCACAGACAGTAGACCAGATATGCAGGTAACGCATAGAGCGACTCCGCTCTATGCGCATTACACGTTTCCCCTGATTTTTACACCAGGCGATCTATTGCTGAATAGAAAAAATAACAGGAAAAAAGAAGCAGGAAGGAAGCACAAAAACCAATCAATTTTCGGTATGCGCCATCACTTAAAAACCGTTTGCCTCTGGCTACCCCAAAGGATACCAGGCTGTACCAGATAAAATCGGCAAGAATATGTCCTGAAAAAAAGGCCGCAACCCCTGCCGCACCATACTTCACAGACACAACAATGTATCCCATGCCAATAGTTGCCCACCAGATTAACCAGTATGGGTTGGCAAGACTCAGCAGGATACCGGCCAGTACCAGATTTCTGGATTTATCCGATGATGCTTCCACGGTAAGTGAAGTATCAGGCAACTGACGAAGCATACTCACTCCCATCCACAGAAGGATTACTCCCCCCACAACAGAAACAGTTATAAAGACCTTATCCTGATTGAGCAAAGGTGCCAGTCCTGCCAAAAGAGCCACGATCAGGGCAAGCTCAAGGATTCCGTGCCCAAGCATCATCAATGGCCCGGCAAAAGCTCCCCGTCGAGTACTTTCAGTCACGGTAACTGTCAGTACGGGTCCGGGCATGAGAGCTCCGGAAAGGGCTATCATAAAACTGGTGGTAAAAATAGTAACCAGAGCTGTAAACATAGAAGGGAACCATCTTGAATTAATCAGTGAGCATTTTTCTGTTCCATACTCCAAAGCTTCTCTTTATGCCATGGAAAATCTCCCTGTCATACTTCCAAGGGATGGTATCTGTGGCGACCGTGTCAAAGACTGGAAGAGCATTTCAGTACCCTTCTCCCATAGCGCAGATGCATATAATAACTGCTTGCGGCTAAAAAGAATTTTGCGATTATTGGCTGCGGCAAAGCTGTGCTGAAGATGGAGGAACTGTGATCAGTTACAAGTGAATGTATTTTGGAGATAATACCATACCTGGCAGGGAGATTTCCCCCTGCCAGGTTTCTTTTTATTCCCGTTTTATAACCCACCGATCAACATCTTAATTCCCACCACATACAAAAGAATGGCAAAAATTCGTTTTAACTTTGCCACGGGCAGGCTATGGGCCAGTTTTGCACCTAGGGGGGCAGTGCAGACACTGGCTGCCACAATACCGATCAGTGCTGTCAAATATACATAGCCGATGCATCCGGCTGGAAGCCCTTCTGCAGACCAGCCGTTGAGGATATTGCCTGCAGAGCCGGCCAGGGCAATGGGCAGGCCAATGGCAGCTGCTGTACCAATTGCCTTGTGCATGGCTGTATTGTGAAACACCAGGAAAGGAACAGACAAAGTGCCTCCGCCAATTCCCACCAGGCTGGAAAAGATACCGATGATGCTGCCAGAGGCAAACATACCGGTGGTGCCTGGCAATTCCCGAGATGCCTTGGGTTTAATGCCCAGCAGCATCTGCGTAGCCACGTAAAGCAGAAAAACCCCGAAAAAGATTTTCAGAAAATTGGTGGACAACTGCGCTGCCACCCAGGTACCGAAAAAGGTGCCGATCAGGATTCCAGGGGTAAGACTGATCACAGTGGGCCAAATAACTGCTCCACGCTTATGGTGGGCCAGCAGGCTGGAAATGGACGTAAAAATGATTGAAGTCAGTGAAGTTCCCAACGCCAGGTGCAGAATGTGCTCATGGGGAATACCCTGGGCCGCAAAGCTGAAGGTGAGCATGGGTACAATAACCAATCCGCCACCAATGCCGAGGAGTCCTGCAAGCACGCCGCCAAAGGCCCCAAGAGCTAAATAGAGAAGTATAATTTCCATAATGTCTCGCTTCTCCCTGATCAGGAATACAAAATTTCTTTGCTCACCATGGAAGCCGTAGCTGTGCCGGTAAGCACCATGGACTGAATTAGCTCGCCCTTGATCTTGGCCAGATAGCTCTCCACGCCCTGCTGCAGACCGCCCACGGCTGCCACAGAAATGGGACGGCCAATCATAACAGCATCCGCCCCCAGGGCAAGCAGCTTCAATACATCTGCGCCGCTTCGTACACCGCCATCGGCAAGAATGGTAACTTTACCTTTCACTGCGTCAGCAATGTCTTCCAGCACATCTGCCGATCCTGGAGAGAAATCCAGAACTCGCCCCCCATGATTGGACACAACAATGGCATCAACACCCACTTCTGCAGCCAACACTGCTTCATCCACAGTCATCACGCCTTTAAGAATGAACTTGAGCGATGTGGATTGAATAATTTTGCGTAACTGTGAGGGGTTTTTAGGAGAAACAGGTCTTCCCATTTCACGCAGGGTAACCAGACCTGCAGCATCAATATCCATACCAAAGGTATCGATCCCTGTTTGCTGTGCTTTTTCCAGTTTCTGGTAAAATTCTTCGTCTTCCCAGGGTTTAATAAAGGGGATTCCCTGTCCCTGATTCTTTGTAATAGAACCAAAGCCTGATTCATGGATAAAATCAGGTACGCCGTCACCTGTACAGCCGAGGGTTCCTGCTGCTACGCAACCTCCGATAACCGCATCGGTATATTCCTCTTCAGTGATACCTCCGCCCATATTAAAACTCACACCGCCAATGGGGGCGGCCAGTACGGGCATGGATAGTTTTCGCCCCAGAAAATCAATGCTGGTGTCAGGTTTTGTCACGTCATGGATAAGGCGCATATTAAACCGATACTTTGCCAGTGCCTCGAGATTAGCGGCAAAGGAAGAGCCGGTACCAAGCCCGCCCATGCCGGGAACCTCTCCCACGCAGGCCTTGCCGTTACACTGGGGACAAACCCGGCAATAGCCTTTCATTTTTTCACGTGCTGCATCTAAGACTTCTTTCATGATTTTCTCCTGTGTTTACCTGTAAGCATTCACAGAGACTCCACAGGTACACCTGTAAACGCTTTGAGTTTTTATACGGACTGCGTATATTCAGACAACATAACTGTATTACAATTTCTTGTTAGCATGCGGTTCCGCATCATTTTCGAGCAAATGCTCAGTTCCATCAGTGTGATGCTGTGCCCTGACAAGCTGTTCAAAATTGGATTCCACCTGCTGCATGTGCTCACGCATTATAGTCGCGGCCTGTGATTCAGCATGTGCCTCCAGTGCTTCTACCAACCTGCCATGGTATTCCATGGAACGTACATTGCGTTCATAACTTTGCAGTTCCTGGGAGCGGCTCTCGGTCAGTGCCCCGTGCAAAGCGTCATACAGTTCACTAAGAACCGTATTTCCAGCTGCCTGTACTATCAGGGAATGAAACTGGTCATCAAGCATTGCCTGGATTGTTTTGTCTTCCAGATTCTCTCGCTGCTGCTGCACAATACCCTTGAGAATTTCAATCTGCTCAGAGGTTATCCTCCTGGCTGCAAGACGGGCGATCTGAGGTTCCAGAAGATTTCTCAACTCAAAAATTTCCGTCAGCCGTTTATGACGTCGAGTAAAACCATAGACCACGCATGCCAGGGCTCCCTGAGCCACAAAGGTTCCGGCACCACGGCGACTTACCAATACACCTTTCTCAGCCAGGGCTTTGATCGCTTCTCGGATAGTATTACGCGAAACCTGAAAATGATCCGCCAGGTCACGTTCCGGTGGGATACGTTCCCCTGCTTTGAACTGACCGCAGGCAATAAATTCTTCTATTTTTCGTACTACTTGATCGTGTCGTATTTTCTGCATAGCATTACATTGAAAAAAAATTGGCCCAACCAATTTAGCCAAATACAAAAAAACACATCCTATGTCAATGTTTTTTTCCCCATCGCCGGAAGTATCCATAACGAGTGTTTGTCCAGAAATGAGGAGTTTTGCTCAAGTTTAGGTAAGTGCAGGCTCCGTTGGCCTATCCATGCGTGAAATCGCTATCGTTTAAAGAGATAAGCGACCAGCGGGAGACTTCGTGGAGTCTCTATGATCAAGTTCTTTGCTGTTACTGAATTATCTGAAATCAGATTTTGAGCTTTAGTTGATTCAGCTTATAAAAAACCAAATACAGCTTTCAGATTTTGCCCCTGTTCTTTTATAATCAAAGTGAACCCTGACTCATGATATGCCCTGGGGCATAACAGCAAGACACATATAAGGGTCACAGAAAAAATAGATTATCCAATCTTGCTTGTCTCTCAACTCGGTAACGTCGTCACGTCAATGGCTCAATACGGCCAGTATGGAACCATTGACGCGACGACGTTACCAAACCGGTATCCTACGCAATTTTTGGATATTTATTATTTTCCGCGACCCTAAATTTCATATCAAAATCATATACAGAAAATTCAATGAGTGTGCCCACAACCTCCAAAGAAAATCACGATGTATTTCATGATAAAAAAGAATTAGCCGCCATTTTCTCTTCCCTCGAACAACGGGTGAGCAGTTATGTTCTGGGAAAGGAACTGCAGGTTAAACTGTCGCTGTGCTGCCTTCTTGCCCAGGGGCATCTGCTTATAGAAGATATTCCAGGTATAGGTAAAACCACCCTGGCAAAAGTGCTGGCCCGAATTTTAGGTTTGGAATTCCAGCGTATTCAATGCACCAACGATATGCTGCCAGGCGACATTCTGGGAGTGGCTGTTTTTGACCCGAAAAGCGGCTCGTTTTCCTTTCACAAAGGTCCGGTCTTCACCCAGATTCTACTGGCAGATGAAATCAACAGAACCACTCCCAAGACCCAGAGTGCCCTGCTGGAGGCCATGGAAGAGCATCAGGTATCCATTGAAGGAGAGACCAGGATGCTGCCCAACCCATTTTTTGTTATGGCCACCCAAAACCCCCTGGAACAGGCAGGCACCTATCCGCTGCCAGAGTCCCAGTTGGATAGATTCCTGTTTCGCATATCCATCGGCTACCCGAGCAAAGAAGCGGAAAACAGATTGCTGCGCGGGGGAGGAATTCAGGATGAAGTTGCCAAAGCACAACCGTTGCTTGGGCCGGATCAAGTACTTAACCTGCAGCAGATGGTGATGAACGTTCATCTTTCAGATCCTCTGGTAACCTACATCCAGAACCTGCTGGAATATAGTAGAAACAGCGGCCTTTTCTCCCTGGGTCTTTCTCCCCGTGCAGGCCTTTCCCTGGCTCGGGCGGGACAGGCCTGGGCACTGATCAGTGGAAGGGATTACGTGATTCCAGAAGATATCCAGCAGGTACTGCCCTATGTGGCAATTCACAGACTACACCAGACCGATACCATGACGGAAATGCCGTTTGATGACCTTGTTACCTCTTTTCAAGCTGTTGCGGTACCAACATGAGTACATCCGTCGTCTCTGCCATTCAACAATATTTCACCTCTGACAGGCTGCACAAGTTCATGCCAGCCATTCGCATCAAAACCGTTACATACCGGTTTCATCCGACCCTGTACGGGGTGATATTTTTCGGGATGTTGACGGCACTGCTCATAGGCTCAATCAACCATAACAATAATCTGGGGTATCTGTTGACGTTTCTTCTCAGCTCCATGTTCCTGGTTTCAATCATGTTGACCTATCGTAATCTGCGTAACATTACTGTTTCAGGGGGAAATGGCAGACCAGTATTTGCAGGCCAGACCACCCGATTCAATATTCATCTGCAGGCAAGGGAAGGGAAACGATACGGAGTAGTAGCCGCCCTTGATCATCATCACCGCCAACAACTGAACCTCACTCATAATCTTGCTGCCAGCACACAACTTGCCCTGCCCGCAAAAAGCAGAGGAATACTGCAGGTGAACAGAATTTTTCTCTCCACCAGTTTCCCCCTTGGCCTGTTCACCTGGCGAACGGAAGCCCCTGTTTCGCTCTCCTGCCTGGTCTATCCCACCCCCATTGCCGGGCCTTTACACACTGAGACCGGCACAGGTTCAGATGAAGATCAACACCAGCAGGAACGCTCCAAAGGCAAGGATTTTTCCGGCCTGCTCGCCTATAAACCAGGCGATACGCCTCGGCAAATCCATTGGAAAAGTCTGGCTGGAGGAAAAGGGCTGCATTCGAAATTTTTTGAGGAGCAAACTTCAGGTAGTTCGCTCTTTTCACTTCAGGATATTCCAGGAAAAGATCTGGAGTTCAAACTCTCCAGACTCTGCCAGATGATCCTCACTGCTGATGCCAGGGGAATCCCATTTGGCCTCCGGTTGGGATCGCAACTCCTTGAGCCGTCACAAGGTGCACCTCATACATCTTCCTGCCTTAAAGCCCTGAGTCTCTACGGACAATGAACAGTCATTCCGACCGCAGCCAAACCCTTCCCATTCTTTACACAGTTATCCTGTGCACCCTTCCCCACCTGATTAACATATCCGTCATTGCAACACTGATCTGTATTTGCATGTGGGGATATCATCTGGGTTCCCTGTATAAAGGCTGGCCCATACCTGGTTTGAAAGTCCGGACTGTCCTGGGTACGATCCTGTTCATCATGGCGGTACTCACCCATGAAGGTCTGACCGTGGAGGCCTTTGTTGCCCTTCTCACTCTAATGATAGCCCTGAAACTCTTTGAACTGAAAAAGCTACAAGATGGTGTTATCGCCGTCATCCTCTGCTATTTCATCATTGTCAGCGGTATGTTTTTCAATGATTCCATCATTGCCACTTTTTATATTCTGTTCACGGTCCTGTTCAACACAGCAGTGCTTATCCATATTCAGTATCCGGAACTACAACTTTCTCCAGCTTTTTCACTCTCCTTTCAGCTGGCGTTGCGGGCGTTTCCTTTCATGATTATCCTCTTTCTCGTCTTCCCCCGCATTCAGACAGGCTTCTGGGGCAGACCGGAGCTACTGCAAAACAAAACCGGGTTCAGCGACACCATATCTTTAGGCACCGTGGCTTCTCTGGCTCAAAGCGATAAAGTTGCCTTTCGAGTTACCTTTACCTCTGATCCTCCCCCGCAAGACCAGCTCTACTGGCGGGGTATCGTACTTTGGAATTTTGACGGCCAGACATGGAAAAGGGGAAACCGCAGCCGTGGAGCAGCCAGCCAGTTCCAGAAAGGAACACGAAAAATTCGCTACAACGTAACCCTGGAACCCCACAACCAGCAGTGGCTCTTTGGTATCGACCTACCCACTCAGCTGCAAGCCTCCTGGAGTTGGCTACGCGATGATCACTCCCTGTACAGACGCAGGCCTGTGAGCAGCCGTTTCAATTATACGGTGGAATCATATCTGGGGGCCCGTTCCCAAGCCAGGTCACCAAATATAGACCTGGCATTATCCCTTCCCTCCACAGGAAATCCCAGGGCACGTGACCTTGCCAGGCAATGGTCTCAGGTAGCTGGTTCCAGAATGGAAATAGTTGAAAAAGCAATTCAATTCTTCAAAACCCAGAACATTGTCTATACCCTGAAACCAGGTGCCATACCTGTTTCCATGCAGGGGGATCCCATAGACTACTTTTTGTTCTCCAGTCGAAGCGGCTTCTGCGAACATTTTGCAACGTCCCTGGCATTTCTCCTGCGGGCAGCTGATGTCCCGGCAAGACTGGTTGGCGGCTATCTCGGCGGAGCAAAAAATCCCATGGGCGATTACTGGATTATCCGCCAATCAGACGCCCACGCCTGGGTGGAAGTGCTCAACGACGAAAATATCTGGCAAAGAGTTGATCCGACCACCATAGTCGCCCCGGAAAGAGCAAACCTGAGCGCAGAACAGGCAATACAGGATGATACTCAAGCCTCATGGCTCTCCCGACTGGGTTTTCATGAAGTCCCCCAGTGGTTTACGGGTGTACGCAACATGTGGGATTTTGCCAATAACAAATGGAACATGTGGGTCATGGAATATTCCATATCCAGCCAGAGAAGCCTTTTCTCCAAAATCGGTATCAATATTTCACTCAATAAAGGTATCGTACAAATAGTGTTTATTGCCGCGGTCCTTCTCGGGGCCACATTTTTCCTGAACCTGGTTTTTTTACGGCCCAAAAAACAGGAACAGGATAAAGTAAGCCAGTACTGGTCCACATTCTGTACAAAAATGCAGCGCGCAGGGGTTGGGAGGCTTCCAAGTCAGGGCCCTATACTCTTTCTGGAAAAAATCAAAAAACAGAGGCAGGACCTTTACGACCAGGCAGCGCCGATTGTACATTTATACATCAAACTACGATTCAGTGGGCAGTACAACGATGATGACCTTGCGCATTTCCGCAGCATGACAACCAATTTTCGTCCAGGTACACAGCATGATACAACCCGTTGAACCACCCAAAGCCTTTACCTTTTCCACAGCCGGCAAAATCATTTTCGGCCCAGGTACACACCTACAGCTGGGAGACACTGCTCTGCAGTTTGGAGCAAAGGTTTTTCTGGTTCATGGAAAGAGTATGGAGCGCCACCAACCCCTGATCGATATGCTTCGCAGCAAGGGGCTGCATATCCACGAATATCCCGTACACATAGAGCCGACCATAAATACGGTTGCCAGCGGTGTGACATCCTGTCATCAGAACGAATGCGACCTGGTAATAGGCATTGGAGGCGGCAGTGTACTGGACACGGGTAAGGCGGTGGCTACCCTGGTAAACAACCCCGGCGATATAACCGATTACCTGGAAATCATTGGCCGGGGCAAACCTCTGCTGGCAGACCCATTACCCTATATCGCAGTCCCGACCACCGCAGGAACCGGTGCGGAAGTGACAGCCAATGCTGTCATCGGTTCACCGGAACACCGACTGAAAGTAAGCCTGCGAAGTCCGCGTATGCTCCCCAGGGTAGCGTTAGTAGATCCGGAACTGACAATAACCATGCCCCCTGCAATTACTGTATTAACCGGCATGGACGCTTTGACCCAGGTGCTGGAACCTTATGTCTCCCTTCAAAACTCACCCCTTACAGACCAGCTCTGTATCGATGGTCTCAAACGCGCATTTTCAGCACTTCCCCGTGCCTGTACAAACGGCTCTGATATCCAGGCCAGAAGTAATATGGCCCTGGCAAGTCTTTATGGAGGCCTGGCACTGGCCAATGCCAAGTTGGGTGCTGTCCACGGCATTGCCGGCCCTTTTGGCGGAATGTACGATGCTCCACACGGTGGGATCTGTGCTGCGCTGCTGCCACATGTCATGGCGATTAATATTGAGGCCATGCTGGAGAGAGAGCCTGAAAACAGTGCTCTTGCCCGCTACCAGCACATCGCTGCAATGATAACTGGCAACCCCGATGCAGATATCCATGAAGGACCAAAACAACTCCTTGCCTTCTGCAAACAATTTTCAATTCCCGGCCTGGCAGCATATGGTTTTTCCATGGACAACGTCACAGCGCTCCTCCAGGCTGCTCAAAATGCCAGCAGCATGAAAGGCAACCCCATTGCCCTGACTGAAAACGACCTCCGACATATTCTGCAAAGGGCACTGTAAAAAGCCCTGGCATTTGAACACCATCAAAACGAAGACCAATTACAAAAATAACAAAAGACTTTTCTTTCATCCAAGATCCCACATTTGAAACAGTCACCAATATTATCTGTAGTTTTTCAACGTTACGCAGAGGGCTCTCTCTTCTTTATTCATAATAAACTACCAGAGTGCCACTTTGAGGTACTTGATAAGACGCATAAAAATGCTAACATAGCATCAGCAATCGATCAGGCTGTATCTACTTCTACAAATTTATTTCTATGAGGCTATTATGCTAAAAAATCTGTTGGAACTGATGGCATTCGCGTTGGCATTTCTGCTCATCGCCGCCGCTCTGGCAAATGCGGAACCGTCCGGTAAACTGGTTATCTTTCACGCCGGATCGCTTTCCGTTCCTTTTGCGGAAATGGAAAAAGCTTTTGAAGCAAAATACCCAAAGGTTGATATCCTGCGGGAAGCTGGTGGATCCACCAAGATGGCACGCATGATCTCAGAGGAAGGTAAACCTGCAGATATCATGGCCTCTGCAGATTACGTGGTGATTGACAAAAACCTTATTCCGAAATTTGCATCCTGGAATGTCCGTTTTGCTTCTAATCAATTGGTTCTCTGTTATACAGACAAATCAAAATTCGCAGACGAAATCAATGCTGACAACTGGTATGAAATACTGCAACGCAAAGGAGTCGCCTGGGGACACTCAGATCCCAACCTGGATCCTTGCGGGTATCGCGCCCTCATGGTTTTACAGCTAGCTGAAATTTTTTATAATATCCCAGGATTAAACGCCCAGCTCCTGGCCAATCGCCCTGAAAAAAATGTGCTGCCCAAAGCTGCAGAACTCATCTCGCTTCTCCAATCCGGTAGCATGGATTACGCATGGGAATATCTCTCAGTTGCAGTGCAACATAATCTGAAATACATTACCCTGGATGATCATATCAACCTTGGCAATTACAAAATGACACCGATTTATAAGCAAGCCAAGGTTACAGTGTCCGGCAAAAAACCCGGTACCACCATTGACCGCATTGGTAAATCCATCACCTACGGTATTACCATGTTGGATAATGCAGCCAACAAAGAAGCCGCAGAAGCCTTTCTCGCATATCTGTTTGACAAGGAAGGCGGATTAAAAGTTCTCGAATCCATGGGCCAGCCTCCATTCATTCCCGTGAGGGTTCCTTCCCAGGATATGTTGCACAAACTTCCAGTCTCCCTGCAATCCCAAGCCGCAGTGCAACAATAGTACATGGCATAGCCCAATAAACCACGTTTTTGGAAGGTGCTGCGCCTAGCACAGCATCTTCCATTTTTTTCAGTTGGAGGATGCATCTTTAAATCACCCATGACGTTGTAGATGCCCTGCCTGTACAACTGATCACGTGGGTAACAACACTGATATTTCGGTTAGTTCTGAGTCGTAACTGGTCACGGGTGCTTCAGATTTGTGCAAGCGCGGTTTTTCGCAGGTTAGCGACCAGCGGGAGACTTCGTGGAGTCTGTGATCAGTTACCTGCCTGTTGCTGAAAGTGCGGCGGTAATTCATAAAGGCTACATAGAGCAAAGTATCCAAACCACACGCCTCCGGTTACTTCACTACCTGCATCCGCCCCCCTGCCCTCTCCTCCAAATTTGCCATACTTTTAAATAAGCTCAGGTTACCATCTACCCGCATCTATTGCCTCGTCTCAGCCTGAAACAATCAGCAGCCTAATCTGGCACAGAGCAGGCAACAATTTAAAATACATACATATTTTATTGAGCCTGACATTGTTTCCTTTGCAAAAAAGCCTAGTCTGAAATACAAGTGCCTTTGTGTTTATTTTTACACAAAACAATTTTATCAAAAATTATTTTCTTGAAAAATATATCTATATATGTAACATTTATGTATGATTTGAAAACTTAATCACAAAATTGTTGCTAAAAACACATTACAAAAAATCATATGCAAATCTGATTCAAGAGTTGACCCCCATTTCCGTTCGGATCCCAATCCAAGTCAATGCCAAGATTCCCATAAAGAACAGCATTCATTGCTCTGCAATGATAACTGCGACCCGTTCTTTTGAGAAACTGCCTGTAACTAACTGAAAACAAATATACATATGTCAACTGGAATTCTTTATAGACGCCCAACAAGTCAAGACGGCCCCCGGATACATGCCATAGCAGAGGAAACAGGAGTACTCTCCGTCAACTCCACCTACGCATACACTTTGATGTCCCGTCATTTCCCTGAAACCTGCATCGTTGGTGAAAAGGAAAGTGAGATAGTTGCCTATGTCATTGGCTACACGCCTCCCAGTTCACCTGAAACACTTTTTGTCTGGCAAATTGGTGTTGCCCGGCAATATCAGGGAAAGGGAGTAGGTAAAGAGATGTTGCTTGCCCTTGTGAACCAGTGCAAGCCACGTTTTCTGGAGTCAACCATCACACGAGAGAATACCGCTTCCATTAAGGTATTCAGTTCCCTTGGCCCAGCTCTTCATACAAAATACCACTTCTCAGCTGAACCTTTTTTCCATAAAGAGGAATTGGGGCAAGGTGAAGAGGCTGAATATCTCATGCGAATAGGACCTTTTACTGACGAGCCTGTATCTGCCCATAAATAAGGTTTTTTGCTCAGGTTTAGGATCGCGGAAAATAATAAATATTCAAAATTTAGTAGGATATCGGAGTGTTCCCTTCGAGGATACAATGTTGAGCATAACGCAAAAATTGGTGAAAAAACCGTTTATGGACAGGCATTAATCTACATTTCTTCTAACCTTCACAACAGCTTAACAGACTGCATTTCATAATGATTTTAACAAGTCATTCCACTGGGCGATCCAATAGTGGACTTGCCCACACCGCTTTGAGAAATACACGCAGAGTAAACTTACTGAAACAGAAACCATCTTAAAGCAAACTACATCATTTCATTTTTATACTAAGAGGCAAAATATGCGTATTTTCGAAAATATGGAATCACGTGTCCGCGGCTATATCCGTTCGTTTCCTGTCATCTTCAAGTCAGCAAAGGGAGCAATGCTCGTTGACGAGATGGATAAGGAATACATCGATTTTTTCGCCGGCGCCGGCACACTGAATTATGGCCACAATAACAAAATGATCAGCAATGCCATGATTGAATACCTGCAAAATGACGGTGTATTGCACGGCCTTGACATGGCAACAACTGCAAAGAAAAATTTTCTCTACAAGTTTACAGAGACCATCCTGGAACCCAGACAGCTTGATTACAAACTCCAATTTACCGGTCCCACGGGTACCAATGCGGTGGAAACAGCTCTCAAGCTGGCCAGAATGGTCAAGGGACGTTCCAATATTGTCTGCTTTACCAATGGATATCATGGGCTCACCATGGGCTCATTGGCCATCACCGGCAATAATCATTATCGTGACGAGGCATATATCAGCCGCTCCAATGTAAGTTTCATGCCCTACGACAACTATCTCGGTCCGGACTGTAATACACTGGCACTTTTCAGGCGCATGCTCGAAGATAACTCCAGTGGTCTGGATTTACCTGCTGCAGTTATCCTGGAAACCATCCAGGCTGAAGGCGGGGTTAACATTGCCTCCAGGCGATGGCTGAAAGAGCTCTCAGAGATATGCTATGAGTTTGATATCCTATTAATTGTGGATGACATTCAGGTCGGAAACGGTCGCTCCGGAGATTTCTTCAGTTTTGAAGAGGCTGGTATTAAACCAGACATCATCTGTCTTTCCAAGGCTATCGGTGGTGGTTTGCCCCTGGCATTTATTCTCTTGCGTCCTGACCTGGATCAATGGAAACCAGGTGAACATACAGGAACCTTTCGTGGCAACAACCTTGCTTTTGTAGCATCAACCCAGGCGTTAAGTTACTGGGACACAAACGATCTTTCAGAAGCCATTCAATACAAAGGAGCGGTGCTGGACCGGGAACTCAACACCATCGCTAAGGAGTTTCCTGAACTGAACGCTTCGGTTCGTGGTCGGGGTATGATCTATGGGTTTGAAATTCCTGAACGCGGACTTTCAAATCAAATTTCAGAACGGTGTTTCGAAAACGGCCTTGTCATTGAATTGGCTGGCGCTGAAGACCAAGTTCTCAAATTTTTACCCCCCCTTGTTATTGACGAAGAAACCTTGCTTAAAGGCATAGGCATTGTCAAACAATCCATTGCAGAAATACTCCAGGAAAAACAAGATAACCTCAAAGGTGAGTTCTAATGATTATCAGAGATATACAAGATATTATTGGCAGTGAGCGAGAAGTACAAACAGAAACCTGGACTTCCCGTCGGCTTTTACTGAAGAAAGATAATATGGGATTCTCCTTTCACGAAACCATTATTCCAGCCGGTGCTGAACTGCGTCTTTGGTATAAAAACCATCTGGAAGCTGTCTATTGTGTTGCAGGTAATGGCACAATTGAAGATTTAGCTACCGGCGAAGTTCACACTCTCAAAGACGGCATTTTATATGCGCTGAATGAGCATGATAAGCACGTCTTACGGGGAGGATCCGAAGATATGCGCCTGATCTGTGCCTTCAGCCCTCCAGTCACTGGTCGAGAAACACATGACAGCGACGGCTCATATGAACTGGTCAAGGAATAACCCATGCCTTCCCATACTGTAGAAAAAATTGGCGGCACCTCCATGAGCCAGTTTGACAAGGTGCTTGACAATGTTCTGGTAGGACACCGTAAAAACGGGCAATTATACAATAGAATCATAGTAGTATCAGCCTATGCAGGAATTACCAATGAGTTATTAGAGCATAAAAAAACGCAGCAGTCTGGAATATACAGCCTCTTTTCAAAAAATAACGATTCCTGGGCCTGGAGTGACGCCATCACCAGAGTCTGCCAGCATATGTGCAATATCAATAAGGGATTTGAATCCCTGGGCCTTGACGTTATACAGGCAGACAGATTTGTCAAAGAACGGATCGAGGGCGCGCGCAGTTGCCTCCTTGATCTCACCCGTCTTTGTTCATTCGGACATTTCCAGCTGGATGAACATCTGATGACGGTCCGTGAAATGCTCTCTGCCATTGGTGAAGCACACAGCGCCTATAACACGTACCTGATTCTGAAAAACAAAGGGATCAATGCCCGCTTTGTTGACCTTTCAGGTTGGATGGAAACCGAGCAGCTCGGCTTTGAGGAAAAAATCCATAAATACTTTGATGACATAGACCTGAAAACAGAACTTCCCATAGCCACAGGGTATACGCAATGTAAAGAAGGCATCATGGGCACGTATGACCGCGGTTATACAGAAATTACTTTTTCCAAGATATGCGTTTTGACCAAGGCAAAAGAGGGAGTTATCCATAAAGAATACCACTTAAGCAGTGGTGATCCCAAAATAGTTGGTGAAGATCGAGTGGAAGTTATCGGAGACACAAATTATGATGTCGCCGATCAACTCTCTGATCTTGGTATGGAAGCCATACATCCAGGAGCCGCCAAAGGCATGCGCAGGGACGATATTCCGCTACGCGTGAAAAACGTCTTTGAACCTGAGCACCCAGGAACCCTGATCACCAATGTGTATAGAAGCCCTGAGGCCAAGGTGGAAATCATTGCTGGAAGACGGGGAGTTACGGGCATTGAAGTATGGGATCAGGATATGGTTGGCCGCTGGGACCACGACGCAGAATTGCTGCAGCATTTTACCGAAAGAAAAATCCGTTATCTTGCCAAGGATACCAACGCCAACACCCTGACCCACTATGTAGCTGCGCCGTTGGAAGATATAAGGAAACTCAGCGAGGCAATTCAGAAATCTTTTCCAAACGCGGATATTATGGTTAGAAAAGTTGCCCTGGTATCACTGATCGGAACAAATATGGCAGATACCTGGGTGTTACCCACTGCTGTTCATGCGTTGGCCAATGCCGGAGTAGAAATCCTGGGACTCCATAAATGTATGCGCCAGATTGATGTACAGTTTGTGGTGGAAGAAAAAGACTTTCAAAAGGCCATTACTGCACTGCATAAAAATCTTGTGGAAGAAAGCCTGACCATATAATTGCTTCACTTCCGCGGTTAGTACTTGTGCTTCTGGTTTTTCTCTGTTTGGCAGCGTCGCATACATACCTGTCAAACAGAGAAGCAGTGGCTTAGGGTCACGGAAAAAATAAATATTCCAATCTTGCTTTTCTCTCAACTCGGTAACGTCGTCGCGTCAATGGTTCAATACGGCCAGTATGGAACCATTGACGCAACAACGTTACCAAACCGATATCCTACGCAATTTTTGGATATTTAATATTTTCCGCGACCCTTAAATCCTCCGAGCGAACGACAGAATCGTTGCAGCCTCCTCGATACATTCCATTTGTCAAGCATTTGCCAGGTTCAGTATGAACTCTGCAAAAAAGCTCCGTACTTGCAAAATATTTCTCCAACGTGTTAAATACATTATTCTTATAATTATCGAACAAATCATTCCAAGATGGAATAACTCCAATGGACCTCCATGGGCTCAAAGCATTTTTGATGGTAGCGGAAGAAGGATCGTTTTCGGTTGCTGCGGAACGACTTTTGGTAACCCAACCTGCAATCAGCAAGCGTATAGCCAATCTCGAAACCGATCTAGGAAGTAAACTTTTTAACAGACTTGGCAACACCGTTCTTCTCACTGAAGCGGGTAAGGTTCTTCTGCCACATGCCCATAAAATCCTGCTTGAAATTACAGAGGCAAAAAAGATGGTTGCCAATCTTGGCACAACCATACAGGGTGAACTCACAATTGCCACCAGCCACCATATCGGACTGCACAGACTTCCGCAATCTCTGCAGAAGTATTGCTGCACATATCCGGAAGTACAACTTCATGTGAAATTTACTGATTCAGAGCAGGGAATCAAAATGGTACAGGATGGCACGTGCGAAGTCGCGGTGGTAACCCTTCCAGACTTTCTGCCAGAAAAAATTATTGCAGAAAGACTCTGGAAGGATCCCATGGTTATCATGACGGCAACCCACCACCCTGTAACAAAAAAGAAAAACCTGCCTGCAGAGTTGACCCATTACCCCATCATCCTGCCTGCAGAGACCACCAGCACCAGCATCCTTATTCATAAATCCCTCGAAGCCATCGGAGCCACAGCTGAACGTACGGAAACTGCTGACAGCTTTGAAACCATCAGAATGCTGGTCACAGCGGGCATTGGCTGGTCGGTTCTTCCTGCCAGCATGGGCAACAGTTCCCTGCACTGCTACAATATCAGCGGATTCCAGTGCACCAGAAATCTGGGCCTGTTGCACCACAGGCAACGTATTCTCTCCAATGCAGCCCTGGCTTTCATGGATATGCTGCGGGATAAAAAGGAATGACTCGCGGAAAGGTCAGAGGCACTGTGAGCAGATACACTTGAACAAAAATTCTCAGCTATGGACAGACTCCTGGATACGTTCTACCCCTCACTTCTTTTTTTTCGGCTTCTCCAGATAATCAATACCTTGATCATATATTTCTTTCAGTTTGTCCTCGATTCTTTCGCACAGAGTTTTGAGCACTTTGATCCGGGCAAAATATTTGCTGTTCGCCTCCACCAGAGTCCAGGGGGCGTAAAAAGTGCTTGTACGATCTACCATATCTGAAACAGCCAGCTCGTATTGTTCCCATTTATCGCGATTACGCCAGTCTTCATCGGTGATTTTGAACCGCTTGAATCCTGTCTGTTCCCGATCATGAAACCTTCGCAGCTGCTCATCATTGGTGATAGACAACCAGAACTTGACCACCACAATACGATGTCGGGCAAGTTGTGCCTCAAACTCGTTGATTTCGCTATAGGCCCGCATCCAGTCAGATTCTGAACAAAACTGTTCCACCCGCTCCACCAGTACCCGGCCATACCAGGAGCGATCAAATATGGTTACCCGGCCTTTGCGTGGCAGATGCCTCCAGAATCTCCAAAGATACGGTTGAGCCCGTTCCTCTTCTGTAGGTGCTGCAATGGGAATAACCTGATACCAGCGTGCATCGAGCGCCCCGGTGATGCGACGTATGGCCCCTCCCTTGCCGGCTGCGTCATTACCCTCGAACACAGCCAGTACTGAGGTATATTTAAATTTAGGGTCCCTGGTTAACAGGTTCAGTTTTCTCTGGTACTTTTTCAGCTGTATACTGTATTTTTCTTTGTCCAGAGATTGCGTCATGTCCAACATCTTGAGGACATTGAGATTATCAATGGAGGGCATAAGAGGAGGAGCAAGAATTTCCTGTGACGGTTGAGTCTTCAGGTCCAGTCGCTCCTGAATGGCATTCAGGATCAACTTACCAACTGTCAAATTCCGGTAGCGAGCATCCTCTCCTTCAATAATCAACCAGGGAGCTTCTGCGGTTGAGGTATGGCGGATGACCTTTTCATGCACCTCATGAAATGTATCGTACATTTTAAAGTGCTTCCAATCCCGCTTGGATACCTTCCAGCGAGTTAAAGGGTCCTTCTCCAGGGATTTCAGCCTTTTCTCCTGTTTTTCCTTGGAAAGATGAAACCAGAATTTCAGCAGCAGAGCGCCCTCATCCACCAACATTTTTTCTAAATTCTTTGCCCGCTCAAGACTCTGCTCCAGATCCGCATCTTTGGTTCTGCCATAGGCTCTGTTCAGCATGGGCCATGTGTACCAGGATCCCAGAAAAACACCTATTTTACCTTTGGGTGGCAAAGCTCTCCAGAACCGCCACATCATGGGGCGATCCATTTCTTCGTCTGTGGGCTCACCCATGCCGTGGGTTTGAATATGGCGGGGATCCATCCATTCATTCAACAGATTTACAGTGGCTCCGCGCCCTGCTCCGTCCAACCCGCCAACAAGAATGATTACCTGAAAATCGGCTGACTCGACCAGTTCAAGCTGTACGTTGAGGAGAGCTTCCCGCAGGACAGGAACTTCCTTTTTATACTCTGATTTCTTAATCTTATGGCCTAACTCTGCAGATTCAAACATACGGTTACTCCCTCATGCTGGTAGAACTTCACGTTCCTTTTTGCACCGACGACCGATGCTCCAGGTGTATGTAAGCGAAAGTATTCACAGGTAGCGACCAGTGTATCCCACCATGTTATCATTCGCGAAATATGTGTTCCTTACAATGAGACAGGCATCTTACATACATTGAATCAATTATCTTTATAAAAATATAAAAATAAGGGCAACCAATTGGTTTTCTATATGTTAACTGTATAATCTGAAAATTATAATATACAGAAAAATGGTGAAATATATCTCACCATACCGCCATCAAGAGACCTGAGGCCACCTCATCTCCATAACAACGCAGGAATACGACATGACAGGAAGCATCTACATTGGGAGTCTGGAACAGGGTAGTGGAAAACTTGTGGTTACCCTGGGGATTATGGAGTTGTTGTCCCGTCACATTGACCGGATCGGCTTTTTCCGTCCTGTAGTTCATGGCGACGGGACAACGGATAATGATATCAACCTGATAAAAAAGCGATATAACGTACCGTTACCCATCGAGCAGATGCACGGCATTACCCATAAAGAAGCCAGGGCTCTGCTTGCATCAGGCCAGGAACAACGGATTTACAGGACAATAGTTTCCAAATACAATCAAGCCCTGGAGCAATGCGATTTCCTTCTCTGCGAAGGGCCCAACATCAGTACCCTCTCCGAAGCATTTGATTATGATATCAGCATACGGATTGCCAGAGAATTGGGCACACCTGCCATCTACGTTTCCAATGGGCTTGACCATTCTGTAGATGAAATCATCCGCAATATTCAGGTAGCGGAAAATACTTTTGAACAGCACCGCGCCTCTTTGGTTGCTGTCTTTGTCAATCGAGTGGTTCCTGAAATTGTTGTCAATGAAAAGGAAAAAATCTGCAACGCCTTCAAAGGCTCTGTTCCCATATCCCTGCTGCCCAATATGCCAAGCCTGAGCATGCCCACAATGGATCAGATCATCGCGGCAATTCAGGCTACCTACCTGTCCGGTCCCAAAAATCGTCTCCTTCGCGATGTTCGCGACATAAAGGTTGCCGCCATGAGCAGCAACAACTACCTTGAATTTCTTGAAAAAGATGACCTCATCATTACCCCTGGTGATCGTCCGGATATCATTCTGGCCACTCTGGCTGCCATTATCTCCAAAACCTACCCGTCGCCTGTGGGCCTTATACTTTCTGGCAATTTTCTGCCATCTTCATCCATGATGAGACTTCTCGAAGGCCTCGATGATCTGGCATTGCCTATTTATAGTGTCAAGACAGACACGTACAGGACAGCCATGCAGGCAGGTTCTGTCCCTGGAGTGCTTCAAGCCAAAAATGAACAGAAAATTGCCAAAGCACTTGGACTGTTTGAGACACATACGGACAGCAAAGATCTTCGACAACGTATTGCTGTAACAAAATCCAACATTATATCACCCCTGATGTTTGAATATGCTCTTTTCGAGAGAGCCCGCCAGGTCAAGCAGCACATAGTCCTCCCCGAAGGCAGTGACGACCGGATTCTTCGGGCAGCGGAAATTCTCCGCCTGCGTGATGTCGTCGACCTCACTATTCTTGGTGATCAGGATCAGGTGCACAACCGGGCCACACAACTCGGACTCAGGCTGCAGGATGTCAACGTTATCGATCCCCAAACATCGCCCTTGCGTGATGAATTTGCCTGCAAACTGTATGAATTACGGAAAGACAAGGGTATGACGGCAGAGTATGCTTATGATCGCATTGCCGATGTAAGTTATTTCGGCACTATGATGGTCTACCTGGACAAGGCGGATGGAATGGTGTCCGGTGCTGCCCACACCACCCAGCATACCATCAGGCCAGCTTTCCAGATTATACGGACACCGCCGGACGTACTCCTGGTCTCCAGTGTCTTCTTTATGTGTATGGATACCAGAGTTCTGGTATACGGAGACTGCGCTGTAAATCCCAACCCAGACAGCGAAGAACTTGCTGAAATTGCTATAAGTTCTGCGGACACCGCCGCTATGTTCGGTATTGAACCAATGGTAGCCATGTTATCCTACTCCAGCGGTAAATCCGGACAGGGGGAGGACGTTGACATGGTGCGAAAAGCTGTGGATATTGTCCATCAACGCCGTCCAGGCTTACCCATCGATGGACCTATCCAGTATGACGCGGCCATTGATGCCACAGTAGCCAGTAAAAAAATGCCGGACAGCCAGGTTGCGGGAAAGGCAACCGTGTTTATCTTTCCGGATCTGAATACGGGAAACAACACCTATAAAGCTGTGCAAAGATCTTCAGGTGCGGTCGCCATAGGACCAATCCTGCAGGGCCTCAATAAACCGGTAAACGACTTGAGCAGAGGGTGTCTGGTTCCAGATATAGTCAATACGGTTGCCATCACAGCTATTCAGGCCCAGGCAAGCAACAGGAAACACAAAAGCTTACAATAACTGTTGGGTAATATTGAAACAACAGTCTATACTGACAGTATATCAAATGGCAGCAACAACATCCCGGGATTCCAGTTCCCTGCGGAGCGCCTGTTCCTGCACTTTACCTGCATCCCTCTCCAAGGAGAATACACATGTCCGAACAAACTTTTGAAATGGACGATCTACTTGATGAAATCAACGTGGTTCTTGAGGCTGCTGAAAATGACGATGCCGACACCTTGTATGATCATCGAGCATCAATTATCTCCATCTATGCACAGGCCATGGCGGAATTCCATTTCTCCGAAGAAAAACTTGAATGGCTCAACGCCATACTCAAGGCTGTGGAAGATAATCAACCCCGGCAATGCCTCTCTATTCTTGAGCGGGAACAGGATACAGAAGTTCTTTTTCTAGGTTCTCAGTTTGCCTCTGTCATGGCAGGGTGCTATCACCACGATGAATGTCAAACCGCTGTCCAGGCTGTGGGCCTGAAAGCCCTGCTTCTGGCAATGAAGTACGAGCAGAATCCAGATGACCATGTTGAAAATTAATACGTGTTTTCCAAAAAATGAGCATACAATGGCAGGCTGTTTTTTTTGATTTTGATGGTGTCATCGCCAGATCAGTTGCTGTGAAAACACGTGCATTTCGTCAGCTTTTCAGCCAATATGGTGAAGACATCTGCCACCAGGTCGTGCAATATCATCTGGATAATGGCGGCATGCCGCGTTCAGAAAAAATCCGGTATTACCTGACTGAACTGCTTGGCCAACATCCAGATGAACAGGAAATAGACAGGATTGGGCAACAATTCTCTCAACTGGTGGTGGATGAAGTTATTCAGGCTCCCTTTATACCTGGTGCAATGGAATCGCTGACAAGCTTACAGCAACAAAAGATTCCTGCTTTTGTGGTCTCCGGAACCCCGCATGCAGAAATGAACCTGATTGTTGAGCAGAAAGGTCTTGCTCCCTATTTTCAGGAAGTGCATGGTTCACCCCGGGCAAAGCATGTGATTGTGTCGGAAATTCTGGAAAAATATTCTTTCCAGCCCACAGCCAGCCTCTTTATTGGTGATGCCATGGCAGATTACAAAGCTGCTCAACGTACAGGGATTCAATTTTTAGGCATTGTTCCACCTGATGCAGATAATATTTTTCCAAAAGAAACCACTACTTCGGAAAAAGTACAACTTGAGATTCTTTAGGGTCGCGGAAAATACTACATGTCCAAAAATAGCGTAGGATATCGGTTTGGTAACGTCGTCGCGTCAATGGTTCCATACTGGCCGTATTGAGCCATTGACGCGACGACGTTACAGAGTTGAGAGACAAGCAAGATTGGATAATCTATTTTTTTCGGTGGCCCTTAACTGATTAGTTCTTAAAAAATGCTCTGCAACACGCAATTACCTGCTCAATGTCTTTGCCACTGATTCCCAGGTGAGTGACAAGACGGATGGGGTTGCCTGTACCAATGAGAATATTGTGCTCTTTCAAATATTGGCTCAACCCACGGGCATGTTGCTCCGAGGTTTTGATAAATACCATATTGGTCTGTAATTTCCCAAATTGCACCTCTATGCCAGGGATTCCGGTCAGCCCTTGGGCAAGTAACGCGGCATGGGTGTGATCTTCCTGCAAACGGGAAACATGCTGTTGCAACGCATACAGTCCTGCTGCAGCCAGGATACCTGCCTGCCGCAGGCCTCCTCCAAGCATTTTACGCCACTTACGCGCCTCGTGAATGGCCTGGTAACTGCCACACAACAGAGAACCGACCGGCGCCCCCAAACCCTTTGAAAGGCACACGGATACCGTATCTACACCCTGAACAAGCTGTTTTACCGGCACATCAAGAAAAACTGCAGCATTAAACAATCTGGCTCCATCCAGATGAAGCTTAAGCTGATTCATGGCCGCAACTTTGGCAGCCTCTTGCACATATCCCAGAGGCAAGGCCATTCCATTATGGGTATTTTCCAGACAGAGGAGTCGGGTACGGGCAAAGTGGACATCATCCGGCTTGATCGCTGCAGTCACCTTTTTCAGGTCCAGAGTACCGTCTGACTCAAAATTCAGAGGCTGCGGCTGCACAGAAGCGAGTATGGCTGCTCCACCAGCCTCATACCTGTATGCGTGGGCTTGTTGACCTACAATATACTCATCTCCACGCTGACAATGAACCATAATGCCTAACAGATTGCCCTGTGTCCCACTGGTCGTAAACAGTGCAGCTTCCTTGCCCAGCAGGTCTGCACAGTATTCCTCCAGCTCTCGTATGGTGGGGTCTTCACCATACACATCATCTCCGACCACCGCGTCAGCCATAACCCGCCGCATGGCATCGGTGGGCGGGGTCACGGTATCACTGCGTAAGTCTATATACAACGGCATATATTTGTTCCTTTGAATCCAAACTTTTTATCTCAGCTCTTCAAGCACACCATTTTTTTCATCCAGGATACATGCCCGTAGATCAAAATCGTGGTAAAAAGTGAACCAGCTGTTTTTCCCCTTATATTCTTCAAAAAATTCTGTTCTCTTAGCTACCACGTCCAAGGGAAAATTATCGTAAGACATCACCCATAACGGGTTGGAATGATTATGGGTGGGTAAAAGGTCTCCCAGATGAACGGCACAGCCCCGGCTCCCTGTCAACTCCACTATCTGGTGTCCCCTGGTATGCCCGCCACTGTGCCGGACGCGCACTCCGGTAACGATATCCGCATCTCCTTCGACCAGTTCCAGCAATCCGCTTTCTGCCAATGTCTGGAAATTCAGCGGGAAATACGTGTGTGCAGCCCGGATATTCGGTTCACAAATATCCTCCCACTCACTGCGCTGCATGATATGTCGTGCCTTTGGAAAGGTGAGCTCCAGTTCACCACTGTCATTACGCAGGGCCACGCCACCGGCATGGTCAAAATCGCCATGGGTAAAAATAACATAATCAATATCCTCCCGCCTCAAACCATGCAGAGATAGAGAGGTGGGGACATCCCAGGCTTGGGACACGCGATAAATTTTCTGTTGTTTTTCCGTCAGCTTATTACCAAGTCCGGTATCAATCACGATATTGGCCCGATCTGTCTGAATCAGCAACGGATCATTGCGATAACTCAGGTAATTCTCTGCATCAGGGGGACATTTTTTGCTCCATAGGATTTTGGGCACTGCGCCAAACATGGCGCCGCCATCCAGCTGGTTATAGCCTCCCTGTAGCCAATGAATTGTTATAGATCCCAGGTCCAGTTTCGATGATTGCTGCATGATGCTTCCCCCGTTGATATATACGATACGCTATTGCCACATAGCAGGTACTATAAATACAATGGGAAAGAATCCAAGGAAGAAATTTCCAGGAGAGGGAGAGTATAGTAACAGGCTTGATTCAAAAAAATTCAGGAGCAGTCAGGTATCGATCATATTCCAGAATATGTTCCCGCAGGGTATCCTGAAGATTTTGAGCAACCGTAACAGGATCGACTTTTTTTCCCTGCAAAGAATCCATTATCGCTTCCAATTGCGCTGTAACCCGTCGGTGCTCCTGCCGATGTCCATCGCTCATATTGTATCCCCTGGCATCTGCTATTTTCTCTTCATTGACAAAGTGCAGGGCAAGAGCCTTAACCAGATATTGTATCTGATCCTTGAACTGAGAGTCATCTACAGAAAGAACTGAGAGCATAAAATCGATATTAGCATGTTCCTGATCAATATCTACATCGCCAACGGAATAGATCGAATACCACATTGTCCCTGTCTCGGATTGAAATACATTCGACATTATCTGCTTGACTCAAGTATACGTGAGCAAAATTTTAAAATCAAACAAACTGCAAGCTCTAAACCGTGATTTTTCTGATTGAAATACTAGATCACACCATCTCCTTACTGAAGAGAAATATTGACAGAGAGGAAAAGTCAGATTACCAAAACCTACAAAATTCTATTCCAAAATGGCTCTTTTGATTTATCATGTTGTCATAATTGGTATTTTGTACGTCAACATGATCTTCACGGCCTGTTTATGGAAGGCACTGATAGTGATGAAAGCAGTCTCCAGCAAATACTGCATTTTTTCACCAACGTGTCAGTGTGATTTTCAGAGTTAACTGAGACACTGATCATTGCCTCCGAATTGAAGGTAATACAGGAAAATGCAACACCCCTGCAACAGGGGATAAACATAGTGCAAATCACCTCGTGCACATTAAGACTTAACAGATATTGTCGTCATGGACACTGCACAACACATACAACAGCTTAAAAGTTCAATTGAAGCCCGAATTATCGGCCAGGAGAAACTGGTCACACGGCTACTGGTGGCACTGCTTGCAGACGGTCACCTCCTTGTGGAAGGCGCTCCGGGGCTGGCAAAAACAAGGGCTGTACGTGTGCTGAGCCAGGGAATTGAAGCTGATTTTCACAGAGTTCAGTTCACTCCAGACCTATTGCCTGCTGATATCACAGGAACTGACATTTTTTTCCCAAAAGACGGGTCTTTCCAATTTCAACCCGGTCCCCTGTTCCATAACCTGGTGCTTGCCGACGAAATCAACCGCGCTCCGGCAAAAGTGCAATCTGCACTCCTCGAAGCCATGGCGGAAAGGCAGATTACCGTTGGCAGTACAACCTATACCCTGCCGGAACTGTTCCTGGTCATGGCGACCCAGAATCCCATTGAACAGGAAGGCACATATCCTCTGCCAGAGGCACAGCTCGATCGTTTCCTCCTCCATGTCACTGTGGATTACCCTGACCTGGAAGCAGGGAAGAAAATTCTCCAGCTCGCCCGCGAAGAAGCGGGCAACAGAGAAAAAACCATCAGCAGGGATGTACAGATCTCCCAGGAAACCATTTTCGAAGCCAGGCAATCTGTTTTACAGGTATACATGGCCGATGTATTGGAAGAATACCTGTTGCGTTTAATTGAGGCGACCCATGGAAAGGGTAACCTGGACGATCGTATCAAATCATATATTCAATACGGTGCCAGCCCCAGGGGTGCCATTGCCCTGGATCGCTGCAGCAGAGCAGTTGCATGGTTGCAGGGCAGAGATTTTGTTTCTCCTGAAGATATCCATGACGTCCTCTTTGATGTTCTCAGGCACCGATTGCTGCTGACCTACGAAGCTGAGGCCGAAGGAATAACACCAGATCAGGTTATCCAGGCTCTGGTGGAACAGGTTCCTGTTCCCTGAATGCTATCACGCTACCCCAGCAGTTGAAACATGGCTACGATTCTTAATACACGCTCTGAACAGCACCACTTGTGGAAAAAACGCTATTCCAGTCCCGATACGGTGACTATTGCTGACCTGGTGCAATACAAACAGTACGACAAAGCCATTCCTCTCAGGTCTCAAGCCATCACAGGTATGCAGGCAGGAGGATACCGTTCTCCTTTTCGTGGTCGTGGCATGGAATTTATCGAAGCCAGACCGTACCAACCCGGTGATGATATCAGGCACCTGGACTGGCGAATCACTGCCCGCCTGGGGAAACCCCACTCCAAAATCTTTCAGGAAGAACGTGAACGTGCGGTCCTGCTTTATATTGATCTCACCTCAACTATGTTTTTTGCCACCCGCTGTGCTTTCAAATCTGTGGTTGCCGCCCATACGGCAGCTGCCGTTGCCTGGAACGCATGTCGAGTTGGCGACAGAGTTGGAGGACTTCTTGCATTAGGCGATACAAGCAGTGAAATTCGTCCTCAAAAAGGCAAGCGAGGACTGCTCCATTTTTTACACAGGATTCATGAAGCGCCGGCCTGGAAGGAACGGCATAGGCCACCTAACAGACTCATGGCACAGGAGCTTCTACGACTGCGCAGAGTGGCAAAACCGGGTGGACTCATTCTCATCTTTAGCGACATGAGAGCTTTTGACAGCGAAACAGAACTTGAGGTGGGGCAGTTATCACGGCATAATGACGTCATTCTTTGCCATATTTTTGACATCTTTGAACAGTCGCTCCCTAAACAGGGAAAGCTCCCCATAACCAATGGGCGGCAGACCATGCATGTACAGACAGGCAACTCAAGGTTTCGGAAACAATATGAACAGCAATTTTTTTTGCGACAGCAATACCTTCAGACCCTTTCACTTAAAAATGGCCTCCATTACCTTCCCTTGCCTACCCATGAGGACCCCATTGAAACACTGCGCCACGGTTTTATTCGGCGTCCAATGCAGAAAAGGGGGACCAATCCATGAATAGAGCACTACTGCACATGCCTGATTTCCTCATGACAGGAGACTCTTATGCCCTGCCCCTGCGCGGTTACCATATGCCCGATCCTGTTTCATGGTGGCCACTTGCGCCAGGATGGTGGGCTATACTTGCCCTTGGCCTGACCTGTATTCTCTTTTTTTTCTATATGACCGAAAAAAAGCAACAGGAAGCCTGGAGGGACAAAGCCATGACTCTTTTGGACTCAATATTCCAAAACACTGCCCAGGAAACCTCTCCGCATCTCCTGGCCAAACAAACATCCATACTGCTGCGTCGCATCTGCAAATCCCGTTTTCCTGAAAATCCCGGCATCCACCTTGTGGGGGAAGAATGGCTGCATTTTCTGGATAATTGTGCGTACGGTCCTGAACAGAAGCAAAGCTTCTTTCATAATGAGACAGGACAACAACTGTTGCGTGCCACGTATGACAGATCGGTTTCCGTATTGGATAGAGACGCTCTGTATACGGCATGTCTCTCATGGATTAAAGCCCTTCCTGCAAAAACCTGGAGAGAATGATGTTGCAGTTCAGCTGGCCGTGGGTATTTTTACTGCTTCCCGTGCCACTGGTCATTGTCAAATACTGGCCAGGCCATCAACATGAACCGGATACAGCCATGCTGCAGGTCCCCTTTCTGACTGATTTTGAGGAGGCAGAAATACACAGTTCCACTCTTTCCTGGGGCACCCTTTTTCTTCTCACAGTCTGCTGGATCAGTCTGGTAGCTGCAGCGGCACGCCCTATCTGGCAGGGAGAACCCGTGGCCCTGCAACTCAACGGACGCGACATGTTTCTTGCTATTGACCTTTCAGGGTCAATGGAGGTTGAAGATTTTACCCTTGGTTCATCCCAGGTGAATCGTCTCCAGGCCACCAAAGCCGTAGCGGGTGATTTCCTGGAACGTCGTAAGGGTGACCGCATTGGTCTGATTCTTTTTGGCAGCCAGCCATATGTTCAGGCACCACTCACCTTTGACCGATCCACGGTCCAGGCATTTCTCGATGAATCAGCCATCGGCCTGGCAGGTGACAAGACAGCCATCGGCGACGCCATTGGCCTGGCCGTAAAACAGCTGCGTGAGATGCCGGCAGAGCACAGGGTTCTTATCCTGCTGACGGATGGAGCCAATACTGCTGGTGCGGTGGACCCCATTGAAGCGGCGCAATTTGCAGCACAGGAGAACATAACCGTCTACACCATAGGTGTTGGCTCAGAGGAAATGACCGTCTCTACACTCTTTGGCCGCCGGAGCGTCAATCCTTCCAGGGATCTGGATGAAAAGACACTTCAGGCCATTGCAGCCACAACCAATGGCAAGTATTTTCGGGCAAAAAACAGTAAGGAACTTGAAGAAGTGTATCGCTTAATCGATACCATTGAGCCGATCGCAGCGGATGAGCAGTGGTATCGTCCGGAACGATCCCTGCATTATATCCCCTTGAGCCTGGCCGTTCTCTTCGCCTTACTGCTCTTTTTCAGGAAAGCGACGTCATGAGCAGTCTGCATTTTCTACGCCCCTGGTATTTTCTGCTTTGTCCCCTGCTTGTCCTGCTGGTGTACCTGCTGTACAGTCGCAGGTTGAGTAGTCGCCCATGGGAACAGATCATTGACTCAGTTCTTCGACCTGTAATACTCGTCCAATCGGCAAACAGACAAAATAAAAATATCGTTTTGTTATGCCTGCTTTTTTTTGTACCCGCTATATTCTCATTGTCTGGTCCGTCCTGGAGAAAGCAGGAACACCCTGTTTTCACAGATACAGGTGGACTGGTCCTGGTCCTGGATCTCTCCCGGTCCATGGATGCCGCTGATATCAAGCCCAGCCGCCTTTCCAGGGCCAAACTCAAAGTCATGGATATTCTCAAACAACGTCAGGGTGGCCAGACAGGCCTGGTTGTCTATGCGGAACAATCCTATGTAGTGTGTCCATTGACGCCGGATAAAAAAACCATCATCCTGCAGGTCAAAGCCATGGATACCTCTATTATGCCTGGTCAGGGTTCCAATGTGGAAGATGCGGTTACAAAAGCCAGTGAGCTTCTCCGGCAATCTGGTTCTCCTGCCGGAGATATACTTCTCATTTCTGACGGCATGGAAAACGAAGTGCTGCCACAGGTGGTGAAAGCAGCCAGTGGCAATCGAATTTCCATTCTCGGAGTGGGGACTGCAGAAGGTGCTCCCGTTCCTGATAGCGAGAAAGGATTTATGTATGACAGCTCAGGCAACCTGGCTCTCAGCAAATTGCAGAAAGATTCCATGAAACAGGTAGCATTAAAGACAGGTGGCATCTATCACACCATTACTCCGGACAACACAGATGTGGATCTATTGCTCCAGGCAGTGAAATCCCATGCAGACATGAAGAAAGCGGCAAAGAATACAACCATTGAACAGTATACTGATGATGGTGCCTGGTTCGCCGTGGTTCTGTTGCCTGTCGGACTCCTTTTTTTTCGACGTGGTGTATTCCTGACGGCTCTTCTCCTGGTAATTATCGGCCCGAAGCCCTCTCACGCTCTGGCATGGAACGACCTATGGCACAATACCAACCAACAGGCCATGGAGGCATTTAAAAACGACAAACCGGCCGATGCCGCCGAACGTTTCCAAAATAGCCAATGGAAGGCTGCTGCCCAATACAAGGCTGGAGATTACGAGGCTGCTTTACAGACACTTTCCCACTTTGACGATACAGAATCATCATATAACCGGGGAAATGCTCTGGCACAATTGGGAAGACTTGATGAGGCACTGGAGCAGTACAATCGAGTGCTCCGGGAAAACCCCGACCACAGCGATGCAGCCCATAACCGCGAAATCGTCCAGCAACTTCTTGAGCAACAGCAACAGCAACAGCAACAGCAACAGCAACAGCAACAGCAACAGCAACAGCAACAGCAACAGCAAAGTCAAACTGCCAGCCAGCAAAAAGGCAAGGAAAATTCGGCCGATAATGAACCGGGGGCACAAAAAGATCCTGCTGATACCAACCTACAGGAACAGCAACAACAATCTGCCCAGGCTCAGCAGTCATCAAAAGACATGCCTGAAAAAGATTCGCAAAGCGAACACTCCCGGTTCTCTGCCCAAAACCAGGAGCAAAATCAGGAGAACGAACAGACTGACGCGGTGCAGACAAATAATGCCCTGGCACAGCAAACTCCCGAAGAACAACAGAAGGAACAGTGGCTTAGAACAATTCCCGATGATCCCGGCGGATTATGGCGCAATAAATTTCAGTACCAGTACAAGCAGCTTCCCCGTTCTTCAGGGACTCGGCAGACATGGTGAAAAGTAAGGGCTGCGGAAAAAATAAATGATCCAATATCCTGCGCAATTTTTGAATGGTTATTATTTTCCGCACCTCTAAAACGTAATTACAGAACGCAAAAAGAGCCCGTAATATATCCCGTGAAGAATTACAAAAAAATATTTCTGTTCAACCATATCCCGGTTTTCTTTCTTTTGTGGATATTGTCTTCTGTTCCGGCCTTCTCTGCCACAATAACTGCCCAGGTGGACCGCAACCCTGTGACAGAAAACGAGTCAGTTACATATACGCTGATCATTGAAAATCCAGGCCGGGAGGAACCAGACTGGACACCGCTGGAAGAACAATTTGAAATTCTCAATCGCAGCAGCAGCACCAATATGCAGGTGATAAACGGGAGCACCAGTTATTCGCGCAGATATCAACTCAGTCTCATGCCCAAGACTACAGGTTTACTACAGATACCTCCCATTCAGGTCGGGAAAGAGCGTAGTAACGGCATTGAACTGATCGTCAAACTGGCAACATCCCAACAGAACGAAAAAGACAAAAATCTGTATCTTGAGGTTGAAGCTACTCCCAATGATCCATATGTCCATTCGCAGGTACTGTTGAGTGTACGCTTGTTTATTGGCCTTCCCTTATCCCAGGGGGCTCTCTCTGAGCCAACCATGGATGATGTTACCATTAAAAAACTGGGAGAAGACAAACAATACACCACCACCAGGGGGGCTCGCAATTATCAGGTTATTGAGCGCCGTTACGCGCTTTTTCCAGAGAAACCCGGTTCCATGACTATTCCCTCAATTCGCTTTGAAGGGACGGTAGGCAGCAGAAACTCTTTTTTCGATCCATTCAGCCAGCGTGGACCAACCAAAAGAGTCCACTCTGCTCCCATACAATTCACTATCCGTCCCATACCCGAGAACGCACCTGCACCATGGCTGGCAGCACGGGAACTCAAGGGTTCGCTGGATTGGTCTGCCCCCCTTGAAAAAATCCAGGCAGGTACGCCGGTTACAGCGACCATTCGACTTACAGCACAAAACAGCCTCGCCAAATTTCTCCCTGATCCACAGCTGCAATCCGATGGCAAATTGCGAACCTATAGTGATCAACCCCAGTGGAAAGACACAAGCACCTCCCAGGGAATCAGTGGAACAGTGGAAAAGAAAATAACGTTTATTGCTCCCGGTGAAGGAACATACTCCATTGCACCTCTCACTATTTCTTACTGGAACATTCAAAAAGATGCACCCGAGACTCTTACCATTAAGGGTGCCGATCTGCAGGTTCTACCGACACCCGGTGTGCAGGAATCAACTCCTCCAAAGGAAGAAGCAAGCTCCATACAAGCTAACAGCCCAAGTGCTCCTGCCACCCTTGCAGTTGCGCCCCGATCCTGGAAAGAACACGAATACTGGTTCTGGATCAGTTGTCTGCTGGCAACCGGCTGGGCAGCAACAGGACTGTTTCTGCTGCGGTCTAAAAAACGAATCTCCCAGGTTACCAGGTCCAAAGAGCACTCCAAATCCAGCAACGACAAGCTTGGCAGACAATTAAAACAAGTCTGTCAGCAGGGTGATGCGGAGGCCGCCCGCCAGCTGCTTGGAGAAGAAGCGGATCTCATCACACCTGCAATGAAGGAAACTGCCAGCCAGGAATTGGCTGAATATAAACGACAAAAAACCTTACTCAACCGTTATCTTTACAGTGCCACTCGCCCCGAACAGCCATGGGACGGTGATGCCCTGTATAAATCCTGGGTCGCGTTACGCAAGGCTTCACTTCACAAACACCAGAACACCAAGGAACCCCTCGCGGAGCTCTATGATTGAGCCATGGCTTTGCGATAAGCCTTTTCTATGGCATCGTTGAAGCAGATGAAACGCACTTCCTCGATACAGGTGCTGCTCTCCAGGCTCTCTTTGACCGTCCTGCAGGCAATACCACACGCCTGATCCAGGGGATAACCGTAAACCCCGCAACTGATTGCCGGAAAGGCAATGGTTTTCAAACCATTGTCTTCAGCCAGCTGCAAGCAGTGGAGGTAACAGGAACGAAGAAGTTCAGCCTCTCCCTGTTCCCCACCCCGCCATATAGGGCCAACGGTATGGATAATGTATCTGGCAGGCAGGTTAAAACCACTGGTCATTTTAGCCTTTCCTGTTGGGCATCCACCTAGAGGAACACAGGCTGCAAGTAATTCAGGCCCTGCAGCCCGATGTATAGCGCCATCCACACCGCCGCCTCCCAGCAATGAATTGTTTGCAGCATTGACGATGGCATCCACATCTTCTTTGGTAATATCCCCTACTCGAATAGTTATCTCTGCCATTGATGTCTCCTCCCTTCATTCATCATTTTTTTTTATGATTAGTACGGATTCTGATAGCATTTTTGTGTCAGCAGGCGTAGACTATGGATAATTAGTCCCAAACATAAAGTCGATAGGGCTCAATCAATGCAATACTCTCAAAGGTATGGGCTTCCATATCTTTTTTTATTTGAACAACCAGTGCTGTACAGTGTGAGTAACCAATCTGCCATATGCAATGACCATTCCTCTGATTTTTGGGAAGTATTCTGCCCTCAGATACTCTCTTCCGGATGTTCAGCAGTTCACCCCTGATCGTCTCTCATTCCAGAAAGCCGAAAGAGTTTAACGAAACGCAGTATTTTATCTCATCTTATCCACATTTATTGAACTGAAGCAAGATCATGAGCAAAAAAGACTACCGCGAAATCCCGTATAATTTCACCTCTGCCGATGACCGACTGATCATAAACCAACTCTTCGGCCCTTCGGTGTGGGAAGATCTCGAAGAGCTGCGGAGTCAAAGGGTTACCGGCAGATCGGCACGGTTGGTAATGCGTTTTATGGGTGATCTGTTTATCCTGCATAGAAACCCCTTTCTTTACCAGGAACTGATCGACTCACCAAAGCGAAGACGCTCTTTTTTCAAAACCGCAGAAACTGACCTTGCCATTATAGAGTCAACTGCCCAAAAGGTGAGCGTGACATCTGAACGAAGTACAAAGGTGGTCAACCTGGTGGACCTGTGCAGACAGCAACTGACCCTGTTGCGGGAAAACATCAGCGGGACGCCGAAACGTAGGGAAGATATCAAGAAAAAACTCGCCCCGATCATTGGCAAGGAAAATATATGCTTTGATCCTTTTTCCCTGATCAGCCATGCCACGGATGCAACCGACTGGCGTCTGTTTCTACCCATAGCTGTTCTGCGGCCTGAGACAGAAGCACAGGTCGCACCACTCATGGATGCCATTGCAGATCTCCACTTGCACATTATACCCCGGGGCGGTGGTACGGGACTCACAGGAGGCAGTGTGCCTGTCCGGGGAGACTGTGTGATCATTAATACGGAAAAACTCAACCGAATTTTCCCTATACATGAACAAGATCTCACCCAGGCTGACGGCACGGTTCAAACCACGCCTGTCCTCTGCCTTGAATCAGGAGTCATAACCCAGGATGCCATGGCATATGCGGACAAAGCCAACCTGGTTTTCGCCACAGATCCGACCAGCGCCTGGGCATCCACCATTGGTGGCAATATTGCAGAAAATGCTGGCGGCAAGACAGCGGTCCTCTGGGGAACCGCAATTGACAATATTCTCTCATACAAAATTGCCATGCCAGGAGCTGGCCTGTTGCAGGTGCGCCGCGAAGGCCATCCGTTACGAAAAATCCTTCCTGATGATTCGGTAGTATTTAACATAACCGATGAACATGACACCTTACTCCAGCGCATTGAACTGCAAGGCGATGAGATTCGCAAAAAAGGTCTCTGGAAGGATATTACAAACAAAGCGCTGAAAGGTTTACCTGGTGTACAGAAAGAAGGAACTGACGGTATTATCACTTCTGCTGAGTTCGTTCTTTACCGCGCATATGAGAAAAAAACCACCTTCTGCCTCGAATTCTTTGGCGCTGACATGGATGAGGCCAGCAGGGTCATAGTTGAAATATCTGAGGAATTCACCAACCAGGGTGAAGAAGCTCTTATGGCTTTGGAACATTTTGATGATGAATACATCAAAGCCATTGACTACAAAGTCAAGGCCGCCCGTTCCACGACACCCAAAGCTGTTCTGTTAATAGATATGGTCGCCCATACAGACGACCAGATAAAACACGGCAAGGAACGGCTGACCAGACTGCTCGAATCCTATGTGAACACCGAAGTCTTTATTGCAAAAGACAATGACGAAGCTGTACGTTTCTGGCGGGACCGTAAACGCCTTGGTGCCATAGCTGCCCGGACCAATGCTTTTAAACTCAACGAAGACATCGTGCTACCGTTGCCTGCGCTGGCTGAATTTGCCCGCTTTGTGGATGCTTACAATATGGATGAGGACATCCACAACAAAGAACGGATTATTCACGAGATCCTCGCCTACCTTGAAATAGCTGGGCCCATAGAAGACCCTGACTGGCTGGAAGCCAAAAAACCCAAAGCAGATGAACTCTGCATGCAGGCCATCAGCAACCTCCAGGCCGGTGGTAGAGATGCCATACGCATTGATACATATATCAATGGGTTGAAGGTTGAACTCCTGGAATTGTTTCGAGGATATAAACGGGTCAGCTCCAATATCGAACAGATTTACAAAGATGTTCGCAAAAGAAGAATCATAATTGCCACCCACATGCATGCTGGAGATGGCAACGTGCATGTTAACATTCCTGTTTTTTCCAATGATCGCTACATGATGCAGCGTGCTGAAAAAACTGCGGAAGACATCATGGAAAAAGCTGTTGCCCTGGGAGGCGTCGTCAGCGGCGAACACGGCATAGGCATCACCAAGATGAAATTTCTGGATGAGCAACGTGTCAACGAATTGACAGCATACAGAAAAAAAATTGACCCTCAGGGTCTTATGAACCCCGGAAAGCTGGAAGATTCCAATATCATTGAAAAAGTATTCACACCATCTTTCAATCTCCTTGAGCTGGAGGCCAGGATTCTACAGTACGGTTCCCTTGAAACCCTGTCTTCAAAGATTTCCCGGTGTATTCGCTGTGGAAAATGTAAAGCTGACTGCTGTGTTTTCCATCCCGGGACTAACCTTTTCTTTCACCCAAGGAACAAAAACCTGGTCATAGGTGCGTTGATTGAAGCCTTGCTGTACGATATGCAGCGTTCCCGATTTCCGCGCTTCAATCAGCTCAAATATCTTGAAGAAGTGGCTGATCACTGTACGATGTGCAGGAAATGTCTGCCCCCTTGCCCGGTAGATATAGACACGGCAGAGGTTTCTATCCTGGAGCGTCAAATTCTCCAGGACTTGGGCTACAAACACTCTCCTGTGCAAACAGTCCTTTCTCTGCAGTATCTCAAAAACAGGAATAAAACCTTTAATGCTGTATTTCGAAAGAGTGTGGTGGAATGGGGGGCTGCCGTGCAGAGAAAACTTTCTCCGATGGCTCAAAAACTGCCGCAGGAAACCATCAGCCACGTGAAGAGTCTGCAACTCCTCCAGTCACCCATGGCAAGGGCTTCAAAGGGAACGTTGCGCGATATTCTGCCAGCAACTTCCAATAGTGAAACGCTCCTCATACAGCCCAAGGAAAGCGTTAATACAACGGTCTTCTATTTCCCTGGATGCGGTTCAGAACGACTTTACGCTGATATTTCCATGGCCGCACTGTATATCCTGCTCAAAGCCCAGGTTCGTGTTGTTTTGCCACCTCCATTCCTGTGCTGCGGTTTCCCAGCCAAAGTCAATGCCAAACAGGCTATGCATGGTGAAATCAGTTTGCGTGACACTATTATTCTCAGTCAAATTCGTGACATGCTGGGCTATATCAACTTTGACGCGTTTGTGATCAGTTGTGGTACCTGTAAGGAATCACTCCATGAGATAGGTGTTGAAGATATCTTTGATTGCCCGATCAAAGACGTCTCCAGATACGCTGTAGAAAAAAATACTACTCTCTTTTCAAAAGATAACGCCTCTGAGTACCTGTACCATACCCCCTGTCATGATTCCATGGAAGGTCAGGGCGTATCCATCATAAGACAACTTGGACATACTGTGGAAGCAGTTCCTTACTGCTGCTCTGAAGCAGGCACCATGGCCCTGTCCAGGCCAGACATATCTGGCGCCATGTTAATCAAAAAAGGCGATGCCATCAGCGAGGCACGTAAACATATGCAGGCGAGTACTATTCTTACCAATTGTCCGTCATGCATCTCAGGCCTGAGCAGAAACAGTCACCTGAATATTCATCCCGAGCATCTTGCTGAAAAACTGGCCAGGGATCTTGGGGGTAATGCATGGCAAAACGAGTTGCCTTCGCTCATGTATAAGACTGAAATTGTGACATTTTAATTTCACTCAGCCTGCAAGGGCCTGACGCGAGATGTAACCATTATCGCCGACATCAGGCCCTTTCCATTCTTTGTTCCCTCCCCACAGGGTAACCCTCCGATAAGATTGACAAGAGCAGATGTTGACAGTAAAGAGAGAAAAAAAAGCTCTTGCTTGTTCACACAACCCGTCTCTTCATTGCGACAATGAGATATCGCTAACTTGGCTTCATTGAGCCTTTAGGGAGACCAGTCTATACAGGAGGTGTTGGAGCCCAAACGGACCCACGACACAACCCCTTATTATTACGGTTTTTTGCTTATAACGATGCAATGATCACTTGCAAAAGGCACTAAATTTGCTATACAATTTATGGTTCAAATTTTTAAACCCTAAGGAGAGAATTCAATGAAAACAACCAAAACGCTATTCCTGGCCTCGCTGCTGGCATGCACTGTAGCGGTGAGTGCCCAGGCCGCAGGCACAATTAAGGAACTTGGCCGACATCCTTTTCATACGCCTTCAATCAGCAGCGTAGAAGAACTCAAGTCAATGGCCACAGAAGAACAGCAATCCATCATGGATGGTTTTACCCTCGCCGGTATGCCTGAACTCTATCAACCCTTCATGGAGCAACTTGCACAGACTACCCCTGAAGTAAAAGAATATGCTCCCGGCGAAACCCTGAACTGGATGCTCTATAAAAGAAACGGGAATGGCCGTGTACGTATCATGAAAGATGTTACCTGGGGAGGAGAAGCTCCTTTTACAGGATTTGAAGTAGTTGTAGATTATGAAGGCAGCAGATACACATTCGTTGTCCCCATGGTGTGCAGTAATGTTGCCCTGAAAGAAATAGGCGCAATTCCTGTGGCTGTAAACCAGGATCCAACCTGTAGCTCATCCGTCACACCTGTCAACGCTTACTGCGGAGAAATGGTTACCATTGACGCAAGCAGCTCCACCGATGACAGTGCAGTCACCAGCATGAAAGTAACTGTCGTTGACAGTGAAGGGAACGTGGTCAGTGAAGAGCCTGTACCGGCAAACACCTTGATCTATCAGATGCCCATGCCTTGCGGAGACAACACTATCCAGGTGACAGTCATCGATGACCAGGGACAGGAAGCAACTTCGCAGGACTGCCAGACCGCAGTAACCGGAAAAAGCCGATTCCGCCCCGTTGCTGATCTTGGATACTACAAGCAGACTGACCCAGGCGACTACTTCTTTATCCGCGGTGGAATGGAATACAACTTCACTGAGGAATTTTCAGTACTGGGTATGGTCGGTATCGCTCCACATTTCAAGGGTGATGACGGCGAGACAGCATTCCTGGTGGATGTTATAGCTAACTACTCCTGGAATCCCGTTTTTGTTGGCTTTGGACTGGGTGGCTGGATCAGTACCGGTGATAATGACCTGGATACTGAAGATACTGATCTTGACCTGATCCTCAACGTCGGCAGCCGTATTTACGGAGAGCCTGATGAGTTCAATATTTCCCTGTTCCTGGAAGGACGTGCAGCTGTTGATGAACTCGATGATCTTGAGAAATACAGCCGTATAGGAGTTGGAGCACGTTTCCGTTTCTAAACGCAACCGTGTTAGATAAAACGCCAGCAGCTATCCAGGCTGCTGGCGTCTTTTTGTAAACTTCCACCGTACACCGGCCTGATCAGGCCTCATCGCATAACCAACAATAGCGAAAAAACGTGCTTAAACGAACCATGAGCACCGGATAAACAGTAACAGCTAATCGATTCATACCTGTTTTTTCATATCCCGTTGAACTATTGTCCTTTTCACAGTTCTGATATCTCTTCCTTCTCTGCCAATGTCGCTATTTCATGGCCAATGGCTTCCTGCTCTGCCAGAAACTGGCAGCCGACACTCAGGTGCTGAAAATGATTGCTATCCATCGACCAGCGAACTACAACTTCAGTCTTTGCCAAGCTCCGAAAATGTCTGATCCCTGAAACCTTATCAATGGTCAAGACAGTTCCTTCAGGCAAGTCAATGGCAGCCGATCTTTCCATTGCCAAGCCAACACCACCTTCGCCAATATTAAGGAGCTTAGCTACGAGTTTAATCGTGTCTTCAACGTGAATGTGCAGGGTGATCATTTTTTCTTTTGGAAAATAGTAGCGTTTATATTTTCGTTTTTCCTGCATGAAGATTCTCCTTGGCGAATCATTGGGTAAGCCAGTATTTCCCATATCAACAAAGTAACTAATCACAGGTACTCCACGGAGTCTCCCGCTGGTCGCTTACCTCTTTTCACGATCGCGGTTTCCCGCATAGATAGCCTACCGGAGTCTTCGCTTACCTGCGAAAAACCATGCTTGCCCAAATCTGGAGCACCTGTGATCAGTTACTCAACAACGTATCATTAAAAACAAATATGATATATCTCAAAGATATAGCGCATCCCATTAGACAGAGTGAACATCCTACTGGCCCAAAAAAACGCTCCATCTTTTTGTATGCATAAGGCAATGATATATGTGAAAAAAACATTTTTCAAGACCAGGGGAAATAAAGCTGATTTTTTCTAGTTAATGCCTGTTCATAAATGGCCTTTTGGCCAGATAGCTGTGTAATCTTCTACATTTTATAATCGTAATATCAGACATATAACTGTATTGAAATTTTAAACATGCCTTGCCCTCAAACAAAAATACTCATTTATGGACATACACTCATTATCATATAGATAATAAAGGTAATAATTTTCATCATTACACTCCCGTGCCTCCATACACCAAGCAGGAGCCAGATACTATGATATCTTTAATGCTTAGGGCCGCAGGAAATAATAAACATCTAAAAATTCCATAGGATATCGGCATGTTAACGTTGTCGCGTCAATGGTTCCCTACTGGCCGTATTGAGCCCTTGACGCGACGACGTTAGCGAGTTGAAAGACAAGCAAAATTGGATAATTAATTTCTTCCGTGACCCTTAACTTCTTGACTCCAATAACAATATTTTAAATTGACTAACAGATCTCATACGGGTAGCTTTCTATTCTATATTCTCAACTACTCATTGGGGAAGATGAATACGTTTGAAACTCCCCTGTATTTGTAACGGGTTACAGTGTACCTGAGGTTTTTACAAGCAGGCTGGTGCAGCGTATTGGGTTATACGTAAGCCAGGCTCATCGCGAAAAAATCAAGTACACTGTGAGCAGTTACCTCTATTTAAGAATCAACCACCTTGTGGGAGATCCAAGCATTTTCCCAGCTACTGACTTCAGGTTGGTTCAGTACACTTAAACAATTGGTCGTCTGTTCATATCCTTTGAACAATACAGGCAGGAAATATTCACTCTCATACGAGTGTGAAGGGTATAGCTAGCAATTCCCACGTTAATATTCCTTTGCTTATATATTCTGCCATAAGAACATGCTTATACATAAGACACTCCAATCGTGAGGGAGGCACAATGCACCTGCAGGCGTTCCCGCGTGAAACCTTGCTTTATTTTCCGATTCCGTCAATAACCTCAACCCCATACAGGACTAATCGTGAAAAAACAACTTCTTGAAATCCTTATCTGTCCCAAATGTCTTCCTGATGAATTTCCCCTTACTCCGCAGATCGACATCGCCACCCAGGATGATATAGAACAGGGTCTCCTCGCCTGCCCCCATTGCGGTGCAACCTATCCCATAGCCAATGGAATTGCGTATCTGGATCCGTTCCAGGATGATACGCAAATACAGAACAACAAATATGAACATGATACAGTTGTATCTTCTTATCTCTGGAGTCATTTTTCTGATCTGTTTGATATGGATAATGCTTCGGAAGCTTATGCAACCTGGTCTGATCTGGTTACACCTGTCAATGGTATGGGTCTTGATGCTGGTGGCGCGGTGGGACGATTCACCTTTGAGTTGGGCAGCAAATGCAATTTTGCTTTGGGAATCGATAATTCTATAGCATTTATCCGTACAGCCAGGCAGTTAATGCTGCAGCGAAATATTACATTTGGCTTGAAAGAGGAAGGGTATCTGACAAAAGAGGTCACCTTCACGCTTCCTGATCACTGGGATTCAACCAATGTAGAATTTATTGTCGGCAATGCCCTGGCGCTTCCTGTTCGCAAATCAACCATTGCCGCTTTTGGTTCACTTAACCTGGTGGACAAGGTCCCTTCTCCCATCAAGCATCTCATGGAAATGGATCGAGTTACCAGAATGGAAAATTCCCAGTTTGTCCTTTCAGATCCTTTCAGTTGGTCAGAGGAAGCTGCTGAAATCGAAGAATGGCTTGGGGGTAAAATAGAAGGCCCTTACCAAGGCAAAGGGTTAGACAACATTGCAGCCCTGCTGTCTTCCTCCACAGATAATCTCCCATCGCAATGGCAGATTATGACAAAAGGAAAAACGTGGTGGAAAATCAGAACACATTCCAACCACTATGAGCTCATCCAAAGCTGTTATCTCAAAGCCACGCGATAGGAGGTGCTATGCATATTGATACTGTCTGCCGTCTCTGTTCATCCTGCTGCCCCATCGTCGCAGAAGTGATAGATGACAAACTGGTCTCTGCCAGAAGAAAATCCATGGTTACAGAACAGGACCAGATTGTCTGCCCCAAACTCAACGCTGCGCCGGAGATCGTCTCTTCCCCAAAGCGATTGACCACGCCGCTTGTACGCGATGATAAAAATGCACCATTTCGTGAAGTCGGATGGGACGAAGCCCTTGAGAAAGTAGCACAACTCATGGAACAACACAAAAGGGCAAGTGGCGCGAAATCAGTTGCCTGGTTACGCGGCATGGCCGCAGATTGGGGTGCCCAGTGGGACTATCCAAACCGGCTGATGCACCATTTCGGATCTCCCAACACCATCGGCAACGGCTCGGTCTGCTTTGTAGGGCGAGACATGGCCCATTCGTATGTGTATGGGTCTATGGCCTTTCCTGAGCCCAAGGCTAGCCAATGTATCATTGTCTGGGGGAAAAATGATGCCAATACCACCTTGGGCGCTGCCGAGGCAATCCTTGCAGGTCATAAAAACGGTGCGCAATTGATCGTTATTGACCCAGTACAAACCAGGCTGGCAAGGAAAGCAGACCTCTGGCTGCAGATTAAACCCGGGCATGACGGTCTGTTAGCCATGTCTATGATCAATGAAATTATAACACAGGAACTGTATGATAAAGAGTTTGTATCTCAATACACCTTGGGATTTGAAGAACTCAAAGCTGCTGCTGCTCATTTTCCGGCGGAAAAAATAGCCCGGCAAATATGGCTGACACCTGAACAGGTTAAAAAGGTCGCATTTCTGTACGCTACCACAAAACCAGCCTGTATCGTTGACGGTAATGGTCTGGACATGCATCGTTTTGTCTTTGACACTACCAGGGCAGTTGCCTGCCTCAGGCCACTCACAGGTAACCTGGATAAACCAGGTGGAGATGTTTTACCCCAGCCTATTCCCGTTCGCAATATTCAAGACCGGCATCTACTTGAGGATACCCTCAAACCGATAACCCAGGATTATCATCTATTCAATACGTTCAGTCCAACCTGGGGAAACCAGGTTCAGGGGTGCATAGTTGACGCCATTCTTGACCATAAACCCTATCCGTTGGAAATGGTAATAGTGCAGTCAGGTAACCCCGTAATCAGCATGGCTGACTCACAACGAACCAGAGAGGCTTTTGCTCAGGTATCGTCATTGGTGGTCATTGACCTGTTTCTTACAGAAACCGCCCAACTTGCCGATGTGGTATTACCTGCTTCCAGTTGCTTTGAAAGAACACAGCTTAACAGATCATCCATCCGCAATAACCCAATTGTTCTGCAAAACGCTGTCATTAATCCTGTTGGAAATTCATGGCCTGACTGGAAAATCGTAGCAGGGATTGCGGATAAGTTGGGCCTTGATAAGGTTTTTCCGTGGAAAACGGCTGAAGAGGCCATCGATTATCAACTGGAAACAGCCGAAACAACGGTTGCAGATGTTCGAAATACTTCTAACTGCCTGCGCGTTGAACAGCAGCAGTATGAAAAATTTACCCAACATCCTTTTCACACCCCTAGCGGTAAAGTGGAATTTTATTCTGCAAGGCTTGCCGAAGTTGGCCATAATCCGGTCCCTTTTGCCGAAGGCACCATGGAAAACCCCATCAGTTTTCACGATAAATCTGACACCTATCCGTTTATTGGTATTTCTGGAACTCGTGATATTCGATTTACCAACTCTCAATTCCGCAATATCCCCTCTTTACTCAATAGCTCCACAGGCCCGGTTGCCGACATACACCCACAAGATAGTCAAAAACTGGGAATAGCAGATGGAGATTCTGTTAAGATTTCCACGCCAAAAGGAAGTATCACCATGCAAGCCCGCATTCTTGAGGTTGTCCAGCCAGGAACCATCCGGCTCGCCTGGGGCTGGGGAGAATACGATCCAAAGGCAAACCTCAATGACCTTACCGAGGATGATGTACGCGGTCCGATTACCGGCACATCAACCAGCCGCAGCTTCATGTGTAATATCTGTAAGGTATAATTTCCTGCAGCAACTCAAATACCATGAGTTGAGAGACAGCGAACAATACAAATAAAAAACCCGTTACCAGATTACTGGTAACGGGTTTCATTCCATATTAATTAACTATGGATGTCTGATGGTGAAGGCGAGAGTCGAATCCTGCTGTAAATAATATTTTATTTCAATCAGTTATGATTCAAGTTGCTTTTTGTTTTATTGTTCGTACCCTCTTTTGTACCCGCTTTGTGCATGGGTAGAGCAAATCGTGAGGTTCAGGTCGACAGCGAGGGTGGAATACAAACCGAAAGGACCTAACATCCCGTCATACGTCAGGAAAATTTCCATAAAAAAAACTACAAATAGACATCATACACACATGGATACACACAGATCGGGTGCATCCGATATTTATGGCACAACCTTCTGGGCCCATCTTTTCTTGAATTGCATAATAATTTCAACCGACTAGGTAATATTATCGCTTGATAAATGACAAAACTATAGTATAATATTCTGCAAAATCAGGAGGTTATACTATGACAATGGCGCTGGGAACACAAACTAGGACTGAGTATTATAAAAACATGTACGACGATAGTCTCGACCAACAAATATCCTATATTATCCAGTGCATTGATGCTCCCAATAACTCCCTTTTTCATATAATTGAGCAAATCAGGGAGAAGTACCC
>NZ_AUCV01000032.1 GCF_000429945.1 Desulfogranum japonicum DSM 18378 | reverse complement strand
ATGAATTACCAAAAATATATCGAGGAGGATTTGCCGATTGGAAGCGGGATGGTTGAGGGAGCCGTTCGTAATGTAATCGGCGAACGGCTGGATTGTTCTGGGATGCGTTGGAAACCTGAACGAGCTGAAGCGTTGCTTCACCTGAGGTGTATCGAACTCAACGGCGATTGGGATCATTTTTATGACTGGGCATATGGCCAATGGGTCAAGCGAATGCAAAGCGAAGAAAGAAACATCCAGGTGAGATCAAGTAAACCGTTGGAACTACCAAAGGCTGCGTGAATTTTATGCTTTATGGGAGATCGGCTGCACCCTCCCAAACTGGATGGTGATAATAATCAATAGCAATATATGTGCCAACAAAGGAGAGCGTAATAAATAACAAAACAAGCTCTTTTTTTGTTGTAATAATATTAGCAATTAATAAGTATAACACAATACATTTTGAAAAATTTTCAAATATACTAATACTTCTTTCAACATCCACAGTGATATAATAACTAAAAATATAACTTATCACAAGAACAGTGAACGCTAATAAATTAGGAAAGTTAAATATAAAGATTTTTTTTCTACCTAAAACAGACTCTAACAAATGAAAAGCAAGAGTTAAAATCGATACCTTAAAAGGTGCACCAACAAAAACATCCCCGAAGATCTTATCAAATGACAGAAAAGAGACTATTATAAATAAACATAGCAGGATAGAAGCTATTGAGATGTTTTTGGGCATCATTATAAACCTTTTCAAAATCCCATAAATAAACTTACAAATTTCAATACAACTAAATAATAACCAGACAATTACCCTAATTTCTCAAAACATACCTACATTCAAGAAAAAAACATTACGAACCCTATTATAAATATACGAACTAATAATTAAAAACCTTTTTCAGACTACCAAAAAACAGATTAATTATTTTAATTATTAGTTCTCTTTCAAAGATAAATATATTTGCAGCAAAGAATCCGATTAAACAGTATACGGAAAAAGAACAAGTTGAAATCAGAATAGAATAGAAATACCCTATTTCAACAAATAAAAATTTTGAGCAATAAGCAACGATCGCTCCGAAAAAAAAGAAAATCATTATTTTCGTTAATTCTTTATAATTAATAATATCATTATAATTAACTGACAGTTTATTTTTGCATCGAATGTAAAACGCTATTTTCCATATTATCTGGGAGACTACGAACGAGCAAGCGACACCATTTAAGCCAAAGAGATAAAAGAAAACAAAACCACTTATCAACGAAACGATTAAATATACACAGTTATTTAACAAAATAAAAACAGTGTCATCTAAAACCCTAGGAACATGTTGTATTAAAAAAGATGACAAAGGTACAATCAAAAGAAAAATTTTCAGAACAGGAACGCTTTCAGCGTAAGCATCAGTGAAAAGTAAATAAATTACTTCTTTTGCATTTACATAAAACAATATATATATATACAAAAAGACTACAAAAAGCTTGCGAGATGATGAAGATACAATCCTAGCTATTGCCAAATTCGCTTCACCACACACCTTAATTTCAGACATTTTTACGATACTAGCCTTTGCAACAGAATCAACGGCAATACTAATCAATGGTATTTGAAAACAACCTATAGTAAATATAGCTAAACTTGCAGGATCCGTTAAAATAGAAACAATATATGTGTGGGCATTACTATTAAAACCATTAATTGCTACTGCAATTCCAAATGGAACAGCATATAAAATTTGCTTTTTAACCAACTCTTTATGAAATACAAAATATGGCTGATACTTTTTTATCACATAATAAAGCATGAAACCAATTCGTAAAAATGCAACTGCACACAATGATATCAATAAATCACGCAGCCTTCCACCAAAGAATACAACACCAACAGAAACTAATGACCTTGACAATTCAGAAAAAAAAGTTATCACACTTGAAAAAAATGCCCTTTTTTCAGTGATTAACACGACTTCTAAAAGATTAGAAAAATGCCACATAACAGCAAAGCAAACTACATAAAAAACTAAATTACTGATCTCCTTCTTTCCGGTAAAAAACACACTAATATATTCAGGATATATAAAAACAAACAATAACAATATCAAACAAATACAAAAAGAAATAGTAATTGATTGCCATATTATTTTATTCTTTATATTTGGATATGTAGGCAAAAAATAATACAGACTATTAGTAATTCCAAAATCAACCAGAGGTAAACATATGTTAAAAATTAAAAATAATTGTTTATAATATCCGAATTCATCTAATGACAATATCCTAGCTAATACAACTGGAACCAAAAAAGCTATTGGTATAGAAAATAGTCTTCCAATTATTAAGAAAGCAGCTTGACTAGTAAGTGAATCTGACTTCATAGTGTTACTTGTTCCAACAATTGATCATACACTTTCAAATCTTCTTCAGCTCTTTTGCCCCAACTCCATCCATCTTCAACATATTTTCTTGCTTGTTTCCCTATATTTATCCTTGAATTAATATTCTCACACAACTTCCTACATGCCTCTGCTAATTCATGGCAATTATTAGGCGTAAAAAAAACTGCTATATCTTTTTTTAAGGCTAATTCCTCCAAGCCTCCTACACGGCTCATAACTACTACTTTTTCCATAGCCATTGCCTCTAGAGGTTTCAGCGGGGTAACAAGTTCTGTAATTCGTTTAGATATGCGTGGGTAAACTAACACATCGATTATTGAGTAATATCTGCTAACTTCAGTATGCGGTACCCTACCTGTGAAGATAATCTTACTTTCTAACCCCATGGTTTTGGTTAAGTCTCTTAAAGACGCCTCTACCTGACCACTGCCAACCAGGAGCACAACGAAATTCTCCCCTTTTTCATCTAGATATTTCGCGGCCTTAATGAGATCCTGTAAACCTTCAAAATTAAAAAAAGATCCTATAAAGCCTATAATCACTTTATTTTCACAGCCTAATGCCTTCTTTAAGTCCTGGTCTACTTCAAGCGGTTTAAACTGTTCATGATCTACCCCATTCCGAACAACATGCAGTTTTTTTTCATCCACTCCCCTTGAAAGCAAATCATTTTTAATACCGTCGCAAATAGCAATAACAGCGTCTGCCTTCTGGACAACACGTGTTTCATGGAACTTTCGTAACCTGTATTTGAGTGATCCTTCTGTAAATGCTCCTCTATCCACAGCAGCATCTTCCCAGAATGCTCTGATTTCATAGACAAAAGGAATGTCCTTTTCTTGACATACCCTGGAAGCGGCAGCTCCAATAAGGGAAGGTGAATGTGCATGTATTATGTCTATTTTTTCTTTCTCAACTACCTGCCTTATCCTGTTACGCAAGACACGTATTTCATCCAACTCCGCCAAAATTGGTACGCGAACCACTTTGCGTTGCGCTGAGTTAGAGCGATAGTAGCGAATACCTTCCCTTTCTTCCATGAGTGATTCAGAAACTGGTCCTTTAAAACGCTCACTCGTTAGCACTACTGGTTCACAACCTCGTTTTTTCTGATGGGTCACCAGGTAATATCCTCTGGTTGTATATCCTGCTGTATCAGGAACTGATGTATCAAGAACGTGTAAAACCTTCATAGTTTGTATTAATCCTAGCCTACTTTTGTGAACAACTCACAAGACAGTCAAACTCCTCCTGTATTGCGTCTCTATGTTCCATGTGATGCAATGTCTTTTTTACAGTATCAAGATGTTCCAGGGTACATATAACCTTCCCAACCAGATCTTCCACATTGCCTGGCTGATAAAGAACCACCCCATTCGGTCGAGTACCGTTATCACTCCCTACCACCGGAACCTTGAGGGTCAAAGCTTCCATAACAGAAGAACAGACACCATCACTTACAGGTGTCCGTATTACTATATCTGACTGTTCAACCAGAGATAAAAAAGCATCATGATCTTTTTGCCCAGTCACAAAAAGATTATCACGTATATCAGCATAACCCTTATCGGTTATAAAATATTCAGCTTGCTCTTTATCCCCCAGAATAAACACTCCCAGATCAGGGAGGTTTCTTCTAAGAAGCCTTATAGCTTGAAACAGGGTGTGAGGATCGTATTCCTCACGAAAAAAAATATAACTGATAAGAACTGGAGAATGTATTTTGATGAAATCCAATTCTTCAGGTTGCATGCTGTATTCATGTTCAACATACTGCACACTGAAGCATGGAATTGAATAGATTTTTTGCGACGGCACCCGTATTTTCACTATACACCGTTTTACATCATCACTATTACATATAATCACCTTAGACAAAGTAAATACCAACCACGCCAAGATTTTTTGAAGAGTGAGTCCTGGTTCAAAGGCTTTCTGAACGACACCTGCATGAAAACTGACCGGACATCTCTTTCCAAAAAGCAAAGATATACCCTGTGCTGCCAAAGTTAAGACGAGACCTGGGATAGCATTTCCATTACAATGAGGGTAAATGGTATACTTTTTTAAATTATAACTAACTATTTTTTTTACATAATCGAAGCTATGCTGAACATCTAGACAGTCTCTGCCTTTCTGTTTTCTATTTTCCCCGATATCAAGAACAGCATTGGTAATGTTATGTTTATCCAAATATTTTTTAAATATCTGGATATGGAAAGACCACCCGCCCAGAGGAGGTGGATAAGGCCCAACTTGCAGGAGTTTCATCTAATACGCCTATAATTCATCATATACGTTATGGAAGAATGCTGACGGAACCATTCATTTCAATATCAGCTCTTGCTTCCCGCGTTAAAGATTCATCGCTCAATCCTGCTGCAATGAAATCTTTCAGCATGCCATCAAATTCTATCTGCAGCAGCCACCTCGCGTTCACCGTATATGCATAGTCAGTGGATATCTGCACGTTTTTGGGTTCCACATACAGGAAACACTTCATTCCTGTTTCAGATGTAATACTGTAAAGACATTCGCATTCATAAAGAGATGGCAGTGTATCTTTTTCAATTTTGCAGTAATAGCCATTCGGATTCAGTAGAAATGCCCGTATGATACGTCCGCAGCATTTTTCCCGGGTGCTGCAGTTGTATATATCAGTTTTTTCAGCGTATCCCGGAAAAATCACCCCTTTATTGGAATCTGTCTCCCCTTTGGACAAGACAATGTCTGCATTCTCATATCCTATAAAAGCGATGGATGTACAGACGCTGTTATTGCTTCCAGAGACGGTATAATTTAATTGGTCCACATGCTGAACTTCCAGACCCGGCGCAAAATATAGATTGCATTCAATATCCTGTGAAGCTTTACAGTGTACAGCGTCCAGGCAAAGAAGACTGCGATCAGGCAGAATGACCACATTTCTCGTATGACTGTCTTCAGTAATTGTAGTATATGCAGCACCAATAACCTGACATGATTGCAGATCTCTGCGCCACGCCTTCCCTTTATCAGGAAACGTTTTCCAGCTGAAATTACCTAAAGGCTGCGCCTGCCCCTCTGCGCCTATTTGGAGAGTATTGTGAGCCTGTGAACTTCGTTCAAAATTTCTCCATAAAGGATGAGAATACGAATATGTACCGATATCTATAAGAATAGGAATACCGGCGGCAACATACTCAAATGCAAGGAAATCAGCATGGGAATGCCCTGCTGATAAAAATCCCATTTGTCCGGCATCAAACAAGAGATAGTCTCCGGTTTCTGTCCAATCACTCCGGTAAACCAAATAATTCGAATCATCAAAAGAGTAGACAGTATCTGCTGGCGGCTCTGCCGGCATAGCAAGGAAATGCTCTTGCAACGCTAGAGGGAGTAACCATGCCGCTTCCCAAGGGAGTTTTGTACTGCGATATTTAAAATCTCTCCGGTTACACAAGGTTGCCCCTGCACACAGTATCCATTTCCAGGACAATTGTCTGTCTGGATTAAGGGGCAAGGCGTATCCGCCATCACCATCTCCAATCAAAGGAATCGAGGAACCAGGACGCTCCACAGCAAGGCAGAACTCGCACATTTTTTCGAGAATATGCAAGAGATGGTTTGGTACGTCTTCTCCATGAATTTGTCTTAACAGTATATACTGCAAATAATATTCTACAGTGTATGTGTGATAACAGGTGGAAAGTTCTTTGTGGACGCCATCGGAGCCAACCTGGGCAATAATTTCTTCATCCAGAATTGCACAGGCAGCTGATGTCCACTGTGCGGCAGCCTTGTGTTCTCCATACACCATAGAAAAAACAAACAGCCCCAATGCTTCGCCGGTAAGATGAGTGTTAGGACTGATATAGTGGGAAAAATATCGACTGACATGCTGTGCGTGCTTATGCATTGAACCCAGAATCACCCACAGCTGTTCAGCCTGGAGAGAACTGGATCCCCGTAATAATTCCAGAATCCAAACCCAGGTCACGAGCCTGGTGGCGACTTCTAAACTTTCAGCCCAATTAATGCCCTGCCCTGCGGGACAACATTCGATCCAATCCAGAATTTGCTCCACAGCATATTGTGCATACTTTTCATCGCCAGACAGATAAAAAGCCATGGCAGGAGCAAGGAGAAACTGGTGTCGGTTAATTTCCCACAGAAATTTGGGGTCGCTTCCTGCATCGACAAACCTGAGTCGGCTCCAATGCCGTTTGGGCCAGGAAGATTGCGAGACTGGATCCCTGTTCCAGTCTATTTTTCCTTCATATCTCAGGACAGTTCCAAACAGAGAAATTTGAAAATCGCAAACAGCATCTGCTTTTTCAAATACAGAGTCAAATTCCAGCCGATATTCCCTGGCAAGTCGTGCAGCAAGACGCTCTCTGTCTTCCGGTTCAAAATAAAAATTTCTTTTTACATCCCAGTATGCTTTATACGTTTCCGGGGTAAAGGCGGAACCTTTGTCGTCAAAGTAAACGCCTGTGGAAACTGACAAAGTATTGCCCCTAAAAATTTCAACAATTTGGTCACACTTCTGTTTCCAAATCCTGGAAACGCGAAACCGTATCTCTTTGGCATCAAGAGCTGCGAGACGCTTTATCAACCTGCTGATATTCATGCTGCAATGGTCATAGATGAGAAAAATAGTGGTGAACGGCTACAGATAATGGGGACCAAGCAAGCCCTATACGTACAAATCACCGTCAATATATAAGCGAAACCATTGCTCCAGCACAATGAGTTGCCAAAAATGATGCGCATAATCAGCCTGTCCCTCTAAAAACCTTCTCCACATCACTTCAAGAGCTGAAACATTAAATACGCCGCGTTCCTTGAAAGCTTGACTGAAAAGCAAATCCTCTACGAACTCTCTGAGTTCATTTTTCAGCCATAGTTCTATGGGCAATCGAAAGCCCTGCTTTTTTCTTTCCAGAATGGAAGCAGGAAGCTTCTTTTTAACCAATTGTTTCAACAGGTATTTGGTAACACCTTTATGCAGTTTCAATGAGGGTGGTACAGTAGCCAAAAATTCCAGGATTCGATAATCAAGAAGAGGAGCCCTAACTTCAAGACTGTTTGCCATACTCATCCTGTCAACCTTTACGAGAATGTCATCAATAAGATATGTCTGCATATCCAGGTGCAATGCCTTATCAAGGGCATTACTTGCCGAAGACGTTCTGTATAATTCTCTAAATTGGGATGAAACATCTGTAACAAAAGAAGAATCACTGTATATATGTTCTTTAAGAGCTTGATTAAACAGCAGATTGGAATGCTTCCGCGCAGCTGCCTCCTCAGGACTGCATGCTAAATCGCCAAAAATGTTTCTTCCTTTGGTTCTCTCTGGCAACAACCTGTACAGGCTTGAAAAAAGGGTAGAAGGCATAAATCGGGCTACATGACGTAGCCGATGCTCCAACGTCTCGATCCTATGCCGTGAATAACCAGCCAGAAGTTCATCCCCCCCATCACCAGATAAGGCCACTGTCACCTTCTCCCGGGCTGCCTTGGAAACATAGTATGTGGGAATACACGAAGAGTCAGCAAAGGGCTCATCAAAATGGGTAATTAATTTTACAAAAATATCCTCCACATCCGGTTTGATCACCGATGGCGAAAAATGGCACCCAAAGGAATGAGCAATCTCCCTGGCATAAGGCAATTCATTATATTCTTCTTCATCAAAACCGACAGATACTGTTTCTATGGGCCTATTATTCAGCTCTTGCATGATGGATACCACAGAGCTTGAATCTATACCTCCACTTAAAAAAGCTCCTAAAGGAACATCACTTCGCAATCTGACCTTTACAGCATCGGTAAGCAGCGCTTCGAAATCATATAGAAATTGCTCTTCGGTTTGAGCATAGGAATTTGTAGAAAACTCCAACTGCCAATAGCGTTTGACCGTTATCGAGCCATCCTGACAAACAAGATAATGGGCTGCGGGTAATTTATAGACGTTTTTGTAAATTGTCTTGTCAAACGGTATGTACAGAAAACTGAGATATTGATCAAGAGCAGGGTAGTAGACCTCCTTTGGGATTTTTCCGCTTGCGAGCAAGGCCTTCAACTCCGAACCAAATATCAGGTGTTTGCCAGGCTCATCGCAATAGTACAGAGGTTTTTTTCCAACTCGATCCCTGAACAAGCATAATTTCTGTTGTTTTGCATCCCAGATAGCAAAAGCAAACATTCCCTGAAGATCTTCCACCATATGCTCACCTTTTTCTTCGTACAGGTGAACAAGAACTTCAGTATCTGATCGTGTTGTAAAAATGTGGCCGCGTTGCTTCAGCCCTTCCATTAACTCTACGTAATTATAGATCTCTCCATTAAACGACACCCAGACAGTTTGATCCTCATTGCAGAGAGGCTGTTTTCCTGCAGCAACATCTATAATACTTAAACGTCGATGTCCTAAAGCTATATTATGGTCAGAAAAGATGCCATCACCATCAGGGCCGCGATGCCGCATGGTATTATTCATCTTTTCAAGCAACTGTGAGTCAACAGCGTTATCTCGATTATAATTCAACCAACCGCAAATGCCGCACATAGGAAACCTATTCTGATATCTGCTTATTATCGGCAACAAGGCGCAGATAATAAGACTCATATTTTTTCATCATAGTGTCCATATTATGTTCACTATTGACTAACTCTTTGGCTTTACGGCCCATTTCTGCAGCACGTTCCGGATGTTCCAATAACAATGAAATGGACTTTCCAAGTTGTTCTGCATCTCCCACCGGTACGAGCAGCCCTGTTTCACTGTCGCGTACCAATTCATTGGTTCCTGCAGCGTCTGTAGCGACAATAGGTTTCCCTGCCGCCATGGCCTCCAGGATGCAAAGAGGCAATCCCTCATACAACGAAGACAATACAAATACATCAAATTGAGCCAGCAGATTATTTACATCTGCTCTGTAGCCAAGAAATGTAACATTTTCAGTTAGCCCCATTCGCAAACATTGTTCCTCTAAATCATTCCTTAATTCCCCATCACCAGCAATAACAAGAACTGCATGGGGATTTTCTTTAAGGATATAGGGCATAGCGTTAAGGAGCGTAGCATGATCTTTTTGTGGTCGAAGAGCTGAAATATTCCCTATGAGGAAACTACCTGCATCCAAACCTAATTCATGCTTTAAATCAGATTGAATACTAAAATCATAGGTGGCAGGCTCGACACTATTTAAAATAGTTTCCACTTTCGCATTCTTTTTCTTTATGTATTTGGCAGATTGTGAATTCAAATGTTGAGCAATATTGATGACGCCATCCAGGGAGCGAAGAAGAATCACATTATACAACTCATGTTTTTTGGAATAGGATAACTCCACCCCCATGTTTATATGCTCCGTATGAACATGTTTAATTCTTCTAAAGAATAATTTTGCAATAAACACATAAAGCAACGGGCCTTGGTTATGAGTATGAATGATATCGATTTTTTCTTTTTTTAAGATATCAGCAATCTTAAAAACTACTGAGAAATCTTTCCCTTCCTTTTTTCCAAGAGTATAGTATGTAATACCATATTTTACCAAAATCTCTCTTAGTGGGCCACGATCTGAAAGACTGCATACGATAGGATTAAATCTTTCTTTATCTATCTTTTCTGACAATCGAATTGCTAACGTTTCAGCCCCGCCATTATCTAAGGAATAAATAACATAGAGCAAATTTATTCTTTTTTTCATATCACTACTAGCCGTAATTAACGTTATACAATCTATTGGACATCTATAGTATTTCTTGCCCAAAGTTCAAAATTCAGCATAATCCACAAGGGATACGAGTTATCCACCTTACCGTTTTCATGCTCTTTTAATGCCTTAGTGATACAAGATTCTTTGAAATATCCCCGATGTTTTGTTTTTGCATCAAGCAGAACTGCCTTTATATACTGATTAAACTGTGGTTCCCGCATCCATTCCCCAAGAGGAATAGGAAAGCCCATTTTTTGCCGTTTAATTATTTCTTCAGGCACTAGACGGCCTACGGCTCGTTTCATTATATGCTTCAAGTTCCCTTTGCGTATCTTCATATGAGCAGGCAGCGTTGCGGCATATTCGACAAGTTTATGATCAAGAAATGGTACTCTGCTTTCTATTGAAGCAGCCATACTCATTTTATCCTGTTTCATTAACAGTTCTTCAAGATAGGTTTTTTTATCAGTATACAACATTTTACTGATCGTATCTTCTGCAGGATATCTGTCAAAGTGAGCCAGATAGTTAACATAAGGATCTTTTGTAGTGTAACTGTTAATCAGATCAAAATTTACGATCTCAGCCATGGCTCCAGACAGACTGATATTGTAGTAATTGTCAAAAATACTATTTCTTGGATTCAGGGAATGGTAGAGGAAGCTATGCGCTACAGCCTTTTTCAATTTCAAAGGCAGGGGAGTGTTCCACAAGTTCTTTTTAATGCTATCGCGTAGTTTATTGGGGATAACCGGGTCAAAAAATTTACCAATCTTAAGATTTAAATCGCACATACGGTATCGACCATATCCGCCAAAAAGTTCGTCACTTCCCTCTCCTGTTAAAACCACTTTGACATGCTCCCGCGCTTTTTCAGACACAAAATACAATGCCACTGAGGCTGGAAAATGGATAGGCATATCATTATGCCAGATAAGTTTTTCGATTGATTGAAGAAAATTCTGTGCGTTTAACCGAACTTCATGCATTTCCATCCCGTTATGCGCAGCTACCTTTTTCGCATACCCTGCTTCACTGTAATATTGACTGTCAAAGCCAATGGTAAATGCTTTTACAGGCTGATCCGATAGGCCGGCCATCACCCCGGCAATTGCACTTGAATCAATGCCTCCACTCAAAAACATTCCCAATGGCACATCGCTCATCATACGTAATTCAACAGATTCACGAAATAACTGCTCTATCTGGTCAATGGCATCGTTCTCAGAGACCGAAGCATGTTGACCATATTCAACATTCCAGTACTGCCTTACACAAGGCTCCCCATTGCCCGTAAAAGTCATTGTGTGCCCGGGAAGAAGCTTGGTAATACCTCGATACAGGGTTTGTTCATCCGTCAGATAGCCAAAGGTGAAATACTCTGCCAATTTTGATTCGTCCAACGCGGGGGAAACCAAGCCGGACCGAAGTATGGATTTCACTTCTGAACCAAAAACGATCCCCTCCTTATTCAGTGCGTAATATAGGGGTTTTATGCCTAATCGATCGCGAACAAGGAACAATTTTCTTACATTTGTATCCCAAATAGCATAGGCAAACATGCCACGCAGATACGTTGGCGACTCTTCTCCGTATTCTTCATACAGATGGAGGAGTGTTTCGGTGTCGCTGTTGGTCTTGTACACATGCCCTTTGGCTTCCAGGTCTTCACGGAGTTCTTTATGGTTATACACTTCGCCATTGTAACTTATCCATATGGTTCCATCCTCATTGCACATGGGCTGGGAACCGCCAGCAAGATCGATAATGCTCAAACGAACATGGCCTAAGCCGCAAAAAGGAGCTGTTTCCGTAAAGACAACAACGTCAGAACCGTCAGGACCACGATGACTCTGTTCACTGCACATGTTTTGCAAAGTCTTTTCAGCAAGTGCCCTGTTGTTGTTTACATAGCCACAAATTCCGCACATAACATACCTGGAGAGAATATTCTTAAAAAATACACAGGAGTATCATTTCAGAAAAACGAGCGCTGGTTTACTCTTCAATCCCATGAAAATGGAGAAAAAAGAATGCCCGGATAGACATATCAGCTTTGTTTACTTTTCAATACCCTGATCAGCCTCAATCCCAGCAGGGAGACGGGTTGCATGATCCGTCTATACGGCAATATCTGCAACCATATAAGGCAGCGCAGCCAAATTGAGCATTCTTTCAGGGTTGTATCTTTGTACCCCATCAGCCCAAGCTCTTTTCCCATGAACATATTCAACCAACAAATTTCCCTGGTGGACGCCTGTCTTCGCCAAGCTCCGGCTCTGCTCGGATCAAGGCCATCTTCAGCCTTCCCCTTCCACCGTGTTTCCCATCCCGGCACGACACCTGACCCCTGACCGGCTTGCAACATCTCAATTTCAAAACGCTCGTCGATAAACTGACAAATTTCACGCAGTACCTCTTCACCGCTGGTCAATACATCTTCATACCGAAAGACTCGAAATTTTTCTGATGGCAAGGTATTGCGATATTCTATAATTTTGTTCGCGTATTCCGTCCATTGCATGCAGAACAAGCCTTTCCGACGGGGGTTGCCAGGCTCTGCCCATGGTGTTTTCACCAGAGAACGGACAACATCTCGGCCATCACGAACAATACAAATCACCTTTGCTTCGGGATACAAAGATAAGATGTGTGGAACATACTCCAGATGACGAGGGGATTTCTCACCAGCGCGCTTTTTTCCACACTTAGCCGTGTAAGCGGCTAAAATAGCTTGCAGAAGACAGGCTGGCTCATTTGGCAGCAATTCATACTCTGCCATTATCTCCTCAACAGAAAGCCCCAGGTCTGAGATTCTGTTGAACGACGCCGCGTCTTCTACATTACCGAGCCTGCTTTTTCGGGCAAAAGAGGTGACGTCGGTTTCTTGAATATACTCAGAAAAAAATTGCGTTTCAGGCGGAATGGCAATATGAGAATGGCGATTCAACAGCACAGCCAGCATGGTTGTCCCGGAACGTGGTGCACCTACAATAAAAATTGGTTTAAAACCGGACTCAACAGACTCCATTATACCGCACAATCTTCTACAATTTGGGCAACAATACGGAATCCGGAACGACCATCCCACAAATCAGGTATCCTGGAAGCCTTGCCTCTGCCTTCGAGAACAGAACAAAAGGTAGACCAGATGACATCGATATCAAGTCCGGCCAGGTAATTGGATCCCTCGGATACGGTAACCGGCCTTTCGGTATTTTCACGCAGTGTAATACAAGGCACCTGCAAGTATGTTGTCTCTTCCTGAATCCCTCCGGAATCAGTAATTACAGCGCGAGCTTCAGAGATGAGATTCAAAAAATCAAGATAACCAAGGGGACCGGATAATATGACATTTTCGTTATCACGCAAATGTTGCAACAGGGAAAAATCATCAAGTTTATTGAGAGTTCTCGGGTGAACAGGAAAAACCACCTTACATTTTTCAGCTACCTGCTCAAGAAGAGCAATCAAAGGAGCCAATGATTCTTTGGTGTCAACATTGGAGGGACGATGTAACGTCACCACAACATACTCTCCTGAAACTCCAAGATTCTCTTTAACTTTTGATTTTTTTGCCTTTTCCAGATGATTAATCAAGGTGTCAATCATCACATTGCCGGCAAAATGCATTTTATCCGCAGCAACCCCCTCGGCACGAAGATTATCCAAACCACTTTGTTCTGTTACAAAAAGAAAATCGCTGATCGCATCGGTTAATACGCGATTAATCTCTTCAGGCATAGATCTGTCGTTTGAGCGTAAACCAGCTTCAACATGTACTATCACAGGCCTCACTCTATGCCGTGCTTCATGGGGATAGGCAATCTTTGAAGCTACCAGAGAGCAAGCTATGGTGGAATTGACATCACCTACAACCAACAACACATCGGGCATATTTTCAAGGAGTACTGGCTCAAAAGCCTTCATGATATCGGCTGTTTGACAGGCATGAGATCCAGATCCTATATTCAGATTCACATCTGGCTCCGGAATTCCCAGATCAGCAAAAAAATTAGCCGACATCTTAGAATCATAATGCTGCCCGGTATGCACGATCATATGTTCAATGTTTACCTGCTTTTCAGTTAAGCCATTATATTCTTCCACGGCATGGGCAATGGCTGCAAGTTTCATGAAATTTGGTCTTGCGCCAGCTATAGACATCATTCTAAGAGTTTGTCGTGTATCCATTTTCTGCTATTTCAATTCACATCTGAGATGGTTGATATTCTACTGCTTTCCTGTTTTCGAGCAACTGTTCCCTGCAAACCAGGGCGATACATGGTGTCGATTACCGCGTACATTTATGAGGTTATACTATTTTTTATTCTTCCAGATAGTCTTACTTCCGCCACTCAACCAGATATATAGTGCATACATTACAGCCAGGTTCAGGACGCAAAAAAAGTAGGTAATTTTGAGTACCGCATTATCCCTGAATGCTGGGATAAAACAAACAAGACCGGCTATACCATAAAACAAGACCTGGATGAAAAATATGAAATTATATACCAAGCCATCAAGTAACATACTGAAAATCAAAGCCCCCAGCAAAGCAAATGGCACGAGTAATCTCGCAACCTTATGCCAGAAGAATCTCGCGGCAAAGGGATTATGCCATGGATTGAGCAAACCGGGTTTCAGCGAAAGCAACTGCCAGTTGCCTGTCAGGGTGCGAACTTTTCTATGCCATTCCTGGAAAATATTTTGAGATACAACATCATAGGCAACTGCACCGGAGTCGAAAATTACCCGTTTTCCATGGCCCACTACCTGTAACGGTATCAGGACATCATCAATCAAAGTACTTGCCGGAATTTCATTGTACAAATTTTTTCTGATCGCATAGATTGCCCCGGTTGCGCCCATTACAGAACCTGTAGCACTTTCCAGTTTACGAACTGCTTTTTCATATTTCCAATATGCTCCCATTTCGACTTCCAGCGTGGGGTCTGTCTGTTGATAAAAAAGAAGCTCGCCACTGACACAGCCTATAGTCGGATCAGAAAAATTTGCTACCAGTTCACGCAAGGCGTTAGTGGCAAACTTCTGACGGCAATCAGTAAAAACAAGAATTTCACCTTGAGCCTTTTGAACGGCTGTATTCAGGGCATTGGGTTTTCCTTTGGATTCAGGAAGCTCGATTATCACGATTTCAGGTGACAGCGCTTTACCAGCCAGCTGTGTACGAAAATCTTTGAGCAACTCGACGGTACGGTCATTTGATCCATCAGAAACAACAATGAGTTGCATTTGCTCCAATGGATAATCCTGGTCGCAGAGATTTTGCAATCTGGCAGTTATATTTGCTTCTTCATTTTTGGCAGCAACAACCACTGAAACTGCTGGCACTTGCTCAAGAAGCTGTTTATGAATTTTTTGAGGATACAGACGACTGACCAACCAAAGATATACAGGATAGCCCAGGTATGTGTACATAACAAAACACGCGCATCCCCAAAAACCAATTGCGTACAGCCAGTCCATTCTCTATTGCCTTATCTTCTGAATCAGAGAGTTACATCTAATCAAAATCATTCCAATATCAGCATTGGTGAGAAAATTCTACACCCAATACCCACAGCCTTTTATTCATGAATCAATCATCTGCAGTAAAACGCCGCCTATCGAGGGAAATCATATCTAATAACAAGTTGGCATCTGTTTATCGTTCACAGGTAGATTCAAGGATGTCTGCCATCAGTGCTCATAGAATCACAGATAACCGCTTACAGACATGAGAATATGTCAGCATTTCTATATTTTGGTAACGATTATAAAGAGTTTGTGCGACTGCGTTTCATGATGGATGTTGCCTACCCGCCTGTGATAAACGCGATGGCAAACTTTCACGGTGGTATATCATTTCACCCATCTGGCCCCAGATAACCTGTTAGGTAACGGCTCACAAAGCACCTGTTTTTTCCGCGATCAACCTGGCTTACGTATTCCCCAACGCTACCCCAGCTTGCTTACGAAAACTCAGGCTCCGTGTAGCCAGTTACAGCTCAACACGAATTGAAATATCAGTGTTGTTACCCCCATGATCAGTTACGTCTGCCTTAGTCACTTCCCCTATATATACTTACCCTGTTTGAACAAAAATCCATCTTCAGGACAAGGACTCAAGTGTAACCACATCACTGACTTTGCGCAGCCTGTTTTCTTTCAGGGAGAAATCTACGAACAAGAATCAGCAAAAGCAAACCTAGAATAAAGGTAAACATCCCTGAAAACTCATGTAAGAAGCCCTGGGCTGCCTTTTCTCCGTAATGGGCGGCAAGGAATGCGGTAAGAGTTAAACGGACCATATTAGCTGTTATGGCTATGGGGGCTGCAGCAAAAAACAACAGCCATTTACCCAGCTTTGTCAAAGTGGAAAACCAGGCAAAAGCAATACTGAGAGCAAACATGGTATTGAGAGAACGAAGTCCAGAGCAGGCATCAACAACTTCAAGGCTGGTTGACGCCAGGTGGAGAACATTTCCTTCACGTAATATTGGTATACCTGCAAGACGTATCACATATTCTGTGATCTGGCTGGAAAACAGCTGCAGGGGAAAGGCGATTTTGTTCCAAATGATTGCAGGTAACGGAACCATAAAAATAAGATACACCAATGGCAACATCACCACCCAGGTGATCCGTACCCCTAATAAAAACAAGCAATATCCCAGCAGTACAATGATAAGTGAAGTTCTCTGGAGGAATAATTCTGATCCCACTGAAGCAAGATAGAGCTGAGCAAAACCACCCAGTAAAATCAGAAGCCCCCAATTAGCAGGTGAAATCTGCTTTTCTTTGATCTTCTCCCGAATGCTGAAAATCATGTACGCGGAAATAAAAGGAACAAAGAAACCATGGGAATAATTATCGTTTATTCCCCAATCATTTATGAGTTTTGTCAGAACTGGAAAATAAACCCCCAGAATTACGCCCAGAACCAAAACAAGAAAAGCAAGATCTATCTTGGTGTAAGATGTTGTTGAGCCATTGTTCATCATTGCGGGGCACCTGGTAGAAAGTTCTCTAACTCCTGCATTGCCATTGGTGCGAACTGATTTAATCTTTCCCTGGCAGTATCGAGGTCACCACCGGGTGCATAACTTATCAGGCGTACAAAACTTCCGTCACGGCGCTTCATGGTTATGGCATCAAGCACAAGGTATATTTTCTCCCAATACTCTGAAGCAATTATGCGCCCCCTGTTCTGGAACCAATAATAAACAACCTGATATTCATTACGATTACGTATTATAAGTTCTGAGACAGTCACAGGTTCAGGCAGGTTTGGCCCTTTGATGGTAACGGTATTTACGCTATCAATTCCCCAGCCTCCGCCTGGTATACAGTTCTTAGGAGAATGATATCCGCGCCCTCCTCCTACAGCCTCATAATAGGCTACATAAAAATTCACAACATCATCGGCAGTATTCTGGTAGTTATAGTCTAGGTAATCATCCACCCCCAGCATGCCGATAACCGCAGCACTGGACTTCATCTCACTCTTGACCTGCCACTGGCCCAATGTTTTCGGAAAATACTGCAGCGACTGCTTAATGGGGGTTCGCTGCACCCCCTGCACATCCTGAAGCAGGAAAAACATACCAACACACAGGCAGCAGATAAAGGCTACACGGATCAGAGAAATGTTCATAATAGCGAATACAGTTTGTCCTTTTACCAGCGCCACAGATCCTTGGCAGCACTCAAAGTCAGCATAACCCTATGGTCATTATACTGATCTGAACTCAGGTCACCATCTGAGACAAAATACGCGTATTTTACACCCACAGAATAGTAGCGCCAAAATGCGTAATCAAAGCCTACACCCATCTCATAGGTGTTTTTATCGTAAGTGACATCTCCTGTAGATTCTTCATCAGAGATATCATTTCTGTTAACGGCATCAAGATATTCATCCTGTGGATCCAGGTTGGATTCCCATTTGTACTTGCCATACACATTAAACCCCAGAGCCTGGGTGAGCTGCTGCTGGAAACGAAGCTGAGCGTCAAAGGTATCTTTCAGGCCGGAATCACCATTACCTGTGAAATTCTGCGTGTCATAGCGTTTATTCAAAGAAAGTGAAAGCTGCGCGTGTTCGTAGGTTCTGCTGAGATTAAAATACGCATTATACCCCCATTCACCATCAAGATCCTCTGCCTCGGCATATGAAGGGCCACCACCCAGTTTCATCTGGGTACGCTGGTTAAAAGCATGGTTCCAGCCCATGGACACATTGTGGGCAAGGGTATCCCTGCGATAATCATTTTCATACTTGGTGGTCCTGAAATCGTACAAAAATGGGTAAGAATCTTTGGCGTTTGGTTCGTAGGCCAGCCGGTAAAGGAACCTGTACGAATCCAAGTCATCGGAAATGAGGGAACCATCTTCCGGGTTTTCAGCGTCATCAAAAAGTCCACGGGAATACATACCTGCCAGAGATGTCGCCCATTTGCGATTGAAGGCGTATGTTGCATTTGCAGAAAACGCATGCCGATCATACTCATCATAGGCGTCATCATCTGATGACTCATTGCGCAAGACACTAAACGCATAGCCCAGTTCCAGAAGAGTTCTTTCGCTAAAAATGTATTCTGTCTTCAGTGCCAGATTATTCGTCCAGTAACGACTCCGGCCGTTATCTTTGGAAAGTTCATCCACATCGCTTTGACTAACCTCAGACTCTTGCTGCGAAGCATCTTCCCCTTCAGATGCAGGAGAATCGCTTTCCATGTCTTCTGTAATCACAGAGGAGGTGTCGGCAAACTCTTCAGCTGAAAAATACGGGTCATCGGAAAGTCTGAAATCATTGTTCACCTTAACAGCCCATCTCTGGCTGAGCATTCTTGTTGCTGCCAAACTCAGATAATGATCAATATCGGTTTCATCGTTCGTGTCATCATACTTGATGATTGGTGCATACCTGAAAGACAATGAATCACGGATGCTTTCAGAAACAATAATGATATCAGGTCCGATCCCAATCTGGCGTTTGTCACCATCATCTGCAGTTGCATTTTCTTGAGCGTCATCATCATAATTTCGTTCCCAGTAATCCACACCGGTATGTACGCTGCCTGAAATTATGGTTTGTCTTGCCATTGCAGGGGAACCAACGAGAAGGGACAGTGCCATAAGGGGATAAATGTGTTTCTGCATCGTGAATGTCCTCATGCTGAACTTAATGAACCACAATTACATCACCAGGCTGAATGATGATATTCTTTTCCAGGTGTTTTCCTTTGAGAAAATCACTATAGTCAAATTCAAAGGTCTGGCCGCCCTTATCCTTTTTCTTGTCGGTACTGCCTTTCTTTTCCTCATGCGGCACAAGATGGTCATCCTGTCGAATCACTGTAACCTCATTATTCGCCCACTCATTAAACCCGCCAGCCTTTGCGATGGCTTTAACCAGTGTTAATGGAAAATCAAGGTGATAAAGTCCTGGCGTCTTTACCTGTCCCATCAATGTGTATTGCCTGCTGTTACCCTGCACCAGGGTAACTGTTACACTTGGATTTTCATAAATGGAACTATATAATTCTTTCAGATAATCCGCTATCTGGCTCAGGGTCATGCCAACGACATATACATCGCCGATATGACGCAGTGAAACTCTTCCGTCCATACGTACTTCGGCGCCAGTTCCCCTACCCCGTAAAAAACTTGGAGTATTTTCATCACCCTCACCAGCGGAACTGCTTGCAGGGGCTTCCACCCCCACCGCCATGGATCCTTCGCCGTAAATCTCGACATAGATGATATCACGATACCCGACAATGTATTCACGGTCTGCATTCTTGGTTGCAGCCCCGACTATTTCTTTACGCAGTTTTTCTTTAGTTGCAGTGGGTACAGGCAAATCACCACTGGATTCAGCTGCAAAACTAAAAGATGACATACTGCTAACCAGCACACCGATACACAAAAAAAGACCAAGGATTTTTTTGGCGGAAATCATGTTGACCACCCCTATTAAATATTGTTTGTACAATCTATAATGTTATCCATGTTCTACCATCTTTATCACAATCACTGCAACCAATGCTGCAACAAAATCCCGAATAGTTGTTTTCTTCACAGGTAAGAGGCCTGGAAAACTTTTATTTTTCTAACAATTTTGCTAAAGTTGAGAGTGTCTGGCATTTTTCATCTACCACAGAAACGGAGACATCATGCTATTTTACCACAAAAAACCCCTTTTTTTCACTATCTTCTGCGCAGTGTGTCTGCTCCTGTGCAACGGGTGTACCGATGACACTAAGAAGTTGGAAACACATTATAAAAAAGCTCAGGTCTACTTGAACGAAGGAAAAGACGATGAGGCTATCATTGAATTCCGCAATGTCGTTCAGCTTGACCCTAAACATGCAGACGCAAGGTACCAACTCGGCCTGCTCTACCTGAAAGACCAAAAATTCAAGCAGGCTTTTGGAGAACTGCAGCGAGCCGCATCGCTAAATCCGGATAACCTGGATGCACGTATAAAGACTGCGGAATTCCTTCTGCTCAGCAGGCAAAAAGATGACGCCAGGACTCACATTGAGTTTGTGCTGCAGAAAGAGCCTGAAAACGTTGATGCCTTGGCCTTGCTTTCCAACCTGGAACTCATGGACGGGCAAAACGACAAAGCCATGCAAGCCATCAACAAGGCCATTAGTATTGCCAAAGAAAATCCCCGCCTGTACCTTATCCAGGGACGGGCATATGCCGCTCTGAAAAAAATGGACAATGCTGAAGCAAGCTTTAAACGTGCGGTTGAACTCAACAAGGAAAACCAGGGAACATACATTACACTGGTGTCGTTTTATGTGAGCAGCAAACAATACGACAAAGCCAAAACGGTTTTACATGAAATGGCAAAAACCTTTCCTGATTCGCCCCAACCCTATCTGCAGCTTGCCTCCATTTATCTTCGGGAAAATAACGTCAAGGAAACCGAGCAGTACCTGAACAAAGCCATGGAAATAGCACCTGAAGATGCAAATCTGAAGGTGGCTGTCGCAGACTTTCTTATAAAACAATATAAACCTGAAGAAGCTGAAAAGCTTTATATCGAAGCCATTGACAAAGCAGAACAGCCTGAAAATGTGGAAGCGAAACTGGCTAATTTCTATTTTGATCAGCGCAGATATGATGAAGCCCAGAAAAAAATAGATTCAGTTTTAGCTTCAAATCCGAAAAACGGCATAGCAAAGCTCGTTGAGGCCAAATTTGATCTGAAAGAAGGCAAATTTAACAGCACCCTTGATATTACGACCTCTTTGATTCACGATTACCCCAATTGGGGAGAAGTGTATTTTATCAAAGCAATGGCGCATTATAATCTCAAGGAGACGGAACTGGCCAAAAACGGACTTCTGGAAGCGATTGCCAAAGATCCGGTGTATTCCAAAGCCCACTCCCTGCTTAGCCTTTTACTCCTCCAGGAAGGTGATTTTGAAGGAGCAAAGAAGGAAGCTGCCACGGCTTTAAAAATTGACACACGAAATTTCCAGGCAGCTCTCACACTTGCCAAAAGCGCTCTTTTTTCCAAGGAGTTTGAGAACGCTGAAAAAATGTTTTCAGAACTTGACCAGAAAGTCCCTGATAACGTGGAAATTCTTGGCAACCTCGGCCTCGCATACATTGGCTTGAAACAACCAGAAAAAGCAAAAGAGGCCTTTGAAAAAATTCTGGCCTTACAGCCTGGCAACGCCAAGGCATTTATCTTTATCCTTCAAATGGCTAAAGAAGAAGGCATAAGTAAAGAGGCACTCCTGAAGATGACCCAGGAACAGCTTGAAAAAGCCCCTGACAGTGCCAGCCTGAATATTCTGTTCGGCGATCTCATGATGGGAGCGCAACAATTTGATGAAGCATTAAAAGCATATAAGAAAGCCCAGGAACTGGCACCACAAAATCCTGCACCATACTCCAAAAGTGCTCTCATATACAGAAAACAGGGTAAAACCGACCAGGCTCTCAGCGAATATCAGGGACTTCTCCAAAAAAATCCGGATTCCGTACCTGTGCTAATGGCCCTTGGCACGCTGTATGAGCAGACCGGCAAGCCTGAAGAGGCCAAGGAAACCTACAAAAAACTCCTTTCTGTATCGCCAAACTTTGCCCCTGCTGCCAACAATCTTGCATGGATGATTGCGGAAAGTGCCGACCCGGACCTTGGAGAGGCTCTGCGCCTTGCGATGATCGCCAAACAGGAGCAACCAGACAGTCCAAACATCATTGACACTTTAGGCTGGGTACATTACAAACGCGGTTCGTTCAGCCTGGCGCGGAATGAATTCAACCAGGCAGTGGCAAAAGATGAAGATAATCCAATTTTGCGATATCACCTTGCCCTTGCTTTAAATGCAGAAGGAAAACGGGTGGAAGCAATTCAGGAATTGAAAAAATCCCTGGAAAGCGACAAGCCATTTCCATTTCGCAAAGAGGCAGAGCAACAGCTAAAAGAATGGTAAAAGTAACACCCACAGGGGAATTGACTAACTTTGACAACTCCCCTGTGTTTGTAACTGATTACAGACTGCCTGGAGTTTTCACAAGCAGGCTGGCGCAGCATTTTAGGGTTGCGGAAAATAATAAATATCCAAAAATTGCATAAGATATCGATTTGCTAACGTTGTCATCTCAACGGTTCCTTACTGCCCGTATTGAGCCATTGACGTGACGATGTTACCGAGTTGAGAGACAAGCAAGATTGGATAATTTTTTTTCCGTGGCCCTCAGGGCACACGTAATCCAGAATAATCTCTGGAAGATCAGATACATAGTAAGCAGTTACCGGTAAAATAAAATTTGTGCGGAGATGAATACCCCTATGGATACAGAGGCTTCACTGGTCATTGGCCCGGAACAGATACAAAGCAAAGTAGTTGATCTGGGAAAACAGATAACCACTGATTATGCAGATAAGAGTCTGCTGATCCTGGGGGTGCTTAATGGCGCCTTTATATTTACCGCAGACCTTTGTAGGGCTATCTCCCTTGATATGGAGATAGATTTTATTCGCGTTGCCAGCTATGGCTCTTCTATATCCTCTTCAGGGGAAATATGTCTGCGAAAAGCTCCTGAAGGAGATCTTAGGGGAAAAGACATTCTCCTGGTGGAAGACATTGTAGATACCGGATCTACTCTGGCGTGGCTCCGCGACTACTTTGCAGATCAGGGCGCTGCATCGGTGAAAATCTGTGCTCTTATTGATAAAACCGAACGTCGCAATGTGGATGTGCATGTTGATTATCCGGGTTTTACAGTGGAAGAGGGCTTTCTCATTGGATATGGCATGGATTACGCAGAAAAATATCGCAATCTGTCAGCCATCTATTCACTGCATACCTGACACTGCCTCTTGTCGATGCACTAAACAGGTCAAATGATCGTGGTGCAGGCATAAATATCTTCTTCTGGTGTGGCTTCCATCTCATATTCTTGAGTTGATCACACCAGAAAAAATTTTCGCAACATCATCCAACTCCAGGATTATTTCTTTAGGGCCGCGGAAAATAATAAATATCCAATAATTGCATAGGATATCGATGTGGTAACGTCGTAGCGTCAATGGTTCCATACTGGCCGTATTGAACCATTGACGCTACGACGTTACCGAGTTGAGAGACAAGCAAGATTGGATAATTTATTTTTCCCGTGCCCTACAACGAGCTATTCCACATACTGCTCTTTCTCCCAGGCACAAAGAATCATCATGTCTTCTCTCAAGGATCTCCATACCGAATTCGCTTGACTGCTTCCACAAGTTTCTTATTTTATAAAGCATTAAAAAAGTGCGTAATATCAGACAACAATACTAACATTTATACTAACGACTCAGCTATGAACACTGCAAAAACCTTTATGCTAATGGCCGCGTTGACGGCACTCTTGATGATCGGCGGTCAGGCTATGGGGGGGCAACAGGGCATGGTCATTGCCCTTCTGCTGGCCTTGGGACTCAACTTTTTTGCCTACTGGAATTCAGATAAAATGGCTCTGGCCATGAATGGAGCACGGGAAGTCTCCCCAGGCGAAGCCCCTGAACTACATGCCATGGTTGCCTCTCTGTCTTCACGCGCGGGCCTGCCCAAACCCAAAGTATACATTATAGAAAACCCTACCCCCAACGCGTTTGCGACAGGCCGAAACCCTGACCATGCAGCAGTTGCCGTAACGACCGGAATCATGCGCATACTGAACCAGGAAGAGTTGGAAGGCGTTATTGCCCATGAGCTTGGCCATATAAAAAACAGGGATATTCTCATCGGCAGCATAGCGGCAGTGATGGCCGGTGCAATCTCATATCTTGCCACCATGGCGCAATGGGCCATGATTTTTGGCGGTGGCAGAGATGATGAGGATGGAGGCAATCCTCTGGTTGCCATTGTTATGATGATTGTTGCCCCCATTGCTGCTTCATTAATACAGATGGCCATATCAAGAAGCAGGGAATACATTGCCGATGCTACAGGAGCAGAAATTTGCGGTCGCCCCAAAGCATTGGCCAGTGCGCTGAACAAGCTCTCAAATGCGAACCAGCAGCATCCCATGGATGTCAATCCGGCCTCTGCTCAAATGTATATTGTCAATCCACTTAAAGGCAGCACCATAGCCAATCTTTTCTCCACCCACCCTCCCATGGATGAACGGATACGACGACTGCTGTCTATGTAAATGCCAATATGGTTGCCTCTACTGCTACAGAGATGTATTGAATAATCAGGGAAAGGTTTAGGGTCACGGAAAACAATAAATATCCAAAGATTGGATAGTTTATTTTTTCCGTGACCCTTATATGGCTGTAACCAACGTTGCCTTTTCGGCGTAGGCATGCAGCAAATCAGTTACCGCAAAAGGGATACCGGTTAATCAACCGCTATCCCTTTTGTATTTCTATAAAATGCTGGCAAACGCTTTCAGAAATTCCGTCGCATCCAGACAACCACGGCCCATCATAACGCCAGCAATACAGTCTATATCTACAAGATCCCGACAATTTGAACTCGTTACCCCTCCACCATACAGAATGGGCTGCCCTCCAACACGGGTTTGCATGGAGCGGACAGTTTCTTCAATAGCTCCGTAAGAGTGTGATCGTTCCAAAGAAACAGCATCTTTCGGGGTATAGGCCCAGATAAGTTGATCCTGCTGTTCATAATCAAATGGAGCTACCTGCGAAGACAAAGTGTCCTGATCAACACAGACTATTGGCTGCAAACCTTCTGCCAGGCATTCAAGAGCCTGCCGCGCAACATCCTGTGAAGATTCGTGAAAATATTTGCGTCGCTCCTGATGACCGACAAGTACATATTTTACAACTCCCTGCAACCAGGCAGCCGGAGTAGCACCAGTATAGCCCCCCTGTGGAAATGGAGAAACTGTCTGGGCTGCAAGAGATACCCCTTGAATTCCCTGTAGACGTTCAGCGATCTCACGCAGATAGAAAAATGGAACAGCAAGTACAACTTCGACGTGTTCAAGTGGACGGTATGCAGCAAGAAACTCATCGCACCATTGTGCCGCACGTTGGGGCGAAAAATGAACTTTCCAGTTCGCAAGTACTATGGTCTTCTGTGGATAATGGGACATACTTGGCATCTGTCTCCTCAATGTTTCTCTTAAGGTAACGGCTCACAGGGCACCTGATATTTCCGCAAGCAGCTTGTAAACAGTTACAAATGCTGGGGATTTGTCACGTTTAGCCACATCCCCTATGGAACCTGATCACGGGGTTAACAACACCGTTATTTCAATCAGTTCTGAATTGTAACGGGTCACAGGTGCTTCAGATTTGGGCAAGTGCGGTTTTTCGCTGGTAAGCGACCAGAGGGAGACTCCGTGAAGTACCTGGGAATCAGTTACCCCCTATGTAGTTATCTCTCAACTATCCAGCGCCTTTCTCAAAATCTCCTCAGCCTCCTTAACACCCAGGCCCTCTATCTTTACCTGTTTACTTCGGCTTTGATGGCCGCTTTTCAGGTTTACAGAACTTTTGGGTACCCCAAACAGATTTCCCAGATACGCTTCTACGGCCTTATTGGCTTTCCCATCCACCGGGGGAGTATTGAGACGCAGCTTCAACGCATCACCATGGAAACCGGTAAGGCCGTTTGTCTTGGCCCGAGGCTGCACATGCAGTTTCAGGAGAAAAGAATCTGCTGTTAAGGAAGTAAGACACTGCACGGTTATCACTCAATCATGATCCACTATGAGCAGCATGTTAGCGCATACTCATTCCTACCTGTTGCATTGTAGAGACAAGAAAGCTCTGTACAAAAATAACCGCCAGAATAAGAACCATAGGGCTGAGATCAAGGCCTCCCATTGGTGGAAGATAGCGACGTATTTTCGTCAGAGCGGGTTCGGTGACCTGAATAAGAAAACGCACAATGGGATTGTAAGGATCTGCATTAACCCACGAAATTACAGCACGTCCTATAATGATCCAGATATATGCTCCCAAAACAATGTCCGCCAATTTCGCCACAGCAAGAATAAAATTACTTAATATGATCATAGTGTATTACCAAATGGTTATGTCTCCCCCCTGAAAATCCTCTTTCAGGATGGTTACTATTCATGTTTTTCTGGTCTTACGCTACCCGACTCCCCGGAGCCATCTTTTCAGCCACGGTAGCCAAGGTGAGTTGTTCTGTTCCATCTTCAAGCTTCTGTTTGGCAGCCAGTACCATGCCTTCAGAAACAACACCTCGCAACTTGGCCGGTTTCAGGTTAGCTACAATGATAACCTGACGGCCGGGAAGATCCTCAGGCGCATAGTACTCAGCAATGCCTGCCACGATGGTCCGCTTTTCAGGTGCTTCAACGGTGAGCTTGAGCAGTTTATCAGCCTTTGGAATACTTTCCGCAGCAATAACAGTTGCCACGCGAAGCTCTACCTGGCCAAACTGTTCAAAGGTAATGACCCCGTCTAATTGTTCAGCCTTGGTTGCTGGTTTCTTTTTCGCTTTTGATTGAGCCTGCTGCTTCTGTTCCTTTTTCTTTTTCTCAAGACGTGGAAAAAGTGGTTCTGGAGCAGCCAAGGCCTGCCCTGCTGTCATCCCTCCCCACGTGCAGTCGGTAAGCGTTGCCTGGTCGAAATTTTCCAACGACAATGCCGCAGCCATTTTGTCTGCAGCAGACGGCATAACCGGTTTCAGAACAATTGCCAGAACTCGCAACGCCTCCAGCAGGGTATACAGTACCACATTCAACCTGCCCTGCTGCGAATCATCTTTGGCCAGATCCCATGGTGCATTGGTCACGATATATTTATTCAGCAGACTGATAACCTCCCACACACTTTGCAGCCCCTTGTGGAAATTAAAGCTATTCATATGCTTTTCATACGCTACAAGCATATCTTGAATTGCCTGCTGCAGTTCCTGCTCTGCCTCTTCCTCAAGGCTCTGCTCAATCTGCGGCACCTTCTGCCCCGCATACTTATCGATCATGGTCAAGGATCTGGAAAACAGATTGCCAAGATCATTTGCCAGATCAGAATTTTGTCTGGCGATAATGGAATCCGCTGAAAAAGAGCTGTCCAATCCAAAGCTCATCTCCCGAAGAACAAAATAACGCAGTGTATCCACACCATATGCTTCCACCAGGTCTTTTGGACGGACCACATTTCCTATGGATTTAGACATTTTGGTCTCATCCACATTCCAGTACCCGTGCACATGCAACCTCTTGTACGCTGGTACATCCATGGATCGCAGCATGGTTGGCCAATAAATGGCGTGGGGTTTCAGTATATCCTTGGCAATGACGTGCTCTGCATCCTGCCAGTATTTTGCATAAAGCTCCCCGTTCGGATAACCAAGGCCTGTTAGGTAATTGATCAAAGCGTCAAACCAGACATAGGTCACAAAATTCTCGTCAAACGGGAGCGGGATTCCCCAGGTAAGCCTGGAAGTCGGCCTGGAAATACACAGATCCTCCAATGGCTCACTGAGAAAAGAAAGCACCTCATTGCGATACCGTTCCGGGGTAATAAATTCAGGATTCTCTTTGATATGATTTATCAGCCAGTCCTGGTATTTGGACATTCTGAAAAAATAATTCTGCTCACTGATTTCCTCCGGCGCAACCTGGTGATCAGGGCATTTCCCGTCAACCAGTTCCTTTTCCGTCAGAAATCGCTCACAGCCTTTACAGTATAACCCACTGTATTCACTAAAATAAATATCACCTTTATCATATACCATCTGCAGAATATCCTGGACTGTCTGCATGTGGTCAGCATCGGTTGTCCGTATAAGGTAATCTGGCTCCACGGAAAGTGATGGCCAGGTTCCCTGGAATGCTGTCGATATTCTGTCTACGTATTCGCGCGGTGAAACACCTTCCTTGACAGCTGCCTCAACAATCTTTTCACCATGTTCATCTGTACCGGTCTGAAAACGGACATCATCACCACAGAGCTTTCTGAACCGGCTGTAGGTATCGGTAACAATGGTGGTATAGGCATGGCCTAAATGGGGGAGCGCATTAACATAATATATGGGAGTGGTGACGTATGTACTCATAACAACTGTTTATTTATATCTGAAGTAAAGGAGATGCTCTGCGTACCGGGAAGTATCCCCTACCCGCAGGGCCCTGAACACTATTCTTTGATTATTTTACCGAGTTGACATAATTACCGGTTATATTAGGCGATACACCTGTACAGGACGTTTATTTTTTCTTTCCTCCGCCTTTACCCTGCTGCGGTTTTTGAACTATTTCAGCATTCCGCCACTCTTTTTCCTGGAAAATCCGTTCTTCCCCTTTCCGGTTGATGCCGATCAACGTGCCGGAAAGCGGTACCTGCCTGATCACTTTATATACATCATCTTCAAAACGGATACTTTTGCCGGTTCTTGGCATTCCCTTTTTCATATGACGATAATTGTCATACTCATAGGTCAGGCAGCATAACAATCTATTGCAGAGCCCGGATATTTTCGATGGATTCAGGGGAAGGTCCTGGGTTTTGGCCATTTTAATGGAAACAGATTCAAACTTATTCAGGAAACCGGAGCAGCACAGTTCCCTGCCACAGGAGCCCAGCCCGCCAAGCATCTGGGTTTCATGACGAACTCCGATCTGCCGCATTTCAACCCGGGTGCGGAACTGTTGAACCAGAACTTTTACCAGTTCCCGAAAATCGACCCGATTCTCTGCGGTGAAGTAAAAAATAATTTTTGATCCATTAAAAAATTGCTCGACTCTGACCAGGTCCATGGGCAAATCAAGCTTCTCAACCTGTTTCTGGCAATAGCTGTAAGCTTCCTGCTCAACTTCAGGCAGCTCAAGAAAACGCTCCAGTTCTTCGGCATCAAGTTCCCGGGCGATATGAAAGCTTACCGGACGATCTTTGCTTTCCCCCGGCCCTGCTGCCTTACGGATAATGGTTGCAGGCTCATAGCCATGCTCCACCTTAATCATTACAGAGGCACCTTTGGGGTATTCCTGATCAGGTGAACAGGCAGTGAACTCTCTCCCGTCCATGCGAAAACGAAACTTGTAATAATAACTTGTGCCAGTATCCTCGTTCACTTGTTCCGTCTCGGCTGGAACAGCAGTATCATTTTCAGAGGGAGGTATCATGTATGTCGGCAATAATCGTTTGATTTCAGGTTAGCAGCTGCAGAGCAAGCACTTCGCAGGCCAAGCCCTTATTACAGTTGCGTTGCAGAGCCTGTTCTGCATAATCAATGTTATCTATCTTAGCAGAAAGCTGGCGGAAATTCCACCGTTCTCTGGCCTTGTCCAGCCAGAGCATACGACTGGTTCCAGGTTGATCGAATACCAGGGGTACCATGGCATCTTTAAAAAAAATTCTGAACAGGTGAAAGAGGTAGGGCAAATCATCTTTCAGGGTGGTCCATTTTGCGGCCAGGGCAAGGCCAGCCTCCACTTTTTCTGCTTCACTGCGCCTTTGTGCAAGTAATGCCTCAAGAGATTCTGTATACAGGGGATACAGGCTGCTGCTGTTTAAGCTCAACGCCTTACCGGGTGAACCGTCTGCAAGTTGGGCAAGCATAAAGGCTTCATCCGGAGGTAGCTCCGGATCTTTCTGTTGAATAATCCGAGCTGCGAGATCAAACGGCAAGCTATACAGAGGGATGAGCTGGCAGCGGGACCGAATGGTTGCCAGAACAACTTCAAGTGAAGCGGACAACAGCAAAAAGATATTTTGCGCCGGAGGCTCTTCAAGTATTTTCAACAGGCTGTTGCCGGCTTCCCTGCGCATGGTATGTACGTCTTCAATCAGAATAATGCGATACCCTTTTTCAAAAGGAGCATAGGTTACAGCCTGTTTCAGTCCACGTATCTGGGCGATTTTTATAGTTGGCCCGTCTGGCGTAATGCGGAGGAGATCAGGATGATTGCCGGAAAGGTATTTCTGACAGCCAGGACAATTACCGCATGGTTTCTCCCCTTGCTCACGCTGACATAGCAACACCGCTGCAATCTGTTCGGCCAGAAGACGTTTTCCCACCCCATCAGGTCCATGGAGGAGATAGGAGTGAGAAAGACGGTCGCTGCTGATAGCCCTTTGAAAAAAGGTTACAGCTTTTGTCTGGCCGAGAATATGTGCAAACATAGGTCTTAAAGGCTCACCAATCGACGGATAGCGGCACAGTTAAAACAGCGACTGTTGCCGTTTTTCAGCTTCCTGTGTGGTCAACAGTTTACGCACGTTCTGTTTTGCAGCTTCACAGGGCTGTGAAACAGTGCCCACCTGGCACTGTTCTTCTTCAGCATCGGCATTGAGATAGAGAAAACGTTCAAGGGGCCGCTGATACTCGGTCCACTGCCATCCGGGTTCTTTCATGTTGCTCTGTAGCCTTTGCACATAATTCATTTTTGCGTCCATATCATCAAGATGGTGCAGCAGCATGGCTTCCGGCGTCATAGGTAGTACAGGGGATCCATATTCAAGCTGTCCGTGGTGGCTGAGAATAAGGTGACAAAGTTGATCGGTGCGCTCCTGCGACATCTCTGATATGACAGACGACGCCTCCCGAACCATTTCAACGCCAAGGACAAGGTGCCCGACCAGCCTCCCCTGATCCGTATAATTAAACGGCAGGCTGGAAAAATCAAACTCCCTGATTTTCGCCAGATCGTGGAGCAGGCTGCCGGCAACGAGCATATCTTTGTCCAACAGGGGGTAGTGTTCTGCTGTTTTCTCAGCCATCGCTGCGATGGACAGGGAGTGTTCAGCCAAACCTCCGATATAGGCATGATGCATTTTTTTTGCAGCCGGTGCTTTCAGAAACTGTTCCAGCACATCGCCCTGGAATATTACCGCAAGCAGTTTATGCAGTCCCACATCCCGTATCGCCCGGATACGCAGCTTGAGTTCCTTTTCCATATCTTGAGGATCACGATCACTGGAAGGGAAAAAATGCCCTAAAAAAACCTGTTCCGAACTGAATTGCTCCAGTGAGGTCACACCGAGTTGCAGTTGCTCCCTGTACGATTTCACGACCGCTGTAACCAGAACAAACGCACCTTCTTCTGCCAAAGGCGCAAAATGCTCTGCATCATCCCACAGGCGGGCCTCGATTTCACCTGTCTTGTCCATCAGGCTTAATGCCAGATAAGGTTTTCCGTTTTTGGTTTCAGCCAGATTTTTGCGGCTGACCGCAAACAGTTCCCGAACTTGCTGGCCTTCAACAAGTTCCTTTATAAATACTTTCTTTTCAACCTTCTTCCTGTCCATAACACCAGTATTTTCATTCCCTGTACACAGATCCTTATACGTTACAAGCCGTTGTATTGATCACACATTAAAACGGAAAAGTATACAGTCACCATCTTTAACCACATACTCTTTGCCTTCAGACCGCATCAACCCTTTTTCTTTAGCCACATTCTCTGAGCCGCACTTTACATAATCCTCATAGGCAATAACCTCTGCCCGAATGAAACCTCGCTCGAAATCCGAGTGTATTTTTCCTGCAGCCTGTGGCGCCTTGGTTCCTCTGGTAATTGTCCAGGCCCGGGTTTCTTTCTCGCCAACCGTAAAATATGTTATCAGGTTCAGTAACTCATAGCCGGCATGAATCAGGCGGTTGAGTCCCGGTTCCTCCATGCCCATATCCAGGAGGAACTCCTTCTGTTCCTCTTTATCAAGCAGACTTAGTTCCTGTTCAATACTTCCCGCGATTGTCACCAGGGAGGCGCCCTCTTCTTCAGCGGCTTTCTGCATATCAGCAACAAATTGATTCCCGTCTACCACATCATCTTCGCTGACATTGGCGACATAGAGCACTGGTTTGGTGGTCAGCAGGCAAAGATCCCGTAAAAGGTGCTGATCGTTTTCATTTTCAGGTGCAACCACCCTTGCCGGCTTGCCTTCATTGAGAACTGCTGCCAGTTTTTCCAGGAACGCGACCTCGGCAATAGCCTTTTTATCACCGGATTTCGTTTGATTACGCGTTTTAACCAACCTTTTTTCCACAGTTTCCAGGTCAGCCATGACAAGCTCCATGGTAATGACCTCGCGATCCTGCAGAGGATTAATTTTGCCATCAACATGCACGATATTATCATCTTCAAAACACCGCACGACGTGGAGGATGGCATCCACTTGGCGAATGTGTCCCAGAAACTGATTTCCCAACCCTTCGCCCTGGCTGGCACCTTTTACAAGCCCGGCTATATCCACAAACTCCATCTGAGTAGGCACCTTGCTCCTGGTCTTGGCCAATTCCGCCAGCGTATCCAGACGGACATCAGGCACAGCCACCACCCCTACATTCGGTTCGATGGTGCAGAAAGGATAGTTTTCCGCATCTATTGCCGCAGCTGTCAACGCATTAAAAATTGTGGACTTGCCCACGTTGGGCAACCCAACAATGCCACATCGAAATCCCATGATATCCTCTTAAAATTTCCCTTCTCAGGGCTGATAATTGCTGTTATTCACATGAACACTCTTCGAGCAAAGGGGTGCTCCAGACTTGCGCAGGTGTGGTTGTTTGCAAGTCATTCAACAAGGTCGACACAACTCCAACATATTACTTTCAAACAAGAAAAAAGAACCATCTCTTGCCTCTTGTTACAGTGCTCGGGTATAGTTGCTGTATGGCCTTTGAAATTCTGCCAACCTGTGATACACCATCTCTTCCTACTTTTGCAAGCAGTTATGAACTCAGATATCAGCATCACCAACTGTCTCCCCGTTGAAGACATGGCCCTTTCTGCCGTGCCGTCTCTTTCATATATTACCATAACCGGGGATACTATTACAGACATCGGCCCCATGGAGGCATATCATGCGGGACGCGACAGGACAACCCTGGACGCCCATGGCCAGCTGGCTCTTCCCGGCCTGGTCAACGCCCACAGTCACGCAGCAATGACCTTGTTTCGCGGCCTGGCAGATGACCTGGACCTGTCCACATGGCTTCATACATATATATTTCCAGCTGAAGCACAATGGGTTTCAGAAGAGATGGTCTACTGGTGCTCGAAACTTGCCGCAGCGGAAATGGTACTGGGCGGAATTACCACCGTAGCAGATGGCTATTTTTTTGAGCATGCCGCAGCCAAGGCTTTTGCCGAAGTTGGGATGAGATCCGTTGCAGCCCAGGCTTTGGTTGATTTTCCTGTGCCGGGGGTTCCCGATCCAACCAAAGGGCTGACGACCTGTGCAGAATTCATCTCTACCTGGAAAGATAAAAACCCGCTTATCACCCCTGCCCTGTTTGCCCATTCTCCGTATACATGTTCTCCAAAGAATCTTGTAAAGGCAAAGCAACTGGCAAATGATGCAGGAGTGCCGCTTTTCATTCACCTTGCTGAAACGCAATACGAAATCGAAATAATTCCCTCTCCCCTCGGAGAGACCCCAACCCGCCACCTGCTTGAAACGGGTATACTGGATGCCAATACAGTGTGTGTTCACTGCGTCTGGTGCACGCCAGCGGACCTGGATATTCTCGCAGAAAACAACTGCTCCATTGTCATCTGTCCGCAAAGCCATGCAAAACTTGCCTCCGGCATGGCTCCGTTACGGGCAATGCTTGACAGAAATATACGTGTGGGGCTGGGAACCGACGGCAGCGCATCCAACAATAGTCTTGATATATTTCGCGAGATGGATTTTTGTGCCAAAGTACAGAAAATGGTATGTAACGATGCGGTTGCTGTTCCTGCACGGGAAATTTTAAGCTGTGCCACGGATGGTGGTTCAACGGCACTCCTGCCGTCAATGCACATCGGCAGACTCGCTCCGGGACAAAAGGCAGATATTCTACTGGCAGACATACATCGTCCCCACCTGCAGCCGTTTTATACCACCGACACAATGGTATACAGCGGTGATCCGGCAGATGTACAGACCGTACTGATCAACGGCAATATCGTGGTCCGGGACAGAGTTCTCCAAACCTGTGACCTGGCTGAGGTTATGGCCAAGGTACGGGAACTGGCTCAACACGTTGGCAACCAATAGGAAACAAGCAATATGTTGATAATATCGCACTCCATACAGACCAGAGTGTTATTCATATTTCTGTATATCTGTTTTTTTATGCCTGCGCTCTGTTTCAGCAGCCCGGCATCACCGGAAACCAAAACAGATATCCAGGTTCAAACTTACCCTCAGACAAAAACAACCCTGTTACAACATGTCGCCATTCTACCGTTTTCCAGCTCAAAGAAAGATATCGATAAACTGACCACCTTTTTCTGGGAAAAACTGAACCACGCAGGACTTTACGAGCTGATTCCACTTGAACATGTAAAAAGTGTTCTGGAAGAACACCACATTCAACACGCTCAAGGCAAACAATCCCATGAATACCTTCTCCAGGTCGGTAAATCTTTACGTACGCGGGGCATACTCAGCGCAACCCTTACCCATCTTCCGGAAAGTATCCTTACGACAGCTTTACCGGGTAAACAGTCTCTTCTTACCATCAATCTGCTTGACATTCAGACAGACCAGGTCATCTGGGATATTCACATTACATTCACCCACTACTCTGGCAACGCCTATCCCAGCGATGCATCTCTGGTGACAGCCCTGGATGATGCCCTAAAACAACTCATTGAAGCCCTGATTTATCAGGGTGCGATATTTTCTTCACGTATTCCTGCGCCCAAAATCATCTCTGTACGGGGGCTTATACGTAAAGCCCGGATAGTTGTTCAACCTGCACCGCCATTCATTCACACTGGTTATCAACTTTTTCGCGCAAAAGCAGCAACAGATATGTTTACCCCTGTAGGTTCAATTATAGCTAACAATACCACACCGATTGTTCTTGAAGATACAGATCTGGAAGACGATTCCACCTATTTTTATACCATCAGCGCCTACAACAAAGAAGGGCTGGCATCCATTCCACAACAGCCTTTCTCCATTACTACCATAGGCAAACCGAAACCCATAAGTACCATCTTGGCCACAGGGAACGGCCTGCGCAGAATATTGCTTTCATGGGAGCCCTCACCGGATCCCAATGTCACAGGATACACAATTTACAGAGCAGGTTCAAAGGAAGGTCCTTTTGAGCGTATAGCAGAAATTGATGACCGTGACAGGCAGAGTTATGTAGATAGAGGCAGTGCCAGATCCTATGAACGGTACGGCAAACTTGCCGACAACACCACCTATTATTACACCATCCGCAGCCAGAACAATGTTGGCGTGGAAAGTGAAGACAGCGATGTTGTCTTTGCCACTACCAAGGGTGCCCCGCCGCCTCCGCAGCACCTTAAAGCAATCAGTAACCAACCCAGAAAGGTTTCACTTTCCTGGGCAGGAAGCAGCGATCCTCACACCAGAGAATATATGGTGTTCAGGGCAATGGACGAGGCGGGTCCTTTTGAACAGATTGCCAATATCGATGGTCGCCACCAGCTGCAATATGTTGACGAGGGTGGTTACCTGGATCCTCTCCAGGATAACACAACCTATTTTTACACTTTGCAGGCCGTCAACGTGGTTGGAACAGCTTCAGAAAACAGCAAAGCCGTCTCAGCAACCACTAAACCGGCCCCGGCAATGGTTGAAGGGATCACCTGCTCGCAATCCTCCCTGAAAAAAGTGGAACTGCAATGGTCTGGTAACAGAGCTCCGGATATTCGTAGATATGAAATTTTTCGTGGAACACTTCCAGACACTGTCACCTTGAAGGTAGGCGATGTGTCTGCCGAACGTCAATCATTTACGGATATTTCTCTGGCCGATGGCCAAAGATATTGGTACGGAATACGGGCAATAGATTATGACAAGCTCAAGGGCCCGATCTCAAATCCGGTCTCCTGCTCAACAAAACCGCCTCCAACTGCCCCATCAGGTCTTACCGGCAACATTACAGACAAGGGGCTCACCCTGACCTGGGATGCCAATACGGAACTGGATATCGCTTACTATTCTGTTATCAGTGTAGGATTCCTGAATCGGGAAATACAAAAAACACAGAAAACCGGCGTCACTCTGGAGCTTGATCTTGAACCGGACAGAGAATACAATTTTCAGGTCAAAGCTGTGGATAAGGATGGTCTGGTGAGCGAAGCTTCTGAGCCGGTAACCATTCAATACCATCCGAAAGAACACAAACTTCCTATGGAGAGCGAAACCGAACCACAGGCACCATAAGAATGAGCCGATATCCTGGGCAATTTTTGAACAGGTATTATTCTTCGTGCCCCATGAGCAAACGCAACACCCGCAGATTTTCTCTATCCTCTGCAAGATCATCGCCTTTGGGCGTTTCCAGAGTCATGGGATGACTGACAAACTGCGGGTCATTCAGCAGGTGGGCAAAGCCTTGCTTGCCGATACACCCTTTACCAATATGTTCATGCCTGTCAACCTTGCTCCCCAGCTCTTTTTTCGAGTCATTCAGGTGAAAGAAGTGAACGTGTTGCAGCCCGACCTGTTCTTCCAGGGCAGCCATGGTCGCACGGTATGCTTCAGGTGTGCGTATATCGTAACCGGCTGCAAAAATGTGACAGGTATCAACACAGACACCGAGACGTTCAGCGTAGCTGGAATTCGCCCGTATCCATCCCAGTTCTTCAAACCGACTTCCTAAGCCGGTCCCCTGGCCCGCTGTGGTTTCCAGCAATATTCGAACTTGACCGCTCTTTTTTCCCAGGGTCTGCTCAAAGACAGTATCCAGGTTTTTCACAACAGCCTGCAAACCAGCTTCCACCCCTTTGCCGCCATGACTTCCCGGATGAAGAACCAGAAAAGGTATACCGAGTTGCTGACAGCGCTCAACTTCGGCTACGAGAGCCTGAACAGATTGGCCTGCCCGTTTTTTGTCTGAAGACCCCAGATTAATCAGATAGCTCGCGTGAGACGCCACAGGCAGAGTACCGGTTTTTCCCCAGCTCTCCCTGAAAAGATCAATTTCTTCCTGACGTAGAGGCGCAGCTTTCCACTGCCTCTGATTACGGGTGAATATCTGCAGGGATTCACCACCAACCTGCTCAATCCGTTCAAAGGCGTTATGCAACCCTCCTGCGACTGATTCATGGGCCCCTAAAAGCGGCATATCCTTTTCCTTATAGCATATTGTTGTCTGAATTGAGAGATAAGCAAGATTGGATAATGTATTTTTTCCGTGACCCTTATGATCATATTCAGAAATTTCAACTTTTCCAATATTGCTGAAGATACCCCAGGCCTATATGGTTTGTGAGGTCCAGCTGGATAGGGGTTACTGATATATACTGATTGCGAATAGCCATTTCATCGGAACCTTCATCCTCTGCCCAGTGTACGGTTCCACCACCTATCCAATAATGTTTACGTCCCCATGGATCAAAGGTCTCCTGGATGGAGTCCTTATATCTCCGCCGTCCCTGTCTGGTAAAAAGAACGCCCTGAATATCGCCGGCAGGACAGTTGGGAATGTTAACGTTCAACAGGCTCCTGGGAGGGAGCTTGAAGGCAAGAGCCATGGAAGCCATCTTCCAGGCGACCGAGGCTGCAGTGGTAAAATCAAAGGGTTGATTGCCTGCCAATGAAAAAGCAAGGGATGGAATTTCATACATGGTTCCTTCAATAGCTGCGGACACCGTCCCGGAATAACTGATATCATCTCCAAGGTTCCCACCGGGGTTAATTCCGGAAACAAGCAGCACAGGCCTGCTCTCCAGAATTTTGTTCAGAGCTATGGTCACACAATCAGTAGGTGTCCCGTTTACAGAATACACATCTGATGCAATCTGCTCCACCTTGAGAGGACGATTCATGGTCAGGGAATGGCTCACTGCGGAATTATCGCGTTCAGGAGCAACGGTAATTGCGTGCCCCAGCGTGGAAACAGCCTCATGCAGGGCTTTGACTCCTGGTGCATGAACACCATCATCATTGGTCACAAGAATATACGGTTTATTCATCACTTACCCCTTGTACTCGCAACTGCGAGAAAAACTCCCGTATCCGACGGGCATTGGCACCCAAATCGCCTTTTCCCACCCTGGATGCAGATCGGATATCCACCCTGACACCCATTTCCTCCGGGGTCAACCGAATAATAATATCATCATGAAATCGAAATATTCGGGTAGTTGCCACAGCCTCAATAATTCCATCTTCCTTTCTACTGGAAACGATCTGCCACTGTAAAGATTCTGCCACCTGCAGGCATTGTTGGAAAACTTCTCCTCGATTCCCTTCCATGACAAGTGGAACAATATCCGGGTAGGCCTGCTTCTGCAAGGTGGCTATTTCCTGTCCTGCATAGTCAGGGCTATTTTCATGGCCTGTCCTGCGGGCAGCAAGAACTTCATACGTTGGAACCGACACACTGTCTGTTGTAATATCATGAATCAACGGGAAATCTCTGCTGCCAGTCCAGACTATCAAAACCAGAGAGAGGGGAATCCAGGAGAAAAGAAAACTGGCAAATCCTGTCATAAATCCTGACCACTGCCCCTGGTGCATGCCCATCAGGGCTGTCATCAGGCCTAAAAAGCCCAGTACGGTCGTCAACACCACACATACTCCAGCCACTATCATTGCAAGCTTCCAGGATATCACCTGATAGCGTACCCCCAGAACACAACATGCCATGCATAAAAGCAGACAGATTTGCACAATCATCCATGCACCAGACCTAATGTTTTTCATTTGAGACTCTCGACTTGCTATTGAAATGGTATAAGATACCTGGTCACAGAGGGTTGTAGTTGTCGTAAGCAGGCTGACGCAGCGTACAGGGTCATACGCAAGCCAGGCTGATCGTGGAAAGATTAAGGCACTCTGTGAACATTTCACGGTATCAGTAGGCAATTATTTATGCAATTCCTTGAATTACCTCTTTGCTCCCCATATAATCATTTTGTAAGGAAATAATCACGGCCAATATTTTTTCCATATTTGGCATGATATATCTTACAGTTACAATTGATGGGTCGCGGGAAAGAATAACTATCCCAAAAATTGCGCAGGATACCGGCTCATTCCCCTGACTGCTTCTATGGTTCCGCACTATCCATGGATCCATGAAACTGTCAGGGGAATACGTTGAGAGAGCAATACAATTGGATATTTTTTCAGATCCCTTAGGCTGTCATCCGAGATGTCTACCGGTTACTTGCCTGTCCAGCAATGATGGTTTCCTGCCCGAGCTAAGAAAAACAAAGCTTCTAGGCATACGACACATTTCATCATAGGCTGCTACCGCAGGTAACACCCCGACATATTATAACTAAAAATGTAGTTCAATTCGCCGTAACAGATGAGTATAAGTTCAGGAAAGACCATATTAAAGGCTGTACACAAATTCAACCGTACCAGCGGCATGAATCTCTCAGACCTCGACCAAAGAACCGGTTGCCTCATCTTAAAGGCAATCAATGGGCAAAGCGCGATAGCAGAAGTCACGCAATACCTGCAGAAATACGCCAAAAATATCCACCCGGAAAGTGTTCCGGGATTACTGGAGGAATTGCCAGTCGTGCTTGCCAGAAAAGTCCCGGAAGCAACGGCCAGGAAGGTGCGCAATGACTTGCGCCAGCTCCAGGCAGACGTTGCGTTTATTCCCATAAGTGAACAACCAGCAACAGATGAAGCCGGTGACATGCCCCCTGAAAGCAATGAAACAGACATTGCTCAGGCAGTCAAAAAAGCCAGCACAAACAAAGGCGAATCAAAAAAAGATGCCTTTACGCTGGCCGGATTTCCGTTTCACCAGTATGCTGGCCTTGCAAAAGAGCTTGCCATTATTGCGGCCATGCTGCTGGCAGCGGGATTGCTTAATTTTACAGTGGCATCCCAATACCTTCTGTTGGGTCTTTTTACCGTTCCCACCATCCTCTCGGCATTCTTTTTTGGTAGAAACCAGGCAGTCATGACAGCCTTTGCATCCATCCTGCTCGTCACTATTACCTGCCTCAATATCCCGGAGAGATTTATCACGGAAAACGGTGCCGGACTTGGTGGGACCAATCAATGGTACCACGTTGTTTCCTGGGGATGCATCCTCCTGCTCACAGCCTATCTCATGGGGAGTCTCTATGAGTTGCACCAGCAAAAAATAAAGGAATTACGCCGTACCTACCAGGGAATTCTTTTGCTTCTGAGACATGTTATCACCCAAGATGACAACACAGAAGATCATTGTTTTCGTGTATCCATTTATGCTGCAAAAATAGCCAGGGAATGCGGCCTTAACGATGAGGAAATTGCAGATATCCGTTCAGCCGCCCTGCTGCATGATATAGGTTCCCCTGACATCAGCCGAGAAGTTCTTGAAAAGGCTTCATTTCTTGCATCTGAAAACAATCAGAAAAACAGCAGCACAAAAACAGACCAGGAAACCCTGCTTTCACGCATTCTCCCCCTGCTCATATCCAATCACACCATAGAAGCTCATCCGAAATCAGAGCAGGCAGATGCAGCACCTTTGCCCATTGGAGCCCACATCCTGGCAGTTGCCGATCGCTACGACACCCTGGTCAATACCAAACCATTCACCGACACAACCAGCCAGGAAAAGGCCAGAGAAATCATCGTCAGTGGCTCTGGCAAGGAGTTTGACGCAACCGTTGTCAAAGCGTTTGACCAGGCATGTCTCAAAGGGGAAATGACGATTCCTTCCATGCTTCTTTAGGGTCGTGGAAAAGGGTATCTACCCCAACTTTATACAGGATACCCGGCTCTCTCCCATGTACTCAAAAAAACATTTCAAGAGAAATGCTACTCCATGGGCTATACAGCTGTATCAGGGAAATGTTTCCACTTCCTCCCATTTTTTGTGAAGGAAGAGATCCAGCTTCGTTTTGTAGTAGTTCCTGTTATGCCCATCAACCTGCATTGCTTTACGTTCAGTAAAAACAGCCTCTTCCACCAGGCCGTTTGCCCAGAACGCCGTTGCCAGTGTATCCAGAACAAAACCACTCTTATCAATCAGGGCTGCTGATCGGGCGAGGGTCAGGGCCCGCGCGGCATCACGCAGCTCCCGATTCTCTGCGGTCAATAACAGATAGGCCAGATTATTGTTCACATGGGGATTTGTTGGTTGCAGAATCAGGGCTCTTTCATAGGCAGCAATGGCCTTTTTTTCCAGTTGCCTCCCCATATACAGATCTGCCATCTCGATGGCCAAACGACTGTTCCCGGGGTCCTTCCGCATGTTATAGCCATAGAGTTCTTCATAAAACCTGAGTTCATTTCCTTTACGAAGCTGATCGGTATCAATGCTGTGCAACCCTCCTATCAGCAGTACCATACAACAGGCATAAGCCAGTAAAGAGAAGCCGACTTTACGGTCGTGGCGCCCTATCAGTTTTTTATCCTGTTCGCATCGCAACAGAAAATCAATACGTTCACCAATGCCGAAGTGATGCCAGTTTTTTTCGTCACGATTATTGCCGCTCAGGCTGGCTATTTTTTCAAAGGAAGCAATCAGTGGGGCAGCGGTCTGTTGTGCCTGAAAAACAAAGGTATCTGCCTGACGTTCAAAATTACGGATAAAAAAACCAAAAACATATCTGAAATAGACAACAAGAAAAACAAGAATCATGCTCGTAATCAGGCTCAGCAGTGTATTTGCCGGGGAAAGATTCAACCATTCGCAGACTGTATACAGCAACTCCGAGCCGAGCAGTATGTAGTGCAGCGGTTCAAACAGTGAGTTAATCAACAGACTGGCTCCCAGAAACAAACCGATATAAAGAAGCAGGTGCTTCTTACGGACATGCCCGATTTCATGGGCCAGCACACTTTCAAGTTCCCAGGGGGTAAGCACCTTTGCAAGCGCAGGCGTAATCATTAAATAGCGAAATGGTGGCACAATACCCATGATACCGGCAGTCAGTGCCTGGCCCTCGAACAGGGGCCAGTAAAGAATATCAAGGTGCAGATTCTGCTGCCGGAGAAACCCTTCAACCTGTTCCCGTAACGGCCCATCCGGTATGGGCGTACACCCCCAGACCCTTTTCACCAGAACAGGAAAAAATACCACAAGCACGCAGATAAAAACGAGAAAGAGGAAAAGGTCTCCCCAGGTGGAAGCAAGAAAGGTGTTCACTCCCGGCAAGGGTAACAGCTGCAGACTGTCAAACAGCAGAGAAAGGATCAGCCAGGGAAGGACAATGGGAATATTGGCAGTGATATTGGAAAAAATATACTTTCCTGCCACATAGTGTCTGCCGAAAACCTTTTCATACATGGATTTCTGATTCATCCACATAATGCTGAGCAGACAGAAAAACACCACCAGACCTGCAAGATTTTCCAGTACCGGGAATTTGCCCTGCAAAGACAAGGGATGCAGGTAATATTTGATATCAAGGACAAAGGTCATGATAGCAAAGACAGCCACAGCAAGAAGAGATAATTTCTTTTCCTGACTGAAATACCGGTTCACCCCTTCCTTCACAGCGCCGGAGCATACTTTTTTGCTCAAAGCCCAATACCCCAGGATCAAACCGAGGAAAAACAGCAGGGTCATCCCTGGTGAAAAATTCGGTTTTTCCGGGGCTGATTGGGTTGAAAAGAGAAAAATGACAACCAAGAAATATATGAGATTATTATAGATCATAAAACAATGATACGTCTTTTCAGGTTTACACGCAAAAAAATATTGACCTGTTTAAAATTTATGTTATTATTTTACGTTTGCTAGTTTGCTAACTTGAGGGCCTATAGCTCAGTTGGCTAGAGCCACCGGCTCATAACCGGTCGGTCCCTGGTTCGAGTCCAGGTAGGCCCACCATATAAATGGAAAGATATGTAATCATTTCTTTCCCGGATGATATACCCCAGGAAGTTGAACACTACCAGAGTTTACCGAATATTATTGCTGATAGAACAGCAAGACATTGACATCAATGTCAACAAAGAGGTACACCCCAACAGGGATGTACCTCTTTTTCTTTTATAACACAGGCTATGCCAACAAAGGTACACGATCTTCTCACCATACTCCAGGATATTGCACCTGCCTCACTGGCAGAGTCATGGGATAATGTAGGTCTTCTGGTGGGCTCACCGGACACGCCCGTCACAGGCCTCCTCATTGGTCTCGACCCCTGTTCCGCCGTCATAGATGAGGCCATCAGCAACGGGTGCAATCTGATCATAACCCATCATCCTGTAATTTTTCGTCCCCTCAAAGCAGTTCATACGCACACTTTTCCCGGAAACGTTATCGCCCGTGCCATGCAGCACAACATTGCTCTTATCGGATGCCATACCAATCTGGATGCCACGTCCGGAGGCGTGAGTGATATTCTGGGCCAGGCCCTTGGCCTTGGCGGGATGCGTCCGCTCATTCCCAACCAGGGAAAGAGTGACTGCCTGCAGTCGTGCGGATTAGGTAGAATAGGAACCTGTGCAACGCCCATGTCTGCCGAGGCGTTCGTCTCCCTTCTGTACAACGCGTTGTCTCCTCCCTGGCTTCTTGAAGCTGGACTACGACCAAACTCCATAGAAACAGTGGCTGTCTGTGGAGGATCGTGCGGAGATTTTGCAGAAACAGCTCTTCAACAGGGAGCAGACGTGTTCATAACTGCTGAGATCAAACATTCGGTTGCCCGCTGGGCTGAAGAGGCCGGCCTGTGGCTCATAGACGGAGGACATTTTGCAACTGAACAGCCTGCGGTTCCCGTGCTCGGGAAGCGACTGCAAAAGGAGTTCGATAACCTGAATATATCACTTCCTATCTGCTTTAGCAGGCAGGCGGCACCCCTTTCTCTGGTCATGCCCCCCATCATCAGTACCCCAGAATCCCCATGACCAGATATCACCACGCTGTATACACCCATAAAAATAAATTGTTTTACCCGATAGGCTACCAAGGAGTGAACATTGAAAAACGAAATAGCCAAACTTATCGACCTGCAAACCATAGACAGTGAAATAGCAGGCTTTGACGCAGACATTGCTCTCAAGGAAAAAATCATTACCAATAAGGAAGCACTTATCTCAGAAAAAGAAAACGAGATAGCTGTCTGCCAGGAAAAAATCACCGCGCTCCAGGCCAATGAGCGGCAGGCGAAGATGGACCACGAAGATGCCAATGCCCGCATAAAAGACCGACAGAATAAGATGATGCAGGTGCAGACCAGTCGGGAACACCAGGCACTCTTAAAGGAAATTGAAGAGAATAAAAAACAGCTCAAAGAGACCGAAGAACAGGCCAAGGCCTTTGCTGAGCAGGTAAAGGAGACTGAGCAGGAAATAAAAGAACTGGAAAATCTCTGTGCCGGAGAAAAAGAACTCCTTGCAGAAGCAGTTCAAGAGGTCGAGCGTGAAGTGAAAAAAATAGACGCTGACCGCAAAAAAATTGTCAGCAAAAGAGAAGAACTCTCCGGCGAACTCAAGGCCAATCAGCTGAAACGCTACAACATGCTGCTGAAAAAACGCGATGGCCTCGCGGTTGTCCAAATCATCAACGCCGTCTGCCAGGGTTGCTTTATGACCCTCCCTCCACAGCAGTTCAACGATATCCGCAAAGGGGAAAAACTGCACCTTTGTCCTAACTGCCAGCGTATACTCTACTATATGGAACCAGAGGAAGAAGCCGTTGATAACTGATCCTCCGGGCAGGGAGACCATACTTCGCACCCTTGCGGAAAAACTCGATGACAGCACTATCAAATCGATTTTTCCGGGGGCAGCTCCGGAAATCATACGGGCGCAGATTGCCGGCAAACCGTTATCCAGGGGAATACAACCATCCGTGACAGAGTTCAATGCAGGGGCCACTGCCGATGTCTGCAGGCTTTTCACTGACGGAGCTTCCCGGGGCAACCCCGGTCATGCCGGAGCTGGAATTTCCATATGCTCTCCTGAAGGGGATGAAATTTCCTGTCTGAGTACGTATCTGGGACAATGCACCAACAATGTGGCTGAATATAAAGCCCTGCTGCTCGGCCTTGAGCATGCCCGAAAAATCGGCTGCATAAAGCTGGACGTATTTCTCGATTCAGAGCTGATCGTCAAACAGATCAATGGTTTGTACAAAGTGAAGAACGCATCACTTAAACCATTGTATACCAAGGTCGTTGAACTTCTCAACCACTTCGCATCATGGTCTGTTTCCCATGTTCCACGGGCTCAGAATGCCCGTGCCGATGCGTTGGCAAATCAGGGAATTGACCATCGATAATCCAGGTCAGCCTACCAGCGGGATTGTCCGTTCGAGAGCACCCGAACGGGCAACGGAACCCCGAGAAGGTCTTTAAGGAGCAGGCACTACACGTTGAAATCTGCATGCGCTGGCCGCATAGCCGGGCGCATGTGGATTCCATGTCAACAGGTCTGGACAGAAGACTATAAAACTGGTACAAAGGAAAGCTTTACTCGAGGGGTGAGCGCGTGATCGCTCCAGCCGAATATGCTGGAGAGGAAAGTCCGAACACCGCAGGACACAGTGGTTCGTAACGCGAACTTTGGGCAACCAAAGGAAAGTGCCACAGAAAACATACCGCCGATGGGGTGCACGCACCCACAGGCAAGGTTGAAAAGGCGAGGTAAGAGCTCACCGCTCTCATGGTGACATGAGAGGCAGGGTAAACCCCACTGGGTGCAAGACCAAATAGGGAAGCGCCACCGGGCTGTCCGTCCGAGCTTCCGGGTAGGTTGCATGAGGTGTCGGGTGACCGGCATCCCAGTCAAATGATCATGGTTCGTCTCTGACGAAAACAGAATTCGGCTTATAACTCACCCCTTTTTCCTTTGAATACGATACACTCTCCATATCCGCCCACGGGCGTCATTATCCCGGCCGCAGGCATCGGCAGCCGTATGAACAGTTCTGTGCCCAAACAACATCTTTCTCTGCGCGGAAAACCTGTTCTGGTTCATACTGTCCTGGCCTTCCTTACCATGCAGGATATCAGCAGCATGGTCATTGTCATCCATCCAGAACACGGCAATACCACCAAAACGCTCATCCTGCAGCACCTGCCGGAAACATTACAACATAAAGTGCAATTTACCGCAGGCGGCACTCTTCGTCAGGATTCGGTTCGAGCCGGACTTGCTGCTTTACCGTCTGAAATTGAACTGGTTTTGGTCCACGACGCAGCTCGCCCTCTGGTTAACCGGGAAACCATCGTACGTGCCATGCAGGGTGCCATGCTTGAGGGGGCTGTAATAGCCGCCATCCCTGTCAAGGATACCATCAAGCAGGTGAACGCCGAACATTTGGTCCAGGCCACGGTTGACCGTTCCCACCTCTGGCAGGCACAGACTCCCCAGGCTGCACGACGCCCATTGCTGGAGCAGGCATTTGCCCATGCCGAGGCAACCGGTTTTCAGGGAACTGACGAAGCCTCTTTACTTGAACATTGCCAGATACCCGTCCATGTGGTTGAAGGCCATGAGCACAATCTCAAAATTACAACTCCGGGAGACATGGCTCTCAGCGAGTTTCTCCTTGAAAACAGATCGCTATGAACATACGAATCGGCCACGGTTATGATGCACACAGACTTGTCCCGGACAGAAAACTGATCCTGGGTGGAGTAACCATTGAGCACCCTCTGGGTCTTGCCGGCCACTCCGATGCAGATGTGGTCTGTCATGCCTTGTGCGATGCCATTCTTGGAGCCATGGGCGCAGGCGATATTGGACGCCATTTCCCGGATAACGATGAACAGTACCGGGGCATCTCAAGTATTCTCCTGCTTAAACAAGTCATTACCCTTGCAGAAGAAAGAGACTTGCGTCTTGGCAACGCAGATATTACCATAATTTGTCAACGTCCCAAACTTGCTCCACATCTGGCAGGGATGCAGCAGCAGCTGGCAGCAGCCTGTAAAATAACGCCAGATCTTCTGAATATTAAAGCCACCACAACAGAACAGATGGGCTTTGCCGGAAGGGAAGAAGGTATTGCCACCCATGCTGTTGTGCTGATGAGGACAATACATGGAAATAGATAGAGAACGACTGGCAAAAAATTTTATAGAACTCTGCGAAACAGATAGCCCGTCGCGTCACGAGAAACAGGTGTCTCTGCTGCTGAAGGATATCTTCACCAGCTTGCAGGCCGATGAAATACTTGAGGATGCTTCAAACGCCATCACCGGCTCCGATTGCGGCAATTTAGTAATTCGCTTTGCAGGTAGCCTTGATCTGGATCCTATTTTTTTCAGCTGCCACATGGATACCGTGGAACCAGCCCGTGGCGTAGAAGTACTGCGAACCGGCGACGTTTTCACCAGCAAGGGGGAAACCATTCTCGGCAGTGACGACAAGAGCGGTCTGGCAGCCTGTATAGAATGCATGCGGGTCTTGAAAGAGAACAACATTCTCCATCGCCCCCTGGAATTTGTGATAACCACCTGTGAAGAAATCGGCCTGATCGGAGCGAAAGCACTTGATCCGGCCATGATACGCGCAAAAGAAGGCTATGCCCTGGATTCCACGGGTTTTGCAAAAGTCATTACCCATGCTCCGGCGCTCAACCGCATAGACATCACCTTACAGGGTGTTGCTGCACACGCCGGGTTACACCCGGAATGGGGTGTCAATGCCATCACCGTTGCGGCAAAAGCCATTGCTGTCTGCCCCTGTGGCCGCCTTGACGATGAAACAACAGCCAATATTGGTACTATTCAGGGTGGCATGGCCTCCAATATTGTGCCGGAAACAGTAACTATCCAGGCCGAAGTACGAAGCCATAACCAGCAGCGGCTTGATGCCGTTACCAGAGAAATAACAGCAGCCTTTGAGCAGACCGTCGCTACATGGAAAGATCACACAGGCCAGGCCAAAGGTACTCCGTCTGTGCAGATCGATGTGCGGGAAGATTTTCCTATCATGGCTCTGGAAAAGGAGAGTCCGGTCATTCAACGGGTGGCCAAAGCTGCCGAGAGCCTGAGTATGCATCTGGTCTATGAGAAAGGTGGCGGTGGCAGTGATGCCAACATCTTTAACGGACATGGGCTGGCCACGGCAATCATTGCCACGGGCATGACCAATGTTCATTCCACCAACGAACAGGTTGAGTTGCAGGACATGGTTGACCTGACCAGGTTGTTACTTGCCATGGCCACAGAGCAGCAATCTTGATGTAAGGGTCACGGAAAAAATATATTATCCAACCTTCTTGTCTCTCAACTCGGTAACGTCGTCGCGTCAATGGCTCAATACAGCCAGTATGGAACCATTGACGCGACGACGTTACCAAACCGATATCCTAGGCAATTTTTCGATATTTATTATTTTCCGAGGCCCTTATACAAGCTGCACAACATGCTTGTCTGTTGCAGCCTCTTTAACAGAACCAATAATTACGCAGGGATAAGGATACCCCTCTTGGGCAAGGGCTTCCATCAGCATACGGGCAACATCTTCTTCAAGGGCCAGTAGTAATCCCCCGGATGTCTGGGGGTCATATCCAACCATTTCCCGCCAGTCCATTTCCGGCAACGTGTTTTCCACCCACGCCTGGTAGTACTTCTGATTGGTATACGCTCCTTTGGGAATAATTCCCATTTCAGCCATTTCCCTGACTCCGGACAACACAGGAAGCTGATCCATTTGCAGTACAATTTGCACCCCTGAAGCAACGGCTGTTTCCTGCAGGTGACCGATCAACCCGAACCCGGTGATATCAGTGGCCCCGTGTACCTTGTATTGCACGTCTTCAGGTTGTTGCCGCAGCCACTCAATGGCCTGCCGGTTCAAAGTGGACATCACCTCAACAATACGCTGCTCATCACCTTCCTGGCCCAGACCACCCTTCATAGCCGTGGACAGGATTCCTGTTCCCAGGGGTTTTGTCAAAAGCAGGACATCACCTGGCCTGGCCCCACTGTTCAGCAGGACTTTTTGGGGATGCACCAGGCCGGTAACTGAAAGTCCGTACTTCAGTTCTTCATCGGTAATAGAATGTCCACCAACCAGAAGAGCCCCAGCCTCTCTGACCTTTGCCAGGCCTCCTTCAATCACCTGCCGGAAAACAGACTGATCCATGGCGTGTGTGGGACAGGCAAGTATGTTCATGCACAACAAGGGCTTGCCCCCCATGGCATAGACGTCTGACAGTGCGTTGGCAGCCGCAATCATGCCAAAACTGTAAGGATCATCCACAATGGGTGTAAAAAAGTCCAGGGTCTGAATCAGGGCAGTGTGCTCATCCAGTTGATAGACTCCGGCATCATCGCTGGTCTGTGACCCAACGAGCAGGCGAGGATCTTGTGGAAGTTCCAGACCGCACAATATTTGACCCAGGTCCCCCGGGCCTAGTTTGGCAGCTCAGCCAGCAGCTTTTACTGTCTGGGTGAGTCGAGCTTGTTCCTGAGGTGTCATAGTCATAATATGAGTGATTAAGCTGGAAATGAGATGTTTTTTACAAATAAAATGGAAATTACCGTATATTTCCTTGAAAAAAAACCTGTAATCTGGTTGATAATAACTTTTTGAGGCTCCTGCCGCTTCAGATAGGATACAATATGGGCACAAGGAAATGTTCTTTGTGCCTTTTCAATTTTTCAGGAACCTCGCAGCGTGATTACAAACTCAGTTATGCAAAGCGTAAACATTTCTCCTTCATCTGTCCAGCAATCTCCCTACAAACCAAAGCACGAGTGCGGCATTTGTGGCATATATGGTCACGAGGATGCAGCCAAGCTGGCCTACTTCGGGCTCTACGCCCTGCAACACAGGGGCCAGGAAAGCGCAGGTATTGTTGCCTCTGACGGGCGCAAGGTTGCCATCCATAAGGATATGGGACTTGTACCGGAAGTATTCACGGAAAGAACCCTGCAGAAACTTACAGGGCACATGGCTGTTGGCCATGTACGCTACTCCACCACCGGTGAATCCAACGTCATCAACACTCAGCCATTCCTTATTACCCACAAAGGACTTCCCCTGAGTGTGGCCCATAACGGTAACCTGGTCAACTCCATAACCCTCCGTCAGCAACTGGAAGAGGATGGATCCATTTTCCAGACCTCCATGGACAGTGAAATATTTGTCCACCTTATTGCCAAACATATCGATCTTGGTCTGCCCGAGGCTATTAAAAAGACATTCTGTTCCATCAAAGGAGCCTACTCGCTTCTGATGATGACCAGAGACACCATGATTGCGGTACGGGATCCCCATGGTTTCAGGCCGCTCTGCCTGGGTAAATTGTCCAACGGGGCTTACGTGGTCGCATCGGAAACCTGTGCACTGGACCTGATAGAGGCAGATTACCTGCGGGATATTGAGCCGGGTGAAGTATTTATCGTGAATAAGGATGGCATTGATTCCTTCTTCCCCTGGAAACCCTGTAAAAAAAGTTTCTGCATTTTCGAGCACGTGTACTTTGCCCGTCCTGACAGCGATGTCTTTGGCTTCAATGTCTACAAAGCCCGCAAACGGATGGGAGAAATACTTGCCAGGGAAACAAACATTGATGCTGACTTTGTCATGCCTTTTCCGGATTCGGGCAACTACGCAGCCATTGGCTACTCCAATGCTTCGGGAATCCCCCTGGAAATGGGAATGATCCGCAATCACTATGTGGGCAGAACCTTTATCCAGCCTACACAGTCCATGCGCGACTTTTCCGTGCGCGTCAAGCTCAACCCCGTGCGCTGCCTCTTACGTGGCAGAAAAGTTATCATTGTCGAAGATTCAATCATCCGCGGCACAACAGGACGCAGCAGGGTCAAAAGTCTGCGAGAGGTAGGCGCCAAGGAAGTCCACATGGTTGTCAGCTGTCCTCCGACCTGTCATGGTTGCTATTACGGCATTGACTTTCCTTCCAATTCTCAGCTTATAGCAGCTGGAAATACGGTTGAGGGGATCCGCGATTACCTGGGCCTTGATTCACTGACCTATCTCAGTGTCGATGGAATGGTGGAAGCCACCGGTCTTCCCAAGGAGCATTTCTGCCTGGCCTGTTTTAATGGTGATTATCCCATTTTACCAGACGCCAATTTTACAAAAGATGCGCTGTCCAGCTGTCTTTAACAGAGCCAAATACACGAGTGAAGACATACCCTGGAGTCACTCAGCGTATATCTGATCGTTCCACAGGGCAGGGGGAGATCCCTTGCCCTGCAGCTGAGACTCCTGGCACGCCACAACTTCACAGCCCCGTATAACCAACTGAAATCAAGGGAATTAAACCTGCAAAGAGTACCCCCTACAGCTGCCGGATTACAATTTATGGGCTCAACAACATCCATCACCATTGATACCTATCGATGCAGTGCCTGTATGACCTGTATTGAAATGTATCCGCATCTTTTTCGGCTCAACGAACTTACAGAAAAGGCAGAGCTGATCAATCCAGCACAGCCTGTTACCGAAGAGGTATTAAAGGCAGCGGCGTTTTGCCCTGAAAAATGTATTGAAATTGAGTAGTAACCTCACATATAGTAGAAAACGGAAAGAGAGAAGGGGGCAGTCCAGAAAAAATATAACGTATCCCAAAATTGCTCAAGACATCAACTCGGCAAGAACGTGCCTGAGCCGGGAGACAAACAAGTTTGGATAATTTCTTTTTTCCGCTGTCCTCAGTCTGCATTTTTCTTTCCGTTAACATTGGCACAGGAACACGCAAATCCGTGCTGATCCAATAATGGGGTTCATCATGAATATGCACCATGTCATCTGCACGGTGCGTTTTACCCGGGCGACATCACCACCCTGAATCACTCCCATTTTTGGCCGGCACAAACTGAGGAGTCTTTCATGGATCCAGCAACCCTCATCCCTGCCCCGGATGCTCTCCCTGTACACTGGAGCTGGTTTTACCTGCTGCTCCTGGTAACTTTTTTTCTGCATATTGTGCTCATGAATATCATGCTGGGCACGGCCTTCATAGCCACCGCCACCCATCTGTGGAATACAGGTGGCGACTCTCCTGTTTGTGAATCTGCGGCCAAAGGCCTTCCCTACTCCATTGCCTTGACGGTCAACTTCGGCGTTGCTCCCCTACTCTTTGTACAAGTCCTTTTCGGCCATCTGGTCTATACAAGCTCCATTCTCATGGCAGTTTACTGGCTCTGGATAATAGGAATATTGATAGCAGCCTATTACCTGGCCTATATTTACAAATATCGTTACCACTGCCTGGTCGGTGGCCGTTTTCTGCTTACCGGTGCCATAACCCTGTTGCTGCTTCTGATAGGCTTCTTCTTTACCAACAATTTTACCTTGATGCTAAATCCTGCACAGTGGTCACGATATTTTGACAACCCGGGAGGATTTATTTTGAATACCGGTGACCCGACTCTCCTGCCCCGTTATCTGCATTTTATGACTTCCGCAGTGGCGGTTGGCGGGTTAAGTCTGGCGGTGTGGTTTTCCTGGAAGCAAAAAAAGGGGAGCCATGAAGCCAGTCATATGATCACCAGGGGATGTCAATGGTTTGCCGGTGCCACCCTGATTAATGCAGGCTTTGGAGCCTGGTTCCTTGGCAGCATTCCCCATGGAATGCTTTCCGCTTCCGGTTCAGTTACCTGGTTTACCATATTACTCATGATATCTATACTCTTCATCTGTTTTGCTGTAATATTCGCGTTGCGCGAACAAGTGTACCCTGCTGTAATCAGTGCGCTGCCGGCAATATTTTTCATGATTCTGGTGCGTGATCAATTACGTTCCGCCTACCTCCATCCCTGGTTCTCCCCATCTGATCTCCCTGTCCATCCGCAATATTCGCCACTTTTTCTTTTTCTGGCAGTTTTACTCGGTGGCCTGGTTCTTGTGGGCTGGATGCTAAAACTGGTTCTTACCGCTGAGACCAAGGGGGTACAGTCATGAATTATCCAGTCTGGCAACTGGAAGCGGCAGGCGGCGGATTACTGATAGCCCTTATCGCGGTATTCCATGTCTATATAGCTCACTTTGCCGTGGGCGGAGGCCTTTTTCTCGTGCTCACCGAGTTAAAAGCGCTACGTGAAAACAACGGTTCCATGATGGAATTTGTTCGCCGACATGCCCGCTTTTTCGTCCTGGTTACCATGGTCGCCGGTGGAATCACCGGAGTCGGCATCTGGTTTACCATAGCCTTGCTTAATCCGGCGGCAACATCTGTCCTTATTCATACCTTTGTTTTTGGCTGGGCCATTGAATGGGTATTTTTCCTGATTGAAATAGTGGCTCTGTTCATCTATGCATCGACATTCGACAAGCTTCCCCCCAGACAGCATCTTCTCATCGGCTGGATCTATTTCGGGGCTGCCTGGCTGTCTCTATTCATGATTAACGGTATCATCGGCTTCATGCTCACGCCTGGCCAATGGCTGGAGAATGGCAATTTCTGGTCTGGTTTCTTTAACCCCACATTCTGGCCCTCTCTCTGTTTCAGGACGTTTTTTTCCATTCTCATTGCAGGGTTGTTCGGATTGGTTACAGCAACCTGGAGCCGCAACCCTGCAATACGAATCCAACTTACCAGATATTCTGCCCTCTGGCTGCTTATCCCCTTCACCCTGTTTCTGATGTCAGGTTTCTGGTATAAAGGTGTTCTCCCTGCAGAGTTGCAGCAAACTATCTTTGAACGTATGCCAGCCACAGCACAATTTGTGCAGGGATTCATTTTCTTCTCCCCAGTATTGCTGGCAGGATGCCTGTTGCTGGCCATTCGCATGCCGGGTATACTCAGCCGCCCTCTGGCTCTGACGCTTTTAGTTGCAGGCCTGCTTTATATGGGATGTTTTGAATATATCAGGGAAGGAGGCAGGCGACCGTTTATCATATATGACTACATGTACTCCAACGGCATCCTTACCAAGGATGCCCCAAAAGTATCCACAGAAGGTTTACTGAAGCACGCACGCTGGAGCAAATATTCAACCATAACACCAGACAACCAACTCGCTGCAGGCAAAGAAGTGTTTACCCTGCTATGTTCCTCCTGCCATTCAGTGGATGGCCCCACCCTGGACATCAGGGCTCTGAGCAGAAACTACACTCCCGCCTCCCTTGATAATATGATACGGGGGATGCATCACGTGTACCCCTCCATGCCGCCCTTTATAGGTACAGATGAAGAGCGCAAAGCCCTTGCTTGGTATCTGGCTTACGGACTTAATGGCCGGATGGATCGAGTAGCAGCACCAAATATCGCAGAAAAAACCACCGAGCCTCATGTCTTTAATCCTGACCAGGATGAATATGTGCTCCTTGCCTGGAGCAGCGATGGCATGCACACCTTTGCAGACGCATTGCCGTACTGGAGTTTCAGACAACCTGGAAATACGGTGCGGGCGCAACTGGTGCGACGCGGAGAGACACCCGAAGTCGTTGAAAATGCAACCATACTCTATCAGGTAGAATCGTCTTTCCAGATTCCTGGTGCGTACACTGTTTTCTGGGATGCGGCATTGCAGAAATTCAAATGGACCTACCCCGTCCACCAGGGATACACAGGGCCCGAATCCTATGGCGAGATGATAGGTCAGGCAGGTCTGTATCTAACTACTGATATACGAGTTGTTCCATACCCCGATCAGAACACCTTTGACCCCTATCCTCTTCTTACCCTGGAAGCTGAAAATCAGGCAGGAGACTTGCTCGCCACCACAACCGTACCTCTGCCTGTCTCCACAGAAATGGGTTGTAACTCCTGCCATGGCGGACAATGGCGCGTTGCTGATCGTGCCGGATTTATGCAGTCAACTGCCCTCAATATTCTTTCCATCCATGATAAACTCAGCAATACCCAGCTGGTTGAACAGGCAGCCCAAGGAAAACCTGTAATCTGCCAGGATTGCCATGCTGAAGAGCATACCTACCGCTCGCAGATGAATCTTTCCGCTTCCATGCATGGTTTTCATGCTGTTTTTCTCAGTCATGAGGGTACCGATGCCTGTGCGGCCTGCCATCCTTCTTCCAGTACTGGAGCAACCCAAATGCTGCGTGGAATACACAACGTTATAGGGCTGGAATGCACAAATTGTCATGGCAACCTGGCCGAACACGCCTTGGATCTTCTCAAACAGGAAGAAAACAACGGCCTCTCTCAGGCCACCGAATACAGCAGGCGGATCGTCGTTGAATTCGGAGAGATTGCAGACATTACTCCCCGTAGTCCCTGGAGCAACCAACCTGACTGCCTGCATTGTCATGTGGAATTTGCAGCACCTGAAACGGATAGCACCCTGCATGAATACACCGAAGACATGGATTCCCTGTATCGCAACAGAACCGATGAAAGCGGTGCACTTTACTGCGCTGCCTGTCATGGCAGTCCCCATGCTTTGTATCCGGCTTCCAACGATTATGGCACGGTATTGCATAACCTGGTGCCTCTCCAATACCAGGATGAACCCCTGCCAATGGGATCGAATTTTGGATGTGCGGTCTGCCACACCACAGAAATGGAAGATGAAATGCATCACCCCAATATACTGGGAGAATTTAGGAACTTGTAATAACTTGAAAATAACTACTCATAGGGGAAACTGATACATTTAAATTCACCTGTATTCGTAACTGGTTACAGGATACCTGAGATTTTCACAATCAGGCTGGCGCAGCGTATTGGATCATACGTAAGCCAGGCTGATCGCGGAAAGATCAGGTGCACTATGAGCAGCTCACGAAAACAGTTGTCTTTCCGAGTTCCATAAAACAAAAAAAATACAGATCCCATAATGGGTTACCATGCAAGAACTCTTCTTGGTTACAACGCTTTGGGCAGCCTGGTGCGGTGTGCACAGTCTTCTCATCAGTCGGGCGGTCAAGGATGCTATTTTTCGTCTATTTCCTGTCACCCGGTCATATTTCAGGCTTGCATATTGCGGGGTCTCTCTTATCACCTTGATTCCCCTCTGCATCTATACCGTGCAGCTGCCACAATCAGTGGTGTTTACCTTTCACGGCCTGTTTCGTCTTTTCCAGATATGCCTGGCTGTCTACAGTGTTATCCTGTTTGCAGGCGGGGTGCTTGCTTATGATATGCAATATTTTCTAGGGATTCGTCAGCTCCGGCATGGTCGGGACCACCTAAACAACAAACAAGAAAATTTTCAACAACATGGGATTCTTCAAATAGTCCGTCATCCTTGGTACAGCGCAGGAATTGCTCTACTGTGGTGCAGTCCGACAATTACCGATATAGGACTGAGTATCCGACTCCTGCTCACCCTCTACTTCACAGTTGGCGCCTATCTTGAAGAAAACAGATTGCTCCATCAATTCGGTACCCCCTATAAACGTTACCGCAAAGAAGTACCTATGCTGATTCCGAATTTTCTGAAGATATTACGTAAATGCTCTTAAACGTAACTGATCACAGGGTTAACACCACTGATATTTCAATTGGTTTTGAGTCGTAACTGGTCACAGATGCTTCAGATTTGTGCAAGCACGGTTTTTCGCAGGTAAGCGAAGATTCCGGTAGGCTATCTGTGAGGGAAACCGCGATCGCGCAAAGAGGTTTCTTCTACGCCCCCTTTGCAAAAAAGGCGTAGAAGAAGAGTTGTGAAGAAAAGTGTAAATAAAAAACAGACAACCTCAAGAGAATGTCTATTTGGTCTGCACCACATCCAGGGTTTCCCTGGCTATGGCCAGTTCTTCATTGGTGGGCAACACCAATACTCTGACCTTGCTCTCCGGAGTGCTGATGGTAAACGGCTCACTGGATCGCTGGTCATTAACTTTTTTATCTATAACAATACCAAAATTTTCAAGCCCTTCCAGAGAGAGCTCGCGCACGACAGGATCGTTTTCGCCGATACCTGCTGTAAAGACGATGGCATCCACACTTCCCAGAACAGCCATATATGCGCCCAGGTATTTTTTTACACGGTAGGTTTGCACATCCAGAGCCAATTTAGCACGTTTATTGCCGTCCTCAATGGCCGTATGAATGTCACGCATGTCATTCATACCACATAAACCTTTCAAACCTGATTCCCTGTTAAGCAGATCATCAATGGCTTCCAGATCCATGCCTTTGTTACGGTGCAGGAACATATGAATTGCAGGGTCCACATCACCGGAACGTGTCCCCATAACCAGACCTTCCAGTGGAGTCATTCCCAGAGAAGTGTCTATACTTTCGCCATTTTTCACTGCTGTCATGGAGCAGCCATTACCCAGATGCACAGTGATCAGGTTGCACTCCTTGGCTGGTTTTCCCAACAATTTGGCAGTTTCACTGGCAACAAATTTATGAGATGTTCCGTGAAACCCGTATCTTCTTACCTTATCCTGCTCGTACAACTCATAGGGTAGAGCGTACATGTACGCATGGCTGGGCATGGTCTGATGAAATGCAGTATCAAAAACAGCCACCTGGGGAGCATCTGGAAAGAGTTCCTTAGCGACTTTAATACCATCCAGATTGGCAGGATTATGCAAAGGCGCCAGGGGAATATTGGCTGAAATAGCATCCATGACCGCTTGATCGATAACCACTGGTTGCTGAAAATCCTCGCCGCCGTGAACAACTCTGTGTCCGACAGCATCGATTTCGCTGGCATTTTTGATCACAGCATGTTCACTTTTGGTCAGTACATCAATGGCAGCCAGCATCCCTTCCTGATGGTTGGCGATGGGGTCTTCCTTACGTACCACGGCCTTTTGCGTGGAATCCGGGTGAAAAGTGGTCTTGATGAGCCCGGTCTCCTCACCTATACGTTCCACCAAACCATTGGCCAGAACTGTTTCGGTCTCCATATCGAGGACCTGGAATTTGATAGACGAACTTCCTGAATTAATAACAATAACCTTCATAGTGCTTCTTCATACTCATTGTGTTCTTTTTCTTTGGCCTCTTGGGCCTGTATGGCTGTCAGAGCAACGGTATCGACAATATCCTGCACCGTACAGCCACGGGACAAATCATTAACAGGCTTATTCAATCCCTGCAGAACTGGCCCCATGGCCACTGCATTGGCAGCTCTCTGAACCGCCTTATAGGTGTTGTTGCCTGTGTTCAAATCAGGGAAAATAAATACGGTTGCCCGTCCGGCGACCACGGAATCCGGTGATTTTACCTTGGCCACTCCCAGGTCGAACGCCGCATCGTACTGCAACGGCCCTTCAATAGGATAGTCAAGGCCGCGCTCTTTTATCAGACGGCGGGCTATTTCAGTGGCTTCGACCACCTTTTCCACATCCTGTCCTTTTCCGGAAATACCCGTTGAGTAACTGAGCATGGCTACCTTGGGCTCAATATTAAAGATCTTGGCTGTTTCTGCAGAAGACAAAGCTATCTCAGCAAGCTGATTGGCATCGGGATTAGGAACAACGGCACAATCACCGAAAGCGAGAACCCTGCTTTGAAAACACATGATAAAAACAGAAGAAACAACAGATACGCCGGGTTTGGTTTTAATAAACTCAAAGGCCGGCCTGATGGTCTGCGCAGTGGTCGTCACAGAACCTGATACCATTCCATCAGCAAGGCCCTTATGCACCATCATGGTACCGAAATAGGTCGGATCGGACATACGGTCGCGGGCAACATCGCGAACAATGCCTTTATGGCGGCGAATATCAAAATAGGTTTCAACAAAATCATTGTAGTAATACGAAGCGGCCGGGTCGATAATGTTGGCATTATCGATATTGATGTTGAGCTTTGCCGCTTTATTCTGGATATCTTTTGGTCTGCCCAGAAGTGTCAATTCAGCGATACCCCTGCGCAGAATAATATCTGCAGCATGGAGAATGCGCTCTCCGCTTCCTTCTGGCAGCACGATGTGCTGTTTATTACTGGCAGCTTTTTCAACCAGGGAATATTCAAACATCCTTGGTGTAATTTTCTCAGTTTTCTGGGAGACAACTCTTTCACGCAACTCCTTGACATTGACATTCTCGGTGAACCAGCCAAGGGCAGTGGCTATACGTTTCTGATCAGTTGCTTCGATCCGGCCATAGAGTTCATTGACGCTCTGTACCGTATCATAGGTGTGAGACTCCACAAATAACACAGGAACCGGCACCCCGGTCCATCCCTGAATCAGTTTCTGTACACTTGGACGCAGGTCGATGCCACCTGTGATGAGAATACCTGCAATATCAGGAAATGAAGAAGAGATTCGTGAGGCAAGACTGGCAATAATGATGTCTGAACGATCACCCGGGGTTATAATGAGGCTGCCAGGTTTGATATACTCCAGAAAGTTGCCAATCTGCATGGCTGCAACCAGATAGTTGTCCACCAGGGTAAGCATGTTGGATTCTCCATACAGAATCTCTGCCCCCAGCCAACGTTTTACATCATCCATGGATGGATTTCCCAACGCCTTATTCTCTGGGATTGCATACAACGGTATGGGTCGCTCAAACTGATCCAGACACTTGGCCCTGTCAATAATAGCTTCCATGAAATCACCAGGAGCGCGGTTAATAATACATGCCGCCAGATCCACACCTTTCTCTTCAAGGGTGTCCATGGTAATAGCTGTGTACGAACATATTTCGTCAACAGTCTTGTCCCGACCGGAAACGACCGCAAGAACAGGAGCACCGAGATTGACAGCGATGTCAGCGTTCAGGTCAAACTCAAAACTGACATCCTTACCCCTGAAGTCGGTTCCTTCACACAGAACAAAATCATATTTTTTTTCCAGCTCTTTGTATTTTTTCAGGATATTCTCAAAGAGCAACTCCTCCTGTCCGCTGGTAATAAGCTGCCGGGCCTCACTCAACGTATACGCATGGGTATCCTGATATGGAATTTCAAGCTTGAAATATTTGAGTACCAGATTGAGGTCATGGTCATGGCGGCCAAAGACATGATCGTTGATAATGGGGCGAAAAAATGCTACTTTACCGATTTCCTTCAAAATCGTCTGCATCACCCCAAGGACCACGGCAGATTTCCCGCTTCTCTCTTCTGCTGCTGTTATATACAGATTATTTGACATACATAACCTCATACGATGGAAATGTTCAGACGCAACCAGTCACAGGAAGCTCATCCCGGGATAATATTGAACCCTGCGCTGTAAGCGATCACCAAACCACATGATCTCATCTGCGATAGGTCAGACACAGATACCACCAACCCTCTCAAGAGTTGTGTAATCAAGAGATAACAACCGATACAACGGGTTTGCGGGCATGGAGTGTGTTATTTCAAACAAATTTACCAAATTTATTGGTATTACCAATCTAGCACACTGACCAAAAAAGACAACGGGAAAAGAGGATAGAAACAAAAACTCCTTTCCCTATACAAATGAAAACAGACCAATTTTCAGACCAGCCTTACGGATACCCTTATCAGAGTTACATCCGGGCATTTTACAGAATTCCCGGATGCGATTTGATTTCGCTGTCTATCTGGTCGGGATCTGGGGCATTGTAGAGCAACAGATGCTGGAGATGAAAGAGACTCTCTGGATCAATGGCTGTAAATGTAATCGCAATATCATCATCAACCTGCCGTACAACCCGACCTTGTGCCTGAATAAAGGGCCCATCATCCCCCTCGTCGCTGAGATAGATGGTCACCAGACAGTTACGGCCCTCTTCTGCACTTTGGGTCACGTTCAAAAGGCACCCACCAACACTCAGGTTTTTGACCTGTTTTACCGGCTGAGATTCTCCCTGTTCAAGATTGAGGATGACGGGAAAAGGTAGGAAAATTCGTGTAAAACGACGCTTATCCTGTTCCATGGATCTTGCCTCTCTGTTGGATGGAAATGGATAACCAGGAAGAAAACAATATCTTCTGCAAATAGTGTACAAGGTCATTGTGCCCTTGGCAAACGAAGAGTCAAGGATATGAAACTTACCAATGTTCATAATGCACATATTCTTCCTGATACCTGGTACGGGCTTCTTTGCTTTTAGCGGGCCAGCCAAGGGCAATACCGGAAACAGGAATAACGTTTTCCGGAAGTTGCAGGAGAGCAGAAAATGCAGCCATTCGCTCCTTTCGAGGATGAAGTCCCACCCAGCAGGATCCCAGCCCCAGAATGGTTGCAGCCAGCAGAATATTTTCGATAGAGGCACTGACATCCTGCAATAAAAAGGATTCTTCCCCATCATGTACCTGCCCTCTATCACCGCAGGCTATCAATGCCACTCGGCATGAACGAAGCATCCTCCCGTGGGGTAGAAGTCTTGCCATCTCTTTGAGTATTTCCCGTTGACGTACAACTATATAGCGCCACGGATCCTTCTGCATGGCTGAAGGTGCAGCCATGGCAGCTTGCAGAAGATCCTGAATCAAGGCGTCATCAACGGGTTGGGTTGTAAATTGCCGCACACTTCGCCGACTGAAAAGAGGTGCAAGCTTTGGATTCATATCAGCCATCCTCCTGTTGCCTCATTTTTTTTGCTGCGAATAAAAAATCCGGTCATACCATGGCATGACCGGATGTATATAGCGCAGGAGTGAGAGTATATGCAGCTGTGTCCAAGACAGACGTGATTACCTTTCAGCTTGCTGGAAAAGACCTTTACCTGAAAATCAGCTCACATACTACGAACTTCACTCGCATATTGATAAATTATTAGATCAACCCTTTAAAAAAGTCGTTTCCTTTATCGTCCACCAGAATAAAGGCAGGGAAGTTGACCACCTCTATCTTCCAAACAGCCTCCATACCCAGTTCAGGGTAATCGAGACATTCGACTTTCTTGATATTCTCCTCAGCCAGCAGAGCTGCAGGTCCACCGATGGAACCAAGGTAAAAGCCGCCATGCTTCTGACAGGCATCTGTTACCTGCTGAGAACGGTTACCTTTTGCAATCATAACCATGGCGCCACCCTGACTCTGCAGAAGATCCACATAGGAATCCATACGGCCAGCAGTGGTTGGCCCAAAAGAACCCGAAGGTTTTCCCTCAGGAGTTTTGGCAGGACCGGCATAGTATACCGGATGTTTTTTCAGGTAGTCAGGTAACGGCTTCCCTGCATCCAGCAGTTCCTTCCATTTGGCATGGGCAATATCACGGCCGACGATAATGGTACCTGTAAGCGACAACGGAGTAGCTACCGGATATTTGGTCAGGTCTGCCAAAACGCTTTCCATAGGCTGGTTCAAATCAATGGCAACAACCTTATCAGAACTCCTGTCACGATATTCATCAGGAATCAGACGACCTGGATTGGTATCCATCTGCTCGATCCACAGACCGTCTTTATTGATTTTAGCCTTGATGTTTCTATCTGCGGAACAGCTGACCCCCATTCCCACAGGGCAGGAAGCACCATGACGGGACATGCGAACCACACGAATATCATGGGCAAAATTCTTACCACCGAACTGAGCTCCCAATCCAAGGTTTCGTGCCTCTTCCAGCAACTCGGCTTCAAGCTCCACATCTCTGAAGGCGCGGCCATACTCATTACCGGTTGTGGGCAGACCATCCAGATACTTTGCAGACGCCAGTTTCACTGTTTTCAGATTGGTTTCTGCACTGGTTCCACCAATGACAAAGGCAATGTGATAGGGGGGACAGGCAGCTGTACCCAGACTTTTCATTTTCTCTACCAGAAATTTTTTCAATGTTCCCGGGTTGAGCAACGCTTTGGTTTCCTGGTACAGATAGGTTTTATTGGCACTACCGCCGCCCTTTGCCAGGAAGAGAAATTTGTACTCGTCTCCGGGGGTGGCATAAATATCAATCTGTGCCGGCAGGTTGGTTTTGGTGTTCACCTCTTCATACATGGTAAGAGGAGCGTTCTGGGAATATCGCAAATTTTCTTCTGTGTATGTAGTAAAAACGCCTGCAGAAATTTGTTCGGCATCATCACAGCCTGTCCACACTTTCTGGCCTTTTTTGGCAACTACGCAGGCAGTACCGGTGTCCTGGCAGACAGGCAGCACAAATTCACACGATACTTCTGCATTACGCAGCATGGCAAGAGCGACTTCCTTATCATTGTCTGATGCTTCCGGGTCACTTAAAATTTTCGCCACGCTTTCATTGTGGGCCGGTCGCAGCAGGAAAGAAACTTCCCGCATCGCCTTGTTTGCCAGTTCTTTCAGTCCCTCAGGAGCAATTTTAAGTACCTGTTCTCCGTCAAAATCAACAACGGAAACATACTCTTGAGATCCTTCGAGCAGTCGATATTGGGTTTCGTCCTTACTTAAAGGAAACGGGTCCTGGTACACAAACTCAGCCATGATCTTACTCCTTAATGTGTTAAATAGGTTGGAACCGACAGACAAGGTCGGTCTATGCAAAACGTACACCCCAATACGTTTATTGCGAGGGTGGTGGCTGCGACGCGAAAAAAATGAACCGCCATTCACAGTCAGTGGAGATGTTTTACCGCGCTCTGCTCACAAAGGCAAGCAAGAGTGTAAAAAACAGGCGTGAAATCGTATGCTAACCCTCTTGGCACAACTCATCACGGAGCATAGAGTTCCTTGCTCCCATGTGCATCATAACCGTAAGCGATTTCAGCTAGTTATCAACAACTGAACTGACAACCTACTGCTGCGAAAAAAAATCGGTCTCCAAAATGATGGTGCAAAAGAGATGAACGGACAAGCCCAGTACAATGGGCGGCTCCGATCTGTTCAATATTGAATGATTCCAAGGCTTCCAAGGTTTGCTGAAACTGATCCGCATCACCAAAGCCCAGGTGCGTGCCGCCAAAGACAGAATAAATTGGTTCACCGGGCAAATTCTTCTGTACATGTCGTAATATATTAATCAAGCCGGCATGGGCACACCCCAACACCACCACAAGTCCCTTTTCGCCCCGAATCACCATGGACAGATCGTCGCGCAGTTGATCCTGCTGAAGAGAACCATCCTCCAGCCTTTGTTTCATGTGAGGATCCGGCACCTCAAAAGAAGTTGTTCTGGGAACCTCTCCGGTAAGATATACTCCATCAAAAATCTCTGTGAATTCAGATATTGGCTGCAACTGCATACCCAGGGATTCCAGATACTCCCGACGATAGCGGATACCTATCTCTCTAGAACCGTCCTCCTGATCCCAGTAACGGGTAATAAACATATCAGGATGTCCGTACACGTCGATTACACCGGTTTGCTCCAGCACCGCAGGCAGACCAGAAGTATGATCATAATGCCCATGACTGAGAATGATGGCATCCAGATGTTGCAGATCCTTACCCAGCTTACGGCTGTTATGGAGCAGTCCCATTCCCTGGCCTGTATCAAACAGCAGTCGCCTGTCCGGGGTTTCAATAAGTACAGACCAGCCGTGTTCACCAATGAGCCCTCGAGAATCAGCCACTGAATTTTCACATAAAATGGTATACTCCGCTTTCATGCTGCACCTCCTGTTTCATCTTTACCAAACGCCATGAAACTGTTTTTTCCAGATTATACAAACTCCGCCATCACCATATTTGCCACCTGCATCCCTTTCCGGCTCAAAAAAAGGCGGCCTTCTTCAATCTTGATTAATCCATGCTTCAGGAGTCCCGGTATAACCTCCTTATAATAATCAAGCACGGACAGACCAAATCGCTTGCCAAGAGACTCCAACTCTATGCCCTGAACCATTCGCAGGCCAATCATCACAGTCTCCCGAAAATATGCCTCCTGCTCCAGATGTTCCTCTTCCCATGTTCCATCTTGCGCAATACCAAGACCTCTATTGAAGGCTGCCGGATCACTGATGGTGATCCAGCGGGTTCCCTGGTGTGCGGAAACAGCACTGGGACCAAAGCCCAGATAGCTGCCATTGCGCCAGTAATTGCAATTGTGGCGGCATTCATATCCGGGAAAAGCATAATTGGAGATTTCATACCGTTGCAATCCAGCAGGAATGAGGTATTTCTCTATCTGTTCCATCATGGAAAGCACGAGTTCCTCGTCCGGAATGACGAGTTGGCCCCTTTCAACCAACTCTGCCATGGGAGTTCCCTCTTCTACGGTAAGTTCATACAGTGAGAGATGTCTGGGATGGTGTGCAAGCACCTGCTGCAGGCTCTCAGTCCAGGAAGACAGATCCTGGCCTGGAATACCATACATCAGATCCACACTATAATTTTCAAAACCTGTTGCCCGGGCAGCCTGCATGGTCTGTATCGCTTCCTGCACGCCATGCACCCTGCCAAGGACAGCAAGTTCTACGGCCTGCATGGATTGTACACCAATGGAGAGCCTGTTAAACCCACAACCACGCAATTGTTTGAGGCTCTGCACATTCACCGTGGCAGGGTTGATCTCTATGGAAATTTCTGGCTGCCTGCAAGGCACGCGAAAGGACCGTAAAATGAGCTGAACCAATTCACAGAGCATGTCAGGGGCAAGTAATGAAGGAGTTCCACCACCGAAAAAAACCGTGGAAAATTCCATGTTCTTCCACGATCTGCAGGTGCGCATATGCCTGATCTGCGCGGTGACAGCCTGAAAATAATCACGCACAGCCGACGATGTATACCCTCGTGAAACAAAACTGCAATAGCGGCACTTCTGCCTGCAAAAAGGCACATGTACGTATATTCCTGGCCCAGGCACAGACACCATCTCAGGTTAACTGTGCGCGAACAGCACGACTTTGCTCTTGTATGGAGGCCATGATGCCATGATCGGCAAAACTGTATACCTGTTCCCCCTTACCGATAATGAGGTGATCCAGGAGATTGATGTGCATAAAGGAACAGACCAGATACAGAGAAAGGGTGAGCTCTTTGTCCTGGGCAGATGGGGTGAGATTTCCGGAAGGATGATTGTGGGCTATAATCAATGCGCAGGCATTACATGCCAGCGCTTCCTTGATAAGCTCACGGGGATAAATGGTGTTCACATTGATTGTGCCCTCAGCCACCACCCGGGTATCAATGACGGCATGGGCGTTATCCAGAAATATAACTGTAAAGACTTCTTTTTCCAGCCCTCGCATGGAATGAATCAGGTACTCGGCAACATCGCGAGAAGACCGAAGATAGTCTTTGCCCTGTATACGCTGACGCAGGTATCTCCGTGCAACGCCCTGAATAAAATTCAAGGCAAAGATATTTTTCGCCCCCAGGCCTTTAATCTGCTGAAGGGCCCCGGGCGAAGCATCAAGCACTGCAGGTAATGACCCAAAATGACGCAAAGCTTCCCTGGCTGACTCTTTGCAGTCAGAACGCGGCGTACCAAAGGTCAATAACAATTCAATGATTTCAGCATCGGAAAAGGCATCGATACCCTGGTGCAGGAATTTATCCCGTAACCGTTGCCGATGCCCCTTACCTTTATTCTGCCACTGCTGCTTGTCCACAATGGGTACTGCTGGTTATTCGTTTTCGGAAAGCTCCTGCTGAAAGAGCTTATTAGCTATCTGCGGGTTTGCCTTTCCTTTGGTTTTCTGCATCAGCTGCCCCACGAAAAAGCCTATAACCTTGGTTTTTCCTTCTCTGAACTGCTGTACCTGCGCTTCATTATCGGCAATGATGCCCCTGACCATTTCCAGCAATTCCGTTTCATCACTCATCTGGACCAGCCCCTTTTCTTTGACAATACCATCGGGGTCTGCCCCTGTTTCCAGCATTTCTGCAAAAACGGTCTTGGCAATTTTACCGGAAATAGTGTTCTCATCCATCATAATCATCAGGCGTGCCATCTGTTGGGGCTTAACAGGACAATCACTCATGTTTTCCGGCCCATATTCCCGCAGCAGCTCAGTACCGATAAAATTGCTCAGCTTCTTGGCATTTCCACAATCTCTGGCTGCAATTTCAAAAAAATCAGCCAATTCGCGGGAACTGGTCAGGATACCGGCATCATACTCTGACAATTCATAATCCATGATGAATCGGTCCCGTCGCGTATCAGGCAACTCGACCAGATTTTCTTTGACAGTGGCGATCCAGTCATCCTCAACAACCACTGGAACCAGATCCGGGTCAGGGAAATACCGATAATCGTGAGCCTCTTCTTTGCCGCGCATAGCCTCTGTTGACCCCTTATCCGGGTTCCAGAGCAGAGTCTGCTGTACAACCTGGCCACCATCAAGCAGAATATCCCGCTGTCTGCGTACTTCGTATTCCAGAGCGAGTTGCACATTTTTAAAGGAATTCATGTTTTTCAGCTCTGTGCGAATACCAAACTCATCCTGCCCCACAGGACGCAAAGAAATATTGGCATCGCAACGAAAACTCCCCTCCTGCATGTTGCCGTCACAGATATCAAGATAACGGACAATGGCATGTAGTTTTTTCAGGTAGGCAGCGGCTTCCTCCGGTGAACGCAGATCAGGCTCACTGACAATCTCCAGCAAAGGAGTTCCGGTCCGGTTCAGATCAACATAGCTGACAGGCTCACGGTCGTCATGTACCAGTTTTCCAGCGTCCTCTTCCATATGAATTCTGGTAATACCGATGTTTTTTCGGCCGTCTCCCAGATCAATTTCCAATTTGCCATGCTCGGCTATGGGCAGTTCAAACTGTGAAATCTGATACCCCTTTGGCAAGTCGGGATAAAAATAGTTTTTCCGGGCAAAAATATTTTCGTGGTTGATGGTAGAATCCGTTGCCAGTGCGAGCTTAATGGCAGATTCGACCACTTTTTTATTCAATACCGGCAGTGACCCTGGCATACCCAGACAAACCGGGCAGGTATGGGTATTTGGTGGTGCTCCGAATTCCGTTGAACATCCACAAAAAATTTTGCTTTGCGTCTTCATCTGGGCATGTACTTCCAGCCCGATTACCGTCTCAAATTCCATGAAAATTGTGCCTAAAACCAGAATTATTGTTGTAAGGCTCCCTCAGAAACCCACTGACGTATCTTTATCAACTCGTCATTCCACTCTTGGGAACAACGGATATTAACAAACATGCGAAAAAGCTCATTCACAAGATAAATGAGTTCTTCCAAAAGAGCAATACGCTCCAATATCTGCGCCTCAAGTCCTTCAGGATCCTTGCCGTCGTTCTCTGTGCCAGCGGTTTTGGGCAGCCGGACATTACGAAACTCAAGGGTTCCTGCAGAAAGAGTAACACTATACTCATTGTCACCCCTGGCAATTCGAATACGTGCCTGTTCGGGCTTTTTAGCGAGCAGCAGGCCCGCCCTCGCCTCTTTCAATTCAGTCTGCAGGCCACGGCAGATGACTTTTTCTGAGGTATCTCCCTCGCCATATTCCAGCAACATGTGCTTCTCAAAAACCACCAGAATATCGCCGTCATTGGGCAGTTCAACCGTTCCACCCCGTTCCTCTGACTTGTACCACATCCAGGCAAGAAACTCCTGCCCCAAAAATCTTTTTTCCTGAATAAGATCAACAAGATCCATATAAAACACCCTATACAGCGGACGCTGTGGATTGTAAATAACCTCGGTTAATTAAGGGCTGCGGGGAAAATTATCGAAAAACTTCACGAGACAGCCTGTTTCAGGCAAAAATACACGAAATTCTATGAATAGACACAAACTTTATAAAAAATATCAACGAATGTCGGGCGGAAATCAAGAGCCGCAGAAGTACCCCCTTCGCACTTTCTGCGCAGGGAGTACTTCTGCGACTCTAAGAAGCCTGTCGGTGAAAGCTCTTTTTTCCCATATTCGTGGTATTTTCAGAAAATAAATGTTCGCAATATCAATTATATAACTGTGCTTGATTTCCTAAAAATGCCTTAATCTGAGAAAAAATAGCAACTCTCCGACAGACTTCTAAGGAAACAGGAAACTACATGGAAAAATCCCACAAGAAATGCATAACTTAAAGCTCAAGTGAGAATGAATTGTCTGCAGATTTTCTTTCCTGCTCTTCCACAGCCTTGGCAAAAATTGCCGTAGCCCGTTTCTGATATTCCTCAGCCTCTTCACCCTTGCGCTGGCTCTGACACGCTTTAGCCAGCTCCTGAAGAATAGCACCAACCCGCGGATGCTCCGGACCCAATGTTTCTTCTGCAATTACCAGGCATTTCTGATAGCAGCCTTCCGCCATATCATGCATGCCCTGTAATCTGTATGATTCAGCCATGCTGTTCAGGCTCATCGCAACCATGGGATGCGTTGGGCGCAATGTTTTTTCGCGGATGGTCACCAGGCGTTCATACAGTGGCACAGATTCACGCTCCATCTCCAACTCCACGCACAGTGCCGCTAATTTGGAAAGTACACTGGCCAGAACAGGATGCTCTTCGCCATATTGTTTCTCTAAAATTTCCAGAGCCTTACGATACAACGAGATTGCCTTGTCATACTCTCCTATGGTTTCCTGAAGCTCACCAATCTGGTACCAGCTGGTTGCCATTTCCGGATGATCCTGACCAAGTTGCTGTGAAAAAACTGTCATGGCTTCCTTATAGAGAGGTCCTGCCAGTTGGGAACGACCACTCAACACATATGTATACGCCAGGTCCCGCTTTTTGACAGCCAATTCCACCGGATCGATTTCCGCTTTTTTCTGAAGCTCCTCAACCGCACTTTCCATCCATGCCACGGCATTACCATACAGGTAGAGTTGGCGGGCCACCATGGCTGCGGTGGAGAGATATTCCGGATTATCCCCTGCAATCTCAATGGCGTGTTTGTAGCGTTCCATGGCCAGGGGAAGATCAATGCGGCATTCTGCAAGTTTCCCGCTGTAGTAAGCACCCAACGCTTTTGCCTTGCCGGTTGCCTGCAATGCAACCTTGGCAAGCAGGGTTTCTGCAACGTCCGGATTCCCACTTTTCAAAGCCTCGCTGGCTTCCTGTATATCTGCGCCTGCCACTTCAGAGCCCATATCCTGGAGTACAGCCAGAACCTCTTGATATGTTTCCTTTTCCTTCGCGTAACTCTCATCCAGCATGGCTAATTTTTCATTAACCACCACCAACTCACGTTGCAGATGCGCAGGAACATTACCTCCTTCTCCCTGATGGGCGTTTTCCAGGTCTGCCCGCAACTGTTCTTCCAGTGCATTGAGGCGATCGCTGTACTGTTTGTAGGATATTAATTGCGTTCCCGCGGCCAGTGGCTCTTCCTCCACCTCAGCCAGCTCTTCTTCAAGTTCAGGCTCTTCTTCGCCCAGCAGTGCCGCAAGTGGATCTTCATCCTGAACAATCGATGCCGGAGCTTCATATTCCTGATCTATTTCAAGATCCAGGAGATCGTCTTCACTAAGATCACCTTCAGCCAGCAACGCCGAGGTATCTTCCTCAAGTATTGCGGTCTCGGGCTCCGCTTCTTCTTCAACAACAGCCTCTTCAGGCTCAGGCTCAACAGCGACCTCTTCCGCAAAGATTTCAGTTTCTTCAACTTCAGAGATAACAGTCTCTTCCTCTTCCAGCTCATCAGACAACTGCTCTTCAAGAGCAGGTTCACTGATATCCGATTCCTGTAGTTGTTCTGCTTCTACAAGGTCTTCTACAACTGTCTCTGCATCAACCTGAACCAGTTCCTCTTCAAGAAAAATTTCTTCTTGAGTTTCAGGCTCAAGCAGCTCTTCTTCCTCTAACAGGGTGGTGGTCTCGTCTTCCACTGCAGAGGGGATCACGTCATCAGAGACTATCGGCTGCTCTTCTTCAAGAACGCCCTCCGTCTCCAGCAATTCTTCCTCAGCAAAAAGCTCTTCCTGCGGCTCAACAGGCTGTTCTTCAGCCACAACCTCTAATTCCGATTCAGGAACCTCACCTTCGAGCAGGATATCTTCATCCAGTTCCACAACAATTTCTTCTGCCCCGGTTTCTACATCGAGTTCCGTTGGCTCCGGCTCCTGGGCCTGCTCTTCTTCCCCCGGAGCAGTTGCCTCTTCGGCAACGAATCCCTCTCCCAACTCTGCCAGTTCCTCTGACAGATCAACATCTGTGGCGGCCTGCTCTGGAATGGCCCCTGTTTCACTTTCAGGTTCTTCGACAAGTTTATCCGCCGGGGTCTCCAACGGAGCTTTTTCCTGTTCCTGTTCGCCCACTTTTTCAGGGCCAGCCGGCTTCTTCTTTTTGCCGGATAACAATTTTACAAGAACAAGCAGGACAATTACACCTACAACACCCAGAGCGATAAGTATGGCATTATTCATACTTCCTCCACAGCCTCTTTATTTTCGCAGAATCCATGTGGCAACCAGATACCGACAGTTCAACCAACCAGCAGCACATAAGCTGAAAAACAGCCACATAAAAGTTAATATTGAGTTTTATACTGCAAGATACAGGCACGCAGACCATCACAGAAGAACGGCAGGCCTCATATCCTCATATTGGGCGGCCTGGCTTTCATCAACCATTTGCTGTCCCAGCAGCCAGGGAATCTGCAGCACCAAGGTCAGGCCAAATGTTTCCTTAAACAGATCTTCCAACAGTGCAATGGCTTTCTTGCTGGTGGAAAAAAAGAGCAGACTGTTTTCTGCAAGATTCCAGCAAAGGTCAAAGGTGGCAGGTATGGGTGGAGATTGACGAACAAGCTCAGCTCTAATTCGTTCCTTGATTTCCAGCTTCACAGCACGACTAAGCCTGGGAAGCTCTTTCTCCAGCTTGATCCGTTCTTCTTCTTTCATGGTATATTTTTTCAGGACAGAAGAAGAAATTTTACGTTCATCGGTCCGCATTGTCAGCACCACGTAATCTGCAGCCGCATACGAACCATAAGCAAAATCACTGTCAAACATGTTTGCCACAGAAACCCAACCAATGGAAAATTCATCTATGGTATCGTCTATGTCTTTAAAACTGTTTGCGACAACACGATCTGCTACAAAATCCCAAAAATTTTCCGGCAACTCACCTTGAACAGCAAAGCGAGTAAAGGATGCAGATCCGGCAAGTAACCCCATAATATACCCAGTCTCTTTTATCGATTAATGATGTTTCTGCCAAGGCAGAAGAATAAACCTATCACGTTCAGGTGCCTGTCTGAAAAATGAAAAATACTGTTCAAATGTACGGCACGCGGAGAAAATATTTTCTCTAACACAATAACAAATTCTCACTTACCAATGAAGATAATACCAGAACAGACCAAAGGACAATTTCCGCCCAGACACTAATTATGGTATATCAAACCTGTCTCCTGCCAACAAGTGAATTAACCCGTATTTCTTATGATTGTACCCTGCTCCGGCAGCAAGGTCGACTTTTTCACGGGTATATTCCACTTCAACGGAGAAGCAACGGGCACCAATACCTGCGAATACCGCTGAAAAAATCAATTACACGAAAACATTCTCGCTCTTGTTTACGTTTTTTGCGCATTTTTCCACAGAAGCCCCCGCTGCTTGCAAAAACATATTAACTATTTATTTTCAAATAATTAGAATAACAATCAGGTGCGATTTCGGGTGACACTGAAGAAAAAAAAAACAAAAAAACGTTTAACAAATGCTTTTTTATATTGACGCCAACCCCTCACTCGTGTATAAAATGCGGCCTCAGCGAACGGATGGGTCGTTAACTCAGCCGGTAGAGTATCTGCCTTTTAAGCAGAGAGTCGCGCGTTCGAGTCGCGCACGACCCACCATCACTTGACGTTCCTGTCCCCATCGTCTAGCCAGGTCCAGGACACCGGCCTTTCACGCCGGCAACAGGGGTTCGAATCCCCTTGGGGACGCCAATATATAAGGGCGCTTAGCAAATATGCTAAGCGCCCTTTTTTTTACTCACCTTTCTTTCATCCCTCTCCTGTGGACCTGAAGTCCCGCAATAAATTCACGGTTATCTTCATTCAGATTATCACCCTGCTTCTGTAGCGCAACGACATTCCTGCACCTCGGATTATGCTGCTTTAAGCCAAGAAAGTTACTTCGCACCCATAAAAAACAGCACAAGGGTGACGGTTTTCTGAAAACCAGCGTTTCCCCTTCCGGCATCAACAGAATTATTATTTGTACTTGCGGCACCCCAACAGATACTCTTTTATTTTTTAGAGGTACTGAAAAAAATTTTACTTTCCATATTTCGAAACAAGATCGCTCAGGGTATACTACAAATGGTAGAGAAATTCTGAGCCCCCGACATCATGGAGCTACTATGAAAGTTTGCATAACATCCACCGGCAGGGACACAGAATCCCTGGTTGACGAAAGGTTTGGCAGAACACCGTATTTCATTATTTTCAATACAGAAACAGACACCGCAGAGACCGTAGAAAACACATCCTCCGGTAATGCCCAGGGCGCCGGAATCGGCGCAGCAAGTCTCATTGTGGATCATGGTGTTCATCATCTGCTCACAGGCCGGCTCGGCCCTAAAGCAACAGATGCTCTCCAAAGTTCAGGAATACATGTTACAGAAGGTATCAGTGGCCAGAGCACAGTAAAGCAGGCCTATGACACGTTTAAACAATCAGGCCCATCGCGCTCACCCAAACAGAGCATCGACTCACCCCCCCAGACAACCCCCTCAGGTCAGCCAGGAATGGGCATGGGGGGAGGTGGAGGAACGGGATGCGGCAGGAGCGGCGGCAGGGGCCGTTGTGGTGGTGGAGGAGGCGGCGGCAGAGGCATGGGCGGAGGCAGAAGACGCTGACCTACCATCCGTACCACTTCAGAATTCATTAAGAAAACAAACCAACCCGGGAGACTGTCCAGAAATAAGTTTTTCTCCAAGTTCAAAATCACGGGAATACTATTCTCGGACAGCCCATCTCTGCACGGCGGTTAAATCGTGCAAAGATGGGTACCCGGCGAACCAGCACAGCAGACCTACGCTCCCCGGCCAGCTCCACATGCAGCCCGGAGAATCCCTCAAGAACAGGCTATTTATCCAGCTCAAAATTTGCTCGAAAAATAGAAACACCCATGCAATCAACACGGCGAGCATTATTCCTTTGAAAAACAGTGAGTTGTAAAAAAAGCATTCTCACCCTCCCTCCCAATGCGCCTGGACTTACCTTTTGTCCTGAGTTCCCGGCAAAATGTAACGAGGAATTTTAGATAATGGCTTAATAATACACGGAATAGGTCCAATTTCTCTTGCAAAAATCCTCGTCACAATACATACTATTGTAACGAGGAACAGGAGGGATTACGAATGGCCACTATTGTATATCAGACCAATAAAAAGACAGGAGTTACTTATGCGTATGAGTCAGTCTCTTATTGGGATAAGAAGAAGCAGCAGTCCAGAGCGAAGCGAAAATGCATTGGACGGCTAGATCCAGAAACCCGGAAGATCATTCCCACCCGCAAAAGAAAGAAGCCAGCCGTTGAAGAAAAGGCTAAACGAGGGCCGGTTCCCG
>NZ_AUCV01000031.1 GCF_000429945.1 Desulfogranum japonicum DSM 18378 | reverse complement strand
GATGACCTGATTGACATGTCAGTGAAGGTTGCAGGTGGCTATGCCAAAGTATATCGTCTCTATGTGGAGGGCAAGTGGCAGTTTGAGCATGAGTTTAACCGTATTCAAACAACAGCTCAGGAAAATGTGTTGAGAAAGGGCAATATCAACTATACAAAAGGTGCAGACGGAATATACCATTTCAAAACCTTTACTCTGCAACCACTGGATACAGGCTATCGTTGGCAGAATAAAAAAGGAAAATATGTGCTCTATGACCAACAGGGGCGAATGGTTGAAACCGGTGACCGACGGGGAGTGCTCGTAAAGTATACCTACCAGGGCAAGCAACTGTATTCCATCACTGACCGCCATAGCGCGCCGGTATATACCTTTACGTACAATGCCCAAGGCAAAATCAGCCAGGCTGCAGATCAGCATGAACGCACAGTTTCGTATCTCTGGGAAAACGATCTGCTGACTACATTCACCGATGTACGTGGGCATAACAAACGCTATAGCTACAGCAAAAACGGACAAATGACAGCCAAGGCCGATGAGGCTGGCAGAATGTTCTTCATCACCTACCATCCAGACGGTGCAGTGAAAAGCGTACTTTCACGCATGGAAGGTGGGAAATATTTCTCCTACAAAACCAACTACGCCAAAGTCACCACCAGCATGGGTAAGGTCACGGAGTATTGGTTTCTGGACAATGGCGAAACTGCCAAGGTGAAGCTCAACGGTGCCACCATCCGAACAGAAGAATATTATGATGGTGGCCGCACCACCATCGATGAGCTGAGTAATAGGGTCATCAAAACCTATGATGCCAACAATAACCTGCTCACAAAAGAATATGCAGACGGCAGTAAAGTCTCCTACACCTACGACGCTAACAATAATCGACTTAGTAAAACCAATGAACTGGGTGTGGAAACCAGATACACCTATAACGAGATGGGCCTTACCCACCGTTATCCGTAAAGCGTATCAAACCATTGACGAGCAGCGAACTGAGCACGAGTATGACGCCGACGGCAACCTGGTGAAAACTATCCAGTTCAATGGCACCGACCAGGTTGTTACTGCCTATAGTTATGATGCCAATGGGAATGTGGTGCAAGAGGTGAATCCACTTGGTGGCATCACCACCATCACCTATGATTATATGGGTAACCCTCTCACAACTACAGATCCGGTAGGCGTGACCAACTCTTCATCTTATGATCTCCAGGGTAATTTGGTGCAACAAACCCATGCAAACGGCCGCACAATCGAAACCGAATATGATGCAGCCAACCGACCAGTCAAGAAAATAGATAGCGCAGGCGGCACAACTGCTTTTGAATATGATTACCAGGATAACCTCATCAAAACCACCGATGCCCTTGGAGGTATTGCTCGTTTCAACTTTGACAAGGATAACCACCTCACCAAAAAAATTGATCAGGAGGGCAAATACCAGATTTATTTCTATGAGCAGGGAACGGATAAAATTTCTAAGATCGTAGATGGTAATAACAATAGTATCGAAATCACCTACCAAGGCTTCCAGGGCTGTGGGACCTGTTCAAAGACCTACCAAGACAAACCGGTTCAGATCAAGTACCCCACTTTTACCCGACTATTTGAATATAACCTGCGCGGCAGATTGATCAAACAGACGGACAAAGCAGAAGGCATCAGGCAAAGCACAAGCTTTCAGTATGATAAAACCGGACAACTGATCGCTGTGACCAACGCGGCTGGCTATACCACCAAATATGAATATGATAAGCTTGGCAGAAAAGTAGCTACCGTTGACCCCGCAGGTGGGGTGACAACATCCTCCTATGATGCCTTAGGTAACCTGATCGCAGTAACCGATGCCAAAGGTCAGACAACCAGCTTTACATACAATCAAATTGGTCAGAAGATTAGTGAAACTCGCCCACTGGGAAATATCTTTACCTCAAAGTATGATCAGGCAGGCCGCTTACTGCAAACAATGGATGCTAAGGGGCAGCAAAAAACGTATCAGTATGACAGTACAGGGCAGTTACAAAGTTATACTCTGCAAAAATCTGCAGGCAGCCAGCCGAAAAATACAGTAACACTTACATTTAATTTACAGGGACAACTTGCAGGGTACGATGATGGTGTCACCAAAGGCAGCTATACATACGATCTTTTAGGCCAACAGTTAAGTGGCAAAGTGGATTATGGCACGTTCACCGCCCAACACGCATACACCTATTACAAAAACGGCCAAAAAAGAAGCTATACTGCCCCAGATGGTGAAACCCAATATTATCAATACAACAATATCAACCAGTTAGCAGAGATTTCCATTCCAGGCGTGGCGCAGATATCTTATGATCAGTTCAACTGGCTTCTCCCTGAAAAGATAACCTTCCCTGGCGGAGAGCAAACCAATAACTACGATGGCCTGCTCAGATTAACAAAACGCAAGAGTGTAGCAGGTGGAAAAACAGTCCTTGACTTGAACTACACTTATGATGCTCTTAATCAGGTGAATACCAAGCAAATTGCAGGTAAGGTTACTCGATATGGGTACGATGACCTACAGCGATTGATTCAGGTAGAAGAAAATGGGCAACAAACAGAGCAATACGGTTATGACGCTGTTCATAATCGTATTTCCAACCTGGAAGATTCTGATTTTGTTTATAATGCCAATAATCAGTTACTTCGCTCAGGTGAAACGCAGTACCAATACGATATCAATGGTAATACTCTTAGTAGTTCGTCTCCAACTGAAACTGTAGAGTATATCTATAATATGGAAAATCGTTTGGCTCGGGTTAAAAAAGAAGGGGTACGGGCAGAATATGTGTATGACCCTTTTGGGCGTAGAGTTGCTAAAAAGGTGAATGGTCAGCAAATTTGGTTTTACTATGCCGACGAAGGGCTTGTCGCAGAATTTTCAGCGACAGGAGAGTTGAAAACTGGGTATGGTTACACACCAAATTCCATATGGACGAGCAATCCTGTAATATTAAAGCATGGTGACAGAATATTTTTCTATCACAACGATCATCTTGGATCACCCAATATAACCACTGATAATTTAGGTACTGTAACTTGGAAAGCGGCGTATAATGCTTTTGGGAATGCTAATGTCCAAGTTGAGCAAGTAGTGAATAATTTACGCTTTTCTGGGCAGTATTATGACTTTGAAACTGGTGAACATTATAATTGGCACAGATTTTATGATCCGGAAACAGGCAGGTACATCTCTGCTGATCCTATTGGGCTTGATGGTGGGTTGAATCTTTATGCCTATGTTGAAAATGATCCGGTTAACTGGATTGATCCATTTGGACTTGAATCAATATTGATTTTCAAAACGGAAGGGAATCCTGTTAGAGATCCTGCTAATCCTTGGCACAAGCCCGCACAGTATGCAGCGAAAGAGTCTTATGAATTGTATGGAGATAAATATGACAATCTTGATGTTTCGATTCATAATGTTAATACAGTTTCAGATCTGAACACTGCTTTAAAGACACATGATGATATTGTACGCATCGTAATTATTGGACATTCAAATTCAAGAGTTATTGGTGTTGGAAATGCGAATGCCCCTGGAACAAATATTTCCACAAGGGGTGGAATAAATGATGTTTCCCCATATTTTCTAAACTGGAGTAATCTAACCGTGGATGCTTCTATTGAAATCTGGGGATGTAACTCGGGTAAAGGGGAAAATTCAGTCGCTCAGGATATTGCTAATGCATCCAATAGGCCGACTAGCGGTTTTGAGAACTACCTGAATTTTGACAAAAATGGTAAACCTTTTGTTAGGTGGCATCGGCCAGGGGGGATAAGAGAATTTACTCCCATAATAAGTATACCTTAAGTATTAGGTTGTTAACGAAATTTTGGTTCATCCGGCAAATGAGTACCAATGGTTACGAGCCCGTATTTGTTAGTGTCGCAAGTTGCTTAAATTGCACGACTTACATCTATGAATTCGTGCAAATTCCCCGTGGCCAGATTAAGGTCAGAACTCCTGATCTCGGAAGATTTTGTTAAGTTACCAGTTTGTAAACCAATCGCAGATTTGTTCCAGGGAATACCGTCCGGGTCGTGTTCAGTTCATAGATTATGTTGAGCATGGTTTCGGCGCTGCAGCGGTTGGCCGGTTGATGCAATTGGACCACCAGGGTATTGCGCTCATAATCTGGGAAGAGGTCTGTCTCCATCGTATAGAGGCTGCGGACCAGGCTTCTGGCATCATCCAGGCGATTCATGGTTTTGCGGGCTATGCTGACCAGGACGGTCTCGGCACGATAGGCAACCAGCTTGATCGTATCGATGAAGTACTTGGACTGCATGCCTAACATCCGAAATCGGTCCTCCTCGGGTAGGTCGGCAAATTGTACATGCCGTGGTGTCCCTTTCCGGCATGCCTTCAGGTCTTCGACCGTTCTGGCCAGGTCATCCACTTCTTCCTGTAGGGTTGCTTTTTTGAGCTCGTACTCCGCGACTTTCTCAGGTTCGATATCATCACAGAGGACAATCGCATTACACTCACACTGTTTTCTGGCAAGCCGGGCAGCATGTTTTTTAACCTCGCCATCGACCTCCCTGTACTGGGGGTTGACCACCTTGGTACTCTCAGGAATCTCTGCCGTTGAATAGTCGGCAAGGCGATCGAGATTATAATGTTCTCGCATATATCTGAAGAAGTTTTCCTGACACCATCGGGCGAACATGGCCGCTGCAGAACCGGTCAATGCGCGGCTGTAATCCGTGGAGACGATAGAGGTTTGATGTCCTGTCTTGCTCAGTTTGCGGAATTCTCGAACCCAGAGCTTTTTACCAATCATGGTGCCGCGCTCGGCAAGAAGCATTTCCACGGTCTGGCCGGATATCAAAGGGACCTGCCGTGGCTGAAATTCCTCCTCGGGCCAGTCTTTACCGGGGTGTTTATTGTAGGTCAAACAGGCGATATTTTGTTTCCGCATCCTGGCCATGAAGTCCGGACTGTATCCCTCCCGGTCAAAGACCAGGGTGAAGCGGGGACTGGAGGATTCTTCCTGGGCAAAGAGTCCGGGTTGCACAGGGAGATCTCGCGCCAGCCGGGGAACGATCTCATGCTCGAGGACTTTGAGCAGGCCGGGATCTACCGCTTTGTTCACCATGAAAAAGGGTTGACCGTCCATGGCGTTGACCCAGTAATCGGTCGTGGCACGAAGACACAGCTGCTGTCGGGCAACATAGTGACGAGGGAGTTCTGTCTGACTGCCGTTGTACACCCGGACGTGCCCGTCGATGTACAAGACACCGGTGGACTCGGGGAACATGGCCATCCACTCCCGGCTCAGTGTGCCGCTCCACTGCTCGGCCTGCCCGTCCCGCACAAGCGATCTGACCTTTTCCCGCAAGGTTCTTGCTTCGGGAATCCGGTCAAGGCCAAGGAGTTTACCCCATTCTCCCGGTGGGCAGTAGCGCAACGATTCGATGGTTTTGACCCGGGCGAGTGCCATAAAAGCGAGCAAAAGAAAGATGCTGTCCAATCGATAATATCCTGGCGGCAGAGCAAAACAATCTGTATGGGTCAACAAGCCCATGCTCAAGAGTCCGGGTAAGCCGAGCAACACTCCGCCGCTGGCTACATCGAGACTCTGCTCAAACACCGGCGCCAAAGGGCCGGATCGAAAGATGCTCGCCAACAGGCGACCGGTGGTGTCAGTCGCTCCCATGCCTATCGGGGCAAGGGCATCAGCGGCGCTTCGTTCGCTTTTGCTGGTGGCGTCGGACGGCTTACTTCCGGTGGTCAGTTCTTTTTTTTTGAGGCTTGTGCAGTTTGCCGGCACGAACCGCTTTGTGCAAGGTGTCAGCCTTCAGGTCCAATGCTCTCGCGATCTCAGGGATAGTGTCCCCGTCATCGAGCTTTTCCTGGACCTGGGCAAGGACCTGGGGCGTCAATACCCCGGGGCCACGGAGATTGCGAGGGGCAAAAAAACCAGGTACTCCCTTTTCCCGATACAGTTTGACGCTACGCAAGACGCTGGTTTTGGTGACACCAAAGGCTCGGATTATCTCAGCTTGACTGGCACTGCCATTGACGTACAACTGACTGGTGATCATGCGAAAGGATCGCATATCATCAATATCATGCGTGAAAATCGGCAGGCTTCCGTAGAAATACGTGATACTGTTGTCTTTGCGCATAAACCCGACATTCTGGTTGATCAGGGTTATGCCTTCGGGGAAGCAAGGGAGTTGTAGCTGCGGCATGAGAAGGCTCCGGTCTTCGGAATAGTGCAGAGGGGATGTTTCCGGTAGCATATCGGAATCTTTTGCCTGCGTAAACCTCCTTCCGTATTTTCGCAACAATTTGGAGTGTTGTGCTACAATTTCAAGTGGTTACATGTTGAGGTGTGTCTTGTCGAAAATTGTCGAGATCAGGAGGTCTGAAGGTTGAATTCACTTTTCCATTTCTCAGAGGCAAAATTTGAAAGAACCTAAAAGAAGATGATTTGTGGCCCACAGGCGTATTACCCAAAAAGTATGTTTTTATTAGAATCATAAAAACAAATATCTGGCCTGGGGGCTCATTTGGGCCTGATGAGCCTCATTTTTTTCTATACTGATTATCACTCTTGAATACTGTTGAAGAGCTGTTAGTAATAGCTTGAGGGGAAATAAACGTGATGAATAATTATATTATCAATTGTATTGTGATGTTTCTGGTTACCATAGTAGATGTATTTATTTGCTGGTATTCAGTCAATCTTTTTTTAAGGACGAACTGGGGGGCACGATATACGTCGATTGGAAACGACATAATAATTATTATGTATTGCATGTGCATATTCGCATGTCTGTGTTCGACCTATCTGTTAATTCATAAATCGGCTCCTTTTTCGAGAACCATACTTGTATTTCTCTTCCTATTTGCTTTAATTCCAAGTTCGGGATTTTTTTACCTTAATGTCACAGGCAAGGTGAAAGAAATCCATAAGCTAGAAACGACGTTATTGGAGGAAAAGGGACAAAAAATCACCTCTTCGGCAGGTGAGTAAGGGAAAAAGAGGGAAAAGTGAGAAGTTCATCGGCTTGTCCGGTGTAACGGCTGCTTGACATTTTCTTCTACGGATTGTCAAGCGGGGTCAGGTCTTGAATTATCCCATTTGTCAAGTTGGTCACACTCCGCAACTCCTTTACATCATTGTTGGCAGATATCATCACATAGCTTTCTCTCGCCACACACCTTGGTAATTGCGAATTTATTCCGCACTAAGCAAGATGGGAATGTAAACAAAAAGCAAACATTATGCCTCGAACCCGACAAACACACCACTGGCTACCAGTCATACTCCTCTTCTTGCTGTTCAACGCCTACACCAGTCCCTGCCACGCCGATCTCGGTCTGGGCTCCGACGATTTTGATAGCCAATCCGTTACCGGTTCCAAAGTAGATGGCCGGCAGGTCCATGTGCTCGAGTCCTGCACCACCGGTCAATGCGGTGGTACCGAAGAGCCGAGCGACAATGACCATGACGAGCCGGGAGGAGACAACGGTGATCCCGGACAGAACAGTCCCCAATGCCAGAAGAATGAGGGCAACGGCACTGCTGAGGGTGATTTTTGTTCACTCTGTTCCGCAGAGAGCACCACAGCCGCCAGCAAGGATTCCACCACCGAGTCCACTAACAGCGATCACACTGTGGCAGTCAATTCCTTTGTCAACGTCTATACCCGCCAGTACCAGGACGACCTGGTTGATATGGAAGTCAAGGTAGCCGGCGGCTATGCCAGAGTTTTGCGCCTCTATGCTGAAGGAGCCTGGCAGTTCGAGCACGAATTCAACCGCATCCGCCCCACCAACAAGGTCAACACGCTCAAGAAAGCCGACCTGATCTATACCAAGGGGAATGATGGCCTTTACCACTACAAGACCTTCACCCTGAAACAGCTGGAGAATGGTTACCGTTGGCAATCCAAGAAGGGCAACTATGTCCGCTATGACCGCCAGGGACGCATGGTCGAGACCGGCAACCGAATTGGTGTCCTGACCCGCTACGTCTATGAGGGCGACCAGCTCAGCTCGATCAACGATCGCACCAATACCCCTGTCTTTCACTTCACCTACAACAACGCGGGCAAGATCACCAAGTCTATGGACAACCATGGCCGCAGTGTAACCTACACCTGGGACAACAATCTGCTCTCCCGGGTCACCGATGTCCTTGGTCATGGAACCCGCTACCAGTACAGCGACGAAAACAGGTTGACCATCAAGGCCGACGAAGTTGGCCGCAAGTTCTTCATCACCTACTACCCCTCCGGTGGTGTCAAGAGTGTGCTGTCACGCGAGGGCGGCGGTAAATATTTTGCCTACGAGAGCAACTATGCCAAGATCACCACCGCCATGGGCCACAAGACGGAGTACTGGTTCTACCCCGACGGCGAGACCGAGCGGGTGGCTATCAACGGTCATACCATTCGCCGCGATAAATTCACTGAACACGGCCGGGTAACCATCGATGAGATCGGCAACCTAATCACCAAGACCTACGACAAGAACAACAACCTGCTCAAAAAGGAGTTTGGTGACGGCAGGAAAAAAGGGGACAGATTTATTTTTCTTTAAGTCAAGCTCCCTGCGTTAATAAAATGAGTCATTTCCACTCATTTACAGTTTCACTCTTCCATGTAGTTTGCTTTGCATATACCAATTTAGCCGATCCGCCCACGTGCTTTCACGCATGGAAGGTGAATATTTCTCCTACAAAACCAACTACGCCAAAGTCACCACCAGCATGGGCAAGGTCACGGAGTATTGGTTCCTGGACAATGGCGAAACTGCCAAGGTGAAGCTGAACGGTGCCACCATCCGCACAGAAGAATATTATGATGGTGGCCGCACCATCGATGAGCTGGGCAACAGGGTGATTAAAACCTATGATGCCAACAATAACCTGCTCACAAAAGAATATGCAGACGGCAGTAAAGTCTCCTACACTTACGACAGCCATAACAACCGACTCAGTAAAACCAATGAGCTGGGCGTGGAAACCAGATACACCTATAACGAGATGGGCCTGCCCACCGTTATCCGTGAAGTGTATCAGACCATTGATGAGCAGCGTACTGAGCATGAGTATGATACCGATGGTAACCTGGTGAAAATTATCTTGCTAAGGTATTGTTTGGCTGACATTACCCATGCGATTGCCCTATAAAAGTCACAAGAAAGAGGCTTTAATAAACAATCTGCAAAGGTTAAGCCACTCCAAATGAGAATGCAAGTGGACACCTAATTGAATACCAACATATTGAAGAAAGGCGAATTATGGCAATCGTCGTCAGTACGTCAGTACCTTGGAGAGGTATTTTATGTTTTTGCTTTTAATCCACCGGCTTTGCCGGCGATCATTGACTAGGCTGCGTGTATGGGTATTTCTTATAATTTGTATCTAATATTGTTTGGTATTTTAGGGATTCTTTTTGGTTTTTTTGGAAGTAGATATGCGTGGAGAAACTACAAAGAAGGAACTGATTATTGGATTTCCAATCATTTTAAACCTTTCGTTGTGCTTATTATATCTTGCATGATATTGATTGCAGGTATTGCGAAAACCATATTCAAATAATGGTATGATGATATTGCCCAATTGAGCAAAGAAATGGGTCCATTTGTTTGGACCACATGACGGCGCTTTTAACGTGCTCTCTTGTTACTAACTGTACCAGACATCCATCAGGATTATGATCGGGCAGCCATGAAAATCAGTCCTTTTCGCCATTGTAATGAACTAGAAAATCGTCGGTTCCATGACATATCCACGTGTTGGTATCAGGTCTCATGGTTTCAAACCACCCTTTTGCCAGTTTATGTCATGGACAGAGTAAAAATCAGTCTACAGGGGCGCAGTGGCTACCAAACAAATTTGCTGGTTTACAACCATCTCCTTTTTCGGTTCACGGATGAGGCCGATTCTCATGCAAAAAGTTTATATATAATGAAGATTAATAATATTGGTTTGTTTCTCATTGGAATAGGCACTGTCTATGTTGGATGGACTTTTTTAAGAACAGGATACTCTGTTTTGTACAAACAAAAAGTTGATCCGCTGGCAGGGTATGTATGGCTAATTTTTGGCTTTTTAATTTGTTTGTATGCTGTACTTAAAACTATAAATAAGAAACGGAAATAAAACAGCAGTACCTGTTTAGGGCAATCGCATGGGTAACAACCTACACTCAAGCAAATAGTTTTCTTCATCACACCTGATAACTCGGATTTAAAAAGATTACAGATGAAGAAACAAGCAAAATCTCTTTTTGTGAAACACTTTTCCACCTTGGACGACCCCAGAAAAGATGATCAAATTAAACATAACCTGCTCGATATTCTTGCAATCGCCATCTGCGCCACCATTTGCGGTGCAGATGGCTGGCAAGCCATTGAAGAATACAGACTTACCAAGTAAGATTGGTTGAGTACCTTTACCTTTATTTGCTTCTACCCCGGGAGACAGATTGATTTTTCTTAAGCAGCAGCCTGGTTCTGCCTCTGTAGCACCTGTGGATGTATAAAACAACTCGGAGATATTGGCAGGGAAAAATAAAATCAGTCCCCTGGCCTCTTTCCGAGCGTTGCAATTTTGCCCTCCGAAGCTGCTTGGTTGTGACCAGGCTGACATGGTGTGCCGTGCGCACCATGTAATATGGTTATCGGTTACAGCAATTCAATAATACATCCCCTCTTCCATGTACGACGAGATCCAATATATGCTATCATAAGACTGAATATCCCCACAATTGTCGTCAGGTATCACAGATATAGGAGGTGAACATGCATTCTCTTCTGATGAAAATCGTGGCAAGCTGTATTGGATGTATCTTATTTGCAGGTCTGGCTTACGGAAGCGGCATAACAGGCAACTGGAACTTTTCCATATCCAATTCAAAGGTTGAGGGGTTTTGCCCCATGGGTGGCAATACCTCAGGCACCCTGGCCATCTTTGACAAGGGCAAAGGGAAATATGTGCTGAAATTTGTCAGCGGGATGTCATGCAGCCCGCCACGTGTCTGCATTCTCAAGGGAACCTGCTCTGGCACTGACTGTACCTTCAGCACAACGGTTCCGGTAGACAACCAGGGCGGAAAAGTGACAAATTCCGCAAAGCTTCATTTCTCAGGAAACTCTGCTTCAGGGACCGGGAAAAGCATATATCAGCAATCAGGTATGCGCTGCACCTGGAGCTATGCGCTCAAGCTCAGCAAATGACCAGCGCTCCCAGGATACATTAATACCGAACAAGCGTTACATACGCTCGTCTTCCGGCCTCACCGCCTGTATATCCTGATCTGCAGCCCAGCTCAGGACATCTTCACGCTTCAGTGCGGTTGCCATCAAATCCGGAAACTGATCCGGTGTACAGGCAAAGACAGGGCTGCCTATGGCGGCAAAATCAGCTGCCATTTCAGCGTCGTAAAAGGGTTTGCCCTCGTCACTCAAGGCCAGCAGGGTAATGACATTCACCCCCTGGCGGATAAGATGTGCGATCCGGGTTTTCAGGGCATTGCCATCCCCGCCTTCACAGAGATCTGTAATGAGTATCAAATGGGTTTTCGAAGGCTGATCTATGAGATTTTCACAGTAGGCCACGGCCTGGTTAATGTCAGTTCCGCCTCCCAGCTGTACGCCAAACAGCACTGACACAGGATCTTCCAGGTCTTCGGTTAAATCCAAAATAGCAGTATCAAAACAGACCAACCTGGTTTTAACAGCAGGAATAGAGGCCATAACCGCAGCAAAAATAGAACTGTATACAACAGAAGTGGCCATTGAGCCGCTCTGATCAACGCACAGTATAACTTCGTCAAGATCCACGATGCGCCGCTGCTGACGCATGAATCCCACCAGTTTTTCAGGCACGATTGTACGGTGTTCATGCTGGTAATGACGGAGGTTGGCGTGAATGGTCCGATGCCAGTCAATATCATTGAAACGTGGCCGAAAACTGCGCTTGCTCTTGTTAAGTGCTCCGCGCACCGCCTCACTGGTTTTTCGCTCAAGACGTTCCATCAGTTCGTCCACGACCTTTTTAATCACCTGCCGTGCAGTATCAATGGTCTTTTCAGGCATCACAGAACGTAAACTGACAAGATCCGCCACCAGGTGAACGTCAGCTTCCAGGGCAGCCAGAAATTCCGGCTCCATTAACATTTCTTTCAGGCCCAGGCGCTCGAAAGCATCCCGTTGTACCACCTGTACCACGGAGCTGGGAAAAAATTCGCGGATATCCCCCAGCCATCTGGACACTTTGGGTGCGGACCGGCTTAAACTGCCGCGTCTTTTTTTGCCGCCGCCCCCGTTCATACCGCCATACAACGCGTTGAGAGCACTATTCAGCCGCTGATCTGATTTGGAGAGAACCTGGTCCGACTCTGCGCCTAGCACCAACATCCAGCGACGTTCTTTTTCTGCTGCATCCGGGGCCCCGCACTCTGCCTGTATACCTGATTCTGTTTTTACTGGTACCACTGCTGTTCCCCTTTGATTAATCGTCCCAATCGTCCAAGCTGTGCAGACCACAACTCGCCGGCATCCAAATTCAAGGTATACGCCGTATCTGTCTTTACCAGGGCTCTGTCCTGCGCCACAATATCAAGCAACCGTTTTCTTTCCATTGCGTCCAGTGAGGAAAACATCCGTCGAAACAGTGGTAAAAACTCGATAAACTCCTCATCATCCAGCCTCAGCAACCACTGCTCCACCGCATTCAACAGCAAATCGTCATAGAGCAGGCGCTGTACGGCTTCGTCAAAAAATCCCTCAAAAAAACGTGCAGCATCCGCAGCCGGTATGGCAGGAGACAACATTTTTTGAAACAGCACCTGGAGCACTTCCGCCGCCATTCGCTGTTCCTGGTACAAGAGCCGGGCACATAAACCGACGACCTGCAAACTGGCTGTTGGAGTATCAACCACCTCCTGTAACGCCTGCCACCATGACGAAACAGCGTCATCCTCCATTTCTGCCAGCAAGATAGCCTGGTGCGCGGCACCGACACACCGGCAATAATGTTGCGACTCTTCGTCACTCAAATTGCGGCAGGCATAGGGCAAGGCGATTGCAGCCTGGGCCGCCAAGCGAACATTAAGGGTATCAATGTGTTCCAGGGAAATATCCCTGGCTGTACCATAGCGGCTGATGTTTACCAGTGGTGGCAGGCTCTCAAGAAATTCTATGCAATCGCCTGCCAGGGCGGCGCGTTCATCCAGGCGAGCTATACCCCGCTCAGCCGCTTCATCCAGCTGGGCCGCCAGGCACAACTGTACTGTCTGGGCCAGCAAGCCCAGGGTATGCTGGGTATGGATCGTTTCAAGCATTTTTCCCGCAGCAGCCTGCTCAATGGTGCTGCCATAGATTAATTGCTCCACCAGACGCACTGCATATTCAGGCTCCCAACAGAGCTGCCAGCGCTCGCGAAATGTTCCACGACTGCTCCCACTGTCCTGCAAGGTACCCCAAGGGACATCCAGAATGTGTAACCTGTGCAGCAAGACAGACTTGCCTGCGCCTGCTCCACTTCGCAAATCCAGGGAAAGTTCACGCGGCAAAGCTTCAGGTTTGAGCTTATGCTTTTTCTGTTGCCGTTGTAAATCCTCAAGCAGCGGGACCAGGGGAGCATCCGGCGGAATCGCGCCCACTTCGCTTCCCAGCAGGATGCGTGCTTCCATCTTCCGCCAGATCAAGGCTTCGCCAAAACAGAGACAGGCTATCACGGCATCCCGGCTTTCCTCAAAACCGGGAGCCGGACGTCCGCGTACGGCAGCCAGACCATTGCTCAAACGAACTGCTTCAATTACCGATGCCGTAGAGACGATATGGCCCTGTTCGCGCATAACCCGGGCCACTCCCCCAAGCCAATAGGCCAAGGCATTGGGGTTATTACGCTGTTGCCACATGTGCTTATACCACATGGGTGCAGCAACCCCGGCACCATAGCCGGAACTGGTGGCTAAACGCGGGGTGGTCCAGGGTACCCAGGTACTCTTGACTTTGCTGGCTGTAAGCTTTTTAGGCAAGGTTTTCAGCAGGGCCCGGTCATCTTTTGCAACATGTTTTTCCTGTAACGCCGGTACATGCCACGCTCCGCAGATAACGGCCACCGGACCTTCACTGTTTTTCGCAGCCTTGCCGATGGTCAGACGCATGTGCGCCTCTCGGGGCAAATCTCGCGCAAAGACAAGATCTCCATGTTCACCGCACTGCTCCAATGCAGCACTGCGCAGCTCTAACATTGCCTGATCCAGAATAGCAAAAATCGCATGGTCGTCATCTGCGTTCTGCTCTATCAGGTCATTCCACCACGCCTCTCCATCCTCATAACCGGCCAGTTGCGCCAGAACACCTATGGGATCTGCTGAAAGGCGAAAATCTCTTTCTTCTTCCCCCTCCTGAACAGGCTCAGCCTCAACCGTATCCTCTTGTGAGGGTTCAGTTTGTTCGGCTGCTTCCGCGACCATCTGGGCAAGACGTGTGGCCACAGGCAGGTCAATAAACTCCAACACAGCATTGTTACGCACAGCCCAGCAGCAGGCCTGGTATTCGGGAGAATACTCGACAAATGGAACGAATGTACTACAGACGGCATTATCGGCCACATAGCTTAACAGGGCCACAGGTGGTTTCATCTCCGGCCTGGCAAGCTGCGAAAAAAGAGGGGTACAGTCAGCCGGACCTTCGACCAGAACCGTAGCAGGCCTCACATGCTCCAGGGCGGAAAGCACACGACGTGCAGAGCCCGGACCATGATGGCGAACACCAAAATAATGAATCTCCGCTTGAGACATAACCTACCGCCGCTTAGAGCACATCATTCATGCTGCGATAATATTCGGCATAATCCCTGCGCTTTTTCATCACGGTCTCCAGGTACTCTTCCAACACGACTTTATCCTGCACAGGATCTTTTACAATCGCACCCACCAGATTAGCGCTGATATCTTCAGCTGTCAAAGCACCTTCACCAAACCAGTTTGCCTGGCTCAGGCCCCCCACCATCACGGCGATGGCCTCAGCGGTGGACAGATTACCTGTCGGTGTTTTCAGAACCACCTTGCCGTCAAGGGTTTCACCACCTCGCAATTCCCTGAAAATAGTTACAACTTTTTCTATTTCTTCCCTTACATTTTTAGGGATCGGCAGATCAAGACCAATACCTGTCTGCTCGACGCGCCGGGCAACAATGGAAACCTCCTGCTCCATATCGTCAGGCAACGGCAAAACCACCACATTAAAGCGCCGCTTGAGCGCCGAAGACAACTCGTTCACGCCTTTGTCGCGGTTGTTGGCCGTGGCAATGACATTAAAACCGCGCTCGGCATACACCACTTCATTCAATTCCGGGATGGGCAACATTTTCTCAGATAACACTGTAATAAGCGTATCCTGAACATCTGACCCCATGCGGGTGAGTTCCTCAAGCCGACACAGGGTTCCTGACTCCATGGCCCGATACAGCGGTGTGGGCACCAACGCCTCCCTGCTTGGCCCCTTGGCCAGCAGTTGCGCATAATTCCATCCATAACGGACCTGATTTTCATCAGTACCGGCTGTACATTGAATCATCTGCGTACTCTTGCCACAGATCGCTGCTGACAAATGCTCACTTACCCAGGATTTGGCAGTCCCCGGCACCCCCAGCAGCAGCAATGCCCGGTCTGTAGCCAAGGTTGCAACAGCGGTTTCGATTAATCGACGGTTTCCAATATATTTGGCTGATATCTCAACCCCTGCAGCGGTTTTCCCTCCCATGAGATAGGTCACCACTGCCTTTGGTGATACATACCAGTTATGCGGTTTACTGCCGCTGTCTTCAGCGTGTAATGCTTCCAGTTCTGCCTGATAGATAACTTCAGCGGGTTGACGGAGTATGTCTGCCATGGAGATTCCTTACTATGTTAATATAGGTAACTGATTATTGAGTTGCAGTAGATCAAGTGCAGGGTCTGCCAAAGAGAGGCCCATGGATTCAACAGCATCCAGGACAGCGGCCGCAGTAGCCTGGGGAACAAGCAATCCAAGGCTGGTCAGCTCGGCACAACAGTGGAGGTTTTCCAGGTAACCGCCGTCAAATTCTTCTCCAATGCGATTGCAGAGTGCTTTCCAGGCCCCGCTGTTTTTCAGGTCGGTAAAAAGCAGGTCATCCAATGGGGATTCAACAAGGAGCAGGCAATCGTAAAACGAGAGCGTAGCATCCTTGCCTCGCAGTATCTGCTGCACGCAGGTCTGACGTGCTTCGGGAGAAAGCCGGGCAACGACCTGCTCCAGAAGAGATATATCGTTGTGGGTGATGGACGCATCGCTGAGCAGACGGGCAAGCAAATGTTCGATATGATCATCGCTGAGGGTGGATGCGGCATTGGTCAGGAAGGCCAGGTTATCCGAAGGACGGTTATCTTCAAAATCCCAGGCATCGAGGAGCTGCGTTACTTTGAGACCAAGCACCCGGGCAAAAGCAGAAAGAGAAATTCCCCCCAGACGCTCGGTGCGTATCGCATTCTGCTTGCCGCTGCGCATTTTTTTGGGACGCAGCCTCAACCGCTTTTTCAAGATACCCTTTTTTTCCAGGGTATATGTTTCTGCGTGCTCCTGAACTTCCTCTTCAGACATTTCTGCGCTATCTTGCTCCAGAAGAGTTCCCAGACGGCTCAGCATCTGGGATGCCAGCGTAGCGATTTTTTTTGAGCGGTCCTGTAACAACGACTGCAGATAGTCCACATCTGCCGGGGCAAGGTTCACTGCCAGGGTTCCGACAATGGACAGACGCTTGTCTGCCGGTTCACGTCCTGCACACTGCATTATCAGTTCACGAGCAGAATCCGGCTCCAGAGCCCTCATATCCTGCAATAGGGCCAGGCGTTCAGCAGGATAAAACTGGTCCCAGGTATCTTCAGAAAGCGTTTCACCGGCTTCTGTGTTCATGGCAGCGACATCTGCCACCCATCGACACCAGGGCCAATACTCCCTGGGCAGACTTTTTTCTTTATTGGTAGGCAACCAGTCCGCAGGATGGGCTGTCACCCGGCGTTGGGATAACAGTCTCAACACACAGGCCACGTCTATGGACCGCTGTTTTGAAAGACCTTCCAGCGACCTGCGGAAAAGAGGCCGCAATGATTCGGGCAAAGTGGGTACCGCCAACATGGGCAACAGTGGTTTTTCATGCAGACTCTGCTGTCCTGAACAACCGGAGGTCATCATCAATTGCAGCTGCCCCGTCAATGCCAGGGTTAAAAGCCTTGCATGCTCAGGGCTGGTTCCTTGTAACAGTGCACTCCAGCTCTCAGGCAGCGTTACTGTGGCTGCCACTTCACCGGCACCAATCATCCACTGGCGTTGCAATTGCTCTGTGACGGCTAAAGCCTGCTGCAGTTCATCCTGGTTCAACATGCTATACTCCCCCACGGTTTTGCCTGTACGCCCAACAGTTCCGCGTTATTGCCGTCCCAGACAATACAGGCCCGGCGTATCTCACAGCCTTGCAGTAAAGGAGAGACATGCTCATTCATCAGGGGCCACGCTCCGTAACTGTCACGCCAGTAAAAACGACCTTTTTTATCTGCTGCAATACGGCCTTCACTGACAATGAACGGGTGTGATTCCAGCCAGGGTATCGTACAGAGTTTCCTCGCAAAGCCGGTATCTGGTGCGACCTCTTCATGTGGCCAGTCACACACCTGCGGAGCACAGGCTTTCTGGGTGTGTATGGTTGCCCGCAACGGCAGTCTGCTGGGGTAAAATATCAGCTCTGCGGAGATAACAGAACCAACCCGCTCTCCACCCTGACGCCTCCCCACAGAGGCAGGATAAAAATCCTGCAACAGGGCAAAACGCTGTTCGGCGCTTTCATCCAGGTTAAGCAGCCAGCTCGCATGACTAATCAGGCCGTCTCGGCGCGTGACGATCTGTTCTCCTACGGTTTCCCATACCCCCATAACACTCAAGGTTTCGGGAGTCTCTAAAAGGACAGCCCGCGACTCTGTTGCCGCCACACTTCGCCGTGCGTCGGGATCATCAGGATCAACCAGCCATGCTTCGCTCAGCCATACCAGCTGACTCAGCTCCTGACATACTTTTCGTGCCTGTTCATGGGAGGGCAAGGCCAGTACTTTTGCCGGTATTTCATCCAGACGGGATGCCAGATTGGCAGCCTTCGCATCCACCATACGGGCAGCTATCTGCCGGCATCGGCTGCTTATTTCCTTCATAAGCCCACCTATACCAGTACGCAATTGATCATCGACCCATTGCTGAAACTCAACCAGGCCATCTCGAATACTTGCCTCGGTGGCAGCTTTTATTTGTTTTGCACGTTGAGCCTTTGCAGCCTCCTTGTTAGCCTGTTCTGCGGCGCTCAATGCAGGAGTATCATCGCCTGTGGCCAAAAGAATATTTTTCTTCTCTACCTTCCCGGCGGTCTCTGCTTCAGTGGATGTACTTTTCTTGCGTCGGCGTCCCAACCAGTCATGCACCCACTCAGGAGGATCTGATACCGTAAAATCATCCGGGCGATCAGCAAATTGCCACCACAATGCCAGCACATGCTTACAAGGAAATTTACGGGAAGGACACGTGCATTTGTAGCCATGATCAACCACATCTGCCATGGTCAGGTAGGGATTGGATCCCGATCCCTGACATTGTCCCCATATGGTATTCACACCTGGATCCTGGCCCAATAATGGCCATTTGGCAGGTTTGAGCAATTTTTTTGCTGCATGTAAAGATGCCTGGTCAGGTGCCAGATTTTGAATTGTTTCTAAGGAAATTTCCATTCCCTGCACTTCTCCATTAATGAACTCGCTGTTGTGATATTTCAGCGCAACAGACTGCTGAGGCGGCAACAGCCTGAAACTGTCAGCTGCGAGTAAGGCAACTCCCAGGTATGGGCAGGATTACTCTTTTTGAGTATACAAGAACTGCAGGACACGTTTCTAAGCGAACATGCGGAGACTTGTCAACCGACTTATGGTGCATATTTTCTGAACCATCACCAGCTTGGACCGAAACGATTACGTTCTGATCCTAAAAATTCAATGGTGCCAGTCTCCCTGCCACAGCTAATAGCCATAGAGGGAAAAAAGAAAAAATTCAGACAAGCTACTACAGCCCCAGTTATGAGTAACGTTGTAACTGATCACAGATACTCCACGGAGTCTCCCGCTGGTCGCTTACCTCTTTGCACGATCGCGGTTTCTCGCATAGATAGCCTACCGGAGTCTGTGATCAGTTGCTCTCAACTCGAACATAATCCTCATTGCCGGCCAGAAACTTTGTATGTGACCAATCGCCATCATGTAAATAGGATGCACACAGACCACATACCTTTATGTAAACATTTTAATACTTTGGTAACCTGTTTCCCCTGAGCCTCTCACCTCCCGCATTCTTCTCTTTTGCTGAATCTGCATTGGCCTTGAAAAAGAATTATAACATCGACTCTTTTTTCCATATAATGATCATAACCCCTGATGGTGAATGATTGAATAATTTGTGCGGGAGGAAATGATTACATGAAATTGAAAACTGTTAGAATGAAGATTGGCGGAATGGCCGGGGCGTGTCTTATTCTGTCAACCGCCTTCCTGGTGGGATACAGTCTGTATTCTTCCAAATCAACCCAGAAGCACGTTAATGAACGAGTTTCAGGGCTTATCGAAACCCGCTCTTTAGAGGGACTGAAAAGTCTTGCCGGTGACTATGCAGGCAAAATCGGGGTTGAATTCGTTATTGCTTTGGATTCAGCCAGGACAATGGCTAACACCTTTCAGGTGGCAAAATCAAGTGATAACGGCGGCCTTGAATTGGGGCGTGATCAAATCAATGCGATCCTGCTTAAAGTTTTAAAGGAAAATCCAAACTTTAACGGCACCTATTCCTGTTGGGAACCGGATGCTCTTGATGGCAACGATTATCTCTTTAAAACCGGTAGAGACGGGAACAATGCTGAAACCGGTCGATTTACACCCTATTGGAATCGCGATGAAAACGGGAATATCGCAGTACAGCCTCTGGTTGAATATGATACCCGCGATCGTCATCCCAATGGTGTGCTCAAGGGTGGCTGGTATATTAACCCGCGTGAAAACAAGGTGGAAAGCGTACTGGCTCCGCTACCGTATATCGTTCAGGGAAAACAGGTCTGGCTGGCTACGCTCTCGGTCCCGATTTTGGTGAATGGAAAATTTTACGGGGTTGCCGGTACCGATTACAACCTGGATTTTGTCCAGAAACTATCTGAAGATGTTGATAAGAACCTTTTCGAGGGTCAGGGGGAGATCATTATTGTCAGTAACGATGGACTTATCGTTGCAGACAGCGAACGACCGGAGATGATCGGCAAACATTTAAAAGGGGTTATACCTGAAGATTGGGAGGAATACCTGACCTATATCAGGGAAGGTAAAAATGAAGCAGTCCTGAACCCTAAAGATAATTATTTCGAGGTGTTTGCCCCGATTAAACTCGGTAGAACCGGTAAACCCTGGTCTGTGATAATTCGGGTCAAGCAGGAAACCGTTCTGGCTGATGCTATTGCCCTGGACAAGGAACTCACAGCCACAGGAAAACGCAATACCTTCATGCAGGTATTGGCTGGGTTGGGATCTTTTGTAATCGCAATTCTGCTCTTGTGGTATGCCATTGGCGCTATTGTTCGCCCAATTCGTGGTACGGTCGACATGCTCAAGGATATCGCTGAGGGCGAAGGTGATCTTACCAAGCGTCTGGAGGTGACAAGTCAGGATGAGATCGGTGAACTGGCGAAATGGTTCAATGAATTCATGGAAAAACTGCAATCACTGATTAAAGATGTTACCGGTACGACCGGTACTCTTAATGATGCTTCGTCCAATCTCAGATCCATTGCCACCGAATTATCCGACAGTGCCGAATCAATGTCTGACCGCTCCAGCGGTGTGGCTTCGGCAGCTGAAGAGATGAGTTCAAACATGAACAGTGTCGCGGCAGCCAGTGAACAGGCTGCGACCAATGTGAACATGGTGGCCTCAGCTACTGAAGAAATGACGTCAAGTGTCAGTGAGATCGCCCAGAACTCGGAAAAGGCCAGGGTGATAACGGAATCTGCCGTTACCCAAACCAATGCGGCTTCCAATGAGGTTGGAGAACTGGGCCGTGCAGCCAATGAAATCAATAAGGTTACTGAAGTCATAACTGAAATTTCAGAACAAACCAACTTACTGGCGTTGAATGCCACCATTGAAGCAGCCAGGGCCGGTGAAGCAGGAAAAGGCTTTGCAGTTGTTGCAAACGAGATCAAGGAACTGGCCAAGCAGACAGCCGAGGCAACCCAGGAGATCAAGACCAAAATTGAAGGTATTCAAGGGTCTACTGCTACTACGGTGGAGCAGATTACTCAAATCACCTCAGTTATTAATGAAGTGAATGAAATTGTGGCAACAATTGCTACGGCGGTGGAAGAGCAGGCAGCGACAAGTCAGGAGATTTCGAGCAATATTGCTCAAGCATCCATGGGTATTCAGGAGGTCAATGAAAATGTCGGACAAAGTTCGACGGTGGCGGCTTCAATCTCCGGTGATATCGCTGAAGTCAATCAGTCGGTTCAGAATATCACTGACTCCAGCAATCAGGTAACTCTTAATGTTAGAGAACTTACCAATATGGCAGAAAGGTTGCAGTCACTGGTAGGTCGATTCAAAGTATAACCTGTTTGTTTTTCTTTCTTTCAAGCCCTGCAATCGGAGTTCGTACGATTGCAGGGCTTTTTTTTGCTAATATGTTATACAATCTCTGTGAATCTTGCGGCCATACAACAGTCGAAATTGCCTGTGCGACATATCCTGGCCTGCAAATATGTTACCCACTGAACACATATCACAAGAGCATAACATACGGTGAAAAAGGTGAAACATTGTTTACAGGATATACGCGTACTGGAGGTGGGACAGGTTCTTGCCGGTCCTTATGCAGGAATGATTCTTGGCGATCTAGGAGCCGACGTCATTAAGATAGAATCGCCAGATGGTGGAGATAGTGCCCGACGAACCCCTCCCCACTTCTATAAAGGGGAAAGTATCTATTTTATGACGCTGAACAGAAATAAAAAAAGCATTGTCCTTGACTTAAACCAGGAGGAAGGACGCGAAGTCTTCTATGACCTGGTAAAAACATCAGATGTCGTTCTGGATAATCTGCGCCCCGGTGTCCCCGAGAAGCTTAAGATTAATCATGAGGTTTTGAGTCGCTACAACCCCAAAATCATATCATGTTCCATCAATGGATATGGATCAGATACCCCTGACAGTCATAAACCATCCTTTGACTTGATGATGCAGGCTCAGGGAGGTGGCATGAGCCTCACCGGAGAGCCGGAAGGTCCCCCTCTGCGAATGGGTGTTTCCATAACCGATCATGTTGCCGGTATCTATGCTGTCACGGGGATACTGGCAGCACTTCATGCACGCGAGCACACCGGTAGAGGACAGAAAATTGAGGTTCCTCTCTTCAGTACAATGATTTCTCTTTTAAGTTATGAGGCTGGCTTCTGCCTGTATTCGGGTGAAGCTCCCGGCCCGGTGGGCTCCGGTCATAGATCGTTAATCCCCTACAATGCAGTAAAAACCAAAGACGGCTATATCGTCATTGATGCCCATTTACCCAAGTTCTGGTCTGCTCTGTGCCAGGTTTTAGACAGCAAAGCCCTTACAGGCAACCCAAAATTCGAGAGCCTGCAAGCAAGAAATACCTACCGAAAAGAACTGCTTGAGATTTTAGATGAAGCGTTTGCGAAAAGGACGAGTCAGCAATGGCTGGAACTTCTCGAAGCCAACGGAGTGCCTTGTGCGCCGATCAATGATTTACGTGCCGCCCTGAACGACCCTGCCACACTGGCATTGAACATGGTGGTGGATATTGAACATAAAGGCGTAGGCCTTACCTTCAAGGCTCCCGGGAATCCTATTCGAATGTCTGAAAGCAGGGGGGATAAATTCTCATCTCCTCCCCTTTTGGGAGAACATACAGAAAACATCCTCAAAGAATTGCTGGAATATCCAGACGAAAAGATACAACGGCTCAGACAACAAAAAAGTATTCGTTAGATCTGGCCTGAAATGAGGATTTTCGTTCGAGATCTGGCAGACGAAGACTCCAAAAACGTCAGTTACATGTATTATCATCTGTGATGATTCATATTGTAATTACGATAGCGGTTTCCCGCATAGATAGCCTACCGGAGTCTTCGCTTACCTGCGAAAAACCGCGCTTGCATAAATCTGAAGCAGCTGTGACCAGTTACGACTCATAACCAACTGAAATATCAGTGTTGTTAATCCCGCGATCAGTTACATTCTCAGCATTTCATCACACGAATGTGACTGTGTCCTCTAATTGTTACTCCCTTTCTCATTTGAAAAATTTAATTTTTTCCACACGTTATTATATCAAAATTTTGACTTTCATTTTCTTTTGGTGATAGGCTTTTTGTAGATATTAAACGTAACTTGGTACAGAGTTTTGCTTCCATTCTACCTGAACTCTCTGCTCCTTGTTTGTCGACTGAGGAACAAACGGCTCACAAGGTAATTTTTTCTTTTCTAACAACGGCCTTCCTTTTATGAAAACAATTCGAATCCTTATTACCGGATGTATATTGGCTGCCTTTTACTCTCTCAACGTGTCTGCCGGAACATTAGGTACGGAATCTTCTGATTTTTCCCCTACAGGCCCTACATTTACCGTAAGCACCGCAGGTACGCATACAGTTACCGGAACTGCTGGTCCTACACCCGGTGATACCGGAGACGGCTTCAAAGTCCAACTCTCAGGTGCCGTTAAAGTAGACAGTGTCTCGTATTCAGGACCAACAGTAGATAATATCTATGGTGATCCTATCAATTTTTCTTTAACCGGCTGCAGTGTCAATAATGCCTCAAGCTGGAACCAAACCTATAGCTCAAACAACTATAACTGTACTCTCGCTTTTACAATGAGTTGGGGAATTATGTCTCCTGGTTTAGCCTGGACAGCAACCATTACGACCTCAACTGTTTCCAACGCCCCTCCTTCAGATATAACGCTCTCTTCACTTTCTTCGACGTTAACATACAATAATTTATGGGAATACTACGAAACGGGTATTACAGCGACAGGAACAGACACCGACGGTGATTCGCTCACCTATTCCATCGTTTCTGATGGCGCCTCCGATAATGGCAGTTGCGGAGCCACAGGAGATGACGGGAACGGGGATTTTGATTTTGACTGGGATACAGGGGATCTTCTGGTAAATAGTAGCAATGTTTCGCCGGGGACATACAATATCTGTATACAAGCTAAAGATAGTTTTGAATCGTACCAGGAGAGTTTTGCAGTTACGATCCTGGGTCCATCGAACAATGACGGCAGTCTCACAGCCTCCGTTGGAGTGACAGAGCCGGTCGACCTCCCCACTACCGCCTCAGGATCAGGCAACGCGATCAATATCTTCGACTTTACCATCGCCGATAGCGGAGGGGGCGATGGCCTTTCCCTGGATGTCACTCAACTTGATATCAATCTCTCCGGTACCGCTTCGGCCAACTTCTCCAAACTACGCTTCAACCTTTCAGGATGTGCTAGCCTATCGGATGTAGCTCCCAGCGGGTCGACGGTAAGCTTTAGCGGTGCCCCGTTGATTTCTGTGGGTGACGGCGGTAGTACGACCTGCACGATCTCTGCTTACTGGAACGATAACACAGGTATTACCGACAACCAGACCCTGGTCATCTCCATTGACGGCGATACCGACCTGACGGTGGATGGCTCCAAAACCCAGATGAGCGGGGCAAACAGTTCTGTTACAACCGGCACTATGAGTACAGAGGTGGTCGCTACCAAACTGGCCTTTTCTACTGCACCCACCAGTGGAGATGCAAGTGGTTTGGCAATGACAACCTTTGGAGTGGCGGCCCGGGATGCAGCAAATAATACGGATTTGGATTACACTGCCAACGTCTCTCTTTCTAAAAACTCTGGGAGTGGCTCGCTCTCCGGCACGACGTCCGTGGCTGCATCCAGTGGTGTAGCCACATTCAGCAATGTTATCTATACCGCGTCAGTGGATGGAGAAAGTTTTACGCTGGATATAGACAGCGGGATATTTCCCACTCTGACCTCATCTTCACTGACCTCCGATATAGTCGCAACCAAATTGATCTTCGACACCCAGCCAGCACCTCTCACGGGCTATTCAAGTAACCTGCTTGACTTTAGCACCGATCCCGTTGTCAAAGCGGTAGATGCCAATAACCAGGTAGATACCGGTTGGAGTACAGACATCGTGTTGTCGGAAGAGAATGGTGCCGGGTCGGCAATCCTTGAGTCCACTGGCGATACCGATGGCGGCGGAAACAGTACGGTCACCCAGACGCCGAGCAGCGGAGTGGCTACCTTTACCGGGTTGACAGTGACCTATACCAATTCTATCAGTGATTCGGAAACCTATACTCTCCGTGCCACCTCCACCGGCATTACCTCGGTGGACAGTAATCAGCTGACCTCAGACAGGACGAGCATCACCAGTGCTGCTTACAATGCCACCACAGGAGAGCTGGTAGTTACCGGCGTAGCCCTGGTGGACAATGGCTCGGGTGCTGATGTTGATGCATCCATGTTTACCCTGACGGGTGAAGGCGGGGAAACCTATACCTTCACAGATACCCCTGATGTGGAGATTAGTTCCAGCACTTCATGTACCCTAACGTTAAGCGCGACTGACAAGGCGGCGGTGAATCAAATACTCAATAAAGCAGACACCACCTCCACAGGTGGTACCACCTACAACCTCGCTGCAGCGGACAACTGGCTGACCGAGGCTTCGTTAACCAGTAACATAGAAGATCTAACAGGGAATGCTGTTACCGTCAACAATGTGCCTGCCCCTGCCATCAGCTCCGCAGCTTATGATGCTGATAGCAATACATTGACAGTGACCGGTACGGGGCTGGTAAAGCTGACCGGAGCTACCAATGATATCGATGTGTCGACCCTGAGCTTGACCGGCGAGGGGGGTGCTACGTACATACTGGCCAGCAGCACGGATGTGGAGATCACCTCGGGCACCCAATTCAGTGTGACGCTTACCGGGGCAGACATCTACAGCGTGGAGAGCCTGCTCAATAAAAACGGCCTCAGTTCTGACAGCGGAACCACGTACAATCTGACAGCAGCCGAGGACTGGAACCGGGGAGCCGATGCAACGGTGACCATTGCCGACACCAACAGCAACGGAATTACGGTAAGCAATTATACAGCACCGGCCATTGCCAGCGCCACCTATGACTGGAGTACCGGACAACTGGCCATTACCGGGACGAATCTGGTTAGTATGACAGGTGCGGCAAACGATCTCGATGCCTCGCTCTTTACCCTCACGGGGGAGGGAGGGAGCTACACACTGACAGACACTACAGACGTGGAGTTGACCAGCGCTACGAGTGTCACCCTCACCCTGAGCGCCACGGATCAACTGAATGCGCATGGTCTGCTCAACAAAATAGGAACATCGTCCAGCGGAGGTACTATCTATAACCTGGCTGCGGCCGATAATTGGCTACCCGGTGCTCCTGCGACCAATGATATTGCCGATACCACCAATAACGGCATAACAGTGAGCAACGTCTCCGCGCCCACTATCACTTCTGCTACGTACGATTCCGACACCGGAGTGATGGCGGTAACAGGCAGTAATCTCTTCAAAAAAATCGGCACAGACAATGATGTGGATCTCTCGACTCTATCAGTTACCGGTGAAGGGGGAACCTATACAATAACCAGCAGTTCCGATGTGGAAATAACATCAGCCACAGAATTTTCCCTGACCCTTTCAGGAGCAGATAAAACCAATGTTGACAGTCGCCTGGATCGGATAGAAACACAGTCCAGCGGTGGTACTACCTATAATCTGGCTGCGGCTGATAACTGGTTGGCAGCAGCTGATACAGCCGCAGATATTGCTGATACGACAGGTAACGCCATCAATGTTACCATTGCGCCCACGATTACTTCTGCCACGTATAATGCAACAACCGGTGTCCTTGTGGTTACCGGCACCAATATACAGGAAAATGACGGAGGGTCGGACATTGACGCTTCCACATTGACCATTACCGGTGAAGGGGGTGAAACCTACACCTTGACTGATACTGCAGACGTGAACAGGACTTCCGTAACCGAGTTTACCCTGAACCTGTCATCAACCGATAAGTCGGCGATCAACCAGATCCTCAATAAAGATGGCCTCAATTCCACCAACAGCACTACCTATAACCTGGCTGCTGCCGATGATTGGGATACCAATGCCACCAGCGGGGATACCAGTGACGCAACAGGTAACGATATTACAGTGAACGGCGTGCCGGTACCTGCAATCACCAGCGCTACCTATAATGCTGTTACCGGCGTGGTTACAGTGACCGGTACCGGCTTTCTCAAAGCCAGTGGGGCCGGCAATGATATAGATGCCTCCCTGTTCACCTTTACCGGCGAAGGGGGCGAAACCTATACCCTGACCGACACCGTTGATGTGGACATAACGTCTGGAACAAGCTTCACGCTGACAGCAAGCGCCACCGACCTGGCAGCAATGAACCAGATCCTGAATAAAAATGGTACCACTTCCACTTCTGGCACCGCCTATAGCCTGGCAGCAGCCGAGGACTGGGCGATGGGAGCTGATACTGCTGTGAATGTCGTTGATCTGACCGGTAATACCATGACCGTCAGTAGCGTGGCTGCACCCACTATCACCTCGGCCACCTACAACAACAGTACGGGCGTGCTCCTTGTCACGGGAACCGGCTTACTCAAACAAGCCGGAGCAACCAATGACATCGACATCTCGCAGCTCACCGTTACCGGCGAAGGCGGAGCTTACACCCTCACTTCTGCCAATGACGTGGAAATTCTTTCAGGAACGTCTTTTTCCATAACCCTGTCCGGCACTGACAGGACCGCTGTCGACGCACGACTTGACAAGGCCGGAACGTCTTCCAGCAGCTCAGTCACATATAACCTGGCTGCGGCTGAAGACTGGGCCAAAGGCGCTGATTCGGGGGTCACTGTTGCCGATATTACTGGTAACCCCATAACTGTTTCCACCATTGAGATGGACGTCCAGGGCAACGGTACTTCCATCTCCGACGGAGATACCACACCCGCCACGAGTGATTACACCCTGTTTGGAGGAGTTGACGTGGACAGTGGCAGTATCAGCCGATCCTTTTTCATTTATAATACCGGTTCGTTGCCCCTGAATTTGACCGGCACCCCCAGGGTATCCATTGGAGGAACCCACAGCGGGGATTTTACCCTGACAACCAATCCGTTAGCCACGGTTTCGGCAAGCGGTGCCACCTCTTTCCAGGTAAGCTTTGATCCTTCAGCAAAGGGAACTAGGACTGCCACCATCTCAATTGCCAACAATGACGGTAATGAAAACCCGTACAATTTCACCATTGCCGGGATAGGCAATACCAGCCATACAGTCGATACCCTGACCGATGAAACTGACGGCTCCTGTGACGATGGCGACTGCTCCCTGCGGGATGCCATCCAACTGGCCTCCAGCGGAGATACTCTGGACCTCGGCAGCCTGAGCGGAACAATCACCCTGAACGGCAGCGAGCTGGTTATCGATAAGGATCTGACCCTGACAGGGCCATCATCCTCCGGCCTGACCATCAGTGGAAACAACGCCTCAAGAGTGCTCAATATCACCGCTGGCACTGTGAGCATAACCAACCTGACTATCATGAACGGCTCTGTGGCAGGGAATGGTGCAGGTATCCTCAACGCAGGTACCCTGAACATAAGCAAGTCAACCATCAGGGACAACACCAGCAGTGGAGGAACCCACGGTGGCGGCATCTCCAATGACGGGGGAACAGTCATTGCAATCAACTCGACATTCAGCGGCAACTCAGCCACTGATGGCGGCGGGATCTTCTCCAGCGGCACTCTCACCCTGAGTAACTGCACCTTGAGCGACAACTCTGCCTCCGGGACGGGCGGCGCCCTCAACAACACCGGCACCCTGCATGTGCAAAATACCATCCTCGCCAACAGCGTTAGCGGAGGTGACTGTACTGACACAGGTACTTTTGTCACCAATGCCAACAACCTCATTGAAGACAACACCTGTTCACCAGCACTCTCAGGCGACCCCATGCTCAGCCCCCTTGCCGACAATGGAGGAGCAACCTGGACATACCTGCCGACGATTTCCGATCAATCTATCAGCCCGGTTGTCGATGCCGGAGACGATGCCACCTGTGAGACTACAGACCAGCGGGGTGTCACCCGCCCCAAAAACGGCGATAAAACCGGTGCAGCCATCTGCGATATCGGCTCAGTGGAAATACAACAGACAAGTTTCCCCTGGCTTCTCCTCATGCCCGCACTATCTTCGCCAAACAAGGTGCAGCAGAACATGGAATGACCTTTGTCAGAAAAGCATGATTGGCTATTCAACATAGCCAATCATGCAAATCTCGCAAAGCAGCATCTGTTTTCCCATCTATGGATTCATTAGGCGGCTGCGGTAGGGATCCGCAACCGCAGATGCAATCCCTCGAGCTCCCCCTGTTGCAGTGAAAAATTTGTCTATGTTTCTCCTGACAAGAAGAATTTAACCATCCTTTTCACGCCGATTTCCACATATTCAAAAAATCCTGAGAAATGCGGGCAAAAATCGCGATTGGCCAAACATAAAGTTACTGAAACCAGTTACGCATGAGTAATAAGGCTGCAATTACTCCTCATTGCTGGATACAGTAAATTCTCAGCATTTCATCACACGAATGTGACTGACTACCAGAATTGTCAGACCAGTAATTATTATTGGCCAGCACGTCTCCTGTTCCGGCAGATTCTAAGTTGCTCGACGTTGTCCAGTTGCTGCAATTTGCAACACCATGGGAAATGTCATGGGTTCCATATACAGAGGTAGCTGTCCACACGTACCCTGACGTAACCACAGTCCCATCAGCTGTCTGGTTTATGGCATGATAGAGTGCTCCGTCAGTAAGATCTTCCCAATCAGATGCAACCACCTCATTACTTGGCAAAACGTACGGGACCTGATGTTTCATCATCATTGCCAGGGGAGATAAAGTACTGTCACTTATCCAGGCTAAATATACACCGGTAAGTCCTGCGGCTTCGGCTTCAGTATTACATGCTGCATGAGCGCCTACAAGACCATTGGAAAAAGATCCGTCATAGAGTCCTTCGGTAACAAATACATATTTCCTTTGGATATAACATATAATATTGCCGTCACTGTCAAAGCCTTTTACGATAGAACCTTGGAGCAAGACTGCCCTGGTGAGATTCCATCTCTACCGGTATTCATAGGAATAACCACAACCCGATTTTCTGCAATACAGCTTAGCCCGGAAAACAAAGCAGTCCCAAGGATACAGCAACAAATCATTGTATTACTACGTGTTAGCATTTCACTTCTCCGTGAGCAAATAGTATTGATTTGCGAGCATCGACTACACCTGAATTCAACCATGGCTACTTTTGGTGAAGTCAGGATTGATTTAACAGTAACAACGGGGGATCAGGCATAAAGCTTTAAAAAACAGCTAGTTCATTCCCGGTGATTTTTACCACGGGTCTCGACTTCCAATCTCACATAATTGCCTGTTCTTCCAGATAGCAGAAAATGATAAAAAGTATTTCTTATATAGCGTCGGCTCACCCCTTTGGCAGACAAAAAATAACGGGGCGTCCTTCTTTGTTAAAAAGAAAATAAAACCTATTTCCGGAACATTGGGTTTCAGTGCCCCCGGTTTTGGTGTAGGTGCCGCCCGATTCAACGGTGACGAAATTTCTTTGTATAAGGCTGCCGTCCTGCAACAGCAGGGTTCCACCATTTTGGATAGTAATATTCTGACAGTTCATAAGTAAAGAGCCGCCATTAATGTCAAATGTCGAACCGGAACCGATCGTCAGTGTACCGGCTGAAGCCGGTGAAAGCACGGCATAAAAGAGTGCAGCCGCACATACACCTGGTAGAGCTGTTTTGATCATAATCGTAGCCTTGCAACGGCTTTACTGGTTAACTGTAACAGTAGAAGATACAGTGCTTTTTTGCAGTCGCATGTTAAGTTCTTTCACTTCTTTTTGCAGATCCTCGATGGTTTTCTGCTGTTCCTGGACAACCTTTGTCACCACTGCTAAAACGTCCATGGGCGAAACCGATTTACGGCTGTTTGTCGCTACAAGATCAGGGACATCTTCGGCGATGAAACCGACGGATTTTTCAGTGGGATCAGCCTTATACTGAAAGGTTACCGGCTCCAGGGCTGCGATTGTCTGCATTGCCTGGTCCTTTTCCAAAGGCACAATATTATTTTTCAGCTTTCTACTGCTGCTAAGTTCAAGATTACCGGTAATAAGGGCGTTGCCGGCCACGTGGAGCGTATGGGTTGGATTTCGTACCCCCAGTCCTACATTGCCGTTGTTGCCAATGACCAATGTATTCTCTGGTGCACCAGCTATGACTTTAAAAGGTATGTGAGAGCTATTGGTTACGTCGCGGACAAAAAAGTTTGTTTCATTGCCGGCGACATCCCAGCTGTGTGCCGGCCAACCTGAGGTTCCATCCTGTTCGAGACGGATCGTGGTTGTATCGCCGTCAGTTATGTGGAGCTCCGTAGACGGGAGTGCAGTACCCATTCCCACCCTTCCGGTGGAGTGAACATAGATCGAGTTGGCAGGTGCTCCTGCCTCCAGGGTCAATAATGTCCTTCCTCCGTCAACATCCATGAAACCGAGGTAGTTTTTACCGCCGTTGCTTGATTCATTTGCAGTAATCTCCCAGTCATTGGTGGGGAACGAACCTGAACTACTTGTATCGGTAAAGCGTATGCGAAGATTGTTTTCTTTCAGCCGGAGAGTATCAAAGCCGAAATTCTCACCATTGGCGCAGTCGATTCCGATACATTGACTGCCGATAATAATCAAGTCATCGTTAATAGTCTGGTCGGCATAGGCGGTTGAGACAAAGAATTCTGAGAGCATTTCAACCAGAGACAGACTCTTTGCCTGGAAAGTCTCCAGCAGGCTGCTTTCTTCAGCTGCCGGAAGGACGACGGTACCGTTTTCGATGAGGAAACTCCCTGAGACTACTTCGGAGGCGGCTGCTGTTCCCTGGCTGCCGTCATCGGTTCGAGATTCCTGTATCGGGGCTGTGCCTAACCGTATTTCCCATGAATATCGACCGTCAACAGTGCTTTCAGACATGGTCCAGGTTATGGGGCTGCCATTTGAATCATTGCGATATATGGGGGTGCCGGCTGGTCCCATGATACGCAGTTCAATATAGGTATACTCCGGTGAGGCTGCTGTTGCGGTAATCCCACCAGGCTGCAGTGTTATTCCGGCGTACTGTGAACTACCTTGTACAATGCCTGCGAGGAACAACATAGCGACAAGCTGCCAAATGATACTCCAGGCAGGTATATTCCTTTTTCTTTCTTTTTTTCCCGTATACAACATGTGTTCCTCCTGTTGTCATGAATGACATATTTCAACAAATCAGTTTTCTTGTTTGTTTGGCGAGACAAGGCCGGGCAGCAGTATCTGCCATGGAAAGCGTTGCCTCGTATACAGTGTCATGTCTGCCCCGTAGGATGTTCCAGCAGCACTTTGGCCGACAACTCGAAAATGGTAGGTCGTGTCGGGCAGTAAAACATCGGTCAAAATAACGGAAACGGCTGTAGTCCCTGAACCTGTTACAGTGCCCGGCGTTGCCGCATAACTTCTCCCGTATGAAGTATCGCTGCCAACTTCAAAAAAGACAGCCGTTGCGTTGCCGTTGGCGTTAATGGTTCCGTTCAGAACTGCCCCTGTTGAATTCACTGCTGTTGCTGCCAAGGTGACAGTAGCCGGTTTAACGGCAGTGGTAAAAAAGGTGACATTCTCCCCATAGGTTGTTCCTGTGCTGTTCTGGGCAACGATTCTATAATTGTAGAGTTTGTTGACAGAAAGGCCGCTGATGCTCTCTTGCACCGCGACAGGTGAAGTTCCTGTAACCGGGCTTTGAGAAGCTGTCACACTTGCCCCGTAGGAAGTGGTGAGCCCATATTCAAAGGTAACGGTGGTCGAGTCATTGTTGGCATCAACAGATCCATTGAAGAGGGCGTACGTCGACCCTACATTCGATGCCGCTGTTGTAGTTGCGGCGGGGGCGATTCCTCCAGTGGTAAATGTCTGGTCGCTGCCGTACACTGTTCCGTCACTATTTGCGGCCATGGCACGATAATGGTACGTTGTCAGCGGAATCAGATCAAAGAGTTGCGAACTGACAGCTGTAGGCGTTGCGCCGTTGACGGTTGCCGGTGTGGCCTGGGTGCTGTGTCCGTATCCTGTATCCAGACCGTATTCGAACATGACGCTGGTGCTATTGCTGTTGGCTGTTATCGTTGCATTCATGGTTGCCTGGGTAGCGTCAACAGAGGTGGCAACATCCGTGGTTACCGCAGGTCCGGTGAGTGTTGTGAATGTTCTGTCATCGCCGGGATAGGTCATACCTCCAGAGTAGACTGTTGCTCGGTAATGATAGGTCGTGTTCGGCGTCAGATTGGTTGCCCCGGCAGAAATCGAAGTTGTGGTTGATCCGCTGACCGTGGATGGGGTTGCAGTCACGGTGGAACCATAGGCAACGGTTGGCCCATAGTCGAATCGAACGCTCCAGGTACCGCCGTTGCCATTGGCCTCACCATGAAGGGTGGCTGTTGTTGCCCGTATATCACTGGTTCCCAGCGTAAGAGCTGTGGGATTCAAGCTCGTTTTAAAGGTGCTGTCTGCTCCATTGGTCGTGCCATGGGCATTGGTTGCGACAACCCTGTAATGATAGGTGGTGTTAAAACTCAAACCGGAGAGTGATGCGCGCACCTGAGTATCGTCTGAACCGTTTATAGGGCTGGGGCTCGCCGTGACAGAAGAACCGTAAGCAACTGTCGTACCGTACTCAAAAGTGACAGTGGTGGCTGCATTGACCGCATTAACCGTACCGTCGACTTCCGCTCCGAGAGTTAACGGGAAGGCATTACCTGTTACCGCGGTGGGAGGTCCAACCGAAGTGGTAAATGTCCGGTCATCACCATAGGTTGTACCTGCCGCATTACTGGCTACCACTCTATAATGATAGGTTATAGCCGGGGTAAGACCGCTAAGAGCATAGCTTACGGCCGTATCCGCGGTTCCGGCAACCGGGCTCTGGTCGGCGGTTATGCTGGTTCCGTAGGAGGTGGTGGTTCCGTATTCAAATGTCACGGTTGATGCGAGATCGTTGGCGTTGACACTTCCATTGAGCGTTGCACTGGTTGTTGTTACACCGGAAGCTTCTTCAGTGGTGACAGCAGGTGGTGCTATTGTTTCAAAATTGCTGACCGTGCCGTAAACGGTCCCACCGGCATTGGTGGCCTTTACTCTGTAATAGTAGGTCGTGCCGGGAAGAAGATTACTGAGAGAAAGAGAAACGTCTGTGGCACTGCTGCCGCTGAGAATGGATGGAGTGGCGGCTGTTGTCCTGTCAAATGTCGGGGTACTCCCATATTCAAAGCCAACAGTTGTGGATAGGCCGTTGGCGTTGACTGTTCCGTTAAGTACGGCTGCGGTCGACGAGATGGAGGTGGCGGTTTTGGTAGTGGCGGTGGGTGGCGGTGTTCCGGTGACAAAGGTTCTGTCCTCGCCATATGTGGTGCCGCTCCCGTTGCTTGCTACAACCCGGAAATGATACGTTGTATTTTGGTTGAGGCCGGAAATGGTAGCGCTGAAAGAGGTATCGGCGTTTTCCGTGGAAGGGCTTCCATCGGCTGTCACTGTATTGCCGTAACTGGTCGTCAGCCCATATTCAAAGGTAATGTTTGTTACTTCTCCGTAGGGGTTGACCGTTGCATTCAGGGTAGCGGATGTACTTTCTACGGGCGCGGCGGTTATGGTTTCCGCATCAGGCAGGGAGTATGTCATAAAAATTACATCCTCGCCTGTTGTGGTACCGTTGGTATTGTCGGCGACAATCCGGTAATGATAGATGGTTCCAGGCTGCAGCCCAGTCAATGCTGCACTGGCGTTCTGATTAATGTCGCCTCCCATCGGGCTTTCCTGTGCAGTAACCGTATGGCCGTAAGACGTTGTCAGACCGTATTCGAACGTCACAGCAGTGGTCCAGCTACTTGTTCCGCCATCAAAGGTTTTCGGATTGACGGTACCGTTCAAGCGAGCCGTACTGTTACCCACGGCACTGGCTGCCTCTGTGGCTGCATAGGGGCTGGTTGTGTTGTAAAAAATCTGGTCTGCCCCATAGCTTGTCCCTTGGCTATTGGTGCCGACAACTCTGTAATGATACGTGGTATCCGGGGTGAGGCCGCTGATATTTTTGCTTACCTGTGTCTCTGCGGTTCCGACAACGGGGCTCTGATTTGCCGTTACAGTGGTGCCATAGGCAGTTGTTGTGCCGTACTCGAAGGTAATGGTGGCTTCACTGTTATTCGCCGTGACACTACCGTTGAGCGTCGCTGAATTGACGGTGAATGAAAAGGTGGCAGCGCCTGTCGTCACAGAAGGAGCAGCCTGAGCTGAAGTAAAGAATGTTGTATCGTCTCCATAGACGGTGCCGTAAGCATTGGTTGCCACGACTCTGTAATGATACGTGATGTTGGCAGAGAGCCCGGTTACCTGAGTAGTCACTTCTGTGTCTACGTCACCGCTAACAGGGCTCTGATCAGCAGACAAAGAAAAACCGTAGGCAGAGGTTCCTCCATATTCAAAGTGGACAGTGGTTTCCTCAGAAAGTGGATTAACAATCCCTTTCAAAGTGGCACCGGTAGTCGTGACCGGAGTAGCCGTTTGAGTCGTAGCTGTTGCTACTGCGACGGTTGAGAAGAAAACAGTACTTCCGTACGTGGTTCCACTTGCGTTGACAGCGACGGGACGGAAAAAATAGACTGTCCCTGGATCGAGGGACGTTAGATCTGCCGTAACTGCGGTATAAGAACTGCCGGTAACCAACGGGGGGGTGGCAGCAATAGTCTGTATCTCCGGGTTATCCTGACCTTCCAGGGGTTGGGTACTGTATTCAAAGGTAACCGTGGCATCTTCATTGTTAGCGTTTATTGAAGCGTTTAATGTCGCCGTATTGCGTGTAATGGTCGATGCGCTTGAATTTATTGCCGTTGGAAGTGCAGCACCAGCTGTAGATGCGAGCAGCAAAACAAACGGAAGAACAAACAGAAAAAGATATCCCTGGATTTTCATATTTTCTATCCTGATGAAATTAACATGCAGATAGGGGTAATACTAACACAGACGAGTTACAAAAAAGAAATTAATTTTATGTAAAATACTACTCTTTCATATCAGCTCTTTATTTGAATGGAAGATTGCGCCTGGCTGTATATGCCTTGCCGTTTTGCTCTACAGGCCCATTTTCACGAGGGCGTATGGAACGTCGTCTGACCCTTATTGTGCTATTTTTAATTCAAGGGGTAGAAGGAAGACTTGCAGAACAAATATGGTGGCCATGATAATCAAATCATACAAACTGTATGGAAAGAGATACTGGTCAGGCCCATTGATGATTTAGCCACAGTATAACATCCCTTGGGATATACTCTTCACCAGGACGACAGGACTCTATACACCAAGCGCAGAGACGAAGACGGTATTTGGAAGAGCCCCATATTCTTTCATCTGTAACGTTTGCACCAGAACCATTCTGAGCAACATCCAATACCGTAAGATTATGCTCATTCATCAAAACCTGGGCTTTTTCCATAGCCAACCCAGCTTCATTTTCATTTTAGCTGGCTGCTAGCGCCAACAACTTCTGCAGCTTATCAAATACCTTTTGATTTACTCTCATGGTAACTACTCATAGGGGAAATGGATAAACTTGAAGCCCCTTTATCATAGTTGCCGACCAGGGGGGATTGGATAGCTGAAGCTATATTTTTGGTTGAGCAATCAACCAGAAAAGCGGAAGGCCCGATTTACGCACCAGGAAGAGAGCAGCGGTAAACCGGGCCGAGGGGGTGCGAGCATTACTCAATGCGAGTAAAGGACGTTCTGGTGATGGTTGTCGGGCCTTGAAATTCAACAAAGCCAGTGTCGTTGATCTCCATGCTTCGGGGATCAAGAGCCTTGCCGTCTCCGGTCACTATCTTACCTGGAAACATTTCGAGTGATAGTAAAAACATATCGCCAATACTGGACACATAAAATTTTTTGTCACGATCACTTATCATATTGACCTCCTTAATGAATCAGTCATTTAAGTATCGCCATGTCCTTTTAAATTTACGTTTCTTCTCTTGCCGGAGAATAGGTGTTTTCAACAGAGTCCCGAATAGAAGAAATGAGCACATGTTGTCCCCATGCTCTATCCCTTTTTACTTCTCAAATATCTGGATCAACTTCTTAACCGCAGAAACTGCCGGCAGTTCTTCGTCTGCCACCCGCTTTTCAATATCAGGCAGGGCCTTAATTATTTCGGGATGCCGGGTAAACAGGTTACGCAGGTGCTCATCCACCATATCATGCACCCAGTTGATATTCTGCTGCCTGCGGTGATTGTCAAACACACCGGATTTGGTGGTGACCTCCTTGAACTTGAGGATCACCTTCCAGATGTCATAGATACCCTTGTCCTTGATTGCAGAGCAAGTGAACGCGTGGGACACCCAGCCTTCAGTGGATGGCTGCAGATAATGCATGGCCCGCTCATATTCATTACGGGCCAGCTTGGCGGGCAGCTCATTATCACCGTCCGCTTTGTTTATAATCAGGGCATCGGCAAGCTCCATGATCCCCTTTTTGATACCCTGCAGTTCATCACCGGCACCAGCCAGCATGAGCAGAAGGAAAAAATCCACCATGGAACGTACAGTGGTTTCACTCTGCCCTACGCCAACGGTTTCAACCAAGATCACATCAAAACCTGCAGCCTCACAGATGAGCATGGTCTCCCTGGTTTTTCGGGCAACCCCGCCCAGGGTGCCGCTTGATGGTGAAGGCCGGATAAAACAACGCTCGTCGCGACCGATACGCTCCATCCTGGTTTTATCACCAAGAATACTCCCGCCGGATTTTGAGCTGCTGGGATCAACGGCCAAAACCGCTACCTTGTAGCCATTATTAAGCAAATAGTACCCAAGAGACTCAATAAAGGTACTCTTGCCAACCCCCGGTACGCCCGTGATTCCCACCCGCATTGACTTACCGGTATAGGGCAGCAACGTTTTCAGAACTTCCTGAGCCTCATCAACATGAGCCGGTAAATTACTTTCAGCCAGGGTTATGGCACGGCCAAGCAAACCGCGATCCCGATTAAGGACACCTTCTGCAAGTTGTGCAGGGGTCAACTTCGGCCGGCTATATTTACTTATTTTCTTCTTTTTTCCTGCTGTCTTATACGAACTGATTCCATCATGGCCTGCTGCCACACCGTCCATAACGCTGCAGGCAAATCCTTCGGCACCACCTTCCGGAACCCAGGATGGGCGTTTTTCATCATTTCCCATATGCACTCCCTCAGTTAAAATTTTCGGCTCCTCAATAAAGCGGAGGAGCCGAGAGAGTGGGGCTTAGTCGTCAGGATGTAATCTGGCGTTGAGCTCCTCCAGCACCTTCTGCGCTGCTACCGGAATAACCGTACCCGGTCCGAAGATGGCCGCTGCCCCGCTTTCATACAGAAATTCATAGTCAGGGGCCGGAATAACTCCGCCGATGACGGCCATGATATCCGGACGCCCCAGTTTTTCCAGTTCCTGGACAAGAGCAGGCAACAAGGTTTTGTGACCTGCGGCAAGCGAACTGAAACCAATGATGTGACAGTCGTTTTCAACGGCCTGACGCGCTGCTTCTTCCGGCGTCTGGAAAAGCGGTCCGACGTCGACGTCAAAGCCAAGATCGGCAAAGGCTGTGGAGATAACCTTGGCACCACGGTCGTGACCATCCTGCCCAAGCTTGGCAACCATGATACGAGGACGGCGCCCTTCTTTTGCCTCGAAATCTTTGGTCATCTTGATAACCTTTTCCATTTCTTCCTGCTCGCTGAACTCAGCCTTATAGATTCCAGATATAGATCGAATCACAGCAACATGTCTCCCCCAAGGCTTTTCAAGTGCATCGGAAATCTCTCCGAGTGTTGCCCGCGCACGGGCTGCTTCAATGGACAGTGCCAGCAGGTTGCCTTCTCCGGTTTCAGCGCATTTGGTCAGTGCTTCCAAAGACTGACGGCATTTGCTTTCATCGCGCATCTCCCTGAGCTTGGCAAGCCGCTTGAGCTGAGCCTCGCGGACCACTGTGTTGTCAACTTCAAGAGTATCCAGCGCTTCCTCTTCATCAAGACAATAGGTGTTAACACCGATAATTTTCTCGCTACCGGAATCAATCCCTGCCTGACGACGGGCCGCTGCCTCTTCAATGCGCATCTTGGGCAAGCCGGTCTCAATGGCTTTGGCCATGCCGCCAAGTTTCTCAACCTCCATGATGTGTCCCCAGGCCCTCTTCATTATAGCACCGGTAAGTGCTTCTACGTAATAGGAACCGCCCCAGGGGTCAGCAGGTCTACAGATATTGGTTTCATCCTGCAGATACAACTGGGTGTTACGGGCAATACGGGCTGAGAAGTCTGTTGGCAGTGCAATCGCCTCATCCAGGGAGTTGGTGTGCATGGACTGGGTATGTCCTAAAGCAGCAGCCATGGCCTCAATGGTGGTACGGCAGACATTGTTGAAGGGGTCGCCTTCGGTAAGCGACCATCCCGAGGTCTGGCTGTGGGTACGCAGGGCAAGCGACTTCACGTTCTCGGGGTTAAAAGTTTTGATAATTTTTGCCCAGATTACGCGAGCTGCACGCATCTTGGCGATCTCCATGAAATAGTTCATGCCCTGTGCCCAGAAAAAGGACAGCCGCGGGGCAAACTTATCAATACTCATCCCGGCATTTACCCCCGCACGGGCGTAATCCCAGCCATCGGCAAGGGTATAGGCCATTTCAATATCTGAAGTGGCACCGGCCTCCTCCATATGGTATCCGGAAATACTGATGGAGTTGTACTTGGGCATGTTCTGGGCGGTATAGGAAAAGATGTCAGAGATTATCCGCATGGATTCAGCCGGCGGATAGATATAGGTATTCCGCACCATGTATTCCTTGAGGATATCGTTCTGAATGGTGCCGCCGAGCTGATCCTGGCGCACGCCCTGCTCTTCTGCAGCAACGATGTAAAAGGAGAGAATGGGCAGCACCGCGCCATTCATGGTCATGGATACCGTCATCTGATCCAGCGGGATACCATCAAAAAGGATGTTCATATCCAGGATGGAATCAACCGCAACCCCGGCCTTGCCAACATCACCTACAACCCTGGGGTGGTCGGAATCGTAACCTCGGTGGGTAGCCAGGTCAAAAGCAATGGACAGACCTTTCTGACCTGCTGCCAGGTTTTTACGGTAGAAGGCATTACTCTCTTCAGCTGTGGAGAACCCCGCATACTGGCGAACCGTCCAGGGACGCATGACAAACATGGTTGCATAGGGGCCACGGAGATACGGCGGTATACCTGCATGATACCCCAGGTGATCCAGTCCGTCATAATCATTGCGGGTGTACATGGGCTTGACATCAATCTGCTCAACGGTTTTCCAGACCAGGTCTTCGGCCGTCATGCCGGTTTCTTTCTGGATATTGGCAGCCCATTTGTCGTAGCTCATCTGCGGCTTGCCGGTGTTAAACACCATTTTGGTAAAATCAGGATTCATCATGCTACCACCCCCATATGCTTTTGCAGGTTGCCAAGCAGACTCAGTGCATTGGCGCGTACATGCAGAAATTCATCAACACCCGCTTCCTTAAAGGCCTCAATATGATCCTTTGGATATCCAGCGAGGATAATCATGATATTGGGATCAGCTGCCTTGAGTTTTTTCGCAATAACCGGGACAACCTCGGGGTACATATCATCCGTACCTGTGATAATCACTGCCTTTGCACCGGATTCGAGGGCTGCATCGGCGGCTTCTTCCGGAGTGGCAAAGCCTTTATTCGCAATGGTTTCAAAGGCAGCTACATTAAAAAAGCCGGTGGAGAAATCTGCACGGGCCTTATGTTTTGGAATAGGCCCATTGTTGGCCAGGAAAAGCTTGGGAGCTTCGCCCGTCTTTTCGATATAGGCTTCAGTATCGCGGCGAAGCTTTTCAAAAGGCTCGGCGCCTCGGTGGATGTGAAGCGGTTTGATACGTTCACTCCCTGCAGCACCCTGACGAAATGCAGCAGTCAGTTCGCCAAGACTTGCCCCTTGTCCGGCGGCTTTAACAGCGGCACAAACGCTCCCAGCACTCATGTTCGCCTGCTCACCGGTTACAGAAGCCAACAGGGATGCAAGATCAGGCCCTTTTTCCACCGCAGCAACCTGTGCGGCACGATCTTCCTGGAATGCTTCAAAATCAAAATCATAGGTCTCGACTTTTTTCTCATCCAGATAGGGGTACATATTGGTGCCGACAAATACATCTTTTCTCACTGCGATGTTTTTTAAACGGGCTGCTGCAACCTCTGCGGTTTGCTCCTGCGGAAGTCCCTCGCCAAGGGCGGCAAACAATCCACCTTTACCTTCAACGTTCTGGAAGAGCTCCCAAATTTTTTCAGCAAGCTGGCTGGTTATGGTTTCCACATACCAGGAACCGCCTGCTGGATCGACCACGCGGTCAAAGTGCCCTTCTTCTTTCAGCACGATATGAACGTTTCGAGCAATCCTGCGGGAGAACTCGTTAGGCTGGCGGAAAATTTCATCAAACGGCCCGACATGTATGGAATCCACACCGCCTGCTATGGCAGAAAACGACTCGGTGGAAACGCGCAACATATTTACCCATGGATCAACGTGGGTTTTATTCCAGGTGGAAGTGCGGGCATGCATGGACATTTTCTGTCCTTCCTCGCCAACACCAAAAGCTTCGGCAACCTGGCACCAGACCATGCGGGCAGCACGGAATTTGGCGATTTCCATGAAGAAGTCCGCACCAATGGCAAAGGAAAAGAGGATAGCGTTTGCCGCGGTATCCAAATCTACACCGCGCTTTTGCATGGCCCGGATATAGTCAACAGCCGTAGCCACTCCAAAGGCAACCTCCTGTATAGCATTTCCACCGGAGTATTGGTAAGGCTCAGCATGAACGCAGATAACTTTCACCCCCGGAGCATTATCCTTTGCCCAAAGAACGAGCTGAGCCATTTCATCATAGGCTTTTTCCAGGGAAATGGGCAGAGAGCCTTCCTCTGCAAGATAACCAAGCGGATCAACCCCCAGGCAACCAGTAACTGCAGCAAGCGACTTGCCTTGTTTTTCCACAAATGCAGCAAGAAGAGCCGCTATTCCCGCCCCTGAAAAACCACTGTGAACAAGAAAGGGAATCTCTGTGAGATTAACACCATCAAGGGCTGTCTCAAAATCATTCACCGAGGCAACTGAGAGGCCGCCAACACCAATTTCATCCAGGTCGGCCTGGTCTGGGTTCAGCCCTTGCCTGGTTGCCTTGTCAAAAGGTATATTGAGAGAATCCTGCCCTTTACTCAGATCATTAACAACAGCTTCATTGAATTCTTCCGGATCCGGATTGGTAATCTCCTGGGCGATCTTCCATGAGTCTGTCAGATCCCCTGAAGCTGTTGTTCCGCGAACATAGGGAGCCTGGCCGGGTAAGGCATCAATGTGGTCCAGCTTTTCAAGATCAGCCTGAAAATACATGGGCTGAATGTCAATCCCTTCATAGGTTTTCTTGATCAACACTTTGTCAAATGGTTTTCCTTTCAGCAACGTATGTGCTGCTTCAAGCCATTCCGCATGGGTGTGAGCCGGAAAATCCTGCAGGATGTCTAACGCATCACTCATTGTCTACTCCTTACTGATGATTACACTTGATAAACAAGCAAAAAAATCCCCCAGCCCTGAATTGGTCAGGGGGGATTGCGCCCTGTTTACTTCATCACCCTGGTAAATTTTTTGTTTCAAAGGCGTTAGGCAATGCTGAAAACCTTGCGAGAAGTCTGTCGGAGAAAGCTCTTTTTCCCAATATTTGTGTTATTTTCAGTAAACCAATGCTCGCATATCAACTATATGGCTGTGCTGGATTTGCTGAAAATGCCTTAATCTGAGAAAAAATTGCAATTCTCCGACCGACTCCTAATGCCTCGATATAAAAAATTCACATCATGCGTTCAAGCCGGTATCCTCGCCGCTTGCGCTGATAGAAAAATTTTCGGCAGGTCTTCTGGCTTCCGGATCGTTCTACTTGCTTTGCCTTCCCAACAATTACGTCAGTGGCATATCACAGCGTTCGTCCCCGGTTACAGCGGCGGGACCACAACGGTTTTGCACCGTTTTCCCTATTAAGCCGATATATGAGTACCTTGAAAAATAAGTATTTTTTCACATTCGAGGCGCACGATGAGTTTCACCACAGGCATATACCTGATATCGGAGTCTACGCTTACCCCCGAGGATAAAATTTTGCGTGCAGCAAGGAAGTTAGGTAAATTGGCAATTTTTCAAGGTGTCCTCAATGGCACCGAAACTCGTATGTCCGCCGAAAATACTCTTTACCCAAAAGCCATGAAATTACATTCGGATTCCCCCTCCCCACTGTTTGTGGAGTAGAAATAAGGACATGGCATTATGTAATATCAGTACTGCTGACTATCTGGGTGGAGTAGGAAAAAGAGCCTCTATAACTGTATTCGGCAAAATACAAAAAGGGAGGGAGCATGATTCTATGTTTCAGCCACGGCTAAGAAAACATCTCATGTACAAGAGCAAGTGGCGCAGCACAGCCAACCAGCTTATAGCCAAGGTTTTGTGTTGAATATGCTCGTTCGGAAATAAAAAAAATCCCCGAACCACTTAAAAAATGATTCGGGGATGCCCTGGTATTCCTCGTATCGGATACTGGTTTCGTTTGCCTCGCGAAAGCAGCTAGTGTTTATAGGCAGGTCTTCTGACTTCCGGTTCAATCTACTTACTGCGCCTTCCCATCGTTAAACGACAGTGACATCTTGCAGTTTTCGTCCCCGGTTACAGCGGCGGGCCCGTCCCGGAATTACACCGGATTCCCTCTTAGCTTGTTGCCAAGCACCTAAAACAACCAAACAAAAACAGAATTGAAATATGATGTCAACATTTTTCTGCAATGGTCACAGGCCAAAGCCAATTAGAAAAACAGTCTGGACACCCTGTTTTATATTGATGTTCTCGAACTGTCCTTGACAAAGAGAATTCCCGATATTTTAATGATTATCAAGGTATGCAATTCTTTGGGAGTCTGTCGGAGAATTGCTATTTTTTCTCAGATTAAGGCATTTTCTAGAAATCAAGCTCAGCCATATAGTTGCTGTTACGGGCATTGATTTTCTGGAAACAACACGAATATGAGGAAAAAAGAGCTTTCTCCGACAGACTCCTAGAGGTCTTTACAACGGCATTGCATAACAGGAAAAGTATTGCAAGAAGTGTATGAATGGTTGTAATCGTGCTTTGGATAACGCCTTTATCGACAGACGTTGTTAGACGGTAGGCAGGAGGATGTTTACCCAAAATGTTATTTGGACGGGCACGATTTACGTCCTCTCTTCAACTATTACAACAGAGAGAAAAACATTCGGCCTTGAAAAAGGCGAACATCTTTTAAAGGTGTTGTCTACGGTGGAGGCACTTTAAACATGCCGCTTAGTGATTGGAAAATGGAGGGAGGCTCACATATATTCGGGATCTCGAAAAAAGGATAACCGGATTAAGGGTAGCGGGAAATAATACATATCCAAAAATTGCGTAGGATATCGCTTTGGGAGACAAGCAAGATTGGATAATTGGTTTTTTCAGTGACCCTAAACAACTGACAGTATCTGCATGGGAGCCCTGAATGGTGGTCAGTGCATCATTTTAACATACCGCTTTGCTCGACACATACTTTAAACCCTCCGGTTTTACTGACGAATACTTACACAGGAGTAAAACCTTAACAATGTATAAAAATGCTCAAATTGGAGTGGTCGTCCCTGCCTATAATGAAGAAAATCTTATAGCACGTGTGATCGAAACCATGCCTGATTTTGTAGACGTCATTGTCATTGTGGATGATTGCAGTCAGGATCACACCTGCGAGAAAGTCGAGAGTTTCCAACCTAGTGCCGGGGAACGCCTCATACTGGTTCGCCACACTGTCAACCAGGGCGTTGGCGGCGCGATTGCCACAGGCTACAAATGGTGCCGCGATCATGATATCGACGTTACAGTTGTGATGGCGGGAGATGCGCAGATGGTGCCGGATGATCTACCGGCATTACTAGATCCCATTGTCAATGACCAAGCTGACTATGCCAAGGGCAACCGGCTTTTCACGGGCGACGCCTGGAAAATGATCCCGCGCGTGCGATACTTGGGCAATTCAATGATGTCGTTGCTTACCAAAATCGCTTCAGGCTACTGGCACGTGGCCGATTCACAATCCGGCTATACAGCCATCAACCTCAAAGCACTCAAAACTATCGACTGGGACCAAATGTACAAGCGTTACGGCCAACCCAATGACCTGCTTGTCCGCCTCAACGTCTACAATTTCCGAGTGATCGATGTACCGGTCCAGCCTGTGTACAATATCGGAGAAAAAAGCGGCATCAAACCCCTGCGGATGATTCCGAAGCTGACGTGGCTTCTTCTCAAGCTGTTTCTTTATCGTATGGTGCAAAAGTACATCATCCGCGACTTCCACCCCCTGGTTTTTTTCTACCTGATGGGATTATGCTTGTTTGTGCCGGGGCTGGTCTTTGGCAATTACCTCCTGGCTTACAGGTTCTTTAGCGGGACGGTCTCCCCGACAAGCGCGCTATTCGCGGTATTTCTCTTCGTCTCGGGGCTGCAAAGCATTCTTTTCGCGATGTGGTTCGACATGCAATACAATCAAAATTTGCGTGAGGGTCGTGGAAAATAATACATATCCAAAAATTGCGTAGGATATCGGTTTGGTAACCTCGTCGCTTCCATGGTTCCATACTGGCCGTATTGAGCCATTGAGGCGACGACGTTACCGAGTTGAGAGACAAGCAAGATGGGATAATGTATTTTTTCCGTGCCCCTAAACCTGATGCTCGTCTGTACACCTCTTGAGCTCGAAAAAAATTATCACTTCAGGGCAGACACCAACCTAGCCTAAAGGCGAGTGGTCTCAACCATTCTCGACGGGGATACTAATTGAAAATCGGTTTTGTAACAACGAGTTATCCAAGATATAATGGCGATGCTGCAGGTTCATTTATTGCTGAACAGGTTATGGCCTTAAGAAGCCTTGGACATGATGTTAAAGTTATAGCGCCCGAGTTTGATGGAGAAGATTTTGGAGACGCAATTAGAATACGATTCAAACCACGCTTGGCGCGTAACCTCGCCTATGGCAATGGGATTTGGCCAAATCTAAAGAAAAACCCGCTCCTCCTTCTTGCCATCCCTGGCTTTATGAAATCTTTTGAGAAAACCATTCGGGAAGAATTCGCCGATAGAGAGGTTATCGAGGCGGTTTTTACTGCGGCGGGCAAAGCAGTAGCAAACGCCCGTCGCCCAGGGCAGGCTATAGTCTATGCCGGTCACGGTAGCGATATTCATTTATTAGAGCGCTCTACGATATATAGAAGACAGTTTGGTCAGATGATAAACTCGTTTGACGGCGTAGCTGTTGTTTCACAATATCTCGCCAAGAAAATTACGTCTTTTTTCCCGAATATCAATCCTATTGTTATTCCTAATGGTGTTTCTGATGAAATTTTTACATTTGGGGAGACATGGCTTTCAACCCCTACAGCTATTTATTCATCTAGATTTATTCCACTCAAAAGAATCGATATGCTCGTTTCTGCCTGGGCTAAGGTCGTAAAGGAAATTCCTCATGCAAAGCTTCTGCTCTTTGGCGATGGCCCTTTAGTCTTGAAATGTAAAGAAATAGTGGAGAAAAAGCGAATAGAGAACAATGTTGTTTTTAAAGGCAGAGTTCCACAAAATAAACTCTGGATTGAAATGGGAAATGCGTGGCTGACACTTCTCGTAAGCAAGGAAGAGGGCTTCGGGATTGGGCTTCTCGAATCTCTAGCTTGCGGTTGTCCTTTCATTGCAGCACCATGCGGTGCGGCACCGGAAATAGCGGAGAGAACCGGTGGTGGTATCATTATTAACGAACCCCTTAACATAGAAAAACTCGCCGAGACAATAATCTCAGCCTTTTCAAACAAAAATATATTAAAGAAAATGGGGGAGCTCGGTAAAAAAAAGGTTTATGAGAATTATTTATGGAGGGATGCTGCGAAAATGAGACTTGATTATTACAGAAAAACCATCAAATAATCACCGTGTGAAATTCACACCCTGTGAGGCCAGTGAGGGTTCACAGTTAACCTATTTAGTGTGGGAATAGGCAATACGCATATGAAGATACTCATTCTTGGCGCGACGGGTATGTTAGGGCACAAGCTTTTGCAACGTCTTTCCTGTGGCCACGAAGTCTGGGGGACTATCCGTGGTCATATTTCTGAGGCTCCTGAGATTCAAGGAATTGACTCAGGATGTCTCATCGGAGAAGTTGACGCAACACATTTTGGCTCAATTCTTCGTTGCGTAGAAACGGTATCGCCGGATGTGGTAATAAATTGCATTGGCATAGTCAAACAAATCGATGCCGCCAAGGACGCAGTAACATCTATCAGTATCAACGCGTTACTCCCCCATCAGCTCGCTGATCTGTGCACCCAGGCAGGGGCGCGTTTCATCCATTTTAGTACGGATTGCGTTTTTTCTGGACGAGCGGGTCCATACCGAGAAAATGACCTGCCTGATCCGACAGACCTCTATGGGCGCAGCAAGTTGCTGGGTGAAGTTAACCGCACAGACTGTCTGACGATACGAACATCTATTGTCGGTAGGGAATTGCGGCGAGGAACAGGACTCTTTGAATGGTTTTACTCCCAAAGAGGAAAAAAGGTGCAGGGCTACAGCAAAGCACTCTATTCCGGCCTTACTACTTTGGCCATGGCTGACACTTTACGGTATATATTGGAGTGTCATCCTGATCTTTCCGGGATATGGCAGATAGGGGGAAATCCCATCGACAAGTGCAGTCTGCTGAAGTTGTTCAATCGGGTGTACGGACTGGGGGTACACATTGAGACGGATGAAACCTTTTTGTGTGATCGGCGCTTGGACAGTAGCTGCTTCCGGCAGTTCACCGGTTGGAGTCCACCCTCGTGGGAAAGCATGGTAGAGGCCATGCACGCCGACCCCTTGTTATGAAATTCCAAGAGTGGAAACATGTTTAAAGATAAAGTTCTGATGATCACCGGCGGCACAGGTTCCTTTGGCAATACAGTGTTACATAGGTTCTTGACGACTGATGTGGCTGAAATCCGCATCTTCAGCCGGGATGAGAAAAAACAGGAAGACATGCGCATTTCTCACAATCATCCCAAGCTCAAGTTCTATATTGGTGATGTGCGAGAATACGACAGTATCTACCAGGCGATGCGTGGTGTAGATTATGTGTTTCATGCCGCGGCCTTGAAACAGGTACCCTCCTGTGAATTTTATCCCATGGAGGCAGTGCGCACCAACGTCATGGGGACCGAAAATATGCTCAATGCAGCTACAGCCTGTGGCGTAGAACGGGTGGTGGTACTGAGTACGGATAAAGCGGTCTACCCTATTAATGCCATGGGTATCTCCAAAGCCATGGCAGAAAAGGTTATGGTGGCTAAATCGAGGCTGCAAGGCAAGTATGAGACTGTATTCTGCGCTACACGCTACGGTAATGTCATGGCCTCACGTGGTTCCGTCATACCCCTATTTGTTTCCCAACTAAAGAAAGGGGAGCCCCTGACCGTCACCGATCCTAAAATGACACGATTCATGATGTCCTTGCCGGATTCTGTGGACCTCGTGCTCTATGCCTTTGAACACGGGGAGCAAGGGGACCTTTATGTGCAGAAAGCCCCTGCCTCGACGGTGGGTGATCTTGCCCAAGCATTGAAAGAACTCTTTAATAAAGATAATCCGATACGCGTAATTGGAACTCGTCACGGCGAAAAGTTATATGAATCGCTTGTTTCTCGTGAAGAAATGGCCAAGGCGAAGGATCAAGGCGATTACTATCGTATTCCAGCAGACAATCGAGACCTGAACTATGCCCAGTATTTCAGCCAAGGAGAGGAAAAAATCTCCCAGATAGAAGATTATACCTCACACAACACTGCTCGACTCAATGTTGAACAAGTCAAAGCCCTTCTCCTGAAGCTCGATTACATCCAGGAAGAACTCAATGCGTAAAGTTATGACCATTGTCGGCACCCGCCCGGAACTCATCAAAATGAGCCGGGTAATTGCCGAATTCGATCAGCACACACAACACATCCTGGTGCACACTGGCCAGAACTACGATTACGGACTTAACCAGGTTTTCTTTGATGATCTGAACATCCGAAAGCCAGATTACTTTTTGGAAGCGGCCGGTGACAATGCAGCCCAAACCATTGCCCGTGTGATCGAAAAATCCGATATGGTTCTGGACAAGGAGAAACCGGATGCCGTCATGCTGTACGGTGATACCAATTCCTGTCTGGCAGTCATCCCGGCAAAGCGTCGCAAAATTCCTGTGTTTCACATGGAGGCGGGCAACCGCTGCTTCGACCAGCGCGTACCGGAAGAACTAAATCGCAAGGTAATTGACCACTTGAGCGATATCAATCTGGTGCTGACAGAGCATGCACGCCGTTATCTGATTGCCGAAGGTATCCGCCCTGAAACGATCATCAAAACCGGCTCTCATATGCGAGAAGTGCTAAACTACTACCGGCCAAAAATAGAACAATCTGATGTGCTCCAGCGCTTGAAACTTATCTCAGGTCAATTCTTCCTTGTCAGCGCTCATCGTGAAGAAAACGTCGACAACCCAAAAAACCTGTATGCTCTCGTGGAAACCCTCAATGCTCTGCAGGAAGCCTATGACTATTCGGTTATTGTTTCCACCCATCCGCGAACACAAAAACGTCTGGCGACACTTGAAAACAAACAATTGCATGAGAACATCCAATTTCTGCAACCTTTTGGCTTTTGTGATTACATCAAGCTCCAGATGGAATCAGCCTGTGTTCTTTCCGATAGCGGTACCATTACGGAAGAAGCTTCACTGCTTCATTTACCTGCGATAACCCTCCGAAATGCCCACGAACGACCAGAGGGAATGGATGCAGGCACACTGATAATGAGCGGTTTGGAGAAGGAAAACGTATTGGATGCTGTGCGCGTTATTATTGCTCAGCGCAACACAACAACAAGAGCCTCTCAATCCGTCACTGATTATGAAACAGAGTTGGTTTCAAAGCAAATACTCCGTGTTGTGTTAAGCTATATTGATTATGTGAATCGTACGGTGTGGGCGAGAATATGAGGTATCAGAACTACGCCCTTCGCAATGCCGGGCAACAACTTTACGAACTAAAAGCTTGAATTTATTACAACATATGCTAATTGACGTCCCAAGTACCAATGGAAATGAGTTATGAAATTCGAGCCGAAAATATCGATAGTTATTCCGGTGTATAACGGGTTCGATTATTTAAGTGATGCCATAGACAGTGCGTTAGCCCAAACATACAGCAATTTCGAGGTGATAGTTGTCAACGACGGTTCCTTGGATGATGGAAAAACCGAAGCTGTCGCGAAATCCTATGGAGAAAAGATTCGATATCTCTGGAGGGAAAACGGTGGGGTCGCGACGGCATTGAATTTAGCAATTGAGAACGCCGAAGGAGACTATATATCGTGGCTAAGTCACGATGATATATACCCGAATGATAAACTCTCAACTCAGGTTCGTTTTTTAGAGAACTGCCAAGACCGCAAGATAATTCTCTATGGGGATGCGGAATTGATTGATTCAGGTGGGAATCACCTGGGGAGATATACAAGTAATCCATTTCCACAGCATGAATTACTATTCCGTTTAATAGAAGAGAATTTTATTAGCGGCTGCGCCACATTAATTCCGAAGGAATGCTTCGAAAAAGTCGGAAATTTCGCCCCACAATGGAGATTTACACAGGATTACGAGATGTGGTTCAGAATGGGACGGCATTACCAATTCGTATATGTTCCAGAAATTTTTGTCAAAACGAGGATTCATTCCGAGCAGGGAACTGCGAGGAATGACAAAAAGCATTATAAAGAAGTTAATGATCTGATCATCCATGTGCTTGAAACCGTTTCAATTGAGGAAATATTTCAAAACATTCGCCCAGTTCCCGTTCAAAAAGCAAAATGCTATATGAAGATTGCCATTACATTGAAAAACAAAGGTCGTATTCCATCAGCAGAACATGCTGTTGTAATGGCAAAACAATACGCGGAAAAAATCAATGATGCCTCTGAATTATTTTCTTTCTATGTGCAATTATTTTTCTACAGGATTTTTATAAAAGAATTCGCCTGGCGATATTGGCTGCTTGTAGCTAAAAGGATTTTTCGGCCCATGCTCATAAAAGGAATGCTGTTAAGGCAAAAAGTGAAAAGGAAATAAGATGAATTCATCTCTTATAACACATTTACAAGACACAACTTTTTTTGGCAGAGGGCAACTTATTCAATTTCTTGAAAAAGAAATAGTAGGGAATTGTCAATCTCTGCTTGATATCGGATGTGGTACGCATTCCCCTATAGAAAAATTTTCTCAAAAGATTCCTGTAACCGTAGGAATCGATTTGCACAGGCAATCAATAACCGAAGCACGAGGTTCTTGTATCCACAAGAAATATCTCGACATGGATGCAAGAGACATCGGCAACAGATTTTCAAATAAATCTTTCGATTGTGTCATTGCAATTGAGTTAATAGAACACCTTGCCAAAGAAGAAGCTGTTTCATTGCTCGACCAGATGGAGAAAATTGCAAAGAAAAAGGTCATCATTTCAACGCCGAATGGTTTTGTGCCTCAGATGAGTCATAGCGATAACAGACATCAGGAGCATTTATCTGGTTTTGATGCGCAGGAGATGACCACTATGGGCTTTCGGGTTCAGGGCTTTAACGGATGGAAAAAGCTGAGAGGATCGGGATCGAGAATTAAATGGTCCCCCAAATTTTTTTGGTTTTTAGTTTCCAGAATGACCCAGTTGTATACAAAATCACATCCCGAATATGCGTATCAGATTTTCTGTACTAAAGATGTCGCGAACTCGTAATTTGTATTACATGAAGGATAAACTCTTTGTGTTCGCGACAACCATGAGTTTATCAAATGAATTGTAGAAAAAGGCAGATTGCATTATGGGGAATTACGATTGGTGTTTTTGCAATTGCATGCGTAATTTTTTATAGGCTATATATTTCCGTTGACGAGGGAAGCGAATATATATTTCATGGCTGGGCGCTCGCTCTCGCTCTTTGTGCCGCTATGCTTCAGCAGCTACTAGCTCCGGGAATCCCCATTTTCGCATTGAAAAGCATAGGTCAATCGACTCCTTATACTACCATGCTATGGATATCGACCTTCTCGACATCAGCAAATTCGACCATGCCTTTTCCGGCGGGAATCCCCATTCGGGCAGTTCTGCAAAAGAAGATTCTTGGAGTGTCCTACACTGCTTCTGCAAGCGGTGTTTTGCTCGAAAGTGTTATTGGGTATGGTTCTGTACTTATACTCTGCATTGTTTCAGGATTTCTTTGGCTTGGGCCAACGCTACGCCAGCAAATCCCCCCTGTAAAAGGGCCAATGATGGCTGGATTGCTATTCGTCGGAGTTTTTTTTACCCTTGGGCTACTCTACGTCATAGTCCGTCGAATACGTGGTCGTTTCGTCGAACACCTTCGAAACGCGGGAAAACTGCTAACTAACGCAAAAGGTATCCCGTTGTTTGCAATGCTTCTCTTGTTGATTGTTCTCGATATCGTAGTTCTTGTCCGAATGTCCCTTATTATGTATGCGCTGGGAGTCAGCGTGGCTCCGGGACCTTTGTTTGGTGCTGTAATTTTTTCTTATGTGGCGGGGCTGTTTTCATTTGTTCCTATGGGATTAGGAGTTCGTGACCTGAGTTTAACCTCTCTTTTAGTAATGCTAGGTATTCCAATGGAACATGCGGCGGCCGCCGCGGCAATTGACAGAGTTTTAACTACGCTTCCCTTTCTCATCGGCGGTGTTATAGCAACAAATGTTCTGGGGAAAGATGTTATAAGCTAGGAGTCTGTCCATAAATCCGTTCTTTTGCTCAAGGTTAGGTAAGCGACCAGCGGGAGACTGCGTGGTGCACCTGTAATCACTTACGTCTTTTCTTGTTTGCCCGAAAAGGCAGACATAAAAAATACATGATGTGTGAAAGTTGATATTATCGGGTCAACCCTGTAAAACAGATGTATTCTCTTGCAGATGCCGCCTAATTTCTCATTCAATATAACTATATTTTTTGAAAAATGAGCTTAAAAAAATATCTGTTCGGCGCCGCTGTGCTGGCTTTCCTTCTTCTCCTCTGTGCAAGCTACGCGAACCATTTTACCAATGGATTTTATTTCGATGATATTCATACGATTGTTAACAATATCCACATTCAAAAAATATCCAATCTTCCCCTATTCTTTACAGACATAGAAACCTTCGGCACCAATCCTGACAACAGAACCTATAATCCGGTTTTGGTTTCGCTCAACGCTATTGATTACTGGCTAGGAGGCGGACTGAATCCGGTTGTTTTTCATCTATCCATTTTTCTCAGTTATCTTATCCTGGGAGTTTTACTGTACTATTTTTTCAAACACATTTTTGACATATCTTTCAAGGATAGGTGGAACAACTGGTTTGCTCTTTTCACAACCGCCTTTTTTATGCAGCATACGGCAAATGCTGAAACCATTAATTACATCATCATGCGTTCAGACTCTTTCTCGACCCTGATGATTGTTGCATCTTTTATCCTCTATCTGTATCCCAAAACCAGAGTGTTCCGCCTGCATTATCTCACCTTCCTTGTCGGCCTGGGAACGAAGGAGACCGGATTAATCTTTGTTCCGCTGCTGATCCTCTATATTCTGTTGTTTGAGGAAAATATGCCTTTATGGGGGCCATTACAGATTATAAAAAATTTCAAAAAAAATGCTCATCTCATTAAAAAATCTGCACCTATACTTTTTTTCGGTATTTTGGTGTTTTCCCTTATACGAAAAGTAACCCGACAGCAAAGTCTGCTGCCAACCGGCGATGCTGATACTGCCAGGTCTCTGCTTGATCTGCCCTCCTGGCACTTAGATATCTCCTGGGATTATTTTGTCACCCAATGGTACATAATTGCCCATTATATTGGCAATTTTATCATTCCTTTAGACCTGAGTGTGGACACGGATTTCTCTCTGATAACGAATTACTGGGACCGTAAAGTCTGGCTGAGTCTTGGGCTTATCCTGATCCTGCTGAGTATTGCCGTTGCCACTTCGAGAAAGATGAAAACACGGCCTATTTCCTTCGGTATTCTCTGGTTTTTCTTTGCTCTCGCCCCAACGTCCAGTTTTTTTGCTTTCGGACAACTCGCCAATGATCACCGAACGTTTTTCCCCTATCTAGGTTTAGTCCTGGCATCAGGCTGGTGGATATCTCTGCAGATTATCCGGTTACGTGAGGATGAGACAAGGCGTAGAATTACTCTACCAGCCGTCGTGATCTCAGTACTGCTGCTCATAGGTCTCCACGCGTATGGGACCTATCAGAGAAATATTATCTGGGAGACTGCAGAATCGTTATGGAAGGATGCTGTTGTAAAAGCGCCGAATAACGGAAGAGTTCAAATGAACTACGGCCTTGCCTTAATGGAAAAAGGCAACTACCGGGAAGCACAAAAGCATTTTGCGAAAGCACTGGAAATGATGCCTCGCTGGTCATATGCTCACATCAATATGGCCATTTTACAAAATGCGACAGGGAGGCCGAAAGAGGCGGAACAGCATTTTAAAAATGCACTGCGATACCACCCCTTGAATCCTTCCTGCTATTATTATTATGGCCGTTTTCTTCATGAGAGATCACGATCAGAAGAGGCATTGGCCCTGGTGGAAAAAGGCATGGAAATCAGTCCCAATTACAGTAAATTCATAGAACTTTATCATACCCTGGTGCTAGCCGACAAAACGTCTCTTGACAGCCTCATCAGCTATGAAAAAATACTGGACAGAAATCCACAGGCAAGTACTTACCTGAACCTCAGTTTAAAGTACTATAAAGTAGGTGAATATCAACGATGTATCACCGCATGCAGGAAAGCACTTCAACTGCAACCGGACTACGTTCCGGCCTATAACAATATCTGCAGTGCGTACAATGCTATGTCTGCATGGGAAAAGGCTGAAGATGCCTGCCGGACAGCTCTAAAAATCAATCCTGACTATCAACTGGCAAAAAATAATCTGCAAGTGGCACTTTCCAGAAAGCAGTGATGCAGTATTTGGCACCGGCATATACCGTGTAGCTTTCTTCGTAACTGATCACGGGGTACGTAACCCATTGCTTTGCCCCAGGTCATTACTGGGCGTGCTTCTACAGAGCAAACCAGATCTCGCGTCTCTGGGAATATAAGGACCGCGTAAAATGATAAATATCCAAAAATTGCGTAGAATATCGGTTTGGTAACGTCGTCGCGTCAATGGTTCCATACCGACCGTATTGAGCCATTGACGCGACGAAATTACCGAGTTAAGAGACAAGCAAGATTGGACAATTTATTTTTTCGGTACCCCTAAAGCTCTGTATCGAGCTTTTCAGGTCAATAACAGGAATGCTCCTCTGGCAAATCGCTGGAGCTGTATTTTGGCGAGTTCCAGAGCCAGCTGAAGCAGATCCTGCCTGGAAATATCTACTGGAGCTGAATAATCGATGATCGCACCTTTCTTCAATATACAAAATAAGCGACTCTTTACATGTGAAATATTAGGTTGCGAACATTAAGCCCGCTTTAAAAAAGAATGCTTTCGCTACACTTCTCTTGGTTTATAAAGAGAAAGCCATCATCAAGACCACTGGACTGGCCAGTGGTCTCAATGATCCAGCGTAACCACTCATATGGGGGGTACAGCGTATTGGATCATACATAAGCCAGGCTGATCGCGGAAAGATCAGGTGCGCTGTGAGCAGTTACGATCCAGCAAGAATTAATCACTAATATAGCTGATACCAACAGTAATGGAAGGCACAACAGGCTGGCCTGCTGGTGTAAAAGCATAAAGCCCGGCATTTCTACCAATGGCACTAATAGATTGGTAGACTTCCAGAGTATCACCTGCCGTCACATCAAGAATATAAAAAGAAGACATGGTTTCCACATCTGTTGCGCTGTTCCATGTACGTGTTCTGTTGGAATCAGGTATATCTGTTCCATTTTTTCGAATCCACACGTTAACAGTAGTCGACTGTGCAGCTGTTTGCGATAACTGCATTGACAAATTGATTAAATATTGGCCAGTTACCTGAAACGTTATAACTCCGCTGGAAGCTGTGTGTAAGATACTGTTTAGCGCTTGATTGGTGGATAAGGTTACCTGGGTAGCAGTATTAGCGGCAACAGGAAGTTGAGTTGTGTTGTCTGTTATTAATGCATAGGGCACAACGCCTAAAGATCCAGTAGGACCGGTGGGACCTGTAACGCCGACATCACCCTGTAGACCTGTTGGGCCGGTGACTCCGGTGGCTCCGGTGGCGCCTTCAACGCCTGGTGAGCCTGCTGCTCCTGTTGCGCCGGTTGCTCCATCTGCCCCAGCTGCTCCGGTGGCTCCGGTGGCTCCAGTTGCTCCGATAGCTCCTGCAGATCCAGTCGCCCCTTCTGGCCCGGTTGCGCCGGTTACCCCATCAGCCCCAGTGGCGCCGGTTACCCCTATTGCACCCATCTGAGCGATCAGGTCCCATTTAACACTTTCAGAGGGCTTGTCACTGTCACTTGAATCATGGGCCTCGACACAGATATAAGTGCTTCCCATATACTCGACTGCATCACCTATAACATACGACTTACTCGCATTGGTCCATGTCTGTTGCCAAGTAATGCCAATGGCTCCAGTTGCTCCAGTGGGGCCTGTCGCACCGGCATCTCCGATTGCCCCGGAGGGACCGGTTACCCCTGTGGGACCGGTCACCCCTGTATTTCCGGTGACACCTGTTGGGCCTTGAAGCCCTTGAGCCCCAGTAGAACCTTGTATTCCCTGAATACCTTGAGCACCCGTTGGACCTTGTACTCCCTGAAGTCCTTGAGCTCCAGTTGGGCCTTGTATTCCCTGAATACCTTGGGCGCCCGTAGAACCTTGCAGCCCCTGAAGCCCTTGAGCACCCGTTGGGCCTTGCACACCGGTATCGCCCTGCTGGGCCATCATATCCCAGTTCGTATTAGGCGGCGGTTCTGAAGCACTCGAAGTGTGCCCCGTGTTACAGTAATAACTGCTGCCATCATAAAAAACGGCGTCTCCCTCCTGGTAGGTAGTGTCGGCAGCCCAGGCGTCTTTCCAGTTAATTGGACCGCTGGCTACTGCTTTGTTCCTCCAAAGGGGGACAACGACGACCTTGTCCTCAGCAAGGGATGTGGTCGAAAATGATGCTGCGACAAGAGCAAGAAGAAGGATTCTGTACATCCATGAGCGTAAGGGATGACACTTATTGCTCTTCACTGGTTGGCTCGTGTAAGTTATTTTCACAACGGTCTCACTCCTTATTGTAGAGTCTCTTGTAAAAATGACCGACGATCAATCTTGCTTGCCGTGGTCAAATCATCTTTGACTACTTAGCACAAACACAAACGCTGGAGGAGTTGATCTGAAAATGAGGTAACAAGTGCAGCCGGAGCTGAGTAATTGATTACCACACCTGTTTCACTCAGCAATTCCATGGGCGGTACTGACTGGAATATAGCTCCTGCCGGATATATAATCGGCTCCAGACAGTTGACCATAATTCGGGGAAGCATATAAACAAGGGGATGACAGGCTGCATTGATTTGCTCCCTTTGTTACTCAACTTACCCGGATTTCCCCCGGGTATATCTTGCAGTAGATGCGAGTCACCGGATATACAACCGGAGTGAACGAGCGCCTGTCCATAACTCAGGATTTTTGTTCATATTTAGGCCGTGCTATTAATTTTACCAGAGATATATACCTCACATTTCGAGGGTAAAATTTTAAGTATAATGCAAAAATTGGAAAGGTAAGCGAGGAACGAGACTCCGAAAAGACTCTTTATGGACAGGCACGAACTAGCGGAGTCCAAGCTTAGCTGTACATGTTCGGCAACAAAGCAGGTACTGTAAAATCTGCTCGCTCCATGTAGACTTTTTAAGTTTCCCTGAAAAACAGATTGTTTTTCAGGGAAACTCAGCAAACACTTCGATTCAGTCAGTTAGCCCTTTACTCAAAAGGTCTTGAGAAATGCGGGATACCACCTGACAGTTCAAATGAAAACCCCTTTAGTATTTTACAATATTCATATTTATGTTGCTGCCGGTACTTGCAGAGGTGATGTTGGTAGAGGCTGTCACGATAATGCGTAGACTATAGGTGGACGACGCTGATGTGGCAGGTGCGGTATCCACATAGGTTCCAACAGTCGGTATCGACTGGGTACCAGCCGTAGCCTGGCTTGCATTCAGCGTATGCGTATTGATAAGCGTTGCGTCACGGTAGAGACGAGCCTCATATGTGAAACTCCAGCTCGCAGTTGTAACGAAGTCCACCACTGAACTGTAGTCAATCTTCAACTCCTCACCTGCAACAACAGATAGCGTGACACTGGTTATTGTTACTTCTGTACTAAGCGGCGGGAACACCGCTATAGGACCAGCTGCATTGGTAAACGCCAATGAAGAACCAGGACCCGTGGGTCCGGTGACTCCTGTTACCCCGGTAACACCAGTAACACCGGTTGCGCCCGTGGGACCGGTTAGCCCTGTGTTTCCGGTGGCACCGGTAGGACCGGTAGCACCCTGCGGCCCCAGTGAGCCTTGGGGACCCGTTGGGCCTTGGACACCGGCATCACCCTGAGGACCGGTCGGACCTTGGGCACCAGCATCACCCTGGGCACCTGTTGGACCTTGGGCACCAGCAGCGCCTGTTGGACCTTGGGCACCAGCATCACCCTGAGGACCTGTTGGACCTTGGGCACCAGCAGCACCTTGGGTGCCGGTTGGACCTTGGGCACCGGTTGGGCCTTGAGCACCTGTCGGACCTTCGGCACCAGCAGCCCCCTGGGCACCTGTTGGACCTTGGACACCGGTATCGCCCTGCTGGGCCATCATATCCCAGTTCGCATTAGGTGGCGGTGTTAAAGCACTCGAAGTGTGCCCCGTGTTACAGTAATAGCTGCTGCCATCATAAAAAACGGCGTCTCCCTCCTGGTAGGTAGTGTCGGCAGCCCAGGTGTCTTTCCAGTTAATTGGACCGCTGGCCACTGCTTTATTCCTCCAAAGGGGGACAACGACGACCTTGTCCTCAGCAAAAGATGTGGTCGTACATGATGCTACGACAATGGCAATAAGAAGGATTCTGTACATCCATGAACGTAAGGGATGACACTCATTGCTCTTCACTAGTTGGCTCATATAAGTTATTTTCACCACGGTATTACTCCTTATTGTAGAGTCTTTTATAAAAATGACCGACGATCAATCTTATTCAACGTGGCCAAATCATCTTTGACAACCTAGTACAAAAGGTGGAGACATATATCTAGGCCTATCCATAAATAGCCTGTTTGCCCGCAGATGTATTAGCTTCAAAATTTTATCTCAGAATATCAAAAACATGCCTGTGATAAAATTTTAAAGAAGCCCTACCCTCAAACAAAAATTCTCATTTATGAACAGACACTGTCTAACAACGGGGTGACAACTCAAACATCAAGTGTAAGGAAACCTTTACCTGTCCTTTGACTATGATATTTGTAACGCTAACATCTTGTTTCAATGGACAGCTTTCCCATTCTGCACAGAAGCGAATTGTATACGGTTACGCTTCGAACGGAGCCATAGGGAACAGCTCTTGTTCACATCCATTTGTGTTACTAATTTGAACATGCCCATGGCTTCGGCTGACTTCTAGTAATTAACCAAGGGGTCTGTATCTTCTTTTTTCACTCACCTCCAAACTGCAACTGACCGCAGGTGCTTCATATTTGGACTAGCTCGATTTTGAGCAGGTAAGCGCAGACTCCATTAGCCTACCTATACCTGACATCGCAATCGTTCAAAGAGATAAGCAAGCAGCGAGAGACTTTGTAAAGATAAGTCACATTCTCACCTGTCTGCCTGATCAATGGAATTGGTATCTGGCTGTCATGTAGTGATGCCGAGGTAACAAGAGTGCTAATTGGCAAACCATTATCGTTTGGCAACTGCTCACAGTGCGCCTGATCTTTCCATAATCAGCCTGGCTTGCGCATGCACAATAGGCTTCGCCAGCCTGGTTGGAAAGACCTCAAAAACCCTGTAACCTGTTACAAATACTGGAGACTTTCAAAATGAGCCATCTCCCCCAGTGAGGGGTTACATCGTGTATATCCCAATGCAACGTGTATCCGCCCCATGGACTTTTGTACGCTTTGGCATGACTGACGTGCCCGACCAACCGCTGTCACAAATAGTATTCTATTCCCGCGTCGTGTGTATCCGGTCACCAAGATCGCCTGCCGCGAACAGCCTGAAAGCTCGCGAAGATGTTGCCTATGACATGACAACCGTATGTATTGTACTTACATACTATCATCCCAAAATAAATCTAGTCAATATCGAATTTAACGACGACGTATTAATCCGTACATTAAATGACGCACACTCTTGACAATACCTATGCCTTAGTATTGCCGATAGATTCCAAAATGATCATGTTCCTCGCGATGTTCGGCAATCACCTGAGGATCAGTCTCAGCAGATAATCTAAAGACTCTCTGAGCACCTACCAATCTATTAGCTGGCCTATCATGTGATCCATTTTCGGTTAGGCATGCAACAAGTCGGTGTTCATGATTTCTCTGAGTCTGTTGGAGAATTTATGAATAGTCACCTTTATATAAACGATGAAGTGCAGGCGTGAACAGAGAGCAACAACAGAAAACTGACGACAACCTCCAAACGTTTTCTATAAACTCTCCTTCATCAGTGAAGTCTTTTTGGAGATCGGTCACCAGATGAGAGGCGATGGCGGTTTTGTTCATCTTTCTTATGAAGCCATCCAAGGTGCCGCGCTCCATCTACAAGGAGTGAAAGATAAGGTCACCGATGCAAAAAACGATTACGTATCACCTCATCCGCTATAAGCTTGAAAGATAGTTTCTCCAGCCACCGAAAGAGGTAATATCACCCCCCTGTTCGACGACCACCGGCTCGGCAATAAAACCGGAAACCCAGCTGCCATCTGCAAGCTCAAGCTTCCCGATCCCCAGGGGATGGGGAATAAAAGAAACAAAACTGCCGAAATTCTCTTTGGAAAGAGAATACACTTCTACCACCTGCTTCCGCCCTTTTGATTCATTGCGAATCAGACCGGGCTTCGGTGGTTTGGTCTCAAGAGCGAACATCATATAGCTTTTCGATGTTGTTGTCTTTTCGATGAATGTTGCATCGAGAGCCTGCAATTGATGATGGAGCGGCAAGCCCTGCAGATGTGCGCCGCACACTGCAACAAGTACCACATCACTCTCTGTCTGTTTTTGTTTATCCTGGTGAAAAACAGGCTGCTCTGTTCCAGCACCTAGAGGCAACCCGGTCAACTGGTGGATCTTTTCGCCCAACTCCAAGAGCATTTCATCGGTGAAAGCCCGCCCCACCAGGGTAATGCCAAAGGGTACTGTTGAGGTTATTGCAGTTGGCACTGCAAGACTACAATAATCGAGCAAGTTCATGTAGTTGGTGTAGTATCCGAGATTGGAATTCAACCTGATCGGATCAGCCTGCACCTCTTCAATGGTGTAACAGGTGCCGGCCGTTGGCGTGACAATAAGATCAACGGATTCAAAAACGGTATCACTCTTGGATTTATACGCCTGCAGTGTATAGATTGCCTGAAACAGCTCGGCTCCACTGCTGCTCTTTGCCTTGGCAACAATTTCGGCAACAACAGGATCAGACTCATCAAGATGATTTTTGATGAAATCCCCCACTGCCACCGTTCTCTCTTCAACCCACGGCCCTTCATAGAGCAGTTTTGCCGCATCAAGAAAGGATGAAAAATCAATTTCAACCCGTTTGCCGCCTAACTTATCGAGCAGTTCAAGGCTTGCATAAAAGCTTTGCTCGTATTCTTTGTTACCGAAAAATTCAAGCTGCCTTTTTTGCGGTACGCCGTAAGTAAACTTCTGAGCAAGTGTTTCTGGTTTACAGCCTTTTGAAGCTTTTCTGCTGAACGGATCAGCTTCATCATTGGCCGCAGCAACCGATAGCACCCTCTCTCCATCTTCAGCCGTCCCTGCAAAGATAGAGACACAATCAAGCGATCTGCAGGCCGGTACAACCCCTGTGTTACTGAGCAGGCCTTTGGTTGGTTTCACCCCGAAAATATTATTGAACGCCGCCGGCACCCTGCCTGATCCGGCGGTATCGGTTCCCAGCGAAAAACTGCACATCGCCTTTGCCACGGCTACAGCAGAACCACTGCTTGAGCCGCCCGAAACATATTCAGGAACAAAACTGTTATTAACCGCGCCATATGGTGAACGTACCCCCACCAGCCCGGTGGCAAATTGATCAAGGTTGGTTTTGCCAAGAGGAATAGCACCAGCATCAATCAAACGCTGCACCACAAAGGCAGATTTCTGCGGTGTATAGGCATAAGCCGGACAACCTGCTGTGGTAGGCACCAAGGCCAAATCAATGTTATCCTTAATGGCAAAGGGTACGCCATACAGTGGAAGTTCATCCGGCCTGAACTCTTTTAATCTGTTCAAGTAGGGCTCCAGCTCATTTTCACTCAACAGATAAATCCAGACCGGGGAAGTTTCCTCCTTACATTTTTTCAGCAGCTGTTGACATAACTGTTCGGGAGTAAGGCTTCCCTTGCGGTACAGTTCTTTCAGGTTGTGTATACAAAGATTCATATTCCCCTCTCTTAAGCCGGATCAATTGCCAGCAGCTGCTGCCCTGATGCAACGACATCACCTTCAGCGCAGAAAAGCTGTTTAACCGTTCCCTCACAGTGTGCCATCAGGTTGAATTCCATTTTCATGCATTCAATGATCGCAACTGTCTCACCCTTTGCAACCGATTGCCCTTCGCTGACAAGCACCTTCCACAAGCTGCCGGCCACCTCGCTTTCAATCGGTTCACAACCGGCCAACACTGTTGCTTCCGAATCGGCATCGCCTGCGTGCGAATCATCAGCCTGAAAGTTGAGCAGCCCCTTTTCAATCCAGTCCTGTCGTTCTGCCTCAAAGGCATTCTGCTGCCTTGACTTGAATTGCTGAATCGATTCCCGGTTTTCTTCCAGAAACTTTTCATACTCATCAAGGTCAAACTCGGTCTCTTCGATTTTCAGCCCCACCTGACCGGCAGGGAAGTCTTTTCGCATCTGGGTCAATTCATCGTGGGAAACCGGATAAAACCTGATCTGGTCAAAAAACCGTAACAGCCACGGTTTTCCCTCTTCAAACTCCCTGGTCACGTTGTAACGGTTCCACATCTGAATGGTACGACCGACAAACTGGTAGCCCCCAGGGCCTTCCATGCCGTAGACACAGAGATAGGCGCCGCCGATACCGACACTGTTTTCAGCCGTCCATGTTCTGGCCGGGTTATATTTTGTCGTCACCAGCCTGTTGCGTGGGTCAACCGGTGTCGCCACCGGAGCACCGAGATAGACATCGCCAAGACCCATCACCAGGTATTTCGCGCTAAAGAGGATCTTTTTTACGTCCTCGACTGAATCAAGACCGTTAATGCGTCGAATAAACTCAATATTTGATGGGCACCACGGTGCATCGGCCCGAACAGACTGGGTGTATTTTTCAATGGCCTTATGGGTTGCTTCATCATCCCAGCTGAGCGGCAGGTGCACGATTCTGGCCGGAACTTTTCGTTTTCCTTTTCCCGCTGCATTTTTTTCTGCCTGCACAGCAAGCGCAATTAACTTTTCAAGCGGCAGTACACGGTTATCGTAGTGGATCTGCAACGAGCGAATTCCCGGTGTAATATCAATAATCCCTTCAGGGGCAAGGCGCTCCAGTTCAAGCATCAGGGTGTGAACAGCAAAACGCAGCCGCAAATCAAGAACCAGCTCACCAAATTCGATCAACAGGTATTTGTCACCGGCACGCCTGAAAACACGGGTTTCACCTTCTACTTCATAGGTATAAACAATCGGTGAATCATTCTCCGGCCTCATGTCTTCTGGAAGCTGAACGCTGGTTTTTGTTTGAAATTGCTCAATCAGCTCCTCCTGCACCTGCTCAATCCTGATAGCTGTTTCGAGATTAACCTGCATAAAGCGGACTTTATCACCGGGACGTAGCTGGCCGATTTTCCATAATTCACCGGCCACAATGGTTACCGGACAGACAAAACCGCCAAGACTTGGACCGTCAGGGCCGAGGATAACCGGCATGTCGCCGGTAAAATCCAGCGTGCCAATCGCGTATGCATTATCATGGATGTTGGATGGATGAAGCCCGGCCTCACCGCCATCTTCACGGGCCCACCTGGGGGCAGGGCCAATCAGACGAACGCCAGTCCTGCTAGAGTTGTAATGCACCTCATAATCGGTGGAAAACAAAGTCTCGATATCTTCCGTATCAAAGAAATCAGGTGCGCCATGGGGACCATACAGGACAGCTATTTCCCAGCGTGAGGTTAACTGCGGTTGTTCTTCAGCATCAAGAGACATCGGGGCACCTGCAATCAGCGAATCGATATGCAATACGTCGCCACTTTTTAAAACGCGCCCGCCATGACCGCCGAACTGGCCAAGGGTAAAGGTCGACCGGCTGCCAAGATAAAGCGGCACATCAATCCCGCCACGCACTGCCAGGTAGCCACGCTGCCCGGTGATGGAAACACCGAATTTCAACACCATACCAGCTTTCACTGCAATCGGCGTGTAAAGGGCGACCCTTTCACCATCAAGGGTGGTTTTAAAATCGGCCCCGGTCACGCCAATAAGGCAATCGGTATTAAATTCTATCTCAGGGCCGCTTGCTGTAATCTCAAGACAGGCAGCCTCCTCACTATTGCCGACAACCCTGTTGGCCAACCGGTGGCTTAAGCTGTCCATCGGCCCGGATGGCGGCACGCCAACTGCCCAGTAGCCGGTGCGTCCGGGAAAGTCCTGGACGGTGGTCTGCATCCCCGGTCGCAGCACCGTAAACGTCGGAGCCGAATAGGTGATCTTGTCCGCCATCCTGGTCGTATAGTCGCCAACGACAAACGGTTGACTGGCAGCAAGCTGTCTCAGCAGGATGAGGTTGGTTTCAAGACCAGATAAGGACGATTCATCAAGCGCTTTCCGCAGCTTCTTCACCGCCTCTTCACGATTCTTTGCATGAACAATGAGTTTTGCCAGCAGCGGATCATAAAAGGCACTCACCTCTGTTCCCGCTGTCACCCAGCTCTCAAGCCGCACATCTTCCGGGAAAACGACCTCCGTCAATACGCCGGTTGAAGGCTGATAATTTTTGCCTGGGTCTTCGGCATAAAGACGAACCTCAATGGCAGCACCGTTGGCAGCACATTGCATGGTATCAAGATCATCCAAATCACCGGCTGCAAGACGAATCATCCATTCAACCAGATCAACCCCGTATATCTCTTCTGTAACACAGTGCTCGACCTGAAGCCGGGTGTTGACCTCGAGAAAATAGAACTGCTGCGTATCATTGTCATAGACAAATTCGACCGTTCCGGCTGAGCGATAGGCAACGCCCTCAACCAGTCGTTTGGCGGAACTGTGCAGCTTTTCTCTCACGGAATCAGGCAGGTTCGGTGCCGGTGTTTCTTCAATCACCTTCTGGTTTCTGCGCTGAACCGAACAGTCTCTATCTCCTAGAATCAGGGCTTTGCCCTTGCCGTCACCAAAGACCTGCACCTCAACGTGGCGGGCGTGCTCGATACATTTTTCCAGGAATACGGCACCATCATTAAAGTTATTTTCGCCGAGCCGCTTAATACGTTCAAAATTTTCGCTAATATCTTTGTCATCCCGGCAAAGGGCCATACCGATACCGCCGCCGCCAGCACTGCTTTTCAGCATGACCGGGTAACCTATCCGGTCTGCTTCAGCCAATGCCATCTCAGCTGAATCGAGCAGCGATGAGCCGGGAACCAGAGGGACACCGAATTGTTCCGCCAGCTCCCTGGACCGGTGTTTAAGACCGAAATCCTCCATCTGGCTGATGGTCGGTCCAATGAATCGAACGCCCTCTTGTTCACATCTTTCACAAAAGCTACTATTTTCACTCAAGAATCCGTAACCGGGATGAATTGCCTGAGCGCCCGTCTTTTTTGCAATCGCCAGAATATTCTCACCCACCAGATAACTCTCGGCAGCCTGGGCGCCACCAATACAATAGGCTTCATCTGCATCGGTGACGTGTTGAGAGTAGGCATCAGCTTCCGAGTATACTGCAACAGATGCAACTCCCATCTTTTTGAGGCTTCGTATGATTCGACAGGCTATTTCACCACGGTTGGCGACTAAAACTTTATTAAACATATCTTTTGACCCAACAATGATGATTACCAGATAGTCATTTCCACCGGAGTGGGATTATACGCATTACAGGGGTTGTTTAACTGTGGGCAGTTTGACACCAGCACCAGCACATCCATTTCGGCCCGAAGCTCCACATACTTGCCAGGCTCTGAAAGGCCATCTTCAAAATTTGACCCGCCGTCCGGGTTGACCGGCACGTTCATAAAAAAATTGATGTTGCAGACCTGGTCCCGCTTATCCATGTCACAACCCCAGTCGAGCAAAGCTTTAAGAAAAATGTCGCGGCATGAGTGCATATACCGTTTATCAAGGGCGTACCGTACGGTATTGCTCTCACATGAACAGGCGCTGCCAAGCGTGTCATGACGACCGCAGGTGTCTGCCACCACGGTCAGCATCACATTATTTTCATTGGACCTGAGCGCTGTACCGGTTGAGATATAGACATTCTGCTGACCAACAATGGTGTTGGTTGAGTGATACCGCTCCATCGTGTTTTGCGCATTAAAGAAGATCGTGTCCACAGCCTGATTCCCCTTCAAGTCTGTAATGCGCAGTACCTGACCTTTTTTTAATGCATACATCCAGCCGTCACCTGCCATAACTTCGGCTGTATGAACGGCGTCTTCTTTTTTCAAACTGCTTTCTGTAAATTCCATATTGCCCCCGCTCAGCCTGCGTAGTTATATTGTTCGGTATTAAAAAAGCCGCGTTCATTCTCCGCACAAAAATGTTTGCACGGGTCGTCCTGCTTTGCCGGATCACATGGGGCAATGGTTACCTCAACGGGTTTTTTCAGGTAGGAAGCAGAAGGATTAAGCGGATGCATTCCGGCATCGACCACAACAAGCGTGTCCATCTCAGCCCGCAGTTCGACAAAATCGCCCGGTTTTGAGTGATTTTCGACAAAACCCAGGCCGCCATCCTGATCAACACCGACTTTACTGAAAAAATTGATGGTTTCAATAAAATCGCGTTTGCCCAAACCGTGTTTGGCAAGCTCAATCATCAAGGAGTCATATCCGTTTCTGTGAAACTCATTGTGAAATTCCTGATAACTTTTGGCGCCAAATCGGGTTTGAATGGTCTCCGGGTAACTCACACCGCAGATCATGTCGTGCCAGCCAAGGCTATCATCGATAACGGACATCAATATTCTACCCATATCGGAATAAATGCAGCGGTTTTTACACATGTAGGAAATATGCTGAATTTTCAGGGTATCTCCCATGTTGTAGCGCTCGGAGAAATTGGTGGCGTTATAGAAAAGAGCCGACAGATTCGCTCCTCCTTCAAGGTCGGTAAATCGTATCGACATGCCGCGTTTAACCACATGAGACCAGTTCCATCCTCCGTCAATTATTTTTTGAACCAGAGGTGATTCGCTATGACTGAATTCCTTATCCATTGTTTACTCCTTCCTTGATATGGATCGGCGGCATGATCGTTGAAGTAAGAGCTATTTTGCAACTTTCAACCCCTTTGCACGCACGGATTTCCTTAACTATCGTATTCAATGTCTTCACCGGGCCCTGAACCTGCAGAACCTCGAGAGAATGATTATTTTCAAGTAGAACGTTGAGTGACGAAATAACCGTATCGATGTACTGGCGCTTAATCTCTACAAGTTTCTGCCGCAGGTTAGGCTTTGATTCGTCATAGACCAAGGTCACTGTCCCGGCCATGATCTGGCTGCCCTTGCCACCGTAGTAATCATCAAGATTATTGCGTATCATATGGGCAACAGCCTGACTGCGATTCTGATACCCCCCGTCGATAACCATCTGGTCAAGCTCTACAGTTAAACTCTCAGGCAGTGAAATACTGATTCTGTGGACTTTTTCTGTTTTCTGTTTCGCCATGGTTCTATTGGTCTCTATTTTTTTAAATTGCTGCATCACGCTTTTTCGCGCTAAACAATCTCATCCCCTGCTTTTGTCAGCTTGATCATCGGCAGTGTGTCATCATCGTCATCGCCGGGTGGGTGGATCAATGACTCAATATGAGCCTTTGTTGCCAGATATTCAGGATTCAGATGCTGCTTGGATGATCGTGGTCTTGCCACCGGAACTTCTATCATTTCATTTACCCGACCGGGATTGGCGTCAAGTACCAGAATACGGTCGGAGAGGTAGACCGCCTCATCAAGATCATGGGTAATAAAGATGATGGTGATATCGACATTTCTCCAGATCTGCAAAAGATAGGACTGCATTTTCGCTCTGGTCTGAGCATCGAGCGCACCGAAAGGCTCATCCATCAGCAGCACTCTGGGCTGATTAGCAAGCGCCCTTGCAATAGCAACCCGCTGCTGCATGCCGCCTGAAAGCTGGGCCGGATAGTGATCGACAAATTTTTCAAGGCCGACCATCTCTATCCACTGCAGCGCTTCAGCTTCGGCACCATTGCGGCTTCTACCTGCCACCTCGAGGCCGAACATGACGTTCTTTTTGACACTGAGCCACGGAAACAGGGTGTACCCCTGAAACACCATACCCCTTTCAGGACCAGGCTTGGTTACCGGTTTCCCGTCAAGTAAAACGCTTCCTTCTGTTGCAGTCTCAAGCCCTGAAAGAATGCGTATCAGGGTTGATTTGCCGCAGCCAGACGGACCGATAACTGAAAGAAATTCTCTTCGATACGCCTTAAAAGAAACCTTCTCAAGCGCTGTGACTGCACCTTTTTCTACTTCAAATTTTTTGGTCAGATCTGCTGTTTCAAGAATGACTTCTCGCTCTTTCAGTTTTCTGAACCGCTCAGCAACTTCAGGCGCCTGCTCCTTATAACTTGGTAGCTGCAGCTTATTCATGACGCAAACCCCGCTTGTCTACGATGCTAAAAGTTTTATCGCGCGGGGTGCTCACAAACTCAACCAGCATCTGAAAAAATGAACTTCTGCGTCCACCTGTCCAGACAAAGAGGTTACGTCCGATCCATGCAAGCACCATATCTGTGAAGAGGCCGATCAAACCGATCATCAAAATCGCCGCATACACGTTTTCATAAATCCGGTATTTTGCCTGCTGATTGATAAACCAGGTAATACCGGTACTCGTTCCAACTACTTCGGCAACAATGAGGTAGGTCCATGCCCAGCCGAGCAGAATCCGCATATCAAGAAAAACATGCGGGGCTATTGCCGGGAGCACCACCTTCTTGAACAGGGTGATTCCCTCCGCGCCCAGAGTCTGGGCGGCTTCGAGCAATGGAGAGGGCAACTGTCTTGTGGTGTTGGCAATGACCAGAACCTGCTGAAAAAAAGTGCCGATAAAGATAATCGCTATTTTCGGGCTGTCATTGATGCCAAGCACTGCCACGGCAAGTGCGCCGAATACCGGCGCCGGCATGTAACGAAAAAACTCAAAAAACGGCTCGGTCAGTTTTGAAAAGAAGTCAAAGACACCGCACATGATGCCAAGGGGTACACCGATAATTGATGAAAGCATGAACCCGTAAAATACCACTCGAATACTATGAACAAGACTCTCATGCAGCCACGGATCGCCAGGCCTTCTCGGTTCAGTTTTAAAGGCGGTATAGACAGCCGTTAAAACCTTATGCGGCGGAGGAAGGTATACAGGATTTGCTCTCACACCTGTTATAACACTTCCCCCACTCTCTTTGAGCCGCTGGTTTTCCTGTTCAAAAACAGAGATTGAAATCCGCTGCCCTTCTTCGACATACAGGCTGTCACCGGCATCAACCACCTTCATCAACGGATGCCAGATAAAGGGGGTGTAACTGATAACCGACCATACCGCGAGCGGCAGAAGGAACGAGGTGATAATCAGCATCAGCCTTTTTCGGCCGGGCAGATCTTTTTGCATAAGAAACCAAGACATGGACTTCAATCTCCCTTACTTGACCAACTGCTTGGAAAAAGAAGGATCGATGGACTTCTTCACGTTTACTGGCTCTTCATAGACCTTGTTTGTAACAAAGAAATCATTGGTAACATCACTTGAGCCATAGAGACTGCCGAAACCTTCTTTGATCTCGAGAACTTTAAGGACTTCAGGAAGCTCAAGAATTTTGGTTCCTTCAAGAAACGGTTCATACTCTTCAGGGGTGAGTGAAACACGGGCAGAAAGAATCTCAAGCATCTCTTTTTTGTTGGCAGGGTCCTTCATGTAAGCGACAACGTCATACCAGGCAGCAGCAACTTTCATCCAGTCGTCACGACGCTCAAGAACTGATTTCAGTGATACGGCAAGCGTATCATAGATAAGACCGGGAGCATCGGCTGAGGTGTAAACAGCAGTAGAGCCGGGTACTGACTTCAGCGCCTGACCAGAGTTCGGCTGCCAGGCAACGATTGCATCTACATCACCGGAAGCAAGCACCTGTGCGGTCTGATGAGTAGGCACGTTTACAAGGGTAACGTCTGCTTCGCTCATACCGTTTTCGGCAAGGGCGTTAACCAGTAATAGGTGGGAAACAAGACCAAGCTCAACACCGATCTTTTTTCCTTTCAGTTCTTTTACGGAACTAATACCGGGTGCAGCCACAATTTTGTCATTACCATTGCTGTAATCGTTCACCAGAATCATGATGTTTCTGGCGCCGGTTGCGTTAAGCACAAGCGCATCGGCATGTGCAACACAGACAGCATCAACCTGTCCGGCGGCAAAGGCATCCATGGAAGCCATGTACTCAAACCATTTCAGCTCTACATCAACACCTGCTTTTTCGAAAAAGCCTTTTCGCTCAGCGATATCCCAGGCAATCCATCCAGGCCAATCACTGTACGCAATTTTTAATGCTCCAGCCTGCACATTGCACGCCGTGATCAGGAGTGCCAGTGCACTCATCAACCATTTCATTCCCGTTTTCATTGTTTCTCTCCTTTTTCATTATTACGAATTTTAAAAATGGTAATAACGAACTCTTAACAAAATGCATGCCGTTTTTTATCCACGCCCGATCTTTTAAGTTTTTTTTGACATAACAGTCTGATTTTATATAAACTGATATTTTCAGAGTAAATTAGCTGTTAACACTCAGGTCTCTTTACCCCTGTCATCAATTCCCATTTGTGTGATAAAAACAGACAAAAAAGCATCATTCCTTACATATATGTGATAATCAGCCTTTCTATTCAAGAATCCCTAGGAATACTCCACTTCCCCAAGAGTAGACGAGTTTTCTAATGATAAGAAAAACCTTTGAGAAGACCTGGTCGGCAGTAAAAATGAAGAAGTCGTACTATAAGGAGAAATTCTATCGCTTGAAATCTCATCACATAATCGTAATAAAAAGGTAGCTGCTCACAGAGGAGCCCCATAAGCTTGAGAATTCCCCCTCTTTGTAAGGAGTTACAGGGAACCTGAAATTTTGTAAGCAGATTGGTGCAGCGTATTGGGTCATACGTGAGTCAGGTTGATCGTGCAAAGATCAGGTGCGCTGTGAGCAGTTACAATTGAATTTAACTCACAAGGGATTTGGTCGGAAAAGTGGGACCACTTCGCCGAGATTTTTTAGAGAGTGTTGCTATGAAAAGAAATGGGAATATAGAGCAAGGATTCACCATGATCGAGCTTATGTACGTTGTTTCGATTATCGGAGTACTGGCCGCCATCGCCATCCCGCAATTTTCTGCCTATCGGCATCGGGCCATTCTTGTGGAAGGTGACAGGCTTACGGAGCCGATAAAAAAAGATATCCTAGAATATTATGCACATACAGGCGAGATGCCCCGTGATAACATGAGCTGCGGACAGCCGGTGCCGAACGCCATCAAGGGGAAATATATCGATTCCATAGCCGTAGACCATGGGGTTATCCATGTCCATTTCAACGACACCTTTTCTGGGGGCTGTGAAAACAAAACTATGAGTATCCATCCCGAGTTACAGGGGGATGATCTTAACGGGATATTTAGCTGGACGAAGGAAAAGTGCAAATGAGGACAAGACCCGATCACAGGGACAGTGCGTTTTTTCGCCAGCTCTTTTTCGATGTCATTTTTTCAATATCTACTATCTGTGCCTTGCTTTTCTGTGCTGTCAATTCCTCCCAGCTTCTTTTGAAAAAGGTGTCTGTTCTCTCCCATCTTCTCGCGGTCAACGATTCCCGCGCAGATGCCATGGCAGATTTTGCCCTCACCGGTTACTGGACGGACAGAGCCGTACCACAACCGCAGTATGGCCCTGATATCGATGCCTGCTTTCGCGATGGTGCCTTTAAGATTAACTTAACCGGACCTGTGCATGCCCCTGAGCATCTTGAGGACGAACCGGTGGCGCATGTCTGGTTGCGGGCTCGGATTTTGGGGGGAGATAGCCTGGGCCCGCTTGTCTGGGTTGCGGAAGGAGACGCGGGGAGGCAAGGCGATGGCGCAGGAAGTGATGTCCGTGATGAAAACTATATTTTATACGATCTGAAATAGAAAGGTGCGATACATGCGACAGAAACAACAACGTATTATTCTTTACCGGCAATTTGCCGCACTCTTGTCTCGGGAGACTCCTCTTGAAGAGATAGTGGCAATCATCGGCGAGGAGAGTGATGGATCCCGGCTCCAGGACACGATGGTTGCGCTCAATGCAGACCTTCAACAGGGAGTCGCTATGTGGGAAGGGATGGGGCGGCACCCTGAAATTTTCCCGCCAGTATTGGTTGAGGGTATACAAGGAGGACTCTCCGGCAAATCTCTGGCACGCCTCTTTCTTGCGTTGGCAAAAGATCTGGACGAGAGCGGTACCATGCGAAAGAGGCTAAGGCGTTCGCTTTCCTATCCGTTTTGCATTATTTTTCTCGCCTTGGCCCTCATCGCGTTGATGGTGACGTTTGTTCTCCCCGTCTTTGCTGAAATGTATGATGGCTTTGGTGCAACGCTACCCTTGCCGACTCAGATCCTGATCTCCCTGGCTTCGGCCTTTTACGGACATGGTCTGTTAGCGATATTTTTACTGCTTACCCTTGTCCTGCTTTTTCTTTTCCTGGGAAATCGTGTCTTGTCCTGGAGTTCGCAGGTTCCTGGATTGCGAAAGCTGACCAAAACCATTTTTCTTTGCCGATTATCCCTGTATATGGCCGCATTGTCTGGCGAAGAATCCTCCCCCGCGACTATGCTTCGTATGGCTGCCGGACCTCTCTTCCCTTCATCCTGGAAAACAATGCTGGAGGATGCTACGGAAAGGGCTGGAACAACGGATTCAGGTCTGCAGATACTGCGTCGGACCAATATTTTCCCCCCCTTTTATCTGCAGATGGTTCGTGTCGCGGAGCGTGGCACCATCGGCCCTGCTGTCTATGCCGATCTTGCATCCTATTACGAGGAGGAGTTTCAGCGAATTGAACGTCGTCTGGTCCTTGTCTTTGATATCGTTGCCATCTGTGCAGCGGCGTTGCTTGTGACCTTGTTTGTTTTCGCACTGTATCTGCCATTGTTTAAACTGGCTGAAGTAATCTGAGTAAGGAGTGATCATGGTCCCGTATAACAAAAAAGGATTTACCCTCGTCGAGCTGATGATTGTTATTTCTATAATCAGTATCCTCACCACCATGGCAATGCCTTCTTTCCAGGATCGAGTAATTCGTTCCCAGGTTCAAGAGGCCCTCAGACTGGCAGATTTCGTCAGGGTTGCTGTGGAGAATTTCTACACAGCGCATGATGGTCGGCTACCACATGACAATCTGGCAGCCGACCTGCCCGCTGCTGATCGAATTGTTGGCAATTATACAGCAGCAGTTGCCATTAATGATGGCATGATTGCGATAACGCTGGGCAACCGCATCAACAAAAACGCCCGAGGCAAAGTCCTGGCACTTCGTCCCGCCCGCGTTGACGGTGAACCCCGCGTTCCCATAGCATGGGTTTGCGGTTACGCCTCAGTTCCTGACAAAATGTTCGTTGGTGGGGAAAACGCCACCACCCTTGAACCGCGCCTGCTCCCCCTTGAGTGCAGATATTAGGGGCGGACGGTGAGACCATCACCTTTCGCGCAGAAAGGGTCACGAACACGCCAGGTTCTGGTATTGCGCCCGGTGAAAAGCCGGCAATCGAGGGATCTGGTGTTGGTCCAGTGGTCCCTGCAGGCAATGGCGGGCTAACGCTACCGCATTTGCAGTTGGCCTCGAACTCCTGTATTAATAGCGGCGTAATTCTCGACAGGCTCGAATATAATGCAGGCTAAAAAATTGACACCAACTCGCTATTTTTACCTACAACACATTAAACTTATACACCTGAAGTTTCCTGAAAATTGCGCAGCAAGGTTAAAAGCTGGGCAGTAAACATGGGAAGAGCCCCTAAATGAGAACGACTATAAAAAATGATTCATTTTTATGCCAACCTTGAGTTAGAAATATAAATATATTACGCAATATCAACAGGATAAGTGGCGAAAGATGTACAGGCTTATTATCAAAAAACTGTACTGGTAGTCACTGACAGCTGGTTCGGCAATAATGGCCTCTGGGCACCTTTGAAACAAGGGGCTGACGGCAAGTATCGTTTGCTGTCTCGAATGCGCACAAATATAGCGCTGTGGGATTTTGCACCTATTGTAACAGGTAAAAAAGAAAGAGGTCGTCCCAGAATCTATGGTAACCGTCTTGGCAGTGTTGATGACTGTGCAGCGAGATGGCAACTACCCTAACACAGGGGGAACCCCACACTACTCGCAAAGAATATAATGTTGGGAGGGGAGATATTTACAATGTCATTAGTAAAGCTAAAAAACAGCAAGTTAAAACTCACACTTGATAGCTCCCCCCCAATTCACCATCCATAACTCTACCACCATATTACAGATGAATGATATTATTCTTTGACATTGTGAAAACAGAATATAAGCTTATAATAAAGAATTATTCTCAACAAAGACTAACACAATCTCGTTGACAAAATTGGGCCAAAGTGTCTATGTTAGAGTCGTTTTTTCAAAATTAGTTACTCATGGAATAGTCATGGAACCGTTGGACTTAGCAGCATTCATACTGCACACATACCCAGAAAAAAATATTACGCCTATGAAATTACAAAAATTGGCGTACTATGCAAAGGTGTGGACTCTTGTCGCCGGAGAACCGTGGGTTAATGTTAGTTTTGAAAAATGGACATACGGCCCTGTGAATTATAACATTTACAAGACCTATCAACAATACGGCTCAAGCCCTATTCCTACCACCAAAGTTTTTCCAACCTGGAAGGACTCACAAGCTGACCTACTGAAATTTATTCTGAATAATTATGTCGATTATTCTGCTTTCACTTTAAGCGCAATGACGCATAACGAAGACCCTTGGAAGCAAACAGCTGATAGAGAGACTATCTCTGAGCAGTCAATTATCGAGTATTATTCAAAACAGCCATTTGCGTTAAATTTGCTCAAGGACAGAACAGAAGCAGCTTTTCATTTACTCCATTCTAATACTTGGCATTCTTTTGTCCTTGATATGGATGAAGCAGAAACAGCTGCTAATGCTACCTACTCTTCTTATAAAGAGTATGCCAAGCTTAGTGATGAAGCCAATCACGAGTTCAAACAACTCGTTCATTCCTTTTTTGCAGAATAATAGGATTGAATCACGAATGCGACTCTCACGACAGGGAATATTTCCGTGATTTGATGGAGGATTTTCCTGTTAGCTCGCCGCCATTAGTAGACGACGCCCTCATAAAAATCCTTGTTCGCTTCGACAAGCTAAATACCGAAGACTTCATTAATCACCTCAAGACAAAAGAAGAAGAGGAGTTCATTGAAACATTCGAACGTCTTCCTCTTTCTCTGCATCACTATCTCTTTTCAGGCATCATTAATAATGCGGGTCAGTATCGTGCCGCTGAGGATCCAGGAAACGGTATTGTTTTCTTTGGGCCAAGCCAACGATTTCCAGGTTATTCGACAGAAAAAATAGAAGATGGTGTTAAAAAATCGGTTAGTTGCCTTACAATAAATCCAGATGACCCTGTCTATAATGCAGTAAAATTTTATCAACAATTTGTGATGGTTCACCCGTTTTATGATGCTAATGGCAGAATTGGCCGCTTTATGCTTGAAACCTACTTAAATTTCCATAACATAGTCATGCAATGGCGCGACTTACATTCAAATAACAAATGGCTGAACAGAATCAATGAATGCCATAAACGCTTCCAAAGTGGCAATTACGAGTTTTATCTAAACATTCTTGTAACACACTGGAAACTTTGCACAAAAAAAATTAGCGATTAACTATCAAACCTTCATTCATTGTTTACAATAGAGCATTTTCTCCAAAGGTAATAGTCCAAATGCACAGAAATTGAATCAGGCAAGAAAGATCGCTTGACCAGACACTGGCGCCTTTCGACAAGTGAACTTAGACCCCACAGCTTGCCTGCACTTCACATGAGGAAACAGCCATACTCGCAAGGTAAAGATTTAAAAAACCTCTACCTGGAGATGCTTTACGAAATGCTTTTCCGCAAATTATAAGCGAGATATTAAATTTTATGTTTTGCGTTCCCTATCTTGCCATATTATTCAAGATTGATGTAGGACACGACGAAGAACGGGAAGCAAAGGATACGGCTGGACAGAAAATGTTTTTCTGGGGCAGCGTTGATATTTACAGAGATAACATTGAATACGGATTTGGCAATTTTCTTCAGGGTGTGCCCTTTTGCTGCCATTGCGGATCGTGACCGTCATGGCGCATTGGGGACAGCGAATGGGTAATTCTTGCTTGCTGAACTGGTCGTTTTCAAGTATTTTGGGCATGATAAGAGCGGTGGGTTGAGGTGATAATATTCGCTAAAATACTATCTCTATACCACAGCCCCCCTCTTATCCCCTCCAAGGGGGGGGAGGATAATTCAAGGCATGGGCGGTTCCTGCATTCTACCGACCCGTCCCCCCTCCTCGACCATCTATCTTTTCTCATTTTCGTTGGTAGACACTATCTCGTAACAGGTAGTTGTACTTGAGAATTATGACATTGTCTCAAGTCGCGGGAAGCGAGACTCTACAGTCCGCTTGCCCTACTCTTCTTCGTTCCGCCAAACCTGCTACAATCTTTTTCCAGGTAAAAGAAACCACATCCGCTTTACCAAGCTGATTCTGGCCTCAAAAAAGCCTATGTGTTACCTCTATCTTAATTTAGCCCAAGTTCGTGACGCTGGATCACAATTTATCGTAAATACAGATATTTACCGGTTCAGCATGTGCCGTTATGGCACTACTTTTTTTCTTATTCTGTGAGCAGTTACTTTTTATTCATATTGTTGTCTTCACCTGCTTACCTGGTAGATTTTGCACTCCAAGAGCTGACAAAATTTCCTGTTGGGATGCATCCGGGCGGCTACTTTTTCTCACGTGCACTGTACTGCCGTTCTTACACTTCATTGAAATTGTCATTCTGCACTGGGTAGAAAGAATCTGACGTATGCTTGCCCAGTTACTCACAATACCTGCCTTTTTCAACGTTAGTCG
>NZ_AUCV01000030.1 GCF_000429945.1 Desulfogranum japonicum DSM 18378 | reverse complement strand
CCACAATCGGGCAGTCATTTGCTTGCAACCACGCTCTGAGTTCTATGAGCTCATCGGTGAATGTTCCAAATTCCCTCACCTCAGATTCCTCCAGGCCCTGGGAGCCCCTGGTGAGCAGGCAGGCCGATATTTTCTCTTTGTGAACATCCAATCCGCAACATACCGGATGAATAATTGAAATCGCTGGGGTATCTTGTCCTTGAGTCATGGCTATCCTCCTTCATGATTAAATTTAAGCGGTTTTTTCAGAAGGATATAGGATAGCTATGACTCGCCCTCTATTTCAACACTCAAGTTTCATGCTTCGTTGTGACTACTTGTCCTTGTCATGGGGGTTAGCAGAAATCATCTCAAGCTCCAAATCATATGGGGTGGCTTTCTCAACTGCTTTCCAGATCGCGTTTTCAAGGTTTGTTCTGTGCACACCATGATAGAAGGAAAGACCTGTTTCCACCGGCACGTCTTGACAATGTTCAATATCGTATATTCGGGCTACTTCATCGGTAGTTCTTGCTATATTCGTTTTTGGATCAAATTTCCAAGCGCCAATTCTAGCCATTTTGCCGATATCATGAAGCAATCTATCTTTTTCCCGTAATATTTCCTCCTTCTGCTTGCGCTCCGTAATATCCTGAACAAAAGCAACATGAAATTCTTTTCCCTCAAACCGTATCAGGTTTTCTACAATCTGGACTGGAAAAATCTCACCATTTCTTCGCTGATGTTGCACTTCAATACTTCTGGAGCCAACCTCATCAAGTATATCAATCCCCTTTGCCCAATCTTCTGATTGGAGTTCCGGTGTAAAATCGAAGGCAGCCATACCGCATAGTTTTTCTTTACTGTAACCAAGACTCTTACATCCCTGTTCATTGACATCAAGAACTTGAGCGTCTCTTCCCATTTTCCATATACCGATGGGAGCCTTCTCAAAAATGAACTGCGTTATGCGTAAGGATTCCTCAGCCTGTTTACGTTCAGAAATATCCTGGACAAAAGCAACAGAATAGAGATTCCCTTGATACTCCAAAGAGTTGCTGAAAATCTCCACAGGAATTACGGAACCGTCCTTCCTAGTATGTTCCCTCAAAAGATATTGCGTTTTGCGTTGAATTAAATTTTGCCATAATAAATCCCAGGATTTGCTGTCCACCTCAGGATCGATATCGCTAATAGAAAGCGTTTCCAGTTCCTCCTTAGAATAGCCCGTGAGTTCCGCGGCTTTGGGGTTTACCTCTTGTATCTGCCCATCCGATCGAATGAGCTGGATGCCAATATTAGCGGTATCAATAATGAAACGAGCCAGACGCAAAGATTCTTCGATTTGTTTACGCTGAGTAATATCCGTGTGAGATCCAACCATGCGAAGCGGTTTTCCTTCTGTATCCTTCTCAATCGCTTTTCCTCGGGAAAGAATCCAATGCCATGCATTGTTTTTGGCTTTCATCCGAAACTCAATGGAAAACGGCGTGTGATCCTTCAAAGCTTTTTGCACAACTGCTTCGCTCGCCTCAAGGTCATCCGGGTGAACCAGTTGACGCCAACTCTCATACGTTGGTGCAAATTCATTCGGCTCATAACCCAGCATGGTATAATAACTCGGACTGAAGTAGACCTGACCGGTTTCAGTACCCCAATCCCAGATACCGTCGTTGGTTGCCTCAAGCACCAGACGCAGCCGCTCTTCGCTCTCCTGCAGAGCACAGTTATGCACACTTTCGATCGTATGGGGAGCTCTCTGCTGTTCAAGTTTAGCTACGCGCTTTCGCATTTTCCGCAGTTCGTCAATCAGCTGAGACTTGTCTTTGTTCTCATCTATCATATTGATGATTCCTGAATAATCGTTCTGGTCAGTCAACCCGGTCAAACCCCATACAGGTCAGCAGAATAAAAATTTGGTTATCGAGATAATTCCAAACAGGTAAATCAAATATTTAACGTAATTGTATCACATATGCTCCTGACAGAAAAAACGGACAGAAGTTCAATTCATTTTTTCTTTAATAAGTGAATGCAATGTGTCCCGGATGGGTGCAGACACGCATGAGTGCAGGAGGTGGAACCAAGACTCCGGAAGAAGGAGCAGATACGGCGGTATGGCTTGCAACGTTACCTGATGACGGGCCTACCGGAGGCTTTTTTAGAGATCGAAAATCAATACAATGGTGATATTGAACGATTCTACCTGAACTCAATTGCTTTGAAGGATAGCGGAAAAGACTACATATCCTAAAATTGCGCGAAGTATCGGTCTGCGCATATTTGCAGGGCGTGAACAATAGCCTGCATTCCTTAACTAGTGCCTGTCCATAAATGGTCTTTTTCCCCAATTTTTGCGTTATGCTTAAAATTTTATCCTCGAAGGTAAGCGAAGACTCCGATATCAACTATATGTCTGCGGTAAAATTTATCGCATGCCTTGAACTTGAGCAAAAATCCTCATCTATGGACAGGCACTAACTAGATTGTCTGCCGACCATCATTGTTTTGAAAATACCACTGAACAGTATAAGGCCGCAGCCGGAAATCTGCATAGGATGAAGGGATTCATGAAATATCGTCCAACCAAATATTACCACGGCAACTGGTTCGAAATACGCAATGGTTCCAAATAGAGCTACTGGCAATCGGCTGAGTGCGGCAACTGCAAAAAAGATTGCCAGGAATCCTGGGAAGAACCCGACGGTTAGCAGCCAGGGAATGTCATGTATACTGACTTCATGTATGGAAAACATGACAAAGGGAAGCATTACAACACCACCAGTAAATAATTGCCAAAACGTCCTGGTGTAAACGTGAATTTTCTGGCTGATGAGCCTGTTTATCAGGATAAATCCCGCATAGGATGCGGTTGCCAGCAAACCGTAACAAATCCCGACAAACTCCCGACTTTCCCTGCTGATTTCAATTTTAAACTCTAACATCATTCCAAAACCAAACAAGGCAAGACAGATCAGGGCAAGAGCAGAAAATGTCAATCGTTCACCCAAAAAGAAGTGAGCAATAACTGAGGCGACAAGCGGTGCAAGATAAACCAGCATGATGGCATTTGCCATCGATGTATAATTCATTGCCTGTACATAAAAAATGATAAAACCAGCCAGGAGGACGCCATTAATGAGGACCGGCCAGGAAGGCCACCCTTTTACCAGGTGCGTCTTCCTGATGAGTGTGAGAAAAAGCAACATAAAGCCAGCACCGAAAATAAGCCTGAAAAAAGTTATGATTTCAGCAGGCAAACCGGTAAGCTTTGAAAAAACACCTATCGTCCCCATAAGGACTGCAGATAAAAATGCATAAACAAACGCAATCACATCCATAGCGAAATATAATCAATTTGTTGTGGTTGCGAGTATCCTTTTGATATCCCGTGATGGAGGTGCTCCAAACAGACGGCTGTACTCACGGCTGAACTGTGAGGGGCTTTCATAACCGACCTCAAAAGCTGCTGTTGTCGCATCTTTCTGTTCCAGGAGCATACGTTGCCTGGCCTCATTCAATCGCAACTTTTTCTGAAACTGCAAAGGCGTCATGGCTGTAACAGCCCGGAAGTGATAATGCAGGCTGGAAGTACTCATTCCTGCCAGTGCAGCCAGCTCATCAATTTTGAACGATTTATCAAAATTTTGTTTCAACCATTCAATGGCACGTGCGATCTGATGACTGTGACTTCCAATCATGGTCATCTGTTGCAATCGTTTTCCCTGTTCCCCTGTAAGTAGACGGTACACTATTTCCTCTTGAACAAGAGGCCCCAGTACAGGAACATCTTGGGGATGCTCAAGCAGCTGTATCAAACGATGAAAGGCCTGAGTGAGAGGTAAATCCAGCCTACTGACAGCTAACGCCCTGTCAGCTGGCAGGTTTCTGGAACTTGAAAGGTGATCATTCAACATCATTTGAGCAATCTGTTTTTTTTCGAGTCGTAATGTAAGGCCCAGGTAAGGTTTGTCTTTGCTCGCTTCAAGGATCTGGGCTGACACCGGCAAGTCAATCGATGTGATCAGATAATGATCCTGATCATACAAATACTCATCATCACCAAGTACCACACGTTTGTGTCCCTGCGCAATCAGACAAACCGCTGGTTCCTGCACATAGCTGGTCAGTTCTGTGGGAGCCTCATACCGATAGATTGATAATGGTGCATAAAGGGTTGTCGGTTTATTGCCTCTGGTGAGAGTATAATTGTCTATTTTATCGACCATTGTCTTTATAAGGTCTTTAAGAACGTTGCTCTCGTTCTCAATATTTTGGGTCTCTGTTTGCATAAGCTTCCTCCTGATTCAGATTTCCTCAAATACTATCCTCATAATAACCGTTTACAAGGTAATTCGTATTTTCTGGAGAATCGTGCAAAGATTGTGGAGGATCATTCTAACAGGAATTCCGAGACCTGCTTATAGTAGTTTGCAAGTGACTGCTCACAGTACACCTGGTCTTTCTGCGATCAGCCCGTCGTACGTATGCCCCCATACGCGACGCCAGTCTGTTTGCGAAAACATCAGACACCCTGAAACCAGCTATATATTCGATTGTGCAAAGTTCCAGACAAAATATGACAAGAAATGGATTAATGGTTTTAGAAGAAAAGTGCACCCTGGCTAATATAGTTGAAATTCCAAAACTACGCACAGGCAATCAAAGAAGCTGCCAACCTGGGTTACAGACACATAGATACAGCGCAGGCTTACCAAAATGAAAAGGTAACAGATGAACAATACCTGGGAAAATGAGGAGCCAACCATGAAAATATATTTGAATATGTTTCTAATGTTCCTGTTTTTTTGCACTCCTGCTCTGGCAATCAATTCTGAGGATAACACAATGAGTAATGACCAGGCACTGACTTCGCGTCAGCAAGCAATAATCCCCATAGCTGCATTTACAGCTGATGGTAATCTCGACAAACTGAAACCGGCACTCGTCAAAGGCCTGGAGGCGGGGTTGACAGTCAATGAGATCAAAGAAGCGCTGGTGCACCTGTATGCCTATACAGGTTTTCCCCGTAGCCTGAATGCGTTGGCTACATTCATGACAATCGTTGATGAACGTAAAGCACAAGGTATAGAGGATGTCATTGGAAAAGAAGCAAGTCCTGTTCCGCCTGACTTTGATAAAGATCAATACGGTGCACAGGTACGGGCCAAACTTGCCGGGCTGGAAAAAGATATCTCCGGCGCAAAATGGCAGGAGTTTACACCTGTCATAGACACCTTTCTCAAGGAGCACCTGTTCGCTGATATCTTTGTCCGTGATGTGCTCAGCCACCAGGACAGAGAACTGGTAACCATTGCCGCTCTTGCTAATTTGTCCGGAGCTGGAAGCCAGCTCGGTTTTCATATTGGAGCGGCCATGAATACCGGTTTGACAGAAACGCAGGTGAAGAATTTTGTTTCTGTTCTTACTTCCGAGGTCGGTAAAGCCCAGGGGGATTCCGCCCAAAAAGTTCTCGCAGAGGTTCTGAAAACAAGGAAATACGATTCACGGTACTGAGAGATCTGGTGAACCCATGTTTTACTATCACCAGATCTCTTGCAGAATAGTCTTGTTCATGGTGCTCCTGAGCTAAACGCGACCAGCCTGTTTACAAAAAATTATGTTGGTGCGTATGACGCACCCTACTTTTGCCCTGTAGCTATAACCCAAAAACGAATCTGCCAATGTCTTTCGCATGGCCCCGGACTGTAGGGTGCGTTATACGCACCGTATCAAATACTATGACGACACCTGACGACGCAGAAAATAAGCCCTCGATTTCAATACAAATAAAGCACAAAAATATCAGGTGCGCAGTAACAGGTTACACATACCGGGCCCTCCCTATGGACAATAACAACGAATAAATTATGGAGACAAAACTATTGATCACATTGGGCTGGATACTTGCGGTATCTGTCTGTCTTACCTTGGGAGCCTGTGCACTTTTCAACCAGCCCAGGTTTGGCAAACTCCCACAGGGAAACAGGCTTGAACACATAACACAATCGCCAAACTACAGGGATGGGGAGTTCCAATATCCAATCCCTACGCCTGTTTTTTCCCAGGATGTCAGTACGTTTTCTGTTATCTGGGACAATCAATTTAACAAAGCTGACCAAAACACTGTGGGCGGGGTTTGCCCTGGAAACATCTGAACGAAGCATCTTTTTCAGCGGAGACAGTGGCTATGGTCCGCACTTTTCAGAGCTCGGCCAGACCTTTAACGGATTTGACCTGGTACTCCTTGATTGTGGCCAGTACGATCCACGATGGTCCTATATCCATATGCCCCCCGGAAGAGGCCTCACAAGCTGCCCAGGATCTTGGAGCCCGCGCTCCTATCCTGCCCATGTTGGCAGATTTACCATTGCCAATCATTCGTGGGATGAACCCTTTATGCGGATACAGGCAGGCACCCTTGCCTACTATGCCCCCTGGGGAGATGTGGTCATGTTTTATAAAAAATTTGGCTCTGCCTCCGGCTTGTACGAACTTGGCCAGGCAGTCTCAGGAAGTGAAAATATAGAAAAGATATCAGGCAAGATAGAAATTCTCAAAAGCAGTGGCGAATGAGCCCTACCCTTTAACGAGAAAATAATTTCATTTCGCCCAAAGAGTATTCGCCTTATTGAGCGAAATGAAATCTATCTTGCCATGTAACTACTCATAGGGGAAACGGATAAACTTGTAACTCCCAGGTATTTGTAACTGGTTACAGGGCGCCTGAGATTTATGCAATCAGGCTGGCGCAGCGTATTGGGTCATACGTAAGCCAGGCTGATCGCGGAAAGATCAGGTGCACTGCGAGCAGTTACCTTGCCATAATGACAAGGTGATCTTTTTATCGAATAAAACTCATTTTATTCCTGTTTTCCAGATCCGGACATGGAACCGTGCTCTTGGCAACATCAATGCATTTCAGCAACCAGACCATATTTTTAGCCAGGATTCTCATGGTTTGCAGCCCTTCTTCATCCTGACGTGCTTCCTCAGCTTTTGTACCATGGATTTCATTCCAATAATTGGATGAAACGATAGGCATCTGGGCAAAAGTAAAATACTTATTGAGCCTGTCAAATGCTGCGCTGTTTCCACATCTCCGACTACTGGTAATGGCGGCTGCAGGTTTGAAGGCATAGGGATCTGCCTTTTGATAAAAGACTCTATCCAGAAATCCACATAATGAGGCATTGGGTCCGGCAAAGTAAACGGGAGATCCGATTATCAAACCGTCTGCCTTCTTCAAAAGATCAATACACGCATTAACCTTATCATCTTTATAGATACAGTATCCTGTTTTTACACACCCCATACAGGCGGTGCATCCTTTGACACCCTCTTTTCCTATATGAAGCATGGTGCTTTCCACATCATGCTTTTCGAGTTCCCCGGCTATTTCATCCAGTGCGACCTTTGTACAGCCATTCTGGTGTGGACTGCCGTTTACGAGCAAAACATTCATTACGTTATTCTCCTATAGAAACGATTAAATATTCCCCCCTCTGCAGGGAAGATAATTGTTCAAAATCCGGGAGAAGACCATCAGGGTAGAGTTCCGGCCATTGAAACAACATGTGTATAATTCAACAAATTCTTGAGCAGGTTATTAAAAACACGTGCTGGTCCGGTTCCTCCGTATACACCCTCCATTGCAATCGGCGTATCATTACCAAGCCAAACACCAACAACAAGATCAGAACAATATCCTATAAACCATGCATCAACAAACGCATCTCCGGTCCCGGTCTTTCCAGCGATCATAATATTTTTTGACAAGCCTCTAACAGCCTGCTTTCCTGTGCCCTGGCGCACCACGTCACGTAGCATAAGGTTCATGTTGGAGATATCTTCCTTTTGAAATATCCGCCTGGCTCTATGCTCAGGTCGATGCCAGATGGTTTTACCGGATTCACTGGTAATCGAATTCACGGTATAAGGTGTTACTTCTCTTCCTCCATTGGCAAAAACAGCGTATGCTGCTGTCATTTCAATGAGGGAAACGCCACTCTGACCAAGGGCAAGCCCCCACTGTTTTCCCAAAGTCTCGGGTTGTATTCCCAAACGCTCAACTGTATCGAATAATGCATCAAAACCAACATGGTCATGCAGCAGGCGGACAGCTGCCGTATTGATTGAATGGACGAGACCATCGTGAAGGCTGACTGTATTATACTTTCTTCCATCGTAATTCTGGGGCCGGTATGGTTCGGCCCGACCTCCCATCGGGATAGAGAGAGGTCCGGCATAAATACTGGAAGATGGCTTGAATCCGGCTTCAAGAGCTGCCAGATATACAAAGGGCTTGAATGTGGATGCCGGAGGCCGAGGTAGAAGTCCCGTGGTACGCTTGGCTCTGTTAAAGTGCCTTCCTTTCTCACCAACACCTCCCACCATTGCGAGTACTTTCCCGTCGGGTCGCATGACCACCACAGCTCCCTGGCTCACAGGCTTACCGATATTTTTGAGATAGGCGATTTCCTTGCTCAGGACTTTTTCCGCATACACCTGAACTTCGGCGTTCAAGGTCGTCAACACCTTATAGTTTCCTTCAGGAAACGATTCCATAAGCGGCGCGACATCAGCTTTAGCCCATTGCCAGAGGTGCCCCAAATATGGTTTATGCAGGGTTTTGTATCCCTTGAGGGGCTTGAATCCCTCATGCAATGTATCTCCAGGCTCTGCGTATCCATACTTTTTCATAAGGGCAAGGATAAGCTTCGCACGTTTGTTGGCATTGTCCCGATCCTGGTGCCAATTCCAACTAGGTCGTTTTATGGCTGCCGCCAAATACGCGGCTTCACTTACCTGCAGATCGACTGCTTTCTTATTGAAATAGTCTCTGGCAGCCATTTCTATGCCATAATTACCGTTGCCGAGATAGATTCGGTTCATGTAGAAATCGAGAATTTCTTCTTTGCTCAGACCTGTCTCCATTTTTAAAGCCCAGACAAGCTCACTGAGTTTACGGGTAACTGAACGTTCCTCACTTAAAAATAGATTTCTTGCGAGCTGCTGCGCCAGAGTACTGTTTCCGTGACAGGCGCCATTGGACAATGGACTCAACTTGGAGGCAGCACAATACAGACCTGCCTGGGTAAATTTCGCCAGGATATACGAGGCTCCATGGTCATAAAAGCGATGATCTTCACTTGCTACCACGGCATGCTGAAAATCTTCTGAAATGTTCTCCAGGCTGGTGTTCAGGCTATAGTCATAACGATTGCCGAAAAGGCGAATCCTGCTTGTATCGTTGTCATTATATTTTTTCACATGAAAATGAGCAGATCGTGCCAGTTGCCTTGTTTCCTCGGCACCGGGAAGAGTACCCCACTGAAAAACCAGAACCAGACTGCCGGCTATGCCTATGGCCAGAACAAAAACTGCCGAGATACGTAGCAATCCTGCGATTGGAAAACGGTTGCCATGTCCTTGAGACAGGTTATGCAATACTTCCTCAGCATACTGACGAATTCTGTAATCTTGATGATTACGTAATTTTTGCAGTATCTTGCGTGCTTTTCTGGTTTTATTTTTTTGAAGATATATTTTTGCTTTGGCTAAAAGTTGTTCCCCCTCTTCAGTGGCTTGTCTGCCATCACTCTTATCAGTATATGCAGTTGCATTGGGGGTAAAACCAGTCTCTGCACCAAGTGGAAAAGGCCTCTCACCTGTCAGAAACACCATGGTTGATTCCCATACACCATACTCGGTGGAAAATCGCCCCTGGATGCGGGCTTTCTCCATAAGGGAAGCCAGCCATATATCATGGCCGCGCATGATGCGCAGGCTGATTACCTGCCCCAGTAAGGCAGCTGTTAAAATCCCGACCAGCGAGCACAACACGACCATTCCATGGAAAGGGTGCGACAAGGCACCTGCCGTTATCCCGCATAACGGGTAATGGGTCAACAGCACAACAATGACATATGCCTTAGCAACGGGATTATGCTTTGCCTGATATTGTAAAAATGCATTTGTCCCATGCCTTGAAGCCCCCAACTGTCTAAGACTCTGCACTGCCAACAACAGCCAGCCGAGAAAAGCGGCAGAGAGGTGAACAGCTCCATAAACAACCCAGGCAGTGGACTTGCTGCCCAGTTCCGGTAGCAAAGGAAACGTATAAACAAACGAAAATAATCCGGGCGCAAACGAATCAAAGGCAATGTTCTGCAAGGCCTGCAAGGCAAATAAAAATGCCAGAAGGCTGCTCACAACGGCACCTGTGGTGCGCTGCAGTCGCAAACGAAAAAAGTATCTCAGTGGTTGATCGGGAAGCGGTGGCTTTACAGCACCTTCATTGGGAACGGTCTGGACTGTATATATCCACAACCAGAATCCAGCAAGATGCCATAAAATGGCCATCGCCAGAAAGGCGAGAAAAAGATCTATTTGAAAGGAAAAGGAGAAAACATCCATAAAGCATTCAATCCCCTTCCTGTACAATTCCGGACCTGTATCCCAATACATGGATATGATCCAGACAACAAGGTATAGAATGCCAAGTCTTATGGCCCCTCTAATCAAAACTCTTACTCCTTAGGGTCGCGGAAAATACCGAATTGAGAGACAAGCAAGATTGGATAACATATTTTTTCCGTGACCCTTAACGTTTACAAATGCTTTTCAGGCCAGGGAAGGCTTGAAGGAGACGTCCATTGAGCAACCAATTCGTTGACCTCTTGACCAACATACAATTCTCCTTGATCAGGCATCGCTGTAAAATGATACAACCTACCTGCAAGTACAAACTCCAGATGCCAGGCATGCAGATATGTCCTGTCGCTCTCTTTTGCACCGTAAAGGGTATCTCCAAGAATTGGTGTACCCAGCGAGGCCATGGCCACCCGCAACTGATGGGTTTTACCCGTCAACGGTTTCAGCAGGTACATACGGATTCCGGGAACCAGACTTCTGGAAAAAAATTGGGTTACGGCCGGATGTTCCATTGAACGTAACAATTTATACCTGCTGCGGCGAGCTTTAGCCATATCTCCGGCTATGCGCCCCTGCTTTTTTTTAGGTTTTCCCTCTGCCAGAGCAAGGTAATATTTCTGGACTCCATGTTCAGCAAACAGTGTGGAAAATACTCTTGCAGCTTCTGGTGTACGAGCAAACAGCAACAAACCTGAAGTTACGGTATCCAGTCTATGCACAGGGTACCATTTTTTCCCTGTATCATGAGCCAGTTGCGCTGCCACCCCCAGGTTTCCAGACTGACTGTGAAAATGAACGCCAGCAGACTTGTTGACCACAATAAAACTTTCTTCTTCAGCTAGAATCTGATACACGCACACTCCGTACTCATATTATCTTTACGAATGCTTGTCGAAAGGCAAGAACAGACCCGTGGAGCCTGTCTATACATGATCTTTTTAGCCATTTTTTGCGTTACACATAAAATTTTATCCTCAAAGGTAAGCGAAGACTGCGATATCAACTATATGTCTGCGGTCAAATGCATCGCATGACCTAAATTTGAGCAAAAATACTCCTTTATGCACAGACACTACCTGAAGGATAAAATCTTATCGTCGAAGTAGCAATCTCACCTACAAGTGGGAAAATTCGACCGCATATCGGATGGTATGGAATGGCCTTTTTTGTAGCGATAATCTACTTTTAATTTTTCTTTTAATTCATCAAAACATTCTATCGGCGTTTTTTCTGATGTATCAATTATTATATGCTCTTCAATCCATTCATCATATTCTCTTTCGAGAATATTCTGCCATCTCGGAAGATTTAAATTAGGAATATCTGAGCTTCTGGATGTGGCTCTTTGTTTATGTATTTCTTTGATTGAGCAAATAATTTCAATATTCACAAAGGAAGCATTGGCTGTTACGGCAACTTCTTGCCACTCATTTCTTGTCAACTTTATAGGGTTGCATGAATCAGCTATCACGTTATTTCCGAGCAATAAATTGTCGCTGGCTATTTTGTAAGCCAACCGATATCCTTCCCCCTCAACTTTGAAATCACACAAATCCCTGATCCCTTGCTCAATCGTATCTATCCTTAGATAGGTTGCTTTGATGCTGTTCGCAAGAGCTTTTGCAAGAGTTGTTTTCCCAACTCCAGGCAGGCCGGAAAATATATATAGGGTAGAGGGAGTACTCATTTCAGAAGGTTAATGTCGGTAATGACACGCAAAAAATGGCAGCCTACAGCCTTACTATTTCTTGTCGATGTCGATAGCATTGTTACAAAATCTCATCTTTTTGATTTCTTTGTGGCGGAAACAGTCGACTGTGTGGTCATTTACCATACCCACTGCTTGCATAAAGGCGTAGCAAATCGTCGAGCCCACGAAATTGAACCCTCTCTTTTTCAAGTCCCTACTCATCATGGCTGATAATTCTGTTTTGACAGGAACCTCTTCCATGGATTTCCAGGCGTTCTGTATAGGACGGCCTTCAACATAACGCCAAAGATATGAATCCAGTGATCCATACTCCTCTTGAATGCCAACAACCCCTCGTGCATTTTTAATTGCCGATTCCAGTTTGAGCCTGTTGCGGACAATGCCGGAATCCGAAAGCAAGCGTGTCACATCTTTGTCAGTATACTTGGCAATGCGTTCATAGTCGAAGGAGTGAAATGCTTTTCTGTAGTTCTCTCTCTTCTTCAAAATAGTCAGCCAGCTCAGACCTGCTTGTGCGCCTTCCAGTATCAGGAATTCAAACAAGAGTCGATCATCATGAACGGGAAGCCCCCATTCATGATCATGATAAGCCACATAGAGTGGGTCGGTTCCGCACCATTCACATCTTTTCTTCATCGTCTTCCTTTGTATCCAGCATAATGCGCACTGCCCTGCGCTTTTTATAGGTGAAAAAACATACGCCCGGCAAGCAGTCAAAGACGGATAATCCTCTCAGAACGCCTTTTTAGATGTATTTGTATAGCGCCCATGAGCCGAGTTACTAATCAGCGCCGACAAAAGCAATGCCACTCTTTCCAATAGAGCTAATACCTTTTGTGATCCTCCCGGACAAGGATATTTTTTTTACGGCCTTTTCAAATTTGTGTCGGCAAGTGCTGCAAGCCGCTCTATAAACTCCTCTGATAAGCTTTTATTTTCACGCAAAGCATCAGGAACGGCACTGGTGGAGCCGTATTGTTTTCTAAAAAAATCGGTGATGAATTCATCGTGAAGCGCTCGGGATTTACGCAACATCCCTGGAGCATTTTGCTGGATATTCGCCGGCAGGATTTGTAACTCAGAGATAAAAGTTACTTCCATATCCGCTGCATGCAACATCTTGAGCATCGCTTCAAGTCCCCCGTCACGAACGTAGTTCGTAAATCGGTCGAAATCCTCTCGGGTGAGCTGCGGGGCGCCGCCAAGAAACTTGACTATGGAAAACGCAATGCTCACAAGAGTGCTCGTACAGATTTGTTTGATAAAGCCTGCATGAGCGGCAATGTGATCACCGGTTTGCGCCATCAATTGCTGATGAGAGTCAAGCCCCTGACGTGGATGATCAGTATACAATGGAGACAAAACGTCGGACTGGATTTGTGCAATTTTTGATTGCAGAGTAAATGGGTTCAGCATACTTCCTCCTAAAACGACGAGATCTGGAGTGAACACGTTTCACTATCCATAAAATCAATTTTCTGTCAATGACAGCATATTGTGACCGCAAAGGATATACCTGACATAAGCAATTGCGTTTGACCTCAACCTATAAAAAGTACTACACTGTAGATATAAACGTTATCATACATTCTATCCTCCAACTGAGGATTACAGCTTGACCATGCGCAGTACTCTTTTTAGCCAGACAATAGTCTCTCTTCCACTTCTCCTCCCTTTGCTCATAACATCTTCAGGCTATTATGTCCCAAGTAACGATAATTTCAGCACCCCATCAATACTTTCCGGCACCACAGGAACAATCAGCACTTCCAATGTCCAGGCGACCAGTGAGCAGGGAGAGCCCAACCATGCATCCGGAACAGTCCTGGGGGCGTATTCATCTATTTGGTTTGAGTATACCGCACCCTCGAACGGTGACATCTTTTTCAACACCTTTGGCAGTACATTTGATACAACCCTTGGCGTCTACACCGGCTCGGCCGTCGACAGCCTTACGGCACAGGCCAACAATGACGACACGGGAGTGGATTATCAAAGCCTGGTTACCTTTTCTGCTACAGCAGGAACAACCTACTATGTTGCTGTTGATGGGTACGACGCTTCGGAACAGGGTGATGTCATCCTTGCATGGGGCATTGCCCCGCCCAACGATGACTTTGTCAATGCAACCGTTATTTCAGGGACAACTGGTCAGATTTCCGGGTCGAATATTCTTGCCACGGCTGAACCAAACGAACCCAACCACGGAGACGGCATCAGTTTAACTGCTTATGTCTCTGTATGGTACAGCTTCACGCCTTCCCAGGACAGTTCTTTCTACTTTCAAACCTTGGGAAGCAGCTTTGATACAACCCTTGCCGTCTACCGTGGGAGCAGTCTGGACAACCTGGTCAAGATGGCGGGAAATGATGATGTTGGCTATGAATATTCCAGCCTGGTTACTTTATCTGCTCAAGCTGAAACTACCTACTTTATCGCTGTGGATGGGTACGACGAGATGGAACAGGGAAATATCGTTCTCAGTTGGGGCGGCCCTCCAGACAACGACAATTTTGCAGATGCCCTTCAACTGTCAGAAGACAGCGGCACAGTATCAGCTACTAATCTTGCGGCCACAGCTGAACCCGATGAACCCAATCACGGAGATGGTTACGGCCAGACAGCATATTCTTCCATCTGGTTCAGCTACAAAGCCACTAAAAGCGGTAAAATCACTTTCAACACCTATGGCAGCCGAATTGATACGACCCTGGCTGCATATAAGGGCACATCAATCAATACGCTGGTGAAACTGGTGGATAATGACGATTATGGTTCGGACTTTTCAAGCCAGATCATCTTCTCTGTGCAGAAGGATATTACCTATTTTGTCGCAGTTGACGGGTACGATGAGCAGGAACAGGGAGATATCACGCTGAGTTATCGTTATCTTTTTCCCTGGAATGTATTTATCCCGGCCATTCAAGCCAGTACGCCGAATGACACATAGTTCTTTTACTCTGAAACAGAATTTTTACCTATCGCCCCTACTCTTCAATACAAAAAGCCGAAACAGGAAGAAATGAGCTTTCCGGAGCTGACTGTTTCACCACCAGCACAGGACATGGAGTTATTGAGGCAAGACGCTCACTTACACTGCCTCCCATGACTTCAAAAAACGATAAAGCCCTGTGACTGCCAATGATAATAAGGTGAATATCATGCTCCTGTACATATTCAACCATACTTTTTTCAGGCAGATCCCAACTCATGGCGGGATGGGCCAAAACATCTCTGGCTCCTGCTCTCTCGACAAAGGCCTGCAGCAGTTTTCGAGCCTTCCATTCAGCATCCTGCTTATACTCATAGCGTAGTGATCTCTCTACTGGCAAATCTATGGAACAGATGCCGTGCACCTGGCTGCCATAGCTCAAGGCGATATCAAATGCCCTTGCTTCAGCTTCCAGACTGGCTTCTGAACCACTGATCCCCACCAAAAGATTGGTAAAACGCATCTCTGTTTCTTCTGGAAGTAACAACACATCACAATGGCTATAGCTGATCACCTCGGCCAGAATACGCCCTGACAACATACGTTCCACATGATGACGCCTGGAACTGCCAAGCAGAATAAGGGAAGCATTCACCTCCCTGGCAACGGCGACAATTTCATTGCCCGGCTTACCTCTCCGGTACATTGTATGTAGCTCAAGACCTAATGAATCTGCATATTCCACAGCCTGGTCAAGAAATTGCCGAAATGGCTCAGCCAATTCACGTTCCGCATCGTCTATGCAGAAACGGTTCATATTCCCTTCATAATGGGGAATCACAGAAACCAAAAAAACCCTGGCCCTGAGATTGGCGGCCAGTACCAAAGCCTCTTTAAATACAACTCGACTGGTATGGGAAGCATCAACTGCTGCTACTATTGTTTTCATATCATGCTCCTTACGAACACTCTATTTTGCGGGCTCTACCGATATATGCATATGCTTTTTCTTTGCAGGCGTGGATCTGTGCGTATCCATAGGGAGCCCATACCTTTGGGGCCGCCCCCTCTTCCTTGGTGAAATTGGCGATTTTAGACAGTGTGCCAAAGTTTTACAGCTATCAAGCACAGAATATTGCAGATAGCAGCAAAGCCATGCTGTACATGCCGGCAGTACTCCATAACAGCCGCCTTTGGTCCAGTATTCCATGATAGTGTCTGCCTGCAGAATAAATGTCATATAGAGCGCCATCAGGGCAATAGCTTTCAAACCGGCCCACATTGCCATTCCCCTTATCTCTGGTGGTGCCTGGGTCAGGTTCCATGTATCACGTACCTTTTTTTCAGGAGAAAAGGATACCCTGACAGGGACCTGCTCATTTTTTCGCATAATAAAAACAGGAACCGTTGCTGTGGCTGCACTGTATTCCTGAATACCATGATCCAAAACTATAAAATCCAGATTCCTGACCAAGCGGCAAAGACGATGTACAACCTTGCTGACCTTTCCTGTTTCAAAGACATGGTCGACGGAGACGTTCTTTGTTGAAGCTATCTGCCTGAACATTTCCATTCGCTTATATGCAGCTTCCCGAAACAGTTTATCGCTTCGTCCCCCCTCCCATAAAAAAGGCCATGTATTGACAAAGACAACCAACACCCTGAACCCCAGTCGTTCAGCGCTGGCAAGGGAAAACTGCATGGCCGACGAAGAAAGACGACAATTTCTGGTAACGATGAGAATGACAGGTGTGATTATGGCATTGCTTTTCATGGTGCACCCTCTTTGCCCTGGGGTTCTGTTCGTTGATGCATGAACTTGGCTTTACAGATATCTTAATCAAAAACTGTACCACCCTTTGCGCGCAACGCATCGCATTGTTTTAACGATACAAACATCTCAACAAGGCCTATCGCTCCAACAACAATGTTGCAGTTTGCAACAATCCAGCTATCTCTATATTTTCAATTCTCGTGCCCCTGAAAACAACCCCTCTGTAGAGATAGAGATTTAACATTTAAATTCAGCAGGTTAACAAATAAAATCCAGGTTCAACCAGGACACATCCTATGTGCATATACCTGCAGTTTACCAAACCATAGTTGCATTATGCAACACCTCTAAACAGAAACCATGCATACCATTGAATTATCGCAAATAACTTTACATATCGCCGAGATAGTGTTGCATTTCGCAACGTTTTCCAGAGAACCCTAAAAAACAATTAAATACTTGATTTTATTAATTTATATTGAAAAACATACTCTGGCATTCCTATTGCTTTACACAGGGGTAGTATCAACCCATCACGACACAGAGCTATTACAGGTGATTGCGTAGTTGATATGCGAATTGTTGTCAGAACAGGTCGAAAGTCACCGTTCATTTTCTTAGCATAAGGAGATTCACCACAATGAGCCAGAATGTACAACTCCAAACGCAGTTAACATCCCAGAAGAAAAAGCGCTCTTCCACCGGTCAGCAAAAAAGCACAGCCACTGAACTGGATAAAAGGACGCAACCTGCCTTCACACCCAAAAGGCCGGTAGGAAAAATGCTGTTGTTCGGCGCCCTTTCTCTCGCAGCCTATGGGTTTCTTTTCTTCAATGAAGCACTGGTCACCAAGACATTTACCCTCGGGGGATGGCATGCCGCATTTCCGGTTATGACCGCATTTTTGTTCTCGTTTGTCCACGGAGCTTTTGCGAGCAATCTGCTCACCGTTCTCGGTCTTGAAGCAAAAAAATAATTCGGGCTTACAATCCGTTATAAGGAGGAAGACATGAAAAAATTGCTTTTCGTACTGCTGACAGTACTTGCACTCACATCGCTGGTCTGTACGGCCTATGCAGGGGGGCCACCACCAAAAAATGTTTTGAAAGGTGTGTTTGTTCAGGTAGATGCCAAAGCAGGTACAGCGTCAATTAAACTTGATGGTCACGAAGACCTCAAAGTGCTCTCCCTGGGTGAAGCCATAAAAGCTGAAGACGTTACCCTGGACAAAAAAGTACTTGTCAGCCTGGATACCCATGCAGGCCCGAATGTCATCAAAGACATATCCATCATGTTTATGGATATGACGGTCACAAAAATCTGCGCATTTCTGGTGATCGGTCTCATTGGTGGACTGCTCTCCGGTTTCATCGGTTCAGGTGGCGCATTTGTCCTCACTCCGGCAATGATGTCTCTGGGTGCTCCCGGTGCGGTGGCTGTTGCCAGTAACATGTGCCATAAATTCCCTAAAGCAATGGTTGGTGCATACAAACGATGGAAATACGGACAGGCAGACCTGAAATTAGGCCTGGTTATGGCCGTAACCGCAATCATTGGTGTACAGATAGGTATCAAAATTCAGAAATTCATCCTTGATCACTGGGGTAATGCAGGATCAAACCTGTATGTCAGCGTCGTTTTTGTCTGTGTGCTCCTGTTCGTTGGCGCATACGTCCTGATGGATGCCATGAAAGGTTCCAAAGGCAACGCGGAAGCCAAGCCTTCAAAACTTGCCATTTCCCTGCAGAAAATCAACCTGTGGCCTATGATGGAGTTCAAAGTTGCCCAGGTACGAATCTCTGCATGGATCACCATTCCGGTTGGTCTGCTTACAGGTATGCTGGCTGCAACAATCGCAGTTGGTGGTTTTATAGGTGTTCCCGGCATGATTTATGTCGTTGGTGCGTCTGCATTGGTATCCAGTGCAACGGAACTGGTTGTAGCCTTCATCATGGGTGCATGGGGATCAATCCAGTGGGGTATTTCAGGTCTTATTGATATCCGTATGACCCTGCTGATTCTTGCCGGTTCACTCATTGGTGTTCAGCTCGGTGCATTGGGCACAACCTATGTCAAAGATTATATGATCAAACTGGTTATGTCTGCTGTAATGTTGATTGTTGCGGTCTCCCGCGGAGCCAAAATACCAGGATATCTTGCTGATCTTAATCTGATTCCACAGCTCAAAGAAAGCATGGTATTCGGTCTTGATCAGATCAGTTTCTGGGCATTGATGGCAGCTCTTGCTGTAGCGGGCATCATCATCTCTGTCGCCATGATCAAGGGCATGCTGCAGGCAAATGCAGAAAAACAGGCACAGGTCGTTGGTGAAGCAGTCAATCACAGCTGAAGCCTGCACGTTCGGCAACTACATTCTTCGCACAACGAAGAAAACTATGCCAGTCCACTCCCCTGATCAGCACGAACAGTGCCATGTCAGGGGAAGTGAAACCTGACAAAAGGAGGTGTTTTCAAACATCACCTCCTTTCAGCCCGAGAGGAAAGCCATGGAACCCATACAATATTTCGCAGTTGTTGTTGCTGCTGTAGGTGCCCTGCATTTGCTCTCTGTATGCACAAAATATGCATCCAGGCAAAACACAGAAAAAAAGAAATCTGTTGACAAGGCAGAAGGTATTGATTCTCGCCGAGATGATTGGTATGTATTTTTTCATTGCGCCCAATTAACCGGCAGGCAATCGGTACCCAACAAGGCACAAAACCCGCAACCTTCAACAAAAAAAATCAAGAAGCCTGGCAAGCAGCGTCGCCCTGCGCTTCGAGTATAGTTTTTGCCCCATACACGATCTTGATCGTATCCCTCTTCAGCCTGACATGAGCACCATCAACCAACTGCATCTGGTTATCTCCAAGCGGTGCTCTTGTCAGGGGGGCAAATACAACAACAGTTCACCGGGGTATGAACAAACAGGCATAACCCGATATCTGTAATCGTTTGTCCAGTACTCCAGGTGCGTTCAAACAGGCCTCCTCCCAAAGACAACTAGAGCGATGAGGCCTGTTTGAACGAAAATGGGTTGCTGGTAAACGGCTACCAGCCATTATCGCACTAGGGAGTCCCCAAGATGTTCTTTAAAAAAAAGGACGCGCACGTTGAGCCTGCCCCGGAGCAGGAAGTTGAAGATTCTCACCTGGATGAGCTCAAAGCCAGAATCGCAAAGGCTGACCTGCCACAACCTGCGAGTGAAGCCATCCACCGAGAGCTTGAACGACTGGAAAAATCAGACCCCGGCCTCGCCGAATATGGGGTCAGCCTCAACTACATTGACCTGATCCTAGCTCTTCCATGGAACACCTTCACCCAGGGACACCTCAACCTGCAACGAGCAGCAGCTATTCTGGATGAACGGCACTTTGGCCTGAACCAGGTTAAGCAGCGTATCCTGGAATTTCTGGCAGCAAAAACATTACGAGAAACAGTTGCCCAGACAATTTTACTGGTAGATGATGAAGACATTGCCCGGGCAAATATGGATCATTTTCTCGGCAAAGCCGGATATGTCTGCAAATGCGCAACCAATGGTGTCGAAGCCCTGGAAATTCTGCAAAAAGAAGATATAGATCTCATTATCAGCGACCTGAAAATGGACCAGATGGATGGCCTGGAGTTGCTTGACAGGGTCAATCAGTCTTATCAGGATATCCCAATGATTCTGGTCACCGGATTTGCCACTGTTGATTCTGCAGTGAAAGCATTAAAAAACGGTGCAGCGCATTATCTCGGCAAACCGGTTAATCTAAATGAACTTAAAAAGACCGTTGAAGAAACGCTTCGTATAAAACGCACCAATGAAATAAGTAAAGGCCCCATCCTCTGTTTTACTGGCCCTCCGGGTACTGGTAAAACGACCGTTGGGCGAGCCATTGCCGAAGCCCTACATATGCAGTTTATACGGGTTTCTCTAGCCGGTCTGCGTGACGAAGCTGAGTTGCGAGGGCACAGACGTACATATGTTGGGGCAATGCCTGGGCGAATAATAAATGAGCTGAAGCGAGTAGGTGTAAACAACCCGGTTTTTATGCTGGATGAGCTGGACAAGATTGGTAAAGATTTCCGGGGGGATCCCGGTTCTGTTATGCTGGAGGTCCTTGATCCTGAGCAGAATGTTCGGTTTATGGACCATTATCTGGATGTACCGTTTAACCTCTCCAGGATTATGTTCATTGCCACGGCAAACGACCTCAGCCAATTGCCAGGCCCCTTGCGAGACCGCATGGAGGTCATAGAATTCTCAGGATATACAGAACGGGAAAAAAACCAAATAGCGCGTAAGTTCATTATACCACGACAGTTGAAAGCAGCAGGACTTGACAGGGAACCCATCAGCTTCCAACCGGAAGCCATTACCAAAATAGTTACTGAATACACTAAGGAATCAGGATTGCGTAATCTTGAAAGAGAGGTTGCGACTATCTGTAGAAAACTGGCATTTAACAAACTCAGTTCACCAGATCAGTCTGTGGAGCACGAAATCCGTAGTGATATGATCAAGGAATTCCTGGGGCCAAGAAAATTTTTCAAGGACGCTGCAGAAAAAGAACCCAAGATCGGGATAACCACTGGACTGGTCTGGTCAGCCACTGGCGGAGAAACAATCTCAGTGGAATCAGTCTCCATGAAGGGAAACGGCAGGCTTATCCTGACAGGTTCGCTGGGAGAAATCCTTCAGGAATCCGCGCAAACGGTACTCAGTCTTATCAGGAGCCGTGCTGCTGAATTTAATATCGAGCAGCAGATGTTTCATGAGTATGACATCCACATTCATTTTCCTGCAGGAGCGGTCTCAAAAGACGGGCCGTCAGCTGGAATAACCATTTTTGCAGCCCTTCTCTCACTCCTCACCCAAACGCCATCCAAACGCGATATAGCCATGACCGGTGAGCTTTCCCTGAGCGGCCGCGTTCTGCCGGTAAGCGGCATTCGGGAAAAACTTCTTGCTGCGCAACGTTCGGGAATCACTACCGTGTATCTTCCCGAGGCTAATGGTGAAGAGGTGGAAACCATTCCCCAGGAACTGCGGGATGGATTGGAGGTGGTCCTGGTAGACCATGTTGACAAAATGATACCAATACTGCTGAATAGGGCATAAAGCTGAAATATCCTATCCAAGGGCAGCCTGGACAGCGAAGACCTTCACGCACTTCTGCTGGTAAAAACACAGCCCACGTGAAAAGTTACCCTACAGTGAGCTTGCAGCACCATACCTGCGGGCTCCTGCCCTATGCGAGTCCGTTTATCCCGGCTGGTCAAGACCATAGCGTTTAATTTTACGCCACAGGGACACCCGGTCAATCTGCAGAATTTTTGCTGCCTTGGATTTATTGCCTTCAACCTCATCAAGCACCTGCAGAATATATTGTTTCTCGTGTTCTTCAAGGGACGGCCAGTCGGTAACGCCATCATTTTGAGGAACAAACGTATCTGCGATGAAACTCTCACCAGTTACAGAGGCCAGAACATCGCCACTGTTGGGGAGTAAAAGCCGTTGTGCAATATTTTCCAACTCGCGAATATTACCTGGATACTGATAAGCAAGAAGGCTGTCCATGACCTCCCTGGATATTTTGGGAATCGCAGAAATATTAGGAGCATGTTTAGCGAGAAAATGGTTGATCAGCAGCGGAATGTCTTCCCTGCGCTCGGCCAGGGAAGGTACCTGGATGGCCAGGACGTCCAGGCGATAAAAAAGATCCTGACGAAAACTCCCTTCCTGGGATTCTTTCTTCAAATCCTTATTAGTGGCTGCCAGTATCCGGACATCCACGGATATTTCCTTGGTTCCACCAACCCGGCGAAAAGTCCGTTCCTGGAGAACACGGAGCAATTTAACCTGCATGGCAAGGCACAATTCTCCGATTTCATCAAAAAATACAGTTCCGCCATCAGCCAGCTCAAGCAAACCTTTTTTCACTTGCGAAGCACCGGTAAACGCGCCCTTTTCATGGCCGAAAAGTTCAGAAGTGATCAGTTCTTCGGTAAACGCGCCACAGTTGAAAGCCACAAATCGTTGTGATGCCCTGGGACTGAGCTCATGGATGACTTTGGCTACCAACTCCTTACCGGTTCCCGTTTCTCCCTGTATCAAGACGTTACAGTCAAGCTGTGCAACCTGCTTTATGGTTTCTTTAAGGAGCTGGGTGGTTGGACAGTTTCCGATAATTTTCGTTGCTCCGGACTGCGCGGCGACCTGCTGTCGCAGACGCATAATTTCCAGCTTAAGCCCCCTTTTCTCCAGGGCCTTTTGGACCAGAACCATGAGCTCATCAATCTGAACGGGCTTAGCCAGATAATAATAGGCGCCTTTGCGCATGGCCTCAACAGCAGTATCAATGGTAGCATACCCGGTAATGACAATGACCTCTGTATCCGGCCAGAGTGATTTTGCTGTCGTTAATACAGCCATGCCATCCTGCCCCTGCATTCGCAGGTCGGTAAGAATCAGGGCATATTCCTGTTTTTTTAAGAGGCCGATAGCCTGGTCACCGTTTTCCGCTGAAGCAACCTCATAGAGCCCGTCTTTTTGCAACATATAAACGATATTGTCCCGGGCGATGGGTTCGTCATCTACAACAAGTATTTTCAACTCCATGGTCTCTGCAGTCTACTCCCTGCTCATCTCAGTATGCATGGGAAGAGTAATGAGAAAGGTTGTTCCCTCTCCCCGGGCGCTTTCAACGGTGATTTCGCCGTTATGCTTTTGAATGATACCATAGGTGATAGACAGTCCGAGACCTGTACCCATGCCCTCATCCTTGGTCGTGAAAAACGGATCAAACAAACGATCCCGAATTTCTTTCGAAACCCCATCGCCACTATCGTGAACACTGATTACCGTATTTTTTCCATCAGGAGAAATCCGGGCAGAAATATCAATAGAACCGGGACCATGAATAGCCTGGCAGGCATTGATGATTAGATTGAGAAAAACCTCCTGCATACGTTGGGAGTCCATGGGTAAATTCAGCTTACGGGGAACTTCAACAGACACCTTGATAGAGGCTGGAACCTGACTGCGGACCAGCTGAACCGCCCTGTTAATGATATCCTTCAGGTTTTCCATACGCAGGGTAAATTCTTTTTCCCTGGCAAACTCCAGCAGACTGAGAACGATGCCACGGGCACGGGAAGTTTCCTGATCAATATTTTTCAACATCTGTTTAATGAAATCAGGGTCTGATGTATCGAAATCGCTGCGGGCTATCTGACAAGAAGTATAAATATTATTAAGTGGATTATTCAGCTGATGGGCAATACCTGCGCTCAGGGTACCTATGGAAGACAATTTTTGCGACTGAACCAGCTGATCCTGTCTCCGCTCCAGTTCCCCGACCATGGTATTGAACGCTTCCAATACCTGCTGCATCTCGTCACGGGTATTCAGCACAGAGACTTTTTTAAATTCGCCCTTGGCTATGGACCGGGTGGCCTCTTTAATAATCTGGAGCGGACGCAACACATTGAACGACATAAGAATGGGAATAATAATTCCTATGAGTAGGGCGACCAAAGACCAGATAACCAACTGCCTGGAAAGCTCCCCTAAAATTGACTGGATCTGCGAATGCTCAAACCCCACAAGCTTGTCACTCAGCTCCACCATTTCCTGTCCATAGGCTCTGATATTATCCGTTAGTTCCCCCTGCTCGATGACATAGGTTTCATAGAATCCCCTTGATAATTCCGCCATGGCTTCCTGATACTTTTCAAGCGTCTGTTTCAACTGACGAAAGAGAGGCTGAGCCTTTAATTTTGCTCCGCTGGCTTCCATATGCTCAACGCTTGCGATCCCATCTTTAAGATGATGTTTGTTACTTTCCAGAGCTTCGGTGGTTTCATACAGGAAAAAATTCTTTTCATACCTTCGTATTTCCAACACCACATTATTCAGGCCATAGGCAAGCTCTATGACCTCCAGCTTTTCAGAAACCGTTTTTAAATCTTTTTGAGAAATAACGAACATGGACAGGAGACCAAACACATAGCATCCTATGATTATAAGAATCTTCTGGCCAAGACTTATGGAAAAGGGAAATTTTATCATGGGTGCTGGAAAAGGACTTCAGTATTAAGGTGAAAATGAATTCAAACGCATCAGGACAACATTGTCATTCTCTATAAAAGAGAGAAGCGGAATAATAGCATTGCTCAACAGGTATGGTGCTGGTATTATTTATCTCCATTCACATTCTATTCAGCTCTTTCTTCACAATTCATCAGACTAGAAAACACTTTCTCTCCAGTGTCGTCAAGGCTGATTTTAGGGTTGCGTAAAATAGGATACTTCATGCCGGAACTTTACTTGCGCACTGATATCCTGAAAAATACTTAAGCACCCGACCGTAAAGTTGCTGTTTTCATAAGTAGTCACAGGCTTCCAGTAGATATGAGTTGCCCAACTCTTTTCCTGCCAGTGACTCACCAGGCTTGTCGGGGGCCGGGAATCCCTCAAAGCAGTTACAGATATTCTATAATAAGGAGTTTTCATGAAAGGCTTCGAATCTGATAATAGTATCTGCAGTCACCGTTACGCCTTCACCCTCGATAATATTTTTCGACGAATGCTTCAACCACCCGGAAAAATGGTGGGACAATATATAACGCAGGGGGATACAATTATAGACCTGGGCTGCGGCCCTGGTTTTTTCACCCTTCCCATGGCTGAAATGACAGGAGAACATGGCAAGGTGATTGCCGTTGACCTTCAGGCGGAAATGCTGAGCATTGTAGACAAAAAACTCACCAATACAGCACTGAGAAAACGGGTTTTCCTCCACCAGTGCCAGCCACATAGCCTGGATCTATCCCCAGACATACAGGCAGATTTTATTCTGGCATACTATATGGTGCATGAAACTCCAGACCAACAGATATTCTTTCGACAGGTGCAACAGGCCTTGCGCAAGGGAGGGAAAATGCTGGTGGTTGAACCACATTTTCATGTCAATTACACCGCTTTTGGTAAAAGCATTGATACAGCATTGGAAAATGGTTTTTCCCTGGTTGATCGACCAAGAGGCAAAGGGGGAAAAAGCGCTCTTCTTGCAAAAACACAATAATAATGGCACTGTGATCAGATCAGAAAAATATCTTGACTCTCACAGAATAAGCAACCTATACAAATGGATAAAAGCATGACAGCACGATATCTTCATCTATTCAGAGCCCTGTTCGAGAAACCTTTTTGTATAATTTCATGGTTTGTGCTTGTAGCTATCCTGTCAGGATGTGCAACAGAAACAAATCAAGTGGTTCAGCCAACCCAGGTCACCTCTGCCAACACAGTGTATTACGGTGCCAAGACTGCTCTGGCTGTAGGTAAATTCGATAACCGGTCTGAATACATGAGAGGACTTTTTTCCGACGGGATTGATCGGCTTGGCAGCCAATCCAAGACTATTCTCATTTCCCATTTACAACAGACCGGAAGATTTAATGTGCTTGACAGGTCCAACATGGAAGAACTCGCCCGGGAAGCTGCACTGCAAGGAACCAAGCAAAACGTAGCTGGTGCGAAATATGTCGTAACCGGACAGGTGACCGAGTTTGGCCGCAAACAGATCGGCGACGTACAACTGTTCGGCATACTGGGTGCAGGCAAACAACAGAGCGCCTATGCAAAAGTGACACTTAACATTGTTGACGTAAAGACGTCAGGGGTTGTCTTTTCAGTTCAGGGAGCAGGTGAATATACGCTTAGCAATCGAGAAATTCTCGGAACAGGCGGAACAGCAGGGTATGATTCTACATTGAATGGGAAAGTGCTGGACCTGGCCATACGTGAGGCTGTGAATCATCTTGTTGAAGGCATGGAATCTGGCAAATGGAACCCTGTTAATGGCTGAAATAAAAGGTGTAATTCTACTCTTCTGTCTGCTTGCAGCCTTTCTTCTTTCCGGATGCGCCACAGGAAACAGGAATCTCTACCATTGGGGAAGTTACGAGAGCCAGGTGTACAACACCTATTGTGAGCCGGATGAGGCATCAGCCTCCAATCAGATTGAAAAAATGGAAGCTGATATAGAGGTAGCCAGATCAAAAGGGCTTCCGCTTCCCCCTGGTTTTCGAGCTCATCTGGGATACCTCTACTTTATGCAGGGAAAGTATGATTTGGCGACACAGTCGTTTGAAGCAGAAAAACAGGCTTTTCCCGAATCAGCGGCATTAATGAACCGTTTCATAACACAAATAAAGGGACAGGATGCGTAAAATCACAGGCCTCTTTTTGTCAACTGTTTTCATACTTTCCGGTTGCGCCACCCCCGGCCCTCCCCCTGATTATACTGCTTTTCGTGAACGCCACCCGCGCTCAATCCTGGTTTTGCCACCGCTCAACGAAAGTACTGATCTCAAAGCGAGCTATTCAGTACTTTCCACTGTGAGCAAACCTTTGGCAGAAATGGGATATTACGTTTTTCCAGTAGCGGTTATCGATCAATTCCTGAAAGAAAACGGAATGCCGACCCCAGGCGAAATGCACCAGATCCCACTTGACAAGGTGGATGAAATCATTGGAGCTGATAGTATTCTGTACCTGGTCGTCAATGAATATGGCACCAAGTATACGGTTGTAAACAGTGCTGCGGTTGTACAGGTAACGGCAAGGCTGGTTGATGTGAAAACCGGCGAAAGGATATGGAGTGGTCAGGTAAAATTGTGGGATGATGCGTCAGGCGGATCAGGAGACCTTGTAGCCATGCTCATCAACTCCGCGATCAACCAGGTCATTTCGCAGAGCACAGACCAGTCTCATTATGTGGCGGAAGACGTTTCCTCATGCCTGTTTATGACTTGTCCCAGCGAAAGGTTACTCTACGGGCCTTACCACCCTGCTTACGGAACAGATTAATATCGGCTCAATGGCGTTTGCCGCACTTCAGATATTTGCTCATCCACAGCTTTATTGCAGATCATGGTATATTCGGCAAAGACTTGTGCCCCTTCTATCGCTGTTTTTTTACCCAGAGAACATCAACTTGTTTTTAGGCGTATTCTTCAACATAATACACAGTATCATTTTCGAAGTTTGGAATAATCGCCTTTCGTTCGAAATTCAAATTGACTTCAACAGGTAATTACATAATAATTCCGCCAGATTCATTTAACAACCTTTCCCGTTAAACAACGGGCCAGACCTCCTGCAAATAGCTTCCGATAACAATGAACTACCTCTCAGAACGACAAAACAACATCCTTACCCTGGCCCGAGAACATGGCAGGGTCGACGTTGAAGAACTCTCGAAATCTTTTAAGGTTTCACCTCAAACCATAAGAAAAGATCTTAACGATCTGTGCGAGAGACAAATGCTTCAGCGGATTCACGGGGGTGCCATTGTCGGCTCAGGTATTGAAAACGTCAGCTATGAGGCACGTCGTCTGCTTGCCCCTGAGAGCAAAAAGGCCATTGGCAGAACTGCGGCGCAATTGATCCCGGATAAAAGTTCTCTTTTAATAAATATCGGAACGACAACCGAACAGGTGGCCCACTCCCTCAAGGACCACCACGGATTGCTGGTGATCACCAACAACGTTAATGCAGTTAATATCATGAAAGACTTTATGGGGATCGAACTGATCATCGCCGGAGGAGTGGTCCGTCGCATGGACGGCGGTATTGTTGGCGGGGCAGCGGTGGATATCATCAACCAGTTCAAGGTCGACTATGCGGTTATCGGCGTATCTGCCATTGATGAAGATGGCTCCCTGCTCGATTACGATTTCCGGGAAGTGCGGGTTGCCCAAGCCATTATTGCCAATGCCAGACACGTTATTCTGGTGGCTGACCTGATAAAACTTGACCGCAACGCTCCGGTCCGTATCGGCCATATCTCACAGATCAACACTTTCGTTACCGACGGGGAATTGCCCCAAAAATTGCGTTCAATCTGCCATGACCATGGGGTTAAAGTCGTGATCGCTTCCGGCGAATAGCGCTCAAGCATACCATACACATAATATTGCGTGAATTGTTCTTTTCTAAAGCAACACCGAACAGGGAGAAAAGAATATTTACGAACAACTTCATTTCTACCATCAATAGCGAGTTTAAAAGAGCCAGTATCTTTGATTTCGTAACTGAACACAGGGTTCGTCCGCCCTTGCTTTCACCTATATCATAATTGTATGTGATTTCAGGTGATTCAGATTTTTGCAAGCGTGATTATTCGCAGGTGAGCGTAGACTCCGTTAGCCTATCTATGCGGGCAATCATAATCATGCAAATATGGTGCACCTGTGATCACTTACATAGCTCAGACGGGTATCCCTTAAGAACTTCTTGTGTTTTGACTGGTAAGTTTACCAGTCCCATTTTTCTGACCTCATTATGCTACCGGAGGAAAACGCATGACCATTCGTCGCATCGCCAAGGTTTTTAAAAGCCAGCCCACTATCGAAGGTGCCGGTGTACATCTCAAACGTGCCTTCGGATATTCTCAAGTGCCGCAGTTCGACCCATTTTTAATGCTGGATGATTTTCATACCAGCCATCCTGAAGAATATCTCGCAGGGTTTCCATGGCATCCACACAGAGGCATTGAGACCATCACCTATATTTTGGAGGGGCTGGTCGAACATCGTGACAGTATGGGCAATGCAGGTGTCATTGGCGCCGGAGACGTTCAGTGGATGACCGCCGGCAGTGGTATAATCCATCAAGAAATGCCCAAAGAAAGCCCTACAGGTACTATGTGGGGGTTTCAATTCTGGGCTAACCTTCCGGCTAACCAAAAGATGACGCCCCCTCGGTATAGAGAGGTGAAAGCAACCGATATCCCGGAAGTTGTCTTAGAAAATGGTGTAAAGGTCAAAGTTGTGGCCGGTGAGGTAGCCGGTGTGAAGGGACCTGTACGTGATATTGTCATCGAACCGGAAATGCTTGATATAACTGTACCCCCAGGGACTATATTCTCTCATCCCTCTCCCGCAGACTATACCAGTTTTGTTTATGTACTCGAAGGAGCAGGCTATTTTGACGACTGTCGCGACCCCTACGCTTATGAAGTTGTGGGCCATGGCTGGACTGATATGGACCGTCGATGTACCTGCGAACCTGAGACGGTTGTGCTCTTTGAACGGAGTGGTGACACTGTTCAAGTGACAACAATCGAACAACCTGTCCGCTTTCTCCTTGTTTCAGGAAAACCGCTTAACGAACCGGTTGCCTGGTACGGACCGATCGTGATGAATACACAAGAGGAATTACAAGTTGCTTTTGAGGAATTCAATAATGGTACATTTATAAAGTAGTATAGCGGCCTGCACTACTGACTGTTCTACTTGTGGTCAGCGGTTCTCAAGGTAAAGCATTTTGCTTCCAATGAGTCTCTAGGTACCTCTTTTTAAATTTTGCTACAAGGTGTGCTGCCTTGCCTATGGGCTACCACAGAGTGTCTACCCCTGTTTTTTTCAAGCTGAGGTTGAGTTGTCATTAAATAACGGATTGGTTTTTCGATAAATCGTGATATAATAACCATTATCAATCGACATTAAAGGGAAAAAATGGCATCAAATTCACTATTAAGATGTGTGCCAGTTTGTACAAATAACCAAAATAATCCAGGCCGCTCATTCGTCCGTTACATTAAGACCATTCTTCTGAAATCAAGGGAGGATGCGGGGCAGCATTAGCAGATAACACCTTTATCAGGGACCGGAAACTGTCGCTTTCAGGTACTTTGGCATTGCTCATTTAATATGTGATCGAACAAATAGCGCCCGACCAATTATGACTCAGAACTAATTGAAATATCAGTATTTTTAACCCCGTAATCAGTTATACCAAACAACCACCGACGAAAAGTCGGTGAGGCTGAAATCGCGGACTCGCAAGGCAAGACGCCCCTGCAGCATGTGGTATCGGTATTATATCACCCAGACGAAACTATTGCATTTTGTATGACTTCTGTAGCGATATTCCATGATTGAAAATTATAAGCTAATTGCTAGCAGCAATGTTACCCCTTTCAAAAAAAATAAAGCTAAACATTAGGGGTAATCACGTTTCAATAACTTTAAAATTAGGTACAAATATGGCTATTCGATCATTTTTAGTTGGAGTCTTTCTTTTAGCATTATGTAGTGTTGCATACGCTGCGGTGGAAGTGTATGACAAGGATAGTAACCTAATCGGGTATTCAGTCAGTTACGCAAGCTCAACAATAATTATAATCACATCAAATGACAAAATCGTTTATTTGGACAATTTTGGGAATGTATCAACAGATAATATTAGATATTTATCGACTGATTGCACAGGAAGTCCTTACCTGATTGCCAACGCTGTTGGGACGATCCGAAAAAATTCTGGGAAATATTATGAAACAATTGGCACTACTCTTTTAAATACCTCGCAATCGTATTTCAGAGAAAGTGACAGCACATGTGTTCCATATTCTAACTCCTCGCAATATGTGCTTGAAGCGCAGGATATTACAGCCACAATAGGTACGGCTTTGCCCTTTACGTTGCCTGTTGCTGTGCCATACTCTCTGAGTGTAGTATTAACTGGCACTCCTGGACCTGAAGGACCTACTGGGCCTGACGGACCTGCTGGACCAGCTGGGCCGACTGGGCCTGAAGGACCTGCTGGAGCAACCGGACAGATTGGATTAATTGGCCCGATTGGCCCCACAGGACTAGCTGGACCGAGTGGACCTACAGGACCTGCTGGAGCAACCGGAGCGAATGGAGCGAAAGGAGATACAGGATCAATTGGACCAATGGGCACGACAGGACCAACAGGTCCCATCGGACTAAGAGGGCAAGCGTGCTTTTATCCAATAGGGGTACCGAAAAATAACTGAAGACCCACCAACTTCTAGTCGGTGGGTTTGAACATGAAGTTCTATAGCCCCCGCTGCTTGCGGGTTCCGTAGAAACGTTTGGTTGGCTATATACTATTATAATTGTTTATGTACTCGTAGGAGCAGGCGATTTTGACGACTGTCGCGCCCCCTACGCTTATGAAGTTGTGGGCCATGGCTGGACTGATATGGACCGTCGATCTACCTGCGAACCTGAGACGGCTGTGCTCTTTGAACGGAGTGGTGACACTGTTCAAGTGACAACAATCGAAAAACCTGTCCGCTTTCTCCTTGTTTCAGGAAAACCGCTTAACGAACCGGTTGCCTGGTACGGACCGATCGTGATGAATACACAAGAGGAATTACAAGTTGCTTTTGAGGAATTCAATAATGGTACATTTATAAAGTAGTAAAGCGGCCTGCAATAATGACTGTTCAAGGAGTCTTTGGGAGAATTGCTCTTTTTTCTCAGACAAGGCATTTTCAGAAAAAAAAGCACAGTTATCAAGTTGATATCGCAAATATTTTCTCTAAAAACAACTCAAATATGGAAAAAAAGAACTTTCTCCGGCAGACTCCTAGCATTTATCCCTAACTTATCCAAAGAAACAGGGTGGCAAATGAAGCAATGGTCACTGGAATGCCTACGCGGGCGTGATCAGCCACTCCTATTCTGACTCCAAATTTCTGAGCCTGTTCAACGACAATGAGGTTGGCAATACTGCCCATCAGAAACAAATTGCCAGCAAAGGTACTGGCCAATGCCAAAGTATACCACTGTCCTGGAACGTGCTGATCGAGGAAGGTGATAAGTAAGATAACAGCAGGGACATTGCTGAAGATATTAGATAAAAAAAGCGTTACCAGTGAAAGGATAGGCAATTGTTGCAAATTGATGCCTGTTTCCGAGAGATTCGCGACTATCAATTCCGGCAGGCCGCTGCCTTTGAACCCAGCAATAATAACAAACAAGGCGCAGAACAAGGTAATTAACTGCCAGTCAATCAATCCCATTATCTCTCGAGAATCGATACGTCGGCTACAAAGCAGAATTCCAGCGATGGTGAGTGCAGACAGTTCACGGGGGATCGGCGACAGAAAAAGTCCGACAAGCATGACGACAGCAAGCAGGCCTTTAGCTGTTTGATGCTTGTCAAACGACTGAAACGGCATTGTTTCAATAACTGATAGCGTGTTACTTCTGAATACAAGTCGTTTGCGATATAGTAACAGCACAATGAAATAGCTAACCACCAGGACTACAAGCGTTGGAATCAGACACCATTTGGAAAACTCAAAAAAATGCAAGCCTCCAGTCTGACCAATCAGCATATTCTGGGGATTGCCGATGATGGTTGCAGCGGAACCGATATTGCTGGCAATGGCCAGGGCCAACAGAAATGGAAGCGGATGCAATCCTGCCGCAAGCAGCCCTGTGGTAAGTACCGGAGTAAAAGCAAAGCAGACTATATCATTGGCCAGTAGAGCTGAGAGGCCGCTGCTGAGTAACATGACCATTAACAAGAAGAGTTTCGGTTTTCGGCAGAGGAGAATAATGGCTTGAGCAGTTAAAGTATAGAAGCCGCCCAACCTCAATTGCGCAGAGATAATCATCAACGAGTACAGGAGCAAGATAGTCGGAAGATCAATGACTGCCATAATGGAATCGGTAGGAACGCCGCCACTTACCACCATGGCAATGGCCCCAATGACAGCAACTCCAACGCGATCAATGGCCAGACCGGGAAGCTTACCGAGGGCAATGCCGATATAGGCCACAAGAAAGATGATAATAGAAGTCATACACACATGCACCATTGCTGCTGCTCAGCAATTGACCAGAACAATATAAGAAAAGTAAATATGTGCCTGTTAGTGACAACGAGGCATGTAGATTCTCTGTAACTGATCACAGGTACCCCACGAAGTCTCCCGATGGAATCGAAGCAAGTAAGTTCTCTGCCTACAACCTAATAGCGTGTTTGCAAAAATTTTATTTCACCTTGCCCATTGGTATCTAATAAAAGCCATACTTAGAGCGAACAGATAACCATAGAGAAACTTATCTAACCTTATAATATCTTGACCTTTTATTGACCTAATCATCCCCATAGTTGACATGATCACGCCAACCAATATAGGTATGAATATGAGGTTTAATAATTTATAATCAGGAGAAGTTAGTGATCTTGGAAATATAAGAAGACTGATCCCTCCTATAATACTACCAGTTACAAGGTACCCAACTCCAGCAACGAATGGATTTCTTTCAGAACGCCTTTTTTGAATCTCAAGAATTGAATAAAAACCGGTTTCAAATAATATCTCTGCAATTGTTTGAAGGATCAATTCTCCAATAATTTCAATTAGCACTTCCATTCATTATCCCATTTGGAAATTATCTGCATTTCCATTACCCGCTTTCGCAACACGAATTATAACTAATTCAGCACCCAGACCGTTGACACATATTTTTTCAAATCAGGATTCTAGACCGCACTAGCTTTCGTGCAAAATGACAGCACTACCCAAATGCTCAAATTTTACTATCAACAAGCTTCATTTTTAATTTGGTTGCCCCTATCTGTACAGGAGTAACCTTAATCATGCACACTTGACAAAAATCATAGATTGCATTTGGCAAGGTTAAGCCTGGAAGGCCTTATATCGATTATTCTTCACCGTTTAGATAGAGCGTGATGGCTGAGGGAGAAAAATCTAACGCTCCTCAACTAGCTGAAATTTACAACAGTTTCTTCAGGTTACCGTCCGTAAAAGTATACTTTTCATTAAACGAAACTATCCAGGATAAATACTATCTTCATGTTCGTCCAGCCAAACACCGCTTTGGGGTCCCGGGAAATGATAAATATCCAAAAATTGCGTAGGATATCGGCTTGATAACGTTACCCAGTTGAAAGACAAACAAAATTGGATAATGTATTTTTTCCGTGACCCTTATCGTATGACAGAGAAACGACCTTAAAAAACAGCCCGGTAGCGGCACACAGGCCATTTTGTTTTTCCCGGATGTTCTGCACACTCCGGATTCGTTGATTGTTCACAGACATTTCTCCTCCACTTCACATTATTTTCACACTTTTTTGTTAACGTTCTCTCAGTTGAAGGGCGAACTCGTGCAATTCAAGGATACCGGACAACAAAAGAGAGAGTTATGGCAACGGAGAAACCAGCGAGACTATAAATCATATTATCATCACGCCGATTCCAGCAGTGTTTTCACAAGAAAAGCTGCAGTGATATATTAAGAACTCTGAACAGATAAAGAAGTATGCAAATCCTAATGTTAAATGTCCCCCACCCGTCTATTGGCAGCAGCATCTCTGATCATCTGCCTCCGTTAGGTCTGCTGTCGATTGCTGGCCCGCTGATCGACGCCGGGTACTGCGTCAAGCTGATAGATGGCGAGATCGGCACCCGGTGCGAAAGAGAAGTGTTGGACAGGACTGAAGCGGCTGCCCCAGATATTGTATTGCTGGGACATTGTGGCTCGACTTCGGCGCACCCGGTCATTGCTCGCGTGGCTCAATCGTTGCGGCTACGATTGCCGGATGTAGTGATCGTCTACGGGGGAGTCTACCCCACATATCACTGGCGAGAAATTCTAGCTACCGAACGTTCCATTGATATCATCGTGCGCGGCGAGGGAGAACACACATGCCTACGAGTAATCAATGCACTGGTCGCAAACGATGATCTGGCCAGCGTACCCGGCATCGCGTATCGAAATGGGGAGGAGGTGGTTTCGACGCCGCGCGCTCCTCTCATCCAAAATCTCGATTTCTATCGTGTGGCATGGGAATTAATTGATCACCAGCAATACACATACTGGGGCGGGAGGCGAGCCATCGGCATCCAATTCTCACGGGGGTGTCCCCATCACTGCACATTCTGTGGCCAGCGAGGCTTCTGGACTCGTTGGAGACATCGCGATCCTGCTCAGTTAGCCATGGAACTCGCGCGCTTACATCGCGAACATGGAGTAGAGGTCGTAAATTTTGCGGATGAAAATCCCATTGCATCCCGGTCACAGTGGAAAGCCTTCCTCGAAGCACTGATATCGCAAAACGTGGAGCTCACATTAGTTGCGTCGGCACGCGCGGACGATATCGTTCGCGATGCGGATATACTGCACCTCTACAAGAGGGCTGGTTTTGAGCGGCTATTGCTGGGCACCGATAACACCGATGAAGAGACATTGATCAAAATAGCCAAAGGGAGCTCCACTGCGACCGATCGGCAGGCGGTCAGGCTTCTGCGCAGACATAACATCCTCTCCCTTGCAACGTTTGCAGTTGGGTTCGACGTGGAGACCGATCGCGACTACTGGCGAGCGCTGCGTCAATTATTAGTACTGGATGCAGACCAAATCAGCATCGTTTACGCCACCCCCCATCGCTGGACTTCCTTTTACAGTGAATCGAGTGAAAGACGTGTGATACAGCTAGATCTACGTTGGTGGGATTACAAGCATCAGGTGTTGGCGACCCAGTTGCCTACCTGGCGCGTCTTTGCATGGGTCAAGGTGATTGAGGCGACCCTGCAGCTCCGCCCCGCAGCGATACGTCGCACGTTGCGCCATCAAGACTTGCGACTACGTTCAGCGATGCGCTGGTACACTGGACTGGGACGTCAAGTCTGGCCCCGAGAGATTAGAAACTTCCTTTTCCGGGAACGACGGACAAACAATGGCCCTACGGTTCGAGAGCTATGGGGAGATCCACAGGAGCACGAAGGCTTTGCTATGGCCGTGCCTTCGATTAAAACGCAAGTCTCCATAAACTGCAAATCAAGGAACGAGTGACTCAAGGTATTACTATTGCCACATCAAATATCAAACGTACCCCTATTACATAACCTCACTTGTTGGCGAGACAGCTTTGGTTGAATTTTGATCATTCGTTCGTTGTATCTTCGCTAGGAAAACCTGGTAACGGATCACGGGGTTAACAACACTGACATTTCAACTAGTTCTAAGTCGTAACTGGTAGCAGGTGCTTCAGATTTGTGCAAGCGCGGTTTTCGCAGGTAAGGGAAGACTCCGTAAAGTACCTATAATCAGATTCCTGGCGCAGGAGAATACTATTTTTTCATTTAACGGTCATTCCTGATTGTTTGCCAGTGCAACTTTCAACTGTATATGATTTTGAATTCAGGAAATATGTAATGAGACAACCTCGCACTTCGTTGACTTCATTTTTTATAATTGGATTTTCGCTTAAGGTAACTTCTTGCCTTTTCTTGATATATTCCGCTTTATCTGAAAAAGTAGTGTATCCGTTTTTTAAATCGATTTTCACGTTCTTCGTAGCAATAATTTTAGATATTTGCTTGCTATTACTGCCGCTGTCGTTAGACGCAGTATCGTCTTTTTCAAAGAAGACGACCATTTTTTCACACCACAGTTCCATGTTTTCAGATTTTGTAAAAACATTTCCCGTAATCGTTAATAGATTTTCGTCGTGTAGCATCTCCCAGTAATCACCCTCGATATACATCTTTGACTTCCCGAGATACCCCTGAGCGGCATATAAAGAACAGGGGATTACGGCGAGAAGTAACAGTATGCCGGGGATTATATATTGTTTGGAGATTTTCATTATTTCCTCAGGAGTGTAATCAAAACAAAAACACATCAGATGACTGTCGTATAATGCGCATCCCACATAATGACTAATAATATCCTTTTTTTATCAATGCAAGCAAACAAGAGTAGCCGTTAAATCGCAACTGATAACAGATACTCCACGGAGTTTCCCGCTGGTCGTTTATCTCTTAACATGATCGCCGTTACCCGCACAGATAGCCTTTCGAAGTCTTCGTTTACCTATAAAAACCGCGCTTGCACAAATCTGGAGTACCAGTGGCCAGTTATGTTGAGTCTCTTGTTTTAGCGACTTTTCCTTTCTGATATAGTACGAATTTAATGAAAAATGGGCAAAAGATACCTTTCATTAATCTCGACAAATACACATCACTTCCCTAAGGACAATTATCAACCCTCGATTTTTCTTTCACTGAGATCAGCAATTGATCCAGCCCTGGAGCTTGTCACCCCGGAGCTCTCACAAATATATGCTGCAGTAGATGCGAAGCACCACATGCAGGCGTAGTGACTGTCTATCGAAGGCTGCGCGTATTTGCAAATATTTGGCAACAAAACAGATACCGCACACCATGCTCCCCTTAATAAACATTTTTTCAGGTAGTTAGGATAACCAACAGGTAACACTAACACTCTCACCTGATATGTACTTAGCCCAGATGTTCTGAGAAACGGGGCTGTTCATTTGCAAAATCTTCATCCCGAAAAATATCCAAAATTAGGCTCCTACAAGCCCTCCTGCGTAGCCGCTTATCTGCATGTGATCACTCGAAGAATTTTGCACGTTCAAATGAATCCTGTCGGAACAGTTGCATGCCCACAGGAGAAAATGTGAATTTTCCTGGCAGATAAATTTCGCTTTGTGTATATTAATGAAAAATATGAAAGTTAAATACGAAAGCCTTGAGCAGCGATAACATCGCATTAATCATCGACTTCTTATAACCACCATGAATACGAGCAAAGATTACGATGTGATAATTATCGGGGGAGGAGCTACCGGTGCCGGTACTGCACGGGATTGCGCCATGCGTGGACTGAGCGTGCTGCTTGTCGAGCGCCACGATTTGGCGACTGGAGCAACCGGAAGGAATCATGGATTACTGCACAGTGGCGCACGATACGCGGTGACCGACCACGAGTCTGCATCGGAATGTATCCAGGAGAATATGATACTGCGCCGTATCGCGAGCCATTGTGTGGAAGAAAATGATGGACTCTTTATTACACTGCCCGATGATGACATCGCCTTCCAGTCCCTTTTTATTGATTCATGCCAGAAGGCCGGAATCAACGCCCAAGCAATCGACCCGGATTATGCCAGGCTGATCGAACCTTCGGTCAATCCGGAACTGATAGGAGCTGTTAAGGTTCCTGACGGTTCGGTAGATCCTTTCAGGCTTGCGCTCTCCAATGTTCTTGATGCCAAAATACATAACGCAGACCTTTTAACCCACCATGAGGTCACAGGCATCATCCGTAAAGGCGATCGGGTTACCGGTGTGGAGCTCTACGATCACCAGACCAGAGCTAAAGTAAGCTATCACGGCAAAATTGTGGTGAATGCTGCGGGAATATGGGGCCAGCATCTTGCCGGGCTTGCAGGGGTGACGGTGAATATGTTTCCTGCAAAGGGTTCCCTGCTGATTTTCGGCCATCGGGTCAATACAATGATTCTCAACAGGTGCCGAAAGCCGGCCAATGCAGACATCCTTGTACCGGGTGACACTATCTGCCTGATCGGCACAACCTCCGAACGTATCCCCTATGACGAGATTGACAACATGTACGTCTCCACCGAGGATGTCGATGTTCTTATTCGGGAAGGGATGAAACTGGCTCCAAGCCTGGCCACAACAAGGGTCTTACGCGCATATGCAGGGGTGCGACCACTGGTTGCTGCAGATGATGACCCCAATGGCCGCAATATCAGCCGTGGTATCGTTCTGCTGGATCACCAGGAAAGGGATGGCCTTTCAGGGTTCATTACCATCACCGGTGGAAAACTCATGACCTACCGGCTTATGGCTGAGTGGGCAACTGACCTGGTGTGCAGGAAACTTGCTGTTGAAAAGCAGTGTGAAACCGCGGACAACCCTTTGCCTGGGTCCGAAAAGAATGACTTTTCCGTTAAATCAGCGACCCGTAAAATCTACTCCGGTTCACGCGTTGTCCAGATGTCGGCCCAGGACCGTCACGGCACCCTGGCAAGCAATATTGCTTCCAGCGACATGATGGACGACGCCATGGTTTGTGAATGCGAAGGCGTCTCCATTGGTGAGGTGAACTACGCGATCAAGGAATTGCATGTCGCTAACCTCATCGACCTGCGGCGACGTACCCGCGTCGGCATGGGGACCTGTCAGGGGGAACTTTGCGCCTGTCGCGCAGCTGGACTGCTTGGCGAGGCTCTGGAAGAAACAGTTCAGGCAAAAGATGACCTGGCCAACTTCCTCCAGGAACGTTGGAAGGGAATGTACCCGATCGCCTGGGGCGAAACGCTCATTGAGTCACAGTTTACCTCCTGGATCTATGAAGGAATTTATGGATTGAAACCAGAGAATAATTGACCCGGTGTTATTATGAAATTTGATACAGTTATCATTGGTGGTGGGTTAAGCGGCCTTACCTGCGGAATCAGGTTGATGGAACAGGGAAGAAAGTGTGCCATCGTTTCATCGGGTCAAAGCGCAATCCATTTTTTCTCAGGATCATTTGACCTGCTGAGCCGCGTGAACGGGCAAGAGGTGACGAACCCGCTGGAGAGTATACACAGCCTGCCATCTGAACATCCTTACCAGCGTGTAGGTCAGGCGAATATCGCCCGCCTTGCCGAGGAGGCCCCTCAGCTGTTGGACCGAGCCGGAATGGTCTTTGCCGGTACCGCAAAGCGCAACCATTTTGTGTTGACGCCAATGGGCACCATGAAGCCAACATGGCTAACCCTCGATGATTTCACCAGCTTTGCCAAGAATGACAAGCTGCCCTTGTCCCGGGCGACCATTGTAAACCTTCAGGGCTTTCTGGATTTTCACACCCTGTTCATCAAGGACGGCCTGACACGCTACGGAGTGGAGGTGCAGGTCAGAAATGTTGCGATGGCGCAGTTTGAAGCAATTCGTCGCAATCCGAGCGAAATGCGCTCATCAAACATTGCCAAAGTTTTTGACCAGGGTGATGCACTTGATCAATTTGCAGAAAAAGTCAATAAACTGGGTAAAGAGAGTGATGTCATTATCCTGCCTGCCGTGTTTGGCCTGTTCAATACGACGGTTCCCGCAGCCCTTAAAGCACGGATCAACAAACCTGTAGTCCTTTTACCGGCCGTGCCACCGTCTACTCCCGGAATCAGGTGCCAGATTCAGCTTCGCCAGCGCTTCCAGGAGCTCGGCGGTACCCATTTCCTCGGAGACATGGTCCGGGAAGGGAAGTTCAAGGGTAATCGGCTGCGCTACGTAAACACCAACAACCACGGTGATATTCAACTGGAAGCAGACCACTTCATCCTCGCCAGTGGCAGCTTCTATTCCAAAGGGATCAAAGCCGGTCCTTACGGCCTGTTTGAACCGATCTTCGGGCTTGATGTCGATGGAGAAAACGAACGGGAAAAATGGTTTGATAAGCAGGTGTTCAACAATCAGCCGTATATGCACTATGGTGTCAGGACTGATGCCAGGTTCCGGCCAATGATCAACGGTCAGCCAGTGGAAAATCTCTATGCAGCCGGTTCGGTACTGGCCGGATCAAATCCTCTCAAAGAAGGAAGTGGTGCAGGAATATGCCTGTTGACTTCGCTGCATGTCGCTGAACAAATTTTACAGGACCAGGACGATGAAGAAAGATACATTTGAGCCGTACAACATAAGTGACAATGATTTTGAGCAATGTGTTAAATGTACGATTTGCACCGTGTATTGTCCTGTGGTTCTGGTGAATCCCGACTACCCCGGACCAAAGCAAGCTGGCCCTGACGGGGAACGGTTACGTCTGAAAAACCCAGACTACTTTGATGAGGAGGCGTTGAAATTATGCCTCAACTGCAAGCGGTGCGAGGTGGCCTGTCCTTCGGGAGTAAAAATCGGTGATGTCATCCAGGCTGCCAGGATCAAATATGGTACCAAGCGACCTACGTTACGGGATGCCATTATGGCCAATACCGATTTGGTTGGCACTATGGCAAGTGCCTTTGCGCCGATAGTCAATACAACCGTCGCGCTCAAACCTGTTCGCCAGATAATGGACAAGGTGCTCAAGATTGATCATCACCGGATATTCCCGAAATACTCGGGCGAGAAGTTTGAGACCTGGTACCGCAAACATGCTGCCGCAAAACAGGATGGTTTCAAAAAATGCGTCAGCTACTTCCATGGCTGCTATGTCAATTACAATTTTCCGCAGCTTGGCAAAGATCTCATCAAGATAATGAACGCAGCTGGGTATGGCGTCAAACTCCTTGAAAAAGAGAAATGTTGCGGGGTTGCCCTGATCTCAAACGGTCTTGTCAAGCAGGCTGCCAGACAGGCACGTCATAATGTTCGGGCATTGCAGAAATCTATTGTGGAAAATGGACACCCGGTGGTTTCCACCTCATCAACATGCACTTTTACCATCAGGGATGAGTATCCCCATCTGCTCGGGGTGAATAATGAGGATGTGCGTGAGCAGACCGAGCTGGCTACCCGTTTTCTGTTCCGCCTGATAGACGGAGAAAAATTACAGCTGGTCTTTAAAAAGAATTACAGTGCCAGGGTCGCCTACCATACACCATGTCACATGGAGAAGCTGGGCTGGTCCATCTATTCAACCTCCCTGCTACAAATGATCCCCGGTCTTGAGCTGATGCAGCTTGATTCTCAGTGCTGCGGCATCGCCGGTACCTATGGCTTCAAGAAGGAGAATTACGAGACCGCCCAGGGAGTAGGTCAGCCTCTCTTTACCCAGATAGAAGAGGCAGATGTGGATTGTATAGCCACGGATTGTGAAACCTGTAAGTGGCAAATCGAAATGTCCACCACCGCAAAAGTCAAAAATCCTGTTGCGATTCTTGCCGATGCCCTCGATATTGAAGCCACGCAGGCACTTTGGCAACAGCAGTAAGGCGAAGAGCACGTCATCAGATGCAGTGGTCTCTTCCATCCCAATGGCCTGATTTAAGGCAGATGCTGATTTCATCGTGTAATGTGGGTCCGTTTCAAGAAGAAATACAGGCCAACAGTTGCCGGATTTTATCTATTGGGGATTGATACCCAAAAAGTGAACCGGAGTATTACTTGTATGTAATGCTCCGGTTTTTAGAAAAGTCTTGTCATGAAAAAAGTGACTAGCAGGACGGGGGTATAAAACTGAAAGGCAGTGTTCATACTCATATCCGTATTTGAACACGTTATTTGATACCAAAGTTACATTTCCTCAACCATACATCGTAAAAAAGACATCCCTTAGAAGGTGCTTTTTTAAACTCAATCAAGACGATCCCCCTTTGCAGGCAGGCACTCCATAGGCAGATCAATGGTGAATGTTGTTCCCACTCCTTCTTCTGAATCAAAACGGATTTTCCCCAGGTGTTTGTCCACAATAACTCTATAGGCAATAGCCAGTCCCTGACCAGTCCCTTTGCCTCGCTCTTTGGTAGTAAAAAATGGGTCAAAAACCTTGTCCCGAATATGCTCTGGAATACCACTACCCGTATCGCTTATCTGTACTTGAACTCCAAAAGCAGTTTTTTGTGTCCGTACAATTATCTTTCCCAAGCCACCCTGTTGATTGCCGGCAGCTTTTTCAATCGCATGGGCGGCATTCACGATGATATTAAGAAATACCCGTCCAAGATCACCTGGAAAGCACAATATAGCAGGAAGATCAGGAGAAAATTCTTTTTCCATTTTGGCATGATATTTCCATTCATTCCTGCAAACGGTGATTGTACTCTCCAGTATTTCATTAAGATCTGCTGAAGATCTCTCCTCTTCGCCTGGATGAGAAAAGTCTTTTATCGCCCTGACTATTTTGGTGACCTGATTCACGCCATGGAGACTGTCTTGAATTGTATTTGGGATTTCTTCCCACAATAATTCTAAATCGGCATCCTCTTTCACTTGCTCCAACTTATTGATGATCTCTTCCGGGATTTTTTCCGTTTTTGAAAACTCCGCCCAAGACTGCTCATAGGCATCAAGTACCATGGTTATGTCAGTAATGGCATCTTTGAGGAAATTGATATTATCGCTTATATACTGAATTGGAGTGTTTATTTCATGAGCAATTCCGGCAGCTAATTGCCCAACGGATTCAAGGTTTTGGGCTTGTCGCAGTTCTCGCTCCAGCAACATCCGTTCCGTCATATCATCGTAAAGGGCGATTGCCGCATACGGTTGTCCATTGCTATCAAGAATAGGCGTTGATACTATTCTGAAATCCTTAACCCCTTCAGCCGTTACCCTACGGCATGCCATTTCTTGCGTTTTCCCGGTTTTTAGAGCCAACTCAACGGGACATTCATCACACTTTTGTGGGCGTTCCGACTTGATAAGCTCTCGATAACACTTTGTTGTATCAGAGAGCGTAATACCGGGGAACCATTCCCGCATCTTCCTGTTGATCTCCAAAATAGTCAGATTTTTGTCGATCAAGACCAACCCGGCACTCAAATTATCCAGTATAGCCTGAAGTTTTCCCGTTCGTTGTTTGATGATTTCTTCCAGCTCGAACTCATAGGCTATTCTTTCCTTAGTGAGATCTGTTTGTTTCAAAGCATTTTTGACAGTTATTAGTAATGCATCCCGACTAAGGGGTTTAATAATATACCCTTCAACACCCAGTTCTACGATTTCATCTTCCATTTCAGGAGTTCCATGGCCGGTCATAACAACTATTCCCAGCGTGGGATAAAGGGATTTTGCATGACGAATAAGTTCAACACCCGAATCTCCAGGCATTCTCAAATCAGTGATAAGCAAATCATAATTTTTCTCTGCAAGAGCTTTTTTCGCAGATATGACATCAACGCACATCTCATATTTATGGCCGATGCTTTGTAAAAATCTGGCGCAGACGTTTCGTACGGCAACATCGTCATCGACAACAAGAATCATTTTTTGCATCTAATCTTTCTCCATGACGTATTATTGTGTTTCTCGCGTTTTTTCCTATCAGCCAAGCCCTCAATATCTGCAGTAATCAAATGTAAAACCGTTTATTCGCATATCTTTTATTATCATATCAAAAAATATGGGTCTTTGTAATAGTTACGGAGGAGGTAAGCCCTCCGTAACTGATCACGTACCCGTATGCCCGTTTTACGGTTTTGCTGATTGTGGCATTGAATGCTTCGAGTTTAGCCGAGGTAACTCGCTGCTTGATCCAGGCAAACAATTCACACCTATCGCTGTCGATGCCTTTTTGACGAATGATGTTAACATCAGTTCCTAAATGTCTGGATAATAGTGATCAAGACAAGGATCACAGATACCGTGTGAGGTATTTGGCAGTGGGCGTTCTACAAGTTCAGGAACCCAAAACCATGTCTTATCATTCTGAGGGTCACGTATTTTCCTGCAATTAGCGCATTGCGTTACGATTTTCTGATCATTCTCAAAGTGGCTGTAAAAATCTATCTCCCTCTCGGTATGCTGTTTATTGATGATGAGGTGATGGGTTATTATCAATCCGCTGGAGTCGAAGATGGGATATGCCGTTTGGTGAAAGACCCGGTAGGCTTGTGGTGATGAGCACTCATAATCGTGTACAAAGGGAATTTTTTCTCTCAGCGCTTTCATATAACCGTTGAGAATATATTTCCTTATGGGCTTAATGCCAACCTCGGACACTTGCGTTCCCAGGAGATAGTTTGAGAGAATATTTTCGCCGTCATTTTTCCGGGCGAAAATGATCCAGGCCTCATTAAAGGCCATAAGCCGTATGCTGCTATCAACAATGTAAATCACATCCTGGCTTTTGCTGAGGGCGTCCAAATTCACATGGGAGAGATGTTTTTCAAACGCAGGGTCCACATTCATACTGGTTCCTTTCCTTGTTTTCAGGTATTTGGGGAAACAATTTTTCCGTCCTCTTAATGAAAAATTCTCGAAAAGGTGATTATGGCAAAGTTTTCTTTATAGTCATTTTCTGACATGCTTTCCTAACAGCATTGTACAAGAGTTCTGTTTCGATGGGTTTGGTGAAGTATTTCCAGATCGCTCCCTGATTGATGGCTTCGATGATAATAGAGACATTTGATTGACCGGAAAGGATAATACGTGTGGTATCCGGATATAACTTTTTGATGGTCGTCAAGAGTTCAACTCCTGTCATACCAGGCATCAGATGATCGGATATAACAATTTGCACCTGATTCAATGCCAGTATTTCCAACGCCTGTTTGCCGTTGTAAGCAGAGAGCACCCTGTATTTGCCCCGCCGGAAGATTCTGCTGAGTACTTGTACTATTTGAGGCTCATCGTCGACAACAAGGATGGTAAAACGCTCCTGATCCGTTGAAGAACTTTCTAACATCCATCTCTCTTTTTTCTGCAGCAGAGATGCCATTTGGTCCACAGGAAGAGGTTTACTGAACAGGTAGCCCTGAAGAAAGTCACACCCCTGTCGACGGAGAAAATGCAGTTGTGCCTCAGTCTCGACGCCTTCCGCTATACTGTCCTTATCCAATTTTCCGGCCATGGCTATTGTTGCCGATACAATCGAGGCATTGACTGGATTGGTAACGACATCGGAGACAAAGGATTTATCTATCTTAATCTGATCAACTGGGAGTTGCGACAACCAGACAAGAGAAGAATTGCCCGTACCAAAATCATCAAGTGATACATAGACTCCAATCGATTTGAGTTTGAGGATATTTTTTTTTACCTTCATAGGGTCTTGTAATACAGCCCCTTCAGTAAGCTCCAGCTCCAGAAAATGCGGTTCAAGGCCAACTTCGCGCAAGAGGTTCTCGATATAGGGTGCCAGGTCACTTCGATGAAAGTGTTTCGCAGAGAGATTTACTGCCACCTTTATCCATGGAAGCCCTTGTTTCCTCCAGTCCTTTATTTGCAAAACAGCCTGTCGTAATACCCACTCTCCCACGGCTATGATGAGTTCGCTTTTCTCAGCAATGGGAATAAAGATATCAGGAGGAACCATTTCATTGTCATTTCTATGCCATCGCAATAACGCCTCAACACCTGCTATAACTCCGTTGACTGTGTTAATTTGCGGTTGGTAATACAGTTCAAACTGATTTCGCTCGATAGCATGCCTTAAATCGTTTGCCATGCCGCCTTCAATTTCCACACGGTCGTCAGCATGGGTAAAAACGTGATAACTGTCTCCTCCTTTAGATTTGGCAGTTCCTGCGGCTGAACGAGCGAAATCCAATACTTCTTGTGCGGTCAGGTTGCAATGGGAAAAACTTGCGATGCCTATGCTTGCCGTCACAAATATATACCGCTGTTGAAGTGTGAAGGGCTTATTCATTTTGCCGAGGAGTCGCTCGACCTTTGATTCTGCTTGGACACCATTGTTGCTGTCATTAAGTAGAATGGCAAAAATGTCTGCTCCGATTCGTGCAACGAAATCATCATGGCGAAAACAACTCTGCAAACGACGAGCTACTTCGACCAGAACCTCATCCGCGGCCTGAGATCCTAGGTTTTGATTGATCGAATAAAATCGGTCAATGTCAATACAATAGACTGTAATACCTGCTGGCAAGTGTTGCTTCTGCCTTTCCCGGATGGCATTGTTCGTATACTTCAGAAAAGCGGACTTGTTCAGCAGTCCTGTTAACGGGTCTACCTGAGAGAGTTCTTTTATGGCCTGCAGGCTGTTATGATGATATTCTTCTTCCTTTAGCGCCAGGAAAGCGACCACAGTGCCGTCATGATTTTTAACAGGAGATATGTGAACATGCTCCCAGTACATATCACCGTTTTTTCTTCTGTTGAACAGTTCTCCCTGCCATGATTCTCCAGAAAGAATAGTTGTCCACATATCACTGTAAACTGCTTGTGGCATTTCTCCTGACTGGAATATTCTAGCATTGCGGCCAATCAGGTCACTCCTGTTGTATCCACTGGTTTGACATTGTCTGTTGTTGATGTAAACTATGGTGCCTTGCAGATCAGTTATGACAATACCGCTGGAACTGTTATCAATGGAGTAACTGACTACTTTACTGATATCTTCAAAATTCATTGGCATTCCAGATGGTTTTCACCATCGAACCAGAGTGGAGCAATGCTGCGTAAATTCTTTGTTGTCGTGCCATGCCACAGATTGCAGGTTGTACATCTCTTTTGAGGGAAAAGCCCCTGTTCCAATCACGATCCATTCCTTTTACGAGTTGTCTCTTTCAGCTTTTTTCTATCAAGTAATTCTCGTACTATTCTTGCCAGATCAGATTGCACAATTGGCTTGATCAGGATTTCGTCTGCAAACAAGTCACTCGCTCTCTTCCCCGAGGTCTTTTTGCTGTAGCCAGTGCATATGATTATCGGTATGTCCGGACGCATTGAGGAAATCTCAGCTGCCAATTCGTCCCCGGTCATATTTGGCATGGTCATGTCGGTAAGTACAAGGTCTAACTCAGAGGAATTTGAGCGAAAAAACTCAAGGGCTTCAACACTGTTTGTTTTTGTCGTAACTGAATAGCCGAGACTCGTAAGTTGTTTGTTTAAAAATCGTGTGATCGATGCCTCGTCGTCCACCACCAGTATGCTCTCATGTCCTGTCGGCAGTTCATCTTTTTCATCTCCCACATCACTTGTATCCCCTTTAAAAACGGGAATGAGAATAGTAAAGGTAGATCCTTTCCCCACCTTGCTTTGCACCTTCACTATTCCGCCATAACTTTGTATTATTCCATACACTTGCGAGAGACCAAGACCTGTTCCCTCTCCAAGTCCCTTGGTGGTGAAGTATGGTTCAAATATCAGATTGACGTGTTCGCGGGCGATGCCAACACCGTCATCCGTAACCTGCAATTGAAGATAATCGCCGATCGGTAACTCGGAGTGAACGACATCTCCTTCATCTAAGACGATATCTTTAATGCTGAGCCGGAGACATCCCTTTTCATTCTTTATGGCTTGAACTGCATTCGTGCATAGATTCATGACAATCTGATGAATCTGTGTTGGACTGCCCAAAATCAGAGATTCGCTTTGAATATCAAGTGTAATTTCGATGGAGGTCGGTATCGATGATCGGAGAAATTTGATAACCTCTTTAATGATTGTGCTGACCTGAATAGGCTGCCGTTCGTCATCAGATTTACGGGCAAAGGCAAGTATTTGTTGAACAAGGTCCCTGCCACGAATACCTGCTGAATAAATCTCCTCCAAATCCGCCCTTAACATTTCCCCTGGAGCGGCCTCTCGCAAAGCCATTTCGCTAAAACCCAGGATGGCTGAAAGAATATTGTTGAAATCATGCGCTATTCCACCGGCGAGCGTACCTATCGCTTCCATTTTTTGAGACTGTATGAGTTGTCTCTGCAGCCGTTCGTTCTCCTTGGTTTGATTAACCTGTTCGGTAATATTACGCATTATACCAAGATTACCTATCCAAAGGCCGTTACTATCGTATAATTTGGCTCCGAATGTCTCACCCGGAAATTCCCTGCCATTACGGGTTTTATAGCATGTCCTGTAAAACGTGCCTGTTCTGGATGATTTCTGATTGAAAACGGTGGCGCCGGCTTTTTGGAAATGTTCGGAATCTGCATAGAGTATTTTGGTCGATTCTCCTATTATCTCATCCGGAGAATATCCAAATATTGTTTCCATGCTTCTGTTGCTCAGGACAATCACCCGGTTGGTGTCGGTAATGACCACTCCGTCGGGTATGGTGTTGAACATGGTCTCGAAAAGTTTTTTCTGCTGCGCCAGTTTCTGCTCGGCGAGTTTTCGTTCAGTTGTTACCTCGGTGTAGGTGATCATACCACCTATGTGTCCATCAATTGTATACCAGGGCCGACATTCCCAGCGGTTAAAGGTGATAGAGCCATCAACTCTCTTAAAAGAGTCGTCCAGGTTGGTCTCAACATGACCTTGCAAGACTCTCCTGTGGATTTTTCTCCATCTTTCAGGTATCTCCGGAAAGACTTCGTAATGATGCTTGCCAACAACATTGGTTTCTTTGACATTGTAATCATCCAGGTAGCGATCACTGACCGCAATATACTTGAGCTCATTGTCATAGACAGCCAACGCATTGGGGTCGTGCTTGATGATATATCGCAGAATCTCTGCATTTTGCCGTATCTCTTTCTCTGCCCTTTTATTTTCAGTAATATCCAGCCCGATAAGTGATATGAGCAATAGCCCGCCCTTGTCATCAAAAACCGGGGAGAATAGTCTCAGGCCCGTGCATATCTGCCTCTTTTTATCCAGAAAGCTAACCTCGTCTCTCACTTTCTCGCCGTTTTGCACTTTGTGTACGGCTAGCCTGGTTTGTTCTTCCAGAGTTGCGGATGTATCCCAGAATTTGGCCTTCCATATCGGCAAACCGATTGTATTTTCAGCAAGGTCGCCGCAGACCTCGAAACAGAGGTTATTCATCTTTACCACTGTCCCTTCGGGATCGAGCACAAGAGCAAACAGCAAGGATTGATTAAAAAAGGCATTGAGTTCATATTCTCGTTGCCGCAAAACTTCCTGTGCTGCCCTGGCTTCGGTCAAATCTCTCATCGATACCCGAATAACCGGTTCATTTTCCCAGACAGTTTCTCTCGTCCACAACTCCACAGGGATCATCTGCCCTTGAGCCCCGACCATATCCACTTCGATTTTGCCGGGACCTGTGGTTGGAAGTTCGAGTTTTTTTCCAAAAAGAGAGCCTGCTTTGCGGCCAAGGATTTTTTCTGCTGCCGGATTGGCAAGGAGAACTGTACCGGAATGATTGATAACCAGAAGGCCATCTCCGCTGTCTCGAATGATGGTAGCGAGGTTTTCTGCTTCTGAATTTTGTAATATGGCTATTTCTGTACGCAGGGATTCAAGTTCTTCAATCAGTTCTTGTTTTGACTTGCTGCTGTCATCATTTTTCATAGATTGTTGGCGCGTTTTGTTACCAGCATTGGTGAGGATATATGATACTTATGATATCACAATGCCGGGATATAACAAAAGGAGCGTTAAAAAGGTTGGTCCCAGCGAGTGTATAGCCATAGATGGGGATTTTTGCTCAAGTTTAGGTAAACATAGACGCCTTGCTATTTACCTCCATTCTTGCTTTGCAGCATATATTCCCTGCCTGAAGCAATCAGAGATTCCACATCATACTCCAAACCAAGTTCTTTGATATACGCCTCATTGAGCTGGGGTACATCGCCAACGGCTTCTTCCGGAAAGGCAAGGTAATAACAGTAATTTGCCAAATGGACCACCAGAGCAACGCTGAGAGAATCTCCCGGATAATTGCCGATGCTGTCATGAAAAGCTACCGCCTCAAGCAAATCAGCATTAAACCCCCATAACCCAAGGAGATACGCGCCAATATCTCCATGTGTGCTCTGAAAGGCTGCCTGTTCCGCATCAATCAGCGGAATGACATTCTCTTTTGCGTTTTCAACAACAGATCCATACTCGGTGTTGAACTTGGCAATAAAAATAAGCTTCCCAATATCGTGGAGAAAACCACCTATGAAGCTGTAGTTTATAAAGCTGAGATCGTCGGTCATTTGCACGGCAATCTTTTTACTGCAGTTCGCGACCATCATGCTATGATCCCAAAGTGAACCGATAGGAATCGGTTGAACCGCAGTCTTGAATTCGTTGAAGATTTGAACTCCCAGCACCAGTGTCTTAACGGTCTCCAGGCCCAGGAGCTTTACCGCTCGTGAAGGAGTGTCGACCTTCTGGTACAAGCCGAAGAAGGATGAGTTAACCAATTGCAGGAGTTTGGCAACCATGGCCATATCCTTTTCGAGGATTACAGCAACATCATCCGCCGTCGAATCAGGATTGTTAAGGGTTTTCTGGAGTTCACTGTAGATGGTTGGCAGGCTCGGTAAGGAATCAATGCTTGAGATGACATCTTTCAACTCGTCGTTGGTAAGCTGTTGGTGGAGCGCTCGTGCACGTAGCAAGACCTCCTTTAACCTTTCCGGCTCACATGGTTTGGAAAGAAATTGATGGGCAACTCCGACGGTTCTGACAATGGCACTGTCATCTGCCTGCCCCGACAAGACTATCCTCACAGCATGGGGATAACTCTGCTGAACCTCATAGAGGAACTGAGCACCATCTATCCCCGGCATGTGCATATCAGAAATGACAATGTCGATATCATCATGTTCTTTCAATAAATCCAGCCCATCTTTGCCATTATCGGCAAAATAAGCGGAAAATTCCTTTTTCATGCTATAGAGCCCTCTCTTAAGCCCTGAGAGAATGTTCGGCTCATCGTCAACGAAAAGTACGATTGTCTTAGGCATATTGTAAATATCCGCTGTTAAATGGTCTTTTATCTATCCAAAATTTCCATTTGGATGACAATATAAGGGCTGCGGAGAAAAAGACTCATCCAATTTGTTCTTGGAGAGTGATCTTAGGGTCGCGGAAAATACTACATATCCAAAAATTGAGCAGGATATCGGTTTGGCAACGTCATCGCTTCAATGGTTCCACACAGGCCGTATTGAGTCATTAACGCGACAACGTTACCAAGTTGAGAGACAAACAAGATTGGATACTGTATTTTTTCCGTGCCCCTTAAGTAGGGAAGCGACCAGAGGGAGACTCCGTGAAAAGATACCATCAACCCCGGCTCGTCGAATTCCTACACTCCACGGCAGAGAAACTCCACCGCCAGCGACGTCTTCCCGCAACCGGGACCACCCCTGAGCGTCGTTGGCTGTCCAGAAGGAATTCCTCCATTACGAATATCGTCAAGTCCGCTGATTCCATGCTTTCTCAAGACTCTTCAAACTGCTTCCTCCATGTGTGAAATATCTCAAATAATTCTCTAAAAAAGAAGTATTTGTCGGAAGCACGTCACTGGTGTGCAAGTTTTTTTACCAGCTGTTTTCTTTTATTCCATATTCACTATTATACGTCGTCAGACTATGTTAGACAAATCATGGGTGGGAAAAAATATCATGTTGAGGGTTTATTTTAGTCTCCCCAAATGTCAAATTTGCATTGTATTTTTGCTACTCGAGAAAGAATTACCTGATGCGGGTTACTGCGGAATCGTTTGCTGACCATTTTGATCCATTTTTTAACAGCGCCTGTCCAGAAATGGCATTCTTTTCAAAGAAGGCAATAAATAAAATGTTAAAAAGAATGCACAAACAGTTGGATAAAACAAAAAAAACTCTACAATGAACTGATGCTTACGGCAAGAGTATTCAATGCAAAATTGAGGCTTTATACATCACAAGAAGATCAAGCTTATTGTTCGAAGACAATTGGAAAAGCACTATCTGAATTGGAAGGTCTGAACAGAAAGAGCAAACAGATAATTGCGGCAAAGATTCTCAGCGAAGTTGTGGCTGAATATGATTTCATTCAGGCGATTGCTTTTGAATGCATAGCCTAGACAGTGATGTAGGCAAAATCAGATCCCGATCATGCCCGAAGAAGAACGACAAGGTGCTATTTCCTGCCATCCTTACTATACATAATATATATAAGCGAGTTATCCTTACCCATGTTCATAATCTCTCCATGTAACGGGTTACAGAGCGCCTGATTTTTCCGCAATCTTCCTGACGTACGTATGACCAAATACGCTGCGCAAACCTGCTTACAAAAATCTCGGGCACTCTGTAACCATCCACAAATACAAGCTGCATTACGAACATTGACAGGGAAGGTATGCTTAGAAGCTATAGATCAAGCGAGACCTGAGATCTGTAGCATCTTTTTCTCCATCCTCATAATCCAGGATTGAAAAATCGACTGCCACACTAAGGTTTTCAAGCATTCCTTCAAACTTGTAGAGCAGGTTTAAGGTCCATTCGTCCAGGTCGGCATTATCGGCAGGATTATCAAAAGAGGTAAAACGCAGCTTGCCGCTGAACCCGGCATAGGTATATCCTGTTCCCACCTGCCATGCGTCTGTATCTGCCTCAAAGGCACCTGCTCCAGCTGTCTTGGTGGTTGTGGTATAGTTGTAATATGCTCCCTGGCCCAGGCCGCGGAAGACCCGTTCATCCCCTTCATCTCCACCTGCTGCAGTGAAGCCGGCAAAGACATCCACCCCCAGATAGGTGGCCCCGATGTTAAAACCAATCAGATCGTTACTTTCTTTTGAAGAATCGTCCCAATCGGAATAATAGTACTGGGCTGCCACAAATGGTTTCAAAGCCATATCGAAGGTGTATTTGGCATCTGCATAAAAGCCCTGGACTTCATCAACGACGTTGCCATATTGACCCTGAATATCAAGCCCTTTAACGGATGAGTTTTTCAGGTAGAGTATCCACATGCCGTTGTCGCCGACATCGTAAAAATCACCAGGATCACCTGTGCCATTGGTGTCATATTCAACAAAATAGTTGTCAGCATAACTGGAACGATCAGTCCTGGTCTGGTATTTATTGACCCATCCAAGCGTCACTTCAGTATCAGGAATATCTGTATTGCTTAAGGAATACATCTCAAAAGATTCTTTGATTAATCGTGACCCGGAATTGGCAACAAGTGGCGATACATAGTGTTGCCGCCCACCCTTAAAGCGGGTGTTGTACAACTCGTACTGAAGATAGGCCTCTGAAAGTACAGCACCTTCGGCATCCATGCTCCCTGCCGTTACACCATCCTCGTCATCGATATGACCGACAAATGCAGCCTGAAATTCTGCACCGAGCTGCACGCCGTAAAAGGATGCTGTATTGTATCGCAGGTCGCCGCCGTTTACCCAGATTTCGCTATCATTTTTGCCTGCTCCGTCAAAGCTCTGGGTATAGTAATAGGACTTGAGAGAGCCGCCGACATCACCCTGCGCAAACCAATCCTTGAGACTGGTTGCATTCTCCTGGGCAAAGGCAGATTCTCCAGCAACACTGATACCAAGAAGGAGTGATAACCCTGCAATACTTAATTTTTTCTTCATGCTTTCTCCTTACATATTTGCATTGACAGCCTGCCTGGACAGACTGTGTGGAAAACTTTTGCTTCTGGAAATGGAATACTGCATCTACAGAAACAATAACCTTTCAGGCAAAGTATATATTTACGTGCCGATATGATACAGAGAGCAGCTGCCATGGGACAGCCTTAAAAAGACTCATGGTAGAAGATATCTCATAGTTTCAGGATTTCACAGCGTTTTTTATAGAGAATCAGGTTCCAGTGCCCCTGACATTCTCTCTGGGACGATAGCCCACGCCCAAGTGGACTCATATTTGGTTTTAGGGTCGCGGAAAATACTAAATATCCAAAGATTACGCAGGATATCGGTTTGGTAACGTCGTAGCGTCAATGGCTCAATACGACCAGTATGGAAAGCTTGACAAATTCCCATTTTTGTACATGGGCATAGGGCGCCTGAGGGTCTCGCAGGCAGACGGATGCAGCGTATTTGGCACACGTAATCCAGGCTGATCGAGGTAAGATCAGGCGCGCTGTGAGCAGTTACCTTAAATGACTTTCTGGCTGTCCATATACATAATCAGATCGAGCATACGATTGGAATAGCCCCACTCGTTGTCATACCAACTCATGACTTTTACGGTCTTGCCAATGACTTTTGTTGATTGCGCGTCAATAATGGAAGAGTGGTTGTTTCCCTTGAAATCGATGGAGACGAGTGGAAGGTCTTCGTATCCCAGATAGCGGTTGGCTGCTTCTTTCAACGCCTGATTGACTTCTTCGACCGTTGTCTCCTGTTCGACCTCGATGACTGCATCAACCAGGGATACATTCGGGGTGGGAACACGTACTGCCAACCCGTCGAATTTCCCTTTAAGCTCGGGAATAACCAGGGCCACAGCGGCAGCCGCACCAGTTTTAGTCGGGATCATAGACAGCCCTGCTGATCTCGCCCGGCGCTGGTCTGAGTGGGGGGCATCAAGCAGACGCTGATCACCGGTATAGGCGTGAACTGTGGTCATCAATCCTGACTTGATGCCGAACTTATCGAGGATAACTTTGGCAAGCGGCGCCAGACAGTTTGTTGTGCACGATGCATTTGAAACCACATGGTGCTCAGTAGGCACATATTCCTGCTCATTGACACCCATGACAAAAGTTTTTACTCCTGCTTTGGCTGGCGCTGAAATAACGACCTTTCTGGCACCACCGTCAAGATGCGCCTGCGCTGATTCATGATCTCTGAACAAGCCGGTACATTCCGCTACATACTCGACGCCAAGGGTGTTCCATGGTATTTCCGCCGGGTTCCGGTGGTTGGTTACAGCAATTCTGCGACCATCGACAACAATTGCGTCGGTCTCAGCAGTTACTTCAGCTCCGAGGGTGCCCATTACAGAATCGTATTTCAGCAAATGCGCCAGCGTCTTGGTGTCAGTCAGATCGTTAATTGCTACAATCTCAACATCTTTAAAGGTTTCATCCTGCAGCCATGCTCTGAAAATACTTCTACCGATACGGCCAAAGCCGTTGATACCTATTGTAATAGCCATTATGTGCTCCTTGTATTGTTATTACTTCTGAAGATCAATCAGTTCGATTCGGGTATTCCTGTCCGGATATTTTCCTGACGGCCCCTCTGTTAGAACGGCCCAGTTACCCTGCAGGCCGTGTTGTTCAAGTTTCTGTTGAATCCAGCTGCGCCAGTGGGTCGGGTGATCTGATTCATAGACAGGAATCACCCCATAGGAAAAGACGAGATCCCGGCAGGTTTTCAACTGAGAACTTACTCCCAGTGTCCAGACCGGTAGACGATAGCGAGTAATATTTCTGGCCGTTAATCCGCTCCTGGTTGGAACAATGACAGCAGCGGGTTGAAGACCTTTCACCGATGTTTCAACACTGGAAGCAATGATTTCAGATGGTTGTGTGCTCACACCATCACTGGCCAAGAAACTGGGGCGGCAGGCACGAATCTTTTCCGCTTCAACGGCAATGGAAGACAAGGTTGCAACCGCAGCAGCAGGGTGTTTCCCGACGGCAGACTCCCCGGATAACATGACGCAGTCGGTACCGTCGAGGATGGCGTTGGCAACGTCTGTGGCTTCGGCGCGGGTCGGGATGATATTGGTGATCATCGACTCAAGCATATGCGTTGCCGTGATTACCGGCTTGCCTGCTTTCTGCGCTTTACGGACAATCTCCTTCTGCACTCCTGGAATTTGGCATATGGGGATCTCTACTCCAAGGTCGCCCCTCGCAACCATGATGCCGTCTGCTACATCGAGAATCGAATCCAGGTTGCTGATTGCCTGGGAGCGTTCAATTTTTGCAATGAGGAAAGGGTCATACCCCCGAGCAGCTGCAAACTCACGAAGTCCCATAATGTCGGCGCCAGTTTCGACAAAAGAAAGACTGATCGCATCAACCCCGTTCTCCAGGGCAAAGGCTGTGATCTCCTTGTCTTTGTCGGTGAAGACATCAATACCCAGATCCACATCCGGCACATTGAGTCCCTTCCGTGACCTGAGGCAGCCGCCAACATCCACCCGACAATGAATATCTCTGGCAACTACCTCTTCAATTTCCAGCTGTATAAATCCATCATTAAGAAAAATCTGCTTCCCTGCCTGAACAGACTCATGGAGCCTGGGCAGGTTCACAGATATTCTCTCGCAGCTGCCAAGCATCGGTTCCGTTGTCAGGGTAAGTTTCTGATCTTTAACAAGGATAATTTCTTCTTCTGCAAGGTCGCCTATGCGGATTTTAGGCCCCGGCAGATCAGCCATGATCGCAACGGGCCTGCCCAGTCTTTCTGCAACCTGGCGGATTGTTTGGATATCCTGCCGGTGTTGTTCGAACTCGCCGTGGGAAAAGTTGAGTCTGGCAATATTCATTCCGGCAGCCATAAGTTCTCCAAGCGATTCAACAGACCGTGAGGCTGGGCCGATAGTGCAGACAATTTTGGTTTTATTTCTTGCCATCATATTACAAACTCTTTGCCTAGGATCGCGGAAAATACTACATATCCAAAAATTGCCTAGGATATCGGTTTGGTAACGTCGTAGCGTCAATGGTTCCATACTGGACGTATTGAGCCATTGACGCGGCAACGTTACCGAGTTGAGAGACAAGCAAGATTGGATAATTTATTTTTTCCGTGGCCCTTAGTATGATTTATGAAAAAGTGCGTTCTCCTGCGAGGGTCAGTTAACTGCTACAATCTGATATTTAGCAGGTATCCTGTATATCTGTTCTCAAATGGCTCTATTACGTGCCGGCCAGCCAATAAACCAACCTTTACATATTTGCGTTTAAAAAACAATATATATTTTCGTTTTAAAATTATAATGAAACTAATCGCATGCAAAAGCAAAGAACTCAAGAAAGAGACCAGCCTGAAGCAGTTTCGCCACCACCCCATATAAATAATTACATATACATATTTTTTTATTAAACCTACCATATATACCTGTACAATACTGTTGAACTCCCCCCCAAATACTCCACGGCGACGTCTTAACATTTCAGCATGTTACCACCTGTAATTATGTGATTAAATGCAAGAAGTGAGTATTTCACAAATTAGCGAAGATAATGCCAATTGATATGAAACACTTTCCGTAATTTAAAAGCGCGTTGGCCACCTGCTCGACCCCAAAATAGCCAATCCCCTTCTGTTTTTCAGATTAATCGTAACCTGTTAAGGAAGCCCCTGTCAGTTTCAATTAAATCAAAGACGGTGACGTCAGGGCTTGTAACGTAGAGTTTTTTTTGTGCAGATTATCAAAAACTGTGATGAAAGGAATACGTTGAGAATTGAAACAACTTCTGCGATAAAGTTCTCCGTACAGCAAACAATTTTACCGCCTCCTGACAGCTTTATAGAAATATCCTTTCGTATGTTTCGAATTAAAAAACAAATGCTATTTATTCAATATCCCAAACACGCCAGGTTCCTCAACCGTTCTCTATTCATCATGAGTCACAGGGGAATGGTTGGGTTTTAGGGTCACGGTAGCCGGAAAACCCGTAAGCAATTACAATGGCAAAAATAAAAGGTGTCAGCTGAACTGTTACCTCTCCGCATAAAAAAGCCCTGGCAAAGGCTGCCAGGGCTTTACTGAAGAGGTTACCACCTCTCTGTGCCAACAATCTGATTAACATCCATACAGGTTGCTTTTTCCTCTTGGCTGAGTTCATTAAAGTTTTTCACCTGTCCTCTTCCCGGATTCACAGAACAGGAAAACTCTTTACCAGCCTCGTCGCGAACCCACACCAGAGACTCGTAACCAACACTATTCAGGTCTGTATTTCTTTCACTATGTGCCATGGTATTCTCCATTTATTATATCGCTGTTACCAACGCTCGGTTCCGATCAACTGATTAACATTCATGCATTGTTTACGCTCTTCCTCGTTCAGATCATCGCGGTCACTGATATCGCCTTTCAATACATCAATGGGGCATACATATTCATTACCGTCTTTATCTTTAATCCAGGCAAGTGATTCATATCCGTACATGGTAACCTCCATGGGTGTTTGTTTTGTGTTTTGCGTTCTTCCTTTATGACTGAGACAGTAAGCATCTCAAAGAGGTAAACAACGGGGATAAAAAACGAGTTAAATGATAGTTAAAACTATCACTAACTAGGGACAAGTGTATACTATTTAGCTGGATTTATGAGGTGCCAATCAAAAAAGAGGCAGATCAATCATTCCTGTGGTGCGTGTAAGGCACCCTACCAGGTGCGGTGTTAGAGAATTGCCATATGGGCGGGAAATTGCTGGGCTGAACCGGCATGTTTGTATACGTAGAAGATGAAAAGGTGCATCATACGCACCGCACAGAGCCTAGTAATTTTGAGTGGCAAAAAGAGGAATAAGGGTGATGCCAGCAATATCAAGGTCCATTGCACCTGCACACAAGCTGGCTAACGAATATAGACTACAGCTCATCGGCCAACTTGTGTGTTTACGAAGCACCGGCAATAACTATTTAAACCATTTGAGCAGCCTCAGGGCCTCGACCAGTTCCTTATGCATGACCAAAAAATACGACTCATCTTCTTTGCGATAGGGATTACCACTGCCAATGGCACTACAGCAAAGAGGTTCTCCTGGCCGGGAAACGCTTTCAAGAAAGTCCATATTTAACTTCTCACCCAGCAACCTGCCCAAATCCTCATAGGCATCCAAAGCAACCTGATAGCCGTTAGCCCCTATCAATTCTGCAAACTGGCCAAAGGTTATTGAGTGATTAAATATCCTGTAATGAGCTTCCAACATTTTTCTTTGGTCATCGCTCAACTGTTTTTTTACGGACTTCAGTGCCTTGACATACTCTTTTGCCGAAGGCACAAAAAAATCATAACTCACGTTCATTATTTTTCCCCTTCCATATCTCCATTTCCGGCAGGAACGGCCATATCGTCATTTCTGCCACTAACCCAGATTTCCGATAATAAACCTGACAGCAAGGACGTCAAGAAGGATTTCCCCCCGATTTCTCATGTTTTTTTGAACAAAAAAATAACATATTGAAATAACTATATTTACCTGACGCGATTGAAAAGCGATGTGTTTTTCTGGAATATTCAATACAGTCACCCTGCAGGGCGAGCAAATTGCAAAATATTTGTTGTATTACCCGATAGTTGCAGGTAAGCGCAGACTCCGATAGTTCACCACGGCTGCATATCCGGTGCCTCCCCTCTACTGCAACCTTTACTCGTGAGAAAATCCGGATTAAGGCCAAACGCTCACAAAAAAGCTCAAAATGTATTTCCTTTTACCTGCAGGGAGAGAGCTTCACCTTTGTCTGATAATAAGGGGTTCCATCTCCCACCGTGCTTGCCATATCAACAGTCAACCGATTCAAACCATGCCCTGCCTTGATCCAACCGCCACGTTCGCTTAACAGGCAATCCCTGCGCATGGCGTGATCGGTTCGCAACAGAGCTTTGACGGCACCACCGGTCCGGCTTGTAACCATCACAGGTTTCCCTTCCACAAGGCCAAGCTGGTCAGCTTCATCAGGATGCAATACCACTTCTGGCAGAGGACTATGATCAGATAACGTGCGCTCGGAACAGATATGATTATGACCAGCCACCGTGAGCAGCGTATAGGGAAATTCATGATCTGTATCAGCTAATTTTTCAGGATCAAAGGCGGTCATGAATTCAAATTTTCCAGAGGCAGTGGGAAAACATTTATCCTGATACGGTGCCATGGGCTCAGGAATTCGAAATGGCGCGGTACGCAGTTCTTCCATTGTACAGCCCCACGCCCTTATGGGCGAACAGATGTCGTAGAGCCATTCTTCCTCACTCCGACAAAATTGCTCAGCAAATGGGAAACGCGTGGCAAGGGCACTGAACATCTGATAATCGGTCTTACACTCACCAACCGGCTCTATGGCCTTATTTACAGGTCCCACATAATTGTGACCATAACTGGCCATAACATCATTTTCTTCAAGAAAGGTGGTTGCCGGTAAAAATATGTCTGCCATATCTGCAGTGTCATTAAGAAAATGCCCGCTACACACGACACATTCCATACCTTGAAGCGCCTTGATAACCTTGGCTGAATTGGGCGCCATGCACACAGGATTGGCAGCAGTAATGAAAACCATGCGTATCTTTGGGTGTTCCACCTGCAGCAGTTCCTGGCCTATCACCGGCATAAGCAGGGTTCTTCTTGGAGGATTCAAATGATTTCCCCAGTAATCCTGATTATACGGGCCATATTCTTCGAACCCCTGGCTGACCCCTCCCCCCGGCACGCCGATGATGCCGGCAATTGCACCCAAGGCATCGATGGCGCGAATAGTGTAATGGGCATCCTTATGTCGATGCAGTCCCCAGCCGAGCAGAATAGAAGCAGGCGCGCAGGTAATCAGGGTTTCAGCCAGATAAGAGGCATCGTCTGGAGTTACATCGGCAAGTGCACATAGCTCTTCTACAGTGTATCCGTCCAGGAAGTCCTGATACGCAGGAAAGCCTTGGCTAAACTTCGTAAGGAAATCAGTATCAGCCTGCCCGCGTTCCAGAATAATCCTGGCTGCTGCCATGGCCAGATAGACATCCATTCCCGGCGCAGGAGCGATAAACCTGTCCGCCAGGGAAGCTGTCCGGTTTTTATACGGATCAATAACGATAATCCGTCCCCCTCTTTTTCGAATATCCTTGATAATCGGCACCAGACTGATGTTGGTGGTTACAGGATTTCTAGCCCAGAGAATCATGGCCTTGGAGTTATAATGGTCAAGAGGATCATGGGAAATACGATGTCCCAAATCCAGATTTTGTGAAGCCTGCCCGGTACCCCCGCACAAGGAACCACGGAGCGTAGTCACTCCACCAAAGAGATTAAAGAAATATGTGTTAAGAAGCTTGAGTGCTGTTCGCTCACCATATCCCTGGTAATACAGTATGGCTTCAGGCCCATCCTGCTCGTGAATCAGCTTCATCTTGTCGGCTATGATATCAAGGGCTGTATCCCAACTGACTGGCTGCCACCCCTTACCATCTCGAACCATAGGAGAAGTAATTCGTTCTTCACTGTAGACACGCTCAATATATTTTGCCGTTTTGTGACACGCGGCACCACGGGTTAACGGGTGTTCAGCCGACCCGACCAACCTGACCAGCCGACCCTGCTCCACCGTGGCAACCAGGCCGCAAGTATTAGGACAATCCCTGGTACAGGTTGTCACGATGTTTTGAATTTCTTCCACAGTCTCTCTCCTTCTGGCCCAGGATTTTTCTCATGTATATTGTGTTGCTGCCGTGCCATACGCCGACCAACCAGCCTTGGCTAGAGCCATTTCAGTATCGTACGGGTGGCTTCTTCAAAATCTGCACCACCGGAAAGTTCCAGAACGCGGCAGCGGGAAAGCAATTCCAGATATCGACTTTCCGGCTGATTTTTCAAGCAGCCCTTCGCAGGCAGATAAAAAAGCCCGGTCTCTTTCATAATGGCCTGCAGCAATTCTTTTCGTTTACCGAGGTCTACCTCCTCTGCCTGCATGGAACCAGCACCAAACCGCCAGTTGAGCAGCACCAGCCTGTCGAGCTTTGTATGTAACTGAAAACGATCCCTGCCAAAACACTGCTCAATCATAACATCATATTTATATTCCAGATTCCAGAGTTCCGCTGCTGGCAGCTGGCTGAAACGTTCTTTTTCCTCTGCAGACATAACTCCAGAAAGAGAGGGATTATTGAGTGCAGTGCCTGGATTAATCCGAGGCCACTTGGCCACTCCGGACATCACAAGATGTTCTCCCTTCTCCTCAATCAACAGTCTGTCATTGGAAACAAAATCAGCACCTGTATTCATCAGATGCAAAGCCAGGGTGGATTTTCCCATGCCTGAAAATCCCGCCATGGCAATACCGGTAGCGTTTTGATATACAGCAGCCGCGTGCCCGAGTAAGGCACCTTTGTTAAGTTTATACTCAATGAATCGGTTATTAATAAAATTGATGACCTGGTTCGGATTATCCTGACAGGGTCCTATAACCAGATTTTCATCATGCCCAAAAATCATCATCATGCCTGTGGTTATCTTTCGTACCACACGTCCACCATGCAAAGCGGCCCATTCTTCTTTGATTTTTGTTTTGCCTGGTTCAAGTTTTCTTTTGCTGAATTTGCAGTTCAAGGACGGTGTTACTGCATCAATGGCATGGATGCGAATCTGTGCACCTTTATTGGAAGAGGAAAGCAAAGGCAAAAAATAGCGGTGCAGTTCACTTCGCAGTTCCTCACTGCTGCAAAAAATTTCCAGAGTACAATCGTGCAGGCGCAAGAGAAGCGATTCAGTAAAGCTCACCCCTTGTGAGCATTCCCGAATCAGTTCCTGCCTGGTATAGGCAGTATTATTTTCGCAGGGTATTGATGACATACGCTGTGTACTCCTTTGCTGCATCGATTGATCGGGCTTCCAGTAATCCCCTGAATCCACCAAAGGCAGATACCTCAAACACTATGGGCCCCTGCGGGGTGAGGGCAACATCAACACAGGTGAAATCAAGGCCAAACAGGGCCTGGGCTCTGTGGGCCAGTTCAATGATTTCCGGTTCCGGATCAAACGCATGATATCGTCCTCCGGAAGCAGTGGTGGTATTCCAGGCCCCTTCCTGACGGCAACGGGCATAGGTAGAAAGATATTCTCCGCCAAGAAAAACAATGCCGAGATCCTGCTCACCAAGATCTATCTTTTTCTGAATATACATCAGCGCATTATCGCGTCGAAAAAGACTGACCTCGCCATGGCAGGACTCGCCTTTTCTGATCACGCACATTCCCTTGGCCTTAGTGGAAAACAGGGGTTTAAACACCGCCTCTTCGTACTTTTCCACTGCTGCCGCAGCAAGATCAATATCCTCCGTGACGCTGGTCAAGGGCATGGGGATATTGCCGGACTGCAAGGTAATGGTGCAGGAAATTCTGTTCAGAACCCCCAGAATTTTTGATGGCCTGGAAAAAATGGGCATCCCCCTGGTTTCCAGGAGCCTAAGCATTTCCAGCCTGTCAAGCAATTGAGGGGAATAGGTGGATCCTATCTTTTTAATGAGAAGAGCATCCAGAGAACTCAGATCCACATCACCATACCAGGCCTTTCCAGAAGGCAGATCCAATCGAACATGCTCCAGGTCTATGAGCAACCTGTAACCGGTAGCTTCCGCGACAGCATCAGCAAGTTTTTGCGACGACCAGCCATCTGCTATACCAATAACTCCTATTTTCATGCAAACTCCTCATGTACGAACTGTTGCAGTCTTCCCATCATTTTGCCAAGCTTAGCCTCTTTGACCGCTGCTGCTGCGCGTTGGGGCTTCATCCACTGTCTGCCTCTGTGAGATTCCTGCCATAAAGGCGCTGCCACGAGTTCAGATACCTCCTGCACATACACGGTGACAGTACAAATTGCCCCCCATTTTCCATAAGTATAGCTGCCAATGGGTTTTTCAGACACCGGGCCCCTGACGCCTGCTTCTTCAAACGATTCCTTGGCTGCTGAATCACGGGCAGAAAGTCCAGGTTCATGGATGCCTTTGGGAACAACCAGATGTTTTCGTTTACTGGAACCGATGACCAATACTTGAAGCCCTTTTTTCGTGCGTTGAAAAGGAATGACAGCTGACTGCGTATAATAATAGGCTGGCCGCGGCCGCAGTTCAGAACCATCGGGAGAAGGATATGGAAACAAGGCTGGTAATTTTTCACGCTTAAGAATAAGCCCGGGAGACCACCTGTTCTTCATATAATCAGGATCATCATTCTTCCACTGCATCAAAACATCAGTGGCAGGAATTGAACAGTTCAGGAGTTTCCCCTGTCCGATTAAAGGAGAGAGATAGGCGACAGATCCAATAATCAGAATATTTCCTGCAGACGCTGTACTGCCGGCCACAGCCCCCAGCAACTCCGTATAACATTGTCCGTTGCTTCCATTCATCCTGCAGGCCAGTCCTGGCTCCTGCCCCATTGCCTTTACCAGTTTTTTGGCAAGTTCTCCATACACAGGAGTATCCTGGTACAGCACCTGGCTGACGACCATGCCATTTGCAGCCAGGTACGCCCCAACCCGTTGACCATCACGTTTTTCACCATCAGACAGTTTTTTTGCAGATAATTCACACAGGTACAGATAACATTCAGTAATCACAAATACAACACCTCCTCGGGAAAGGAAAATTCCTGCCAGTTTTGCTGCTCCTCGTCAAAAGTTATCACCTTTTCCAGTAAAAAATTGGCCCGCAGAACCATTTCTTTGACAAAATCGGTGTTCAACTGAAAACGGGTAGACGTATAAAATGAACGTGCCAATGCCAGGGTCAGACGAACATCAAAGGTTACATCATTCTGTTCTCGGGCAAACCCTCTGGCAAAGCCATAGAAGTCTCGAATAAGCAGGTTAATCTGCTCCCGAATGGGTGACTCAAAAACCGGCAGACGAAAATTGGAAATCAGGTACACCGAGACGTCCTGCACATAATCAGCTGGTGCTGAACGGTTGACGTCAATGAAGTGTATTGAATCCAACTGCTCATTATAGATAATGTTGTTGGCATTAAAATCGCCATGGATAAATACGGAAAATGGGGCAGGAAATAATCTCTCTATACGCAGACATTTCTCAACCAGGGTGGATGTGGAGTCTACTTCCAGGTCTCCCAATGTCTGTTGCCTCCGAAGATAGCTATGTACCTGCAGAATGGAATCCAACCTTGCAAGCACTTGGGCCATATACGAAGTTTCCATGGCGCCGACTTTTTTGGTCAGCGGCCAGATTTTGCTCCCCAGAAGATGGTGCAGTCGTTTCAGGGCGTTACGTGCCATTTGAATATTGTCACCCAAAACGATTTCCTGCAGGTTATTGCCGGGAAAAAATTCAACCAACAGTGCACCGGTGTTTTCATCTTCCTGATAGAATGTCAATACTTTAGGAGCCAACCCGGGAACGAGCCTCTGCCACGTGGTAAGATTCTCTTTTTCTCTTTCAATTTTATTCAGACTACCGGCTTTAAAAATAGCTTCCCTTACCGTCCCTGCTGGTACCCCTGCAGGTTCATTGGCAACCCGGCTAATATTGCAACCAGACCTGGTCCCCCAATAGGAGCGTAAACTAAGGTGATCAAGGGGAATATCCATATTTGATTTAGCCAGGGTCTGCTGCAAAGCCTCAAAGTGACGAATACGAATTTTTTCCCCAAGTATGGCAAACAGAATTGCCTCCCCAATATTGAGCAGCGAATCACCAATTCGCTCAAGGTATCTGAAAATAAAGAGAATAGTTACATACGATTCTATGGAATCGCCTTTACGAAGCTCTTCCATTATGCGTGTAAAATTCTCCAGATAGAGGCGATCTATTTCATACTCACAATGACAGATACTTAAAGCAAGCCCTATGTCCTTGTCGTCCAGAGCAGGAATAACCTGTTCCAGACAATTCTCAATGATCGCAAACATGGAATGGGCATCAAAGGTGAGCCACAAAGTCCTGTTAAACAGATACTCCACCTGGCGAACAATATTCACACTGAAACTGGCAATACGTTTGAGATTCGTACTGATGGTATGGACCGCCCTGGCCCAATTCACTTCCTGCTGTCCGCGATCAGGTTGGGTTAAGATCAAAGAAAAACAATCGTTTTCAACAGTAACCTTCAGGTTTTCGATATAGCCTTCTCGCCCCAGAACCTGCAGGCAATGGGTCTGGTCGAAAGTTCTCAGATAGCTCTCTGTGGTTGCCACCTGTCCCATGACCTCCATGAGAAGAAAATGTATGTTTTCGCTGACCTTGGATTCAATGGCCATAACAGAACCTTGTCATCAGGAAGAAATTTTGACAGGCTTGGAATCATCTTCTATGGGAAACTCTTTTTTATCCGTCCAGCGCATTTCAAGGGTCAACCTGTTCTTTCTTCCCTTTTTGCGTGCCTCAATGGAAAAATGAAGAAGGTTTCGTATTTTCAAATCAATACTGTCGTCCTCTGAAGTCAGAGTGATCTTTCCTTCATCGATGGAGCGGATGAGTGATTTTAGATATCTCTTTACAGAGTTGACATCTTGAATGGAATCATATGTGAATTTCTGCTTTGACATCATTATACCTTTGTATATTCCTATCAGACGGACGATTTGCCAGTGGCACAGCCGCCCCTTTCAACAGAGGGCTATTTCACTCGTACCTACCATGTTGTGAAATCTTTGCAATGTTGTTCTCATTTTCTCTTATCCTGCCAGACGAGCGCTGTACTCCTGGATAACCCGGGCTCTGTCCATACCAGCTTTAAGGAGTTGCTTTCGTATCTGCATATCTTCCCAGCCAGGCTGCAAACCGATTTCCCGACTGGCTTTCTCTTTATCCCTTGCCACGGGGTCTTTAACCTTTTCACTCAAATGCGTGTCGTCACCCATGAAAACCAACAGCGGTCTGGAATTGTTTATCTGTTTATTGCGACGGTTAAGCACTGTTATTAAAAATTCAGTGTATTCCTGTGATTGTGGATTCCACACTTCATACCCATCCACATCATAGTCGGCAAGAAGAATGGGCCAAAACTGCTCGGGATGCGGAATCACAATGCCTGCACCCAATGACCTGGCCTCTTCAATTACCTCATTGGTGCGATAGAAATAACTCAAGGGAAATCCTTCCTTCACCTTAGCTTTTACTGCTCGCAGGAATGTTTGCGCACGATCAATGAAAAGCCCGTCGTGCTCCCCACGCAAGAGATCAATGTAGTCCCGAATAAGCTTGTTTTTGATGGAGGCTGCCGGTACAGCGTCATAGTTTTTATCCAGGAGCATTTCCAGTCGCTGTGCCTGGTACCTGACAAAATCGATAACCTCAGCAGTGGCACCGGTTTCCTCTGCTGCCCACTGCAAGATTTGCTCATCAGGTTGGGTAAGAGCACGAAGAAAACTGAAAAGCTGAGAAGAACGATATGTAAAGGTATGCTTGAGAATATTCTTAAAAACAGATGCCTTTTCCAGTTTATCCTTTTGAAAATGAATCAGCAGCTGAACTTTACTATGAAAACCAGTGGAGTAACAATCGACTTCAACCCCGGCATAGGGCCCGTATTCGGTTATCTGGTTGTGTTGAGTGGGTATGATAAGTTGATTCCGCCTGTTGGGGAACAGGTTTTCTATCCGTTGGCGGATAAACTCCATGGGTATATACTCCGGATGCCAGTGCACAGCCAGTACAGCACTCTGTCGTGGATACACTTTTTCCGGATGAGTTACCCACTCCTTTTGCTGGGGATCGAGCCTGGTGCGAATACAGACTTCAAACCGAAGTTGCTCCTCCTCGCGTATGTCAGCATCACTTGATTTCAAAAAAACACCTTCGTTTCCTGGTTATCATTGAGGGTCGCGTAAAATAATAACTATCCCAAAATTGCTCAGGATATCGGCTCATTGTCATCATTGTTCAATGGATCAATACGGCCAGCATGGAACCATTGAAACAGTCATAAGAGTGAGTTGAGAGACCCAAAAGATTGTTTTTTTGCAAAGCCCTTAATAAAGCATGATTTTTGCATACACCCCTGTTGGGAAAACAGAATGCTTTCCACAAAAGCGTGGCGACACCTGTTTTGGATGTCAAACGCCATTTTACGCATCCCATTACGTTTATAAAAGGAGTTTTTCATGTTCAAAATATTTCTTACATTACTCATTGCCATAAGCTGTGTAACAGTTGCCGGTTGCCATCATCATAGATTCTACAATCCAGGCCATGACCCAAGAGGTCCGGGGAACAGTGAAAATGCACCAGGCCATACCAAAACACACATCCCTCCCGGACAAGCTAAAAAGAGATAGTGGTCACCCAACAAATACATCCAGAGAAATTGCGGAGAGAACACCCTTTACAATTTCTCAGGAAAAAAGAGAGATGCGACCCACCGGTGCTCTTGCACGTATCCTCAGGGATTGTCTCTCATACTGGTGTTGGCGGCTTAGGGCTGCGGAAAATAATAACTATCCAAAAATTGCGCAGGATATAGGCTCATTCTCATAACTGTTCCAATGATTCCATACTTGCCGTATTGGTCCATTTGTACAGTTATGAAAATGAATTGAGTAACCCACAAGATTGGATAATGTATTTTTTCTACGGCCCTTAATACTTGGTGGTGGATTCGGTTGGATCAGCCGTAATCATGGCGCCTTAACAGACAATCTTCTCTCTACAGATATTTTTGCCGCACAAGGAAGACTTGTTCGTGCCAGTGAGAAGGGAAACGAGAACCTGTTCTGGGGTATACGAGAAGGCGGAGGTAATTTCGGGATAGCAACCTCCTTTGAATTTCAGTGTGCAGAAATCAGAACTGAAGTGTTTTCGGATTTGTACTGAATATTCATACTCGCTGGCAAAATCAGAGTGAAGATGAGGCATGCCTTGAATGGGCTAAGATGTTCCATAAAGCAACAGAACCGTTTGCCAAGGGAGTTTACGTCAATTTTCTCAGTGATGAAGGTGAAGACCGGGTGAAAGACGCCTACACTGAGGCTGTCTGGAAGCGGCTGGTCCAAGTTAAAGATGAATACGACCCTGAGAATATATTTCGACTTAATCAGAATATACAACCGCCTTCATAACAGCACGGGTTTCAAGCGAAATCTATAGATCAGCCATACCCTGGTCCAGGGAATAGATGAAGGAAGTTTTTCTGGTTTAAGAAGGCCCCGGATGGTTGAGGCAGCATCTTTGCTCAGGTTCTGACTGAGATAATGAAACCAACTGCCAGGCTGATCCTTTAACCAGGCTGAGAGTCTCTGCATGTCAGGAGACAGGGACTCTTTTGCTGAAAACAACGTCCACTCCACCAATTCCAATTTATCCAAACTTGCGAGCTCTTCTCTCTTGGGCAAAGGAGCTCTTTCTGCATAAAAAAGCTCTTCTGCCTCTGCAATCTGAGAAAAAAGTTCCTCCTCAACCCGATCCTTCAATACTTCGCTCATCCTGCTGCCTGCACCGGGGAGAGGAAGACACCCGGAAATCCAGCCATTGGGACTCAATTTTCCCTGTAGTTTTTCAGGAAGCAACTCTCCTCCCTGCTCCAGTATGCCATCCAACACGATGTGCTCCCAGGTTAAGGGTTGCAATGCAGAATGTTCCAGCCATCTGATATCCTGCAGAGAATGATCAACCACTAGCGGACGTTCCGATTCAGGGAGGCTCTCCATGGAAAATTCCACCAAGTTTCGGTAATCCTCCTGATCTGAAATTGTGGTAAGCCCACCTTCAGGAACCTTGCGAAAAAGTTCCCAAAAAAGCTGATTCCAACGGAGTGGAGCCAACAGTATACGATCCGAACGGCTGACGTGCATATCTTTGGTCAAGGCCTGCAACAGCTTGTTACGGGAAGCTGAAGTTCCCTGTACACGGCGTATCCAGCGATCCCGCTCCTTGTCATCGGGAGAAAACGTTAAAGTCTCGGGCACCTCTTCCAGCATCCTGTCCAATTGTTCCTCACGACGCCTGATGACATCGGTTTGAATGGTGCCCTCATAACCTTGTGAAGTGGGCTGATAAAAGATACGCCCTTTCAGTGTTCCTGGCAGATACTGCTGGGCCACCCAATGCTCCCGAAAAGCGTGGGGATATTTGTACCCTTTGCCGTGGCCAAAGCTGTGCTTATCCCGGTTGGCATCCCGTAAATGATTCGGTACTTCAGCCTCTTCCGCCTCAACAGCATCCAGGGCATCAAAAAAAGCCAGTGCAGAATTTGATTTCGGACAGGTCGCCAGATACAGAGCCGCCTGGGTAAGATGAAATTGCCCTTCCGGTAACCCTACCCGATCAAAGGCTGATGCAGCAGCTTCAACCACTCCCAGAGCCTGAGGATCAGCCATACCTACATCTTCACAGGCTGAAATCAACATTCTTCTGAAAATAAACCTGGGATCTTCGCCTGCCCGTATCATCCTGGCCATCCAATAAAGCGCACCATCGGGGTCTGACCCTCTGAGGGATTTGATGAATGCACTGATAGTGTCAAAATGATAATCCCCTTCTTTGTCATAGAGTACAGCCTTTTGCTGAATGCTTTCTTCAGCAACAGAAAGCGTAATGGATATTCGGCTGTTTTCCGGAGGGGGAAATGTATCAGGAGTGGTTTCCACGGCCAGTTGCACCGCATTGAGCAGGGAACGGGCATCACCGCCGGCTATCCGCACCAGATGATCCAGTGCTTCAGGTTCAAAGTCGACCTGCCATTTTCCATAACCTCTTTGCGAGTCCTGCAGGGCCTGGATAACTATCTGCCGTAAATTCTCTTCGGTCAACGGTTGAAGCTGAAAGACCCGGCTTCGGCTGACCAATGCTTTATTCACCTCAAAATAGGGATTTTCCGTGGTAGCACCGACCAGAATTATGGTGCCTTTTTCCACCCAGGGCAACAGTGCATCCTGCTGGGATTTGTTCCACCTGTGCACCTCATCTACAAATAAAATGGTGCGTTTAAAAAACATTTTCTGATGTTTACGTGCGCCTTCGATGGCTTCACGTAGATCCTTCACACCGCTGAGTACAGCGTTCATCGAGACAAAACGGCTGGCTGTGCTGTTGGCGATAACACGGGCCAACGTGGTTTTACCTGTACCCGGAGGTCCGTAAAAAATCAGCGAGGAAAGCTGGTCTGCACGGATAGCACGGCGCAGAAGACGACCTTCTCCAAGAATATGGTCCTGTCCCACATATTCTTCCAACGTACGGGGACGCATTCTGGAAGCCAGTGGCTCTGAGGATAGTGAAGATGATAGAGATAAAAGATCCATTGCTTACAACTTGTCCGATTGCCCACTCATTTTCAAAGAGAATACCATGCAATGCACGTAACCCCGAAGGTATAATACAGCTCAGCTTTGAAGAGTTTCCCTAACGGCTCTTCCAAGGGTTTCGACAGTATATGGTTTTTTCACGAATTGCCCGGCACCTAGGCTGCGAACAACCTTTACATCCTCACTTTCAGAAAATCCACTTGTTATTATGGCTTTTTGCCCAGGATATAAGCTAATAATTTTCTGAAAAGTCTCTCGCCCGTTCAAACCAGGCTCCATAATCATATCCAGAACAATAAGGTCGACCTGATTCTCCTGCACATGAGCTATGGCAGCTTCGCCGGAATCCACCGACTCAACCATATAGCCAAGTCTTCGCAATATCTGCTCCGCAATATCCCTAAGCTGTGGTTCGTCGTCAACAACCAGAATATGCTCTCCGTTGCCGAAGTAATCCGTAGCCTTTACGGCTTCTGCCTTGGGCTCGTTATCCTCATCAACAAGCTGAAAATACAACTGAAAGCGTGTTCCATTTTCTGTGCTGTCAACTTCAATTCCTCCATTATGATCCTCCATGGTATTCCACACCACGGTAAGACCAAGACCTGAACCGCTCTGCCCCATGACCTTTTTGGTATAGAACGGTTCAAAAATATGCTCTTTATCTTCCGGTTTGATACCAGGTCCATTGTCTATCACTTTCAACACCGCATACTTGCCAGCCGGTAGTTTCAACAGGCGGGCAGCTGTTCCATGCAGATCTGTTTTTTCTGTCTGTACAACTATATTGCCATGCTGCCCAAGCGCTTCAGCGGCATTGATAACCAGATTCATAAGACACTTCTTCACATGAACAGAAGAACAGAATATCAGAGGAGCATCTGCACTCAAGCTGTACTCCCAGGTTATCTCCGGATACCTCATGGTAAGATTTGCCCACTCCGGAGAATCAAAATATTCCTGAACCAATTGGTTCAGATTATATATGTCTTTTGAAGAGGCTGCGCCACGCGCAATGGTAAGCAGATCAGCAACGACCTCGGCTGCGCGGGTACCAGATTCATGTATGGCCTGTATTGGTTTTCTCAGCTCACTCTCCTGGGGTAATTTCTGCAGGAGCAGTTCAGGGTACGCCACAATACCTGCCAAAATGTTGTTCAAGTCGTGGGCTACCCCACCGGCCATCAGCCCGATGGATTTCATCTTATTGGCCACATTCAGTTTTTCTGCAAGCTGTTCCCGCTCCTGTTCTGCCTGAATTTTATCCTCCAGCATTTTATTCACATTCTCAGCCATTCGATCCAACTCATCATAATGTATGAGACCTCGATCAATGGCCTCATTGGAGAAAGCAGCTTTTTTGAAAAAAGAAATGAGAAGGCTTACATCAAACATGAGCCTTCGATTCAAACGGTTGAGTATAAAGAGAAAGATGCCAAGAATAAGCAGCGAATTCAGAAAAAAGTATACAACCTTTGCCTGAATCTCACGGGTTAATGCCGCCTGCCTTGCACGAATCTCTTTTTCGACATCATCTTCATAAAATCCAGCTCCGATTAACCACTGCAGCTCAGGAATCCCATAGATAAAGGAAACTTTTTGCGACTCCACATCCGGTGAGTGTAATTTGCGCAGGCGATAGCTGATATAGTCACCTCCGGGTTTCATGGCCGCTGCATACTCATTGGCAAAAAGAGCCCGTGCTGCTTCGGGATTTTTGTTAAATATTTCCCACAATTTTTTCTTTCCCGGCACCACCCGGCCATTGGCCAGCAAGGCATCTCCGTTGAAATGATTAACAAAAATATATCCTTCTTCCCCAAAGCGTACCTGACTGATGGAGTCCAGCAGTTCCCCCTGAATCTGATTTTCCATATCATCAACGTACAAGCCTGTACCAATGAAACAATCAAGGGGTGGAAAATATTTCACAAAAGATATTTTTTTAAAAGTAGCACCTTGGGACTCAGGCTTGGTCCAGTGATATTCATAAAAGCCTTCGCCGGCTTTGCTGACCAGCGAAATCATATCCCGTATTACATATTTTCCCCGCGTATCTCTCGTATCCAGCATATTGACCCCTTCCATTTCGGGTCGGTCCGCAAAAAGAAGTTCCGTACCGTCCAGACGGGTGGCGAAATAATATCCGCTTTCTCCCAAAAAACGAATTGGCCGGAGGGCATCGAAAATCAATTCTTCTATTTTCTCCTCTTCTGCATCTCCCTTCAGCTGCTGGTAGATATTTTCGGCAATGGAGTATGCTTCATATACTCGCATTTGAATTTGTTTTTTTACCAGCTCTTCATTTTGTGATTTTTTGTGCTTAATCAGCTCGCCAACCCATTTTACTTCCTGCTGCACACGTTTTTTCTGTTCATTGATATATTCCTGACGGCTATGCTGAGAATTTTGCCTGAAATCCCGATAGGAACCGACAATATCAATGAGCGTGATACTGATGGTCACTCCAAAAACCAGAACAATGCCCAAGAGCTGCAGTATACTGGCAAATTTTTTTTTCGGTTGTTCCATCGTCGCTACTGAAAATGTACACCATGAAAGCCTGAAACAAAGACGACCTGCCTTTGTATACCAGGCATCAGGTTTGAATTATGATAATAGAATTAACCAAACAGACTATTTTCGGTCATATACCTGTATTTCTTTTGTCTGAACGACTATAAAAGAAAGAAAACCAACCAGAAAATACATACGTTGAACTCCATTGCCAATGAAGCCGGTTATCTTTACCTTATGTGTTGAAAACATCGATGACAGGTACATTAGCTGTCATATTTTCAATACGTCGGAAGATAACAAGCTTCGTTACGACATTACAACAGGAATGGTGTCTCTGACCAAACAAAACCTCCTTGCCGCCACCGTACGAAAGAATCTCCATCAACTGCAGAAGATTCTTCGGTCAGCCCTCACTGGTAATCTTCATCTGGGGCAGGTCATTAACTGTGTGTTTCTCGAAGGATTTCCTTTTCTTCATGACCATACTTTTCATAAATTCATTCGCCTTGACAGGCGCAATAATCGCATACGTATCACCACCAGTGATTCAGGGCTGGTCAACGTACATAAAATTTATGCTGACGGTTCATGCAACCCTGATACCCGACAATCAGGTTTTGGTGGATTTATCGAAACGCCTGAAGGCGTTACCGAGCCCTTTCACCAATCCATCAGCGGCGGAAGCAGTAACCTAATGGAATTGCTTGCAATAATCGAAGGACTACAACGATTGCTCCCCCAAAACACTATTCAGGTCAACACAGACAGCCGATTTGTTATCAGAGGGTTGGTGCAATGGGTTCATTTCTGGAAACACAACAACTGGCAAACAGCCCATGGCCGCCATGTCAAGTTTGCCGAGCATTGGCAACAGGCATATAGGTTATGCGAAGGCAAATATATAGAATTTCAATGGATTAAAGGGCATTCCGGAAATGTAGAGCAAGAATTTTGTCACCTGCTGGCAAAATCAGCCACAGAATCGTAACTGATTACCAAAGCCCTTCATATCGGTAACCAGTTACGAACAACATACTGTTATACAATGCAATACGGGACACACAGCGGGGATGACAATCTATTCACATCCCGCCCTCACCTGCAATTAGAGCAAGAGCAACAGTGTTGGAGGCAAGACCACTCCCTCCTCACCACTACCGTTATCACTGGGATTATCGCTGGACGTATCAACATCGAGCAGAGCACTTTTTCCGCTTACTGTAACTGATTTCGTATAGGTGTCGGTAAGCCCTCCACCACTGAAAGTAACGGAATAGGTCCCATTCCCCACAGGAATCGCATACCCACCGGCGCTCCCTGTAATTGCATAATATGTACCCTGACTGGGTCTGACGGTAACATTAGCCTTACCTTCACCGGGATCATATTGATCATTACCGTTGACATCTGTCCACACTGTACCCACGATAAACATATTATAGTGATTACTATAGCCTGTATTGGCCTGACAATAATTCCCTGTTGTAACGTATTCACCCACGTCGGTTGCAGAGTTGGTCTCATGAATGGCAGCAATACCGACGTTGGTGTAGTCTCCGTCAACCGACATGGTTGCCATGCGATGTCCACGGCCGTCCTGCATGCCGTCAGCCCCATACCCCCAGTCAATATTCCACGCAGCATGGGCATTTATACCGGAAGAGGCAAAGGAAAACACACTTCCCCTGGCCTGGGTATAGTGAAAGCCTGCACTGTCTACTCTGGCAAATTGATTTGTATGATCCTGGGCATCCCTGGCTATAAGATCCACAGAGTGGGCATAAGCAGCTGCATAGAGCCGGTTATCAAATGCTGCAGGTCCCTTTGCGGCATATGATGCGAATTCACTTCTCAGCGTGGTTTTATTCACCCCAAAATAATCTCTTTCTCCTGCAACTTCCGGGTCGGTTGAAGAGGCCAGCCATATACCTTCCTGCGTCGGGTTGAAACGGGCTCTGTTCATCAGCCAGAGAGCCTGTTGCTCATGGCCACTGGGATGGCTGCCATCGGCAGTTTTATGATAGGTCCATTCTGTTGTTGCTGCCTTGGAGCTCAATTTCTCTTCAACAGCGCTCTGATCCGGAACAATCCCACTATTATAATAGGGTGGATCCAATGCAGGATAGGCTTCCTCTGCTGTTACAGTCACCGGCAAGCCAGCTCCCAACGCAAGCATAGTCGGAAAAATCCATAAAATATTTTGAGTCTGTCGTTGCCTCTTGTTAAAAATCATATCTTTGTCCGTTACTGCTCCAGAGGAATGTCTTGGCCATTCCTTGCCTTTGTTGAATCTGTATTCTCTTTTACCTGTTTTCAAAATATACCATTACAGGGCCTTTAGGGTAGCGGAAAAGAACAACTAACCAAAAATTACAGTATATCGGCTTATCCTGATGAATGATTTCATACTGGCCGTTTTGATCCATTAAAACAGTAATGAGAATGAGTTGAGACTCAACATGATTTGATAATGTAATCCTTTCCATGGCCCTTATAGCCACCAACCAGCCGCTATGAGGCTGATCCCAAAGCATATATAAACTCTACATACTATTTTTTATTATAACCGCAATATTTACTGATAATTTTATTCAGATTGTTTCGAAAGATGCTTTTTTGAAAAATAGCTTAGAAAAAAAACAAAGACCACCGCAGATAACACAGAATAGAATTGAGCTATTACAAAATCTAATGAAGCAATATATTGAGATCCTTTTGAAAGTGAAAACATACAACCAATTACAAAAAAATATATTATCCCTTGAAAATACATATTTATCCCAGTAACAAATCTTTGGAAAAATTTAAAAAGAAAACCTATCAAGCAACCCATCATCCCAGTACAAAAACTCATAACCAACATAATGATTATCATTGCAAAAAATTTTGTATTATCGAACGGAGGAATCTCTGTAAAATATGCCTGTAACATTGAAATAGCTTCTGCTATAAAATAAGAAATAAAACCAGAAATTATATAATGAATATTTTTCATTTTCTATTTAAGAACAATTGGAATAAAAAATAAATATAAGAATCACGTAAGTTTACACAGAAAACTGTCATGGCCATCAACCTAGATGACACACCACACTAATACTATATGACCAAAATCTTTCATAACCCATAATCACAACATACCATAAAATTGACCTATGATTGATACCACATACTTGTCATACTTTCCACAAAGCTCTTAAGCCTCGTCAGACAAATCTATGGGTACATTCCGGCACAGGCAAATTCCCAAGATTATGACATAGCGCGATTTCTCTCAGTGTATCGCTTCTGAAACCATACGATTTTCTGATAGTCAGTTTTGCTTTATTGTTAAACCCTTCCACAATGCCTGACGAGAACTCTTTTTTGCATGGAAGTAATTCAGGATCAGGGGCTTGTGCTAGCGAAGAGTGCGTGCAAACTTTTTCAGTTCCGGCAGGCTGCGGTGCCGCATGACGTCTTTAGTCCACTCGTCAATAAATGTACTCGCCCACGCAGGTGAATTATAGGTCCAGAGATGATCAAAATCCTCCTTGAATAAATACGCTTTAACCGTGTGTAGATTCATGGACAACAGCTCTCTGAGTTGCATACGCGCATCCTGCATAGATTCTTCCGTTTTTTCAAAAAAAACCATCTGCTTTTTTTAGAAACGCAGATTTGCCCTCCGCCTAGAGTTTCCGAACTTCTGCCCTCCGCACGTCGTCAACGGCCTTGTTGAGATTAGCAACGATGTGGAAACGGTCAAGAATATGGACAGCATCATGCAGGCGCTCTGCAATAACTGAGATGTAAGGCTTCCACATATCTGAACAGACAAACTTGATTTCTTTGCAGCGAGCTTCTCCCAAGAAATCGTAAAACGGTGAAGTGAGTCAGGTATTTATGCCCCTTGCTGTATTGAATCTCATCAACGCCAATGGCTGTTATATCCCCCAGAGTCCGGTGCTCAAGCCCCCATTTGACAACCCAGCTTACCGCATCGGCAACAATATCCCAGGAAACACGAAACGTCTGCCCCGTTTCTTTCCAGGAAAACTTACGAGCCTAGAATGCCAGAAATGTCGCGAAATGTTATGTTACAGGTGATTTACCTACAGCCCATGGAACCTGTTCTATTACCACTTTATTACACTGTGGGCACGAAACCTGCCTCATCATGTACACCAGAACCACCATTATATTCCAAAGCGGTGGAAGTAAAAATTCCCGCTGCAAAAGATGATCATAGGTTGGTCCTGCTGTGCCGCATCGTGAACATTTCGCTTTGCTGTTTTTACGTGCCTTAATGGGTACCAACAGGGCGTTACGCTCTTTGCCCAATTAAAGGGTTTGGTAAACAAATCCCTTGAAATTAACCTTATAATTGAGCAAAGTCTTTATTTGCATTCAGTCCTCCTTCACAGGATCTTAGTCGAGCCCACGAAATTAATCGCTGGTCGGACTGAATGCACTTTTTTTTGCGTTAAGTCCTATGTAGCTAAGCTCTCGTCGGAGACGCCTGCCCGGCGAGGGCGTCCTTCGCTCGCCCATAGGCCCAGCGAAAAGGGAAGCAAGGATCAAGAAAAAATGCCCCTGCCAGATTTGGCATAAATGAAAGCCCTGGCAGACTTCCTTATCATTGAATATATGCTCATTTTTTTCTTGAGGCTTGCTGAGTGCTCGCTATAAAAATAGCCTTTTTTACCCACAGATTTGCCTGAAGAGCCTTTTCTGATGAGCTGAAGCATTCCTCCAGCCCATTTCAGCTTACAACCAAGCCGAATATTTTGGTTCGCAAAAAACTGGATCTCTCTAGCCAGTCACCAGCCAGCCCGATGATCTAGGCAAAACTTAGTAACTACCCAAATGAAAATCAAATATAACGCGCCAATAATTCTGACCTATGCCGTATTATCCATATGTGTTTTAGCGTTTGTAGGACATTCCAATATGGTGAAATATTTTTCATCGCCTGCGCACCTGTCTTTTGCAAATCCATATTTTTATCTCAGATCAGTTTCATATATTACAGGGCATGGTAACTGGAATCATCTTATCGGGAATATGATGATAATCCTTCTTGTCGGTCCTTTGCTTGAAGAAAAATATGGGTCAGGCAAGCTCTTAGAGATGGTTTTGCTTACTGCGATATCTACTGCTGTGCTGAATGCATTTCTCTTTTCAGATTCTCTTATTGGGGGAAGTGGTATAGCTTTTATGCTGATATTATTGAGTTCCTTTTCAAATATCAAATCTAAGGAAATTCCCCTGACGTTAATTGTAATCGCGGTTCTATATATCGGCGGTGAAGTTGCCTCAAGTGTAAAAATTGACAATATCTCACAATTCAGCCATTTAGCTGGGGGTTTTGTTGGTGCTTCGTATGGTTTTTTGCGTAGTGGGAAAAATTGACTTCCTCCATGGCCTGAAGAGACCGGGTTCTACCCCGAATAGGTACTCTTAAGAGATACAATAACCGCCTGCGGTTTAACGTGACACGGTATAGCCCAGGCGGGATTACCGACACCGGCCCCAGGAGCCGACACAGCACCCCCCAAACAAACGAGTATTGATATTTTTTTCACAAAGGACGGTGATCACTGCGAGAACGTTTCTCATAGAAATACGAGAAGAGATTGTCCACCTTAAAGAACGGACAACAAGTGTTAAATGAACACTCCCCCTGTGAGTGTTTACCAATTAGGCTACGATTACAGTTATTCTATCTTTAATCGATAGCAATTTTTGATCGTTAAGGAGAGATCATGAAAAGACTGTTGTCAGCTCTCACCCTCGGGTGGACAATTATGGCAGGTGTTTTGGCAATAGCAGCCGATAAAGTCATCGTTATCCCGCTGTTAATGACTTGTGGTGATGGTTTAGCCAAATGTTCAGATATATGCGTTGATACACAGCATAACCCTAGCTACTGTGGTGATTGTTCAACCGTGTGCGATGCTGGTTCTTACTGCGATCAAGGGAAATGCAAGGGATTGGTCAACTCTTTATGCAATATACATACAGACTGTCTTTCCGGGAAATGTTTAGAAAATAAATGTGGAGCTCCGAGCAAATTCGTCTTTGTCAGCAATGCCACTTTCGCTGGAAATCTCGGTGGATTGGCAGGAGCCGACACACAATGCCAGGCCCTTGCCGAAGCCGCCAGACTACCTGGTACATATAAGGCATGGCTTAGTTCCACTTCCGTATCAGCGAGTAGTCGTTTCTCTCACTCTGATGCCCCGTATATCCTTGTAGATGGTACTCTTATTGCCAATAATTGGAACGATCTGATCAGTGGTGCATTAGCTAGCCCGATATCATTAGATGAAAATGGAACCCCTTTACTCAGACCTGTCTGGACCGGAACAAAATATACTGGGGAGATCATGGAAGGTACTCAGTGTGCAAGTTGGATCGCCGGTAGTTATTTATCTGCACAAATAGGGATAACTTCAGAAACTAACAATGATTGGACAGAAGCGGGCGAAGAAGACTGCGAGTTGCAATGTTCGCTATATTGCTTTGAACAATGAGTTGCAGTGCGGATAAAACCAGATATTCAAAAATGCGTAATCCATTGTTGAAAAAAGTTGAAATTGACAATTACAGTATTCAGCGTTGCTCTCATAGCAGGGCAATCGCATGGGTAATAACCTATACTCAAGCAAATAGTCTACTTTCTTTTATCGTCTTAACAGGTTACATAGTTTTCTTCGTCACCCCTGATAACTCGGATTTACAAAAGATTACAGATGAAGAAACAAGCAAGCTCTCTTTTTGTGAAACACTTTTCCACCCTGGATGACCCCAGAGATACGGATCAAATCAAACATAACCTGCTCGATATTCTTGTAATTGCCATCTGCGGTACCATTTGCGGTGCAGATGGCTGGAAACCCATTCAAGAATACGGACTTGCCAAGCAAGAATGGTTGAGCACCTTTCTTGATTTGCC
>NZ_AUCV01000029.1 GCF_000429945.1 Desulfogranum japonicum DSM 18378 | reverse complement strand
GAAGTTCACGGTCTTGACCGATGCCCGGATCATGGGCTCAATGGCTTCAAACGGTATGTTGCCCTGGCAGTACTGGCACGAAATATCCAGCAGCTTGGAGTAAGGGTTCGAGAGAAACAGCTGGCGTTGATTAAAAGACAGGAGAAGGTCAAGAGAGCTGCATAACTGTTGTATTTTTTGCAAGATTACTTCATGGCAGCGGGAGAGATCCGTCTAAAATTTGCTGATTACGGTTAATTTAAACCCCAGCAAACATTGCGGAGACCATCAGAGTGTTGGAACAATATCATGTGGGAATAATTCCCGAAATTAAATGAGCTGAAAAGGGGTTTTCGTTCTGTCACTATATAACAATTGCAGCCGATGCCGCCTATCAGGGAGCCAGTGGCGGTACGCCTCGAAACATTGACAAACCTGCTAATCGGATTGAAGACATTCATGGAATGGCAGACTATATTACACAATATACAGGAGTTGATGCGGACAGAGTAGGTTTGCTCGGTATCTGCGGTGGTGGCGGGTATTCATTGAAAGCAGCCCAAACCGACAAACGATTTATAGCCGTTGCTACGTTGAGTATGTTCGACTCCGGATTAGTACGACGCAACGGATATATGGATTCTCAGATATCAACTATACAAGAAAGGTTAAAAGCGGCTTCTGATGCGAGAGGGCAGGAGGCTGCAGGTAGTGAAATCATCTATGCCGCAGATGCAAAACTCACAGATGAACAGATAGCCAAACTGCCCTTTGAACTCTATCGAGAGGGGTTCATGTATTACGGAAAGACACATGCACATCCGAATTCTACATTCAGGTACACCATGAGCAGTCTGCTTGACCTGATGAGCTTTGATGCTGCAAGTAACATGGACCTGATTAACCAGCCATTTTTGATGATAGCAGGAAGCAAAGCCGACTCGTTGTACATGACAGAAAAAGCATACAATCTTGCTACCAATGCTAAAGATAAACAGTTGTTTTTGATTGACGGTGCAACCCACATCCAGACTTATTGGAAGCCGGAATATGTGAATGAGGCTATGAGTAAACTCGAGCAGTTCTTTGGTAAGAATCTTGATTCATAACAACGAGCACGTCTGGTTTGCTCTCTTGGACAGAATAAATAGGAGTTAAAGCTATCACTGGTAATATCGTTTTATTACCAGTGATACGATATAAAGGTTTTCTAGGTATGGCAGACTCGTCAACCTATCCAATATTGAGTTTAGATGGAGCAACTTTAAAGAAGAGGTTTCCAAAGACTCTTTACGCTCCCACTGTTAGAAGTTGCTCCATTTATATTTGTGCTCAACAAGAGATCTTTGTGTTAATTGTTCAGCCCATGTGTGTTAGGCGTAGGGCCGTCTTCCACATCATGATTAACTTTTCCCAAGCAATTTTTCACCATCTGGTCGTAGTTCTCCTTTTGGTGATACATGCCGATAAAGGGTTTGCCTTGTTACTCCAAGTTCTTTGCACAAAGAGCTTACGTTTGTCTCCTTATGTCCCATTGCAGCCATCACAAGACGTACTTTTGCAGGAGTCATTTTAAATGGACGCCCTCCCTTCCTTCCTCGCGCTCGTGCTGAAGCAAGCCCTGCTCGAGTACGCTCGGAAATCAGTTCTCTCTCAAACTCAGCCAATGCAGCAAAAATACCGAAAACCAATTTCCCGCTAGCTGAAGTGGTATCAATGGAAGCACCATGGCCTGTTAAAACTTTAAGGCCAATGCCACGACCTGTGAGATCATGTACCGTATTGACAAGATGATGTAAATTACGGCCAAGCCTATCAAGTTTCCAAACAATTAATGTATCGCCTTCCCGTAAAGCCTTTAAACAAGCTGCCAGACCTGGTCGGTCATCATGTTTTCCTGAAGCTTTGTCTTCGTAAATTTGCTCTTGAGTAACTCCGGCATCAATCAATGCGTCATGTTGTAAAGAAGTTGATTGAGAGCCATCCGTTTTGGATACGCGCATGTAACCTATAAGCATAATGCTCCTGTCATTTATACGAACGATTATGTGACAGTTTACTTTTAAAGCGTTTTACTATTGAATTGTGTCACGTAACCTATCACTTAATGTATGACATGTAAAGGATGTCCAATTTTAATAATATGACAGAAACTCTAGGGGAATGTCACTCTTACACTTTTCATAAGGGTAACGGTACTTGCGGTAGACTTTATAGATGGCTCTGTTGCAAAAAAATGATCAGCCGATATGCCAAGCTAAGAAATGGGTGGATCAGGTTACGGAATAGATAACCAACGCACCAATAAGAACCGGCCTCAATAGATGAATAGGAAATATTAGAACGCCAAATCACTACAACTCAAAAGATTATGAATGCAAATGAGAAATTCCTGACACAGCGACAGCGGTATCAACCGGTTACTTTGCCACAGGACTTTTCTGATGAAGAAATGATCAGGGATTGGACGATCTCAGAAGAGGATAGGCATGAGGTGCATCGATATCGAATCAATTTCCGTCTTTTTATTGCAATCCAGCTCTGTGCCGTTCGCCTGTATGGCCGTTTTCTTGTTAAAGTGGACGATCTTTCACCAAGGATAGTGAGCTATCTCAATAGGCAACTCGAACTCCCACCATCACTGACTATCAAAGTTCCTGATCGGGATGCTACTTTTTCCAAGCAACGTCAAAATATTCTAACATACCTTGGTTTTTCAAAATATGATGAAGCAGCACAGGAAAACCTGAGAAACTGGCTGTTGCCAAAAGCGGAACAAGGCTACTTGCCGGATGATCTTTTTCTCCAAGCAGAGCAATATTTGCTCAACGCGAAAGTAATTTTACCCGGCCCAAGTGTTACAGAACGTTTGATTATCAATGTTTGTTCAGATGTACATGAAAAACTATTCGAGGCATTATACCAGCAACTTTCAAAAGAAATTCGACAGGCAATTGACGAGTTACTAACATCAGCCCCTGGTGACCAAAGATCACTATTTTTCCTGCTGAAAGAATATCCTCCTTCAGCCACAATCTCCTCAATTCAAAACTTTCTTACACGTTACAAATCTCTGAATGATACCGGGATAGATACTATTGAATCCCAAATTGTTACCCCATCATTCATGGACTATTTGTACCGTCTGGCAAGTCGTTACAGTGCCAAGGACATAAAGCGATTCAAAGAAAATAAACGCTACTCATTAATGCTATGTTTCCTGATTGAAACACGAAAGGTGTTGCTTGATCATCTAGTAAAAATGCACGACCAGTACATTATGGATATGTTGCGCAAGGCTAAACAGACCCATGAAAAAAAACATCGGGAAATTCGGAAACGTCAGAAGAAAGCTATTGATACCGTGCTTGACGTTACCCATTTGATCCTTGACTGGCCGGATGGGAAATTACTGAGCAAAGCGGATTTAATTGAACATGTTGGAGAGGCGAAAATAGTGGAATCCGTGGATGACCTACACGCTTTTAAACGGCTCGCTGAGCGCGGGTACGGGGATCTTTTATTAGTCCGTTACCCAAGTTTAAGAAAGTATTTTCCAGAATTTCTACGCCTACCATTCCAGGCAAAATCAGGGATGGAGTCACTTCTTGAAGCAATTCAAATCATACGACAACTTGATTCCGGCAATTTATCAAGCCTGCCGGAGGAAGTGCCAACTAAATTCATTCCCAATGAACTACGGCGCTGCCTGAAAAACAAAGGCGGTAAAGTCCAACGAAATGCCTGGGAGCTTGGCTTAGCCATTGCAATAAAAGAAGCGCTGCGTTCTGGGGATCTATTCTTACCGAAAAGTAAACAGCACGTTTCGTTCTGGGATTTGATGCTCAATCGTCATCGATGGCAGGATACCCGCCAAGAAGCTTACGAGGACTTGCAGCAGCCATTCAACGACCAGGTAAAAGCCCAATTAATTTTACAATTTCATCAAGCTGTTGGAGAGGCGGAAAAACGATTTGGTTCTGATAATTTTGCGAAAATTAATGCTGGAAATCTTAAACTCAAGCGTGATGATAAGGCTGAAATTCCCAAAACTGTGAAGATCTTACAGAAGGTCATAGATGCCAGTATGCCATCAATCCGTATTGAACAGTTATTAATAGAGGTGGATAAACAAACTAATTTCAGTCGCCATTTTATCCCAGTACAAAAGCACCACTCCAGGCCGAAGAACTTTTACAGAACACTTATATCAGCTTTGATTTCTCAGGCTACCAACCTGGGCGTAGTAGCCATGAGTGCCAGTGTTGACGATGTGACTGTAGATATGTTGCGCCATGTTTTACAATTTTACGTACGAGAGGAGACCATCACCGCCGCGAGTGCCGAGATAGTAAACCAACATCATCAACTGCCGTTCAGTGAGATACACGGTACCGGTCAGGTATCCTCTTCGGACGCGCAGCGCTTTCGAATCCGTGCAGATAGTCTTTTAGCTGCCTATTACCCTCGATATTATGGCTACTATGAAAAGGCAATCGGCATTTATACTCACGTGTCCGATCAGTATTCGGTGTACAGCACCAAAGCAATTTCCTGTAATCCGAGAGAAGCTTTATATGTTCTTGACGGTCTTTTGGAAAACAACACAATCTTGAAAATACGTGAACATACAACCGACACCCATGGGTATACTGAAATCATATTTGCCTTGTGTTATTTGCTAGGCTACTACTTCATGCCACGCATTCGTGACTTGAAAGATCAGCAACTTTATAGAGTCGAGCGTAACGTCAACTATGGCGTATTCACACCTCTGCTTAACAAAACAGTAGATTTGAACATCATCGAAGAACAATGGGACGAGATGATTCTTGTGGCAAAGTCAATCAAGGAGCGAACTGCCCCGGCCCATGTTATCGTTGAAAGATTGACCAACAGCTTCCCCTCTGACCGACTCGCAAAGGCCTTTACCAATCTGGGTCGAATAATTAAAACTGAATATATCCTTCGATACATAACGGATAAAGATTTACGGCGTACAGTTCAACTTCAGCTCAATAAAGGTGAATACAGGCATAATCTGCCCCGCTGGATTTTCTTTGCCAATCAGGGTGAATTTACCACTGGCGATTACCTTGAGATCATGAATAAGGCAAGTGCGCTCAGCCTGGTGTCCAATGCTATTTTATATTGGAACACATCAAGGATTAGCAACATTGTCGATGAGCTCAGAAAACAAGGTGAAAGCGTGGACGATGAATCGCTTTCTCACATCTCTCTGCTGCCTTACAAGCATGTACTTCCAAATGGGACTTATTTTATCGACGGAAAGGGGAAAAGTTGAATCGTGATGGAGGGACAATTTTTCTGAAGGTGATTTTTGAACAGAAATTTACGGTTTGAGATAGGCCAGCGAGGGTGAAACCGTAAGTTTCTGTTCAAATGCCCCCGCTACCCCAAATAACCAGCCTACACAGCTTCTATAATGTAGTAGTTCTTCTTCCCTTTCTGAACAAGAATATATTTTTCGTTGATCAAATCAGCAGCAGTAACCAAGTACTCCTGATCAGTAACTTTTGCCTTGTTCAGACTGAGTCCGTTGCCTTTTATGGTTCGGCGGGCTTCTGCTTTTGAAGGAAAGGCATCTGTTTCTGCGGCTAGCAACTCGATAATCTGCACTCCGTTATCAATCTTTGTTCGATCAATATCAAAAGTCGGTACACCTTCAAACACTGCAAGAAAGGTCTCTTTATCCAACTTGGCCAGACTTTCTGTCGTTGCATTGCCAAAGAGAATCTGCGAAGCTTCCACTGCCTTATCGTACTCCTCTTCGCCGTGGACCATACAGGTGACTTCTTTAGCCAAACGCTTCTGTAACGGACGGAGATGGGGGGCTTCTTCCTGCTCTTTGATCAAAGCATCTATTTCCTCTTTGCCAAGGAGCGTGAAAATCTTGATATATTTCTCAGCATCGGCATCAGAGACATTGAGCCAGAACTGGTAAAAGGTGTAGGGCGTAGTCAGTTTCGGATCAAGCCAGATATTGCCACTTTCAGTTTTACCGAATTTACCTCCGTCAGCCTTGGTGATAAGTGGACAAGTAAGGGCAAAAGCCTCACCACCTTCCTTGCGACGGATCAGTTCTGTCCCTGTGACGATATTTCCCCACTGATCGGACCCGCCCATCTGCAATCTACAATTTTTCTCACGATACAAATGCAGAAAATCAGTCCCCTGAACCAACTGGTAGGAAAATTCAGTGAAAGACATGCCCATCTTGGCATCCTCGCCCAGACGTTTTTTCACACTATCCTTGGCCATCATGTAATTCACAGTGATATGTTTACCGATATCACGGATAAACTCCAGAAAGCTGTACTCTTTCATCCAGTCATAGTTATTGACCATTTCGGCAGCATTGGCCCGGTCGGATTCAAAATCAAGAAACCTGGACAACTGTTTTTTTATGCATTCCTGGTTATGACGTAAGGTTTCTTCATCAAGCAGGTTACGTTCTACCGATTTGCCGGAAGGATCACCGATCATTCCGGTTGCTCCACCGACAAGAGCAATGGGTTTATGACCTGAAATCTGCAAATGTTTGAGCATCATTACACTTACCAGATGCCCGATATGGAGTGAATCGGCAGTCGGATCTATGCCGATATACGCCGAGGTCATTTCTTTTTGAAGCTGTTCCTCCGTCCCGGGCATGATATCATGGATCATGCCGCGCCATGTCAATTCTTTTACAAAGTTCATATGCCACTATTTTTATTGTGTTTTTTATGGGATTCACTTTGAAAGCTTCCCTTGATAAAAAGGCCTTATTCTCAGAAGTGAAATACCCTTATACCATGCAAGCGAAAATTTGTCCTGACCATCTTTTCCCATTGGCGACCAATATGCTTACTGCCAATTCTGAAATTTTTATTTGCAGTCAGCAACAATTACAGGATGTTGAAAAGTATTGTCACCAGTAACAGTATGTGCCGAATTTCGTGCAGTCCAGGTGAATGTTTCAGGACAGCTTGCCAGAGCATCAGATACCACGAAGGGGAGGCATGATCAAACCATGAGCATGCAATCATGCCTCCCCTTCGTGGTCAAAGCATCCCACTAATATATGAACCAGGAGGTTGCCACTCCAACGGCAACGCCAAGAATGGCAGACATCACGAATATAGGAATAATGCTTTTAGGATCATCCTTCATCACCAAAACAGCCACAGGAAGTGCTAACATTTCTGCCACCACCAGTCCTTTCAGCCAAGGGCTCATCGGTAATTGAATATACGTAATGACCACTCCCAATATAATCCAATGGATAAACGCTGAACAAATCGAAAATCGATCGAGCTTTTGAATTATCATGGGGATTATATCAATAATTCCGGCAACAGCTCCGACACTGATCGACACTATAAAATTATGCATAAATACATTATTATATCAAACACATAATCAACATTGAGCGTTGAGATACTCTTCGGTGGATATCACTTGAGCAAATGGAAAACTCAAGGCAGCCATAAAAGCAGCCTGAACATCCGTTGCCTTCACCACCTGACCGTTGAATTCCAAATCCCGGGTTGCGCATGCATCAAAAACAACCCGACACTGGAAGCCCAAATCAAAAGCTGCCCGCGTGGTCGTATCAATACACATATGCGTCATTGCGCCACAAATAACAATTTCATCCACACCTGCCGTTCGCAATATTTCATTCAACTCCGTATCTCTGAATGAGCTCGGATAATGTTTCACCACAACAGGTTCGTCTTTCTTCGGAGTGACGCTTTCATGGATTTCGCATCCATACGTATTTGGGATAAAAAAAGTTGCTCCTTCCCGTGTTGCCAGGTGCTGAATATGAAAAACAGGAGCGTGCTTCTGACGAAACAGCTTGAGTAACGAATGACAATTCGCAGCAGCTTTATCCATTGCAAATAATTCCATTGATCCGCCAGCAAAATAGTCGTTCTGAACATCTACGAGTATCAGACCTTGTGTCATTTTTTCGTTCCTTAATTTTGTAACATGAAGTGATGACCAATCAGTTCGGAAGTGAGTGAAACCAAGAAGATACAGACCACGTAAGGAGTTACGCTTCACCAATGTCCGTCCATAAATGAGGATTTTTCCTCAAGTTTAGGTATGCGTGCAACGAGACTCCGAAAAGACCATTTATGGACAGGCACAATCTAATAAAATCAATCTAATGAAATGCAAGTCCCTCTTTAAGGGTATGATGACAGGAACACAAATACCAACCGAAAGCAAGGGGCGAATTCGACCAATTCTTTCTGAAGCACTTTTATGGCGGTACTCAAGGGCCACGAAAAAATACATTATCCCATCTTGTTTGTCTCTCAACTCGGCAACTTCGCCGCGTCAATGACTCAATACGGCCAATATGGAACCGTTGACGCGGCGACGTTACCAAACCGATATCCAACGCAATTTTTAAATTTGTATTATTGTCCGCGACCCTAACCAGGTATAATGAACCTTAACTATTGGTGAATTTTACGATTCTTGAGTTTACAGGCTGCAAGATACCTTTTGAGTCACCTCAACAGCTATTACATTATCGATCTTTTCATCCACTTTTTACAGCGTATCGGATTCATCCCGTGTACAGTACTGTTTTATTATAAAAAAATAAGCATATAGCAGCGCGATTAGCCTGCTTTGCCATACGAGAAATTTCTACACTTAGCTGATCTCAAGACGACAGAAGCAAACAGAGTTATTTTAACTTTTGTAAACAATAGGTGAGAAAACTTATGGACGCAAACCAGTGGCAAAAGATAACGATAGAGAGCAGACAAGAAATGGTGAACTCCATTTCAGATTTCCTTGTTGGAACCATCGAAGCCGGGGTGGAAATGGCAGCGCCAGATGAACCTGGGTGTGGGAAAATTTTTGCCTTTTTCAAAGGCTCAAATACGCATTTGCAAGAAAGAGAAGCACTGTCTGCCCAAATATCTACATATCTATCTGAGGTTGCATCCACATACTCTCTCCCTGTTCCTTCTTACATTATCGAACAGATAAATGAAAAGGACTGGACTAAACGCTGGAAGAGTTATTTCAGACCTTTTTCCATTGTCCCAGGTCTCATGATAGTTCCAAGCTGGGAAAAGTATACCTTACAATCCGGGGAACAAGCGCTTGTACTCAACCCAGGAATGGCTTTTGGAACAGGGCTCCATGTAACGACATACTTTGGCCTGCAACTGATGCGAGAGCAGTTGAAGAATATGCCTGGGACCACTGTTCTCGATGTGGGAACAGGTACCGGCATTTTGGCAATGACGAGTTTACTTTTTGGTGCAGGAAGCGTGGTAGCCATAGATATTGATGAAGCAGCTGTGACAGTTACGCAGCAAAACGCTGCAAGAAACGGTTTTGCCGACAAAATCCAAGTGTCGACAACTCCAGCTTCAGAAGTTAACGGTTCTTTTGAGCTCGTAGTGGCCAACCTGATTTATGACGTGATTATTGAGCTGGCACCTGACCTGCAAAGGTTAACTGCGGAAGGAGGGTTCTTGGTCCTATCCGGTATTCCCACAGGAAATCAACTAGATGAAATAAAACAGGACTTCATCCAAAGAGGATTCTCCTTTAAGAAGGAAAGAGTCGGAGGAGAGTATGCGGCGCTTCTTTTGGAAAAGAAGCAATCAACTTTAAAGCTTGGTGTTGATCAGGGAAAATAGCACAGACATGTGAACGGGCCTCACCATTGCAGAACCTGACGCCAACGATGGAACACTCGAGTTCGTTCTTGATCAAACAGCTCAGAACATACTCGAGCACGCCTTGCTGAATCGGCCTTATTGAAGAATACTTCTAGCGACCTGCAAAGGTGGAGCCCCACTCGAATTCAACGCCACCCCATGAGTCTGTCGGAGAATTGCTATTTTTTAGGGTCGCGTAAAATAAGAAATTTGTTCCGTGCCCCTTAGACTAAGGCATTTTCAGAAAATCAAGCACAGCCATACAGCTGATATTACTTGATACTATGACTGATTTATCACCATTGTTTTCCCTATGTAGTCATGAATACAACGACGATTACTCCTGAATATGGAAAGGGAGTCAATGAGAGATAAGATATTCCCGATTAATGGTATATAAACTATGAGTGTAGTAAATGCATATCTTGGAACAAGATGCCTCCCTATGGTTGGCACATTCCCCTCCAGATCAGTAATCTTAATTCCAAGAACTCTTTTGCCTACGGTTTGACCATAAGTTACAAGCCATTTGCCATGAATGAGGATAAAAAAGCCTAAACCTACAAGCGCCAGAAGCGCTGTATGCTGGAAAGTAATATTTTGATTATCAGGAAAACCTTCGAAATATCCTGTAAAGTACATTATGGGCAAAACAGCTGCCATTCCGATAAGACCATCAATTATAACTGCGAGAAATCGCTTTCCTCGGGAGGCTAATTCAATAGTTTTCTCTTCCTTGTCGATCAAGTTAGCATGTGGAGGCATATAGGGATTTTCTTCCATGACTTTCCTCTGTTCCGGGTAATGTAAAGATCAGCTGCAAAAGCAGCGGAGTCAGTTGTTTTTTATCTTTCCGGGGTAACAACACTCCCCAATGGCACGACAATGAATAGTACAAAACATTGTCTTTTTCAACATTTACATAGTATCACGCGAGCCAGACAAAGTGCGTTGAAACCAAAAAAGCGTCCACATTTCAGGTTCCCCAAGAGAAATGAAGCAACTCTACTCAGGAGAAATCCATGCAAAAAGTTGATGTATCTGAAAAACTATCCTTGTTCAACGAATACTGGAAGCCGAAAATTGTCGGAGAACTTAACGGACAATATGTCAAGTTAGCCAAGCTCAAAGGAGAATTCCTCTGGCATCAACATAAAAATGAAGATGAAATGTTCATGATTATAAAAGGAAAACTGACAATTAAACTTAAACACCAGGATATCACCCTTGAAGAAGGGCAATTCTTTATAATTCCGCGTGGCGTTGAACATCTGCCAGTTGCAGAAGAAGAGGTTCATGTCATGCTGTTTGAACCACAGTCAGCTCTGAATACCGGCAACGAGACAAATGAACGTACGGTGGAAATACTCGAGCGAATTTAGCAGTGCCTGTCCAGAAATAAAAGAACCTCAATGCGTTGTCGAAGGTGTCGTACAATATGAAGATATGGGTAGATGCGGATGCCTGTCCTGTGGTTATCAAAGAAATTCTCTACAAAGCTGCCGAGCGCACAAAAACACAGCTGATACTTGTTGCCAACAGATACATGAAAATCCCTAAAAGTACATATATTGAATTCCTTCAAGTGCAATCAGGGCTGGATGTGGCAGACAATAGAATTGTTGAAAAAATGGCGCCCAAAGATCTTGTAATAACGAGCGATATACCTCTGGCTTCAAAAGTGGTAGAAAAGGGAGGTTTTGGTCTCAATCCAAGAGGAGAAATATACACTGCTGAAAATATTGGTGAGCGGCTCAGCACAAGAGACTTTCTGGATACTCTTCGGTCAAGTGGAATTGAAACAGGTGGACCAGCTTCTCTGACCAAAAGAGACCGGCAATCATTTGCAAACTCCCTTGACAAAATTTTAACGCAAAATGACTTTTCCTCGTAGTTTCGGAGCAAAATAGATATCTCTGGGGGGGGGGCAGCCGTTTTCAACCACGAAATAAGGAGATTAATCATTTTTTCATCTTAGCCTGACAGTATCATCACATTGCACCAGTAAGTTTTCACCATTTTACATACCTCTGTGGCTAAAAAATACTGATTGAGTGCATTATGAAAAAACTGTCAATTATCCTGTCCTGTCTCTGTCTTGCCTGTATTTCCCAGGCATCTGCAGAAGAATTGCTCCTTTACACCAGCCAACCTGCCAAGGATGCTCAGCAGACGGTGGAAGCCTTCATGGAACAGCACCCTGATATCGAGCTGAAATGGTTCCGGGATGGTACCACCAAGCTCATGACCAAGCTCAGGGCTGAACTGTCTGCCGGGCAGGCCCAGCCTGATGTCCTGTTGATAGCAGATATGGTAACTCTGGAAAGCCTGAAGCAGGAAAAGCTGCTGGCGGCCTATATGAGTCCGGAAGCGAAACATTACGAATCATCACTGTATGAGGCTGCAGGCTATTATTACAGTACCAAACTTATCACCACCGGAATCGTCTATAATACCAGAGCCCCGCAAAAGCCGGAACACTGGACAGACCTGGCCAAGCCGGAATATAAAAACCAGGTGGCCATGCCAAGCCCCCTCTACTCAGGTGCTGCACTTATTCATCTTGCAGCCCTGACCGCCAATCCTGATATTGGTTGGGACTACTATGAAAACCTGGCCAAGAATCAGGCCCGGGCCAAAGGTGGTAACGGGGGCACCTTCAAAGCAGTTGCCTCCGGAGAAAAACCGTATGGCATGGTGGTTGATTTTCTGGCTATACGGGAAAAGAGCAAAGGCTCCCCGGTGGAATTCGTTTTTCCTGAAGAGGGTGTGAGTGTTGTTACAGAACCGGTGGCCATTATGGCTGGAGCGCAACATAAAGCGGCAGCTGAAACGTTCGTGGATTTCCTGCTCTCGGAGAAAGGCCAGAATCTGGTTATAACCCAAGGCTACATTCCTGCCAGAAACGGACTGAAAGCTCCTGAAGGTTTTCCTCCCAGAGAGAGTATAAACGTTATGCCCTTTTCACCTGCCAAAGCTCTGGCAGATACTGAAAAAAACAAACAGCGATTCTCTGAAATCTGGAAAATCCAGTAATGCTGTATCTGAAATTACGCCAGGACTATCTCCTTAAAGGAGTGGTCCTGGGTGCCGTGCTGCTATTCTGTGGACTTCCGGTCTTTCGTCTTGCCGTGGAAATCAGCACTGATATTTCCCTGGGGATGCAATCATCCTTCATTGATACCCTCAGCAGAAACGCGACCTGGACAGCGGCAATACACAGCCTGATAACCGCCTCTTGCAGTACTTTGCTGGCCATCATACTCGGCGGTGCCTGGTCTTATGCCATAGCCCTGACAGATATTCGCGGCAAATCCCTGTTGGTCTTCTGCCTCATGCTGCCGATGATGATTCCCCCGCAAGTCACAGCTCTGAGCTGGGTCCAGCTTTTTGGCCCGTCCAGTGTCCTGCTCAACACCTTCAATCTTGCCCCGCCACTGGGGAGCCCACAGCCTCTCTACTCTGAATCGGGCATTATCCTGCTCCTTGGCATCCAACAAGCCCCTCTGGTCTTTCTCTCACTTAGGGCGTACCTGAGAAATCTGCCACGGGAAATCGTGGAAGCTGCCCGTTGTTCAGGAGCAAATCCCGGTCATGTCTGGCGGCACCATATTCTCCCCCTGAGTACACCCGGCCTCATTGCCGGCGGCGGCATAGCCTTTGTCTCATCCCTTGGAAACTTCGGCATCCCGGCAATACTCGGTATTCCTTTCTCCTACTATAGCCTCCCTACCCTTATTTACCAGCGACTCACCGATTTCGGTAGCAACGTTTTGGGCAGCGTAGCTACACTTGCCTTTCTGATAGGATGTATAGCGGCAATGGCTGTGACCACCCAACACCTGCTGCTCAAAAACAGAGATTTTCGCCTGAACGGTATCAGCGGCCAGCCCCTGAGTTTTCAGCTTGGCTGCTGGCGTCTGCCCGTGGAAATTCTTCTCTGGACCATACTCGTGTTAATTCTGGTTCTTCCCCTTACTGCGCTCCTGGCAAGCTCCCTGGTTCCGGCCTTCGGGGTACAACTCTCTCCTGCTACCATCAGCTTTTCAGCATATCGGGAAGTGCTCTTCCATCAGGACGCGACAGCCAGAGCTTTTACCAACAGCCTGAGCCTGGCTACCAGCTGCGCCCTGCTGTTGTTACTGATTACCGTTCCTCTGGCCTATTTCAGCCAACACCGAAAACAGCTCTGGTGCAAAAAGCTGCTTGTGTTGGTCGACCTGCCCTTTGCTTTACCGGGAGTGGTTCTTTCCATCGCCTGCATTCTCTTGTTTGCCCGTCCGATTCCAATTCTGCAGCTTAGTCTCTACGGAACCTTAGGCATTATCCTTTTTGCTTACCTCGCTCGTTTCATGGCAGTCAGCCTGAAACCGGTAAGCGCTTCTTTTGCACAACTCGATCCGGCAATGGAGGAAGCGGCAGCCAGCTGCGGAGCAAGTTTCTCCAGACGAATGCGGGAGATCCTGCTGCCAATGGTTTCACCGGCTGCTGGTGCATCGGTTATCCTGGTTTTTCTGCACGCATGCAATGAACTGACGGTTTCCGCTTTGCTCTGGTCAGCCAAACATGAAACCCTCGGAATACTTATTTTCAATCTCGACGACGGCGGCGAAAGCGTGCTTGCGGCTGCCGTGTCCGTGCTCATCATCTGCCTGATCATGCTCCTCATGTTCCTGCTCGACCGCAAAGCATCCGATCTACCCAAAGGAGTTATTCCATGGCGCGATTGACACTGACGAATCTCAGCAAGCGATATGGAAAGCACATCGCCCTTGACAGCATCAACCTGGAAGCTGCTCCAGGTGAATTTATTGCCTTGCTCGGCCCTTCAGGATGCGGCAAGACCACGACCCTGAGATTGATTGCCGGCTTCGAACAGCCCAGTGCCGGTGAAATACATTACGGAGACCGATGCCTGGCAACAGCTGAAGAGACTATCCCCCCGGAACAGAGAAATATGGCTGTGGTTTTCCAGTCATACGCCCTGTGGCCGCATCTCAGCGTTGCGGAAAATGTGGGGTATCCATTGCGCACCCGTTACATCAAGGGAAAACACTACCGGGAAAAAGTGCAGGAAGCGCTTGCAACGGTCGAAATGACAGAATTTTCCCAGAGAAGTCCAGCTGATTTGAGTGGCGGACAACGCCAGCGGGTGGCACTGGCCAGATGCCTGGTCATGACTCCCAGCGTTGTCCTTCTTGACGAACCACTGGCAAACCTTGACCGTCACCTGCGGGCAACCATGGAAAAATACTTCAGTCGATTCCATAAAAAGACAAAGGCGACCATGCTGTATGTTACCCATGATCAGGGTGAGGCAATGGCTCTGGCTGACAGAATTGCAGTTATGGGAAATGGCCGAATGGAACAGACAGCCTCGCCGGAACAACTGTATCGCGAACCTGCGAACACTTCTGTTGCAAAATTCATTGGTGAAGGAGTCTGTCTGCAGGCAGAAGAAATTCGCCAAGGCATGGCCTGGATTAGCGGTAGTGCTTTCACTTTTCGACAGGGAAGAGATTGTTCGACTGAATCCCTCCAGTTCTGCATCCGCCCGGAAAATGTTACTCTCGGTGATGGTCATGTGCATGCTGAAATTGCCAGATGCCAATTCAGAGGAGAAAGATACTTTCTGGACATGGTGCTGGAAGATGGGCAAGGCTTATGTGCCTACAGCAATCTCCGCCATACTCCCGGTGAACGGGTACGGTGCAGTATCGATGACGGTTGGCGTATCCCGACTGCAACCACATTTGATCAACAAAGCATGAAAGCTTCATACATGTAGCGGCTTGCAAGCAAGGAGCCGGGCTTGAATTAAACGCCAATAAGAATGGTTATAGGAACGAAGCAAAAAGACTGTCCTAAAACTGGCAGCAGAATCTAGCTGTCCCACGCGATCAGGACGACGAGATATAGGAGGTATACGTAACAAATTCTGCTTTTTTTGTTACGTATAAATAGGAGACATATTAAATTTCGGTGCTCTGAGAAATACTTGAGGTTCATAATGGCAAGGTTAAATCTTATTCCGATCTGCAACTATGACGAATGCCCATAAAATTCTCCGCGCGGAGGATTTGACTTTTGTTCATTTTTTTCGTATGTTCAAAATTAATGAACACGCTTAATAATGAACATAACCATGACGACTGTATGGCTATTATCCGGCAAGCGATGGAAGCCTTGGCAGAATTAGTTCATGTACAATACTCCGTGGAGCAGACGTACAGTCACAGAGACACTCAATACGAATATATTATTCAGGCGAATATTTGTGAGACGGAACTCCGATGGTGTGTTGACGTCAAAAAACAACTCACAAAAGGGACTGAACTCAAAGCTCTGGTTTTGAAAGACCGCGCAAAATATCCGTATTTATTGGCGACAAATTATATCTCTCCACAGGCAGCTGTGAGGTTGAAAGAAAACGGTATCCAATTCGTCGATACCGCAGGCAATGCTTTTATCAATCACCCGCCACTGTTCATCTTTGTGCAGGGGAATAAACCGAAACAGAAGGAAATTATCACGCAAACCACTCGTGCTTTCAAGGGAGTTGGCTTGAAAATAATCTATCTCCTATTATGCCAGCCGGAATTCGCTGCTAGACCGTATAGAGAACTTGCCGATTTGGCAGGTGTCTCCTTGGGAACAGTAAACGGGACAATGGCTGAGCTAATCCAGAAATCCTTCATCCTCGACACGGGAAAAAAAGGGAAAAGGCTCCTGGAGAAGAAGACGCTTTTCGAACGTTGGACCACCGCTTATCCAGACACTCTCAAACCGAAACTCTTATTAGGACGTTTCCGGGGGAGTGATGACTGGTGGAAGGATGCCGAGTTGAAACCCACTATTGCGCAGTGGGGAGGAGAAGTTGCAGCAGCAAAACTGACCGGATACCTGAAACCGGGCACAGTTACTTTGTATACGGATAAAAATCGCCTAACCGACCTGGTCGTCGCCAACAGATTGAAAAAAGACCCCCAAGGCTATGTTGAAATACTTCAGCGTTTCTGGCCGCCAAAGAACGGTTTCGGGGAAGGTGACACCGTACATCCGATCCTTGTCTACTCTGACCTTCTCGCATTAGGTGAGCAACGAACCATGGAAACCGCACGGATACTCTATGAGCGATATCTCGATAGATATTTCGGGCAGCATTGAACCCGAAAGGGTTGCCGTTCTCAGGAGTATCCAGAAAGTTGCTCAAGAATTCGGCGTTAGTTTCATAGCCATAGGAGCTTTTGCACGTGACCTGATTTTCGAGCACATTCATGGCATCCCCGCACCACGATTGACTGAAGACATTGATATTGGTGTTGAGGTCGCGAGTTGGGAGGAATTCCAGCGGTTGACAAGCGTTTTGATCGAACGCAGACTTTTCGCGCCGACAAGGTTACCACATCGATTCACCGGCATAGCAGGGGAGTCGATTGTCGATATCGTACCCTATGGAGAGATAAGCGATGAAATGAAACTGATCAGCTGGCCGCCGGATCATGATGTAATCATGAGTATGCTCGGGTTTGAGGAGGCTTATCAGTCTGCATTAAAGGTGCTTATCAGTAGCGAACCGTTTGTGGCGATTCCGGTACCGTCAATACCGGCATTGGCGCTTTTGAAAATTATTTCTTGGGATGACGCCTACCCAAATCGCGAGCGTGACGCTCAGGATCTTCTTTTTATTCTGGAAAATTATGGGAAGGCAGGAATTGAGGATGAACTGTATGAGACTCATACGGATATGCTTGCGGAGGAGGAATTTGACAACCTGCTCGCTTCAGTTCGACTTCTTGGCCGAGACATCGCTCGGCTGAGCAACTCGCAGACGTTTCAGAGGGTAGATGAAATCTTGAATCGTGAGACTGATGAAAATCATGGTTTCAGAATGCTTGCCGACATGATCAAGGGCACTATGATTCGAGGCACCAAGTTCGAGTCCGCTTTACAGCTTCTGAAAAAACTATTGCAGGGAATCCAAGAGGAGCAGTCGACAGTGTGAGAGTGAAGTCAAATTTACTTTCAAATACAATGTCCAGATCTATATAAAGAGATGTTTAGTTGTCTTGCGCATATCATGCTATTATTGTATGAGATTTTCAATGTAGCCAGAACCACATTAAGTGACAAGGAATACGTTTTTTTTGCTGCTGCCCTGTATTATTGAATCACAGGCTTATTTCGACGAGATAGGGGTCTGCTCACGAAACGAAAAAAATAGCACGCTAAGACATTTCGATTAGGTGACGAGCCTTTTTATTAGGCCCAATGGGCGGGTAGCGTGCATAACTTCAGGCTTTCGGGATCCATCATAAGAATCTGCTGCAAAATCAGGCTCAACTGCATAGGGGGGATGCGTAACGAATCCTGATTTTTGTTACGTATAAATAGGAGTAACCTTAATCATACACACTTGAACAAAAATCATAGATTGCAGTTAGCAAGGTTAAGCTTAGAAGGCCTTGAGTCCTTCATCCTGCACCGCATACTAGATATTCTGAAGACAGAGGGTAGAGATTGCCCTGAGTGCAAGAGTAACTGACACTCCTAACATTCAAACCAATTCCCAGAAGCATATAAATCAACATCTAGCTCAAGTCCCAAGCCATTCAAATGAGATAGTTGTTTGTTATTCAAATGCCATCCCCATGTGTATTGAACATGTACGTAGTGGGCGACATTAATTGACATATATGATCCTTGGCCAATTGCGAGCAACTCCTGAGATTTTCGCGATAACAAGTCCAGCATTGAATTGAGCTTATCCTCAAAGTCTAGCGCATCCGGTAAATTTTCTTCATATTGCCAAAGATCTTCTTTAAAGATTCTACCTGGAACTGGCCCTTTACGACTCTGCCAAGTTTCACCTTTTTTACCAGATCTTGTAGGATCCAGTTTCAGCTTTCGGGTAATAGTTTCAGGCGGGATACTGGAACTAGTAATCGAGAAATAAATTCTCGAGTATGGATTACAATGGCCCCAAGTTACTATTGGCGTGTTGTTTTTTTCTTCGATTTTCACAACCCAATAGAACGGTTCGTTTTTAATCCCTACGAATACCAAATATTGCTCATCATCTCGCTCTATATATTTTATTGGGTCTTTATCGTCTATGTCATGAACAGCGAAGAATTGTTCTGTCACTTTCAATTTAGGAGTAATTATTTCTGTGATGGCTATTTCTTTAATTTTTGCAATGTTCATATTATGAAAGCTGTGACATTAAAAAGGCGAGTCATCTGTTGTATATATTGGAATATAATGAATATAGGAGAAATCTAAAGTTTGAATTAATTGAAGAATACATAAGATTATAGATGGCTAGTCTAACTCCAGTCTACAAGAGCTCACTCCAAGGTAATGCGAATGACAGGTTAAAGCTCCACCATTCCTTTCTTGCTCTATTTATCATGAAAGCAGTCAGATAACAAAAGATTCGTATTGTAAGTATAATCAGGAATGTGGAATAAAAACTCACTCACTTTGAATTTTCAACCAGTCAACCCATCTCTATTTATCGAAGCTATGACAAAGACCCATTTTTTTCATCTAATTTATTTTTCAAAAAAATATGTAATAACAATTTATAAACTAGACAAGTAAATATTACCGGAAAAAAATCTGATAATAATTTCCAATTATTATTTGAATCAATAATATGTGTGAAATTTTCATGCATAAACTCATTGATTCTTATCATAAAGAAATATAATAATATCGAAAATACAATACAAACCGTTCTTATTTTTTCTTTTGTTAATTCAGATCTTGATTCATATGCAGCTGATATGAACATAATGCCAATACTAGAAATAGTTAATGGCAAAATAATAGATAAATAATAACCTTCAACTGCTGATATTACCAACAACATTACGCCTAATAATGAAAATAAAATTCCAATTAAGTAAAGAATATATCTTAGTATATTTAACATATTTAGTTAATGAATATATTTTTTTTAGTCCTATAATTTATGAGAAAAGTGGAATCATCAGTCTTGAACAATTTGCCTCTTTTTGTAAATAGGAGGAATCTAAAGTCCGGGTGACTTTCTAAATACCTGAGATTAGAAGTGGTAATGTTAACGCATAATGTGACCAGCAATTATGACAAGGAGCCAAAGATATTAACTCTCTCTACTACGACAAGTCTATTATTTTGCGTTATTGCGGACATGAGGGTGACGTTCATAGAAACCCTCTAATTCCTCTACTTCGACATTGCAATGAGGACATCTAAAGTCATTTTTAACTTCATGACCGAAAAAGGTTTCATCGCATTCGGGGCAAATAAAATATATTGAATCGCATGCTCTTTCTATCGTCTTCTCTCGTAATTTTTTGTCATTAACTATTTTTAATAAATATATTACGCAGTAAATTACTACTATAATCCCCAAAATAAAAAGTGACCAAGCTAAAAATTTAGCATCTTCTCCTGCCAAGACGGGACCTTTAATTTGCACTGTTCCTGTATATTTGTATTGGCACATCGATATAATCCCAACAAAACCACAAAAAATAGCAGGAAAAAAAATCCTGAGTATATATTTTTTGATAATTCTGCGCTTATTCATTAAAAAAACTTGTTAAAATGCTATCCTTTTAGCAGGCAGCAGGATCTATTCAATCATCTGCAAGATCTCTTTTGCAGTTTTTTGAAACTCTGTATCAGGATTTTGAATATCTTTTTTCAGCATTGGAATCATAGATTTTAAGGATTTAGTAGCTTCACCGTTCCCAATCTTTTTAAGAGACCACATGGATGCATATTGCACCCCCTTATCAGGGTCATCCAAGGCAGTAATAAGTGGACCAACGGCAGCCCCGCCTCTATCCCCCAAAATATATGCAGCACTAAGACGAACTTCTCTATCAGTACTTTGCATAGGGTGTAGCCGGTCTATATTAAAATTTTCCCGCACTATCTGGCTGTATTTGCGACATATGTAAACCTGCTAATTTGACAGATCCAGTCAAAATGTCGTTTTTTTTAACTATAACCGAATGGTGACCCTGAATCTATTTGTACCATGTATCAGAAACGCATGCGTCATAAACAGAAAAAATTTCCATAACCTCTTGAATATAAACACAAAGAAGGTGACATTTTATTCAGGCAGTGTATTCAACCATAGCTAACCGATTCAATATAAAGGAGAAGCATGATGGTTGGACAAGTTACCTTGCTGCAGAACCACAAAAAGGCTCAACGAAAAAAACATAACCGGCAAGCCCACAAGCCAAAGGCTGAACAACCGCTGGCAATTGATGACGTCAACAAGCAGCTCCGGGAATGCTTTGAATCCATTCTCGAATTTTGCCTATCCGGGGATAAAGATAGCCTGTTTTTTTCCTTTGAGCAAAAACTGCAGGATAAAATTTTCTTGCTCGGAGGACTCTATTGCCAACTGTACCTTGTTTCGCGTCATGAACGTTTTTGCTATTCAAACTGGCAGGAAGGAGAACGTTATTATGCGCAAAAACAACCTGCCGGTCGAACAATTTATACCATCTTTGGCAGAGTCAGATACTGGCGCCGATATTTTATCCATAAAAACGATTCTGCCGGTTTTTTCCCGTTTGACGCGGCTATTGGTCTAAGCAAGGATGGCTTTAGTCCGCTTGTCATGAAGTTGGCCACAAAATTAGCGACTCGCGTAAGCTTCGGGACGTGTGTTCTTCTGCTGCGGTCTTTTTATGGCTGGTCACCTGGCAAGGAAAGTATCCAGGATATGGTGCTGGGGATTGGCAAAGAGGCATCATGTTACATGGAGACTGCTAATTTTGCGGAGGATGAAGGAGATGTGTTGGTCATCGAAGTTGATGGAAAGGCAATAGCTACTCTGACTGACACAGAACTTGCAAAGCGAAAAAGGAGCCGAAAGCTACCAAAAGTTTCCTGCTGTCGTCGCCACAGGGGTAAGGCATGTCGTAAGCGGACCAAACGTGTTCGTCGTCAGGCAAACGATTTCAGTAAGAATGGTCGAAGCGCCACACTGGCTGTAATGTACAGCCTCAAAAGAGGCACAGACGGACGTTTGCACGGCCCGATCAATAAAAAGGTTTGGGGATCTTTTGCTTCCCGAAAAGTAATGCTTGAATGGACTCGCAGGCAAGCAACAAAACGGGGGTTTTCACCAGATACACACAAACATGTTCACATAGTAGTTGATGGTGAACCTTGTCTCAGGGATGGCCTGGCAAAGCTCTTTCCGAATGCTACATTTTGTTTGGATATTCGTCATGTTGAAGAGTATCTCTGGAAATTTGGCAGAGCCTTTTATCCCGACGATAAAATGAACCGAAAGAACCGGGAGGAATTGGTCGATACCTTGCGTGCCAAGCTATACGACGGCGAAGTGGAAAATCTTCTTGAGTTATTGAAGGAAGTAAGACGCACCCTGTCACCCAAGGCCAATCGAGATAAAGCGGTCAGAGAAACCGTCGTTAAAGCTATTACTTACATGCAAACTCGAGTGGGAATGATGAACTACCAGAAATATATCGAGGAAGATTTGCCGATTGGAAGCGGGATGATGGAAGGAGCGGTTCGTAATGTGATCGGCGAACGGTTGGATTGCTCTGGGATGCGTTGGAAACCTGAACGAGCTGAAGCGTTACTTCACCTGAGGTGTATTGAGCTTAACGGTGATTGGGTTCATTTTTATAACTGGGCGTATAGTCAATGGGTCAAGCGAATGCAAAGCGAAGAAAGAAACATCCAGATGAGATCAAATCAACCGTTGGAATTGCCAAAGGGAAGGAATTGCGTTAGCCAAACAACGCGGTGCATATCATGGTCGAAAGAGAGCACTTTCCGACGCCGACATAGATGTCGTGAAGTCACGGATTATGGCTGGTGATAAAAAAGCAGAAATCGCTCGTGATTTTGGGATTAGTCGGCAAACCCTTTATCAATATTTGCAAAAACATGAGTGTATCACACTTTAATTTTTTGTTTTTTAGATGCGCCCTTATCTTATTGATTACTCATACAATACGAGCCGTTAATTTTTTCCTGTTGCGTGATATTGTAGGAATCGATTCCGTACCTCAACTCAGGAGATACAGAATGAATTGTTGGCTGCAGGAATCCCCCTGTAGTTGGCCAATAGGAGAGAAACATCCTGTTTCTACTTCTTATTGGCGTTTAATTCGAGCCGAGATTTGCTCTGTTTGCAAGCCGCTACACATACACATGCCAGAATCATCCAGCAACGCCTGTAAAAATATAAAGGTTGAATTAAAACAGGACGTATATGCATATATATATACGTCCTGCCATGTACGGTCTGACAATACTTATTTATCCGATTGCTCAAGGTCATCAAGCCGTTTTTGTATGGCCTGCAGCGATTCCTGCAACTGACTGGCCTGGGCTCTCAGGCTTTCTTTCTCATCCACCTGAAATCCTTGGGTATTACCCTGGAAACACCCTTGTCCCATGCCCATACCACGCCCGGCAAAACCTCCACGCCCTCCTCTTCCGCGGCGGCAAGCCATACCACGGCCATAACCGGACCACGCACCAGCACTACTCTCTGCGGCTGCAGGGTTGCATCGTCCCATTGCTCTTCCGGTCATTGATCCCTGTCCCACAGGTCCTGATCCATCAAATCCTGGCATACTATCACCTCACTTCTATGAGTTGTATCTCATGACAGGTTTTTCCTGTCACATAGCTATTTCAATTCTTTCTTTTTGCACATATTGCTGGCATTCCGTAGAATTCAAACAGTTAACAGATTCCCGGTCAGTGTCTGTCCATACATGCGGATGTTACCGACCGTTGCCTCTTGAACCTTGTCCCTTTCCGTTTCCCTGTTGACGCCCACCACACATACCTCGAGAACGACCGCATTGATTTCCAGATCCCATTTGTCCACACCCACCGCCTGTTTCCATTGCCCGATCTGATTGCTGTTGCCCCTGCCCGTTATCACGCATACTCTTTCTCTGTCTCATAACCACATCTCCTCAATATTTTGCCGCAGCAAAATCATACTGTTTCGTTTGCGGTGTTCATCGACAGCGTCCACCGCCACCCTGGCCACGGCGACAACGCTTTCTTCCATGGCCGCAAAATTGAAAGTTACCGCCTTCAATGCGGAGTTCTTCCCCATTCACCAGCGCCCGCGCTATCGTTGAACGGGCCCTGGCAAGTAATCTTCCATAGGTATGCCGCGAAACTCCCATCATTGCGGCAGCGCTTTCCTGATCCATCCCTTTATAATCGCTTAAGCGAATAGCCTCGAATTCCTCCACCGTAATACAGACACTGCCAGTGGCGTTCATATCACGAGGCCCAAACGACTTGGTGGTTGGATCCGCAGCTACTAATCGTACTTTTGTTGGTCTTGGCATATGCTCTTCCCACATTTTTTATGATCATATGAGCATAATAAGACCATCCACACCCCTCGTCAATCACAAAATGCTCAAATGAGCAAAATGATCACACAAAAAATCCTTGTCTCCAGATAACTACTCATAGGGCTAGTGACTAAACCTGGCAACTCTGCGGTATTTGTAGCTGCTTACAGGGTGCCTGAGGCTTTCGCAATCAGGCTTGGTGCAGCGTATTGCTCCATAGGCAAGCCAGCCTGATCGCGGAAAGATCATGGACACTCCGAGCAGTTACGCTCCTCGAAAAGAAGGAGTAACGTATTGAAAGAGGGGCATATTTTTTATGGATATTACTGTAAAACAGCGCCCAGTATGACAGCTGTAGTGGAAACAGCTTTGATGAAATTTTGAATGATGGGCAGAAAGGCCCCCTGCACTTCATAAGAATGGGCTGCCTGTGCAGCCCACATATTTCTTACTCAATGTTTGACAGGTTTGCTAATTCTTCTCCCCTGGCGTTAAAAATGGTAACAGATAAAGGTGCACCACCATCCAGGTGGTGTGTTGCGCACGAAATTCACGGGTCATAGGCGCGCACCGCCATTTCCACCTTATTCAGGAGTCCCTGATCATACACACCGTCTTTTATGAGCGAGGTTGCAGCCTGTTTGACGCTCATGTTCATGGGCGCCACATTATGGGTGGTGCCGACGATCATGTTGGCGTTGACGATACAACCGTTATCATCGGTCTCGTAGTCATGGATCAAGGTGCCCCGAGGTGCCTCAACCATGCCCACCCCCCTGCCAGCTTTCGGTTCCACTTTGCTGCGGACATTGGTGTCGGTAATGGATGCATCACTGAGCAGTTCCAGCGAACGTTCGCAGACGTAGATCAATTCAATCAGACGGGCATAATGGTAGAGTAATGTATATTGTGGATAACGGCCAAAGGCACTGCGAAATTCCTCCAGCGCAGCCTGCGCCTTCGGGGTGCCGATATGGTCGCACACATTCAGGCGGGCAAGGGTATTGGAGCGGTAAATACCCTTTGGCTGATCCAGATCCATGGAAAACCCTTCATCCCAAACCTTGGCATAAGGCATCTTCCCATAAGACCACGGTTCGACATGTTCGCCAATATAGTCAGCATATCTGTCAGCCGCAAATTCGACATACTCGCCAGAGCCTTTCATCAGGCGAAGTTTGCCGTCATAAATATTAAGCCCACCTGTATCATCCACAGTACCCAGAAACCCGGTATGAATAACTCCCACCTGCTGGATCACGTCTTGGAACTGCCTGAAGACATTTTTTCTGGCAAAATCCAGGGCAAAGCAGGAAAAATCAAGCAGAGTCCGGCATGCCTGAAGCATTTCCTGGCGCTCACTTTCAAGTATGGGCTTTGCAAACCCTCCGGTAACAGCTGCAATGGGATGAATAGCCTTACCGGCAAACTTTTCGATCATCATCTGGCCAAGCTGACGCATGCGCACAACCTGACTCGCCAGCTCAGGGGCCTGCTTGACGATACCCATAACGTTGCGTACAGAATAATCGCTGTCCGGACCGATCATAAAATCCGGGGCTGCAAGAAAAAAGAAATGCAGAATCTTATCATTGATATGCGCCATGGCCTGACAAAGTTCACGCAGCTTGTGTCCGGCGGGAGAAGGAACTACGCCAAAACAGCCATCAACAGCTTTGTTGGAGGCCAGGTGGTGCATCCATGGACAGATACCGCAAATCCGGTTGACAATGCGAGGGACTTCTTCTGCAGGTCTTCCCTGGATAAATTTTTCAAACCCACGCAACGATGTCAGATGCATCTTGGCATCACTGACATTGCCGTTGTCATCAAGTTCAATGGCAATGGAGGCATGTCCCTCGATTCTGGTGACGGGTTGAATCGTGATTACCTTTCCCATGCTCATATCACCTCTTCATTGAAAGCAAATATCTTGGTCTCGTTACGCATACAATACTCTTTCATCCTGCTTTCTCATTTCTTACAGTAGACGCGAGGCACCAGACATGCAGCCGTAGAGAATTATCAGAGTCGTTGGTAGCCTGTTCATGTCCGGTATACCTCGGCGTTAACCAGCTGATAACTGCAACGTAATACTGTAACACCTTATTTTCACGCAGCAAGCACCATGTCCATTATCACCTGGCATGCTAGAGGTATTGCCTGTTTAATCTCTGGTGAAAGTCCTTTGGAAACTTCTCTGGCAGGTTTACTGATTTGAGCGACGATTATGGACACCTTCATTTCCGTAAACTCTTGCAGTTCCTGCAACATATTGACGGTTGGAAACTGATGCAGGGAAAAATCATGAACCTTGCTGGCGGAAATACCGCCAGGATCAATGCAGAAAACTTCTCCCGGAATATGATTCTCACTGTCGATTGAGTCAACAATAATGATATGTTTGGGACGCAGCTCTTCTGCCAGCAAATAATCAAACAACGTATCCCGTATGGATGTCCCAGCGTCTATGGCCTCCACTTTTTCAGGAAGATTATAGTCACTATTCAAGGCATTGGCTACCGCCGGTCCAAATCCATCATCACCAAGATAGATATTGCCACAGCCAAAAATGACCACATCCGGAGCAATACCTTTGCCGGAAAAAGTCTCAGAGGTAAAACATTTCATCAACATCTCGCACTGTTTTGTCTGCAAACACTTTTTTTTTATAATCGTTTTTGTAAGCTGTCCACACGGGCTATCACGAACATGCAAATATGGTGTAAGGTGATGACTTACGGAAGATGTTCTCCGTACATATCTATCTCAATACAAGGATCTTCTCCATGTGATATACCGGAAAATGAGAAAAAAAACAGCCCTTGAGAACAATCATGTCTTCTAAGGGGTCCGGAGAACTCTCACTAAGTTCTTTTTTCCGCGGCCCTGGGTACGCCGGTGGCAAATCCAGACTCTTTACCATATTGCCAACAAGCAGCACCGCCCCTCATTCCTCTTGCAAAATTACAGCAAAAAGTAGTGCAACGTATTGAAGAACAGAAAACAACCCATCCCGTTGACTTACAACAATTGATGGCTATTTTTTGAAGTGCGAAGGTATGAACCAAGCCCAGCTGTTAATGAAAAAACACAACTGTTCACGCAGCAGATATAAAAAAATTTTACTTTCAATAACAGCACGATACGCAAATTACGCGAAATCGGATGCATTTCCATTTTTGATGTATTGCAAAATACAATATGAAAAGGAGGTCAAGCATGGATATCAAAAAATTTGCGCCATGGAACTGGTTTAAAAAAGAAGAAGAGGAACCAAATGCCACTATCCCCATAGTGCAGCGGTCCAACATTTCCCCCACTTACTCGAACAAGGGTGGATCTCACCCCTTAGCACATGTTCATCACGAAATGGACAGACTTTTTGAAGAAGCTTTCCGTGGATTCGGCATGTCCCCTTTTAGAACACATGCATTCCCCACAATGGAAAACACAGGCTTCTTAAAGCCCCAAGTAGATATCGGTGCCACAGAAAAAGAGTATTCCATCACCGTTGAAGTACCTGGTGTTGCCGAAAAGGATGTCCGGGTGGAAGTTACCAATAATACCATGACCATTTGCGGGGAAAAGAAGCAGGAAAAAGAAGAGAAGGACAAAAATTATTATCGTGTCGAGCGTTCATACGGCTCTTTCCAAAGGGTACTTTCACTGCCGGACGACGCTGACCAAGACAACATCAAAGCGACCTTTAACAATGGTATTTTGACCATTACGATGCCGAGAAAAAGCCTTCCTCAAAGTGAGACAAAAAAAATCCAGATAAACTGAACATATTTTTCACCGGTGCATCAATAGACATCTGATGCACCGGTGGCAAGTCACAACACAGAGTAAACAATCAAGCAGTCCCCTTCAGGGAAGGAGTACAGTAACACAATTATGAAAGGAAAAATTGCAGATAGCATTATCATTAAAGTTGGCCAGGGAATTATGAGAATCCCTAGAAAAATTCAGCAGTCCGGCGAAGGTGACATCTCCCACTCCTTTGAAATACAGCACAACAGACCTAAAACGGATCTTACTTCATACAAACCGGATTCCGATAACAAATAGCAGCATATAGGCAAATGCTGTTGCCCAATGTGGATATTGCCAGATAAAAAAAAGGGCATCCCTTTTACGGGATGCCCTTCAGCTTCAACAGTACAGACTTCACGCCTACTTTCAGAGGAACGAAACTCAGAACAAACTTTTACAAGGAGCAGGGTAACACCATCCTGCTTGTCCCCTCCTCACGCTTCATCCTTCTGAAAGTCCATATCTGCAGATTATTTGATAAGGCTGAGAATTTTCTCTTTGATATCGTCGGTTCCCATACCCTGATATGGAATCTGTTCTGATAATCCGCCAGCGCCATCTTTCCAGGTACCCAGATGTGCAAATTTAGGGCACAAACCACGCTCAAGCAGCTGGGAGCCCATTCTGCTGCCTAATCCTGTTTTTGCGTTTTGGGTTTCCACAACCAGCACTGCCGGGCTGGAACCAACTTTGGCCAGCATCTCCTCATCCACAACATTGAGAACGGGCTTATTTATCAGTCCTACATTGATGCCTTCTTTTTTCAGTTCTTCGACTACATGCAGACAGCGGTAGAGCATCTCTCCATAAGAGATGATGTATCCGGCATCACCTTCTCGTACTACCTCATCCTTATCAGGGGTGAAGGTATAGCCTTCGCCATAGAATTTTTCACCTGCTTCGTTCAGGATGTAAGGGGTGGCAGATCGGGTGGAGTAAATAAACCGAAGGCCACTATCATGGAAAACGGTTTTCAACACCGCTTCAAGTTGCAGGGTATCTGCCGGAAAATACAACCGTGTTGTATCGTGCTCGGCAAGGCCGTTATCGGCAAACAGATTATTAATTCCGAAATGACAGGTGTTATCCGCCATGTCATCCACGCCCGAGTGAGAAAAATGAGCAAGAACATTGGCATTGTTCAGCCTGGCCATGGTGATTTCGGAGATAACCATCTCCTGAAAAGCGGAGAAGGTGCCGAAAATACCCTGTTTGCCTTTTTCCGCGCCAAAACCAGCGGCCACGGAAAAATTATTGCGCTCCATGATTCCGCCATGCACATAAATCTCAGGAACATTTTTACGAATATGGTGTAAGCCACAGGAACCTTCCAGGTCTGAATCCACAACAATGACCTTGGATTTGGGATCGTCCATGCCGGCAACAATATCACAGATGATCTTGCCGAAGGCATCCCTATTTTTTCCAGACTCTTCGCTACTGCCAAGATACACAGCTTTCTCTTTTTTCGGGGCACCGGCTTCCAGCATGGCCGCAGCCGCATCATGCCCTTTGCTCTTCAGGTACTCGATGGCCATATCCACAGGTATTACATCATGGCCCTTGGGCAGCCCTTCAATGCCGGGCACACCAACTGCCATCAGTCTTTTGCAGACCACAGCCGCGGGTCCCTGACCGGCGATGGCTTCCTGGATTCTGGCAAACAGCGCATCGATATCTTCACCTGCACACTCTTGCACGGACAGGCCGTGTCCACCAAGGGTTGCCATGACATCGTAGCCCTGCATATACTCAGTGGGATGCCCGGCAATGGTTACATCGTTATCGTCGATGAGCAATTTGACATTGAGTTTACGTGCCACAGCATACCTGGCAGCCTCTGCATCATCACCCTCCTGCTGGGAACCATCACTGCCAAACATGAAGACGGTTTTATCCGGATTGGCCTCAGCTATACCGTTCACATAGCTCCACATATGCCCCAGTCTGCCGGAACTGAAAAAGATACCATCTTCATCGTTACGCTCCGGATGCCCATACAATCCCTGATTGAATTCCCGATAATGCAGCAGAGATTCAATGGTATTGTGGCCGTTAAGTGCAGCCATCATGTATTGGATGGCAACCCGGTGACCAGCCTCATCAAAATACACGGGGTAACAGCTATCGGTTCCGCGCATGAATCCGTCAACGATAAGCAATTCAGGAACGATATCATATGCACCACCTGTATGGCCGCCAAGTCCTTTCGTATTTGCAAGGGCTGTAAAAAACACGATGGAATCGCGAACAAGGTTGATATTACTGAGCAAAGCACTTCGTTGTTCGTCGCTCAAGCCCTGTTGAGTCAGATTGAATTCAAGCGGAGTATATGTTGATAAATCAATGGGAAAAGTCATAATCCATCCTATGGGGTAAATAAAAAGATACAGAGTAGATGCTCTCTCGGGATTCCCTACGGAATACAAGTAACAGCACTGATACCAGAAATATCAAAATCCGCAACAAGGTTTTTCTGCCAAATCAAAGAGATCTGCACTTTTTGGTCAGACCGTATTGCTCCAGGCAATGTGCGCAAAAAAACCTCTGTATATTCAATAGGATTCTGGTATACAGGAATATCGGAATTCCATTCATGAACCTCCACGTACATAATACGCAATGAAAACCATACGTAAATATCACCTCCAGCCCAACAAACACCAGACCATTAAACTCCCCACAGGAAGTCGTATACTTGGCGTAGATGCGAAAGGAGAGGATACGCCGGTTCTCTGGGCACTGGTTGACCCGGAAAAGGATACAGAACTCAAAAGTCTGGCCCTGTACGCAACAGGGACGGAGCTACCAGATGACCCTGGCCACTACCTCGGAAGTTTTCAACTTTTCGACGGAACTCTTGAGTTTCACGCCTTTGAGGAGCAGACACTCTCGACACAAGAGTAGCGACTCATCACAGAGACTGTCTCTTCTTGATTTCACATGCCTCAGCACTGTAACTGACTACAGGTACTTCATATTTTACGCAGCTAAGTGTAGACTCCGTGGAGTCTGTGATCAGGTACAAAGAGTAGCCCGGTCAGGTAAAAACAATGGTCCTGTTCTGATGGACCAGAGTCTGTCGTTTAAGATGATGATAAATGGCACGTGACAGAATCACTTTTTCCAGATCCCTTCCTTTACGCACCAAATCATGTACAGAGTCCGCATGACTGACCTGTATGACGTCCTGGGCAATGATCGGTCCTCCATCCAAATCTGCTGTAACGTAGTGGCTGGTTGCGCCGATAACTTTTACGCCACGTTCAAATGCTGAATGGTAGGGCTTGGCGCCGGGGAAAGCTGGCAGGAAGGAATGGTGAATATTGATGATTTTATTTCTAAAATGTCCCACAAAATCTGCTGACAGTATCTGCATATAGCGGGCAAGAACAATAAAATCAACATCATACTCCTCAAGAAGCGCAAGCTGCTCTTCCTCAATCTCCTTCTTACTGGAACCGTTGACGGCAAAATGATAAAAAGGAATACCAAACTGCTCGGCAACCGGTTGCATATCCTTATGGTTGCTGATAACCAGTGGGATATCCACTGTAATTTCGTTGGATTGCCAACGGGCGAGGATGTCATAAAAGCAGTGGGGTAATTTAGACACAAACAATGCCATTTTCGGCACATAATGAGAAAAATGCAGATTCCACTGCATATTATATTTGCTGGCTATCAGGACTTGGAAGTATTCTCCTATTTTATCATCCGGAATGATAAAATTTTCCAGATCCCATTCGATACGCATAAAGAAAACGCCTTGGCTCGTATCGACATGTTGATCCAGATTGGTGATATTCCCGTTGTTTTTAAAAATAAACTCACTTACAGAAGCAATAATACCTTTGCTGTCACTGCAGTGAATGAGAAGTATGGCAGAAGATGGCTTAACGCCTGTATCATTATTTTCCATGGCTATAATGCTGTGCAGGCTGAAAGCAGCCGAATATCATTCCCCTCCGGGGATGCTCAATAAGTATGATTCGTTGAATCATTTCATCAACGGTTACAAATAGTTCAATACTGATGTGGCGCACGGCACAGAATGTTTTGCTGCCAGTCACAAGAAGCTTGAACACTTCTCCATAATCAAACATGGCCCGCAATTCTCACATTCCTTGATAACTGTTCCAGATGTACCAGCACACCAGACATACTCAGTTCACACCGGGCTCTCTACGGGCAGATAGACCATCAGTCATTCAAACGTGCTCCTAAGAAACGGAAGCTACTGTAAATGATTGTTTGCAGAGTTGCAAGAGACTGAACACATTGAAGACAGGGAAATGCTACATTTATTGCCACCGCAGTGCAGGTGCTTCCACAGTTATTTTGCTCCGCACAGTGCATTCAGGCCACTTTACCCGTATTTTCAACGAGATACCGACATTATACAGCCAACACACCACCAGCTTTCCAAAATTTTCATCGTGACAAATAACCGACTTTTTCTTAAGAGGGAGAAAAACGTTTATTTTACTATGCTTAAAAAAATTCTGAAAATTGAAAGATAAACAATCTGGCAAAAACTGAGAGCCAGTAGAAAGAATATTGATGTTCTTAGTCGGTATTTGCCTTAATCTCATCGGCATTTTTTGTTGTGATGGATCTCCTAGGGAGGGTTGAAGGAAATGCAGACTCTGGAATCATTATATTTATTTTGTCTGCCGATTTTTAATAATGCAAAAAAAGGAAAAGCTGCACAATTACAAAAGGAATACTGATACGCAATGGTACTGGCTACAAATATGGGAGTTATTCAAGCTTATTCGTACCCCACCTGAACAGTTACGATAAATGGAAAAATACTGTTATTATACCCCGTGACCAATGACAAGGAATGAAATGAGACTGACACCCACACTCTTATCAACGTCAATCATACTGATACTTTCCCTCTTTATATCTTCCTGTTCAAATTTTTCTGAAGGTAAACCAAAAGCAGAACAAGCTTTAGCTGAATTTTATAGGAACTATAATTCGCCAAATTTTGAACTGATTTATGATCAGGCACATGAAGATTTTAAGAAATCAACACCAAGAAAAGAGTTTCTCGACTTTATGATGGTTGTCCGCCAAAAACTTGGGGAAGAAACAGAGAGTAAAAACGTAGGGTGGAAAGTTAACACCCATAATCTGAAAACCTACGTATCTTTAACACAAGAGACAACATTTCAAGAGGGGCAAGCTAAAGAATCCTTTCTGTTTAGAATCCAAGATGAGAAAGCATATCTCCTTAATTACAATATAAACTCAAAAGATCTCATCATGAAATAGGTATACCTCCCGGCAAGCCTCGTTGCCAGAGAGCAATTGGCTGGAATTGTGATACATGCCTGCGATAAATTGTATCGCAGGCATAAAATTGACACCAAGTCAACGTTTACCTTCGAAGATATAATTTTGCAGGTAACACAGCTACCGTTCCGGGAGCGAGGAACAAGACTCCGGGAGGACCATTTATGGACAGATGCTAACGAAAAGTACAGATGTTCACCATTCTGTCGAGCAGGAGATTCCACTCCGCAGGGCTTCCGCCAAGCCAAGTTACAGCCTCTGCTCTTTCTGTGAAAACCTTTATTTCCCCTTTGCTTCCAAGACGTTCCGATTGCTGCTTATAAAGCATCGCCAAGTTAAACGCCAATCCTCCCGGGGCAAAAATGGCTACTTGAATATCGGGATATTTTTCTACCTGTTTCTTATGCAGGGCAATGATTTCTGCTAATCGTTCAATATCAACATCCGGAGCAAAACCCTCAACATCTGCAAAACTGATTAATTCTCGTGTGGAATGAGTAAAGTCTGGATTTGAAAGTACAGATACTGCCTGCAATTCGAGATCGTCCGCTGTTACAATGCCGTAAAAATGCACCAGGAGCATCTGATGTTCCTGATTGAATACATTACATCCGGGCATGGCCACCTCCTGTCTCATTGAAGCCCTGAATAAGAAACCGACCTGCGGTATCCCAACGCCTGAACATGAAGAACTGCCAGTTATAGCCGACATGAACAACAGAGATATACCGTTTTTAGATTCCGGTCAGCACTATATAGAAAGACATCTCAGTAGAGACACTATAGACACGAATGGATGGGTTGCAATCCTTTAACAAAATCTCTTTTAACACTTACAACGTACAAAACCGGGTCGAACAGCTGCTCTTGCAGGTTAAATACGCAATCACCCGTTGTTTTGCTTCAATGTCCAACGAATCAAACCAATGCTTGGCCGTAGCATGGTTCTCTATGGCAACGAGTGAATCTTTCGGTACTTGCTCTACACCCACTGCAACGATAAAAAGCTCTTTGAGATTGGTATAAAATTCAATATCCAATCGCTCCAAAAGCGCATCATGCAGCATATTTCCCTCTCAAGATTTTCAGATAGATTTTGCATGGTTACCGCTAAGATACCAACTGCCGCATGCCTGCGCCTCGATAACAGCAGAGAGTGTATAAACTACGCAATGGTATACTCTGGTTTACGCAAATAATAACGATAGTAACCAATGATATTGCTGCTTATAAAAATTGTTTCAAGTAATACGGCTGTCGGAGATCCAGCCAGACAATTATGTATCAACCACAGCAAGGTACCGGCAAACATCACTTCGCGTAAGCGGCGGTCATTCCCACAAAACGCACCTATAGTATTGCAGGCCACAGCGGCAGTGCTCAATAAACTCAACGTCCCTGCCCATGTCAGGAGACTTATGCCCAAGGAAACAACAAGAAAAAGCAACATGAAACGGGTGGAAGTGGTGAAACAGCATACTGTAAAACGCACACACCCGAGCAATCCCAGGCACGCTGCCGTCCAATGTCCCAGTAGCATGAAGTGAAAAGAGACCAGGACACAGGAAATGACCAGGCAAAAAAGAACCCGTTCACGCTCTTTGAATTGAAAGGACAGCAAATCCGTGCAGATAGCCAGGCCGACCAAAAGTTGTGAAGCAAAAAAGGCGGTCATAAGGTTGTATTCCCATAAACATAGCGCTGACACTACAGCTTTTATACACCCTTCCCCCTTAATACGCTGTACCTTACAGTACCTGGCATAGCTTAGACAACAGGTTTATGTAATAGACCTTTATTTTCTTTTGGCTATCCAACCTAATATCCTGATGCTCCTCACACCTCTAAATTGTTCCCCTCCATAAAGAATTTTATTTCGTAGCCGATAAGCCCAACAGGTCAGCGCTGTCTGCACTATCAAAAAAGTGCCGGAGAAACTTTTTCCGCGTATGTTCCCTTTTACCCTGACCCTGCAACACTTTACATCATTGCTAATAATTAAGGGGTATTGTCATGACGATTTCCACAACAAGTGCCACTGCCGGTCTATTTTCAGCTTCATCCCCTACCAGGAAAAAAGCTGAACCGATTGAAAATTTTGGCACTATCTTGCAAAAAACAGTGATTGAACAACAAAAGATGGCCCCGTCAAAAGACAGCACGCCCTCAGTTAACAGTGATGCCTCCAGCATTCAGAATGATGTGGAAGGAGTGGATGCAGAAGCAAATACAGTTATGACCCAGGCAGAACAAGAACCAACAAGCGTTCTTATCGATGGCATAACCGTTATTACAACTGGACACAGTTTGGACCGTCGGGAAGGTATATCACTTCTGGAGACCGTTTCCGCAACCGAAAGCCAGAGCATTTTTTCACAGCTAGCCGCCTTTGCCCAGACATATGAACCAGGGGCAAAGGTATCCGGCGATGACCCAGGGAGTGTACAGAACGCTCCGGGCATGACGGTCATTGAATCCATAGCTCTTGGTCCTCTGCCCGCCGGAGCCACATCCTCATACATGGATATAGATCTCTTCACACCTGCAGGGCAATGGACTGAAGACACTCTGTCCAGGCCGACAACTGAAGGATCTGACGACGACTACTATCGCAGGAAAACAGAGGAATACATGGCAGTTGTCGACGTCGAGCGACAGTTAAAAGAATCGTACGGGAACGATGTGAAGCTTGTTTATAGCCACACCGATCACAGCTATATCATGCTTACACCCGACGATGCACGCTATGGAGAGATGAACAGTGCTGAGAGTGCTGTTCAAACTATTATCAGCGAAGTACACAAGGGCTTTATCAACAGCGATGCTGTAGGTGATATCCTTGCTAAATACGGCTATAACGTGTAGGACGTCCGATTAAGGTAAACTGGTGTAAATCGCAGAATACCCATCACTGCAGAGCCTGCAAACGCACCAAAATAATCACAGCAATCTTGAACTGATCACTGATTTACCGCTATTGACTGGTTGCGAACATCAGCAGCTACCTGATCCCAAGCCTTGCGTATTACAATGAGCTTGGAAGAGAGCCCCTCTCTCACAACTGCACAACCTTTGTTATGTCGGCAACCGTTACCCGCTCATCATTTACTCTATAACACGTGTATATGCTCCAACCCGGTCTATACAGACGGTTTGATTAAAAATAGAGAAAAAGACCAGGTGCCGGTTAATACGACTTAACACTCCTATCCCTCAATGTCCGTTATCCCATACTGAGGATTGGTGGTAATTACAAGATTTGTAATTCATCGACGGAATAAAAATACATTGACACTATACCTACCGGTCAGTATACTTTTAAAAATTGATCTCAAACACGATGTGGAAAAATGAATAATCAAGCCAAAATATTATCTTCAGCTTTGGAGTTATTTGCCCTGCACGGATATGACGCGGTTGGCGTGCAAAGTATTGTGGCCGCGGCCAAGGTCACCAAACCCACACTGTATCATTATTTCGGTAGTAAAAAGGGATTATTGCTCGCTTTGCTGGAAAACAAATTTGGTGAGCTGTTTCAGCTTCTTGAAGAAGCGACCGCAAAAAATGGCAATTTACAGGAGAGCTTAAGCAGGGTTGTCTCTGCGTATTTTCATTTTGCTAAAAAGAATCCTGTTTTTTACCGCTTGCAGCTTTCCATGTGGTTTGCCCCTGTACACAGTGAGGCATTTAAGGTGGCATTGGGGTTTAGTCTCAGACAGCAGGAGCTATTGGAGAAACTATTTATCGATGCTGCAGAGCAAAACCAAAGCATGAAAGAACAACATCAGACATATGCCGCAACTTTTCTCGGCATGACCAATACCTATATCGGCATATCTCTTAACGGCTACGTTGAATTAAACCAAAGCCTGATTGATCGAACAGTACACCAGTTTTTGTATGGAATCTTCGCAAAGGATCACAGGTGAAAGTAAGGGATTACGTAACCTGTGCTGTGATCAGTTACGAATCTTTTCATAAACTTCTACAAACAAAGATGAGAAATGACTTTCAATAACATATTGATTATTGGCGCAGGAACCATGGGGATCCAGATCGCTGGACAGATAGCAAGGCATGGGATCCATGTTGAAGTGTATGACACCTCCAAAGAGCAATTACGTATAGCCCGGAAAGCCATTGAGCAGTATTGCGGCAGAAATTCAGTTCGCTATTGTGATGACACGCAAGCGCTTTCAAAAAATCCGGATCTGATCATTGAATCTGTCACAGAAAACATGAAAATTAAGCAGGCCGTTCTGGCCTGGATTGAAGATTATTTCGATAACGAACGTATGGTTATCTGCTCCAACACCTCTGACCTGCTGCCGTCAAAATTGAGCAGAAAAATGCGACTGCGGCACAGGTTCTGCGCCTACCATTTTCATGCGCCCATGAATGGAGCCAATATTGTTGATATCATGCCCCACAAACAAACAGACCATGAGATCCCTCTCCTGTTGTCTGACTTTACCCGGGAAATAGGGCTTATCCCCCTTGTCCTTCGCAAGGAACACAGTGCCTATGTGTATAACAATATCCTTAATGCAATCATGGACAAGTCTGTGGAACTGGTTATCAGGGGGGTGGCAGATGCAGAAGATATTGACAGAGCCTGGATGGGCAATACTGGAATGCAGATCGGTCCCTTTGGTATGCTTGATGCCATTGGCTTGGATACTGCCCTTGAAGTAACAAAGGTTCGTGCAAGAAAAAATCCGTTACGGCTACCAGGGATCATTTTTTTTCAGCAATACGTAAAACAAGGAAGACTGGGCGTAAAGTCAGGGCAAGGATTTTACACCTACCCCGATCCTGAATACAACAAAGATGACTTTTTACGCTAATGCCTATTTCTTTCTGCTCTTCACAAAGTGAATTATTCGAATTTGCTTAGATGCTCCAAACTTCGTCAATAAGGGAACATCAAGGAATTGCAGAGTATCGTATTGGGTAACACTCCTCATGGCCAAGGAGTAAACATGAAAACTGTAGTTATTATTCAGCCGTCAGGTAGTTATCCAGAAATGAGGCTCTTTGCTCAAGTTTAGGTAAGCATAGACTCCGAGGCATGCGATAAATTGCACCATAGACATATAGTTGATATCGTAGTCTTCGCTTGCCTTCGAGGATAAAATTTTGAGCATAGCGTAAAAATTAGGCGGGTAAACGAGGGACGAGACTCTGAAAAGACCATTTATGAACAGAGGTACCAGGTAACCACTGTTGCTGAAGGTCAACCTATTCGTACATTCACACAAAATGACAGTATGACCCTAGAAAGAACAGTAGCAAAGATATTCCGATTGACAGACGAGAATTGGATGAAACATTCCAATCCGTGGAGCGTCTGGACAAGATATTCAGTTCTTCCATTGATTGTGATCAGTTTTTGGAGCCGGGCTTTAATAGGCTGGTGGTGTTTGGTTCCAGGAATAGGGTCTATTCTCTGGATGTTTTTCAATCCTGTTTTTTTCAACAAACCAAAATCGACAAAAAATTGGGCCTCAAAATCTGTGTTGGGAGAAAGAGTTTATCGCAATAGAGACAATGTTGAGATTCCTGACATTCATAAAACGCCCCTGTATAACATTCTCAATACAATTTCTTTCATCGGTATGGTGCTGTCGCTTTGGGCAATTGTCTACTATTCAGTTTGGGCCGCTATTCTTGGCATAGCCTTGGCCTACCTTGGAAAAAGTTGGTATTTGGATCGAATGGTCTGGTTGTATGAGACGATGAAAGATAAGGATGAAAAGTATCGCAAATGGGAATACTGAACGTAAAATAGCCAGCACCTCAACACCAACAATCTACATTTCCCACGAAAAGATACTGTTATGGCAGCATTGATGGATAATTTAGGACATTTCAAGATGACATAGGTAATCTTTCAGCGAAATAACTACTCACAGGTGAGACGAATAAGCTTGGAAATCTTCCGCATTTGTTACTGGTTACAGGGTACCTGAAGTTTGCGCAAACAGGACACTAGGCAGTCTGTAGGAGCCTTGTTATTTATTCTCAGATTAAGGCTTTTTCAGGAAATCAAGCACAGCCATATAGTTGATATTGGGAGCATCGACTTTCAAAAAAGCAACACAAATATGGGGGAAAAAGAGCTTACTCCGACAGACTCCTACCCTTGTTTATAGCTGACCTTTTGCCCTGCTGCAAATCTTTATTAAAGTGGTCTTGGCAAATTTCCGATAAGTAACCATCGGGTAGCGACCGATGAAACGAATAGCGACAGGAAACCATTTAGCAGGCTGCTGATAAAGGCATACCACATAGTACTCTTCCGTAAATCCTTAGCACATTATGAGGTTGGTTAGGAGTAGGTTTTTAGAGTTTCTTCAACAACCTGTTAGAGGATATGGTTCGCATCTATAACGCCACTGTTTCAACAAAACAATCAACAGCAAACACAACTGAAGTCTCAGTAAAATCATGATTGGAATGATTAACGAAACAAGATCCCTATTCCAAGACCCCCTTTAAGGGTCGCGAAAAATAATACATATCCAAAAATTGCGTAGGATATCGGTTTGGTAACGTCGTCGCGTCAATGGTTCCATACTGGCCGTGTTGAGCCATCGACGCGACGACGTTACCGAGTTGAGAGACAAGCAAGATTGGATAATTTATTTTTTCCGTGGACTTAACACGTAATACATGAGGTACCGGCCAAACTGGTATTTATTACGTTATATCTGTATAGCCCAGGCAACAGGAGGAGAATTCCATGAAGATCGGTGCAGATGCCAACCAACTTTACACGAGCCAACATACACAGATACCCGCCACCAAGACGTCGAACCCAACGTCGTTTTCAGCCAAATTGGCAGCAGCCACTGCCGAAAACTCTACTGTCAAACAGGCTGATTTTACCAGCATGACCCGCCAGGATATGTTCGATTGGATGAACAACGAAATCCGCAGTGGGAATATGTCGCTCGATGAAAGTTCACCTTTCATGGGGATGACAATAAAGATTCCGGTAGCGGCAGGTCAGCAACCGGTAGATATGGCTACAGACACTTCGCGCATCAATTTTATCGAAAAAGCCCGTCTCGGAATCGAGGGGGCATTGTCGCGCAATGATCAAGATTTGGCCGATAAATTACAAATGGCAATAGAACTCATGCACACAGCGCAAGGGAAAACAATCGGAGTTAATGAGCGTGCATGATAGAAGTAACTATTCATAGGGCAAGTGACTAAACAGGGGAAACTCTCTTGTACTTGTAACCACTTGCAGGGCGCCTGGAATTTTAGCAAGCAAACTGAGGCAACGTATTGCCCATACATAAACCAGGCTGATCGCGGAAAGACCAGGGGCAATGTGAACAGTTACTGCTAGAAGGATACTGTTAGAGGTCGTAACAAAATCACGCGAAGAGGGCATCCCCATTCTCATGCCTGCAGTAGGAACAAAGTCACTGATCATGGGGGACATACCTTCCGGCCTTCACCTATATCTTACTTGCAAGTGATTTCAGGTGGTTCAAGCTTATGCAAGCGTGATTGTTCGCAGGTAAGCGTAGACTCCGTCAGTCTACCTATACGGGCTATCACGATCTTGCACATATGGCCCCCTATACTCACTTACGGAACAAAAGGGAGATAGACAACATGATGACCAGTGTGAAACAACCACAGACGCAAGCTCTTTCCACGACACCTTCTACCGTTGCTGGAAATAAAGACGGCCAGAATTTGCCGAATTCAGCAACAGAGGTAAATTCAGCTTCATCTCGTTCTGAAAAAATTAACTTGGACACGGCTGAATCTCTTTCCGATATTGCTCAAAAATACAATATTCGAAATATGTCACCGCGAGAAATGTCAGATATGAGTCAAGAACTGTATCAAAAAGGAGCTATTTCTTTCCAAGATCATGCTCTCTTGTCTTTTCAGCCTGAACTCGGGTTTAGCTCCAATGAGAATATACACCAAGCAGATATACCGAAAGATTTTATTGCACATTGGGAACAACAATTACAATTACACGAGCAACATGGGGAACGTGCATACGCCGAAAACGACAAAAGAATTTTGAACATACTTAGCAATATAGACACAATCGCCAAGGCGAATCATACATAAGTGGTTCGATAAACATATACAGGTGAAGCATATCTCAAAAAGGAGTTGCTATGCAATTCAATCCAATCCCTACAACCCCAGTAACGATTGCAACAAGAAACACAACTCAAAAAACAGCAACACATATTAATACTGAAACTTTCACTTTACAAAAAGACGATTCTCCATCTAGCAACAGTGAGAATTTCGCCTTACCCAACCTGGCAGCCTATCAAAATCAGCTCAGTATTCAAGGGAAGCAAGAGCAATCTATGGTAATAACCAGGGATGGTACGATCGTCGGTTCTATATCTCAAGAAAATTTTGCCACGTTTCAGGATTCTGCACTTGCAGGTTTATGGGATAAGGTGCATGGTGACACTGATATATTTTCCTCTACCTTGAAAAAAGCCGGCTATGATATTGCGGTTTATGAACAAGGAAAGGGACCTACCTATGCAGAAATTCACGAACAAATACATGGAGAATCTTACGACGCATTGATTGCAAGACAGTCTATTGAATATATTCAGGAAAAAAATCAATTGACCGACAAGCTGTCTTACCTGAATGTTATTGCTTGACGTATATGATATACAGCCATCCCCGAATACGGAACATCGTCCAGATGGATTATGAATAGAGCTTGGTGATGTATGGTTGTTCATTAAGGCTTGGCATAACATTGATTACAAGGTATCCGCATACATTGGATGGAGCAACATGAAAGCGGCATTTATTATTTTTGACCAGATGACTACGCTGGATCTGATCGGGGCCTATGATCCACTTACCCGACTGAAGTCAATGAACATTCTTCCCGAATTTGAATGGGATATGTGTTCTCTCACCCAGAAGGTAGCCGACGATAGAGGGCTTCGATTCTTTCCGGATACGGCAGGAGAGCCCCTGGGTGAGTACGATCTCATCTTTGTTCCCGGTGGTTTTGGGACAAGATCTCTCCAGTTTGATACTGAGTTTACAGCCTGGATACAAACAGCCAGTTCTGCAAAATTGAAAGTTTCCGTTTGCACCGGAGCTCTCTTATTGGGTTCCGCCGGGTTTCTTGCAGGAAAGCGTGCAACTACCCATCCAATTGCCTTTAATGAACTCGAACCCTATTGCCAATCTGTAGTTGATCAGCGTGTAGTTGATGAAGGTGACGTGATTACCGGGCGAGGAGTATCATCGTCCATTGACCTAGGACTCTTCCTTGTCGAACGGTTAGCAGGTGCCGATGCTCGACGCCGCATTGCGCAACAAATGGACTATCCGTATTGGAATCTGAGTTAGTGTCTATCCATAAATGATTATTTTTGCTTAAGTTTAGGTAAGCGTAGACTCCGAGGCATGCGATAGATTTTTCCGCAGACATTTGATGGATATCGGAGTCTTCGCTTAGCTTCAAGGATTAGATTTTGAGCATAACGCAAAAATTGGGTAAAATGACCATTTATGGACGGACACGAACATCCTTTTGATAAACACATATCCCCAAGGAGACCAATGTGGTACTTCAAAAAATCATGGATGACCTAGAAAAACTTGGCACCGAAAACGACCAGAATCAGTCTGTTAAATCTAAGAAATACCTTAATATAACAAGAGATACTGGTGAGTTTTTATTTGTACTTGTCAAGGCTACAGGCGCAAAGAAGATCCTTGAAATTGGCACATCAAATGGATATTCGACACTTTGGCTGGCGTCAGCACTCCCAGAGAACGGGATGGTTTACACAATAGAGGCCAATCCTCAGAAAGTCGCGGAAGCCTCCGTAAACTTTGATAAAGCTAAGGTCAATTCAAAGATCACTCAGCTTGTGGGTGACGTCAGTGAAGTCTTAAATGAAGTTCCCGAAAACGTGGATTTCATTTTTCTTGATGCAGATCGCAAAACGTATACAACTTTAGCAGAACAATTATGTAACTTACTTAAGAATGGTGGTTTACTCGTCTGCGACAATGCCACTTCTCATCGTAGCGAGCTTGAAGAATTCATAGCCTGGTTAAACATTCAGGACAATCTAAGTATTTCATTAGTACCAGTAGGTAAAGGTGAACTGCTCGTTTACAAAGGTGAAAATAGCCTTAAAGAGATTCTCAACGCGTAATTCAATGGGTCAACTGCCTAGCATCTGTGACCAGTTACGACTCAGAAATAATTGAGATATCAGTGTTGTTAACCCCGTGATCAGTTACATAAAAATCTTCATTTATGGGCAGAAACTGGCCACTGAGCCTTTTGAGTTCCTCCTCTCTTGGCGGATTTCGGAGTGCTCCCCTAGATTCGAAATAATCATATAAATCCAATCCATTAACTCTGCATAACATGCAATTTCGATAAACACAGCACTTTGGTCAGCTCTTGGCATAGCCAACAATATCAGGCACTTTCCATGAAAAAACACAATGAGGATCCCCCCAGTCATCCTCTGGGCAATCACCCCGAACTCCTTGCCCGAACTATTCTCAATTCTCTTACTGCCCATGTTGCGATCCTGGATGAAGAAGGCTACATACTGGAGACCAACAGGTCCTGGAAAAAATTTGCTGAAGAAAATGAATTCCAAATGAGACCGGGAACACTCAAAATTAACTATCTGAATATCTGCGATACCGCCGATGGGTATTCAGCTGATGAATCCCACTCCGTAGCCAAGGGCATTCGGGATGTGATTGATGGGAAAATTGACGAGTTCGTACAAGACTACCCATGCCATTCTCCCACTGAAAAACGGTGGTTCTACATGCGCGTGACCAGGTCTCCGGAATCAGGTCCTATCAGAATAGTGGTAAGCCACGAAAACATCACTGCGCTCAAGCTCGCCGAAGAAAAACAGCATAAAACCGAACAGGCATTGCGCGAAGAAAAACTGAAACTCCAGGAATCCAACACAGCACTCAAAGTGCTTCTTCAGCAACGGGAACGGGATCAGAAAGAAATGGAAACCCGAACTCTCGACAACCTCAGGCAAACGGTATTCCCCATTCTTGAACAGCTGGAGCAATTTCCTCTGGCGGGTCAGGCTCTGCTTCTGCTAAGTAGCCTGCGAAGCAGGCTTAGCGAATTATCCGGACATTTTCTCAAACGGTTACAGGCAGTGGAAACAGTACTGACTCCACAGGAAATTCAGATCGCAAACTTCATACGCGAGGGAAAAAGAAGCAAAGAAATAGCCGACATTCTCAATCTCAGTATTACCACTGTCAACTTTCACCGCCGTAACCTCAGAAAAAAGCTGGGCCTGAACAATACCAACACCAATTTACAATCATATCTCATGCGCTTGACAGACTAGCCCGAATTCCTACAGACATCCCCTGCAACAGGTGCCAGACACCAGACGTAGCTGAGCTGCAAAACTGATAGTTTTCACCCGTCATTTTACCATCAACAGTCCCGTATTGCTGTAACCCTGATTACCACTTACTATATCGATAAGAAATAACAAGTAATCCCCCCAACACAACACGGAGAATGCACTATGCTTTGTTCAATAGCACCGGATGTAGCACAGGACAGCCTGAAAGCCATCAATGACCTGGAAAAAGATTTAGGAAGACCTATCCTCGCGTATTCATGCAATGCTCTGAGCGCTGCCGAACTGAGCGAAGAACAAGTGGCAAAGATTAAAGAAGCAGAAGAGAAACTGGGCCTGACCCTGGTGGCAGTAAACGGGTAAAACAAACACAGGACATCATATAAAAACCACTTACAGCGCGATCCTCTCAAGGGTATTGCGCCCCGCAGCACCATGATTCAGGGGATCCTGATACAGATTCCCTGAATCATTTCTCACAGTCTCAGGAACCACTGGGAATTGCAGTGTGCCAATGACAAACCAATGACTTGATACGATCCACCACTACCTCGACCGCCTTGTCCACTTCCGGTGACATCACCTGAGTAAACTCCTTGATATCCTTGACTTCAATCAAAACAATCTGAATTTCTTTTGGCATTTCTTCCTGAAAACAAAGATACCCTGTTTTCAGAGTTGTTCCCAAAGTGATTGCATGGGAATTAACCAATGAACTGGTGGTAAAAATATCGTCCATGGTTACTTCCAGAATGGATCCAGGTTCATTGCCCAGCATACAGGCATCCACAATGATCGCCCGATCATAGCCTTTTACCTTGTCCATAACTTCGAAACCCACGGTATAGACTATCTCCGTATTACAGGGAACCCCTTGTTCTTCAAGCTTCTCCACAACTACCACGCCAGCGCGATCATCCTGCAGATACGGATTACCGATACCTACCACAACACATTTTTCGCTCATACAAGCACTCCAAATCAAGAGGAGAGGCCGTGCATGAAACGCCCGGCCTCCTGACTATGGGTCATCTATCCCGTATTTTTCGTATCAATATTTACGAAATCCAGTTCATCCCCCATTTCCCGGATGAAAAATACATATCAGAAATTTTTCATTGATTTGTACAACCCGCCTTTGCTGTCATAAATCTCGATTTCCATGGGAGTTTGCCCACCTGTTACCGTATGGGTAGCACAGGCAAGACATAAATCATACGGTCTGAATGCCATCTCCACATAGTTCAACATGCTTTCAGGCACTTCACCACCTTTGATAAAATGCTTGGCTGCCTTCTTTACAGCAAGATTAATGGGCGCATTATTGTGGGTGGTTGCCACAATAAGGTTGGCATCTGTCACGATCCCCTTATCATCAGTACAGTAATGATGAATAAGAGTTCCGCGCGGTGCCTCGATGACGCCAACACCTTCACCAGGGCAGGAAGTGGGTTTATTCCAGATGTCTTTACTGGTAATTTCCGGATCACGGGACAGCTCCAGGCACTTCTCAGCAGCGTTGAGCAACTCTATGGCGCGTGCCCAATGGTAGGCAAGAATGTTGTGCACAGGCTTGGCCCCGAAAGTTGCGTGGAACTTTTCAAAATGAGCCTGGGCTTTGGGTGTATCCATCTCTTTGACAATATTCAACCTGGCCAATGGCCCGACACTGTAAATATTGGTACCCGGCCCCTCAACTATTCCCTGCCAGTCACCGATTTTTTTCTGGTAGGGAAATTTCAAATAGGTCCATGGCTGCACACGTTCGGAAATAAAATCGAGATATTCCTTTCCAGTAAAACTGCCCACCGGCTTACCGGCACTGTCAATGATCTTCTGAGTGCCGTCATAGTAGGTTATCTGATCCTTATCATTGACGGAGCCCATGTAACCGACTTCCACTTTAAAAACATCACCGGTTACCAGCTTCATGTAGTCATCATTTTGCAGGACCACATCGTCAAATATTTTCAGCGTAAGTTCGCCAAGCTCAACCAACTCCTTGGACCACTCTTCAATCTGTTTACGCTCTTCTTCATTGAGGCTTTTGGACCACCCACCGGGCAGGGCTGCCACCGCATGGTTGGGTTTTCCGCCGAGCAATTCAAAAATCTTCACGGCAAGCCCCCGTTTTCGCAGGACTTCCTTGCCGACCTCCGCCCCCACAGCGTTAATCAGGCCGACCACGTTCCTCTCTGCAGGGTTGGCTTCCGGGCCTACCACAAAATCGGGAAAGCCGAGGGCATAGAGGATAACAGCATGATCTTCAACATAATGGGCATTGAAAAACAGCTCACGCAATTTACGACCTGCTGATGGAGGCGTGACCCCGAAAACACCGTCAGCAGCTTTGGTCGAAGCCATATAATGAACACCACGGCACACACCGCACACTGTCGAAACAGTGCGTGGCACTTCTTCCATAGGCATCCCTTGAAGGAATTTTTCAAACCCTCTAAATTCCACGGTCTGGAAAAAAGCATCGTCTACATTGCCCTGGTCATCAAGAAAAATAGCTATCTTCCCGTGACCTTCGAGACGAGTAATGGGATTAATTTCGATCTTCTTCATGTTGCTGCTCCTTGCAGTCTCTTTCTCTGCACTGGCCCATGGCCAGGCGGGTATAACATGCCTCTGCAGATAAATAGGAGCCTTGAATACTATGATTGTTCAATATACGCATAACGCTTATTTTGCTAATAACAATTATTCAAGGTCTCCAGCTTACCTTTTCACTTACACGCCTCAGACACCTTTTGTTCTTTCATCCCGGCAATTTTGTGATTCAGTCTGTTTGCAGTATGACTATAGCGATAAAACATCTTTGCCATATCATTATATTGATCGATGAACTTCTGCGCTGTCGCATCATCTGCCAGACTGGAAGCTATCATACTGACACAGCGGGCACCAAAATCCTTTACGCCTGGTATGGGGCCACCGCAGCCTCGACAGGGGATATTCACATTAAGGCACGAGCCGCCGCAATCACCCTGGGTAACGGGACCAAAACACATATAGCCCTGCTGCAGAAGACACTTATCTGAATCCGGAGTACCATCTATGGTGCGCTTGATGTCACCCACGGGCAACCTTTCAACACCATCTTTAGCAGGGTTGCGGGAGCAGCTTTCACAGACAGCCTTACCACTGGTCAGCCAGGATCCGGGAGCTGGCAGATTTCCAGCTAAAATAGCTTCAATAAGCTTTCCTACAAAAGACGGGTGAGGCGGGCAGCCCCCTACGTAATATTCCACATCAACGATCTGATCAATGGTGGAACACCTATCAAGAAACGTTGGGATAGTCAGGTTGTATTTGCCATCCAGGAGATACTCTGGGGTGGGATAGATTCCCTCCGGATTATCAGTGGAAAAAGAATCCTTATAGGCCTGTTTGAAAAGCTCTTCCTTGGTGTGTAAATCACCAAGAGCGGCAATGCCCCCCAATGATGCACAGGCACCAAAAGCAACCAGAACCTTGGATTTTTGCCGGAGCACCTTTACAGTATGCTCATTTTCACTGTTACGAATCATGCCGTCGACAAAGGCCAGATCAATGGATTTATCCGGCATATCTTCGAGATCCTTATACTTTACATCAGCGACGGTAGGTGCCCAAAACACGATTTCCAGATGCTCCAATGCACCCACAAGAGCCTCGGACAGATCAACGACACTCATTTCACAACCAGCACACCCTCCTGCCAGCAGAAATGCTGTTTTTACTTTTTCAGCCATCGTCATACCCCTCCATTCATTGGGCTGGGCCCCATTTCCTGCAACTGTTTGGTAAACTCCTCAATCACCTCAGCAAAACGGTATCCTTCAGCTCCGGATATCCACTCCAAGCGAAGGCGATCAGCTTCAAAGCCGCTATCTTTAAGAAGTTTCTCATAAATAGCGATCCGCCGGCTGGTTTTATAGTTACCGGTTTTATAATGACAGTCCCCAAAGTGACAGCCGCCAATCAATACACCGTCTGCACCATTGGCAAAGGCTTCCAGGACATGTTCAGGCTCAACCCTCCCGGAACAGGGAACTTTTATAAGTTTCACCGTAGGAGGATATTTAGCTCGCAGGTTTCCGGCTAAATCTGCACCCGCATAGGTGCACCACTGACAGGCAAATCCAACAATATTCGGACTAAATGACATGGTTAGGCTACCTCCTTGACCAATCGTCGTTCACTTTGCATATCGGCAATGATCTGACTCCTGTCAATCTGGGAGATCGCGGCAACCTGCGCAGGATCAAATCCCATGGCTAAGGCCAGAATCTGAGTATAATAAAAGGTGGGGATTGGTTCGAAGTCTATGACTCCGCGTTCTTTCAAAATAGGCTGAGACATATCAAACTGCAGAAAACAGGATGAGCAGGTTGTCACAATAATATCCGGATCAACCTCTTCCTTGATGGAGAACAACTTTTCAGCAAAAAGCTTCAGTGACTTTTCCACATCTGTGGACCGCATACCGCCCATCCCGCAACATGCTTCCAGGCGGGAATAATGGGGGACGTCAGCGCCCGTGGCTTCGCACAGCTCTTTAAGGATGGTCGGGTAATAGGGATTTTCTTCCTTCACCTTATACACATCACTTGGCCAGAGAGTATGACAGCCGGTCTGCACCGCTATTTTCATTCCTTTAAAACTGTATTTCAACTTATCCCGAATCCTGTCTACACCGACCTTGTTATGCAACAAATGGGCAATATGATAGATATCGGAAGTTCCTTTAAATTCTCGGCCGATTTCTGCAAGCTTTGCATTGACCGCAGTACGCCGGGCTTTGTCTTCAAGAAAATGTTTCGCCTCCGAAAGCACACCAAAACAGGAGTTGCAGCCAGTAATGACATCCACCTCCTTTTCTTCAGCGATGGTAATATTACGGCTGGAAACAGCACACCAGGTATCCATATCAAAGGAAGGGGCAGTACCCCAGGCAGGACAACAGGTAGCACCCTCAAGATCTACAGGCTGATAACCGAATTCAGGCAGTATGTTGCGAAACGACTGCTCAATATCCGGTGCTTTCATGGGGATATTGCACCCCAGGTATAATCCTATCTTTTCCATGAATGACTGCCTCCCTTAAAATAAGCCCAACTCACCCATGGGCCCGCTGTTAATCAATGCCTGAATTTCCCGCTGCGCCTTTTCATTATATGCAGACGTAGGTGGTTCTGCAGGCAGCCCGACCTTCTTACGCAACTCCCGAGCATCGGTGAAAACGGCATGGCCGGTTTCGTACAGGTTCATCTGACTGGTTACGGCAGAGGTGGAAAAAGCCATCTCGTTGGCTTGATAGCGCCGAAAGGCAAAAACAACCTCCTGTGGCCTCACATCCTGAGGACAAATTTCAGTACAGCGGTTGCACGCCTGACAGCCCCAGGATGAAGGATCTTCAATGATTTCTTCCAACTCTCCATTAAGCAAATGCCGGATAAGATTTCTGCACAGCAGCGAAAAGCCCGCTTTCACACCGGGACAGACAGCAGAACAGGCACCACACTGTACACAGTTGAGAATACCGTGTCCGCCATACCCCGTAATGGTCTGCACAGCCTCATCGATTTTCTTCTGTTCGATTTTCATAAAGTCCCCCCCTAGGCTGTCAATGCAGCGATCTGTGCAAAAATCTGATCTTCTTCATAGCCATGAAGCACGATAGCAGCCGAAGGACAGGCAGAAGTACACACCCCGCATCCTTTACATGCTGATATTTCAATATGTGCCCGCAACTCGCCACCGAACTCACGCATGGAAATCGCCTTATATGGACAAAGCGGAACACAGATGCCACAGCCGCTGCACACCTCGGTGCGCACTTCTGAAATAATAGGTTCGATCTTGACCTTGCCCTGGGCCAACGGAACCGCTGCTGCTGCCGCTGCTCCTTTTGCCTGGGAAACTGTATCGGGAATATCCTTTGGCCCCTGACAGCATCCAGCCAGGAACAAGCCTTCGGTTGATGTTTCGACTGGACCTAATTTTGGATGTAATTCACGGAAGAATTTTGAACCACAGAATTGCAGACCAAGCTTTTGAGCCAGGGAAGTTGCATCTTCGGGAAGCTCGACAGCTGTAGCTAATATGACAAGGTCAGACTCATATTCAATATTGGTTGCAGACTCCATGTCATAGGCAAGCACGCGGAGCTTATCCTCAGGAAGCATTTCAAGCCCGCCCACTTTTCCTTTAAAAAAGTTGATTCCCATATTGCGTGCGCCGGTATAATACTCGTCGTAATCCTTGCCAGCCGTACGCACATCAATAAAGTGCATGTTAATAACCAGATCCGGATATTTTTCTTTCAACAGTCGGGCCTGCTTAATCATGTACATGCAACAAAAACGGGAGCAGTAGGTATGGAACTTCTTATCCCGTGATCCCATGCAGGAAACAAAGGTAAGAGTCTTTGGTTTTTGATGATCAGAGGGCCGCAACAGCTTGCCCTCTGTAGGGCCGGTGGCACTGATCAAACGTTCCAACTGAAGCGCTGTGATCACATTGGGAGAACTGGGAGCCATCTCCTTAAACCATTCTTTCTCCATCACTTTATACCCTGTAGCCACTACAATCGACCCCACCTCTATTTCTTTAATCGCGCCCTTGGGATCATGGGCAATGGACCGATCAATGGCATTAGCCGGACACACCTTTTCACAGGGGGCCAAAATCTGTTTTCCCGTCTTGGCATTGACCTTGGGGATAGTCCCTATTTCTCTTCCGGCACAGTTCAGACAGTGAGCCATATCAATGACAGCTTTTTTGGGAACAGCCTGGGGGAACATTATGAAAGCAGCGCGTCTTTCAGATAAACCCGCATTAAATTCATCTGGAGTTTTGGCAGGACATTTGGTTGCACAGTCGCCGCAACCGGTGCACTTGGCCCAATCCACATAGGTCTGCTTCTGTCGTACCTTGACGGTAAAATTCCCTATATAGCCGGAGACATCATCCACCTCTGAATAGGTCATGGTCTCAATATTTGGATGATTATAGGCTTCAACCATCATTGGGGTCAGGATACAGGCTGAACAGTCATTGGTAGGAAAGGTCTTATCCAGCTGAGCCATGACCCCGCCAATGGATGGCTGTTTTTCCACCAGATATGTCTTATGCCCCATATTGGCCAATTCAAGCGCTGCGCTGATTCCTCCGATACCGCCACCAATAACCAGGGCTGCGTCGGTAACGTCGACATATTTATCTTCCAAAGATTCCAGATAGCGGGCTTTCGCCACAGCTGAGGCAACCACTTTTTTAGCCTTTTCAGTCGCCCCCTCATGATCATGGCCATGCACCCAACTTGCCTGATCACGAATGTTGGCCATCTCAAAAAGATACTTATTCAATCCTGCCTTCTCTATTGCCGCCCGAAAGATCGGTTCATGGGTACGCGGTGTACAAGCCGCCACTACCACCCTGTCTACCAATCCATCACGTACATCCTGCTTAACCATTTCCTGCCCTGAATCAGAACACATGAACAGGTCTTTTCGTGCGATAACGACGTCCGGGAGAGTTGCTGCAAAATCACGAACCGCCTCTACGTCGATCACGCCGGCAATGTTTGAACCACAATGACATACGTACACGCCGACTTTTGCCATACGGGCCTCCTTATTGGTCTATTGAATTACTCCCTAAAGAATATGATCCCTTAAACAACGAAAATACTGCTTAAAAATCTCCCCCTTGTATACTCTTGAAAAGCATTCATCAAAAAAACTGAACAATAACATCTGTCATTTCGATACTAAGTCCTTTTAAAATCGCTCCTTTTCTAGTATCCAGCCTGTAAAAATCTCGCAACTGTTTTTTTGCACAATTGGCACATCAAATTTTGACAATTTAATAATTAAGACTAATTCGTTTTGTGCAAAAGCACAAATTAGAACACTTGAAAAAAGATAGAATTGTATAACTTTAAACTATTTCAGAATGTTATAAAGAATAGACCACATATTCGTTGCTTAAGCACAGTAAGCACATATAAATTCAATTGATAAAACCAAGAAAGAATATGAATGTGACTGGAATACTTGTTGGACCAGATGAGCAGAAAAGAATGTATTGATTACCTGGGCAGGCAATGCAGAAGCACATCCATACAAAATACGTATTTTAATCGTTCGACGTGAAAAAGATGGGCATTCAGGACACACAGACTGTAAAGTACACAGTAATCAAAATGGTAACTGCGCATAGGGTCAGTGACTAACTCTGGCAACTCTCCTGCTTGATAATTGCCTACAGGGTGGCTGAGATATTAGCAGGCTGGCGTAGCGTAACGCCCCATACGTAAGCCAGGATATTCACGGAAAGATCAGGGGCACTGTAAGCAGTTACTTAAAATAGACCTATCCCGAATTTATAACAGGCATCGGACATCCGGCCAAAGTGAACCAGCGGCTGACTTCTAACGTTCAGCAACAAAGCAGATCGCCAAATTTGGGCGATTTTTTTGAATTTCCCTGAACAACAAACGGGTTTTCAAGTCCACTTTAAAAGGCCCTGGAAAATACGGACTACACATGGTGGTACATGAAAAAAAAAGCAATCGCAGAACAAAGCTGGATACTTTATGACGCTGGCAATTCAGCCTTTGTGTTGGTTATGGTCACAGCCATCATGCCCCTGTTTTTTAAACAATACGCAGCAGCTGATCTCCCTGATGCGGTAAGTACGGCCAACTGGGGTTTTGCAAACTCCACAGCCTCTTTTATCCTGGCCATGCTGTCACCAATCCTTGGAAGCCTTGCAGATTACAAACAGCGAAAAGTCTCCTTTTTCGCTTTCTTTCTTTGCATTGGCCTGTTCTTTACTTTCTGCCTGGCGCTTATCACTCAAGGACAATGGTTGCTCTGCCTGGGTCTTTTTGTTGCCGCACGGGTCGGCTGGGCAGGCGCCAATGTTTTCTATGACGCACTGCTGGTGGATGTTTCTCCTCCAGAACGTATGGACAGGGTTTCAGCCAGAGGATATGGGTATGGCTACATAGGGAGTGTCATTCCCTTCATAGCAGTCATTGGCCTTGTCCTGTCTGCAGGCCTTCAGGGGAGCACACTCCCACCCGATGAAGTAAAAATCGGCTTTGTTATCGTCGGAGTGTGGTGGCTGCTCCTTTCCATCCCGACTCTGTGCACAGTCCGTCAGGTACACGCCCTTCCCGCCCCTGATTCACCGCTTAAAGAAAGTTTTTCCAGACTTTATCAAACAATCAAACACATCAGACAGCACCGTCAGGTCTTTATTTTCCTTCTTGCCTATTTTTTCTATATCGATGGCGTAGGAACCATCATCAGCATGTCCACCGCCTATGGATACGACCTGGGCTTTGACAGTACCCTGCTGATAGCGGTCCTTCTTTATATCCAGGTTGTAGCCTTCCCGTTCGCCCTGCTTTATGGCAAACTTGCAGCCCATTTTTCCGCCCGCAATATGCTTCTTGCCGGTATTGCTGTCTACTCTCTGGTCACCCTTTTGGCTTTTTTTCTCCCCTCACTCGCTGGTCATGGCAGCCAGGTCACTCTGTTCTGGATCATCGCCACCATGGTTGCCTCCTCCATGGGCGGTATTCAGGCTTTGAGTCGCAGCTACTTTGCCAAACTCATTCCCGCTGATCAAAGTGCTGAATTCTTTGGATTTTACAATGTATTCGGCAAGTTCGCCGCTATCAGCGGCCCGCTACTGATGGGCATCGTGGCTCGTCTGACAGGGGAAACACGCTGGGGAATATTGAGCATCCTTCTCTTGTTTGTGCTTGGAGGCTTCATTTTATATCAGACCGATAAACAATAGTTTATGGTAACTACTCACAGGGATAACCGATAAGCTTGAAAGTCTCTCGTCTTTGTAACCGGTTACAGGTGACCTGAGGTTTCGCAAGCAGGCTGGCGCAGCGTATTGTATTATACGTAAACCAGGCTGAACGTGGAAAGATCAGCTACACTGTGGGCTGTTACATTGTATGCATACAGGCCCAGTCATATCTTCATCATAATTTTTTATCATTTTGCCTCTTTTCATAGATTCCCCATGTAACTTGGCGTATACTGGTTACCAGAGAATTCAACCTGATACTCTACAGCGCAGGAGTTACGCCAATGTTCCCATCTCTTGCACATCTGGACCGTTATTACAACGAGGGCACAAGAGCCTATTCCGACCAATCGGCATACACCGAAGCCCAGACACAATTTCAACCAAACTCTGCCACACCCTGCTTTGACCTCACGCTGTTTGCACTGGATTGTGAACAGGTGCATACGTATACGGCAAATCCAGATCCGGCTCTACTCGATTTTTACATGCCGGGTGACAACAAAATTCTTTTCTGTATTCACCCGCAGGTTCTGCAGACGCTTGATAATGATGCATATCTTCGCATCGTAAAAAATTATGGAACCCGGCTGCAGCCACTATGCGTAGAGCCAAGTTCTTCTACCAGAACACTGTATGTAAAGCACTCCGGGCTTCCTCCCCATGCTGCCAAGGTTCACTTTCCATTCAAGGTATCCAGGTATAGCCGTAAAATGCGTGACGAGGTCATTGAGCAGGCAATCAATGTTTCCCACGAATTGGAACAGAGCATACCATCACTGGATACTCAGTTTGCTTTTTTAAGAGAAGTTATTGGCGTTTCCATTAAAAAAACGGCTCTTCACGATGAAACCGTAAAAACCAGAGAGCAGTGGGGCTACCTCATTCGTGAAATGACGCCTTTTCCCCCTTGCCCAGGAAAACAAAAATTCCTGATACCAGGTTTTGCTTTATACGGTACCCAGACCTTTAATCCCGAAAAGAAACCTCTCCTGCTGGACCTCATCGATACCTGTTCTCCATCACAATACCTTCTCGATAACATCATGTTTCCCATCATTCGCCATTGGATAGAGTGTTTTCTCCAGCTGGGCTACATGCTTGAACCCCATGGCCAGAATATCCTGCTGGAAGTAAGCGATACAGGTCACATTCAACGTATCGTCCACCGTGATCTCAGTGTTGGTATAGATATGCGTCGCCGACGTGACAGGGGCATATCCAGTGATACTTGCAACATGTACAATCGCATGGAATCTGGAGAATTTCTCAGTATTACCTATGACATGTTCATGGGACACCATTTCTTTGAGCCTTTGATACAATGCGCTCAACACTATTTCCCAGATCTTAAACTCATGGATTTTCAGGCATCCTGCAAAGAATATTTTGTAGATTTTTTTCCAGAGCACGACCTTTATATGCCTAAAACAATTTATTATTTCAGCTCAAAACGTGACCAATTCAACAAACCCCTATACAAAAACACAGGTAAAAAACCTACATGGAGGCCATAGTGAGAGTCTTTCCATAGATGATGTTTTTTCTTTCATTGGTTCATTTTCTGCCACAGCGCTATCAGTACCTTGGGGCAATCCCCATAGCCATCATCCATAAACCGAAAACACAGGAGGAGTACATGCGACTACGTACCTCAGGAGCCCTCACTCTCAGCCTGGCTGCTGCTTTCTTTTTGACAGGAAGCGCTGCCAACGCAACTGAAGTGGAAGGACAAAAATGCATTACATGTCATGCTGAAAAGCAACCCGGCATTGTGACAGACTGGAAAAACAGTCGGCACAGTGAGGAGGGCGTCTCCTGCATTGATTGCCACAGTGTTGATGCCGACTCCCCGCTGGCGTCACAAGCATGTCCCGGAGTAAAAGGAACAGCAACGTACATAACAGTGGCAGTTACACCAAATGTCTGTGCCAACTGTCATAGTGAGCAAGTTGAACAATTCAATGCCAGCGGGCACTATCGGGCGAGCCTGCAATACCATGCCGAAGACGGACGTAACTATAAAAGTATGAAAGCCCTCATGGAAACCCACGAAGGCCAGGGTATTGAAAAGTTCAAAAACGCTGCGGATATGACGGGCTGCATGCAGTGTCATGGATCAGTCGTTACACTGGGAGCCGACAACAGGCCGAATAAAGAAGGATGGCCTGCCGCAGGAATAGGCACAATCTACCCAGATGGTTCTGTTGGCAACTGTGTAGTCTGCCATACCAGGCACCGTTTCAACCTTGCTGAAGCAAGAAAACCTGCAGCCTGTGCAAGCTGTCACTTGGGACCAGACCATCCTGACATAGAGGTATACAACAACAGCAAACACGGCCATATCTATAACAGCGAAGGCGGTGAATGGAATTATTCCAGCCCAACGGCTTCCTGGGAACCTGGCGACTACCGCGCACCTACCTGTGCAGTGTGTCATCAGAGCGGCATTGGTGAACTTGAAAGCACCCACAACATTTCAGAACGATTGAAATGGAATTTGTGGGCAAAAAGATCAAATATCAGAAACTCTTCAGATCCGCTCAGCATGTTAACCGGCGATGGTGAAAAAGGACGCGCCTTGATGAAACAGGTGTGCAGCAACTGCCACACCAAAACCCACACCGACAACTTCTTTGAGCAGACAGATAATCATATAGAGCTCTACAATGAAGGCTACTTCGATGTGGCAGACAAAATGCTAAAGGAACTCAAGGAAAAAGGGCTGGTTAAAAAGAATCCGTGGGATGATGAATTCCAAAAAATATACTACCACCTGTGGCATCATCAGGGACGGCGCATGCGTCATGGTGCAGCCATGGGAGGACCCGACTATGCCCATTGGCATGGAGTATTTGAGCTGCAACAGGATCTCTATGAACTGAAGCACATCTACAAACAACGCATGGCTGCAGGAAAAATCGAATAATCCCCGCCTGTTTAGGACACACAAAAAAGGGGTACTGTCAAAGCAGTGTCCCTTTTGCCCTCCTCGCCTTTAGGATATCACCGACAGATTCCGCTCCCCTGCCAAAGGGAGACCATACATGAAAAACACTTCGATTGACCGAATACATTTTCTCCAGTATGGTGTATCAAATCAAGCTCATATACCTTTTAAAAAGGAAAACAGCCTTTTACTGGAGTTCTGCCCATGCAGACAGCCCATCGCACTCCCTGCGTTCTCCTTATATTCATCCTCATACTTGTCACACTGAACGGTTGCCGGCAACCTGAAAAAGAGTTTACCTGCACAGATAAACTCGGCTGCGTTCATGTAGGCCCCGGCCAACCGATAAAAATCGGTGTGCTCCAGGCGCTGCACGCCAAAGTTCTCCCCCTTGGCCTCGCACAATTGCATGGGCTGGAATTGGCCCTGGAAAAACACAATAATATTCTTTTAGGCCATCCTATCGCCTTGCAGGTTGAAGATACAGGTTGCACCGCAGAAGGTGGTGCCAATGCCGCCCTTAAAATCATTGCTGACCCTCAAAGCGTTGCCATTTTTGGAACAACATGCTCACAGGCGGCTATGACGGCTTCCCAGGTAATGTCCGACGCAGGGCTCACCATGATATCAGGAAACAATTCATCTCCACACCTGACGTCTGTCAACGGAGTCGCTGGCCAACATTGGCAGCCTGGATTTTTCCGCACTGCTAGCAATGAAGAAAACGCAGGTAAAGCAGCTGCATTCTTTGCCTTTAACAAACTTGGGGTTCGCAAAGCAGCTACGCTCAATGACGGAGACATTTACAGCAAAGGGCTGATCATGAGTTTCAGCAATTCTTTTGCCGAGCTGGGCGGTGAAATTGTCTTGGGAGCAGCCATCGCCAAAGGGGAAACCGAAATGCAGCCTGTCCTTGCTGCGGTTTCTCAAGCCGGTGCCGAGCTCCTTTTTTTTCCGTTATTTCAACCTGAAGGCAACCTAATATTACTACAGGCAAAAGCCAGTCCCGAGCTATCAGATCTGATATTGATGAGCGACGGTGCCCTTATAGAACAAAGTTTCATTGATACGGTGGGCAATAGGGGTATTGGCCTCTACTTTGTTGGTCCACGCCCTCCGGAAGGGGCAAAAACCGAACAGCTCACAACGGCATACCTGCAAAAATTCGGCTCCCTTCCGTCCACCAGCTATTATATCACGGCATATGATGCCGCGGACATGCTCTTCTATGCCATAAAAAACATATCAGTAACCTCGCCTGACGGCAGCCTGTACATTGGCAGACAAGCCTTGCGGAATATGCTTCATTCCATAGCCAATTATGATGCCGTAAGCGGCTCACTTACCTGCGACAGATATGGGGATTGCGGAACCTCCGTATTCAACATTCTTCGCCTGGAAGACCCGAGCGCCGGTGTAAAAGGTCTTGAAAAAAACGTTCTCTATACCTATCCAGAACACCTTTAAACCTTGTGGATCAAACCTGATATGAAAAAACAGCGACTGAATTGGAATGATCTGGGTATAACAACCAAATTCAGTCTGGCTTTTTCTCTGCTCTTCCTGCTTATTCTCCTTATAATCGGCACAGGCCTTATTGCATTTCGCCATATTCACCGGGCAGAAATGAAAATTCATAACAGCATGAAAATAGGCCAGCTGGTTCTGCAAATGGACCGTGGCCTTGAAAGAGCGAAAAGGCTACATGCCAATTTTCTTATTCACTACCCCTATCTTGGCCTCCAAAAAGCCCATGAACAATATGCCCAGCCAGCCATAAGGGAAATCGCTGAAGTCATACGTATCAGCACACGCCTGAAGACCCTTTTATATTCGCAGACACCTGAGCAGAAGGTAACGATCAGCAGGGCTGATTTAAACCTCTATCTCAGCTCTGCCAATCGCTTTGCGGCAACATCCATTGAGGCGGTGGAGCTGATTACACAAAAAGTGGCTCCTGAACGCGGCCTGGAAACCAGACTGAACAATGTCTACCTAGAACTCGACAAGGCTCTTGGTAAATATCCGGATCTACGGGCCATGCATAGAGAAGCATTCTCGTATTTTAAGGATTACCTGCTGAGCCGCCAGCGCTACCTCATGCAGTCTTCAACAAATGCACTTGAAGAGATCCAGGTCACTCTGCGGCACGCATCTCTCAAGCTGCAGGATGCTGAAAGGTTATATCAACTCTTTATTGAGCAGAAAAAACTTTCCAATGCATTACTCGATGTTGATCAAGAACTTGAGGGAAAAATTCGGGATTTTGCACTCCAGGAAGAAACAGTCCGTCCCTTGTCTAAAAAGCTCACCGAATACGTTCAACATCAAATAAACTCCTCTCAAACGGTTATTCAGCAACTTAAGCTGGTCACCGGCGTGGTCATGCTGGCAGCTGCCGTTATTTCCGCGCTGATTCTTTTCTTTATTGCCAAACTGACCCACACAACAATTACAAAAAATATTCTGCTGCTTACCAATACTGCGCAAAAATTTGCAATGGGTGAGCTTGATAACCAGGTACAGATCTATTCCACCGACGAAATCGGCCAGTTAAGTAAAATCTTTAATGCAATGGCATTGCGCCTTAAAAACCTGATCAATAACCTTGAACAGGAAGTGGAAAAACGTACCGCAGAGCTTGCTGCCAGTGAGCAGCGTTTTCGCCATCTGGTCAACGACCTTCCCAAACTCGCTGTACGGGGACTAGATGAAACAAGAAGCATCGTCTATTGGAACAAAGCCTGTGAATTATTCTACGGCTACACCTCAGACGAGGCCCTTGGCAAAAAAGTTGAAGAGTTGCTTCTTCCTCCTGCTCAACGTCCCCAGAGTATGTCTCAGTTCACCAACTGGTTCGAGCACGGTATTATTTTTCCTTCCTCTGAGCAGGAACTCCTCCACAAAAACGGCAATACGGTACCAGTCTACTCCTCACCTGTTATGCAGGTGAACAGCGACCAAAGCAAAACTATCTACTGCGTTGACCTTGACCTTGCCGAGCTGAAACTTGCCCAGGAATCAAGCAGACTGAATGAAGCCTTCTTTCGTCAGATATTTGAACACTCAAGCAGCGGGCTTGCCCTGTGTGAAGCTGTTGACAGAGGCAGAAATTTTCGCATAAGGGAAATGAACCAGGCAGGCATGGATATGAACAACCTGTCAAGGAATACCCTTGCAGGTATGACAATCCTGGACCTCTATCCCTTTGCGGAAGATATAGGCCTACTTCCGTTGATGCGCAAGGTATGGGAAACAGGAGTTCCCCAGCAACATCCAACTTGTCATTACCATGATAAAAACATCGACAGCTGGCGTGACACAAGGGTGTACCGATTGCCCAATTGTGAAATAGTACTCGTCTTTAACGACCTCACTCAACAAAAACAGGCTGAAAATGAAAAACTGGTCATGGAAAAACGGCTGCAACGTGCTCAAAAAATGGAGGCCATAGGCTTGATGGCCGGAGGTGTTGCCCATGATCTCAATAATATTTTAACATCCCTTACCGGGTATCCGGAGCTCATATTGTTGAAGCTGCCGAAAAACAGCGAATTGCGAGAACCAGTCCTTGCACTCAAAGAAGCTGGCGAGCGTTCCGCCGCTGTTGTTGCCGATCTTCTCACCATTGCACGGGGTGTAGCCAGAGTGCAGGAAGTACGCAGCCTGAATGATCTTGTCAATGAATACCTGGGTTCACCGGAGTTTATCAAGCTGAAATCCAACAGTCCCCACATACGTTTTACTTTCAGTTACGAGGACTACCTTCCCCTTATACAGTGTTCTCCTGTCCACGTGAAAAAATGTGTTATGAACCTGGTTTCCAATGCTGCTGAAGCAATTGAAGAGCCAGGAAAAGTACATATATCTACCCAGAGAGTTACCCCTGGGGAGGCACTGTTGCAACGTTATGGCCTGGAGCCGGGTGAATATGCCGTACTCAGGGTGGTTGACACAGGTAAGGGAATCGCCAAGCAGGACATGGAAAACATTTTTGAGCCTTTTTACAGTAAAAAGGCAATGGGAACCAAAAGTGGTTCAGGCCTGGGACTGTCTGTGGTATGGAATACAATGAAAGATCACCAGGGGGCAGCCATTGTTTCCAACACCCCTGATAAAGGTGCTTGCTTTGAATTGTATTTTCCAAGTACTGATAAGCCTGCCGTGCCGCATCCCATTACCGAGCAAGAAGCCTTCTCCGCATCAGGAAGTGGCGAACACATTCTTGTGGTGGAGGATGAACGTCAGCCCCGTGATATTGCGACACGTATGCTGGACCATCTCGGATATGAAACTACAGGGGTAGAAACAGGTGAACAGGCCCTGGAATGGCTTACAAGCAACACCGCCGATCTGGTCATCATTGATATGATCCTTGGACCAGGGATCTCAGGTGAAGAAACTTTCAACCAGATCCACAACCGCAACCCTGAGCAAAAAGCAATACTCATAAGCGGCTTTTCTGAAAGCAGCGCAGTTAAAAATGCACTGGCCCTAGGAGCCCGAGGTTTTCTAAAAAAACCATACAACATCGAAAGGTTAGGAAAAGCAGTGAGGGATGCACTGGACAGTTAAGGGTATGGAAAATAATAAGCACCACAAAATTTCGCAACAAGTCAACAAGGCTGGATAATATATTGTTTTTCCAGAATTTTAAATGAATGTTGCTGCAGCGACCTCAAAAAAAACGGATAACTCAAAAAAATATGAGAAAACGAATACGCATTGATATAGACTACCGAAAAGATTGCTGATGGGGATACACGGACGTGCGGGCACGTCTAACAGATATGACCCCAAGGCAGCAATTCACTTTTCTCTGCGTACCGCTCATGGCTGACGGCATGGATGCAATCATTGCCAATGAAGGTGGAGAAATACTTTACCGCGAAGAACGTAATTATGGTGTGATTATAACGGTTACAAAACTCTCCGTTTAGCCCGCCTTCGCTCCATCTGTTTTATCTCTACCTGTCTGTGGATAAATGATGTAACATCTAAGGCAGTTAGCATACACAACAACTCATCTGTAACCCACGCCATAAACACAAAACTGCCCGTTCAGCATGAGCACGTTTCATGTTTATCGAGAAGCGTTGCTGCACGTTTTCGCCCATGATTTTTTTATGGAGGATATCCCATGCAGTTAATCGGTGGATGGTTTTATCTGTTGTTCGTCTGTTTCGGTGCACTTGCCGGATACACACTGTTCATGCAATACCGAGTTTCTCAATACCGAAAAGAAGTCTGTGGGCTGCGCTCCCGTCTGGAGCAATTGGAAAATCGGTGTAGCTTCAGAGGTACGAATACCATTACTCAAACCGTGTCTCTTTCCTGCCCCAATTGCGGAAAGCCAAGAAAGGCCGATGACCAGCGCTGTCCATACTGTCATGAACCCACATAACTCTTCCTCGAAATATTTTAACAAATGCTTATAAACGGACACTACCGCTTACACTTACAATCTCGGAATCAGAATTGTATAAACAACACTGTACAGATTTTGGAAGGAAAAATTGAAGGAAATGGAGAGGGATACACAATCCGGGGGCAAATCAGTCCTGTAAAAAAGGCGTGTATCAATGGTGTGTTAACCATCACCCAAGGAACAGCAAATGGCTACGCACCTTTAGGAAAATTCAAGGAAGCGACTTTTTACATGGAAGGTGAACTTGATCAAGAGTTGGGTACATTTACCCTCCAAGGGCATGCCTATGGCCACCATGTCATTCATCTCACATGTAAAGGAGAATATGAGTTCACGAAAAATTGGGCAGGATAACGGCCAGCCCCCATGGCTGATCCATGGGGTCGTGCTGACCGTATTGCGCCTTCGAAACAGGCATGGGAAGGAAGATGCTTGCAACAGGCCTGAAGAAGCAACTTTTTTTAAGAGATAACCACTCACAGCACTCTGATCTTTCGGCGATCAAACTGGCTTACATGTGGGCCAACATACTGTGCCAGCCAATTTGCGAAAACTTTAGATCCGCTGTAAGCAGTTACATGGAGAGTATGGAAATTTGCTACAGGAAACGATCAGTTACAGTACCATCCTTTAATGATGGCATAATCCGACTCACTCCAGCAGACTCCCAGATACTCTTCAGGGGCACCTGGACAATTATTCAGGCATTTCATGTCAATATTTCCATTTGCACAATCATTGTCTGTTAAGCAGGAGTCAGAACAATACATGCCTGCACTACTTCCTATGCATGGCCTGTCAAGTTCTGAGCCACTACATTCCTCGGCACCGACGACATCTTTGTATTGACAAATAGAGCTAGGTCCGCAAGTACCTGAACATGTCACTCCCAGGTTCAAATTGTCACACGTTGTTCCATCGCCACCGCAAATCCCGCAGCTATCGACAGTGGCGGTCCCTCCCCAGACCCCATTGCAATCCTGAGTACATGCGATTTGTCCCGTAGTGCCGCCCACACACACGCCGCAATTATCAATGGCCGCAGTGCCCCCCCAGACACCGGAACAATCCTGCGTACACGGCGTATTGCCGGTGTTGCCGCCAACGCAGATATCACAATTGTCCAGATAGGCAGTACCGCCAATCACTCCAGCACAGTCCTTTTTAGAACCAATAATACCAGGCAGAAACAGATTCCAATCGGTATTTTCCTCACCAATACAGTACTGGCTCCCCAAAAGGCTGCAAAAAACAATAACCCAGGAAAATATTTTTTTCATAATTCCAATACACACCTTCTTCATTAGTATTTATTCTTGAATTAAGCACCTGTCTTTAAGGGCATTTTACAATCCTTCACAGAGTAGTCTACCACAACCTGCACAAAGACCTGTACACGTACACAGGGCCTCACCTCCACAGCAAAATATAGCCGTAAGATAACCTGGCTGAAACCACTCTGTTTTAGACCACCGCCACCACAGAATATAGAAGATTAAGTAACTTCTCAAAGACAGGGGAGTTGCCAAGCTTACTCACTACCCCTATGAATATTTACAAGATTGAAGTCGTTAACGCTATTCTAAAAACATCAGACTACTGCCGTGGAGTCAACAGCATGGATTCCACATATGGGCCAACCATGTTCCAGTTAACGCATGGCCTGGAAAACCCCTGGGGATGGATAGTCGGACATCCTACAGCGGCATCGTCTATATAGACATTTCCATACGCCTTTGGACTTGAAGTCCAGGAATCCTGAGAAGGATTATGATTGATGCCAAACAGCACTACTCCCTCTTGCTGGAGATACTGAACAGCTTCTGTAAGAACATCCCCATAGGGCATTCCATCTGACCGCATTGTAAACAGGATCAGTTTGGCATCAAGCTCAATAAACCGTTTCAACCATCTGATTGCACCGGGCACCGGTTCTCCCAATCTGGGGAACTGATGATCTACAATGGTTCCATCAAAATCGACACAGACATACATGGCATGTTCACTTGAAAGACTCGATTTCCAACAGCCTTGCCGTAAAATCTTGAGAACTTTCCCAAATTGATCAAACATTTTTAAACATGAGTTCATCATGTGAAGACATATTCTGCATTGCCCGGTTCAGAAAAAGGGAGGGAGTTCAGGAAAACTCAAACGAATTAACAGATATTCAGGCCAGCTGCTCAATTTACGCTATAACTTCTGCACCTAACTTTACATACAAACATATATACAGCCACTTACGCAAGCCCGTCTCAGAAAAAATTATGAAATCAAACTAAATCAAACAGATAGACGTTAACGACAGTACAAGACAGTCCTCTCGTGTCCTGCTTCGTCCAGATTAAAAAAAGGCTGCAGATCCGATGGATCTGCAGCCTTTGTATTATCTTTTCAAGGGAGAATTACTATCTCCAGCGATCAAGACGTCCCCTATGCCAGTCCTGGGGAGGAGGAGGGGGATAATGTACAAAATGCTGTCCCTGACCATGATGTGGAGGTCTATGCCACTGATTTTGGGTAGGGTACCTGTGGTCAGGCCTGTAATCCCTGCCATTATAATATCCGGGCTTCCCGTGAGGACGCCCATGATAGGTTGTTGTTGTGGTGGTAGTAGTGGTCGTTGTGGTTGTTACCTGGGGCCTGCGATGTGGCTTGGGTCTGTGCATCGGACGAAAATGCGGTCCCCGGCCTGAATCATCAATAACCATACTCATGCCAAGTTCAGGAGCATTAATGGATACGCTTACACCTTTATGATGATGTCCTGCTTCTGCTGCGCCTGGAACCGCAGCCCAGATAGCCATTGCAAACACACTACAAACACTTAATGTCTTAAGATATCTTTTCATTTGTTCACCTATTTCCTTGTCTTACGGGAATGAACTCATTAACATCCTTCGACTGCTGATGTTGTTTTTTTGGATTTTGTTTTCAATTTGACGGTATCACCCGTGGAAAGCCCTTCAACCTGATCGCATTGCAAGGTGAGTTGCTCACCTTCAATGGCAGTGATCTCACAGATTTGGGATTTTGCCATGACCGCTGTTGAGATGAAAACAGATACAAAAGTTACCAGAGTGACGACCAATGTTTTTTTCATGAGGCTTCCTCCTTAGTCAGTATTTGTGTGATTACATTTTTTGCCTCGTTTGTGATTCCACTGTAAGGGATTGGTCATTGCCTGTCAGCCGACATATATGGACATCGGACCCGACATAGGGTGATGTCGACCCGACGTAACCACATAATATCAACACTTTATAAAAATATAGGGTATATACAAAGCAGAATGATTCAGGGATGCGCCGTTGTGGAACCTCATTGTTTTAGCTTGCATCGCGACATGTCCATACGGACACGGACACCAGGATGTCCACAAGGAAAAAACTGATGAGCAAAATAGCACGGCCACACATTTCTCTAAATGAACCAGAAGGTTATCAGGGAAGTAGCATTTTTACTCAGATCAAGACATTTCAGAAAAATCGGCCCAGCCATATACGGCATATTGTGGGCATTATTTTCCTAAAACGCTTTGAGCTGTGGAAAAAGGGTACTCTCAGACATCCTCCTGGATCTCTGTATCAGCCCCAACCATGCAGGATCGTTACCTATGAGTAGTGTGCAAATTGATGGTGATGCAGTTCGCTCCCTGAGGGAAGAAAAAGGATTAACCCAACTTTACCTGGCCACTGTCGTTGGTGTGACCACCGATACCATTTCCAGATGGGAAAACCGCAAATACCCCTCTATAAAATTTGAGAATGCCGAAAAACTTGCCCAGGCGCTGGAGGTAGAAATTGATCAAATCCTTGATGCAGACAATGAAGAAAAGTATGAGGAGCAGGAAGAGCAGACAACCGACGTAGAGAGCCCGGAAATTCTGCAGGAAGACGAACAGGGTGAAAAACAGGATGATGCTGAAGCTCCGTTGGAAAAGAACTCTTCTTTTTTAACTCATTTTTCCAAAAGGACGATGATATTTTCAGGAATAATAATACTCCTTCTCTGCATTATCGCCCTCCTGCTTGCACTGAATCTGACCAGGGACAATACCACTTCGCCTAATATTACTGCGGTACGTACCGCTCCTACACACACCGGTCCGAACCAGCCATTTCCAGTCATTGTACGTGTCCGGGGCGATAAAGATCTCGAACTGCCGATTCTCTTGCGGGAAGAAATAGAGGGCTATGCAACCGCAGAAAGCCTTTCAGGGAAATCCCGCAATCATCAATTTGAGACCAAACCACGATGGATCGGGAAATTACAAGATGGTAAAGCTGCATTTTTATACATGGTCATTCCCGATGCAAAAACAACCCACACAGACACGATCCGTTTTTTTGGAAATTGCATGTCAGGAGAAACGCATCAACATGGAGAAAAAATAACAGGTCAATCCGTTGTTGCCATCGCCCCTTTTCACTGGGCTGATGTTGACCGAAATTACATCATCACAGACAACGAAATATTAAAGGCTTACGAAGAATACACCATCCCAGGAAGCATTGGTTTTGATTTCAGCGAGGCAGAAACTCTATGGCTGGCTGGGCGATATTTTTGGGATGAAAACACAAAAACCTTTCAGCCACAGCCCCAACAATGAGAGGAGCTTCCATGAAGTATTATCTTACATTCCTGTTCTCATGCCTATTCCTGTTACAGCCGACCTTCAGCCTGGCAAAACCGGAGGTCTCCGCAAATTACCAGGGCAAAGGAAACTCTGCCACTATCAGTGTCAAAGTCGGATCACCGGCTCCCATGGCGTTTATCATTCTGCAGACGGCCCCTCCAGGGGTGAAATTGGTTTCTGCCACCCCCAAACCCGTCAATGGCTTAGGCAGTTCCTCTGCAAAATGGCTTTTCAAGCAACCTCGAAGCGGCAGCTACACGATCAGCATGCAATTTTCAAAACCTGTCTCGCCCGGGCAACTCCAGGGTGAAATCCGGTACAGACATCCAGGTAACCAGGCCATGATCACGAAAAAAATCCACTGATAACATATCACTATGGCCCGCACCTGATATTTAAGCTACTATACGTATAAAGTAAAATATAACTCGTATCCGAGTTCCGTTCCCGGAGCTGATAAAACATTAAACCAGAGAAGGAGATCAGGATGTATATCGGCAGGATAATGCACACGGATTTAATCACGGTTCAGCCGAAAACCACCCTCGTTGAAGCACGTGATATCTTGGCTGAAAATGATGTAGACCACCTTCTGGTAGTAAATACCAAAGGCCAGCTGGTAGGGGTGATCTCTGATCGTGACCTGAAACAAAACTGGGCTTCGCCAGCTACAGCGTTGTCCACACATGAGCTTAATTATCTGCTGGAAAAGGTGGAGGTGGGCATGATCATGGTTAAAACGGTCATCACCGCCTCTCCGGACACCACCATTGAACGGGCCGCCTACATCATGCAAACCAACAATATCAGCTGCCTCCCTGTCAAGGACGGAGAGAATCTTGTGGGGATTATCACAAGTACTGATGTTATGGGCACACTGCTTGAGGCCATTGGAATGAGTGAGAGCAGTGTACGTCTCACGTTGTACGTACAAGATAATGTTGGAGAGCTTGCCAAAATTACCGATGTTTTCCAAGAAGCTGATATCAATATACAGAGTCTTATCAGCTGGCCTGTAAAAAATCATCCGGGGATAATACAGCTGGTCATGCGTATTGACGGTGAAGATGGGGCACAATCGGTCATTGCCCTTGAAAAAGCAGGGTTTAAGGTGGCAACCAAATATGTGAAAGATATTGAGCCTTACCTTCCCCAGCGCCCTTGAAAACAGCATTTTCCCAGGTAAAATGCACAGCTGCATTTTACCTGGAACACAGTTTCTATCATTTGTCTTCAGACAAACACTCAGACCAAGGCATTACAGAAAAACAAGCACTTCCATTCACTTGATATGGCGAGCATTATTATTCCAAAGTAAGAACCACAGAAAATAATACCTCTCCACAACAGCCTCCCAGGCAATACTCAATTCTCTCCACATTTTATTATACCTGTGGTCATCTGGCGCAGATCATCTTCCAACAGAGTTTCATGCTCCAGCAGGTATAGAGCACATTCCTCAAGCAGGGAATGATTGCTTTCCAGGATGCTTACGGTTTTACTGAACATATCATCAATAATGCGGCGAACAGCCGCATCAATTCGCTCAGCTGTCTGGTCGCTCAACGAGCATCCCCCACCGTATGGATGCCCTTCCTGGCCAAGAAAGTTTTGATGGGAATCCTCATAAACAACATGACCGATCTGCTCATCCATACCGTACTTGGTTACCATGTTTCGGGCGATATCCGTCACCCGTTGTAAATCATCGGATGCACCGGTGGAAAGATGATCGAAAACAAGCTTCTCGGCAGCTCGTCCACCCAGAAGAACAGCAATCTTGTTGAGCAGTTCCTCCCTGGTCATGAGAAATCTGTCTTCGGTTGGACGCTGCATCGTATAGCCCAATGCCCCGATACCTCTGGGAATTATGGAGATCTTATGCACAGGATCCATACCTGGCAGTGCAAGGGCCGTAAGAGCATGTCCGACCTCATGGTAGGCCACAATCTCTCGTTCCCTGGGATTCAGCAGACGATTTTTCTTTTCCAGCCCGGCAATAATACGCTCTATGGCATTGGTGAAATCATCCATACTCACTTGGTCTGCAGATCTCCTTGTGGCCAGGAGTGCTGCTTCATTTACCAGATTGGCAAGATCTGCCCCTGAAAAACCTGTAGTCAGATCAGCCACTTTCTCAGCTTCCACATCATCGCCAACGCTCACCTTACGCATGTGAACCTTTAAAATAGCCACCCGGCCAACCTTATCCGGTCTATCAACCAGTACCTGCCGGTCAAAACGACCTGCCCTAAGAAGCGCAGGATCGAGCACTTCCGGACGGTTGGTAGCTGCAAGAAGCACCAAGCCACTGGTGGGATCAAAACCATCGAGTTCTACCAGCAGCTGATTCAATGTCTGTTCACGTTCATCATTCCCCCCCATGCCAGCTGCGGTACGAGCGCGCCCCAAGGCATCAAGCTCATCAACAAAGATAATGGCCGGCGCGGATTTTTTTGCCTGTTCAAAGAGATCTCGTACACGGGCAGCACCAACCCCCACGAACATCTCAACAAACTCTGAACCGCTGATGGAAAAAAAAGGTACTGAAGCCTCTCCTGCAACTGCCCGTGCCAGAAGAGTTTTTCCTGTACCTGGAGGGCCTACCAGAAGAATACCCTTAGGCATTCTGGCTCCAAGGCGGCCATATTGTTCAGGTGTCTTCAGGAAATTGATAATCTCTTCCAGTTCTGCTTTGCTCTCTTCGACGCCAGCCACATCTTCAAAAGATACCCCTGTCTCCTGTTCAACATAGATTTTGGCTTTAGATTTTCCAATGTTCATAAATCCACCGCCCAAGCCCTGCTTTTCAGCAAATTTACGCATCAGGATAAACCAGATACCAACAAAGACCAGAGCGGGAACCACCCAGGATAAAAGTGTTGCCAGGAATTTACTCTCCCTCACCTGGGTAAAAGGGACATCATACCGGGAAAGCTGTTCTGCCAGTTTAGGGTCAACACGATTTGCAAGGACAACTGTTTTGCCATGCTCATCAGGCTTTTTCAAATGTCCGGAGATATAGTTTTCACGAATACTCAACTCTTCAACTTTACCTTCGGAAAGTAACTTTTCCAGTTCGCTGTAAGGTACAAGCTGAATAGTCTGCTGCTGCACCCAAAACTCATGCAGCATGAGAATGCCAAACAATGCGATAAACGCATAAATGAGATTAAAACGAACCTTGTTATCCATTTTTTCCTGTGTTGTTTTCTCTGTTTGATTCAATGCCTGGCTTGAAAGACCCAATGTCCAACTCTACAAAGCATTCTGTTCAAGAAAGGGTCGCGGAAGGATCAAGTGCACAGTGAACAGTCACGTTTTCAACCGGCCTATACACTCCATAATCTGTATGCAGTCTTCTATAACATAGTCTTTAAACTAGAAAAAAACAGGGAGTTTTCGGGTAATTCAAAAATCAGTTGCGATATATGAACTTCACCGGCAATAGTATGACTACCTATAGACAGGGGGTGCACGTTATGGGAATACTGAAGAGTTCACAGGCAGGAATCTGAAAAAACGTGCAAGAAGATACAATTTTGAATATATCTTCTTGTCATTGGACAGCTTTCCAGCTGTTGAATACAATTAATCATATTTCTGTGGAGAGAAAACATGGATCAACTGACTCTCATTATGGAAAAAATCAACCTGTATATTCAGGATCCTTTCGGCATGCTCACCATTTGTACTGCGCCCATCATAGGGTACTATGCTGTCAAATTATACCTGAAACCACGATTGACTAAAAAAGAAAAAGAACAATAGGTTACAGGCCGTATCAGACATATTTGCGGCAGCAGCGCTATCACCGAGGCAACGAGGGTACTACCGTAGCACATTATTACAACTCCGCGACAACAAAGCTGCTGCACACTACTCAACCGAAGAAACTGAGCAACTCAGTAAAGCAAGGCTGTTTTCAGTATCAGGCCGGAGTGCTTTGCTCCAGATGATCTTCCTCCAACTCCCGGTACAGTGCAAGAACACCAGATCTGGTTAACTTCTTTATCCCCATGGGACGAAGAATCTCCACCATGGCATCAATTTTTTTCTCTGTCCCTGTCACCTCAATGATATACGAATCAATTCCAGCATTGACGACTTTGGCGTTGAATATATCCACTGTCTGGATAAGTTCTGTACGATTTTGAGGCGTCACCCCGACACTTATCAATGCCATTTCCCTTTTCACGGCATCATCCTCGGTCATATCACGGAGCTTGATGACATCAATGAGCCGACTGACCTGTTTCATGATTTCATCATACTGCTTGGGAGAAGCCTGTGTTTTTATGGTGATTCTAGAAATATCAGGATTATGAGTCGGGGCACCGCAGATAGATTGTATGTTGTAACCACGACCGGAAAAAAGTCCGGTTATTCGAGCTGTTACAGATGGCTTATTTGCCACCAGCATGGTCAGGATATACACTTTTTCTTCCATATCAGACCTCTAATGCAGAGTTTCGAGTAAGTTTAGACGGCTACTGCAGACTATTTATAAACAGACGGTAACTACTCATTGGGGGAGACGAATAAACGTATCCCCCTGTATCTGTAACTGGTTACAGGGTGCCTGAGGTTTTCGCAACCAGGCTGGCGCAGCGTATTTGCCTATATATAAACCAGGTTGATCGCGGAAAAATCCGGTTCGCTGTGAGCAGTTACTATTATTCTTCCATATACGGGCCCAAAACCATATCCTTGTATCCAGATCCTGCGGGTATACGAGGATATATCATCTCATTGACATCACATTCCACCACCAGAAAAGACGGCCCTGTGGCAGCCATGAAATCGGCAAGACGTGTTTTCAATTCAGCTCGATGCGTTACCCTCTGTGCAAACGGGAACCCCATATCCCTTGCCACTGCAGAAAAATCGACATCTGAATCCTTATTGGTCGCCACATGGTCGCCGTTATACAAGACATCCTGCAGATTACGAACCATGCCGTCCCCCCGGTTGTTCAGCAGCAAAACCTTAATGGGCAGCTTATAACGCCCAATGGTAAACAGTTCGCCAAGGTTCATCAAAAGGCTGCCGTCACCATCAATTGCCAGGATCTTACTTGAAGGGTTGGCATGATATGCCCCGATGGATGCGGGTAGGGAAAAGCCCATGGGGCCAAAGCCCCCGGCAGTAAGAAATGATTTTGGTTTGAACATGGTCAGGTATTGGGCAGCAAGCATCTGATGATTCCCTACCCCGGTCGTCACCCTGGTTTCATCGGTGATAAATCCTGCCAGCAACTCCATCACTTCCGCCTGCTGAATTTCTTGTGCACTTCTGTTAAAATTCAGTACATACTTCTTTTTTAAACTTTTGATATGCTCCTGCCATTCTCCGATGTCGAGCTGAATATCATTCTTAACAGCATAATTAAGAAGATCGTCCAGTGCTGTCTCTGCCTTCCCAATAAAGGAAAACTTTGGGTTTCTGGCAAAACGGACTTCCTGCACCTTCTCCGGGTTGATGTCAAAGTAGGCGATATCAGCCTGTAATCCTGATTCACCTACTTTCTGGTTGACCCGATCATCCCATCGGACCCCGAAAGCGACAAAAAGATCGGTTTCCTGAATAGCTTTGTTGGCACATGGTACACCGTACATACCGAGCATTCCCAGTGCCCAGTACGCGGTTTCATCCAGAATCCCTTTTCCCATCAGACTGTTTATGGAAGGAACGGCAAATCTCCGGTTAAAAGCCCGAATACGGTCACTGGCAGCCTGCGAGTTCATACCTCCGCCAATATAGAGAAGTGGGCGTTTTGCACTTTTCAACAGGTCAAAAAACTGACGACACTGATTCTCGCCAAGATGACGCTCTTCGTCATACTTTTGAGCAAAACGTTCTATGGCAACGCCTTCATATTCCCCTTCTGCCAGCTGAATATCATAGGGAAAATCGATAACAACCGGCCCCGGCTTACCGGATTTTGCATAGTAATAGGCATCTTTTACAATCTCTTCGACTTTCTGTAATTCATTGACCAGTATCACTTTTTTTGCCGCATTGGCAAAAACACCCTGCACATCAATATGCTGAAACTCATCGGTTCCCATTTTTGTTTGGGCTACCTGACCGGCAAAAACAAGCATGGGAATGGAATCAGCGTGTGCATCTGCCACCGCTGTCAAGGTATTGGTGATAGCCGGGCCGGAAGTAACCACCGTAATGCCGACCTGATCACTGGACCGCGAATACCCTTCAGCCGCAAAGGCACAGGCTTGCTCATTGGCACAAACGGTTATGTTCAGCGAAGTTTCTGCAATGGCATGAAAAACAGGCAGAATCGTGGCCCCTGAAAAACCAAAGATGTGCTCAACACCTAAATCAATCAAACTTTTCGCCAAAATCTGCGCATTATTCATAACTCAATCTCACTCCCTGTAAAGTTCATATATAACTACCCTTTGGGGAAACGGATAAACGTGAAACGCCCCTGTATTTGTAACTGGTTACAAGGTGCCTGAGCTTTACACAAGCAGGCTGGCGCAGCGTATTGGATCATGCATAAGCCAATCTGATCGCGGAAAGATTCCGTGCACGGCGAGCAGTTACGTTCATATATGGGTCATGGAAAAAATAAATTATCCAATCTTGCCTGTCTCTCAACTCGGTAACGTCGTCGCGTCAATGACTCAATGCGCCCAGTATGGAACCGTTGACGCGACGACGTTACCAAACCGATATCCTACGTATTTTTTGGATATTTATTCTTTCCGCGACCCTATTTCTTGTCACCTTGTGGTATTACCTGAAATAGAGACACTTAAATTACCACTTTCTAGCCATGACTGCCAGATTATCCGCATGATACAGCTTATGCCAATGCATTGAACCAAAGCCTCGGCAGGCACTATCTGTTTATTCTGCCCGAGGTGTTTTCAACAAATTACGTGAATATACAGGATCTTGACATCCAAGGAGATTGGACACATCTTTTTCTGTTATGTTCATAACATGATCCATTGTCGAGATACTCTATGATTTTTCTCAATGTATGGTTCCGGGTTTCTCTCAAGCATGTTTTTGCAACTGCGGAAAGCTGACCAAGTCTTCGCCTGTTATTGGACAGGGTGTGAACCTGTAAATACGGGTAACAAGGCAAATGACCTAACAAACATCCGCCTGGGAAAATCACCAAAAAAAATTATGTTTCTCCGGGCTAAGCAATAGGAAGAACAATCGTGACAGTCTCTTTTACTCCTGGAAAAAACTGTTGGAAAACAGTTCAGGCGGATCAAGTCTCTATTATCGTTGATGGAGCAGATTATTATCAGGCAATTCACGAATCCATGCAGATGGCACAGGAGTCCATATTGATAACTGGTTGGGATCTGCATAGCGAGGTTCAGCTCATCCGTGGGGATACTCCATCAGAACTCCCTACCAAGCTTGGTAAATTTCTCAACACACTTGCCCGGAAAAACAAGCACCTTAAGATATTCCTCCTGAGCTGGGATTTTGCCATGATTTATGCGATGGAACGTGAGTTTTTCCCACGTTACAAATTAAAATGGCGTACGCACAGACGTATTCAATTTTGTCTGGATGGTGAGCATCCGATTGGCGCCTCACAACATCAAAAAGTCGTGGTAATCGATGACAAGGTTGCGTTCTGTGGGGGACTGGATATAAGTAAATGGCGCTGGGACACTTCAGAGCACCTTCCGGAGAATCCGCTTCGGGTTGCACCGGAAGGAGATGCCTACCCACCTTTTCATGATATCCAGATGGTTGTATCAGGTGCTGCGGCCCAGGCCCTGGGGGAACTGGTCAGACAGCGCTGGCAACGAGCAACAGGGAACGTCCTGCCTTCTCCATCCCATGCGCATCCGAATATCCCCTGGCCAGAAAGCATTCCCCCACTGTTCGCCAACCATCGGGTTGTCATAGCACGCACTTTTCCAAAATACAAAGATTACCCTGAAATCCGAGAGGTGGAACAGCTGTATCTGGACTCCATTGCTGCAGCAAAGCATTACATATACATCGAAAACCAGTATCTCAGCTCATACATCATCGGAGAAGCCCTGAAAAAACGACTTCTTGAAAAAAATGGGCCCCAAATCATCGCAGTTATGCCCCAAAAAACAGGAGGGTGGCTCGAGCAGCACACCATGGATATTTTACGGGGCCGTATCCTCAGGAAGCTTAAAGAAGCCGATAGACATGATCGATTGCGCGTATACTATCCCCGGGTAGGAATAAACCCAGAGGTAAGTCTCATGGTGCATGCCAAAGTTATGATCATCGACGATACCTTTATCCATATAGGCTCTTCAAATCTCAGTAACCGTTCACTGGGCCTTGACTCTGAATGCGACCTGGCCCTGGCAGCCGAATCTGAAACTGAGCAGAGTGAAACCATTGCAACCTTTCGCAACCGCCTTCTGGCGGAACATCTGGGAAAAAAGCAAGAGGAAGTAACCCTGGCAATGCACAAACATGCAACACCTATCGCGGCCATAGAAGCACTGCGAGACGAAGAGCGGACCCTTATCCCTGTAGATGAAAATGAAAACAAAGAAATCGACCAGTGGGTACCTGAATCCAAACTCCTTGACCCGGAAAAGCCATTGGAACCGGATGAATTTTTCAATTATCTGATCAAACCAAGAGATCAGGTATTTGCGTACCGCCACCTGCTAAAAATAGTCTCAGGCCTGGTTATTCTTCTTGGCATAACAGCCCTGTGGCGTTGGACTCCTCTTAACCAGTTTCTTACAGTGGAAAGTGTGCTGGAGGCAGGCAAATGGGTGCAGCAACAACCTCTGGCACCTCTCATGGTTCCTCTGGCCTTCATTGTTGGAGGGCTGGCTGTCTTTCCCATTACCTTAATGATTATTGCCACGGTGGTATTGTTCGGCCCCTGGCTAGGGCCATTGTACGCTATTTTAGGGGCGGAACTCAGCGCTTTGATTCTTTTTATACTTGGCCGCCATCTGGGACGAAGCACTGTACAACGTATGGCAGGAAGTATCCTGAACAGGGTGAATAAACGCCTCTCAGAAAACGGCATAGCAGCTGTAATAACCTTTCGAATTATTCCTGTGGCACCCTTCTCCGTGGTGAATCTGGTAGCTGGCGCCTCAAATATCTCTCGAAGGGATTTTATTCTGGGTACATTCATTGGCCTGCTGCCAGGGATAATTACCATTACGCTGGTTGCCGACCAGATTGCCCGCTCACTGAAAACTCCGGATTTTGGAAGCATCGGTACGCTAATGGCAGTATTTGTGGGTTCAGGCCTTGGTTTATATGGTCTACGTAAATGGCTCAAAAACAAAAAACAACAGCGAAATACAGGAAGCTAAACCTCTGTGCTCAAAATCGCCACCTACAATATTCACAGATGCATCGGCCTGGATAAAAAAATATCACAGAGTCGTATTGTCTCTGTCTTGCAGGAAATTGATGCTGACATTGTTGCGTTACAGGAAGTCGCCTCACATTATTCTTTTCCAGCCGATTTCCTACACCGCGTCACAGCATCCCTTGGCTATACCGCAATTTCCGGATTCACTCTCATGGATAGGGAAAGTCGATATGGTAATGTTATCCTCACCAGGACGGCACCGGAGTCGTTTCACAGATATCATCTGAGTATCCCCCATCGGGAACCTCGTGGATTAATCGAAGTTACAATGAAAGGCCGGCACACTTCTCTCACTCTTTTTGCCACTCATCTGGGGCTGAGTACAAAAGAGCGAAGACAACAGGTGCAAAAATTATCAGTAAAACTCAACAGCACTGACTCAGACATAGTTGTTCTCATGGGTGATTTCAATGAATGGTTGCCCTGGAGCCGATCTTTACAAAGGCTCAAAAATATGTTTACCCAGAACTTTCACCCTCCCACGCCCGCGACCTTCCCAGCACACATGCCACTCATGAAACTTGACCGTATATGGGTACGTCCGGCTTCCAGGATACAGAAAATCTGGCGGCACCAGACAAATCTCAGTAAACTTGCGTCTGATCATCTTCCCCTGATTGCGACCCTGGATGATTGAGACGTTAACATTGCTTTACGTCTCAAGTATTTGGTATAGTCAGCACCTACGTACATCTTTTTAGGGTCGCGGAAAATAATAAATATCCAAAAATTGCGTAGGATATCGGTTTGGTAACGTCGTCGCGTCAATGGTTCCATACTGGCGTATTGAGCCATTGACGCGACGACGTTAGCGAATTGAAAGACAAGCGAGATTGGATAGTTTATTTTTTCCGTGACCCTTAACCCGGGTTGGATTACTAGCATGTCCTGAACACGTTTGAAAAACAATGGTGTTTCAGAAAAATAGGCTAGTTAAAGTGTTGGGTTATTTTCAAATTTTCCTCTATTTCTACGTGCGAATTTCATGGGTATAGTAACCGGTATCATTCTTCTTGTGGCCACAGCCTTTGTCTGTGGTCTTCTCATGCAGCGACTGCATCAACCATTGATTCTTGGATACATTCTGGCAGGCATTATCCTTGGTCCACATTCAGGACTGATCGTAGATTCAGAAATCCACCACATTGAACTTGTCGCTGAAATAGGCGTCGCCCTGCTGCTCTTTGCGCTGGGGCTTGAATTTTCCCTGAAAGACCTCAAACCTGTCAAGGGCATTGCTCTGATAGGTACCCCCATCCAGATGCTTTTGAGCATCGGTTTTGGTCTCCTCATTGGCCAGATAATGTCATGGCCCTGGCAAACTTCACTCTGGTTTGGTGCGCTTATCTCCCTGTCCTCGACCATGGTGATCCTCAAAACCCTGATGAATCAGGGGTGGCTTGGGACTCTTTCCAGCAAGGTGATGGTGGGAATGCTCATTGTCCAGGACCTGGCAGTTGTTCCGTTAATGATTATTCTGCCACAACTGAATGATCCTGCCACAGGACTGAGTGCCATAGGCTTTGCAGCGGTCAAGGCAGTTGTATTTCTCCTGGGAATGTTCCTGCTGGGTACACGACTGCTCCCTTTTCTCCTGAAAAGGATAGCACGACTTGGGTCCAGGGAACTGTTCCTGCTTGCCATTACCACCATTGGGCTGGGCATCGGTTACCTGACCCACCTGTTCGGCCTCTCTTTTGCCTTTGGAGCATTCATTGCAGGTATGGTTCTCAGTGAATCCGATTATGGCCACCAGGCTCTCAGCGACATTATCCCGCTTCGGGACTTGTTTGGCCTGCTCTTTTTCGCGTCTGTGGGAATGCTGCTTGACCCCAAATTTCTCTTTGAGCATTACGGAGAAATCTTTTTCCTGGTCACCGTTGTCTGCCTGGGAAAAGGTATCATTTTTTCTTCACTGGCCTGGATCTTTCGGTATCGAAACGTGGTGCCCCTTGCTCTCGGCCTGGGAATGTTTCAGATTGGCGAATTCTCCTTTGTGCTTGCCAGAGTAGGCCTTGCAAGCGAATCCATAAGTAATGATTTCTATAACCTTATTCTCACCACCGCTGTTGTTTCCATGGTAATGACACCACTGATTTCAGGACGTACAGCCAGGCTCTATGCATTAAAGAAAAAATGGTTTAACCATGAACCGGTTGAAACCATCAACTTTCCGGAAACAGGCTTGAACCGCCATATTGTCATAGCAGGATGTGGTCGCATCGGCTTTCAGATTGGCCAGGTTTTACAAAAAATCGGTATCCCCTTTGTTGTAGTGGAAATAGATCAGTACCGTGTGGAAATAGGGCAACAGGCTGGATATCCCATGATATATGGTGACGGCAGCCATGAAGTAGTGCAGGAAGCCCTGCACATTGATACAGCGGCGCTGCTTGTAGTGACGCTTCCAAGCATCGTTATGGCCACCACCATTACGCAAAAAGCATTGGAAGCCAACCCAGACCTGAAAGTCATAGCCCGAATTTCCGACCCGGATTTCTTCTCTGTCTTCCAGGAAATGCATGTTAAGGATCTCGTCTTTCCTGAATTTGAAGCAGGTCTTGAAATGATCCGACAGGTTTTGCTCTATCTCCGCATCCCTGTTCCAGAGATCCAGCTCTACACAGAAGAACTGAGACATAAGATGCTTATTGCGGAAAGTAATTCCACTGAGGAATACCAGACCCTTGGACAGCTTCGGTCAGCAGAACAGCAATTCGATCTGCAGTGGACCGAACTGCAAACGGGTAATCCACTCATCGGCCATACCATTGCCGAGACAGAGCTCCGTAAAATAACAGGTGTCTCCGTGGTAGGTATTATCCGCGACCAGGATCTCTCTGTAAATCCAGGGCCTGATTTTCTCTTTGCCCAGGGAGATCTGGTTGCCACCATAGGATCAGCCAAGGCACGCACTAAATTTCATTGCTTCATCAATCCAACGGCAGAAAGCTGTGAAGGCATTCTGATAAACCTGGATGACCAGCGCCTGACAATTACATCGTAACCCCTTTTTTCACGGAAAAATTGAGTTAAACTTTGAAGGGCCAAATGATTAGCAGAAATCCTTTGCACCCAAAAAATCCGAAAACAGCGGCCATCGTTGCAATAGTATGCCTGATACTTTCGTCCTGCACGCTTACAAAACTCAGACAGGAAGTGGATGCCACCGAAACATCAACCATACTGATCGGTCATGTTTTCGGCCGTGTAGCGGTGAACAGCCCACTTGTCGTTGTCGCCTACAATACACAAAATGGCGAACGGCTTGTGTCACACTATACGGTTCTCGATGATTACGGCGAATTTGAGCTGATGGTCACAAAGGGAGAGTACCATGTATTCGCCTATGTCGATACAAACAGCAACCTCGTCTATGACAAGGGTGAACCCGCAGCCCAATTTGGCGCTCCAGACCTGATATTTGCACCGTCCGGGGGCATTGTCCAAAATATTGAAATCTTCATCCAAGAGATAACGACAGCCATTGATTGGCCGATCGGCAAAAAAATTGCAGATATCACAAAACATGCATTCCATAGCAGACTTGCCGGCTCAATAACAACTCTGGATGATGAAATTTTTCTTGATGAATACGGTGGACAGGGATTCTGGGAACCGGTTTCCTTTTATAAACAATTCGGAGGAACCATCTACTTTCTGGAAGAATATGATCCACACAAGATCCCCCTACTCTTTATACATGGAGCAGGGGGAACTCCAAGGGGATGGAAATATTTCGTTGACAATATCGATCGAGAGCGTTTCCAGCCATGGTTCTTCTACTATCCATCAGGTGCCAGGATGAGGAGCATGTCTCATCTGCTGCTGTGGAAGCTGACCAATCTTCAGGTAAAATACCGGTTCAAAGAACTCTATATTACGGCACACAGCATGGGCGGGTTGATAGCCCGCTCATTTATCATGGATTTTGGACGCGATACCCCATATGTGAAGCTGCTGATTTCCCTGGCTACGCCATGGGGCGGTGACAAAATGGCCGAATACGGGGTCAAACAATCTCCCGCAGTTATACCCTGCTGGCTGGATATGCAACCGGAAGGTAGGTTCATCCAGTCGCTGTTTCAGAGCGAACTGCCGGATCCAGTAGGCTTCTATATTTTTTTTGGTCATGCAGGCAACCGTAATCCCTTTCGTTCGAACAACGATGGTACCATCACCCTTTCCAGCCTGTTGGATCGCAGGGCGCAGAGTGAAGCAGACATGCTTTACGGTTTTAATGAGGATCACGCCAGCATTATGCAGAGTAAAGAGGTAATGGAACAATATAATGCCATACTCAACAGCTATGCAGGTACTCAAAACGCTGCACAGCAACCATCTGGAGGCTCAATCAGAGTACAATTTGCTTTTGACCAGCCGCAAGAATATATTACGCCATGGCCTAATCTCACACTCAGATCTACTGAGGATAACAAGGCGGAAACAACAATCACCCTGCGGCCTCAGGATAAAGGGAATGCGATAGGCCCTTTTCCGACAGGCAACTACCTGGCCAGGTTATATCTAGGAGGCTTCAAAACAAAGAAAGAATGGGTGCCCATAACCATCAGAGCCAACAATACCAGTAATCTTGAATTTGCATTGACACCCGATGGCACGATATCAGGATATATCATCGAAGCTCTTCCCGAGGAAGACAAGGTCGTCGGTATGCCGGAGTGGGAACAGATACCTCAAAACAACCCGATTTCTGTGGAGAGGATAACATTGAAAGGAAACGGAATTTCGCGTTCTCTTGATTCTTGTGGAGAGAAAGATTTCAATTGGGAAGATCAGGAAATATCGCGTACTGACTACTGTTATCGAGGATGGTTCCGTTTTTTCGGCTTACGTGCAGGTGAATATGAACTGGTAATGCAAGCCGCTGGTTACAAAGTGCTCAAGGCATACTATACCGTAACGCCAGGTAAGGAATCTCCCACTGAGTTTTTTGAGATGAGGAGTGTGCAAAAACAGCAAGAGTAGCACATCACCTAGGCTGTTTTATTTGAATATACGTCCTTAAGCCTGTAAAAAATCCTCGGACCCTTATGTGTAAATTCGCTTTTTTCTTTTATCACTTTTTAAAATAATCTGCCAAATACTTTAAAACCTGATATTCATCTGCACCTGTCGAATCCACTGGAGTTAATCGAACATATCGACCATGTGGGCCACAACATTCAAGTCCGTTTACTACTCGATGATTTACAATATTAACCGATAATTCTGTGGCATTATTTTCAAGTTTTTCAAAATGAATATGAAACTTCCCTGTTGCTAACGAAGGATTGCCGTTTACCATATAGGATTTTGAATACCAGTATTCTGAGAATTTGTTAAAACAGACATCGTAATTTGTATTTTCTTTCTGGAATATGTCCTTGCAAAATAATTGGTCTTCCATAACTTCAACTGACCAAGTACTAGTTCCCCATCGCTCCAAACCGAGTTTATGCTTCAATTGATAATCCAAAGACAGTGCCTCCAAGCAGCCTTGCCTTACCTCTTCAAACGGTAGATCTAAAACAAGCGATTTTTCATAGTGCTTATCTGAAACTATCGATTCAATCTCATAGAGAGGAGTTGAACAATTTGAAATAGTTCCAATAAAAAATATAGCATAAAGAATGCGTATGTATTTCATTCCCACATTCCCATTAATTTTTGCCTCATCTCGGGGGTTGACCAGGTGGTTAGCAGCGCAGGCAAGCGCAGATTGATTGTTACATTTATAGTGTTGGTCAAGCTCCGTGTTCCCGGGATAAGAAGATTGGTGAAATCAGTGCCAGTGCGCTTTCTCCCGTTGCCTGGATTTCATTATCGAGTCATCTTTCCTTAAAATCTCCTTATATTTAATGGATCATATAAGCGCATATCATACTCAACAGATTGTACATCCTCAACAACTGAAGGTGGCTTTATCTCTTTTGGGGCAAAGAGGTGTCTATCTAAAATTATCTCTTGCCACATTGGTTGCTTGAACCCGTTATTTTTCCATAAAAAGTTTACAACAGTGCGGGGCGTTTTGTTTAAATAGGCTTGATATGCGCAGGATGCAATTTCGTTATCGTAGTGTCCGAAGTAAGGGAACAATGAATCTCTATATGAAGGTTTTAACCATTTGCAAAATGCAACCATTGGAAATAATCCTCGTTCAGGATAGTCGAGAACAATATCCCAAATTTCAACCTTGCTCTTTGGAACCAATTTTGTCATGAGTCTCAAGCTATCATACGGACAGATATCTTCAACTGTATCTAAATTATCAATCAGGCGAATTAATGAATGGCTAAAATTGCTATAAACCCACAACAATTTTGCACATGACAAGATAGCGCCATAACCTTCATTTGGAACATACGCCTCTTGACAGATTTTAGAAATATCCTGGAACCCAAGTTGACCTAACATATTGTATAGAAAGGCAAACCATCCCTTGTCGGTTTCTGGCATTTGGTTTACATATTCTGGAACTTCGCTTGCAATATCACGAATTATAAGCCGGAGGCAACTGTTATGGATCGGGTTAAGCAAGTTGAATTTATCTGTGCCAGAGAATACAAGCTCCAGTAGTTTAGCTTGCCTCTCCCTATTATTTTTGATTTTTTTGGAATAATCTTCAATTAACAAAGGAGTGTAAAACCAATCATCACGTATTGGTATGCATGATCTTTTAACCAACTTCCACCACTCTAATAACTTTCCAGGATTATTGGTATTGACGACATCAATCCATGCCATCAATGCTCCTTGGTGACTTTTTTCTAAATTGATCCATGATTGCTGGAATATGCCTTCAAACTCTTGCTTGCTTTTGCGTCTTGCCCATGCATAAATCAGCCATTGATTATTATGGAATTTTTGACTCTCACCCAAGTCAGAAAATATTTCAGATTGACTTGGGGAAACGAGACGATCAAGCATCCAAATAGCTGTTCTGGCTGCTCTATCCGTTGAAATATCATCAGCAATTAATGGGCCAGAACTAGAGGGAATAGATTTCAGGAAGTCAACAAGTCCAGTAATTAATTTGTTTTTTGACGACGTAATCCTATGCCAAGCTGGGCCACTTTGAAATAAGATGATATCTATATTTGTTGACAGTTTTTTGCTCATAAATAATTACGAATTATCAAGTGTTAGCCTGAGTTCCAATCGTCTTATCAGTCTAGGCAAGTTCAACGACATGCTTGGAAGTTTACAAATCGTAATTCACAACTTTTCTCAAGCCTGATTTATAAAGGAAATTACCTGGGGAATAAAATCCGGTATTAAAAACTGAGACTCATACCGACCTCAAAAGTTATGCCGTCATCGGGATATCCATAATGAGAAGAGTAATCCTCATCAAAAAGGTTATGAACATCCGCGAATACCAGGCCTTGTTTTTCCCACATGGTAATAGGCTGGCTCAATTTTATATCTGTTGTAATGTAGCTATCAAGTCGTTCAGCCTCTGTGTTCTCGATATCCGAGTACTGCTTGGAATACCCGCGGGTGGTCCACTCAAGGCGGGTTTTAGTTGCAAACTGCGTCTTGAAAATACACTTCACAGAATGCATTGGAGCATAGCTTAACTCTTTGCCGTTATCTTTATTTTCCGTATCCTGAAATACATAATTCAGCTCTATATCAGTGCTAAGCATATTGACAAAAATAACTATAACAACAAGTTGTATGCCTTAAAGCTGAATTGGATCGGGTTTTCTATCATGCCTTGATTATAATGCCAGACCAATTTTCGAAATCTGGTAATTAATTCTGAAAGTCCCCCTAACGCTGAAAATCCGTATACTTTGGGTTTTATCCATTTCCAGAATAGCTCGACAGG
>NZ_AUCV01000028.1 GCF_000429945.1 Desulfogranum japonicum DSM 18378 | reverse complement strand
ATCGTTTTCACAGGCATGGCCTTGGCAAGCGTCATGATCATCGCTTCAAACAGCAAGGTGAATTCACTCCCTGGACGCGCCCAGGGAACGTGCGCCCTGTGCAATCCGCACTGAGGGCATTTAACACGCGGAACCTTTGCTGTTAAATATGCTTCATGCTGAAAAAAATTCAGATGACGCCAGGTAAACTTCTTGGTGTCATAAGCTTTCAGGTCGTGTTGTTCACCGCATTTAGGGCAGGTAAACGTGCTTCCTCGTTGAAAGCTGATATAAATATCCACCCGTTTCTTATCCAGGTCGAGCTCAGAGGAGGACACCTGCCAAGGCGGGGTTAAACCAAGGGCCATTTGGAAAAGTTCTATATCTCTCATAATGAAAACTGGGTACCATGAACGGCGGTGGCTAAGCAAGTATTACCCACAGGAAACGGCGAGGAACCTATAAATCTTTCAAATATTACATATTGTTCAAAACTATAATTCCTATTTATTAGTACAAACAGAAGAACAATGCGCTGAATTTCAGCTATATATCTTTGTGAGCAACTTAGCTATATAGGATAGATATTAAATTCAAGTAGAATTCGAAATGGTTAAGATTAAAAGTAGTAAGATTAATTCATAATATGATTCGCAACTAGGACAATGTCTTTTTAGCGTTAGGTTCTATGAAAATTTAGGTCTGGTATATATTGACAGCCAATGCTTTGTATAGTTTCCCGCCACTCCTTCACATAAGGACCATTATAATATATTATTGTTGATCCTTTACATATTATTTTTGTATAGAATGAATTTACCTCGTCAACTTTATGTATTTCATTAAAATTTACTTTTAAAACTATTTTGTCGTAAATTTTTGCAGTTAATATTTTTTCGTCAAAATCAAAAGATAACCTATACGATAAATTATGCTTAATTTTCTTAATCATGGCAACGATTAACAGAATAAAAGTGATCCCTAAATAATTTCCCTCACAAAAGAAATCATGATGGTATATTTTTTGTGTCTCTATGGCTATGAGCATGAGTAGTAATATTTTGTCTGCATACCTGTTCATAAAATAATTTAATCTTGCCTGTCCAAATTTTATCAATTCATTACTGTTTTCATTTTTTTTCATATATATATGTCATAATTGTTCAGTTACCTGATTGTCGATAACATCTAAACCCGGCTTTGATGGTTGCCACATCATATCCTGCCTGAAAAAAACGAGAGTAGGCTTTCAACTTAATTTGGTATCTCGTAAAAGATAGCTGATTATTTGTCACTCGGAAAATTTTTGGGGGGCTACCTAAAACATTGCTCGTTTAACATTATTCCTGTTCATCGAAATAAGCCTGTGTTCCACTATGCCGGTCCGGGGCCAAAGACATGCTCGGGATTAAGTTGATGGATGCCTTTGACATAGCGGATTGATCCGGAGATAGCACGTATCACTATGCTGTGGGTAGTTACTCCACCGGCTCGGTCAAGGTGAACCTGCTCAAGAAAAGTACCGCCGGTAATCCCTGTGGCCGCAAAAAAGGCATCTTTTGACTGGATAAGGGTGTCCAGACCAAGGACCAGGTCAAAAGCCTCAGGTCGCTGTTTCAGCAGCGCTTGTTTTTCACTTTCCAGCATGGGGTCGATCATGGTTTGCATACCGCCCCCAAGGGCTTTGACAGCAGCCGCAGTAATCACACCTTCCGGTGTACCGCCTGTCCCCATGAGTACATCTACTCCTGTCCCTGGGACAGCAGCCATCAGGCCACCCATGACGTCACCATCGGTATGAAGCGTGATACGGGCACCGGCACTGCGGATTTCGCTGATAAGTTCCTTGTGGCGAGGTTTATCCAGGATGAAGACAGTAAGATCACTTATCGGTCTGTTCAGGGCTTTCGCAATATGATGGAGATTTTCTGTGGCTGATTGTCGAATGTCTATGGCCTGGCGGGCATTTTTTTCTACCACGATTTTTTTCATGTACAGAGAAGGACCCGGATCCCACATGGAACCTCTGGGAGCTGCAGCTATAACTGAAATAGAGTTGGGGCGTCCATTGGCCAGCAAGGTGGTGCCTTCCACGGGATCAACGGCTATGTCCAGTTCAGGTCCCTGGCCACTACCCACAATCTCACCGTTATACAGCATCGGAGCTTCGTCTTTTTCACCTTCTCCAATGACCACGATTCCCTGCATTTCAACGGAGCGCAGGACACTGCGCATGGCATCCACAGCCGCACCATCTCCCCCGTTTTTATCTCCTGTGCCCATATACGCTGCAGCAGAAAGGGCTGCAGCTTCGGTTACTCTGACCAGTTCCATGCCCAGATTTCTGTACATTGTTGTGTCCATGATTGATGGCTCGCTGTTACTGTTTTCGGGATGTAACTGCTTACAGTGCACCTGATCTTTCCGTGATCAGCCTGGTTTACGTATGATCCAATACGCTGCGCCAGCCTGATGGCCAACATCTCTGTCGTCCTGTAAACAGTTACAACTACAGATGAGTTTCAAGTTAATCCATTTCCCCTATGAGTAGTTGCTTCGGGATATATTGTCACCTTTCAGGCGTGCAGGGGATAGTTCTCCTGTAAGGAGATACTCAAAACTCTGGCAGAGTTCAATTGGAAACTTTGCGCCGAGTCATACGTCTGGCTGGACGGGCGGCAAGCAAGGGGAGAAACAGTGTTGCATTCTGTCTTGAAGAGGTTGATTGAGGAGAAAACCATACATACGATAAGGATAACTGGGGTAACGTTGTTATTGAAACAGATATTTTCTCAATAAAAGCATGTATCCCGGTTCAATATACACTGACATCTTGGGCAATGGGCAATCTAGGAGTCTGTCGGCGAAAGCTCTTTTTCCCCATATTTGTGTTATTTTCAGAAAATCAATGCTCGCAACATCAACTATATGGCTATGCTTGATTCTCTGAAAATACCTCAATCTGAGAAAAATAGCAATTCTCCGACAAACTCCCAGACCTGAAACCTGATGAAGGGAGAAACCTATATGTACATTCTGGAACGTCAGCAGCGAGTCGCTGCAAATGTTGAACGAGCCTGGGCATTCCTGCAGCACCCTGCAAACCTGGACAGGATTACGCCACCAGATCTGCGATTTCGCATTGTTACAGATGTCCCGGATATCATGTACAACGGCTTGATCGTTGAATATCGCATCACCATTCCCTTTATCGGTACCCATACGTGGGTTACAGAGATTAAACATATACGGGAAGGCATTTCGTTTGTTGATGAGCAGCGGTTGGGGCCGTATCGGTTCTGGTATCATTATCATGAAATACAGGAAGAGCAGGATGGCGTCCTGCTCATTGACCGTGTGTACTATCAGCCTCCTGTGTGGTTCTTAGGGAAGCTTCTGCACAGGCTCTATATTCGTAAAACCCTGGATCGTATCTTTGATTACAGACAGGAACGTATTGAAACCTTCCTTAGCGGGCCTGAGGAAAATCTGCAGTTATAAACTGTCTGCCCCTGAGAGGCAGAAGACTCATGGAAAAAGGTTCACTGCTCCATGCATACTGATGCTCAGGTGATCTGGTGCATATGCACATCCTGTTGTGGATAGGGAAAGGAAATACCCCTTTCATCAAAGGTCAATTTGATGTTTTCAATGAGGGCAAGACGTACATCCCAGTAGTCGGTGGTAGCAACCCATGGCCGCAGGATCAGGTTGACGCTGGAGTCAGCAAGTTCGGAAACTCCTATCAGAGGGGCTGGAGTAGATAGAATTCTCCTGTCAGCACTGACAATTTCCTGCAGGATTTTTTTTGCTTCCCTTAAATCATCATCATACCCGATACCAATGACCAGGTCTATGCGGCGCGTGGGTTCAGCGGTGATGTTGGTTATCACATCAGAGGTAATATTGCTGTTTGGCACGATGACTCGTTGGTTATCCGGGGTCAGAATGATGGTACTGAAAATGTCTATCTGGTCCACTTTTCCTGTAACCCCTCCGACGGTGACTGCATCCCCAACTTTAAAGGGACGAAACAGGATGAGCATGACACCGGAGGCAAAGTTGGAAAGAGAATCTTTCAGGGCCAGGCCTACAGCCAGGCCAGCGGCACCGAAGATGGCTACAAATGAAGTGGTGGTGATTCCTACCTGATCCGCTGCAGCTATGACGACTGCTGCCAGCAGAGCGTAATAGATCAATTTACTGAGGAAACGTGCCAGGGTTTCGTCGATGTTTCCCCTTGTCATGGCTTTGCGGCCGATTTTAGCAAACCACATGGCGATCCAGCGCCCGATGATGAGAATAACGAGGGCGATAATGATGCTCGGTCCGTGCTCCAGTAACCAGTTTTTTCCCAGTTCAAGGAGTTCCAGATACTTGTCGGGGTTTAACGCTTCTTCAGGATTGGAAAGATCTATGAGTTTTTTATCCGGTTCAGTTGTGGACACGGTTTGCGTTGCAGATTTATTCTCCGTGGCAGTTTGACTTTCATCTCCAAAGGCAGGTAAGGCAAATGTGGCCACAATGCAATAAAGAAGCACTAAAACGATCAGGTGTCGTAACCAGCGTTGTTGAGTATGCATTCTTCCCCTCCCGGCGTGTGTTAACTGAAGTAATTACGGAAAATCAGTTGCCAGGTTGACATGGAGATATTTATTATTTCCGCGATCCTAACGCCAACTTGGCAAGCATTTTTTTATTGTGCTTCAGGCTGTTATTCTTTTTGCAAGGTCACTGTTTGATGTCTTTCATGGACAGGCTTATGCGTTTTCTGGCAGTATCCACTTCCAGAACCCGAACCCGGACTTTTTGCCGAACTTTGACAAATTCGTTGGGATCTTTGACAAAGGTATCGGCAAGCTGACTGATGTGGACAAGGCCATCCTGGTGGACACCAATATCAACAAAAGCCCCGAATTTGGTCACATTGGTCACTATACCCGGCAGTACCATGTCTGGTTGCAAATCGGTAATAGCGTTGACTCCTTCGGCAAATTGAAATGCGGTGAAGGTGGTGCGCGGATCGCGACCAGGCTTTTCCAGTTCAGTCATAATATCCTCCAGGGTAGGCATGCCCACATCACCTTGAACATAACTCTGGAGTTGGATTTGCTTTCTTTTCTGCGGCAACTGGATCAGCTCTTTCACCGTACAGCCGCAGTCTTTGGCCATTTGCCGGACAATCTGGTATCGTTCCGGATGCACAGCGCAATTATCAAGCGGATTTTCTGCCCCATGGATACGGAGAAATCCGGCACACTGCTCAAAGGCCTTTTTGCCAAGCCTGGGAACCTTGAGCAGGTCTTTTCTTGATGCAAAAGGGCCGTTTTCCCAGCGGTATTGTACGATTTTTTCAGCCAGAGCAGGGCCCAGGCCAGAGACATAGGTTAGCAGGGATACGCTGGCATGGTTCAGTTCAACTCCCACGTGGTTCACGCAGTGCATGACGGTCTCGTCCAGGGCTTTTTTCAACATGGACTGGTCCACATCGTGCTGGTACTGGCCCACGCCAATGGCCTTGGGGTCAAGCTTGACCAGTTCAGCCAGGGGATCCTGCAGTCTGCGACCTATTGATATGGCTCCCCGCACAGTGAGGTCCAGGTCTGGAAATTCCTCCCTGGCAATGGCCGAGGCACTGTAGATAGATGCGCCGCTTTCATCAACCATGGTGATAAGTATTGAGGCTGGCAGATCCAGGCCACGGACAAAGGATTCAGTCTCCCGGCCCGCGGTCCCATTACCTATGCATATGGCTTCTATATCGTGAGTCGTACAGAGTGTTTGGATGGTTTTTGCTGCTTCTTTCTGTTGTTTTTCACTCTGGGTTGGGAAAATGGTGGTGTTGTAAATAAGTGTCCCGTAGCGATCAAGACAGACCAATTTGGCTCCGGTTCGAAAGCCCGGATCAAGGGCCATAACCCGTTTGGCGCCAAGGGGTGATGCAAGGAGCAACTCCTTGAGATTGTCTGTAAAGACTGCGATGGCCTCTTGATCAGCCTTAAGCTTTAAATCTGCCCGCAACTCGTTTTCCAGGGATGGTGCCAGCAGTCTTTTATAACTGTCTTCCATGGCCAGGCGGATCTGTTTGGCGCTCATGCCCTGAAAATGTCGGAAAATCGAGTTTAATACCTGCAGGCACTGCTCTTCAGAGGGTTTTACGCTGACCCGGAGAATTTTTTCCTGCTCGCCCCTGAGCATGGCCAGGTATCTGTGACCGGCCAGTTTGCTGATTGGCTCGGACCAGTCAAAATAATCCCGGAATTTGGCTCCCTGTTCCTTGTTTTTTTCTATAACCCTGGCGCTGATAATGGCTTTGGATGAAAAAACGGCTCGAAGCCGATCACGAATTGTGCGATCTTCACTGATCCATTCCGCCATGATGTCACGGCTGCCAGCTAAAGCCTCTTCTTCTGTTGCTATATCCTTTTCGGGGTTGACAAATGGTGCCACATCTAGCCGCACGGCATTCCCCTGATAGAGTTCTCTGGCCAGAGGTTCCAGGCCTTTTTCCCGGGCAATGGTTGCCCGGGTTCGTCTTTTAGGGCGATAGGGAAGATAAATATCTTCCAGGAGCGTCATCTCCTGTGCAGCTTCAACTTCCTGTTTAAGTTGCGGGGTCAGGTGGCCGTGCTGCTCCAGTGATTCCAGGATACTTGTCCTGCGCTTTTCCAGTTCGGCACGCTGTTCCAGTCTGTCCCGAATAGTGGTGATGACCACTTCGTCCAGACCACCTGTGGCTTCCTTGCGGTATCGCGAGATAAACGGGATGGTTGCGCCTTCATTGAGGAGGCTTTGAACAGAGTTGATCTGCTGTGGCTTGAGGTTCAGTTCGCGGGCGAGAGTCGTAGCTGTATCTGGCATAATGGAATGGAGTGTGAAAAGGGATGGTTACAAATAAAGTAGTATAGCAGGTTCCGGGAATGACCAAAAGAAGGATTCACCTGTTAACTGTATTTTTTACATATTACCTGGGTGGTGAATGTAACATGCTGAAAAAATATTATTTTTTAACTTTGTACAAGAGATTGACTTTGTTTTTTTCTCTACATAAAATTGAAGAAGGTGGTTGTATCTACTTTTAAAAGGCGCAAGCCCGAGAGATGTTTATGTGCGGGAATGTGAGTCAAATGTGGAATACGTGAAAATCAATGAGTGATCCATATCATGTTCTTACCAGTGCCTGTGCTTGTGATGCCCCTGCCGAAGAACTCAGGGACATGTTCAAGCAGCATCGGCAACACGAACCCCAGCTCGCCCTTGCGTTTTGCTCCCCAAAATGTGATCTGGAACAGGTTGCTGAACAACTCCGAGGCTCATTTACCTGCCCGGTTATCGGGTGTACTACAGCTGGAGAGATAATACCACAACAGGGTTATATCGAACATTCTCTGGCTCTGTTGTCTCTCAGGTCACCTGATATAGAGGTTCGACAATATACAGTGCATGACCTCCACGCTTTTTCCTTGGATGATGGGAAAAATCTTCGAGGGCAGATTTTGAAAGGCTTTGGGCTGGAAATCCTGGATCCCTGCACCATGTTTGCCCTGTTGATTATTGACGGGTTGAGTGGTGCAGAAGAACGCCTGAGCTCTTTGTTGGCCTGGACTTTATCCCCCATGAAAATAGTAGGGGGATCAACTGGTGATGATCTCTGGTATCAGAATACAGCTGTGTACAGTCAGGGGCGCTTCAGCAAAGGGATCGCAACCCTTACAGTGTTCAGAACCAGAAGGTCGTTTCGTCTTTTTCGCGTTCACCATTTTCAACCAACTGAAACCAAACTGGTTATCACGGAAGCTGATCCGCTCACTAGACAAATATGTGAAATTAATGGGTATCCTGCTGTTGAGGAGTACGCTCGCCTCATCGGTTGTTCTGTGAAGGATCTCGAAAGCAGGGATCAATATGTTTTGCACCCTTTATTGATTCGCATAGGCGGGGAGTATTTCGTTCGTTCGATTTTCGAGATCAAGGGGAATAATACCTTACAACTTGCCTGTGCCCTGGACCCGGGTACGGTTTTAACCCTGGGTAAAAGTGGCGACATAGTTGGAATAACAGAACAGGTGTTCAGGGATGCCAGAGAAAGCCTGGGAAGCTGCCATCTGATTATAGGTTTTGACTGTGTTCAGCGCAGGCTGGAAATACAGGAAAAAAATCTAATGCAACCCATGAATCAGTTGATGCAGGAGTATCATTTTTTTGGATTCAGTTCCTATGGTGAGCAGTATCAAGGGCTGCATATCAATCATACTTCAACGGGGGTTATGCTGGGGTGAGGCATGAATATGATTGGGGAAGTGGAAGAGTTGAAGAGGGAGCTCAAAGCTGCCAGAAAAGTCATTAGCGTATTGACTCGACGGGTTGAAGAAGACATAAACCTGTCTGGAAAGCAATACTCGGTGTTTGATGATTTTGCGCAGCTGCAACGGCAATTGGAGGAGCATGTTCGTTCCCAACAGGAGCTGCATAGTCTGGCCGTTACCCTTGAAGATCTGGTCGCGCGTCGCACCAGGGAACTGGAAGAGGCAAATCAGAAGCTCAACCAGACAAACCATGAACTTCAGGAACTTGTACGCAAGGATGGTATGACCGGGTTATTTAATCATGCTACCTCCCTGGAGATTATCGATGAAAAAGTGCGGGAGTCTGGCCGTTACGGGCATCCTCTGTCTCTTATTCTATTGGATATTGATTTTTTTAAGGCCATCAATGATAGCTACGGCCACCTCTTTGGTGATCATGTCCTGAAGACCGTGGCCAGGCTGTTGCAGGATTCCATCCGCGAGGTGGATATAGCTGGGAGATACGGTGGGGAAGAGTTTGTAATTCTGCTTCCCAATACTCCCCAACACGGTGCCGTGGTCAGAGCAGAAAATATACGAAAAAAAATAGAACGGTTGCGGTGGGAGCATAAAAGTTGCAGAGTCACCATCAGTGCAGGGGTATGCCAGTATGCCGGGGGGGATGCCGAATCCCTTATAGCCAAGGCGGATAAGTTACTTTACATGGCTAAGGATTCAGGAAGAAATCAGGTCGCAAGTGTAGCAGGATCAGCAATATCGTCAAACTTGTGAGCATTTTTTTGTTGCATTTTTATCCTGGTTGGTGGTGTTGTCATGATTGAATGTATCGTGTATAGTTGATGTCCATCCTACTATTGTGTCCGTCCTGAAATGGTCTTTTTGCTCAATTTTTAAGTTATGTTCAAAGTGTTATCTTCGTAGATAGTGTGTCCATAAATGAGGATTATTGTTCAAATTTAAGGCGTGCGATAAATTTTATCTCAGATATATAGTTGATATTTTGAGAATAAAGTTTTGAGCATAACGCAAAAATTGGGCAAAAGAATATTTATGGACAGGCACGAGATAAGCATAAACCCAATATGAGGGATATGCTTACGTAATATTTTTTGCATACCTTAAATGTGAACAGAAGTCGTATTTTATGACAGGTACTGAATTGAGATAACGACAGCCTCCGGCTGCCCCCATATATTCCCCGCAAAGCATGATTAGGTGACAATATGAAAACTCCTTTGAGTAAGAAGACCAAATTTATTTTTATCACAGGTGGGGTTCTTTCCTCACTGGGAAAAGGTCTTGCCGCTGCCTCCATTGGCTCTCTCCTTGAATCCCGTGGAATGACGGTCACCTTTCAAAAGTTGGACCCATACATCAACGTTGACCCTGGTACCATGAATCCTTTTCAGCATGGTGAAGTATATGTAACCAATGACGGTGCTGAAACTGATTTGGATATGGGCCACTATGAACGATATACCGATGCGCTCATGGGCCAGGTAAATAACTACACCTCTGGTCGTATTTATTATTCAGTCATAATGAAGGAGCGACGTGGTGAGTACCTGGGTGGTACTGTACAGGTTATTCCTCACATTACCGATGAAATAAAGGCTGCAGTGTTGCAACTTGATGGAATGGCGGATGTGGCCATTATCGAGATCGGTGGAACGGTCGGTGATATTGAAGGCTTGCCCTTCATTGAAGCCATCAGGCAATTACGTGCTGATCTGACAAAGGATTATTCCCTGTTTATCCATCTGACGCTTGTCCCCTATATCAAAACAGCCGGTGAGGTGAAAACCAAGCCCACCCAACACTCGGTGAAAGAGCTGTTGGCATCAGGCATTCAGCCGGACATTCTCATGTGCCGGACAGAAGCGCCTTTGCAGGACGACATGAAAAAGAAGATTGCCCTGTTCTGTAATGTGGAACCGGAATCTGTTATTTCTGCAATCGACGTGGAAAATATTTATGAGGTTCCTCTGAGTCTGAGAAAAGAAGGGGTTGATGACCGAATCCTTGAGAAGCTGGGCATCTGGACCGGGGCTCCGAATATGAAACCCTGGGAGGACCTGGTCTACAAGATTAAACATCCCAAGCATGAGGTAACCATCGGCATAACAGGTAAATATGTAGACTTGACCGAGTCGTACAAGAGCCTGCATGAGGCCCTGGTTCATGGTGGAATAGATAACAACACCAAAGTCAACCTGGAATATATCAGTGCCGATGACCTGGAAGACGGGTGTGACTTGAACAGCCTGGTCGGGTGTGACGGAATACTGGTACCCGGAGGATTCGGCAGCCGGGGAATGGAAGGAAAGATCCGTGCCATCCGATACGCCAGGGAAAATAACGTACCGTTTCTGGGGATCTGCCTGGGCATGCAACTGGCTGTTGTAGAATTTGCTCGTAATATTGCAGGTATTCCTAAAGCCCATTCTGTGGAATTTGATTTGACTACTCCTGATCCTCTCATCTACCTGATGACCGAATGGTTTGATTTCCGTACAGGAAAGATGGAGACCCGCGATGAGAATTCCGACATGGGAGGCACCTTGCGCCTGGGAGCTTATCCCTGTGTGCTGGTGGAGGAAACCAATGCCATGCTGGCATATGGAGTACCGGAAATCAGTGAGCGACATCGCCACCGTTATGAATTCAATAATGCCTACCGTGAGCGTCTGGAGAAAGCCGGTATGCTTGTTAGCGGAACCAGCCCTGACGGCTCATTGGTGGAGATTGTGGAACTGAAAGATCATCCATGGTTTCTGGGATGTCAATTCCATCCGGAATTTCAATCCAAGCCTATGCGCCCCCATCCGTTGTTCAGCGCTTTTATTAAAGCTGCGCTGGAACAGAAAAAGGCATGACAATCCGGGGTAGAAACGCTGTTGCAGGAGAAAACAAGTTATGATGAACTTTTCTTTGCCGGACGGCCCCGGTGAGTCCATCCACGTGGGAACAGGTGCGCCTCTGCTGCTGATGGCAGGGCCCTGTGTGCTTGAGTCCAAAGAGATGGCGTTGGAAATTGCCAGGGAAATGCAGGCGATCACCCAACGTTTGGGGATCAGCTATGTATTTAAGGCCTCTTTTGATAAGGCAAATAGAACTTCCCTGGATTCATTCAGAGGGCCCGGCGTGAAAAACGGCCTGCGCATTCTGTCGAAATTGCGCGAAGAGTGTAATCTGCCGGTGGTTTCCGATATTCACGAACCCCAGCATGCGGCACTGGCAGCCGATGTTCTTGATATCATACAGATTCCAGCCTTTTTATGTCGGCAGACGGATTTACTGGTGGCAGCGGCAGAAACCGGCAAGGTTGTGAGCGTAAAAAAAGGGCAGTTCGTCAGCCCCTGGGATATGAAGAACGTGGTCAATAAGCTGCGGGGCAGCGGTTGTGAAACAATACTGCTCACCGAACGTGGCGCCAGCTTTGGCTATAATAACCTGGTGGTGGATATGCGTTCCCTGCCTGTCATGCGTTCTCTTGGTTGCCCGGTGGTGTTTGACGCCACCCACTCCGTACAGCTTCCCGGTGGTGCCGGCGGTTCTTCTGGAGGGCAGCGTGAGTTTATAGCACCTCTGACCCGGGCTGCCATGGCCGTAGGTATCGATGGCTTGTTTATGGAAGTGCACCCTGATCCTGATAAAGCCTTGTGCGATGGTCCCAATTCCCTGCCTCTGGATCAGGTTGAAGAGATGCTCAGGAACCTGCTGAAGATCCGTAATGCAGTGGGAGGTGAATGTGGCCAGTGATCTGTGCGGACAAGGAGGGGAGTATCCCTCTGACTGTCAACTGACTGAAGCCCTGCGGGAACGCGCCATGAAGCGAAACAAAGCCGTGGAGCGTACTGCTGCCTGGAAAGCGGTTTTACCCCTAGCCAAAAATGTGAAGTTACTGCTTTTGGATGTGGATGGAGTTCTTACAGACGGACAGCTGCAATATTCAAACAGTGGTGATGAGTGTAAACGGTTCAGTACCCAGGATGGTCTGGGGATTCGCCTGCTCCAGGAAAGCGGCGTGGAAGTTGGGATCATTACAGCCAGAACCTCGCAGATCGTGGAGCGAAGGGCCGTTGAGTTGAAAATGGCACATATTTATCAGGGTAAGTTTGACAAGCTCACCGCCTATGAGGACATTTTAAAAAAGACAGGTTTACGGCCACCGCAGACAGCATATATGGGAGATGACTGGGTTGACCTGCCTTTATTGAACAGAGTTGGTTTTGCAGTTACTCCGGCAAACGGAGTGGTTGAAATTCGTAATAAGGTTCACTATATTAGTGAAAAATCGGGTGGAAACGGAGCTGTTCGCGAGATATGCGATCTCATCATGGAAGCCCAGGGAACCTATTCCACTATGTTTGCCAGGTTTGACAAGTGATACTAACGCCACGTAACCTTCTTTGGTTAATCCCTTTAAGTCTTTTTGTTACCAGCCCCTTATGGGAACCTTTTGTTTCAGATTTCCTGGCTCCACGGGGGAATTTTAACAAAGAGGATGCTGTCATGCCGGCCCGCAACGAACAGCATTTTATCATGGATACGGTAACTATTACCTTGACAAGCAATGGCAAGAAAGAGTGGACCATTAATGCAGACCGTGCTTTTACCGGCAACTCGGACCGTGATATCAAAATGGAAAAGGTCAAGGCCAGGTATATAGGCAAAAACAGGCCACCTACCCATATAGACAGTGAGAAGGGCCATTATTTTATTAATGACCGTCATCTTCTTCTTATAGAGAATGTTGTGGTAAGCAGACCGCTTAGCCGGGAAGTCATGTATACCCAGCTGCTACATTATTACGATGCCAACAAAATGGCTATCAGTCCCGGACATGTAGAACTTGAAGGACCGAGTTTTAACCTGGAGGCCGGGCGGATGGATTATGACCTTTCCACAGACGGCTACGATTTCAGTGAAGGTGTAAAAGTTAATCTGTGAGAGGAATGAATCGTATTTCTCATGATTTTTTGAAAAATGAGTTACTTGTTTACATTTGTGCTATATACTTTGCACTCCATATAAAGAGGCATGTTTTTATGCATATTTTTAAAAGTTACTCTTTCGGATGAGCAAACTGTACATTGCTATATTAACAGGTATTCACAGGAGTGCTCAGGTTGCAGTAAATTATTACAGCCGTATATCTTCTGTTTTTTCAAAACATTACAGTTCGCTCATAAAAATTCCGGATAAGAACATTATTAACAGGGCTATTTCATGATTCAAATCAACGACCACTATCTGAAACTGCAGGCATCATACCTTTTTTCTGACATTGCCAAAAAAGTGGCAGCTTTTCAGGAAAACAATCCAGACAAGGATGTGATCAAGCTTGGTATAGGTGATGTTACCAACCCTCTGCCTGCGGCCTGCATCAAGGCGTTTCATGCAGCAGTGGATGAAATGGCTACCACCTCAGGATTCCACGGATATGGACCGGAACAGGGATATGAGTTCCTCCGCAAGGCAATAGCTGACCATGATTTCCAGGCAAGGGGAGCTGAGGTCGCTGCAGATGAGATCTTTGTATCCGATGGTGCCAAATGCGATACAGGCAATATTCAGGAAATCTTTTCCACTGCATGCCGGATAGCGATCCCTGATCCTGTGTACCCTGTTTACCTGGACACCAACGTAATGGCCGGTCGTACCGGAGAATACAGTGACGGCCGCTACCAGGGAATCGTGTACCTTGATTCTACCAGGGAAAACAATTTTGTTCCTGAATTGCCAAACGAATCAGTGGATTTGATTTATCTCTGTTTTCCCAACAACCCCACAGGCTCCACAGCCACGAAGGAGCAGCTCAAAGTGTGGGTGGATTATGCCAGGGCACATAAGGCCTTGATCCTGTTTGACGCTGCCTATGAAGCATTCATCCGGGATGAGACCCTGCCACATTCCATTTATGAGATTGAAGGCGCCAGAGAGGTGGCCATTGAGTTCAGAAGTTATTCCAAAAGTGCAGGCTTTACAGGCACCCGCTGTGCGTATACCGTAGTGCCGAAGGAATGTGTCGCGTACGACGCAGCAGGCAATGCCCACAGTCTGCATGCTTTGTGGAATAGAAGGCATTGTACCAAATTCAATGGTGTCAGCTACCCTGTGCAGAAGGCCGCAGAAGCTGTGTATTCAGAAGAGGGCAAAGCCCAGTGCAAGGCCCTTATCGACGGTTATCTGGAGAATGCCAAGATCATCGGTGCAGCCATGACAGAACTTGGTTTCACCTACGTGGGCGGCGATAACTCTCCGTATATCTGGGTGTGGGGAGATCGTGATTCCTGGGATTTCTTTGACCTGCTCCTCAACAAAGCCGGAGTGGTTTGCACTCCAGGTGCCGGATTCGGCAAGTGCGGTCAGGGCTATATCCGCATCTCTGCTTTTAATTCCAGAGAAAATGTTGAAAAAGCCATGGAGCGTATTCGCACGGCTTTGAGCTGATAGACGTTGGCAGGAAGATTCCTCATCCTGGTGTCGGACGTCTGACATATGGGGTGATCTCATTTTGAAAAGCACTTGCAGCGAGAAGCTGTAAGTGCTTTTTTTATTGGAATTTTGCTGGTTTTACACCACAGTATAGATACATATATTTGAATATTGCAAAGGAGGGGGAATGGAAGCACGAATGGACCATATAGTATTAAATATGGAAAATGATGAGGCAATGATCACCTTTTACACGGAAGTAATGGAATTTTCTCCTGAACGGTTGGCAGCTTATTATGCCGGTGAGGTGCCATTCCCATCTGTTCGATTGAACAAAGATACGATAATTGACCTTTTTCCTCGTAGAATGTGGAGTAAGGACAAAAATATAACGGGTTGCCAAGGGCATCTTAATCATTTCTGTGTTGCTCTGGAGAAAGATGATTGGGAGAAATTGCAGGAACGATTAGTACGACATGGTATTACTGTTGAAGAAGGGCCGGTGCTTCGATGGGGAGCGCATGGAACTGGAACTTCAGTTTATTTCAGGGATCCAGAAAACAATCTTATTGAAGCCAGGTATTATGAAGTTGCAGGTTCTTCTGATCAGTGTCTTTTGGGTTCCTGATCCGAGCTAGCCCGGATTTCTCACGAGTATATTTTGCAGTAGATGCGAGGCACAGGACATGCATCTGTAGTGAACTACTGCAAATGTTCGGTAACAAAGCAGGTACTGTAAAATCTGCTCGCCCCATGGGGGAGTTTTTTGAATCTCCCTGAGAAACAGTCTGTTTTTCAGGGGTGTTCAGTAAACGCTTTTATTTGAGTTAGTTAAGCATGTATTCAAAAAAATCATGAGAGATGCGGGCTAGTACATCCCCAGCAATGCGCTGGGGAGTATTTATGAGATGCATTTCAGGCATGAAGTAATTTCGTAACCCCCTTAGATTAGACCTCTACTGTTGGACCGTGCTGTGCGCCGTTGAGGTATGCACTTAATACATTAAAACTGCTCGCCGTGGATGTTATGTTTCATTTGTGCCATTTCAAGACCAAGGGAGACACATTGTTTGCCTGACAGGCAGGCATCAGCATCTGGTAATTCCAGGTAGTGACTTAAGCTGTGTGTTCCATCGTTAAGGTGCACAAGCCAAGTCTCGGTTTTGGAATCATAGTCTACAGTAATATCTTCATTGCATGAACCAAGGTCAGGGAAAATATTTGAGATTCGCTCGCAGAGTTGTTGCGCCGTGTACATGCTTCCACCTCCTGTTGAGATTTATGACATGTTTTCATTTGCGAAATGCAGATTAACAACATGTTTCCATTTTGAAGGTTTTTCCATCCATGCTCACAAAATGAATGTTGTCCTGCTTCGGTAACCCAGCAATTTTCCAGGCTAATTCTGGGTTTACAAAGTTGTCTGTCACACATTCTTTGGGTTGATGTGTAGTTTTACACACCTGGTTCAGAATCGGAAACACTTTGTTCTTCAGATAATATGTACGCATAGCTTCTATGATATCAATTTGTTCTTTATTGAGATCACTGATGCCAAAATATTTTGCCATGGCTACTGCTACATCTTTATCCCAGTTTTCCGAATTCATCAGGAATCCTTCATCGCTCAGGCTTATTTCTTTGCCATGTATATGTAATGTTTTCATTGATACTTCCTCCATGTATGCGACGGTGAACAGACCTCTGAAAAACATTTCAGGCAAAGGATGGGCCGGCAGCAAAGCGAACCGGTAACAAGGTGCAATACGTCGGCGAACCTTTACCAGTATTCTGTTCAGGTTCATTTTTGGTAAGGACGGGAAAAAGATCCCCCCTCAATTATTCTTACTTGAAGGGCGATATCTTTGTTTCCCTTATTGAATACACTAAGACGGAATGGCTGAATTGCAAGGGGTGTGGCGGTATCTTCTTGTTATTGTGAGGTAATTGTCAGAGAGATAGGCGTTTTTAGCAAGCGACTTCTCTCTGTAAACTCGTCATTGAGATCCGGGATTATCCATACTCGGATAAAGGGAATGGTTGCAGGCAGGATGAATGTAGCGTTGCTATTCTTATGGCAGCATGCAGAGTTCAAGAAGCCTGGCACTGTTTTCATAGGTAATTGCCTGGAACAGATCGTCCGGCAGGCCAAGTTTGCCAAGCATTTTCAGGGTAGTTGCCTGGTCTGCCCAAGGTGAGTCTGAACCAAACAGGAGATATTCTTTGGGGTGGTTGAGCAAGATATCCCGCAGGCGTATCTGATCGAGAAAATCCAGGGCAAAGGAGAGTTCCATATAAATGGGTTTTCCTGTAAGCAGGTCACGTACATCTTTCCACTCATCCCATCCGCCAAGGTGGGTTGTGATGAGTCTCAGGTTGGGCCACTGTTCCACAACATCAAGAATTTTCATGGGGTCTGAGCGCCTGATCCGAGGATAGGCAATATCGTAGCCACAATGTATGACCAGTAAGAGTCCCAATTCCGACACCAGTTGATAGAAATCAGCCAGGAAGGGGTCGTCCATGAAAAAATCCTGATAGTAGGGATGCAGTTTGATTCCCTTGAATCCTTTGGTATGGATTTCCTGGACATGCTCAAGAACGTGAGGGTCCTTGGGGTGTACGGAAGGAAAAGGGATGATACGTGGTGTACGAATTGATTCACACCATTCCAGGATCGGCTTGTACTGTTGGGGCCTGGTGGCTATCAGACAGACTGCGGATGCCTGAATTTCTGCTTTATCCATGGATTTCAGCAGATCGGAAATTGTGCCATCCAGGTACGCTTTGACATTACCGCTCCTTTCCAATGCCGGAATTGCGGTGGAGGCTACTTCGTCTGGAAAGGCATGGGTGTGTATATCAATATATCGGGCCATAGAGTACCTCGAAAAATCGAGCGGCTGAAGTTACCCCAGTATCCAAAGGCCAAAAGCAAGGATCAGTAAACCATAGAGCCCGGCAATAACATCATCAAACATAATGCCGAGCCCACCATGGATGTGGGAATCGAACCAGTTAATCGGGAATGGTTTTATTATATCAAATATACGAAAGAGCACAAATCCTGCCAACGCAGGAATAATACCAAATGGCGCAATACTCAAGGTAATAAGTTGGCCAACGATTTCATCTATCACAACCAGGCCCGGGTCTCCCCTGTCAACTATTTTTTCAGCTGCACCGGCACTGGCAACCCCTATAACGAAAAGAATGCCCGTAATGACCAGATAGGTGGTCAGTGGGAGATGGCAGAGAAAAAACCAAAGAAAGACACCTACCAGCGACCCCCATGTCCCGGGAGCTTTGGGCAGGTAACCGCTATAGCCGCCGGTTGCAATAAACATAAAGAGCCTGTCCATCTATGAGTCCTCCGTGCGTGTGATGAATAATCCACATGTTCTGCTGGTATGCCGAGTGTTTGAGTAACGGTCCTGGGAGGGGACACCTCTCCTGGAGCAGTGGCCGCTAAGGGTGAGGTCAACGTTCATACAAATTGATCGCCAGGGGTAATCCTGAGGCCATTGAGGCAATCCTGCACAGGCATGCGTTTTTTGCCTTCTGGCTGAATTTCTCTGATACGAAGATAATCTGTTGCCGTTGCGATGAGCAGTCCGCTGGAATCTGCCAGGGCAATTGTTCCCGGAGGTTCTGTGGCCTGTTTGTTGACTACTTCAGGTGAAAAGAAGCGAAAGCGCTTGTCATTCAGAAATCCATAGGCAGATGGCCAGGGATCAAGGCCGCGAATCAGAGAGTGCAGCGTTTCTGCCTGCAGTGACCAGTCCAGGTGGCCCTGTTCTTTTTTCAGCATGGGGGCGTGGCTTGCCTGTGCCTCATCCTGGGGAACAGGTGTGAGGTTGCCCTGTTTAAGCTGCTCAATGGCAGTTGCCAGAGCTTTACCGCCGAGTTCTGAGAGTTTGTCAAACATGGTGCCGGCTGTATCCTCCCTCGTGACAGGAAGCTTGACTGGGTAGAGGATGTCACCGGTGTCCATGCCTTCATCCATCTGCATAATGGTAACGCCTGTTTCCGGATCACCATTCATCACCGCCCATTGGATAGGGGCAGCTCCACGATATTTCGGCAGAAGTGAACCATGGACGTTGATTGTCCCAAGTCGTGGATATCTGAGCACGCGGGAAGGCAGAATTTTTCCATACGCCACCACGACCATGAGATCGGGATTCAGTTGTTCAATGGTAGTGAAAAACTCATCGGTTTTGATGGATTCAGGCTGGAAAATTGGCAGCCCGGCAGCTTCGGCAAGCTGTTTGACCGGTGGTGGCATGAGTTTTCTGCCTCGGCCTTTTTTGCGATCAGGCTGGCAGACAACGCCAATGACATCGTCTGGACTGTCAAGGAGGGCTTGTAAAGAGGGAACAGCAAAATCCGGTGTTCCCATGAATACTATACGTAAAGGTGCAGTCATGAAAATGTTTAGGCAGGTAATGGATAAAGGTTTTTCCTAACTGAAAGAATTGTAACAGCTGTATCCTGTGAAGTTCAATAACTGGCCGGTTTTCTCTCGAGTATATGATCCTGTACCGGAGAGCCGGTCATGAAACGGTATCGCTTGACTGCATCCGGCCATTAAGAGAGCTGATGGGGTGAAAAAAACGATGGTTCCCAAAAAATTCGGTCTGGTAACAGGCGCAGAGGATACAGAAAGTCCCTTTGATGAAAGAAAACAGAAATCTTCCGGTCAATGGATCATCCTTCCCGTTGCAGGATTTTTTTCAGTTTCTTCTTATACATTGCCCGTTTGAGTGAACTGAGATGGTCAATAAACAAAGCACCGTCAAGGTGGTCCACCTCATGTTGAATGATACGGGCAAAACGGTCTTCGGCATCGAATTCCATGGGGGTGCCATCAATATTTTGCGCTGTGACATGAATTTTTTGAAAGCGTTTCACTTTGGCCTGGTATTCCAGAACGCTCAGGCATCCCTCTTCATCAATCACGCTGCCCTCTCCGTTGCTGATAACAGGGTTGACCAGTGTTATGAATTTTTTCTCGTCATCGTTTTCTGAAATATCAACGACCACGATACGTTTGGTTATGCCTATCTGGTTGGCAGCCAGTCCGACTCCAGGAGCCGCGTACATGGTTTCGCCCATATCCTGGGCCAGCTTTTTTAAATCGTCGTCAAAAAGAGTGATCTCCTCAGCCTGTTGTCGTAGGACCGGATGAGGCAGGGTAATTATTTCTCGTATAGCCATTTTCTGGATTGTAAATGAAGGAAAATATCCCCGGTCGCAAAGGGCGCGGGGATATAGCATGCTGTTCTTGCCTTTTGAGCCAATGTAACCATTCTTAAGGACACTGTAAAGAAAATGAGGTTCCTGCAGGGCCATCCCACGGGATTCTTGTCTTCCCTTTCATTTTTGTGTAGTGTTGGAGCCTTGAATTTTACTGAAGGAGTAATGTGTGCACAAAACAATGTTGAGTGAGGGACTGGGGTTACTGAGTACCCCGGTACTGCCCCTTATCTCCATGGTCGAGTTTTTTCTGCTCACCGGTGATTTTACAGCGGCAGAAGTCGTGGAACAGCTGCCGGATTCCATTGAAACGGGATACGCAAGCTATGGTGATCCCCAGAAAACACTCGCTCCCTATAGTGACTATTTATCTCGATTATCAGGCTACTTAACAGGGCAGGAGCTTCCTGCACTTGTTACAGATATAGAGGGAAACGCCCTGGACCACCATACAGCCGCCAGTCTGTTGGTACGCCAGGATATTCTGGCAGCAGAACTGGAGCGTGTGAACAGTGCTCTTTGCGCTCCCTGTAACTGTACATTATGCTGTACCGGGCCTGACGAGGATATGCAGCAGCTGTTTTTTGAAATTCCCTTGAAGGATAGAGAAGCTGCGTTGTTTCCTGTCGAGTCCATAGACAGTCCCGAATCCAGAAGATTTGCAGCCTTGGATGAACCATGTCTACAGACGGGCGGACAACCTTTTTATCAGCGTGGGGCTCCTGCTGTCATTCATTGGAAAAACGGCTGGAGCCTGGTTCTTCCCCGAAACAGCAGCTGTCCGCAGTTAGAGCCGCAAACCGGCAGGTGCCTTATCTATCCGGAGAGGCCCTGGGTATGCAGAAGACCACAGATTTTTCCGTATATTCTTGAACCCGTCCATGAGCATGACGGTTCATTGCCAGTTTTTCGGCAGCGTTCGACACTTTTAGCTGTTATGGATTGTCCTTATGTACAGGTTCTGCAGGAAGAAATTGCTGGTTATGCAGCAGCCTGTGAGCTGGAAATACTTTTTACTCACAATAAAGGGTAGTTTTTAGAGAATTTAGATAAAACTCCCTGCTTTATCTCTTGGAGAATACTACATGGAACCGGTTCACTTCCTTTATATAGCAGTATCTTATCTCATTGGCGCCATACCTTTTGGGCTGCTCGTTTCCAGGGGCAGTGGCATTGATATACGTACCCAGGGAAGTTGTAATATCGGGGCAACCAATGTTGCCAGATTACTGGGAAAAAAATTTGGCGTGATAACGTTGATCCTGGATATCTGCAAAGGCTTTGTCCCGGTTTTCGCAGTGGCACAGTTTTGCGGGGAGCATCCCCAGGCACATCTGGTTACCGCATTGTGTGGGGGCGCAACCGTTGTCGGCCATATGTTTTCTGTATACCTGGGCATGAAGGGTGGAAAAGGGGTGGCTACGGCATTAGGCGTTTTTTTCTTCCTTTCCCCGCTTGCCGTGCTTATTGCTCTGGTTCTTTTTCTGGCTGCTGTGTTTTTCTCAGGTTATGTTTCCCTGGGTTCACTCCTGGGATCGGCTTCGGTTATTATGACATTGGCGTTGCTGGGTGAACCTGGATGGAAAATTTGGCTGGCTTTCTTTGTGGTAGCACTTATCTGGGGAAAACATCACCAGAATATAGGACGTCTGCTCAAAGGTACTGAAAAAAGCTGGCAAAAGAAAAGTAACTGATTCCATGCTTCCCCTGTGTATTTACTGCATAGGCCTGGATACGGGTAAAATATTGCAGGTGGCATCTGTAAGTATCCGGTAGTATAGTTGATGTTGTAAATGGAACCAGTGAATGAGATAACTGTGAAACAGATTACATGTATATAACAAGTAGTACGGAAGTGGTATGAATCAGAAAGAATGGCAGGCCATCGAGCAGGCCGGAAAAGTTCTACAGCTTGGTGAACGCGCCACGTTGGGTGAAATAAAAAGGGCGTATTACAAACTCAGTAAACGCTATCATCCTGACCATAATGGCAATAAAGAAATGGATACCGGGCAGCGTGAGAAAATGTATAAACTCACTGCAGCATATGAATTGTTGATACGGTATTGCAATGATTACCGGTTTCCCTTGATAAAAAACAAGGCTGCTCCCATGGATGCCCATGATCCTGAACAATGGTGGATGGAGCGGTTCGGTCAGGATCCCCTGTGGGGAGGACGCAAGCGGTAATGCTACCCTGATATGGAATATCGAGTGAACGACCTGGTGTTGTGAGGCTGGGTAAATATTCTTAACTCTGGGCGGAAGCTGGCTATGTTCTGCAAATCAGGAATTTGGAAAAGACTTGGGGAGAGCAGAAAGAAGTTTTGTCACCTGGTCAGGACAGAAGACAGGTCTGAAATATGAAAAAAAAAGATCAGCAGAACACTACCCGGGGATTCTTACCTGGGATAAGTTCTTCTCCTGTTTGCCTGCGGCTACAGAATCATAGGTTGCGCAAAATTCATTGATGAGTTTTTTGCGGGCACGCACGTCCAAGAGCCAGTAGCAGGGGCTGAGCATTAATATTTTTATTGCTTCTTTTGGTGTCATTAGGCTTACCTTCCGTGGTAATTTACTCTTCTTTACCACTCTTATCGGCATTGCATATAAGAAACTTTGATAAATTTGTAAAATACTTTTGTTGTTCTGTGCCCCAAAAAAAATGATTAATTGAATGAAAATATCATGTGAAATCAAATGAAAGCCTTGCAATGAAAGGGTGAATTTCGATGTAGGCAGCGTGTGTAGCATTCCCTGAATATTTGAGCATTCTGGAGTGGAACAGATGCAATGTGGCCACCAGGTTGATACTATTCTGCGGAATATAAAGATATTCTCAACACAACGGCTGTGCCACTTCCGGAAGGCCTTCCCGACGGCCATACAAAACTGAGTTGACACACCCGTTGTGTTTTTTTACAAGGAGTAACGGGTAATTGTTTGAACTCAGCAGGCGTGGTGCCGTCACGGATTCAGGGGCCAAAAAAATTTGAAGTCATCAGGAGATTCGATGCAAATCCAGAAAAAAATATCCATGTCACCGCCCTTTGTATCACTGGAGTTCTTTCCACCCAAAAAAAAGGATGATTGGCCTTCCTTTCTGGAAACCGCCATGCGTCTCAAACAGCTCAACCCGTTGTTTGTATCGGTAACGTATGGAGCTGGCGGCTCCACCCAGGACAACACCCTGGAAATTTGTGAGCGCCTGATCAGGGAATGCGATTTTGAAGTCATGCCGCACCTGACGGGCGTTGCGGCGGATACAGAGAAAATCAATGGTTTTTTGGATGCCTTGCAGAGTCTGGGCATAGATAATGTCCTGGCCCTGCGTGGAGATCGGCCTGCCGGCATGACAACTCCTGATGAGGAATTGTTTTCGACCTATCCCTATGCTTCAGATCTGGTACGCTATGTGAGGCAAAAATGCCCCCAGATAGGTATAGGTGTGGCAGCTTTTCCTGAAGCCCATGCAGAATCAGAGAGCATTGCCGGAGATCTGCAGGTTATGCAGCAGAAAATGGAGGCCGGGGCCAATTTCGGCATTACTCAGCTGTATTTTGATAACCGTGTATATTTCGATTATGTGCAGCGATTACGGGATATGGGGGTAACCATCCCCATTATACCCGGTGTGCTTCCCATTCGTAACCTGGCATCCCTTCGTTTCATCCTTGACCTTTGCAATGCGAGGGTTCCCGGGCAGTTGATTAATGCCGTCATGCGGGCTGATGAAAAGGGGGGGAACAAAGCTGTTTATGAGGTGGGGGTAAACTATGCCCGTCAGCAGGTTCGCGACCTGCTGGCTAACGGAGCCCCTGGAGTTCACCTCTATACCCTGAACAAGGCTGATATGTGCCTGGAAGTTATGGAGGGATTATATTAACCTGAACCTGTATTCGGGTTAGGACCACGAAAAAATACATTATCCAATCTTGCTTGTCTCTCAACTCGGTAACGTCGTCGTGTCAATGGCTCAATACGGCCAGCATGGAACCATTGATGCTGCGACGTTGCCAAACCGATATCCTACGCAATTTTTGGATATGTATTATTTTCCGCGACCCTTAAGTAATAGTCTTGTGTTGAATCCTGAATCCGTGATAGCACAAACAGATCACGGATTCAGATGTATCAGATGTTCCCGTTGTTTGATGATAAGTGCAAGGCGTCTTCCCAGCAGAATGGCAGCACATAACAGACCGCAGATGAGCCCAACCCAGAATCCTTCAGGACCGGGTGTAAAAATACCAAAGCCATTGAGGCCAAGGCTGCACCCTACTGGCAGCCCTACACACCAATAGGCGAGTATGGTCAGTAGCATGGGGATTTTGGTATCCTTGCAGCCGCGAAGAGCTCCTGCACAATTGACCTGGAGGGCATCGGGGATTTGAAATACAGCTGCATAGAGTAGCAGTGTTGCGGCTAGAGAGCGAACAGCAGTGTTTTCAGTATATAAAGCTGCAATGGCGTGGTTGCCTGCAACAATACATGTTGCTGTACATAACGCGCCGCAAAATGCCAGGCCAAGACCGGTTTGCACTGTTCGCAGCAACCTGCCTGATCTTTTTCTGCCGATGGTGAAACCAACCTGCACGGCCAGAGCACTTGACAGGCTGTATGGAAGCATGAAAAGCAGGGAAGTGAAATTGAGGGCTACTTGATGTGCAGAAACCACTGTTGCCCCAAAGCGGCTCACCAGCAGTGCGATAACAGCAAAGAGAGAACATTCAATAAACAGTGAAATACCCAGGGGCATTCCAAGTTTAAGCTGTGTAAGTATTCCCCGATTAAACAGCCTGCCGTATTTTATGCCGCATTTTTTAAAGCTTGTCCTAGGATGACGTTGCAGAAGAGCATACATGGTTATGCACATGGCCAGTATGGAGATTGCTGAAGCCCAGCCACAACCAACACCTCCAAGACGGGGGAAACCCAGTTTGCCGAAAATAAGTATGTAGTTGGTCGTTATATTAACAGCCAGTCCTACAAACCCTGCAATCATGGAAAGACGTGGCAGAGATGCTCCATCTCCGCCGTTACGCAAAGCAAAGAAAAGGCCTGCAACGGGAAATCCCCAGGAAATTGCAAAAAGATATTGCCTGGTAAGGGGGATAATCTCCGGGCTTACCTGCATCCATTCGAGTACCGGCGCCATGCAGTTTACCAGGAGCATGAGCAGCACGCCAGAGAACAGGCCTATGATGCATCCCTGCTGAATGGCAGTATGCATTTCCCGTTCATCCCCTTTTCCTCTGGCCTGTGACACCAGTGGAACGACTGCTGAGAGCAAACCGATTTGAAACAGAAAGAAAGGAAAAAAAATACTTGACCCCACAGCCACTGCTGCGAGATCGTTTTTTCCTGCCCATCCGGCCATAATAGTGTCTACAACTCCCATGGCTGTCTGGGAAACCTGGGCAACAATGATAGGGATTGTCAACTGCAATAAGGTGGTAATTTCCACCAGGTACAGGGAGCGAAGTCTGGATTTCATTGTGGGTGCAATATATGAATTATTTTTTTGCGGTTGTTTTTGTGGAGTAGCCGTGACGCAAGGGAGATGAAACCGGAATGAGACCTGTTCAACGGTTGGACGTCCCGTGATTTTGCAGCAATGGAGTGCTGGGAGAAGGTCTTATTCTGTCTGTGTAGCGGGAAGCAATGTACGGTGTTCGCGAAAGAAAGAAAAGCAAGAAACTGACAGGCGGCATATTTTTCCCCGAAGATAAGAGGCTCGGAAAATAATATATATCCCAAAAATGCGCAGGATATCGGTATGGTAACCACGTCGCGTCAATGGTTTCATGCTGGCCGTATTGAGCCATTGACGCGACGATGTTATTGAGTTGAGAGACAAGCAAGAGGGGATAATGTATTTTTTCCGTGACCCTAAGCTCTATTGAACTATTTTTTATATCTTTTTTAGTTACGGTGTTTGTATATCAAACACAAAAAAGTTATCTTGTGGGGCGAGCAGATAGATATCCGGCTTGTGATGGGTAGATTTTTTTAGGATGCCGTCTGCCCATACAGGGTATAGTCTAGGAGTCTGTCAGAGAAAGCTCTTTTTCCCCATATTTGTGTTATTTTCAGAGAAACAATGCTCGCAATATCAATTATATGGCTGTGCTTGATTTCCTGAAAATGCCTTAATCTGAGAAAAAATTGCAATTCTCCGACAGACTCCTAGCCAAGATAATCAAAAACGATCAGCGTTACCGGAGTAACCATGAACACAATACGCACAATAATAGGGAGTAGCCTTATTGTCCTGCTGCTGGTGATTACATCGCAGGCAGAGGAAAACGCGGGAACCGTTCTGGACAATGTGGATGTACTGGATCTGCAAGCTGCACAAAATATCGCACTTGAAGCAAATCCTGATCTGCACGCTGCCCAGGCCCGGGTTGAACAGGCCCAGGCCCGAGTCAGGCAGGCTGTTGCTGCCTGGTGGCCCAGTCTTAATGCCACAGGCACCGCTCAGCATCAGCGGCTCTCTGACACCAATTACCAATACAATCAGATGTTGGCTTCTCTGTATGGCGGCGCAGCTGATCAGGATACGGATTCCTTTGCTGTGGGGCTGCAGGCTACCTGGGTTCTTTTTGATGGCTTTTATAGAACATTTAATAATAAGAGCTCAGAATTCGGGCAAAAATCAGCTCAGGCTGCTCTGGTGGACAGCCAGCGGCTTCTGGTGACGTCTGTTGCAGAGGCATTTTATAACGCTCAACTGGCGCAGACCAATGTGGATATTGCCCAGGCTGATGAGGCCTTTTATCTTCGCCAGCTGGAGGACGCTCAAAATCGATATGATGTAGGTGCCGGACCCTGGGGGGATATATTGAATATTAAGGTTCAGCTTAATTCAGCGCGAACCAGCCTTATGCTCAGCAAACGAGAGTTTGAGGCAGCCAGTTATGGACTGGCCGCTTTGATGGGTTTATCCGACGCCCAGTTGCCTGCACATATTCGTCTGTCCTCCCTGGATAAGGACGTTACCCTGGATGCTTCCAGTACTGAAGTCAGCAGCTTGATTCAGGATGCATTGTCCGTTCGTCCGGATGTTCGGCAGTTGGAAAAGATCGTACAGCGGGCTGAAGCCGGCACAGGCATGGCCAAGGCTCCATTTTACCCTACGGTTCAGTTGGCTGGCGATGTCACTGGTGCCCGGGAGGAAGATGCGGGCTTTACCGGTGATGATTTCGGCAACTCAATTTCCCTCAATTTGCAATGGAACCTGTTTTCCGGTGGGGAAGACAAGGCCAGGCTCTTTGAAGCCAAGCAGGTCAGACGTGAAGCAGAATATACCCTGGCCAATGTGCGTAACCAGGTTGCAGCAGAAATTCGTCAGGATGTCGCTTTGCTGGAGGCGGCCAAGGAGCAGGTGCGGCTGCAACGGGAGAGTGTCAAGCTGGTTGAGGAAAACCGTGATCTTGCAAAAAATGAGTACGAAGCTGGTGAAACTTCGCTGGTTCGCCTCAATGAAGCCCAGCGAGACCTGACTACCACCTATGGTCGACTGGCCCAGTCCCTGGTTTCATATCATTTGGCCAAGCAAAGATTGCTTGCTGCCAGTGGACATAATCTTGATACCTTTGAAGGTCGAGCACAATTACCAGAATGATACCCATTGGCACCCTTGAAATAATTGTTCCGGAGTCGGTAATCGATGTTAACGGGCATACTGGAAATGTCCAGTATGTGCAGTGGATGCAGGATGCGGCCATGCATCATTCTGCTCTCCTTGGCTGGCCTTATACGCGATATGTTGAGCATGGGGCCACCTGGATTATTCGCAGCCATAAGATTGAGTATCACCACTCCAGCTACGCGGGGGATCTGCTGCACGTGCATACATGGGTCGCAGAATTAAAAAAATTTCGCTCTCTGCGCAAATTTAAGTTCCATCGCCCTGATGATGATACGCTCATCGCCAAGGCGGAGACCCTGTTTATTTTTTGTGATATTGCAACTGGAAGGCCACAGACCATACCGGATATCGTACAGCAGTCCTATCCCCTGGTATCACAGGAGGATGAACCCTGATATCAGCAGGCATGAACAAAGATGTTGTAAGAAAGCTCTGTGTCTTTTTAGAAAAGCGGTTAGAAAATTCTGACCGCTTTTTTTTTGTTGACCGGTTATTTTGAATTCAATATTTCATAGACTTTATCTGTGATGTTTGGGGTGCCATAATTCTTGAACTGGATTACTCCTGCACTGTCAGCAACAATGATTGTGGGGACACCTACAATCCTGTACTGGTTGCTGATGGTACCTGTTTTATCGAAAATGACCGGATAATTCATTTTGGTCTTTTTTACAAAAGCCTTAGCCCTTTTGGGAGAGTCGTTGGCCCCGATATTAATGCCAATAAATTCCATTCCCTTGCTTTTATATTTTTTAACCAGCTCATTAATACGGGGTACTTCCGATTTACAGCTTGGGCACCACGACGCCCAGAAAACAATCAGCACAGGTTTTTTACCGATGATGCTATTCATCCGTATGGAACTTCCGTCAAGGGTTTTGCCATTGAATGCTGGGAGACGTTTACCGATCTCATTGGAAAGTCCAAGAGAAGGTGCGAAGGTGAAAAAGAAGGAAAACAGAACTATCAGTGCAATGCGAAAATTCATGGAATAGCCTTGTTTAAGGTTTATGAAGTTTTTGGACGTATGAAGTTACCATGTCTTATGGATAGACACTAAATAAGATACGTTCCCGCCTTAATAAAAAAGTATTCAGCCAATATCAGCATACAGAGCCCCATGATTTTTTTTATGCGTACCATCCAGAGGCCTGATCGGGGGATGGCGGCCAGGAAGCTTGAAAAGGTTCCAATGACCAGCAGTAATGTTCCCATACCCAGACTGAAAGAAAAAAGCAGTATCCCACCAGTACCCAGGTTCTGAGTTGAGGCGACATAGGTAAGCAGAACTCCGAGAACAGGCGCGGTACAGGGACCTGCGACTAGGGCTGAGGATATGCCGGCAATAAAAACACCGGGAACGCCTTGCCATTTCGTTGTGAATGAACTGGCAACGGTAGGCAGCTCAAATACATCCAGCATACTGAGAGCAAACAATAGAATGAGGTTGGCTACTACGATCAGGGTCCATGGGTTGGTGCTTACAGATCCAAAAAAATGACCGGTGGCAGCTGCGAATATCCCAAGCAGTGCATAGGTTAAGGCCATGCCGGCCACATAACTCAAAGATAACAGAAACCCCCGTAGCTTTGAACCCCCAAGATTCGAATGGCTTATAACTCCGGCCGTGATCGGGATCATGGGATAAATGCAGGGCGTCAGACTGGCCAGGAGCCCACCCAGATAGGCTATCCCCAGGGATAACAGAAGAGATGTTTGTAATGTTGTTTCAAGCTGACTAAGAAGGTTTTCCACCTGGACCTCGTAGACAGGATTTGTATGGATAATTCAGAAAAAAAGCTGGGCACATTCACCTGCTTGTAAGTCGAACCGTTAAGCCTCATGGGTAACTTGTGCTTACATATTTCGCAATAACAGTTTACCTGGAGACTGAAGATAATTGTAACCGTTAACCTGGGAAAGTAAAGGCGCTGATGGAAGGGAATGGAGAGAAAGCAAAAAGGTTGTGTGCGCATATGGGAGCTCATTGCACCCAGTGTGGGATATGCGTTGGAAAATGTCGTTTTCTGAAGAATTTTGGTAACCCAAAAGTCTTGGCTGCCAGTTGGATAAACGGTGTTGGAGATGTAAATCCTTTCTTCTGCAGTCTTTGCAGATTATGCAGCAGTGTTTGTCCACAGGGACTTGACCCCGCAGAAATGGTGTTGGCCGTACGTACTCTTTACATTGAGGAAGGGGAGGGGCGGTATTCTGCCCATGGACCTTTGCGATTTTGGGAAAAAGCAGGATCTTCATCATTGCTCAGTTGGTATGGTTTGCCGACCGGATGTCGGGCTGTCTATTTTCCTGGTTGTTCATTGCCAGGGACAAGACCGAAGGTCTTTCAGCAACTTTTTTACACATTGGCAGCAAACATAGAACATCTCGGTCTTGTACTTGATTGCTGTGCGCGGCCTTCCCACGATCTCGGAGACGTATCTGCGGCAGAATCACAAGTGCGTGACATGTGCAGCGTGCTCCGGAAGGCAGGGGTCGAAACCATCTATGTCAGCTGTCCTGGCTGTTACTCCATGCTGTCATCCCAGGCCGGGTCTCTCCGTATACGAACAATATACGAGTATCTTGACACTTGCGAGCATCTGGTATTACCTGTTTTTGAAGGAACCGCCACTGTGCATGATTGCTGTGTTACCCGGGATCATCAGGAACTCCATGAAGCTGTTCGCTCTTTACTGAGTAGGATGGGAATACAGTGTCATGAAATGCAACACACAGGATCCCATACCATTTGCTGCGGGGAGGGGGGAGGCGTACATCTGCTCGATGCAGAGTTGGCCGGGGCATGGGGACAGATTCGTCAGCAGGAGTTTACCGCGATTTCAGCGCTCACAGTCGTTACATACTGTGGTGGATGTAGCGAATATCTTGGCAGGCATATGACGACCTGCCATATTCTGGATTTGCTGTTTGGTAAAGTGACGCTGCTCGAACAGCGGCCCAGGGTGTGGGCAAGCCCCTGGTTGTATCTTGTCCGGCTGGCCGTTAAATGGAGTTTTCAGCACCGTATGCATGCGGCGCATCGTGGTTGTCGCAACCGGCAGGGAAAAATACAGTTACAGCCACCACCCTCATAGGTGGTGGCTGTGGCATATTCTGCAGTTTACGTTTTGAGCCTGCGGAAGCCAGGTATGGTGCCTGAAACAGAATGGGCTAGAATGTATAGCTCAAGGTAAGGGAAGCCACAGGATAATATTGAAAATTTTCCAGATCATCCTCAATGGCCTGTTGTTCTTCTTTCAGGAATTGCTGTACTTCAGGATGATTTGCCAAGACATCAAAAGGTTCATCTGCAGTAACTGTTAAGGATGAGACCGAAGGGCTTCCCTGGAACAGTACGCCTATTTCAAAGGCAAGACCCCAGCCTTCTTTTTTTTCTGTATTGCTATTCCAGCCCATTCCCACATAGGGCGCCAGGGTGTTGAAATCCACTGAACCATGAACTCTGATAGAATCGGCATAGGATCGATATGCTTCATAACCTGCCGGGATCGCGTCCCAATATTCAGAATCACTTCGAGGTGTTCCCGTCAGGTCGATGTTATTATCATTGAGAAACAGTCCTCCGGTGAGGCGAAAAGCGCCCCCAAACGGATACCAGTCCAAAAGGAGAGAGGCGTTTTTGAACTCAGGCTCCATTTCATAATCGATATTTGAAATGGTTGAATCAAAGGAAAATTTCAAAAGGTTGACCCCACCACGCAGGTGAAGATAGTCATTCAATCCTATATCCGCTTCTCCGCCAACACCGAGTGTGCCCCCTTTGGCACCAACAGTAACAGACCCTGGCTCGGCCAAGGCAGAAGTTTGAGAGATTATGATTAGTAGCAAGCCGGCAAATAATGTCAGTTTGTTCATATGCGTCCCTGTAATTATGAATGATGTGTGCGCATAATATGCAAGTTATGACCCATTTTGTATTATGAATACGTTGTCATGAAATTGTTACAGTATTATAGTTGGCTTATGTCAGTGATCCCGCTTTTACGCGGGTGGCTGGATGGAATGTGAGCCGATATGTTTTACAAAGAGTGCCAAATTGCTGACACGGGACGAGGGTATATTGACAGGCCATGATCCAGCAAGTACACACTGAGCCTTTGAACATGGATTTTTTTTTTGCCCGGGAAAGAAATAACATATCAGAAACTGTTGCTATAGTTTTGCATCTTAAGGCGGCGAATATGAGTAATCAAAAGGCGGTACAGTACAGCGTCAGTCAATTAGGAACTATTATCGTCATGTGTCCATCATGTGAAAAAGTTCGTATCGTTGATGTGGAAAAATTGAAGCGAAAAAAGCATTGTGTACAGGTGAGGTGTTCGTGCGGAAAGATTTTTCCCATCCAGATTGATTTTCGACAGTCTTCTCGTAAAAAAGTACATCTGTATGCTGAGTATGTGAACGATTCACAGTATACGCGAAAGATGCGAACAGGTATTGTTGCAGATCTTTCCCTGGGAGGTTTAGCGCTCAATATCTATGATGATCAGGTGGTTCGACTGCATGATACGCTGAGAGTTGTTTTCCGTTTGGATAATCAACAAAACAGGGAAATTCAGAAAAGGATGAAAGTGGTTCATCTGGATAGCAAAAAGCGGCGTGTAGGCTGTAAATTTGAAAGAGCTGAAAAGAGGAATCATGATACTATGTTACGTGGTTACCTCTGCTAAGTTCACCGGTTAACAGATAGGTATTGTTTCCAATGTTCCCGGGAAATCCCAGAAAAGGAAATCCCGAAAACATTCTGATGCAGCAGGTTCAGCATCCTTCTATGACATAGCTTTTATGTTTTATTCGTTTCTCAATTCTGGCCCTGTCTGCGGAATTATGGGAATTATGTAAAGAGTTGCTGAATTTTTTCGTCTGTTCCATTTCTTTCTGAATTCTTTTTCCCTGCACTGGGCTTGTTGAAAGTTGTTCCATGGCACTATTCAGTTGTTTTTTCGCTTCTCTAATATCCCCGCGGGAGATAGCTGTGGCAGCGTCTTTTCTGGCCCTGTCTGCATGGAAAACCGCTGAGCGTTCCATCACTCCAGGATCGGAAAAACGATCAATATTATCCCCATATTTACCCGAGACAACGGAGAGTTTCTGCTGTTTTGAAAACAGTTTCCCACTTCCTGGGATTCGATATGTGGTAAAGAGGGTGCCAACTTCATGTATGCCTGGAGCAAAAGCAGGGAACTGTACATGCAGTTGTATTCGGCGAAGTTCTCCAGCTGCGAGGTCGCCGGCCTGAATCGTTATATTTGGACCATGGGTCTGATAACTGTTGGCAAAGATTTCTGTCATTTCGACACCTGGAGCAAGCTGAAGATGCAGTTCGACATCTTTTGCTGCAAGATAGCGGAGATTGCGCAATTCCTGGTTGAAAATATCAGCCAGCTGTGCAGGTTCTTCGACATAGTAGTACATGCCTCTGCCACGTTCTGAAAGCTCGGCCATCAGGTCTTCATTAAACTGGTAGCCAACACCACAGGTTGAGAGAGATATACCCTCTCTGGCATGTTGCTCAGCAATTTCTGCCAGTTGAAAGGATGATGTGATTCCCCTGTTGGCAAGGCCATCGGAGAGCAGAAATACCCGGTTGATCGCAGTGGGATCAAAGTGGAGTTTGATTTCTTCGTACCCGGCTTCCAGTCCTCCGCTGAGATAGGTGTTACCACCTGGCTCCAGGGAATCAATAAGGTGATAGATAGATGCTCTCCTTGATGCCGGCATCGAAGAAAAATGTATTTCCACGGAATCGCTATAGGTTATCAAAGAAAAACGGTCTCCAGGCTGCAAGCCGCCTAACATCTCTTTCGCTGCTTTTTTGACCATCTCCAGTTTGCCTTCACTACCCATGGACCCAGAGCGATCTATCACCAGGCAAAGATTGAGGGGACTTCTTGTGTCTTGGTCTGAATACGAAACGTTTTCAGGGACTGTTACCAACAGCTCGAGATAACGATCAGTGAGCATTTGCTGCTCCACCTTGGGATTGTCCCACTGTACGGTTGTGGAGAGTTGGGTAGTATTTCCCGCATAGATGATAGGTGGGATGAGCAGAATACTACAGAGAGTGAACACTACCTGGCGGTAAGTGGTTCTGTAAAGTTTCGAGAGACTGGAGCCCATGATAACCTCCTTGTATCTTGTTTCAGTAAAGTGGTGTGTGTGTCCTTACACGCTACTGTAGCTTTTCTGAAAAAAAGGAGAAGGGCGTATCACCTGACATCAATATAGATATCAATGATTTCAGTATGTTGACCAGGGCTTGTCTGGTAGCTGTTTGGGAAGAATACTGATGTTCAGCACCCTTCTATAGCGCGTCGTTTCATCGGGAGAGGGCTTAACGAAAAGATGTTGCTTTGGCCAGTCTGGTCCAAAAACAGGACTTCAGCAGAAATATTTTTAGCATCTATTCTCTTTGCAAGGGTGATTTTGAGAGAAAGGTGTCCTGGCTGCACATCGTCGAAAAGCCATTTCAATGTGCCTGTTTCTTTATCGTAGCTACTGTAGTCCGGCGATGTTTTAACGACATCTGTGCCTTTGGGAAGGTATTGGAGAACGATAACCGCTGCTGGCGGATCTTGTGGAATGACTATCTTGTGGATAATTCTGTTACCTTTGACTTTGTATCTTCCGATAATATCCTGCCCTAAAGCAGTCGAACATGGTGTACAGGACAACAGGACACCAAGGACAAGGACCATATGGAGTGCACGTTTTTTGAGCTGGCCCAGTAATTTCATTATATTGACGATTTGCTGTACGGTCATGATGTTTCTTGTGACTGGTATTTGGTAATAGATCTCCATCTGCTCCTTCCTTTAAATGCACAGGTTGTTTTTACAGCCGTTGCTATAGATTATTACCGGCATGTTCGAGTTTTTGAGTATGGTGAATTTTACCTGAATCATGGTCCCAAAAATAACCTTGATCTGCCCATATGGTTTTAATCTGCTTCAGGCCGATGGGCATTTGGCCATGTTCTGAAAAAAGTTCGTAAATAGTAAGCATTTCATGATCATCGATAAGGTTGTCCTGGTTTTGATCAGCCCAATGATATGGTGATACAGTGACAATCGTTTTACCGCTGATTTCGTTTTGGACGGACTCGTTACCATACATAATGATATCCCCGGAAAAATGCAGGATATTGTCAAGCGGGATGATTTTTTCAGGTTCAAGTATATAGATGAATGTGAGGTAACGGTTTTTTCCCTTTTTTCCCATCCATTTGAGTTTGTGCTGATCATTGTTATGATCCGATGCCGGAGGAGATGTCTGAACCACTCTGCACCCACCTGGTATTTCTTCACGCAGCATAAAAGAGCCGTGCAAGGAGTTTGTATCTACCCTGATTATGACAGGAAATGATTGATTAGGCAGGATGTGATCAGGAAGATAGCGAAAGGTGGATAGCTCACTGGAGATAGATAGGGTGCCTGTCCAATCTTTTTTAACCCAGAGAGTCAGAAGGAGACTGAAAAGGACACCCAGGGATATGTATACTGTCTTCTTCTTGAAAAGGCTGAAATACAGTACGTTGGTTGTTGTCTTGTGGACAGATGCTGGACAGCAGGTGTCTTTGTCTGGATGCAGACTCAGATGTTCAAGGGGAACTTCTAAAGCTTCGGCGAGTTTGAGAGCATTTTCCTTTTTTATGGAAGGATATGCTCTGTTTTCCCAGCGCGAGATCGTTTCTGTGGTTACACCAACAGCTGTGGCTAGATAAAGCTGGGTAAGATTCTGTTTTTCGCGAAACTGTTTGATCTGCTTGCCGTCGATACAGATAACGGAATCATTGTCCATGTTGAGAATATATGTTGAAATCTGACTGCTCACAGGGAATTTTTTTATGCCCCTGCCTGTGTGGTGTGTATCATACAATAGATCGGGGAATAAGTGGAGACTGTTCTTTGGGGAGAAAAAAGTGGAGAAGCGGACCACCGGTTAGGACTGTCCGGTGGTCTGGGGAATAACTATGTGGATTATCTACCGTACGTAACGCTGACTTCAGCTTTTCCCAGTTGGTGGGAATGGATATAGTAACCAACCATTGCACCAGGAGCATCCTGGTCCAGCGGTAATGTAGCAACATCCAATGCCCAGACGGTAAATTGGTAGCGGTGGGGCTTTTCACCAACTGGCGGACATGCTCCTCCGTAGCCGGTTGCACCGAAGTCGGTTCGACTCTGGATAGTTCCAACTGGAAGAGTCTCCTGGTTCATCCCCAGTGGAAGACCATGCACGGTGGCAGGGATGTTAAAAACGACCCAGTGCCACCATCCGCTTCCGGTAGGAGCATCGGGATCAAAGACCGTCAAAGCAAAGCTCTTGGTTCCTTCAGGTGCTCCAAACCAATCCAGTTGGGGAGATATATTTTTACCACTGCAGCCAAAACCGTTAAAAACCTGTTCTTCCTGCATGGTGCCGTCAGGGGACAATTGAGGGCTGGTCAGGGTGAATTCCTTTGCAAAAGTGGGGGCACAAGTAACAAACATGAGTAAGAGGATACAACCCAGGATTCGTTTCATTTTTATTTTCTCCTTGTAGTGATAGAGGCATGAAAAGGCGACATTCTTTATTTGCTTGGGGGAATGTAGCCTTTCATATCTTAAGGCTTGTGGAAAAAATAGATTGTCCAATTGAATTGGTCGATTAACTCGTGAACATGAGCCAATAGCCTGCGCAATTTTTGGAGAAGTATTTTTTTCCACGATCCTGAACGGATAATCGTACTCATTTGCTGACCCCTGCGCAATCTGTTTGTAGAGAAATACATTATATACTAATATGTTACATCGCCTTTGTGCTGTGTTGTGAACACCCACAGGCAGGTGTTGTGCTGGGCCGGCCATCAAAAATTGACGTCGGTATTATTGTCGTATTGGAGCAGGAGATGCCAACAGGGAGGCAGAGATGAAAAAATTAATCAATGATGTGGATAATGTTGTTGTGGAGCAATTGCAGGGGATGGCCTTAGCGCATCCTGAGCTGAAGGTCAACATCGACCCGCATTATATCTGTCGGGCAGTGACGGGTGACAAGGTTGCTGTTGTCTCAGGAGGAGGTTCCGGGCATGAGCCCATGCACGGTGGCTTTGTGGGATATGGGATGTTGGATGGTGCATGTCCCGGTGAGGTGTTCACTTCCCCAACTCCTGACCAGATGTACGAATGCGCAAAGGCCGTAGAAAATGGAAAAGGAGTACTTTTCCTGGTAAAAAATTATACCGGCGATGTGATGAATTTCGAAACCGCAGCCGAGTTGGTCGCCGCAGAAGGCATTGCCGTACAGAGTATTCTTGTGGATGATGATGTGGCTGTAAAAGATAGCTTATATACCGCAGGAAGAAGAGGCGTGGGGCTGACTGTTCTGATGGAAAAGATCGTAGGTGCGGCAGCAGAGGCTGGTTGTGACCTTGATACTTGTGCAGATCTGGCGAGAAAGGTGAACCTCAATGGCCGTTCCCTGGGAATGGCATTGACATCCTGTACCGTGCCTGCTGCAGGGAAACCGACATTTGAACTCGGTGAGCAGGAAATAGAAATAGGTATTGGAATTCATGGTGAACCAGGTATTGAGCGGGCAACCATGAAATCCGTTGATGAGATAACAGAAATTCTTACGACAAGAATACTCGCAGATAAGGGATATACCAGAACCATACGTGAATGGGACAGGGTGGCCAATGACTGGGTGGAAAAAGAACTGGTTGATGAAGATTTGAATTCCGGGGACCAGGTCATCGCCTTTGTCAACAGCATGGGAGGAACCCCTCTTTCAGAACTCTATGCGGTCTACCGGAAACTTGATGAGATATGCACGGCGAAGGGAATAACAATAGTTCGTAATCTCATCGGTCCCTATATTACTTCACTGGAAATGCAGGGCTGTTCCATCACCTTGCTGAAAGTTGACGAAGAATTGCTGAAATACTGGGATGCTCCGGCACAGACTCCGGGGTTTGTAGCGCGGTAAAAGATGTGCCTGAAAGAGATAGTGCCGGTTCATACATGGTCCTTTCAAGGAATCGTTCCTCGCTTGCCGGCCCGATAGCTGTGTAATCTGAAAAAAAGGTCCTTGAAGGCAAGCGAAGACACGAATATCTGCGATCTGTGTGTGGTAGAATTTTGAAGGTTCCCCGGGGTGTTTGCTTACCTGCTTTCGAATGGTGATTTTCATTTGTGGACAGACACTCAATAACCCGGTGGTTGTTATTGCAACCACCGCAATGCGGAGGTACGCATGGGAGTAAAAAAGGAAGAAATTGTTTTCTGGCTGGAGCGAGTGGCTGAAGTCATGGCTGCAAATAGAGAGTATTTGACAGAGCTTGATTCTGCAATAGGTGACGCAGATCATGGCATCAATATGCACAGAGGGTTTGACAAGGTCAAAGCCTCATTGCCTGAGTATGCTTCAGGTGATATAGGTAATATTCTGAAAACAACAGGGATGAAGTTGATGTCCAGTGTAGGTGGAGCCAGTGGCCCTCTTTATGGCACTTGCTTCATGCGCAGTGGTATGGCCCTTGCGGGAAAAGAAGAATTGGATTGCGCTGATTTGCTTGTTTTGTTGAAAAATTGTACGGAAGGGATTGTTCAACGTGGTAAGCCTAATCCCGGAGATAAGACCATGTATGATGTCTGGTTGCCAAGTGTGCAGGCCTACGAACAAGCAGCATCTGAAAATGGTAACAATGTATTGGCGTCTTTACAGGCTGCTGTACAGGCAGCCAGGGAGGGGATGACTGCAACCATTGAGATGCTGGCGAAAAAAGGGCGGGCAAGTTATCTTGGGGAACGAAGCGTAGGACATCAGGATCCAGGTGCCACGTCTTCATATCTGATGCTTCAGGCTTTACTGGATGTCATCAATACATAATCCTCTGTTGTTACCGGAGTATAACTGCCCCATGCGAGCAGGAGTGAAAGAATGGTCGGAATAGTGGTAGTTTCCCATAGCCGTACTCTGGTTGCCGGTCTGAAGGAACTGGTTGCCCAGATGGTTCCACAGATGGAACAGATAGCCTTTGTGGGAGGGATTGATGATCCTGAAAATCCCATAGGCACTGATCCAATGCAGGTCATGGATGCCATAAACAGGGTTGCCGGACGAGATGGTGTCCTGGTGCTTATGGATCTCGGGAGTGCTCTGTTAAGTGCTGAGACTGCACTGGATTTTCTCGATACAGAGGTAAAAGAACTGGTTCGACTCAGCCCGGCTCCGGTTATTGAGGGAACTCTTGTTGCTGCAATTCAGGCATCTTTGGGGGCAAACCTGGAGGTTGTGGCCAGGGAAGCTGAAAATGCTCTTCGGGCAAAGAACAGTCAACTTGGATATGAAGCTGTATCCACCCTGCCAGAAGAAAACATTACACCCCGTGGCCTTGAACTGCGACTGGTTATCCATAATCCCAATGGACTCCATGCCCGTCCTGCATCCCGGCTTGTCGGCTGTGCAGGATCTTTTCAAGCAGATATCAGTGTAGAAAAAGATGGTAAACTGGTGAATGCAAAAAGCATTAACCAGGTTACCACATTAGGCATCCGCCAAGGGGAAACTGTCATTTTTCGTTTCCAGGGAGAGGACGCAGAAGCGGCCAGAGAAGCAGTCAGAAAATTACATGGGGAATCTTTTGGCGAATCATCTGCTGTCTTTGTGGCTGAACCTCTTGCCATGCCGAATACGCTTTCCGTCGAAATGGAAGACGGCCTGTGCGGTATTCCGGTTTCAGAGGGTATTGTAATTGGTGTCGCAGCATTACCGGATATAAGAGTGCCTGATGTGGAACTGGTCTTGTGTGATGATGTGGATGCTGAGGTCGCACGACTGGAGAAAGCCCAACTTCTCGCCATAGAGGAATGTGAACAGCTGGAGCAAAAAGCTGAGCAGGATTTTGGAAGTGAGGAAGCTGACATCTTCACCTTTCATAAGTTGTTGCTGCAAGATGCCGAGACTCGGCAGGCTGCAAAAAAGCTCATTACTGAAGAAAAATATTCTGCTGAATATGCCTGGAAGACGGTTACTGATGGGGTCGCTGAAGAATATCGTAACATTGACGACGATTATCTGCGCTTGCGTGCAGCAGATGTGGTCGACATTCAACGGGCTGTCCTTGTTCAACTTTCTGATATCTTTACACCTTCATTTGATTTTGAAGAGCCGGTCATACTTATTGTTCATGACTTGTCTCCTTCCGAAGTGGCAGGACTCCCTAAAGATAAGATTCTAGGTCTGTGTCTGGCTGCAGGTGGCCCGACTTCCCATGCTGCCATCATTGCAGGCTCCCGTGGAATACCAACGATAACCGGAATTATGGAGGCCCTCTCTCTTGTCAAGGATGGACAAACCGTTATTCTTGATGGAGGAAGCGGGTGTCTCTATCCCCATCCTGATAAGAGAACGCTTGCAGAGTATTATTTCAGGCAAAGAGAACAGGAACACAAACGGCAGATACTTAGAGAGCAAAGCCATGGACCGGCTATTACCAGGGATGGTGTTGAAATTCAGATTGCTGCCAATATTGCAGGGACTCCAGACCTCGCGCTGGCTCTGGAGTATGATGCCCGTGGGATAGGGTTGTTTCGCACAGAATTTCTTTTTCTTGATCGGGATGCGTCACCTGACGAGGAGGAGCAGTATCATATTTACCGAACAGTTGGCCAGGAGATGCAAAACAGACCGGTAATAATTCGTACCCTGGACATCGGAGGGGACAAACCTGTCACCTACCTGCACAGCGAAAAGGAAAGGAATCCTTTTCTCGGCCTGCGCGGAATTCGTTTTACCCTTGCTAATCAGGAGCTGTTCCTTTGTCAGTTGCGCGCTATCCTGCGGGCATCCCATGGAAACGGTATTCACATTATGTTTCCCATGGTTGGCACTGTTCAGGAACTGAAAGATGCCATCGCCCTGTTGGAAATAGCCAAACGACAGGTTCGTGGTAATCAGCAAAGCTATAACAATGACATACCGGTTGGTATCATGATCGAAGTACCCTCAGCTGTGGCGGTTGCCGATCAGCTGGCACCTTTGGTGAATTTTTTCAGCATTGGTACCAATGATCTCAGTCAATATGTGATGGCTGCAGAACGTGGCAATCCGCGGGTGGCATTGCTTCCTGATCCTCTGCATCCCGCTGTGCTGCGAATGATGAAAATGGCCATTGATGCCGCGCATCGTTGCAATATTCATGTCGGAATGTGCGGGGCTTTAGCTGGTATGCCCAAGGCTGCTGGGTTGCTTATCGGATTAGGGGTGGATGAATTGAGCATGAATGCCCCGATGATTCCAGGACAGAAGGGCGCTGTTCGGGATATACACACCATTGAAGCCCAAAAAATTGCAGAGCAGGCCCTGGCCATGACTTCACCTGAGGAGGTGAGAACCCTGCTGCAAATGGATGAAGGTTGATCGTCACCACGTTAATGGAACGTGGTACATGCTTCACTCTTGTTCAGGAACCTCAACGTATGATTCCTGGTTTTCAATATCAAGCTCTTTCAGGACTGTGTTGGTTGATTTAATGCGGTCATAGAGTCTTTTTACGCGAGGATGATTTACCCCATATTTTCGCTCCAATCTGTCTTTTTCTTTTTTTAGCATTTTGTTTTTTGTTGTTTGAAATACTTTTAAATTGTCCATCCCTTCCTTACTTTTTGTATGAAGAAGAGTAAAGACTACGTCAACGTGGTTTGAATTTTCATTGCTACTCATTCGATCATTCCCCATTTATTCGTCTGATGTTCCGTTAAGATAGGTAGGTAATTCTCAGCGATCTTAGCGCATATATTCTCTTTATTATTGTGGAGATACATTGTGTTTGATTTTTTGTGAGAGAAATTTATGTATCCAAACACCAATATACAGTGAGTTGCCTGGTTTTCTGTTGTTGTGTTTGCAAGCCCGATTGATATTACTGAGATTTCAGTATTGTTCATTCCCTCGTGAAATCTGTTGTTGTTTATTCTGGACGTAGCACCAAGGATAATTCCATTGGTACCCATTTTCAACGAACCGGCAGTTTCCTCACGTGCATCGGAATATAAGCAAGTGCAATTGGATTGGTTGTTTGTATACGAAACATCATCTAAGGTTGCAATGAGTTGAGCACTGAAGATATTTCTGTCGGTTGGTTGCATATCAAGGGTTATCTGATTGTCGGCAAATAATACATTGCCGTTTGGTAAGGTTTGATATTTCGATTCCATCCCACTGGATGTCATATTCTGGAGGCTCCAAAGCTGAGAGAGTGGGTGGTCAACCGGTAGAGTTTCAAGGAGATTCTGAGAAACACCAAGGTTTATTATGGTTATCACTCCACAAGGGAGAGTAGATTGGCCATAAGCTGAATTCGTACTGAGTCTACCAACCCCCTGAGATGTGAATTGGTTTCCAACAATGGAAAGAGGGCCTAAGGCCATTACCATGAGGGCTTGTCCTTTGGGCTGTACAATGATGTTGCCGTGAATTTTTAGAGCAGATATACCGTTTCGCAGAGAAGCAACAGTATTTCCAGTAATTGCTGGTGTTGCTGGTTGAATAACCATGGTTATCACTATGCCGCCGTGACGAGCCCATGACGGCAGCGATGTCGTTGTGCGTTGCGGACCGTTGTTAATAATCCGGTTGTCACTGATATTAACCAGCTCGCCATATTGGATGAATATTCCACATATCGGTTGGTTGCAGCCTTGCCCGTTGTCTTCTATTCTATTATTAGAAATTGCAACATTTTCACAACATGCCAGGGAAATGCCGCCGTAACCGATTTGGATACTCTTATCTGAAGTGAAATTGATCTGATTCGCACAGTGGGTGATAACGTTATCTGTGATTGAGGAATCCTCCAGGCAAATCATCAAGCCAACTTCTTCTGGGTCTATGAATGTAACCATCCCGACACCAGATAAGCCCATGTTTGTAATGGTGTTGTCGGCAACTATGATTTCGTACAAAAATGGATCGAGGCCTTTCTCTAATGAACTCCTTTGACGGTCATTGAGATGGGCAGTATCTAGATACTCGTTACTTCTGGGATCAATAAAGTTTTCCTCCGGCAAAGCACCCAAGGTCACTCCGTTTCCTGTACCACCGACAACTGTGTTCGCTGTGATACGAACATGTTCCGAACCGCCATCAAACTGCATCCCGCCACGGGCATTGTAGCCTGTCTGTAATGCCGCTAGAGCGGTTCTGAGGTAGTCCTGTGTCGAGAGAGCCAGTCTGCTCATGAGGTCAGGGCTTGTATATAGGATAGTTCTGTCTGCACATGGATCAAAAATTACATCTTCCGGACCATCCGGGACCCGCGGATCAATCTTGTTCTCCTGGTTAACCGGTGGTATCACAACTATCCGATTATCTTCAATAACCACGTCATCGGCGCTGCAAAAAACAGCAACACCTCCGTCTTCAAGATCCCAGATGCCGATTTCGTTGTTGCGAATTCGAATCGTGTTATTGCCGGCTTGCTGATTTGCTACGCGGATATCAATGGCGTGTGTATAGCCCAGGATAGTGTTTCGCTCTATAAAAAGTCCGGATGTTGGCGTATCTTCAACGTCTTTGACCTCTATCGCCGTTCCAGTCAGAGTGATCAAGGTCAGGTGTTCCAAGGTAATATTGTGGCAGGATGAGAAGGCGAAAATCGGCTGACTGGAATCATGCAGACTTGGATAAATTTTGCTGTGAATACCGCACCCTTTTATATGAATGTTCTCGCAACCTGTTGACTTGACACAGGCATAATGATTTCCAGGCAGGACGCAGATACAACCGCCTTGCTCCGGCATGTTGTCAAGAGCTTCCTGCAGGTCGTTGAAGTCGCCCCTGCTTATTCGTCCGTCTCCGACCGTCAGAGTGCAGCAGTGTGTCATGCAGGTCTGACCGGAACCTGGTAGATCAATCAACGGAAGGAATTGGTTGCGGCAATCAGTAGGTAGAGCATTGTCAAACTGGCCGTCCAGGAGCGATATTATCGCCAGCGGCGCGTAATGATGGGAAATCCCATGGGGAAGTTGAGGCAGCGGTTTTGCGTTATCATCATGGGGCCATTCGATGGTTCCGAGTGCTGAACATCGGCCGCTTCTGGCAGGTATCAGCCAGTAGTCACCGGTGCTATAGTGACCTTCTGAAAACTTAATCTCAATCTCGTTTTCCAGTTTGATCCAGCCGTCATTTTCCTGTGGAATCTCGGCTTGTATCTCCCCTGATCCTTCCCATCGCCTGAGTTTGGCATGAAGAGCGATTGGGTCTATTTGCTCAGGTTGTTCTGTTATGGTGATGGTGTGTGCGTCCAATACTTCACCAATCGTGCACATTATGCCTGGCAACCCCTGCAATTCATCAACATCATGTTGTAACTCAACCCATTGATGAACAGCAAAACCCTTCACCTCGTCCGGCCCCAGACTTTCCACGGTAATGGTTGAGCCATCAATTTTCTGTACCGGGGTTACCACCGACCCATTCTCCCTGGACCACTTGAAGGTTACGCCGCCCTTTTCCAGCAGACCGCCTTGGTGAATTTCCACACGGTAGAGTTGATTCTCCAGTCCTTGATACCCTGACTGGGGCGGAAGCAGACAATCACTGACAACCTCAGGAGCAGGGGCGGTCCGCGCGTTTATTGAGCCACCAGCCGGGGGTAATGGCGTCCAATCCGGGCCAAAATCTGAACAGTCTGGATCTTTTCCAATACGAAGGAGCTTCACCTGCCAGATCAGTTTTGAACGGCAGGTCGTCTCTATGCCGCCAAGTGCCTTCTCGCGAATATCTGGATCATCTATCGCCGAGATGAATCGTTCCCATACATCGAGATACACCAGATAGTTTCCGCTTTTTAGCGATGATATCGGCTTGAGCTGCGGATAGAACGGTTGATCAGAGTAGGTGTGGACCCTCCGAACCGCTGGAATGGCCTCTGAAAGAGTAAAATTTGGTGTGAGAATAATTGGCCCTGAGGCAAAGGTGATGGTGTCGACAGCTACCTTTTCGATTTTCACTATTTTAGAAAAATGGTCATCAATAAAGACTTCAATCCACTCATCTTCCTTGAGTTGCTTTCCATCAAGTATCGTTGTTTCCAGGACGACCGAGTCTATACTTTCTCCGGGAATCCAGGAGGTGATATCAACAATGTGACATGACTCCGCCTCCGCAATAACGAGAAGGCCATCCACATAGAAACGGCCAGGCGAAATGGTCAGGTCTGTGTGGTCGTCTGTTACACCAATCTTAAAGCCCCCACCGTTTATCGGTACACCGCTCCACCCGATGACATCACGGGTTTGAACCATGTTTAAATATTGCTGAATTGCCTGCTGTTCATTCAACTCTGAGTCGAGTTGCACCTTGCCCTGTTGCCAGAGCACTCTGCTAAACTGTTTTTTGGGGTTAAATGTGAGTCGACTGAAATCACCTTTCATATCTATCTCCATCCCTGATTGTTCAGGAGTAACTGCTCACTGTGCACCTGATCTTTCCGCGATTAGCCTAGCTTACGTATGACAAATACGCTACGCCAGCCTGCTTGCGAAAACCTCAGGCACCCTGTAACCAGTCACAAATTCTGGGGTTGGGGGAGTTTCGCCGATTCCCCTATGAGTAGTTACGTTCAGGATACGTAAAAAATTCCTGCTTCCAGGCCAAATCTGAGGTACTCGTCCAGTCGTGTTCTCAGATTGATTTCCCGTTGCGGTTGGTAAAGATCGTGAAAAACACCCATTTCAGACTCATCGTCAGCTCCTTGCCGAATGTGCAGCGGACAATTGCTGCGCAGTTGTGCATACCCGCCCATTCCATAGCGCAGCGTCGTAAAGCGGGGGAGCAGCCAAACACAGGTGTGCTCTGTAATGTCCTGGATTTCGTAGTCGTAAAGTTGCCGCTGGAGCGTTTTTTCCTTTTCTTCGATTTGTTGTGCGATTTCCAGGTCAGGTTGACAGTGATATCGCCGTGGTACCTGGGAGTCATGTGGCAAAAAGGAAAAGCGGATACAGCCAATCTGTCGTCTTTCTATCCATATTGGTGCGGGCCACGTGTCTGTCTCGTTCAGGTGGCACCAGAATACAGTGTTGGTAGCTAACCCAATTGTTGTAGCATGCACTTTGCCGATAATTGTGGCGTTCAAGGTATCCATTGCCGCTCCAGGCGTTTCACCATCGAGACCGGCAAAGGCGACTCGGGAAGAATATGTTGCGTCCACAATCGAGTTTTCGATGACAACCTGGCCATCCTTAACCAGCAAGGCACCGGTTATGCAATGACGAATGGTGATGGTGCTATCCGCTGATAGATCACCGACAAGACTGGCCTTGTCTGGTTCCAATGGCTCACCGTCAGCACATACCAATAACCCCGGTACCAGGGTGCAATGGTTCAATGTCAGGCGTGTACGGTCACCTGAGAGCTGGAGTGTCCCTCCGCAAACCAGAAGGCCGTTGAGAACCAGTTCACTTTCCTTTTTCCCATTGATGTCCCAGGCCTCCTGGAGAACAATGGTCGGCCTGCAGCCATTGGCCGCGCGAAGTTCAATGCGCTGTTTTTCAAGAAGGGTTGAGACCAGGGTCTCTTCATAGCGTCCACTGTCTGTCATTTCGATAATGACGTTTTTCTCCCCCTGGCCATAGAGATTGGCCGCCTCTTCAAAGGCTTGAAGGAGTGTGGGGAAATCACCTGGAACCTGAATGACCGAGCTCTGTTCCACTGCCTGAAGGGCAAGGGTATCAGCACGCTCATATTCGCCGCCACCAACCTCTGCGCTGAACCCGTAATGAAAGCTCACCTTCACCGATCCCTCAGGTTTGAGTGATTGCGGAAAAGCAATCCGGCCAAGAACCGGGTCAACAGCCACCCTGGCCTCAATACCCTGAATCTCATCTTCTTCCGGCGGCTGGTGAGCCCATGCGCCGCTTCCTGCATCTGAGAGGTTGCAAACCGTGATCTGATCGGGAGAGACGAGTGTACCGTCCCGTGTTATTGAAAAACTCTTTTCTCTTCCATAATACTCGTCGAGATATTCACTCAGGACCCGACGACTGATCGCCATCGGTACATTAATTCGTTCTGCAATATGGGATATTTCCCGTTCCCGAACGGGTTTGGAAAACAAGGCCATATCCATACCCAGAGGATGAAACAGATAGCGGTGATCATCCACGTCATCATTGAGCTTAGCGGCTGGAGAGTCTGTCAAAGGATAGGCCTGCAGCCGCCAGAGAAAGATTCCGATATTGGGGATATTATACTTTCCCCGTCCGTTGCTGATTCGTCGTACGTCCACCAGATGCGCCATGGAGTCAAAGGGTGTCCCAATATTTCCCAGGGGTTCCCACTGTTTTAAAGAAATCAGAGATTGATTGTTCAAGCGTACATGGTTCATAAACTGGGTGGTTGCCAGAAGTTGAAAAAATTCTACCACCCGGCTATCCCAACCGGTTACGTCCTGTGCCAACTGTTCCAGCATCGAAGCCGTGCCCTTGCGTCGTCGATAGCTGATGGTGTTTGCCACCTCTGCCCGGGGACTGCTCACATCCGGAACAATGCCATGCAGCGCCTGGTAGCCGATGAGGTCACCGATATAGGGGACTGCCCAGTCTGCGCAGGTCTCAATGAATTGATCATCGTAGAGCTGATCGAGGTTTTCCTGGAGCAGTTCAACCTGGCTGGCGATGACGGACAAAAGGGCCTTGAGGGGCTCCCCTTGTTCACTGTCGCGAAGGCGGTGGATCGCCGGCAGCAAGTCATATATTTTTTGGCGGGTTAAGGTCATGGACTATACCTGATTTTGGGCATCTGAAATGAGGGGGAGAAGAGATGTCGCCCACGCGTAAACGGTGCTTGTGTGCCACGTGCCACCACATGCAGGGCTGACAGGCAAGTCGTATCCAACAGGAGTAGTTCAGCAGCGTTGATGTGGCCATTGGCAGTGGACCTGGCCGTTTCTGCCTCCAGATGTTGCTGCAGTGCAGGTGTCTTGTTTGTTCGGTGCAAACAATCAACGTCCACGGCAGTGACCCCGGGCACGGCGTGTATGGCAGAGATGATTTCGCTTAGTCGTACTGGCTGGGTGAGTTCGCGGGCCGCAAAGCCAAACTGTGAGCGCAACGCCAGGGAGAGGGCGGCCTGCACTTTATCCGGCTCGTACTCAGGATTGCTCCATACCGTTCCTGCAATGCGAAAAAAGGCTTTGCGGTATGATGTAAGTCTCAGCTGCACATGGGGGTCACCTGCATCCTGCATGGCCTGCATCAGATTTTTGTATGTGGCCTGATCAGGAAAAATTTCAGCCCCTTCCGGACCGGATACGGTGATAATGATCATCTGCTCTGTGGAACCACAGCTCAAGCTCGCCTGTGCCTTGGCAATGCCTGCAAAACTGCGGGCAAAATTCTCGTAGTCTTTGAAAGAGACGATGCGATCAAGGGTAAGGACATGCAGAGGTGTGTTTTGGCGTGCCCTGGCCAGGGGTTCCGAATCATCCCCACCACGGGCTTCTTCTGGATTGATGACTTCCTTCAAACCAAGTGGCCGTGACATCAGCTGGGACAGTTGCCCGGCTTTGACATTGCCGCCTGTGCCGATGCCTGTGCGGTAGTGGGCCCGCACATTCTCCTGACCGGTGGGCAGCCGGGCTCCTGTTTTGCCATCGCCAAAGTGTACGCTGGTCGTGCCGTCTTCGTTCTGTTTGGTGACATATATATGGTCATCCGGACCTCGACCAAAAAAATCCTCCACCTCTTCCCAGAGCAGATCATTAACCCGCACCTGCAGGGTTGACTCGCGACCTGAGGCGGTTGAACCGCTGATATAGGTCAGGGGTGGTTGACGCAACTGGAAGCTCTGGTTGATTGTGCTGCCGTCACCACTGCCCAGCACCTCCATAACGGTTTCACCGTGGGTGGCGGCAGCCACATTGGCGTTGAGCGTAATGGTGGCATAGACATAGGCGGCAGCCACACCCTCCTTGAAGGTCAGGGTGGTGTAACCTTTCTCATGGTGGATTTTCTCGATACACAATATCTCGCCGCCGGTTACCCCGGGCTGCTCCGCTAACTCCCCCTGTAAGGCCACCAGCTGGCCTCTCTTGAGTCCGCATACCATCCTGCCCAGGGTGAGTGCCGTCTCTCTCTTGGCAAGCGTTTCTGTGGAAACCGGCATGTCTGTTAATTCCAGCTGTTTGCTCTTGAGATAAGCTGTTGTAGTGCGAACCTTGAATTGCGTGTTGAGAGAAGCCGGCAGAGGGGCGTCATCCACGGTTTTCAGGCTCAATCCCGTAGCCCTTGCACTCATGCCAAATCCCACCAGCGATTTTTCATTGATCTTTTCGATCTTGAACAGCTCGGGCATGCCCTCCGGGGTACACAAAAGTACCCATGATTCCGGCAGGATTCCCTGGATGGTTCGCTCAAGGTAGACAAAATCTTCATCATACTGGCCAAGTGGTGACGGGGTCGCCGGTGAATCCGGAAGTGGCGGCAGATCCCGAATCGTCCACTCTTCATAGTCGCAGTAATGGCAGGTCCCACCTGCTCCGATAAGGGCCGCGTGGTGCGGTGCGTTATTGCCGAAAAAACCGACCTGCTCCTGCAACAGATGCACCTCTGCAGAGTTTGCGGTAGCTGACTCCTTGAGTATCTTCTGGACAACGCGTATCAGGTCCCTGGCAGCCCAGCCATTTCTCTCCATAAACTCGTGGAGCTCCTGCTCTTCCCAGAAACGGTTGAGAATCAGCTCGTTGACAGCGGCTTTACTTAAGGAAACTTCAACGTTGAGGGTCTCGCTTTCCGCATCCGTGGACAAGGTAGTACCCATGGAGGCTGTTATCTTCTTTGTTTGCATTTGCGTCGTCGCGGTCGGGGCAAGCCTTTGCCGTCGTTCAGGCGTTCCTTCGTTTTTCAGTGCAATGACGGTGCGATTACGGGTGGTGTCCGATTTTACCTCGGTAATGATGCGATGCTCAGCCTTGCTGCCCTGGATGATCAAAATTCGACCGCCGACCTGCAGATTAAGGCCTGTTCCTTTGATATAAAGAGTTGTGGTGCTGAAATTGACCTCCTGCGGTTGGGCCAGGCGTGGAGTCAGCGCATTCCATTCTACCCGGGCCTCGATTTCCAGGATGGTTTCAAAGGTCTGGGGCAGTTCGTCCTGGCCGGGAACACTCTGCACCTTGGTCCCAACTGCTACGATAATTCGGTCTGGTGTCTGGTAGCCCTGGGAGCTGTTGTCCTCCAGGGTAGGGTAATACTCGGTAACTGACTCGGGCAGTTGAGCTGGTTCGTCCACGGTAAAGGCCAGGCAGGTACTGGCGGCCACACCGGGGCTCAGTGTGTAGCCCACCAGCCTGCCAAGCTCCCGGACAGAAAAACGCTCTGTGGCAGTTTTCAGGTAGGATTCATTGGCAATTCGTTCCTGGTAAAAGGTCAAAACATCGCAGACCGTGGCCCAGGCATCCACAAGGGCAATGGAAAAATCACTGTTTTGCCGGGTTGTCAGGCCTGAGAGAGCAGGATAGGTAGACCCCGACAGTTTTGCCTGCATGCTTTGTTTAAACCGGGCATGACTGCCGATACGGTAAGCGATGGCCGAAAGCCCAGGTCGATTGTCAATGCTTGCCGGTGTGTCTTCGCTTTTGCCCTGGCAGCAGTTACAGCTGTTCAGGGTGTTTTGGCCGAATGAAAGATACTTTTCGCTCATTTTCCCCCCTGTACATCCATATGGAACCTGCCACGTTCAGGAAAGTTGGGGTCATTGTCCAGCAGGGCAATTTCAACATGCCCCATGGGGAGAATTCCCCTTGCTCTGGCATCCGTTCCCGGCTTATCCAGCCGCTGAAAGGTTGTCAGCTCGACTTCGGCAACCCCTGCAACGTCCTGGGCAGCAGCGATAAGGACGCTGCCATACACCGGCTGGCCAAAGGTAAAGCTGTCCGGGTGAAACATGCCCTTGCGGCCATCTCCGAGGGTGGTGTTGTGAAAGATATGCAAAAGCGACTGATAAACAGCGCTGCGAAAATACTCCCTCTGCACGCAGATCCGCATGGTGATTTCAAGGGGTACGAGTTGCGGTCCCATAACCTCGATATCGTGTCCTGCCATGCGATATTTCTCCATGTATGCCCGCAAAGCATCGCTAAAATCGGTATCAACGGGTAACCCGCCAAGGCGGTCAATAACCAAAAATACGGTGTACCAGCTGCCGGTCCAGCGCAGATTGGCCGCAGCATTCTGTACCCCGCTGAAGTTCCGGGCCATGGCCTCGTAGTCCTCGGTTGTAACCGCCCGTTCCTGTTGTCGGAAAGCAATAGGCGCAAAACGGCGCACCTCCTCCATGCTCTCCGGTTCGATACCGCCCGAGGCTGGCAGCGGATTCCAGACCCGGCGTACCACGTTTGTATCTGTGACGATGTGGGCCAGGGTGCCTGCACCAATGTTGCCGCTGGTGCCGTTGCCCACCCGATAGGTGGCCTGGAACTCCACCCCTGCATTGGGTCGCATCCCGTGCTCGTCATCGCCAAAACGGAGGAACACCGAACCATCGTTTTCCGTCTCCACCACAAAGTCTCTATCAAAGGGGCTGCTGGCAAGCAGGTCACGCTGGGGCAACCAGGTGTACATGTCGCAATCAGTGAGTACAACTGCAGGCAGCGCTGCCTCGGGTGTGCCGTTGAAAACGTCGCAGGCCCCCCCCTGTGGATCATAATAGAGAGGTTTGCCTGTGATGCCAGTCGCTGAGAGAGCTGTAACACCTCTGACGGCCTGATGGGTCAGGGGCAGATGCTGCAACTGAGGCCGAAACCGCGCTGGTTTAAATTGGTGTGTAATTTCACTGCACCAGTCCGATAATTCATCGATAGGCGTGAAACCTTCCTCGTCTTTGGGAACAATGCCAAGAGGTTCAACCGCACAGGTCCGGCCATGGTCAGCAAGGATTATGTTGCCCAGGGCAAAACCAACGGGTATCACCTGCATGGTATTATCGTCTTGTTCGATCTCCGATGAAATACAGATCGGGAAGGGCAGAGCATCATCCTGGTGCCAGGTTATTTCAGTGATCTGCGCCCCTGTAAGGGGATCGGTACGCTGGGTTCCGGCTGGTGTCAACGCAGACACCTGGGTCAGGCGCACAGGGTGGCGGCGGGCAGGATCGGCATCTGCGGCTACTCCTGTCCTTGGGTCATACATTTCCAGCAGGATAAGGACATCGCTAACCAACAGGTCAGGAAAATGGCCGTCCAGGGTGGCGCTGGTTGCCCCTTTGGGCAGGCAGCAACGGTCGTCACTCCAGGTATAAAGGGATATGCAATTATGGCCCTTGAACAGTGCCGATGCATGCATGGCCTCAAATATCTGTACAGGCCCGTTGATTGCCTTCCTGTATTCATCTGAACCGGGTTGGATTCCTGCCCCCATGCCAGCGCAGCGAGTGAAAAACTGGGTCTTTTCAGGTAGGTTCAATCCATCTGCTGCAATCAGCACCTGGACCCATACCCGGGCATTGCAGCCCTCGTGCATGAAATAATCCACCAGGCGGGCATGGCGCTTGATGGAAACCCGGCGGCGGGCCGTGTCAAGATAGGCCTCGGTGGCCACGGCGTCCTGCTGGTAGCTCAGCTGGTCTCCCACATGGGCCAGCAGCTCCACCAGGGTTATGCCCAGGTCTGCGGAGTGGCGCTCTTTCCATTCCGGGCTGAGCACAGCAAGACGGTCCAGCATCAGCTGCCGGAAACCGCCATAATCCTTGGCCAGATAATTGATGGCAGGTTCCAGAGCCTTTTCCGTGGGGCAAAGGCTCTGACCACAGCAGTCAAAGACACTGGGGCAATGTACCTTGAAGGAAAACTCAATGGTGGCCAGCCGAGGATCAAAACCCTCTGGTGGTTCCGCAGGCTGGGTGGCCGCTGCCACCAAAACCAACTGGTACAGGGAGAAATCACCGGGCTGGTCCACCTGCACCTGTAACACGGTACCTGTTGCGGCAACCTCCTCTACCAGGATATCGGTTACCCGCATTCCACCAGTCACCAGGATGTTATCAGCGGTCAGTGCACCTGACTGGGGTACGCCATTGGTCTGGCCCGGCAGAGGATGAATACAATGGACAAGCAGAATCCGTTGATCTGTTTCAGCGACCTCCAGATAGTCGATGCCGTTGAGCACCGGCTTGTTATCAGGCCCCATGGTTTCGCGAACAGCCTGGCGCCGGCCCTCATCACAGCAAAAGTAGGTTGCGCTCATGCTGCACTCCAGTTGAATTGCTCGCTCTTTCGTGTCTGGCTGGTACGTATGACGTACTCCACCTGTACCCCTAGGCGTGCCTCTTCACAGTCAACCTCTACTGCCTCTATCTGGATCAGATCCCCCAGCCACTGCTGCAACGCGCCCTGGACCGTAAATTGGGTAGCTGCAGCCAGCTCAGGGCTATTGGGATGAAAGACCATCTGTAGCAGGCCGCAGCCGAAATCCGGGCGGTTGACCCGCTCACCGGGCGAGGTGAACAGTACCTGCTCGATCATATCCCTGATGTGATCTTCATCGCTGGTTGCAGCGGTTTTGCCCAGGTGGTCGAATCCAAGAGGAAAGTCGATATGCATAGCCGTCTATGTAGCAAGTACTTTTTTTTGGGCATCGAGTGCAAACACCGGAAGATTCGTTGGTGTACTCAGTCCTTGACTATCCATTAACAACACCCGTTTATAGTTGACCAACACCTTGGTCGAGGCTGTCGACCAATTGGCCCTGATGCAGGGTCCTCCGGCATTGGAAGGATTTGCGCAGCCGGTAATGGTGTGCCCGGTAGACTGGGGCACCACTGGCTGTCCACAGACCAATACATTAGGTTCGGGGGGAGCGGCAGGTATTGCCTGGCCGCCATGGGTACAGCTGATACTGGCCCCTGCATGTAGAATAAACCCGGGCATGGTTACGCCTCTTTTCTTTTGAATGTTATGGAAACATGAGAATACGTTGTTGCATTGCTTCCAGGATGTATTTTGAGTTGAGCCTGATCATCTCAAGGCATTACCAATAGTGAATTATTGTTAATCCTTACCTGACCGTCGGGTGAAAGTTTAATAGATGCAAGGCCTACAGAAATTTCGATTCCTACGGGGGTAAGCATTATTTTAGGGCTCAGGGGCATGGTCATGGGGCCACCACTTATGGTTATGCCTCCACCAGGGGCACCGAACAGAGTAATGGAATTCTGGCCAATGGTTTGCAAAACGATATTGGGTGCTGCCGGGGGCGCCATGTGCATGGATGGTGGTGGATCAGCGGCAGACCCCCAGAAGCCTCCGCTCCAGATGGGATAGTCTGGATCTCCCTGCTCAAACTCCACCCACACACCGGAACCAATGGGAGGAACTGTGGAGATCCCGGACTGCAGTCCACCGATGGGAACACAGGGCATGGCCCAGTTGGACAGGGCGATACCAGAAACATCGGGTACCAGCACCTGAATGCGTCCCTGGCGTTTGGGATCTTCGTTGAGGACGACTGTCCCCCGATACTTTCCATAATATTTTTCTTTACAGTCATTCATGTGGGAACCTGCCGAATAGTTGAAACCAGGCCGTTGCGGACCAGGGTGAAATCCTGGCTATATTCACCGCGTTTCATTTTGTGGGTAACGCTTTTTACAAAGTAGAGTCCGTCAAAGGCCAGCCCTGCACCGCGCACTGCCACCAGCCGACGGGCTTTTAACAGCCTGCCGTAGCGGGCAACCTGTAATGTGCCGGTGGCGGTCACTGCTTCGGCGGTCTTGGCACGCTTGGCCATACCCACCAGTACTGCACGAACAGAAGAGTACTTGGCCGTGCCGGTGGTGTAGGTCTCGATTTTTTTGGGAATCGGTGGGATGAGACCTAGGGGAGGATTCAGCGGCGACACATCCGGGATGGGGACGGGTAACGGTGCCTTGGTTGATGGTTCCTGGAGATAGACAAAGGGCAGGGTGGCGGAGTCGGTATCGTACTCAAAGCTGAGCGACTCCACATTGGTATGGGCATCCATATCCACGTTCAGGGAAGGCTGAAATCGGCCCAGGCGAAAGGCAGGCCCCCAGTAGGCAAAATTTAGGCCCGCTCTGGGGCCAGGGGCCACATAAAAGGTATAGCCCACTTCCTCTGCCAGTCGCCGGATATAGCAGAGATCGGTCCCGCGATGCTGGGGAATATGGTTGAGCGGGATGGGGATATCGACCAGGACACTGGGCAGCACCATGGGGATGATTCCCAGAACGGAATACTTGCTGATGATAGCTGCAACCCGCGCTTCCGGAGGCAGGCAGGGATAGGGAATACCGCTGAAATCAATGTAATCCATAATCCGCGACAGGTCCTCGCCGGTGACGCGCAGGGTCGTGCCCTCGGTTCCGCCGCCGCTCACCGCATGGTGGGTCATTACCCCGTCCATGAGCACCTCGGCATTCCCGTTCACCGTAGCCAGGATGATCACCCGGATCATGGGGATGGGGGCTCCGGCAGAGAGCAGAAAGAGGGTATGCAGGGGCGAGCGGGCGCTGAGCTTGAAGGTCAGTTGAAATCCACTGGGCCCTTCGGATGCGGAGGTCACTTCGAGCCCGGTCAAAGCATCGATGACCTCCCGAGGTGCCGGTACTGGCACACAGGGGCCGATCATCAGGGACAGCTGCACCCCGTTATGCACCATTCCCCCCTGGCACTCCCTGGGGCAGGGTGATCCGCAGACGACGGCCAATCTGTTCGAGCAGTTCCTCCGGTTCCATAGCACAGTTCGCGTCGCAGATCTGCCAGAACTGTTCAGGGTCACCGATATACTGGGCAGCCAGGTTGTCCAGCCGGTCGCCCTGGACCACCTGGTGCTCGTTGAGCAGGGCTAAGTCTTCCGGCTGGGGGCAGAAACGGCGGCGAAAGTAGGACACGGGTTCCTCCTGGTCCGTTTCCAGGGTTGCGATATCAATGCCGCTGTAGCGACTGTTGCCAGCCACATAGGTGGGGGCCAGCCCTCCGGTCTGGAGCATCTGCAGCATTGCTGCACGGGGATCGCTCATCCTGTCTCCTTTTTATTGTTTTGTCGTAACTACTCATAGGGGAGACGGCTCAGCTTGACGATCTCCCCTATGTGTAACTGGTTACCTGTTTGTTTTAGAATCCTGAAAAGCCGGTTGCAGCGGTTGTCCCGCCCGGTGCCCGCCCGGCCAGTTGTTCCTTATTCGCCAGATAATTCATAAACAGGGTACCGCCTTTGTGGCTGAACCCCAGGTCATCGACACTGAGTACCCGCAATCCCAGGCTGATCTTGGCCCGGATCGGGTTGAGCGCAGCATCAAAAGCCTCCTCGGTAACACTGAACTCGGTGATCCGCACCGGCATGGTCCGCTGCCTGCTCCAGATAAAGAGCGTCAGCGGCGCTTCCATGGGTAGGATCTCCAATTTTCCTGACGCCACCAAATGGTTATTCTCCTGCAGCTGTCCACTGCGGGGATAAAGGAGCAGCTCCAGCCGGGCCAGTTGGGGATGCAGCCCCACCTCCACTGCCGTACCATCGGCCGCCTCCAGCTGGTCGGTAGCGTCGATTTCCGCTTCCAGTTTAATGGTCTCCACTGGTGGCCCTTTGATGCGCAGGGCCTCGGAGCGGTCGCCGCCTTCGCCTCCAGCCCCCTGGACCTGGAGGGTGCGGCTGATGGTATCCGGGTTATACTGCAGCGAGATGATGCCGTTGGGCAGCATGGTCCCGGTGGTTGGATCGATCAGGATGATGCCGCCTTTGAGGAGTTTGGGTGAACCGGGAAAGGTGGGCATGGTCTATATCTCCTCTGCTGAATCTAATTTATCAAAGCCGTTTAGGTGACAGATTGTAATTTTTTTCCGCAAACTCATTGATTATTAAGGACCTTAATAAGTATATCGCTCGCCCTGCCGAGAGTTTCCTAAAAAAACTGGTTGGTTTCTGACGTCTCAGTTATCCATATGTTGATAATTTATAAAACATTCTTTGGTATACGGGAAAGATCATCAGAAGCATTGTATTTTAAACTCATTGATTTAGCGAAATCATCAAGTAGTTTTTCACAGTCTCGCTTATCAGCTTGACAAGGAAATTGATCAATAACTATTTTCATAGAACCGTCTTTTACATCATCATATTTTTTTAGCGCATCAATAATCTTAAACAATGCATCTTCTTCAGCGTGAATCGCTTCTCCAAGGCCATCTATTTTAGATGGATCTAATTTTCTTCTGAAGAATCCAGACTTGACTAATACAATTTTTCCATTTTTATCAACAATCTCTATAAGTACCGTTGTGAAAAATACTTTCGATACCCAAGTACTTCCTATAATCTTTTCGAGTCTTCTTGTTTCGTCATTCTTTATTTTCAACCAACAATTCATTAATTCTTCTTTAGTTAATGCTGTTGCTCCTTTTCTAATTTTAGGAGAAATGGGTGACGATTGTGTTGTGCCTCGACTTATTGATGGGTGGGCAGAACTTTTGCTTGGATATCCAGAAACAGCATAAACAGGAATAGGTTCCGGACTAACAGATTTACCGCCTGAAGGAAAAGCCTTCTCACTCAAGAAATCTAATGCATTTTCAACTACTTCTTTAATTTTTGGTTTGATCTCTTGAAAGGCTCTCTCAAGAGCCTTTGGAGATTCGTTGCAAGCAGTCATAATTTTTGTAATGGTTTCTTCCATTGAAGCTGGAACTTTTTTCAAATAATCTATGACTCTTTGCAAAAGTATATCCCAGCTACGTATTCCAAAATCGACCAAATCGCCCCAGTTCTGATCGATGGAATGTGAAAACTTTAATAGCATATCTTTTATATTATCAGATAATTGTCTTGGTACTAGTTGTGATATTCCATCAGTCTTTCTAAAAATTTCCATGGCTCCTGTAACACCATTTTTTGATACCTTGCTTAATCCTTTTATAAGACTCCCAACTTCTGGAACAAGACCAAACAACGTAAAGGCCAAACCAACCCAGCGCCCAGTACTGAAGTCATTTTTTAAGGCAATAAAGTATACATGCGCTGTCAAATCGCGAGCATCTGCTGCCTGATCAACATAAGGGATTAAGCTTATTGCAGTATCGATTATAATTGAGGCAAGTTGGGGATTTTCTTCAAACTCGCCTTTTAAAGCCTGTTGAATATTTAGAGCTAATCCTTCTTTTTCTTGTTCTTTCAATTCATAAGGTGAAACTATATTTCCACTGGCTCCCCCTGCCCCCATTGCTCCTGGTGGTATACCCGAATAAGACTGATAACCAGCACCACCAGCGCCACCTGTGCTAGAAAGTTGTTCATTCTTTTCCGTAAATGGGATTTCTTCTTTGGGAACTTTTGATTCTAATGCTTCATCCTCAGGTAACTTTTGTGGCTGTTGTTGTGTAGGTTGTCTTTCCTCTTTCGAGGATGGGATAGAGCATAATGCTTGTGCGGTTGAAACATCCAATCTGCCCGATGGGCTTATATTTAACTGTCGTTGATAATCAGCAACTTTTTCAATAAACGGTATTGCCGATATTGCATCACGATTAACGTCGATTACACGAACTTTTTGATCAGCTTCGTCCCACCAATACTTTTTGGTGTTGTTCCAATGCCTTTCCAAGTCAGATCTATAAGGCCAACCTGAGGGGACTTTTTCCGCTATCTTTCGTTTTCCAAGAGATGCCAAATAAAAAAATCTATTTGCTACAAAAGTACTTATTTGTTTTTTTGTTGCCTTAGCTCTTGAACTTCCTTTTTGTCGGGATATTTTTATATTGGTGGAACCGTATGACTTATTATTCTGCTGAACCACGTGGGACAACTCATGTCCCAATAGCCGTCTCCCATTCCCAGTACTTGGCGAATATTGTCCGCTAGCAAAAATTACATTTTTCCCTACTGTATATGCTAGAGCATTCACCACCTGTGCCGACTTTGCTGCTTGGCGATCCGTATGCACTCGTACCCCACTGAAGTCCCAGCCAAACCTCGGTTCCATAAAACTGCGGATGTCCGCATCCAACGGTTGCCCTGGTGAGGAAAGTACGTTTTGAATCAATGGATGATTGACCGAATGGGTGACACTGCTATTTCCTAGAGATTTGGGCTGCAGGATTTGCTCTTCATCCTGATCCTCGCAGACTGGAGTTGAACAATCTTTCCGTTGCATCTGCGGTTCCGGCATCCGCATCACCTGATCGGCGACCCGATCCGCCTCCTGCTCGTACTGATCATTTGGCTCCCCTATTTTCAACTTCGCCTGTAACCTCGGTGGTGTCGGTGTACAGGCTATCAGAGGTGGTGCATGTTCCAACAGGGGCTGGACAGCCGCGTGCTGGGGAATCCTTCCTGACCACAGAGAATCAGGTTGCTTTCCTGCTTGAGTCGTTGTTTGCTTCATGTGCCAATTCCCCCGTAGACAGACTGTGCGATCTGAACTCCCAACGTGTTGGGGCTTGTCGAACTACTGACCTGCAGCGGCTTTGTCCTGATACTTGGCAGCTCTCCGCCGTTCTGTATCCCTGGAGCAATACCTCCCTCCTGGAGCAGACGGGAAAGTTCGGCCTCCACTGCTGCCTGCACCTTTGCTCCCTGGCCCGGGCCAAGCTCCAGCCCATCCAATACCAGACGTTCGATGTGGAGGTTGATATTCATCGTGTTCCTCCTTCTAGCGGTTCAGGGCGGAAATCCCGTTCGTTGACCGGTTTCTCCAGTTTGCGAAATTCGGTGCGTACCGCCTCGAACAACAGCGGCATGGTCACCGGGGTACCGGCCTGGGCTGCGAGAAAAGCGCTGTTTAAGGCCACATTCTGGATGCTACCGCCGGTAAGGTTGAAGCGGGCCAGGTGGTCATAGTCCAGTTCGTCCAGCGGGGTGCCGGGCTGGTCGTGAGCATCATTTTCGGGAAAGATGCGCTGCCAGATCTGTTTACGCTCGGTCTTGCCGGGAAAAACAAAGGAGACGATGAATCGCAGACGGCGGAGAAAGGCCTGATCCAGGGCGCTCTTCAGATTGGTGGCTAAAATGGCCAGACCGCCAAAGGCCTCCATGCGCTGCAACAGGTAGTTGACTTCGATATTGGCGTAACGGTCGTGGCTGTCCCTGACCTCGCTGCGCTTGCCGAATAGAGCATCGGCCTCGTCAAAGAGTAGGATCACACCGCCGTCCTCGGCTGCATCAAAGATGCGGCGCAGGTTTTTTTCAGTCTCGCCGATATATTTGCTCACCACGGCAGACAGGTCGATGCGGTAGAGGTCCAGTTGCAGTTCGCCTGCCAGAACCTCGGCAGCCATGGTTTTGCCCGTACCGCTTTCCCCGCCAAAGAGGGCGTTGATGCCCAGGCCGCGGCTCATGCGACGGCGAAAGCCCCAGCCATCATAGACCTGGATGCGCTGTCGTACCTGGGCCGCGATTTCCTGTAAGCGTTTGTGCGCCTCTTCGGGCAGCACCAACTGATTCCAATCGGCCTTGCAGTGGATTCGTTGGGCCAGCCGGTCCAGTGCCGGCCGACTGCGGTGGAGACAGGACTGCCAGAGCTGTTCCGCCAATGGGGTATCGCTCTTTTGGTTGTCCTGGCGAACACCAGGTGCGAACCGGTGGATGGTGGGCAGGTTGAGGTTGAATTCTCCCGCCAGCCTCTGGGGGAGGGTTCCAGCATTTTTGCCCAACACCTCTTGCCAGGCAGCAGCCTGTTCCATGGGCAGGGGCTTTTGAATGACAAAAGATGGGGCGTCAATGTCCAGACCGGCTCTGGCTTCCCGGGTTGCAAGCAGCACCGGGAGCCCGCACCGCTCGATGAATCTGCTCAAAATTATTTGACCCTCGGCCTGTCCCTCACCCTCCTCTAGCCCGTGGGTATCGAGATAGAGAACAAGGGGCAGTAACATGCCCTCGCGTTGCCAGAGCCTGACCAGGATTTCCAGCTCGCCAGCCTTTGTCGGCAGCAGTTCCGCAGGGAGACGCAACCCCTGCATACCCAGGCGGGAAAACAGCTGCAGAGCCACCTGCTGCTTAGAAATGGAGTCCACCCCAGTGAGTTGCACCACTGGGCGACTTGCGGGATCTGACCAGAAAAGAGCTTCCAGAGATTCCACTGTCTGCTGTTGCCCGGTGGAAAGGTGCATACTTTCCTCGGCAGAGAGGGCAAAAGGGGCGAGCATTGATGCCAGCCGATCATCCAGCTGATTCAAGCCCTTGAGGTAATGCACGATCCGTTCATCGGCCCGCACTATGCTCTGGATAAGTGGAACAGCCAGGGGCTGATTGATCTCAATAAGGTGCCAGTAGCGTAAGGGGCGCTCAGGGGAGAGGGCCTCCCAGGTCGGCTGGTCAAAAAGGGCCAGGGCCAGGGCAAAGGTGGGGTAGGGCTTGGCTGCATCTCCCCGGGCCTGGGCACAGAGTCCGGGGATGCGGGTGTCGAACTCCATGGCGGCACAGAGCAGCAGGATTTCCTGTTCAAAGTTTGATAGCCCCAGGCGCTGGCCAAGAATCACCAGGGCTGGCGGCGGCTCTGTACAAGCTGCTTTCTTCATTGCAGACGCAGCCTCTTCAAGCGGCTCGTTTTTTTCGTTTTCCTGCACCGCCCCAGAGAGGCCCGTCTCCATGGATGGCTCACTGCCATCTTGCCTGGCCAGCTGTTCCAGGGCTAATCGCAGCCAGCTCAGGGCCGCACCCAGGTAGCGATCATTGTTTGCCTGCCACTGCGCTAGATCATTCATGGGATGGTCACCCTTTGGCTCGAATCAAATGCAAAGGCCGGAGGCGGTGAATCAACCCGCACGAACGGCATGCTTTCGATCCCGTCTACCCGCAGACGGACCAGTTCGTTCTGCATTGGGGGCAGTCCTGTAATGTCGAAAACCACCTTGTCCGCATCGTTCGGATCAATTTCTCCCTTAATTTCCCTGTCTTTTAAAATCAGCATTACCTGCTGGTTGTCATGTATCCTTGGTTGACAGGTAATGATGAGCTTCGGTATTTGTACCTCAATATTGGCGATGATGGGGGCAAGGGCAATTGGCAGACCATTGCTGGTGATGTCGCGCCCCCCTGTTGATGAGGGCTTGACCAGGGTCACCGTATAGACCCCTGGTGCCCAGTCTGTTAGCGTTGTGTTGATGGGATCTGAGGGATCTGGCTCGGGCAGCACGACCTTGACTTCTGTGGAGGATTGATTTTCAACCAATATGGGGATCTCACTGACCAGTGTTTCCCCCTGGCTGTTTGACAGCTCAGGCCGCGAATGACGAAAGCGCAGGAAGAGTCCCGCCCCTTTGAGATTTTGTCCGGAGAGGATTACGGCAGCGCCAAGCCGCGCCGCAGGGAAGGAAGGGGGGCGCCTGGTCTGAAGACGATCTTCCGGTATGCCCAAATAGGCTCGTGCCAGGGTGGGAAAGGGGCCAAGCAGCACATCCACTCCCTGGTCATCCTTGCCACGCCGCAAAACCGGCAGTGACGGGCTGGGGCTTTCCTCGGCCTCGATCAGGACCACCGAGGCCTGGTAGGCCACGGAGAGGGCATAGGGGGTCTGGAAAAAGATGGACCAGAGTTTGGACAGTTCTTCCAATGAGATCGGATGCGGGGTGAATTTCACCTGCTCCACCGATTCGGCCAGGTTGGATTCTTTTTGAAAATCATTGTAGAGGCTGCTGGCCGCATCCTCAATCATCTGTTTTGTCAGTACCGGGCTGGCATTGAGGTCGCGGGCCACGGCGCCAAGCATCATCTGTGCATCCAATTCAGTATTGCCATAAAAGGCCAGCAGGTAATGCAGGTCCAGGGCCACGGTGGGACGCTGTATCAGGTGACCTTCCGATGAGCGGGTGGGAAGCTGGTGGTTGCGGATGGCCGCGTTGGGTACCACCTGGTAGAGAAAGAGGTAGGTGAGGTTGCCAGTGTTGGTCGTTGTCGTGGGGCGTCCCACCTCGACATTGGCCCCGTCGATTTTTTTGACCGCATTGTCGACGAGTTGAACCAAGGCGGCAGTAACGGTGGCAATGGCCAGATAGTTACTCATCGTCTGCCCTCCCGGCGCTGCTTGAGGTAGTCGTCCAAGGCTAGTGAAGGTGTTGGTGCCGGCCTTGGCACCTGTGGCGGTGCGGCAGGTGGCTTTACCGCCCGGACCTCCACTCGGCCAATGGTGACCTGGATGGTGGGCTGGGCCGGCTCGGCAGGAGGGGAAAACGGATGGGGACAGTCCAGGGGCTGGATGGGAACATTTTTTCTCAGAAGTTGACGCGAAGTTGGTCCCTGCTTTTGTTCCTGGGGCGTGGGTTTTACTGCCGGTTGTATGCCCATTGCGGCATAGGCCAATCCAGGAGTTTTTTCGTTAGCCATGTTGGGGAATTGTTTTTCTGGCGCATCTTCTGCCGGGGGCCACTGTACGTTCGTTTCCGTTGGATGATGATCTGCCGGCTGACCGTCCTGCCTTGGAAAGAGAGGTGCCGGCACAGCCAGGGACGGCTTGTCTGTTTCTGCGGGGCCCATCTTGGACCTCTTTACTCCGGCAGGTTGTGTATCAGCCTGTGCAGAGATTCCGAATCTATGGAGTCGTTCCGGTCTGGAGCCAATGGTTCCTGGTTTCACTGAAAAAGGATGGCCGCCCTCTGTTTTTGAAGAAAGGGTGGAACTGGTTTCTGATTCAACAAAACCCGGTTCCGCAGCGTTTGACTGAGGTGACATGCCCTGAGCTTCAAACAGGCCGGGTAGCCGCGGACGCACCGCTGCTTCTGCTTGCTCGTGCTTAAAGCTGCGGCTGATCAGGTGGCTGAAATACTTGCTCACGTACCAATCAACTCCAGGTAGAGGTTGCGGCGCTGTGGACTCATGGCCAGGATATCCGCTTCATGCCAGCCATAGGTAGAGGCCAGGAGATGTACTTCTCTGATCATCCGAATTGCCCAGGTATGGATTTCGTGCCACAAGTAGGCAACGATATCAAACAGGGCCTGCCAGCGGTGCGCACAGCCCGGGCAGGTTAGCGCCAGCTGGATATCCGCAGCTGGATCAGCCGACTCCATTCGGGCAATGACCTCCTCGATCACCTGGTTCGGCAAATCTGCAAAGGCTGTCTTCTCGTTGCCACACTGAGCGCCTAAAAGACACCGTCGTAACAGTTGGCTTTGCAGCGAACTGGTATCCGTGTACTGACCTTCCAGAGCCATGAGGTCCTGGCTGGTGGGCAGCCGGAATACGACGGTGTATTCGCCTGCGTCTACCTGCAGTTCTCTGGGCAGAGTCTCCCCTGCTGCGGCCTGCAGTTTGTTGGTGGTCAGACTGAATTCCAGCCGTTCCCCGCAGGCAGGGCATTGGGCGAGACAGAGCAGATCTTGTCCAAAAAGCTCTTCGCGGAGGGCCAAGAGCCGTGCGTCACGGCAGCCGATATTCAGTGAGGCGAGGTCTTCCACTTTTTCATTGTCACTGCTGGCACTCAGCAGTAGCAGGGCCCGGCGATAAGGAGGGCTGCCGTGACCCGCTTCCCATACCCGCAGGAGTTCGTGGCAAGACAAGGCAACCATACCTTATGAAGGCTCCGTGTAGTTTTTCTCAGTCGGCTCTGGGACCACATAGTCACGTTCCCAGCCCTCATTTTCCAGTTTGAGGGTTTGGATGGCCACAGCGTTGGCATTGGCATCCAGCTCAGGCAGGGACTGAAACTCAGAGACCCAGCAGCGATAAACCTTGTAGCTGATGGCCAACTGGCCAGCTTCATTGTACAGTTCGATGATGATGTCCTTGCGGAAATCTTTGAGTGACACCTCGGCCCCTAATCCCGAACCGTAGTTCCAGACCTTGTTGGCCCATCGTTCGAATTCAGGATCATGGGTCACGCCACGTTCTAGGGTGATAGCCTCATATTTGCTGCGTCCCGGAGATTTACGGCTGCTGCTGGGATCGCCTCCCTCGCGATGCTCCACCACCTCGGTGGTGCGCTTCAGAGCGCCGACCTTGCTGACACCGGCCACGTATTTGCCATCCCACTTGACACGAAACTTGAAATTTTTGTATGGGTCGAACCGACGTGCGTTGACATTGAATCCTGCCATAATCTCCTCCTTACACCTCGATCTGTCCAGCCATCTGCTGGATGCTGATGATTACGAACTCGGCCGGTTTGAGTGGGGCAAAGCCCACCTGGATATTGACGATGCCGCTGTTGACATCGCTCTGGGTGGTGGTCTCCTTGTCGCATTTGACGAAATAGGCTTCCCGCGGAGTCTTGCCCTGAAAGGCTCCTTTGCGAAACAGATCATGCATAAAGGCTCCGATGTTCAGGCGGATCTGCGCCCACAGGGGTTCGTCGTTGGGTTCAAAGACCACCCACTGGGTACCGCGGTAGAGGCTCTCTTCCAGATAGAGTACCAGGCGGCGCACAGGAACGTATTTGTATTCCGATGTCATCTGGTCAGCGCCCCTGAGTGTGCGGGCACCCCAGGATACGGCGCCATAGACCGGTAAAATGCGGAGACAGTTAACGCCTAAGGGGTTGAGGCTGCCGTTTTCACGGTCATTAAGCAGGTAGGTCATGGCCTGGGTTCCCACCAGGGTGGCTTCGGTCCCGGCGGGTGCCTTCCACACTCCGCGGCTGCTGTCAGTGCGGGCATAGAGACCGGCAACTGTACCACAGGGCGCTGTCAGCCGTTGTTTGCCATTCTTCAGGGGATCAGCGATATAGATCCAAGGGTAGTACACCGCGGCATGGTCGGATTTGGGGAGATCCGTACCTGAGACGGAAGTCACCATATCCCCAGGCCCAGGTGGGTTTTCTGGATTACCAGCATCCATGGGCGCATCGATAATCATAAAGGCCCGGCGTTCTTCGCAATAGGCAACGGCGTCCATCAGGGTGCCGCTGTCCGTAATACCCGGAAGACAGAGCAGATTGAAAAGATCCACTGCTTCCAGGGCGAACAGGCCTGTGCGCTGGTCCCGGTCATCGATAAAACTGGAATAGACATCGTCACTGCTGAAAGGGATTTCTGTGCCACCTTCCAGGGTGATATTCACCGACTGATTGGTTGTGGCACCTGTCAAAATCTTCAGATTACCTGCGATATCTTTATCCAGCGCTTCAGTGACACTGATTGTGGCTCCGTCGCCACGACTGCCGCTGGCCAGTATCAACTGATTTGAGGTAGCGGTGCAGGTAAAAGCGTTATAGGCGGGATTGCTGGGTCTGTGACTTCGGACCGTGGCTTCGATACGGGTGGCAACGTCCTGAAGCTTATCAGCCAGCGGGGTTCCTGCAGCATTAGCAGGGCCAATATTTACATCATCCGGCCCATAGCCATCCAGGCTGATGCGGAAGCTGGTGTGGTTGGCATTGGGCAAGTTAGTCAGATCAGAATCAGTGAGTGTATCGCTGGTCAGAGTAGCCGGTTCCGGTATGATCTTGGGGCGGATGCCTGCCACACCATCTATTTCGATCCCATCGTTGGCTACACCCAGTTTCAACACTGCACTGGCGTTGTGTTTGGTTCCGGGAAGTACGCGTACAGAGGAGAACTCCCCCCCAAGGCCGGATGTCATTTCTATGGCTTGGTTAATGGTTGGTTCACAGGTGAAGTATTCATACGCTGGTTTGCTTTTGGCTTGAGCGGTCACTTTGCCTTGGATAGCATTGCAAAGACTCGTCAAATGATCGTTTGGGCTAGTGCCGGTAATATCATTCTTCCAATCAATGACAACTTTCACCGGCGGCAAACCATTGACGCTGATCCTGAATTCGTTGTGATACTTATCGAGCAGGCCCTTCACATCCCCCAGACTGCCGCTGGTGCTGGTAGCCTTGGGTAACGCATTGAGATCGCTTTGATCAACCAAACGCTCGATCTTCACCAGGTGGGAGACGCCATTGACCATATCCAGTACATAGCGCGCATCCGCCGAATTCATGGAGACATTAGAGTAGGTTTCGGAGCGGTTATCACAAGAGCGGATAAAGCTGATGTTGAAGGAGCTGCCCGGATTGATGGTTTGGTGATCCACCCGTACTTCGATATCGTTACCGGTAAGACCTGCATCCAGGGCCGTCACCTTGAGGACTTGTTCATTCTTGTTGTTTTCCAGGTCCTTTTCCGCTGGCGTGGCATCCTTGACGATGCGCACCACCCAGGCTTCAGTGCCGCCGTTCTGGAAAAACTGGCGCACTCCGTAGCTCATTTCTGAATCCGCGCTAAGGCCGCCAAAGCTCCGTTCGAAATCAGCAAAGCTGTATATATGCACCGCCTTATTAATGGGGCCACGGGCAGCCGCCCCGGCAAAGGCCGCAACGGAAGTCGAAACACCGGTGATGGTGCGAACACCACTGGAAATTTCTTCTATATACACACCGGGATAGCTTGTAGTAACAGACATGATTCATGCTCCTTTTTTATCAGCTGCCGTCATTTTTAAACCAGCCTCTCTGCTGGCTCGACAACCCCCCTTACTCCATGGAAACTGAGCAAGGGGTAATGCAACATTCATAAAAAAATTGGTTTCTCGATGTGGTAAAAAAAGTACCTCACCAATGAAGAACCAAGATTACTGCATGAAAACAGGAACTCAACTTTGTACAGATTGATATCTTTGTGATTGTTGGTTTATAGGGGCCACGTAGTACGAGGCTTGTAAATGACAATAACAAGCAACTGCCTAAAGGTGACTATAAGATAAAACTCGTATAAAGTTTGTAAGAGTAGGCTTCATAACATCTTCTGTTGATTGTAAAATTTGACAACAATCAAATAATTATAATGTGTTGAAGCCATTGGAGAAATGCTCAAAGGTAAACTGCAATTGAATGTTCAAGGCGTAACTGCTCCTTTTTTTTGCAGTGTAACCTTTGTTAGATATTATAATCAAGATGTTAATTACATGAAAGATATATTAATTTTTACTATAAAGATGATAGGATTTTGTCAAGAAAAAAAGATGGGTGCTTTTCGTGGCTGGTAAGTTCTGTCAGTTTAGAGAACTTGCAATGACTGTATAAATATATTTTGTAAAAAGTTAACGTTGTTGTGGAGTAACTCGTTTCAAAGGACAGGAATGTGGCCAGGTGTTTTTTTAACTTTGGTTTTTTGTGACAATATCGGGTAAAAAGAGAGGGGGAAAAGGAAGCAAGTTTCGTAACAGTTTATCGGGGTATAAAAAAGTAGGCATAACCCGATAACTGTAACCGTTCATTCCATGCTCAGGTTCGTTCCAGCCGTTCACTTCGCTATGGTTAGCCATGCGATGAGTCCTGATTGGGCAGGGGTTGGTGAACGGTTGCCGATTTTCTTGCTTCCGGTTTTTAGACAATAGAACTCGCGACAGTCTTTGTCAGATAAGGTTCATTTCCGAGGCTACTTGACTGTGAAATATTGTTTTACCCTTCAGGGAAGGTAATTTTAATGTCCTCCACAGTTTTTCTCCATTTGGAATCATGGAGTTCAACGCCTGGCTTGCGATAGCCCAGTGATATTAAAACAGGTATCCAGAAGTTGTCGGGAATGTTAAATGCCTTTTTAACCCCTTCATGATCAAAACCGTCCATGGGGTGTGTTTCCAGCCCGTAATTGGTGGCTGCATACATGAGTGCCATGCTGAAGAAACTGGCGTTTTTTACAGCAAAAGCAACATTTGCGGCATCACTCCATCTGTAGAGTGACTGGGTGGCATTCAGGAACCAGTCGCGTTTGTCCTCGGTCATGGAGCCGCTGGCAATCATTTCCTTCCAGTTTTTTTCCACTGTAGGGTGGCCTGACTTCCAGCCATCCATGTCTGCCAAAACGATCAGGGTAATTGGCGCTTCGCTGACCTTTGGTTGATTCCAGGCCAGTGCCTGCAGTTTCTCTTTTTTTGCTTTATCGCGTAATATCATGAGGTTCCATGGCTGCAGGTTGAAGCCTGAAGGCGCCTGTGCTGCCAGCGAGATTACTTTGTCGAGCATTTCTTCTGATACGTCTTTTTCCGGATCAAAGAAGTTGATAGCCCTTCTGGCATAAACGACATCTTCGTATTTCATTGTATTCCCCTTGTGTTTAGAAATATATGTTTCACCCGCAGTTCTCGTAACATATCAGAGAGAGGGGTGTTTGTCGTATGTAATAAGATGGATCCTGATTGTCTTCCCGGCACCTGGCATGGGCAAAATATACCCATAAGAGAGCCGGGCTGATTCTGTCATACAATGTATTATACTTGCTATTGGTCTGCAAGGAGCTCCAGGCTGATTGCTATATCAACATCTTTGCCTACAATACCTGCTTTGACAAACTGTCCGTTGCCTACTTTATAGGCAAGGCGATCAATGGTCAGGCCGCCGTTAAAGCCGATAACCTCTTTGCCCTGAACCATGGGATGCTCTCTCATGCCTTCATATGTCAACGGGAAGGTCAGGTCATAAGTAGCACCTTTTACCTCGAATTTGCCGGTAACCTCATAGGTGTTTTCACCTATCTTGCTGATGCTGGTGGAGGTGAATTTCATGGTCGGATATTTTTCAGCCTCAAAAAAGTCTGGAGAAAGCAGATGCGTATTCCTTTGTTCGATGTTGGTGTCAATACTGTCAACCATGATAGTAAATACCATTGAAGAAGCTGCCGGATTGTCTTTGTCAAACTGCATCTTTACGTCGAAATCATTAAAAAAACCATGCACTTTAGAGAAAATATGTTTGATCTGGAAATAGAAACCTGAGTGAGCTTTGTCAACTTCCCAAGATCGTGCTGCAGCGTAAAGAGGACTGCTGCTTGCCAGGAAAATGAGTGAACTGAGGAGTATATGGGCTATCTTCATGTGTTTTCCTCCATGATGGGGGGACGAGTTTCGCCAGTGTGTGGCAGTATGTTATGCTTTCGGAATGTTATTGGCCAGCTGAGTGGCCATATCCAGTAATGCCTTTGCATTATCCAGTCCCTGGATAAATCGTTCTGGAATTTTTGAGAGCCCCACCTGCGCACCGACAAGAGCTCCGGTAAGTATTGCCCGTGCCTGATTTTGGCCCCCACCATTAATGGCATGGAGTACAGCTGACTCAAAATCATCATGAAATCGAGCTGCAAGGTAATATGCCGCAGGCAACTGGTGATAGATGGCACAAGGCATTCCGTATACCAGTGAAACTTTCCAGGCGGGTTCTATTTTGATTCCTTTATCAAATGCTGCTGTTGCCATATACGAGGGCGTGAGCAATGCGTCCGGAGAAGCAAATCGTCCAGCCCGCGGTGGATCAGAATCACCGGGCTTTGGAGGCTGCAAATTGTCACTGGTGACAGCGTGAAATGGCAGGTTCCCCTGCTTGACCAGCTGCATGAGTTTAGCAGAAATATCAGCTGTAAAGGCCTGGCCTTGAACAAGAAGACCCAGTAGTGCATTGAAGGCGACGGTCATGGAGACCACCGTGTCATCGCTTTGTGTCAGGGTCGTGTTGGCGGCAACAGCTTCTGCCATTTCTGCCGGACGAGTTGCATACCGAACACCGAGGGCCAGGGTACGTTCAATGGCCTCGGTGGTATCTGCGTGGCTGCTACTATTTTGCCAATCCGCACCTGCTATGGTTCGTCTGCGCCAGGCTTCACGGATGGACTGGCTGGTATACTGGCCTGGGCCGCTTATCGGTGTGCCGTCAAGTTGCGGAAAAAGCTCCTCATCCAGTCGTCTGCAGAAATCGTGCTGATTATAACTCCCATATTTGTTCAATGAGGCGATCAGCAACGAGAGGATATACCCTGATTGGGAAAGTTGACCAGCATGCAATCCGTCATGATAACGACCAGGTTTAGGATCTGTGTAGTCATCGATCCATTCGCCGTAATCAGTACGCAGTTCCTGGAGGTCGTAATACCAGTGGGGGCCGAGACCCAGGGCATCGCCAATGAAAGCTCCGAGTATGGCCCCTTGGGCTCTGTCCTGAAGAGTGTCTGTCATGGCTATCTCCATTTTGCTGTTGCACATGCGCAAGTGGTGTGGCATTCGTTGTGTACGTTGTTTGCCTTGTGTTGGTTCGATACTCTTACCGCTGCGCTTGACTTTCACTATGTATATTGCTCAAATGCAAATCAATAAGGCAAAATAGCAAGTGAGGATTGCAAGTATGCAAAAAGATAATGACTGGAACGACTACCTTTATTTTCTCCGTGTAGCTGAGGGGGGAAGTCTGAAAAAAGCTGCCAGTATATTAGGGGTAAATAACTCAACAGTTTTTCGGAGAATTAACAGCCTGGAGGACAAGCTTGGGGCAAGGTTGTTCGAACGGTTGAAAACAGGGTATCTGCTTACTGAAGCAGGAAAAGAAGTGCTGCAACGCATTCAACTTGTGGAAGAGCATATGTATTCGGTGCAGCGAATAGTGAAAGGGAAAGATGAAAATTTACGTGGCTCATTGAAAATTTCCACCACGGATACCATTGGTTTTTATTGGCTGCCGCCATATATCAGGCGGTTTAAAGAACAGTATCCGGAAATTCTGATTGATCTCATTATTAATAACCAATTTACTGATCTCAGTCAGCGGGAAGCGGATATTGTCATTCCTGCAAAAAACAGACAGCCTGATTATATGGTAGGCAGAAAACTGGCACCAATTGTTTTTAAACTTTGTGCATCAAAGGAATATGTGGGCAAGTATGGACAGCCTGAAGGCATAGAAGAGATCTCCACCCATCATTTTGTCCTGCCGGACGGCTACATTGCAGGTATTCCATCCCATAAATGGCTGCGTAACTATATTGGCAACAATCAGGTTGTTGCCTGCAGCGATAAACTTACCGGTCTGCACAGGCTTGCTCAGCAGGGGCTTGGTATTACTCTGTTGCCGGAACACGTTATCCAGACCGATCCTGATCTGGTTATTCTGATGGGGGTTCCGGAACATCTCAGTCAGGAAATCTGGATGCTCACCCACCCTGACCTCAGACAGGTCGCCAGGGTAAAAGCCTTTTTTCAATTTATGGGCGAAGCGACCAGGGGGTTGCGGGTCTAGTGCCCGCTGGTAACCGTTTACGGTCATGGGGTCATGTCAACGTTGGCACACTCTTGTGAATGGTAATGTTCGCTGAATATGGTTTGTTGATGCTTCTGTAATTCTGTAAGAATGTTTTGCAAAGATACAACGGCTTGCAATTTTGGGGGAAGATGCTCTGAGAAGAACATGTATGGAGCGGGAAACGAGATTCGAACTCGCGACTTCAACCTTGGCAAGGTTACACTCTACCACTGAGTTATTCCCGCTCATCGATATGTTCTCAAAAGGAGAGCTGCGAATGTACATATTCTTCTGATTTGTGTCAATTAATTAATCTGTTTTTAAATAAAAAATTTGATAGAAATCAAGGGGAACCACTGGGGCTACGCTGCTGCCATATGGTCGTACCTTTTTAAAGGAACGCGAAAGCAGTGTGTTATGATGCATCCTGCGTAAAGGGAATTGGACCGGGGAAATGAGAAAGTCTCGCCAGGGTTTTGGGTAGTCATGCCAAGGAACTCTGTAGTATAGTATCTGACAGATTTGATATGCATGTGTTAACAGTATTTGCAGGTTTCCTGATCTTTGGTTTGTATAGGGTGACCACGGCTGATCGTTTGTTGTATCTAGCAGTTTCAAAGCCTCTTCTTCGTTGTTATCTTGAGGTTTTTTAACGATATCTTTTTATATTCCAGCATTGTTTACGAGAAATATGGCTACATTAAAAGCAGAAGAAATGATACGTCCCAGAGAGCACCTGCGAGTGCTCTCTCAAAAATATCCAGATGCCTGGAAACGGTATGATATGATCAGGGAAGGTATGAAAAATGACCTGCCTGTCTGGTGTTACTGCACTGTTGCAGCAGCCCGCAGCATTGCCTGTGAAGATGACAGCCCGCAGCACCTGGGAGGAGAGGCAGATATTCCGCTCCTGGCTGCCCTTGCTTCCTGGCGGTTAACCCAGACCATTTATCGTTTCGATCCAACGCTGATAAAAGAGTTGGGGTCTACCTCCATTGAAACGGTTCCCACGGACGTTCTATTTAATATGCCGGAATGGTGCATATACATCGAATCACCCCGGTTGACCTGGATGGGCAATCGGCTGGCTGGTTTTTTCTGTCATTTGGACTGGGATGCCGAACGCGATAGCAAGGTACTGCGCCTGTTGTTTGATTATGCAGGTGCTAATCCAGGTATTCTTGTGCCCCATCAGGTTGTGCTAGGGCACCAAACCCTTGGAGAAGTTATTGCTGCTGTCCTTGACGAGACAAAACAACAAATGACCCGTCTGAGTCAGGCACGTCTGGATAAAAGCATACCTGAACAACTGGCAGAAGTCATGCGACTGGGGTTGGAGCCTGCCCTCTCTATGATTACCTATCTTTGTTCAGGTAAAGCAAAGATCGGGGCTGGTCAGCGAGGCTATCCGACAGCTTACAAAACCAAGAAAGGTTATAAGTTCTTCCCGCCGGATCATCCTGTCGTTATTACGGTTGGTTCCAGAACTGAAGGCAACCTGTAGCCAGCGGGGCGTCGCGTCCTGTCTGTTATCTGAATCCGCAAACCTTGTGGGGATCCCTGTCAATGAGCATTAAACAACTACTTTCAGCCTTGTGTATTACTCTTTGTTTGTGTCTTGGAGTTGGCTGGGTACTGGTTTTTTTTCAATCCACAGCAACTGTAAGATATACGCTTGCAGAGCAGCATGAAATCGTTCCAGGAGGAAACGAGCACGGGAAAGATATAGCATCGCAAGAATCTGGCAATAAAGGGGTGCAACCTGTGTTTAATCCTCCAGCCCTGGAAGATGCACCGGAAGGCATCCGTGAGGCGGTATTGCTCGGGTACAAAATTATGATGGATACACCAACATATGCTGGTGAGTATGTTGGCAATGAGCTCTCCTGCAGGAATTGCCATTTCGACGCTGGACGAAGGCGTGATACTATTTCTCTGGTCGGAGTAGCGGCTGTATACCCCCGTTATCGTTCACGCAGGGAGTATTCCGCTGACCTTACTCTACGGACCCAGGGGTGCTTTGAGCGAAGTATGAATGGTACCGCCCCTCCGGCGAACAGTCAGGTGATGCAGTCTCTTAAAGCCTATTATTTCTGGATTTCAAAAAATATTCCCATTTACTCTGATATTCCATGGCTTGGGCTTCGTGGCCCTGTTTTGAACGATTACACTCCAGATCCGGCTAAGGGCCGACAGGTATTTCAGGCTGTTTGCAGCAGATGTCATGGACAAGACGGTACCGGTACACCTATTGCTCCACCATTATGGGGTAACGGATCATTCAATGATGGTGCTGGTATGAATACAATCAAACATTTTTCAGATTTTTCATATAGATTTATGCCTAAAAACGGTCCCATGCTCAGCAAGGAACAGGCCATGGATGTTGCCGGATATGCACAGGCGCAGACCAGACCTCATTTTGTTGCGTCCCATCCAAACAGAGTTGAACAGGTAATTTCTGTCAAGGGAGAGGAGTAGTCATGGATTTTCCGCTCTTGCATATCCCCATCCTCGGTGATGGAATGACCATTGCCGTGGATGCTGTACTCCATGTGCTTATCAGCCATGGGGTTGCCATAGGTGTGGTGAGTTTGCTGGTTGTGTTCCAGGCTATTCATGGCTTTGGTGGAAGTACATTCTGGAAGACAGCCGCCCAAGGCCTCTTGATGCCAGTGGTAGTGGTGACTACATCTGTGGGAGCGGTGACCGGTGTGGGAATCTGGTTTATAACCGGTGTACTGGCGCCCAATGGCATAGGTTCCCTTATACATCTCTTTTTCTGGCCATGGTTCATAGAATGGTGTGTGTTTATAATTGAAGTAATCATATTGCTCTACTATTACAGGGTATGGGACCGGTGGGCTGAACAAAGACCTAAATCATTGACAGGGCTTGGGTTGCTGTACATCATGGCAGCAGTTATTTCAGCCATACTTATCTCCGGTATATTAGGTTTTATGCTGACACCTGATGGTTGGCCCCAGGGGCAGAGTTTCAGTCAGGCATATTTTAATCCAACCTTTGTGCCTCAATTCCTGCTCCGTATTGCCGCCGGAGTAGCCATGGGAGCAATTCTGGTTCTCGGCTGGCTGGCATGGAAATGCCCTGTTGCTCCGGAAGAGCGTGGCAAGCTGTTGCGTATGACAGGGGTGATACTGTTTTTGAGTGGCTCCTGTTCCGGCATATGTCTGTATTTCTACCTGCAAAAAATTCCTCAAACATTTCTCACACACTGGAAATTTGCCCTCGCAACTTCAGCGTTTTCTCAGCGTCCTGACATCCTCTACATCGTGCAGGCGACTTTTTTCGCGATCCTTGTACTTACAGCCATTGCTGCTCTTTTGAAATTGCGAAAGACAAGCATGGTTCTTTTTCTGCCTGCTTTTTTGACCTGTGTCCTTCTGGTTGCCGAATTTGAACGAGTAAGGGAATTTGTGCGGGGACCGTATCTTCTACCGGGTTACATGTACGCCAACCAGATATCCATGGTGCATAGTCTGGAGTCGTCTCAGAATGGTTTACTGAAAGATATGAAATGGAGCGCTGTCCATCAGACCGTAGCACCTCATGCATCAAGCGGGCAGGCACTTTTTGCAACTAACTGCGGAGTGTGTCACACCATGGGAGGGATTAATGATATCCGAACAAGATTGCGTGGGAGAACTCTGGAAGGTGTGAGTGCCATCATTTCCATAACCAGTTCCATGGTCCCCTTTATGGCTCCTTTTTCCGGCACAGAGCAGGAACGGCTACAGCTTGCTGAGTATCTTTATTATCAAACAAATGTAAATGCTCAACCGCAGCCACAGTTGTTAAGCAGGGGGGAGAATTAGCAATGGATTTATGGCAAAATCTCTTCACCTTGCTTCCACTTGATATGGATTGGATGCGCGTTCTGCTTTTTGTTACCTTTGCAATGCATCTTCTTTTTGTATTGCTCGTGTTGGGGACCACCATTATCGGTTTTGCCACTTTTATCAAAGAGCGGATTGCCGGTATTGGTACTGAAGAATTGATGACCCAACGGGTGATGAATGCGTATCTGGGCAGTAAAAGCCTTGCCGTTGTTTTGGGAATAGGACCGTTACTCATTATTCAGGTGTTATATTATACAGGTTTTTTCACTTCCACAGGATTATTTTCCTACACCTGGATAGCCCTGATTCCCCTCATGGCTTTTTCATTTCTTTGCAGCGAGCATTTCTCGCATAAGATGAAGCAAGGCGCGTTGGAGTTGTTTATGGCCGGCTTGTTGGGCCTGATTTCATTGCTTGCCATTCCTGCAGTCTTTACAGGTGTTATGGCGCTTCTTGAGCGTCCAGATCATTGGCAAAGCTTTGCCCAAGAGGGCATTATGCCGACAGGCTCTTTTATCTACCACTGGGTGCTGAGGTATCTGCACATCATTGGTGCCGCACTGGTCATAGGTGGCCTTTTTCACCTGGTACGAAATTGTCATTCAAGGAAAGAGCAGGCAGCTGCTTTCAGTCAATGGGTTCTGGCCGGTATTGCAATTCAAGTGGTGATAGGGGGGCTGTTGTTGGCAACTCTATTCGATTCCATTCAGCTCGTTTCCCTGGTGGCTGTGCTGACAGGTGTTTTTCTTAGTGTTCTGTTGTTAACAGGGATTCTGGCCCGGGAAATTCAAGGGCCTAAACTTGTAGGCATCTCCATACTGTTGTTCATCTGCATGTTGACCGCGCGGCAGGTGCAGCAGGATCAAACAATGATACCTTTACGACAACAAAGTCAGGTGGAACTGCAAGCACAGGCAGAAAAACTGCAACAATATCATGGGCAGGCCCTGGCCATGTATGATCAACACCTGGCCACGGTGTACAATAACGGAGATACCATCTTCACGAAGAGTTGCCTTCCATGCCATGGAGCTGAAGGGCGTGGGAATGGTAGTGCTGCAAACAGGTTGTTGATACCGGCTGAGGATCTCACGGCCATTCGGGGACAGGGACAGTATATTCGACAAGTTATCCTTAATGGTGTGGCTGGCTCTGCAATGCCGTATTTTTCCATATTTGATAAGGAGAAAATCGACAGCTTGCTGGATGCGTTGGGGCAACGCTTTCAGACATTTGAACCTGTTGTCATGGCTACTGTGCAACCAACGGAACATGCCCTGAAAACGTGGAATCAGGTTTGCTCGGTGTGTCATGGAGTTGAAGGAGAAATATCAACATTTGGGAAGACTCTCAGGCCAGCCCCTCCTGATTTGAGTAAGGTGCATTATTCTTCGGAGCGAGCGCTCGATGTTATTACCAACGGCTATCCAGGGACGGTCATGCAGCCATATCGGAATTTGTCACCTCAATTGCGTACAGAGTTAGTGCAGCTGGTAAATACTCTGTATCAACCTGAATAAGGGATGCGGAAAATACTGCCTATTCCAAAACAGCACAGGAATACGAATATGCGAAAAGGTTGCCGCTGATTAAGGCATTGATTGCTGCTGTTCAATGGGCGTTATCTGCTTATCTGGGGCAGCATGGGAATTCAGCCACCACTGTGTTCCAAATAATGCTGCGAGCAATGCTGTCAGCAGAATAATATGCCATGGTTTCAATGTATCGCTTAACAGACGACCTTTTGTATTTGCTTGAGACATTTTTTTGTTTATTTTTTATTTGTGTAACATCAATGGATGGATGTTGGCCATTTTTCCGTCGAAAAATAGTAATCGTTCCCCACGTTGTAACAAAATGTTGGCATAATCCCATAAGTATACATGAGGCCCTTATACCACTGTTACGGTTCTCGTTCAATCAATAGGCAGGCTGTGCAACTGCTGGATAACACCTGGACTTCTGTGCCGAACTTATTATCGTATTCTGAGCAATGCTGCTGTTGTCTAAGTGATACTTGTGTACGAACAAAATGAGATGCCGTAGAAAATTTCAATGACTTTACCAAAACTTACCCTTGCCGATCTGGCCAGGTCAGGACATGTTACCCGCTGGCACAGTGTTCGTTCATCACGAGACCAGACACTGGCAGAACACCACTATATGGTAACACGAATTTCCAACAAACTTGCTAAGGAAATTTTTGGTCCGGACTTGACGGATACACATCTTTTGCAGATTATGGAATATGCATCATTACATGATACGCCTGAGTTGCTTATGGGGGATCTCCCCAGTCCTTTGAAACGGCACATTGAAAGTATCTCAGGAACGCAGAACCCCATTGAGCAGATCGAGCAGGAAATAGCCCCATGGCTTGGGCACATGAAAAAAACGCTACGTAAAGAACACCTCTGCGTTGTAAAAATAGCTGATATTATTGATGCTTTGCTTTTTATTACCGAAGAGGGAATTGGCAGCCATGCGAAGAAAGTTGTTCAGCTTTTACGAAGAACACTTGATGAGAAAATAGAAGAGTGTAAAAGAGATTTTCCGGCCTATAATTGGATGTACACGATTGAGCTTTTAAATGAAGTGTTACAAAATGATGATAAATCAAAAATTGACTTTGAGTCCGTTTGATAGTATGAATTACTTAGCTCACTGTTGAGTTGTAAGCCAAAATGCTATGAGCATTCTTTGTTTATCAAGACCTGCCTATGTTTTAGGAAGGTCTTTTTTGTATATGACACTAGATATCCAAAAGAAATATGAAGTGAGTATGTCGCTGTATTGTTTATTTGCTGTTTAAAGCGTTATGATAAATTGGTTACAGTCCAGCTGAATATAAATTTTGGTAAACCTAAATTTCTCGTTTTTAGTAAATGGTATTTTTCTATACCATTGGATTGGGTGATGATCTTTTTCAAAAAACAGAGAAAAAGGCTGAATAGAAAGTCTGCAAAAATAAGGCATTGGCGGTTTGCTTCAAGGGTGAGCAAGACTCGCAGTAATACCGGAGCATCTCTTTCATTAACAGCTCATTGAATATAACAATAATAAGGAGTTATCACGTATGAGTAAAACACTTGTTGAAATGACCGCTGAAATCATTCAATCTCAAATCAGCAGCAAAGAAATGTCAACTGATGAGATTAAAGCTGCATTAAATGATACATTTCAGACCCTGAAAGGACTCCAGGACGCTGAAGTTACTGGAGCAGAGGGCGCAGAGGAAGAAGCCGGGCCAGTGATGGAGCCAAGAAAATCCATCCAAAAAAATAAAATTGTTTGTCTGGAATGTGGGCAGGAGTTCAAGATGCTTTCACCAAAGCATCTGAGATCCCATGACCTGACTTCCAAAGAATATCGTAAAAAATATGGTTTTTCTGCTCGTCAGCCGTTATGCGCGAAATCATTGTCTGAAAGACGTTCGCAATCAGGCAAGGAGAGAGGGATTCCTGAAAACCTTCGTAAGGCAATTAAGGCAAGAACCAAAAAGAAATAAGTGATTGACGGACTGATTACACCTGTCTGACATACTGCTTTCAGAGAGTGTCTGCCCATGAATAGCCTTTGGGACCCAATCTGGGTCAGGTGTAATCACGTACGTATTTCTTCTCATTGTTTTGAGAGGTATTATAGACAAAACATGAAAAGGGGGAGGTCCTGGCAATGGTTGTATCTACAACGGCCTTTTCCTGCTTTCTTGAGTCCGACCTCCAGAAGCCTGAATCTGCATGCCAAGCTGTACCACCGCCGCAATATTACGTGCTGCTCGCAGTAAATTGTGTTCCGCTTCTTCAATTGCAACTGCCAGTGTACAGTTTCTGGATACAGCTGCAAACATTGCTGAAAAGCCAGTCATTGATTCCATGACCAGGTCAGTTCCAAGGCTGCCACCGATGCCGATTACAGGTACATTATGTCGTGCAGCAGCTTTGGCCACCCCCGCAGGAGCCTTGCCGCCGGCGGTCTGGCTGTCCAGTTTGCCCTCTCCAGTGATAACCAGATCCGCACCTGCTATTGCTTTATCCAGATTTACGGCTTCAAGTACGATTTCCACTCCTGGACGCAACTCTGCATTGAGCAGACCAGACAGCGCTGCTCCCATGCCTCCTGCCGCTCCTGCACCGGGCTTGTCTATAATCCTGTTGCCTGTGTGTTGCTCCAGTAAACGTCCAAAAGTTTCAAGATTGCTGTCAAGTTCATCTACCATTTCAGGTGTCGCGCCTTTTTGCGGACCAAAGACTGCTGATGCACCGCGGGGACCGATAAGAGGATTATCCACATCACAGGCTACCTGAATGTTGCAGTTTGCGATTCTGGGGTCAATACCTGCATCATCTATTTTTTCAAGCATTCCCAGGCCGCGTCCACCTGGCATAATTTGGTTTCCGTTTCCGTCGAGCAGGCGAACGCCAAGAGCATGAAGCATTCCGGCCCCGCCGTCATTGGTGGCGCTGCCCCCTATGCCGATGATGAGTTTATGTACACCTTTGTCCAATGCGGCCAATATCAGTTCTCCGGTACCTTGACTGGTGGTCAGCAGAGGATTTCGGTGCTCGTTTTTTACGAGTGCAAGGCCGCTGGCAGCTGCCATCTCAATAAATGCGGTATTCCCGTCTCCTGAAAGTCCATAAAAGCCAGTAACAGGTTGCCCAAGGGGACCAGTTACATGTTTCCAATGCTTTGTTCCGGCGGTTGCAGCAATCATCGTGTCAACAGTGCCTTCCCCTCCGTCTGCAATGGGGAGAAGAATAAAATCAGCATCTGGAAGAATTTCTTTAAAACCTTTCTCCATATGCTGAGCTACCTCAAGCGCAGAGAGGCTTTCTTTGAAAGAATCAGGGGCAATGACGATTTTCATAACAGGCGTACCACTGTAGTGTCCATTCAATATTATTCTGCAAGACGTGTTTTGTGCGTTTTTTATGCCATTTGTGAACTTGTTATGAGCAAAAACAGGCTGGATTGGATTATGTATTTTTCCGCGGCTGGTAATTGAAGATGGTGTACATATACACATCTCTGATTTTGCAGAAGGAAATCACTATACGTGATTGTCAACGAAGTTCAACATGTATCCGTGAGAAATGAGTATTGAAAAAAAGAAATCTGCTAACAATTTCCTTTTTTACAGGTGTGAGAGCGTTTTTAGGCGAGAACCGGGAGGAATATATATAGCAGAAATGTTCAATGTATAAATATTTGATTTATTATCGAATGTATTGATGTTAAATGTTCTGCGCAACCTGCGCTCTAAAAAAATGGCTGAACACTCAGCGGCACACTGGTTTGTTTTTTTAGGGTAGCAGAAAAAAATAAATATCCAAAAATTGCGTAGGATATCGGTTTGATAACGTCGTTGCCGAGTTGAGTGACAAGCAAGATTGGATAATTTATTTTTTTTCCGTGACCCTTAAACCGTTCACCTGAGTTTGAATCTGTGATAACATTTTAAGCATAACACAAGATTTGGGCAAAAAACGAACAATATGCGTCAGAGTAGCGTTGTCTGAGCACCAGGTCTGCTTCTGTCAAAGATTATGTCTAAGTACTCATTTATTTCAACTCGTGTCAGTTCGGCAACAAGAACTGTTGTCGGAGTTCAGGTAAGCGCTATCTTTTCGTTGACATGTACTGCATGTCTTGGGAGCAAGGAGTTGCTTATTATGACAGTTCTGGCAGGCTGTTTCCGCACAGGCACCACTTAACAAGGATAAATATGCGTCGATTATTGTATGGTTTGGTACTATGTACAGCCATTTTGGCTGGATGTTCTTCTGAAGAAAAAAAAGTTGAGGAGAAAAAGTCTGCAGCTGTAAAAGAGCAGGCTGAAGAGATCAAGCTGACAACATTTACTGAAGAAGCATGGCTTAGAGAAGCACTGCCCGAAAAATCTGTACTATATCTAAGATTGCCGAATCCCTGGTTTTATTTCACAGGATTAGACAACGGTTTTAAATATGCTCAACAGAATGAGGGGCATGTACAGCAACTTGAGGTTATCAGGCAGGGAATTAATGAACGGATAGGCTCCCAGGTGGGTCCGGCTATGGAACCTGTAGTTTCCACCTTGTTGAAACACACGGTTGCCCCACTGGAGTTGGCTGCGTTGACGAATGAAGCTAATCCAGCGGCACCGATTGTAATGTTGGCAACCAAGCTTGATTTTGAAACAATCGAAAGTTTTCAAGATAATCTCAACGGATTGCTGACACTCAACAGAATGATTGAAAACACTGATCCCACAGATGCAAATGGTCATGGTAGTTTTCTGCTGCCAGATGTCATGACCACCGTTGTCTATCGGTTTAATCCTGGTACCAAAGAATTTTTGATGGTGGCAGGCAGTGGAATTGATCAACAAAGCCTCAATGCCGCCATGGATGGAGTTAAGCCGGTTTCTTCTCATCCTATGTACGCTCTTGAAAATACAATAGATACAAGCAAGCAAGGATTATTTGGCTACGTGGATGCAAAGACAGTGCTGCCCATGATGGAAGGCTTGATTCCACCCAATGCTCAATTGGGCCTGAGCATGTCGGGATTAGCTCAAATGAATGCCCTTGCCTTTGGCTATGGAACCAGTAGGGGAAAAAGTCGCCTGAAAGTCATTGTAGACATGCCAAATGTGGGTTTTCGAGCATATCTTCCTCTGGCGAACAATTCTCTTAATTTCAATGCCCGTGGTAATATTGATTCTTTGGGTGTGGTATCTTTGCCAACGGCTGCGCAATTCAATATCATTGAAAGCACAATAGTATCAGCCACTGGTCCAGACCCGGACTATGAAGCCTTTAAGCAACTGTTTAAGGAAAAGACAGGGTTGGAATTGGGACAAATTTTGGATATTATCGGTCCAGAAGTTGCTTATTTTTCTGATGAAATCAGTGATTTTATTGCGGTTCGCCTTCGTAATCCAGAGCAATTCAGTGAGCTGATAAAAAAGGCAGTGGATATGGGATGGCTACAATATGATGAGTATACAAAAAACAATACCACCATCAAACATGTTGCCCTCTCTTTTCACAATTCCCTGGGCGCCGTCGGGCCACTGCAGAAATCTGTTGAAAACGACATGTTTCTTTCGGTATTTCTGAATTTATTCGGCAGTATAGGTAGCCATTATTATTATATTGAAGAAGATGGGTATATTATTGCGGCCAATATTCCTCAGCCCCTTGTAGAAAGATCTCTGCGAAACGATACGGTGAGTGTGAATAATTGGCTGGCTTCATCGCAGAAGCATGATATGAATAGTGCAATTCTTGGTTTTACAGCGAGTAAAGACGATATTTCGCGAGACTATTACTATCATTACCTGGCGTTGCTGCGTGCTCTTGCTGACATCAGCGGAGCTGAAGTAGATTTTTTCGCTTTTCCCCATGCAGGTCAACTGAAATTTGCTGATCAGGGTAGCGTTGGCGTGAGCCTGGAATCAGGTGTTGATCACCTTGCTCTGGAGGTTAACTTTGAGGAAAGCCTGGCTGATATGTTCTATGTAGGTGGAACATATGAAAGTGTTGCTGTTGTCGGAATTATGGCAGCTATTGCAATACCTCAATTCGAAAAGTACAGAGAAAGGGCTGCACAACAGCATTGACCGTCCGGGAATGTTGAGAGTATAAACAAGCCTGATTAATCACTGAAGACAGTGTGGCTGTTATGCGTTTGCAAAAGAGTCACACTGTCGGGTGAATGCACTGAGAACCTTCTACCTGCAGAAAAACGTGCTTGTACAAGTTTGAAGCAATCTGAGACCTATAAAGTTCAGTGGTAAAGGAAATCAACGAAATACACATTTTATGTTCTGTTCTTTCATGGCAGATTCCAGGCAATGGGAATAGCCTCGGCTGCTCCAAAAAAGGAAAATCTATGATTACGCCTTTGGTTTCCTCATTTCAGGAGCCTCAGGAACACCACCTCCATGACATTCTGCACAATTTGGCTGGGCATTGATGCCATGGTCGGAGAGAGGGGAAAAATTACCTTCTTCCATAAACTCAAATTCATCCTCTTTCCAGGAGTTCAGCAATTCCACGAGTCGGTAGCTGACACTTGCAGCTGTTCTGGCACATCGATCTTTTCGCTCTGGGCTATTGATAGGCTTTTCTGAAATAGCCATCCATTTACCAACAGAGACGTGGCAGAGTGGGGACTCAGCAATAGTTTTTGGGATTTCTCCTTTTATTCTAGGCTGTTTGGGCTTAAAAACAGGCATGGACGCGTTACAATACCATTCAAGAATTTCCGTACTGATTCTATGGCCCATTGCTTCTTCATCAAGGAGACGGGGGCCGAGGATCAGATTGGCAACAATGCATGCCCCAGCGTTGGAGCCGCAAAGAGTACCCCAGCTGGCACACCCCCCTTCAAGAAACATAAAGGCGTCAATGGGAAAGGATGTGTAAGGTTCTCCTACTTTTTCTCTCAGTTGCGTGAAGACAGAACTGATTACAGCCCCACCGCAATATATTCTGTACCATTCCCTGTAAGCCAACTCTGCAGTAGTTGTTGGATCAAGCTTTACATATGGCCAGGGCCATTGTTCCATGTTACCTGTTGTAGCTGCATGTGCATGGGGTAAAACATTCCCCAGATTAGCCATGGTGGCGCATGATGCCAAAACACCAGCACCCTTGAGCCATTGACGTCGAGACAATCCTTCTGATTGAGTTGAAAGCTTTTGTTGGTTCATATGTCGCTCTTTATTGTTGTTGTATGACAGACTCCGCACTTTGTAAGTTCTTTATCCTGTTGTCGATGACACTCCATGCATAAGACATGTGCTGCCCGTTTCAGAGTGCTCACTCTTTCAGGCATACCTGCCTTGGAATTATGGCAGGATTCGCATTTTTGAATAGCTTGACCAGGGATGTATTCCACCTTTTTTCCATTCTCTGCTTGAGTATGGTGGCATGCATCGCATTCCAACCATTGATGGGTATGGTGGGGAAGATATGCTGGTTTTGGAACCTTGATAATGTCAATGGTGGGGGTAAGTATTATCTCTTCAGGTCCTTGCCCGTCGGCAGCAACGCAATAGACAGGCTGGAAGGCCAACAAACCAAATACCAGCCAGACCCGGCACAAATTTTTTCTGTTCATAACACCTCCTCTCAAATTCACTTTTTGTAGATTTTTCCCAATGAGTACATTCCTCATGTCTCATAACATCTCGTTACTTCGAATTATTCTATGATACGGCTGTGTAGCCTTCTAACAGGTATGGCAACCCCATCCTGATAGTGCTTTGTCAATGAGAGGTCACTTCACGACGCCCACACTGTTTATTGCAGAAAATTGCGACCCTCATGGGGATGAGGGGGGCTTCTTTGTAAATATCTAATGAAATAGCTTAGTAAGTGGCATAGTAGTAAATTGAGCATCGTTATTCCTAATAAAACATAACGGTTCCTGCAAGAAAAATCTGTCATAGGTGAATGACCGGAAATGGAAGTGTTATCGAATTTACCTGAAAAGCGGTGTCTGCTTCAGGAAAAACCAAAAAAGTCACCGCGCAGGGTGGCAGTCTTTAGAGCATTTGCTTTGTCATAGAATAGGTGCAGGGAAACGATGGCTTCGCGAGTTAGTGCCTACCCATATATGAGGACTTTCGTTCAGGCGTAAGGTATGCGGTGGATTCTGTCGGTTCTTTATATGACAGATTGTACAAACTATTTGTGGGCAGGTCCTGGCTATTGAAAAATGTGTCAGAGTTGTTGATGTTCAACCAGGTCTTGAAATTTGTCGACCAGATTCCAGAAGTCACGTATTGCTTTCTGGCCATCAGGCGTAAGCCAGGCTCCGCCACCCTTTTTGCCACCAGTTTGTTTTTCCACTAACGGCTCTGGAGAAAGCGTATTCATTTGCTCCACCAGATGCCAGGCGTGTCTGAAACTCATTTTCATAGACTTTGCTGCAGCTGACACTGAGCCGTGTTCGGCAATACGTTCCAGTAAGGTAACACGGCCCCAGGAAAGAAAAGTCTGGCCATCTCGCTCTATCCATACTCGGCCTTTAATTTGCTGGCCGTGTTGCAGCTTGCCGACTAGCATCGCATTATTGTCAGTATTTTTTCGAGTTTTAGGCATAGAATGTTTCTTTTTGTGGTGTCAATTTTGACCTGTTATATTTTGTGTGAAACTCGCTGGATAATTTTAATATATCAAGGGAAGAATTCAATCAGTTGCTTGAGTATCATATGAAACTTATCCAGGATTTCCCATGTATTTCAGGGCCTGCCTATGGAGAGTGCAGAGAATGGGCGGAATTATTGTTTGCCTGCAACTTTAGGGTAGCAAGAAAGATAACCAGGAGACGAAATTTTTATCATGCAGATTTAAGGGGAGCGGAAAAGAATACATATCTAAAAATTGCGTAGGATATCGTTTGGTAACGTCGTTGCGTCAATGGTTCCATACTGGCCGTATTGAGCCATTGACGCGACGACGTTACCGAGTTGAAAGACAAGCAAGATTGGATAATTTCTTTTTTCCGTGACCCTAAAATATATGTAGGGAAAATATCAAATATTACGAAAGGATTCTGAAAGATGATGATGAGAATTATACGCAGCATTATTGCTGTTGTCTTTTTTGTTTTGGTCGGCATTTTACTCGCTTCAAATTATGAGGTGCGAGTCTTGGATGTATCGGAGAGCAATACGGCTATGGTAAAAGTTGGCGGGCTACTGGACCAGGTAGCCTTTGATTTTAAATTTCTCAACAAGCATGTGGTCATACTCAAAAAATAGGGCAATAAAAAAGGAGTTAGGCTAAGTTGTTCTAACTCCTTGAAAAAAACTTGGTAGCTGAGGCTGGCAACCAACTGTATTTATCACTTGTAACTGCCCATGATCAAGCATCCTTTTAACGAAAAAGTCACAACGAAATGCCCTCCTCTTTTCTCTATGCGCTTCACAGAAGATGAACTGCCTGCACTGGAGCTTAGGGGCTGCGGGCCTGATTGTTTTTCTTCTGGAGATAAATCCTGGTATCCGTAAACATGATCGTAACTGATCACGGGGTTAACAACACTGATATTTCAATTAGTTCTGAGTTGTAACTGGTCACAGGTGGTTAAGATTTAGGCAAGCGCGGTTTTTAGCAGGTAAGCGAAGACTCCGGCAGGCTATCTGTGCGGGAAACCGCGATCGTGCGAAGAGGTAACGACCGGCGGGCGATTCCGTGGAGTACTTGTGATCAGTTATACATGATCATTAAGCCAGTTTTCCGTACATCACCTTTTAAACATCTATATATAGCGAACGCTAAAATAATCTCTGATTATTTCGGATTTAGGGGAGCCCTTCGAAATCCACCAAGAGAGGAAGAAATCAAAAGGTTCTGTAGCCAACAATCGTGATATCGCCTACCATTCAACTGTTCAGCTGGACTTTTTAATCCAGCATGTTGTTTTACCGTTTTCGGGTTTTGTTGAGCAAAATTCTTGATGAGCACCCAACCTCGAATATTTTGTTCCGCTGCTTCCAGGGTACCGTGAAAATATCTCGTATTGTACAGGTGACGATCCATTCCCTGCATTAACCTGTCAAGCATGTTGCTTGTTCTGTGGCTTCCCTTATACTTGTATGCCATTGAGTAATTGGAGATATTGCTTTTGAGCTTCTTCAACGGGGCCAGGATCACATCAGGATACGATTCCCGCTGAGCCGCTTCCACAAGCCTTCTTATTTTCTGGGAAAATGAACGCCTTGTGGGTGCTTCAAAACACTCCCAGAGTTTTGTCGCTGCTGTGACGAATAGCTCCTTGTGTTT
>NZ_AUCV01000027.1 GCF_000429945.1 Desulfogranum japonicum DSM 18378 | reverse complement strand
CCTTGAAGAATAATTTGGAGCAATTCAGGGTCGATTGTTGGGTACTTCTCCCTGATTTGCTCAATTATATGAAAAAGGGAGTTATTGGGAGCATCAATGCACTGGATAATATAGGATATTTGTTGGTCGAGACTATCGTCGTACATGTTTTTATAATACTCAGTCCTAGTTTGTGTTCCCAGCGCCATTGTCATAGTATAACCTCCTGATTTTGCAGAATATTATACTATAGTTTTGTCATTTATCAAGCGATAATATTACCTAGTCGGTTGAAATTATTATGCAATTCAAGAAAAGATGGGCCCAGAAGGTTGTGCCATAAATATCGGATGCACCCGGTTCCATGGGCTATAGGTAACTCACCAATAACAAAACATTTCGCGACATTTCTGCCATTCTGGGCTCGTAAGTTTTCCTGGAAAGAAACGGGGCAGACGTTTCGTGTTTCCTGGGATATTGTTGCCGATGCGGTAAGCTGGGTTGTTAAATGGGGGCTTGAGCACCGGACTCTGGAGGATATAACAGCCATTGGCGTTGATGAGATTCAATACAGCAAAGGGGTATAAATACCTGACTCTTGTCTATCAAATCGACAAACAGAATAGAAGACTACTTTGGACAGGCAAAGAGCATAAAAAAGCGACACTTCACCGTTTTTGCGATTTCTTGGAAGAAGCTCGCTGCAAAGAAATCAAGTTTGTCTGTTCAGATATGTGGAAGCCTTATATCTCAGTTATTGCAGAGCGCCTGCATGATATGCCGCATATGCAGCGGAATGTTTACGAAAGCTAAAAATCACTATCAGGAAAAAAACAATCAATTAGAAGCATAGTGGGAACTGCTGATCTTCTGCCCTTGTGAAAAAAGTATTGAGAAACAACTTTACTAATAGCAAAATGTTATTTCATTTCTCTTGACTCATTCCTTCCATCAATGCAATCGGTTTAGGTGACCATCCTGCTGTGATCCACTGCTCTGTTTGTAAATAGAGTAAGGGTTTTGTTATTGCCATTCCAAATTTCCATGTGCCTGACCCGATGTTCGGGGAAATGCCATATGATTGCCATGAAGGATTTTGTGGTGATTCAATTTGGCCTGTCAAACTAGCAACATTATACATAAATCTATCTTTAAAAGCCGTGCGTGCCATGTTAAGCCATACTTGTTCGCCAGTTTCTCGATACATAAAGGCATATAGATCGCACCAAGAAAGGCTGTAGTTAGCATTATAGAATTCAGTATCCCAGTGATAAGGCAGGTCTAAACTTAAATCACCAGCTGCGCTGGAGTTAAGAAATAGCGCATTAGTTGTTGTAAATTTATAGTATTCAGTTTGATCACTGTTATAAGTCCCAGGTTTTTTAGGCCAAGCCGCCATGACCATATCTTTGTTCCAAATAGCTATTTTGTTTATAATACTTCTCAAATCTGAAGCTTCTTTTTGCATTCCTGCCTCAAGCAAGGCGTAGTATAGGCGTAAAATATATTGTATTCCCATTGCATCGTATCCGATCCAGAGCTTATCAGATGAAATGCGACAATCCAGTGCAAATTTGTCTATGCCAATTTGTGTCCCTTCGTTTTTTAATCTATTCCAAATATACAGGGCTTCAGTAATTGCTTGTTTATCGCCAGTAACTTGCCAATAGTTAATAGCTGAACCTATGAGTCTTGTTAAGTCTCTAGTTTCGATACTTGCAGAGCCAACATCTTTTGCCGCTTGAACGTGAAAGAAATATTGTCCCATTATTTCGTAATATCTCGGATTTCCAGTAAGGAGATAATATATAAAAACCCCTCTAGTCCATGCATGAGCATTGCCTACGTGTGGGTCATTTATATTGTAGGTTCTACTGGTAAAGTTATCACCTAAAGAATCTAATTCATATCTCTGTGCCCCATTGAGTAATATGTCGTCATCAAGGCTATTGGTAGTTAATACGAAAGGATCATGTAAAGTTATTACATCTGCAAGATGATCCACCATTTCTTCGAAAATATCATATACGTTGTAGTCTATTTCTCTTTGCCAAACTAAATATGCCTGATAGGTAAAATCGTAGTGCTGACTATTAAATCCAAAATTAAGAGAACGAGGACTGTTACCAAATCTTAACCAGCCATACCATGACGGATAAGTGTAGGCCTTAGTTCCATCGCTATTAATCCACTGCCATAAAGGAACGCCTCTTTCTTCACGTAATGTTTGAAATGATTTTCCGTAAATATGGTCGTAGCTAGGATCCCATATACTCTTCGCATAATTTCTCCAACGATCAATTGAATCCTGTAACTTTTCATTTGCAGGAAAATTGTAAGTGCTGATAAAGTTGGGATCAAACATGAAATTGAAAAATTGAGTATTGCCGACATATTTTGGATCAAGGGTAATAATAAGAGGCGCCTGTAAAGATGCAACGACTTCTTGGTAAGTTGGGCTATTTGTATGAAAATAATATACAGTTCTGTGTGTTTTCCACATCCCGCCCAATATTCTGTATTTAGCCCCTGTATCTAGATATCTCTCTGGTAAATCTTCAGCAACATAACCTTGTGGCGGTGTGTAGCCCGAGTAATTCGAATCTCTGGTAGGTAAGAAGTTATAAGTAATTTTGTTACCTAGTATATGGTATTCACTCGGATAGTTTTGCCAAAACCACTTATCAGCAATTGCTATTCCTCCAATGCTATCAGATATGCCTGCATAGGAATTGTATTTATCCCAAGTTTTAAGCTTTAAGTTATCATTTTTAAGAAGAGTTGCAGAAAAATCATATGTTTTGTTGTTAAATCCGCTGGTGTTTAGTTCATCTTGCTTTAATGAATATTCTTCTGTCGAGTAAACTTCACTGAAATTTTCAAAGTGTACGTTTAAATTGCCAGTTGGATTTGTTAGTTTTAATTCTGTTCTCCAGTTGTTGACGTATAGATGTTCTACTGATCTGTATGCAAATCTGCTCCATCCTCTTCCATTGTTTTTAAGAGTTTGATCTATATAAACAAATGATGAATTTTTGTGGAAAGTATAGTAAAATCCATAATCAACATGAGAATCTGGTGTGATTTTGTCAAGGCTTGGAGTTGGTGGCTTTAATAAATTTCCATCTTTATCCTTTAAGGAGCCTTTGACCGTAATAACGCATCCTTGAGAATTATTTCTAAATATGGAAACTTGTGGGGTGTCGTGATAAGATGTATAGTCAACTCCATCAACGTTAACGATCATTCCTGTATCTTTTGGGCTGTCTATTAGCGTTGAGCCGTTTACTGTAACATAATCAAATAAATTTCCTGTTGATTTAGAAATTCTAAAGATTGCATTTCCCGTATTAACTTCTATGTAATTGGTTTGTTCTGTCGCGATTGGATTTTTTTCTTGTGCTGCAGTAGCTCTTGTGCTTAGTGTGTAGGTTTTGGTTTCGTTAGGGGCAAAATTGTCTAAGAAGTCAATTAGAACAACTCGTATGGGCTTAGTCGCATCTTCTGGGGTGCCACCGTATCTCGATAATACAGTGAACTCAGCTAGTTGGTTTTCAATCTGTAGGTTATCGACGGTTAGTATATTTTCTTCTTTGGGTATAGGGATTGAATAATCAATATGTGTTGTAGATCTTTCTATACCTTTACGTTCAGATACTGTGAAATTTACGTTAAAAGAATAACTAGTGGACGGATAAATAAATATAAGGAGGAAAAATAATATCTTTTTCATATTATTCAGTACTGAAAAGTTTAAATGTTGGAGAAACTGAAGTGAGCAGTGATGTCTTAGCTCCTTCACTATTCCATGTTCCAAAGTCTAAAGCTGAATCCATTGCAGAATTTCTATAAACTCTTATGAAATTTTCTGAATCAACCAGTTGGTTTCCACTGACTTCGGTTATGACCACTGCATCAGTTGGGGAGAGTGTTACTGGAATATTAAAAGTGAAATCGTAGTAAATATTTAACTCTTTAGTTATATCGGTGCCTTTAAGTTGGGAAGAAATACCGTTTACTTTTATTTGGGATAATGCATTATTTAGAGTTTTGTAAATTCTAACTTCGAATATCTTGTTTGATATATCGCCAATCCATGCTGAAAGCATTACTGAAACTTTACACAGGTTAATTTCTTCACCTGTATATATTCCACCTGCATAAATATAATACTCATGGGATAATAGTTGTACACTCCCATTCTGCTCATTAACGCTAAGGATAGGTGTTTCAGAACAAGTTGCAGAGGTGATGACAATTTGTTTAATGGTGACACCATTATCATTGTCAATTAGAGTCAATGTCGCTGTTGGTGTAGTATTTTCAGGGAATATATGTGAAACGATACTGCCTGTCGCTGTCTCACCATCATTAAAATTCCATGTATATTTATTGATAGTGCCATCAGAGTCTTTTGACATACTAGCATCAAAAGTATAAGTGCTATTGGTTAGGCTATAAGTAACTGTTGCTATCGGAGGGGTGTTTGTACCGGAATTGTCGGTAATTGAGACGCTTTGTAGGGATCCCTGGAAAGTCGTTTGGGCATATACATTATGACATATGCTCAGAAACGCACCAATTGATATGAGGAAAAATCCGAGAAATACAGCGGTTATGCAGGGATTTATATTGCGATGAAGGGCCTTTGGTAAAGGATTATTTTTTTGTGTCATATGGTCCTCCGGTGAGCGAAGTGTCAATTTCGCTATTTTATCGTCAATTAATTTCAATTATTGATACGTTGTATAGGAAATATTGATTAATGAGTAACAATGCTGCACACAATTTAAAATGGTAATGAAGCACCATCAATGGCTAAAATCGTACTGGGTGCTGTCTCGGTCCCATCTGTCAATATGCCTGTTACACTGAAGATCATTGTATCTTGGATGATCTCTGCTGGGCATTCTAACGTTCTCTCACTGGAGATATTTGTCTCGCATAATAGTACGTTATTCATATAAATACGGAAGCCGGCGATTTCCGTCTCGTTTCCAGAATAGTCCCAAGAAAACGTGAATAGATTAGTTGAACTGTCAGCAATTGCTTCGGTGGCACTAGGTCCTTGAATGTTAGTTGCACCAATTGCTATATACCCGACATCTTCTTTTATAAGAGTTATTTTCGTAGCAGTCGGGTTTTCCTCACTCAGTGACAATTTAGCACCGGTAGCCGTAAGATCATACATCCGTACTACGGAACTGTTTTCAGAGTTTTTGTTTTGAATAGCAGCAAAGATAAATGGAAGATCAACGAATTGTGTATTAAAATTAATGGTTTTGTCTTTCTGTGTTACTCTGGGCACTAAAACAGATTCATAATTCATGCCGGATTCACTCCCCGAACCCTGCGTCCAGGCAATATAACCTACTGTTTCCTCTTTATGGCCATCTGTATCCATTGAACCTGGGTCGAGAGTATAGGTAAATCCCTTATTACTTATGTTTTCCAGGCGATCAATGACCGGAGTCTGATCATTTGAAGAAAGTATTGAGGTCAAGACGATTGGGGTGTCGGTAAATGCCTGTTCAAAGCTCACAGCTTTAGCCGTGGTACTGCCGATAAATTGACCTATTTCCAGATTTGAACCATTGCTTAATGTTATAACCCCTTGCTCTGCAACAATGTAACTGACAAATTCATTGGGGTGTGTTCCATCCAAATAATCCCATTCCTGCAGTTTAATTTCAAAACTATCTGCTGAAAGATTTTGAATTCTCACAAATACTGGATCGTCGTTGTTGCGAGTTGGCGGGCTGGCGATAATTATCGGAGCTTCGAAAGACGATTCAAGTTGTACCTTGATCCAGTCTGTAGCAACTTCTACTTCGCCTACTTCATAAATGAGAGATGTGTTGGACACCGGTTTTATAGCTGTTATCGTTTTGGACGATGTATTGCTCAGAGCTCCATTATTATCACGAACCTGGAGTGTGGCTGTATATAATCCTTCTGCTGTATATATGTGTGAAACTGTGGCTCCTGAACCTGTAGAGCCATCACCAAAGTTCCAGGTATACGACGTGATGCTGCCATCTGTATCTGTGGAACCGGATCCGTTAAAAGTTACAGCCAATGGGGTCTCACCACTTGCCGGTGTGGCCGAGATAACTGCCGTTGGAGTCGCATTTATAGTTTCCGGTTCTGTAACCAGCACAGGCGTTGAGGCAGAGTTTGACAGGCCCTCACTGTCTGTAACTTGTAAAACTGTTGTGTACGACCCGGCTGTGGAAAATGTATGGGATGTAAGGCTACCGTTGCCTATACTACCGTCTCCAAATTCCCACGCAAAGATGAGGGGTGATCCTCCCGTAGAGCTGGTTCCATCAAAATTGACGGAAAGTGGTGCCTCACCCAGGGCTGTTGATGATGAGATAACAGCAACGGGCTGTTCAGTGGAAGACGCAGTGCTTTCCGAAACAGTTATTTCCACGTCTGCGGTTTGTGAAGATGAGCTTGTATCTGTAACCGTGAGGGATGCCGTGTATATACCAACAGAACTGTAAGCGTGGCTTACCGTTGATCCGCTACCGCTTGAGCCGTCACCAAAATTCCAGCTGTATGAACTTATGTTACCGGTTGAGTTTGTGGCATCAAAACTAACTGTTAATGGAGCCGTGCCACTGTTCGGGGTTGCCGAAATTAATGCCTGAAGGGTTGCTGTTGTGGTATCTGGGGGTGTGGTTTCAGTAGTCGAGGATGTCCCATCTGAGTAGACGATGAGATTGGAAAACAGGGTGGCTGTACCGGCACTGTCTATGGCTGCAATTTTGAATTCATTTTCTGTTGCCAGACTGGAAACTTCGCAGGTAATTGTTCTGGCCGTGGAGACGGTGGTTTCACACAGTACTGAATTGTTGTAATATACCTGAAAACCTCCTGCGTTTGTCTCTCCGTCAATATACTCCCAGGTGAAGGTAAGCGCAGTAGTCTGGAACAAGTTGGTAAACTCTGCAGGATTAAGGGTGAGAAAATTTGATTTATCGCTTTCTATTCCCGCCGAGTCATAGTGGCTGACAGCAAACGTCATGGTTGTTGGCAGAGGGTCAGCGTAACAGCACAGGGTTGAACTGGATGGAGACGCGATATCGCAGAGCTGATAATCGTTGAGATACATGCGATATCCAACGATATCCTGTGAGATGCTTTGATCGTCAATGGTGTAGCATATTTTGTGAGAACCACCTGTTGCCGTGGCGTCAGCTGGTGCTTCTGTAGATGAGGTATCGCTGATAGTAAAGGAAAGATATGGCGATTGGGGACTTTCACTTCCGTCAGAGTATGTTGCTGCAATGGAAAATTCAAATGTGCCGTTTTCAGTCGAAAAACTGCATGTCATGGGCGAGGTGGTAATATTTGTGGTGCATACTTCTTGTCCGTTTTTATAAAGCTTATATCCCGTGTGCGTGAGAGAAAAGTTTTCAGGGTGAGTGTAGGAAACATCAATTTTTACTGTTCTCTCCGTTGCTGCAAAAACATGTAATGGTGCAATGCAGATTAACAGCAGGATAATATATCTCATAATGCCCATAATAAAAATCCAGTGTTTGACGCCAGCGGTCATCTTCTCAGTTTTGAGCTATGAGCTGCTTCCCCGCATTGTCTTTAATTTCAGCAACTGCCCATTGTAACCATTCCTTTTGTTGAATGGAGAGGTCTTTTTCATGGCCCTGTATAAATTTGAGTAATGCTTCAGTATTTGGAAAAGATATTTTGTACAAACCGTCTGCATATGCTCCATGCCCCTGCAGGGTGATCTTTCCTCCCTTTTCCAGTGCAACGGTCAGGTCATGGTGCTGATAAAGAACGAAATTCGCAGAGGTTGAGACTGTTCCGTATCGCGCTTTTTGAATATAATCAAAAGTATACATACCGAGGCCGACGGCAAGGACCAAGGCTACGGCAGCAATACCTTTAGTGAGCATGGTGTTGGCCCTGGGAGAAAACATCTCCTGGAGGGTAAGTGGGATTCGTTTTGGGATTTCCTGTTCTATATCTGAATAACGGGCCAGGCGTGTTTTGACGACTTTTCCAGTGAAGTGCTCTACGTCGAGAATGGCGCCGTAATCAGTTGGATCTGCCATGGCAACTTCCAGGACATTGTTATCCTGGAAGGATAATGGGAGAACGCAGAGCTTTCTACACAAGTACCTGGGAAGTGTTTTTCGGACTTCCGGTGAAAAATTGGCCTCAATTTCGCATACAGATTCACCGGATTGATCGGATAAAATATCTTTGAGCTGATCGTCTGTAATGGCCTTCATGCCTATGAGGATGTGACCGAGTCTCCTGTCACCACCGGCTTTGATGCGCAGGGCTTCATTAATTATCTCTTGGGTGACAAGACCTTTTTCAACCAATATTTCGCCGAGGCGCGCTTTCCCTGCCATGAATTTTCTCCGGAGGTGTGTTGTTCGGGTAAGGCGTTAGTTTGTGTTTATTGACATTGTGTTAATAATACTGATTCTCTCTACTGATAACTGCAAATCATATCAATATGTTGATACACTTGTCATTTACTGGGTTTCGCAGTATTTATTAAATGAAAACAATCTGTTGCTTTTATTTTGAGCAATTACAAAATTGTTCTTCCTTTCTGTAATTATAAGTCTCTTAACGGGAATATTACAAGGGGTGACGTCCTTTTTTTATTGGTAAGTAACCATTCTTCTGACAGGAAAAAAGACCCACTATTGCACACAGTATCTACTTTTAGTTGAAATGATGGAAGAAATTTTGAGACGAGGAAATTTATTGTGTCAACTGTTTTTTGTGCGGGAGAAGAAAAAAATATCTTGAGGCATTTTTCATGGGATGCGGGTAAGGTGTGCCCAGTAAGTAACATGTTGTCCGGAAACGCTTGTTTCAGGGATCAAAATTTCCCTCCCCATATTTCTCAAAACATAGAGATACTTTCAAGGCAAAGATGGCGTCGTTGCGTGTAAGTAGCTTTGTTGTCGTTGGCTTCAAGTAACAGGTTTCAATTATAAAATGATAGCAAAGGTTTTATATATAAGGAGATACCGTGCTTAATTTATCAGAGTTTTCAGAGAGTCTGATTGTGCACTTTCGACGTGCTGAAAATTTGCGGGAAGAAGCTGTACACCTTACTTCCTATGATTTGAATATCAGGCAGCTTTGTGACCTTGAACTACTACTTAACAGAGGGTTTTATCCTTTAAATGGATACCTGGGGAAAGATGATTATCTGTCCGTGCTGGAAAAGATGCGTCTGCTGGATGGAACTGTCTGGACCATTCCCATCTGTCTCGATATCCCTGAAAAACTGGCTGAGAAGGTTGAGGTAGGGCAACGAATCGCCCTCAACGACCAGGAAGGCTTCTTGCTGGCTATTCTCACTGTGGAGGAAGTCTGGCAACCGGATAAACTGTATGAAGCTGAAAAAGTTTACGGAACCCGTGATTCCCAGGCTCATCCAGGTGTTAAGGCGTTACTGAATCAATCGAATGCCTGGTATGTCTCTGGGCCTGTTGAAGGCATTTCGCTTCCATTGCATTATGATTTCAGAGATCTCAGGCACACCCCTTCTGAGACGCATCGTCGCTTCACCCAGTATGGATGGCGAAAAATATTGGGCTTTCACACCAGGGAATATTTGCATTGCGCCCATCGGGAGATGGTACTTGCCGCAGCCAGAGAGGTTGGAGCCAGCATATTCCTGCATCCTGTGGTTGGCTTGGAGCATCCGGGAAGCCGGGAACATTATACCCAGGTGCATTGTTATCAGGAATTCGTGAAACATTTCCCAGCCAATATGATTCTCCTGGGTATTACCCCCTTGGCAGAGCGTCACGCAGGGCCACGGGAAGCGGTATGGCATGCCATTATTCGTAAGAATTTTGGATGCAGCCATTTCATGGTGGCCGAAGATCATGGAGATCCTTTTGCTGGAACAGGCAATTCCTTGTTTTATCCACGATACGCAGCACAGCAACTCGTTGCAGAGGTGCAGGGTAATACAGGAATCCAGATGGTGGCTGAAAAGTCCATGGGCTATGTTGAAGATAAAGGACAGTATATTTTTTTAGATGAGGTTCCGGATAATATCAAAGTCAAAAATATCACCTCCCATGAATTGAAAAGGCGTCTGGAATGGGGACTCGATATACCGGAATGGTACTCCTATCCCAACGTAGTTGCCGAATTGCAGCGAGCGTTTCCTCCACGTTCCAAGCAGGGGTTCACTATATTTCTAACCGGCCTTTCAGGGTCGGGCAAATCAACCATTGCCAAGGTGCTCATGGTTCGGTTTATGGAAATGTGCGACCGGCCGGTTACCTTGCTGGACGGCGATATTGTGCGTAAAAATCTTTCATCGGAGCTGAATTTCAGCAAAGAACACCGTGATTTGAACGTAACCAGGATAGGGTTCGTAGCCAGTGAGATCACCAAAAACGGCGGTATTGCCCTCTGTGCGCCCATTGCTCCCTATGAGGAACCTCGGGCAGCAAATCGTGAACTTATTAGCAGGTATGGGGGGTACATAGAAATTCATGTGGCTACCCCTCTGGAAGTATGTGAGCAAAGAGATCGAAAAGGCCTGTATGCAAAAGCCAGGAAAGGCTTGGTAAAGGGGGTTACCGGGATATCTGATCCGTATATTGCACCGGAAAACCCTGAACTGACCATCGATACCAGTCGCATGACGCCTGCTGAGGCTGTCCAGGAAATTTTCTTGTATCTTGAAGAGCAGGGATACATTCAATAGACGAGTTTATACAGAGTTATGCGGTTAACTGTTTGCGGGGCTTTTGTGTTGGGCCTCATTACCCCCTTTTTTTTTATAGCAGGCCCAACGGGAGATTCCATACGTTCTTTCAAGGATCTCTGGAACCTCGGACACGTTGGCTACTTTTGCATTGCCGGTTTGTTGCTGTACAATTTTCTGCATAAAAGAAAGCGTGTAGAAAGCAGGGGTTCTGTCAGTACCCTTTCTTTTTTGTATATCCTCTTTGTTGGGACGGGCATAGAGTTTCTTCAGTTTGGTGTGCATGGCCGTTCACCCAGTATTGAGGATATTTTACGAGATCTCCTGGGTTGGGGTGTTGCCACAATTATCTGGCTGTATCTGGTGAAGCGGAAGCCGTTTGGCAGAAAAGGGGTGATGTTGTGCTTGCTGGTTGCGGCCGGGTTGTTTCTGGCTGTCAAACCTTTGGTTGTAAGCCTATATGACGAGCATGCAATAGAGACGCAATTCCCTGTTCTGGCTGATTTCGAATCTACCAGCGAGATAACTCGATGGCGCTCTCCAAGCCAGATTAAGCTTCAGAGCAATGTCGTCCGTCATGGGCAATATGCTGCCAGGGTACAGTTGTCCACCAGAAAGTATTCCGGGGTATCTCTGGTGTATTTTTACGAAAACTGGCAATCGTTTTCTACCCTGCATTTCAGTGTGTATAACCCGGAGCATGAACCGTTGAAACTGCATTGCAGAATTCATGATGCTTTGCACAGAAAAAATGGGGCAGTCTATAAAGACAGGTATAATACCGTATTTACTGTACCCTTTGGATGGAACGATCTTGCCATAGATCTGCAGCAAGTTGCCGCGGCCCCTGAGAACAGAACCATGGAGATGGGGCATATACGCGGATTGAGTTTGTTTGTGGTTAAGCAACCCCGGGCCAGGAGTATATATCTGGATCATATCTATTTGGAGAGGTGATACATTGCGTTTTTATCGTCCCAGGACCTTTCTATCTCTTTTACTTACCGGTTTTATTTTCGTTTCTCTGCCCATGGTGATTGCGTTGTTCAGTTCGGTGCAGATACTCGACGGTGTTGTTCAGCAGAGCGCAGTGGCAGTTTTTCGTTCAGTGAGCAGAGTTGATAACAGTCGGAAACTTGCTGATCTGCTGCACGATCAGGAGCGTTCCGCACGATTGTACAATGTGCTGGGAGATCCTGCTCATCTTGATGAACTATATGGAACGACTACAGAAATTGATGCTATTTTGCAGCAATTTGCAGCTAACAACGACGATGCTGATCTTCTATACCTTATCCATCGTCTGGATGCGCAGGTGCAGCATATTGTAGCGGTCTTGACGAAAACTTCAGGTGGACCTGAATTGCTCAGAAAAAGTCAGCTTGCTGCCTTGAGTCTGTACACGGATGTGGGTACCATTGCTGTTCAGCTTGAAAGGTTGAGTAACTCATTAATGATTGCTGAAGTTGATGCGCTCAAGGAGAGTGTCCAGAAAAATAAAACCACGTTGGTCTGGCAGGTAACAGGTCTTATCGGTTTCAGTGTATTATTGGTGATTCTATTTATTTCAATTATCGTGAAGCCTGTCAGTCAGATTGATAAAGCCATAGAACGTCTCGGTGAAGGTGATTTTGCGACACCTGTCGCTGTTTCCGGACCAATTGACCTTGAATCCCTTGGGGAAAAGCTGAACTGGTTGCGGAAAAGGCTGGCTAAACTGGATAGGGAAAAGGTGAAAATGATTGCCCACATTTCCCATGAACTCAAGACTCCGCTGGCTTCAATCAAAGAGGGTGCCGGTCTGTTGAAAGATGGCCTGGTCGGGGCATTGAGTGCGAGTCAGGAAGAGGTTGTGAATATTCTGGATACCAATTGCGTGAAGTTACAGCGGTTGATCGAGAATATTCTGGATTTCAATATGGCGGAAGCCAAAGAATCTCCCATTGATCTTACTGAGATCAATCTGGGAGAATTGCTGCGCGAAGTCGCAGCTGATCATCATAATCTTATGCTGGCGCGAAATATCACTTTGCAGATGGCCCTTGATGCAGCGCTGGTATCAGGAAATAGAAAACAGATAAAGACCATCTTCGACAACCTGTTATCCAATGCGGTGAAGTTTTCGCCGGATAGCAGCACCATTGATATTTATATGAGAAATAAGGTGGATACGGTTTCTGTTATAGTGGAAGACCAGGGAGAAGGTATCAGCGAAGAGGATCGTCCACAGATTTTTCTCCCGTTTTTTAAAGGAAAGAAGTCCAGTCAGTCAGGTATCAAAGGTTCTGGCCTGGGACTTGCAATAACAAAAGAGTATGTACAGAATTGCGGAGGTTCAATTCGCCTGCTGCCAAGTGAGCGTGGTGCCCGTTTTTCTGTAACATTACCAAGGGTAAGGAATTAGCAACATGAAACGAATCTTGACCAGAGGAGTAGTTATATTGGGCTGTGTGTTGAGCGGTTGTGCCTCAATGGCACCACAACGTCCGGTTTATCCGAACCAGCAGGCTCCGACAGTGATTTTTTATCCCACTTCCAGCGCCAACCTTTTATCGTGTATGACAGACTCCCAGGATTTATCCCGAAAAGAGTTTAACGACTACTATAAAAAAGTGACCCAGCAGCAGGAAGAAAGCCCAAATGATTCCGATCAGCTATTACTGATTTGCCTCGGCCTGCATAAATATGCCAGTTACAAAGAATTCAGGAAATCGAGCAAGTTGCTTGAGGAGTATGGAGAGCGACACACAGACGAACAACGAAGTCTTCAGGGACTGCATATGCTTGTGGAGCGTATCCATAAAGAGCAGTTACGGCTCTGGTCCCGAGGCAACCAGTTGAGTGATGAGAAATCCGCCCTTGAGGATTCCAATCGTATTCTGCTTGAACGTATTGCCGAACTTGAACAGAGCAATGAAGTGGACAAGAAACGTGTCCAGGAACTGGAAAAGCAGATAGAACAGCTGAAAAACATAGAAAATATTATTAAAAACAGGGAATTGTGACAGGTGTCACTGTTACGGAAACAGGGTGTTATGGAAAAGCCGAAGTGTAAAATTCTGTTGGTCGATGACGAAGTTGATTTGCTTAGATTGTGGAAATTACGTCTGCAATCAAGTGGTTATGATGTCTCAACTGCAGAATGCGCAGAGGAGGCGATGGCCACTTTTGCTGCTGTAAAGCCGGATGTCGTTCTCACTGATCTTCGCATGCCTGGGCTGGATGGAATGGCTTTGTTTGAAGGAATTCGTAAAGTCAACAAATCCATTCCCGTGATTATTATCACTGCCCACGGTTCCATTCCTGAAGCGGTGGAAGCAACCAGGCAGGGAGTCTTCTCTTTTCTGACAAAACCAATAGACGGCAATGAGCTGATTGAAGAGATTGAGAAGGCTGTTGAAAGCACCAGCGGTGGCGCGGCTGCAAGGGTTTCTGAACGGGAGGAATGGCGACAGGATATAGTGTCTCGCAGCGCGAGTATGGAGGAGTTGCTATCCCGGGCAAAGCTGGTCGCAGAAACTGAATCCACAGTCCTGATCCGTGGTGAAAGCGGCACTGGTAAAGAGTTGCTTGCCATTGCCCTGCACAAGGCAAGTAATTACAGGAAAGGCCCGTTTATTCCGGTCAACTGTACTGCAATTCCGGAAACCCTTCTTGAATCGGAGCTTTTCGGACATGTAAAAGGCTCTTTTACCGGGGCTTCCAGGAGCTATGCCGGATTATTTCAATCTGCGCACAATGGAACCCTGTTTTTAGATGAAATCGGTGATATGCCGCTTCATATTCAGGTCAAGCTGCTGCGGGTGCTCCAGGATCGCCAAATTCGACCAGTTGGTTCTTCGCAACCTGTGCCTGTGAATGTACGTATTATCTCAGCAACTCACAGAAACTTGGAAGAAGCGATTCAAAACAATACCTTTCGAGAAGATCTATTCTATCGATTGAACGTTGTGAGTCTTGAGCTTCCGCCTCTGCATAAACGTAAAGAGGATATCCCTCTGCTTGCCGAGCATTTTGTCAATATCCTGACCGAACGTGGTGACGGCCAGCCCAAAAAGTTTACCTCGGAAGCCATGCAGATCCTGGTAGAAGCTCCGTGGCCAGGTAATGTCCGTCAGCTTTATAATGTGGTTGAAAACGCTGTCGCCCTGGCAACATCCTCGTTTATTACAGAAGATCTGCTGTACGATGCCATAAAGACGAATCAGAAAAAGATTATTCCCCTTGCTGAGGCAAGACGGCAGTTTGAACAGCAATACCTGATTCAATTATTGCAGACAACCCGTGGCAACGTTTCCCAGGCGGCACGTCTGGCTCACCGTAACAGGACAGATTTTTATAAGTTGCTTAGTCGACATCACATTGTGCCTTCATTATTCAAATCGTGATGTCTGTTTTGCGCGACATTTAGGTCTTGTAAGTTTGCAGCTAGCTGTTGTTGCGTTTTTTTGTGTGTTTCTTTTGGGCGACACTGAGAAGTGGTGATGGTTGGCAGGATGGACAGCAGAAGGTTGCCCGTCCTGCCAGAGTACTTTTTTCAATGGGTGTACGGCAGACTGGGCAGGGAAGGCCTTTTTGACCGTACACCTTGAGCTGCAGCTGAAAATAGCCAGGCTGGCCATTGGTTGCCAGAAAATCAGATATTGAAGATCCCCCAGCCTTGATGGCTTTTTTCAGGACTGTGACGCAGGCGGTGCACAGTGTTTTCCACTGTTCCACTGTTACTTCTTTTGCAGGGGTAAAAGGGCTGAGCTTTGCCAGGAACAAGGCTTCATTGGCGTATATGTTACCGATCCCGGCGACCAGCTTGCTATTCATCAAAAAAGCTTTGACCGGTACAGTTCTTCTGGCAGCCAGCTCCATCAATCGAAGTGGCTGAAAGTCATTGCTGAGAGGTTCCAACCCTTCTGACTGTGAAAAAGACCGTTCTTTCTGCCGGGCGGACTGACTGGCCCAGACCTCTACAAGACCGAAGCGGCGTACATCGTTGAAGCGAAACTCCTGGTTGTTATCCAGGGAGAATATCAGATGATCGTGCTTGGCCCTGGGGATTTGACTGTCAAGTACTGCGAGTTTACCTGTCATACCGAGGTGGATGCGTAGAACCGCACCATTACTCAGTCGGATAAGGATATTTTTAGCCCTTCGATGTATGGCCTCAACTGACTGCTTGAGACATTCATTGTTAAGTAATGAAAGATTGACCGGGATGCGGAGAGAATTACCGCTCCACCAGATGGCGGTGATTGTGCGTTTTCGTAACAGGGGAACAAGTCCCCGTCGTGTGACTTCAACTTCGGGAAGTTCAGGCATGGTTTCCTCCGGTGCAGCGGGCGATGATATATTTTTCCCATTGCAGAAGGTCTACTGTGATTTCCTGGCAGTTGCTTTCAGTCTGAACTGTGCATGTCATTGTCCAGTCCTTGTCTGTGCATCCCGCTTGTATTGAAAGTACCTGTGTGCATGTAAACAGAGCCGGCTGATCCGAGAGAATACATTTTTTGATTGCTTCTTTTGCTGTCCAGATAAGAGCCAGACTTATCAATGTGTCTGTTACTGCTGCTGTTACATATCGTTCCTCCGGGGTGCTGAACTTGTCCTGCAGGCGGTGAAGCTTTTCATCCAGATATTGAATATCCACCCCACAACTGCAATGGGTTGAGACCATTGCCGCTCCGTACCTGTGGCTGTGACTTATTGAAACGGAAAAGGGCAACTCTGCCTGAGGAGTAAGAACCGGACGGCCGATCTGATCCGGCAGGATGGAATATGATGACCACTTTGGCTGTTGCAGGTGTGTGTTGTTGCACAACATGTCCAGGGCGTATTTAGCTGCGATTCTGCCGCCGAGCCATTCTGTATAGCGTTTCTCCAGGGAAAACGATTTGAATATTTCCTGTTCACCTGTAGAGAGAAGAATATGTTGCCAGGCTTTTCTGTCAAAATTCTGCAGAAACCCTTTCAGGGCGGAAAGATCAATCATTGCGGCGGTGGTTTGTCGATCGCTGCACCAGTGATGGCCCACGGACTCCAGGGCACTGCTTAGCATTTGGTCGGTAATGTGAGATAGCTGAAAGGAAGAGGGAAGGGTGCTTGTTAAATTCATGAAAAGGTGTATAAATGTCAGTTAGATATGAGTGAGTTGAGAGGCCAACACGATCGGATAATGTATTTTTACGCGATTTTTATCTTCCCTTTAACAATAAACAGGAAAAATGAACAGTCTTCCCCATTTTAGCTATTTTGATATAATTGTTGTTCTGCTGATGCTTTTTTTTCTGGTCAGAGGGCTGTGGGTTGGTTTTATGCGTCAACTTGCAGCATTTTTCGGACTGATCGGAGGGTATTTACTGGCAGCCAGATATCATGGTTTTGTTGCACCATTTGCAGAGCGTTATATAGAAAACCCGAAAGTGATCTTCCTGGTATGTTTTTGCTGCGTGTTTTTGCTTGCGGCCATAGCATTCGGGTTGCTTGGCAAGCTTTTAAGAAAAGTCATGGAGATTTCCCTGCTGGGATGGTTTGACCGGGCACTTGGCGGGGCGCTTGGAGTCGTGAAAGGATTTATTGTTGCCTCCTTAGTATATATGTTTGTCGCATCCAGCCTGTCTGCAACCAACGGTATGTTGCGCAAGTCTTTGAGTGCTCCATATCTCCAGCTTGGTGCAGAGCAATTGCAGATTCTAATTAATGATCCCAGGCTGAAAGAGTATCTGCGTATAAAAGAGCCTGCCATACAAGACACTAAATAGTGCCTGCCCATACATGAATCCCCAGAGTTTCACTACTCCTGAGCAGGTATGGACAGGCACCGGAGACTGTCGGGAAATTGCTTTTTTTCTCTGGCAGTCTCCAGATGAGGTTTACTTGGCTTTGGTAGTTACTGGCTCGCTTCTTCCAAAAGTCTGGCTCGGTAGCGATTGACAAATTCATCAACATCTTCACGCCAATCATTCATGACGTTGAGGTTGTGCTTTTTGAGGCAGCTGTTTTCCAGAATCGAATTGCCTGGTCGCTTGGCAGGGGTGGGGTATTCTTCCGTTGTGCAGGGTTCAAGGCTATATGGTACGTCCATGGCATCAAGGAAATAGCGTGCGGCTTCATACCATGTGGAGTAGCCTTCAGAGCTTGCATGCACAACGCCTCTGATATCTGACTCAACCAATCTTCCGATCTGCTCTGCCAGTCGCCAGGACCAGGTCAATGAACCGTACTGGTCGTGCACTACCCGAATAGTTCGTTTGGGATCAATGGTTGCCAGTCTGAGCATGGTTTTCAGGAAATTTTTGCCGTTAATGCCATAAAGCCAGGCAGTGCGCAGAATAACGTGATCAGAGAGCCTGGCCACAGCCAGGTCGCCCTCCAATTTTGTTTTTCCGTAGACGGAAAGAGGGTTGGTTGCGTCATCTTCTAGATAGGCGTCGGGAGCTTGCTTTTTGCCGTCGTAGACATAATCTGTGGAAACCTGAATAAAACGCGTCTGGTGCAGGCTGCACTGTTCTGCGATGTAGGTGGGGCCCAGGGTATTGACAGCTCTGCAGATTTCCTCATGATCTTCGCAGGCATCAACAGCGGTGTAGGCAGCGCAGTTGATGACGATGTCCGGGCGATGCTTGCTGAAAAGATCAGCTACCTGTTTTGCGTTGGTGATGTCCACCTGACCAACATCGCAGCAGCAGATGGAATGATCCTTTGCAAGAAGTGTTTTGCAATCACTGCCCAATTGACCGTTTGCTCCGGTGATAAGAATATTCATGGTAGATGTATCCTGTGGGAGTTACTGGATAAGGTCCAGGAGATATTGACCGTACTGGTTTTTGATCATGGATGAGGCGAGTTTTTCCACCTGAGCTTTGTCTATGTATCCCAGCCGGTATGCAATTTCTTCAAGACAGGCTATTTTGAGCCCCTGTCGCTCCTGCACAGCCTGTACATAACTGGAGGCTTGTTGGAGGGATTCGTGGGTGCCTGTATCAAGCCAGCAGAAACCGCGGCCAAGAAGCTCTACTGTGAGTTTTTTCTGCTGCAGATAATAATTGTTTACATCCGTGATTTCCAGTTCACCCCTGGCAGATGGTTTGATGGACATTGCCACATCCACTACCTGGTTATCGTAGAAATACAGGCCAGGTACGGCATATCGGGATTTTGGTTGTACAGGCTTTTCTTCAATGCCTATTACCCTGTTTTCATCGTCAAATTCCACTACACCATAGCGTTGAGGATCTTTGACCAGGTATCCGAAAATAGTCCCTCCGCTGGTCAGCCTGCTGCATCTGGTGACGATCTCTGCAAATCCGTGACCGAAAAAGATGTTGTCGCCAAGAACAAGGCAGACCGAGTCATTTCCTATGAATTCCTTGCCAATGATAAATGCCTGGGCAAGCCCTTCCGGTTTTGGCTGCTCTGCATACTGTAAATGCAAACCGATATGACGGCCGTCGCCAAAGAGCTCCTGAAAGCGGGGGAGATCGTGTGGTGTTGAGATAATAAGAATATCCTGAATACCGGCAAGCATGAGAACCGAAAGAGGATAATAAATCATCGGCTTGTCGTAAACAGGAATAAGCTGTTTGCTGATGACACGTGTTAATGGATAAAGGCGTGTTCCAGAGCCGCCTGCGAGTATAATACCTTTCAATGTTGGTCTCCGTTAATAATCCAGAAAATGTAAGTGATTACAGGTTGCACGATCGTGATTGCCCGCATGGCAGGCTACCCGAGTCTGCGCTTTCCTGTAAGTAGTCACCCTTACCCAAATCTGGGGCACCTGGATTCACTTACAGTAAAGGTGTAAATGAAAGCCGGTGGGGCAACCCCCGTGATCAGTTATCAGAAAACATATTGATATGTTAGAGGATTGTTCACCTGTTTCCTTTTCTGGGGAAGTACAGTAAAGTTGCTCTTATCTCTTACTGTATATTTCAGAATCTTTCAAATATGAGGAGAAAAAGATTCCATGAAGGATATGCCCAGCTATTTCACTGCCTATGATATTCGCGGCAGAGTCCCCGATGAATTGAACGAAAAAATTGCCGCCAGAATAGGAGAGGCATATTGTGAAACATTTTCGCCAACCAAGGTTGCTGTTGGCAGAGACATGCGTCTGTCCAGCCCAGCGTTGTCAGACGCGTCGATTACAGGCATTCTCGGCTGCGGTGTGGATGTTGTTGATCTCGGATTGTGCGGAACAGAAGAGGTGTATTTCGCTGCATTCAGTCAGGAGTATGAAGGTATTGATGGGGGTATAATGGTGACCGCAAGTCACAATCCTGCAGAGTATAATGGCATGAAAATTGTACAGAAAGGAGCCAGGCCGGTTTCCGCAAACAGTGGATTGCAGGCCATTGCTGAAAAACTCACAAAAACAGCAGAGACTCCGTTTGTGGTGGAAAACCAGTCATCCCATGGAGTTTGCGAGCAGCGATACGGCAAAGATGCCTACATTCGCCATCTTCTGTCCTATGTCAATCCAGAGATTTTGCGGCCACTGAAACTTGTTGTGAATCCTGGCAATGGTTGTGCAGGTCCCGTGATAGATCTGTTGGAACAACATCTGCCGTTTTCGTTTATTCGTATGCATGATCATCCGGATGGTACATTTCCAAATGGTGTGCCAAATCCGCTGCTGCCCCAAAATAGGGAGGAGACAGCTCTGGCTGTCAAAAAGCATAATGCCGATCTGGGCATAGCCTGGGATGGGGATTTTGACCGTTGCTTCTTTTTTGATGAAAATGGAAGATTTATTGAAGGCTATTACATAGTTGCTTTCTTAGGCGCTGCTCTTTTGGAAGAGCATCCTGGGGAAACCATACTCTATGATCCGCGTCTGACCTGGAATACCATTGAGACGGTCAAACGGCTCGGAGGTAAACCGGTCATGACCAGGACAGGGCATGCTTTTATCAAGGAAAAGATGCGCTCTACCCGTGCCATTTATGGTGGAGAAATGTCTGCGCACCATTATTTCCGTGATTTTGGCTACTGTGATTCAGGGATGATTCCCTGGCTTCTGGTCACGCAGCTGATAAGTTCTCGCGGCAAGACGCTCTCGGCCATGGTTGATGATATGATGAAAGATTTCCCTGTGAGTGGAGAGATAAATTCCAAAGTCGCTGACCCTGACAGTGTATTGAAGAAAATTGAACAGCAGTATGGCGATGGATATCTGGAATATATTGACGGTGTATCCGTCACCTATGATCGATATCGTTTTAATATCCGCAAATCAAACACCGAGCCGCTTCTTCGTTTGAATGTTGAGAGTCGTGGCGATAAACAGTTGCTTGATGCCAAAACTGAAGAGTTACTCGCTCTGATCCGGCAGGAGTAGGTTGCAAACTGTAAGCGTGAGTAACCGGTCATAGTGTGGGGGTATTAAAAATACTGGTGAGTAGAACTTGAAACGTAACCAACCAAGAAGGAGTAATTGTGTCTATACAACCCGTTATATTAGCAGGTGGAACAGGATCCAGGTTATGGCCTTTATCCCGGGAACTTTACCCAAAGCAAGTGTTGAGCCTCATTGGAGGACATTCATTGTTACAAAATACACTGCTTCGGGTTTCAGCTCTTCCCGATGTGCTTCCGCCTATCATCGTGGTAGGGGAAGAACACCGGTTCATGATTCAGACACAGGTAGAAGAACTTGGGATATTCCCAACGTTTAGCTTATTACTGGAACCTGTGGGTAAAAACACTGCACCAGCCATTTGCGGGGCAGCTCAATACAGTGTCAGAAACAGCAATGATGAAAAGGTGCTTCTGGTTTTGCCAGCCGACCATTTAATCCGTGATGACCTGGCGTTCGCAGATGCAGTTCTTGCCGCGGAAAAGCTCGCCCTGCAGGGAATGCTGGTAACATTTGGTATTACCCCGGATCACCCGGAAACCGGGTATGGGTACATTCTCAAGGGTGAAGGAAGTCGGGTGGAAAGATTTGTTGAGAAGCCTGATTATGAGACTGCCAGAAGATACCTGCAAAGCGGCGAGTATCTCTGGAACAGCGGTATGTTTGCCTTTACGGCAAGTGCGTTACTGGAAGAGATCAAGCTTTACTCCTCTGATATTTATACTGTTATGGAGCAGGCAGTGGCCGGAGGGAAGCAGGATGGGATATTTTATCGATTTAACGGTGAAATCATGGCCAACTGCGAATCGCAATCCATTGACTATGCTGTTATGGAAAAAACAAAAAATGCGGCAGTGGTCGAAGCTGATATCGGTTGGAGCGATATCGGCTCATGGCGTGCGTTGTGGCAGGTTGCTGAAAAAGATGAGCAGGGAAATGTAACCAGTGGAGATGTCCTGCTGGAAGATGTTAGCAACTCTCTGATAAAAGCTGAGCATACTCTTGTTGCAGCGGTGGGGTTGCAGGATACGATGATTGTTGAAACTGCCGACGCCGTGCTGGTTGCCCCCATGGACCGCTCCCAGGATGTGAAGAAAATAGTTGCCCGGCTGAAAAAGGAAAAACGAGGGGAGTTTCAGATCCATAAAACTGTGTACAGGCCATGGGGATCGTATACGACCCTGGAGATGCATAGTCGGTTTCAGATTAAAAGAATTACTGTAAAGCCGGGGGCGAAATTATCGCTGCAGATGCACCATCATCGCCATGAGCATTGGGTGGTTGTAACAGGAACTGCCAGAATAGTTAACGGAGAAAAATCGTTTTTACTCCATGAGAACCAGTCAACCTACATTCCAGGGGGAACAATGCACCGGCTCGAGAATCCAGGCGTCATCCCATTGGAATTGATTGAAATACAGATTGGCAGTTATTTGGGAGAAGACGATATTGTACGTTTTGATGATGAGTATGGTCGATGAGCGCACCACCAAATGAACAGTTTTGATAGGGCTGTTGTAGAATAATCCGTTGCCTGTTTGGCGGGTAACGGATTATTTCTGGAAGTAATTGTTGAAAGCTTTGATGTATTTTTCGAGAACCTCTTTATCTTTTTCTGCAATCTGAAAAAATTCGACTCCACTTTTCGTGCGTCCTGCAGATTGCTTGGAATAGACAATCTTCCCCATTACGTTGATGAGATCATCCTCAAGGCCCAGGGTAATCATAACCTGCTGTCCCTGTGGTAAGTGTTGATGGGTTTCCATGAGGATACCCCCCTCACTGACGTTCAAGGTTCTGGCCATGGAGTATGACCCCTGTCTGCCCTGGGAATCGATCACGAGGTAATCAAGTAAATTGAGTGATTCCGGCCTGATAAAAGTTCTTCTTTCGTTTTCCACGCGGCTGCCTGTTGAAGACAAGTTTTCTGGCTGTATGTATTCTTACCAGGTTGTCTGCTAAGAATTCGACAATACCTTACGATGGTATCACTATACTGCTTGCGCTGAATTCCTTAATTATTTGGCACTGTTCAACGCTACCATTCCGGTGCTTTTCTTACCTTAGAAAAATTGTACAGGTCAGCTGATCTTTTGTCAATTATCCTGATGCTGTTTCTTTTTTCTACAAAATTGTAGATTTTTTGTTTTGTGCTTACAATTTTGTGTGTAAGTAGGCGTCTCTTGTTCTGCGATCTTGTTTTTATTGCTTTTGTGTTATTTTTTTGTCAATATGCCTACGTTTTTGGGTGTGTTGTCCCTGTGTGTTGGAGGAATATACAGGATTGGCATGCACTTCTATGGAGTAGCCGTTGCGACGCTGTACAGCCCCACTGTGTTGAAAAATCATCGAGACTGTTTGAAAAGGGGTGGTGTTTTTTTTGCCGAATAATCAGTTTGATAGAGCTCAGTCCTTTCGGGGTTACAACGCGGTGGCTAGGCTTGCATTGTAAAAAATGCAAAAATTAAATTACAAAAATGTTCTTATTTGGTAAAGGAGGAGGAATGGTTAATGGAGCTGATACCGCTTTTATTCTGGCGGCAGCAGGGCTTGTGTTGTTGATGACTCCTGGGCTTGCATTGTTCTATGCCGGCATGGTTAGGTCAGAAAATGTCCTTGGTACAATCATGCAGAGCTTGATTATGATCTCCATAATCTCTCTGGAATGGATTTACATTGGCTATACAATGTCTTTTGGTCCGGATGTTGCAGGGGTGGTGGGTGATTTGTCGATGTTTGCCCTGCACGGAGTAACAAATGCTCCAAGCGAAACCTATGCGACAACCATACCGCAGACAGTGTTTATGATTTACCAGTGTATGTTTGCCGTAATTACACCGGCTTTGATAACAGGAGCTTTTGCCGAGCGGGTCCGTTTTGCTCCCTTTGCAATCTTCAGCTTGCTTTGGGCTGTGCTGGTGTATAATCCGGTGTGTCATTGGATCTGGGGCGGTGGTTGGCTTGCAGGCCTGAATGTTATGGATTTTGCAGGTGGTCTTGTTGTGCATGCTACCTGTGGTGTCGCCGCACTGGTTGCCGTAATGGTTATAGGGCCAAGAAAAGGGCACGGGCATACAAATTTTCTGCCGCATAATCTGCCCATGACCATGCTTGGAACAGGGTTGCTCTGGTTTGGTTGGTTCGGATTTAACGGCGGAAGTGCCCTGGCAGCTGACGGGATAGCTGCAACTGCTTTTGTCGCCACACACCTGGCAGGTATGGCAGGCATGGCAATGTGGACGGCCCTGGAGTGGATTAAGCTAGGTAAGCCGACAACTCTAGGTGCTGCATCCGGTGCTATTTCCGGGTTGGCAACAATAACGCCGGCAGCTGGATTCGTCGGCCCCAATTCCGCTGTGATTATTGGTTTGATAGCAGGTCTGGTCTGCTATCTGGCTGTAAACTTTAAAGCTAAAATGCAATTTGATGACTCCCTCGATGTTGTCGGTATTCATGGTGTGGGGGGAATCACTGGTACCCTGTTACTGGGTGTTTTTGCGAGCAAAGCAGTGAACCCCGGAGGGGTGGATGGTTTGCTTGCCGGAAATATATCTCAACTCGGCAGTCAGTTGATTGGCATACTTGTAGTCTGTGGTTATACTTTTGTGGTAAGTTTGATTATTCTTAAAGGGATAGACCATTTTATGGGCTTAAGGGTTTCTCCTGAGGCGGAAGATCAGGGATTGGATTTTACTGAGCATTCTGAAACAGCCTATAACTAACAGCTCTCAGGACTCTCTTCATAGTTTGTTAAGAGTGGCTGAGCAGATTGGAATATCCTGATAACAGGGAGTGTTGGTGATGATGGTGTCACATATGTTATTGCCAGGATTTCTGCAAGGCAGCGAGAGGACCACAGAAGCGCGGCAGTTCTGCGATCATGTCAATGACTCAGCAAGAGGAGATGTTGTATGAAAAAAATTGAAGCGATTGTAAAGACATTTAAGCTTGAAGAGGTAAAGGAAGCGTTAACCTCTATTGATATAAAGGGCATGACCGTTACCGAGGTAAAAGGATACGGTAGGCAAAAAGGCCATACCGAGGTCTATCGGGGAGCCGAGTATGTGGTTGACTTCATACCGAAAGTTAAACTGGAAGTGATTGTGCCGGACGATATGGTGGATAAGACTATAGAAATGGTGGTCGAGGCAGCCCGTACAGGTAAGATAGGCGATGGCAAAATATTCATTATCCCCGTGGATAAGGTCATCAGAGTGCGTACCGGAGAGGTTGACAACGAGGCCATTTGATGACGCAGACCTTACGAGCCCATCAATACGCCCTTGAAGAACTCTGGCAACAGGGAGTCAGTGGAACGGAACTTATCAGGCGTTATTCTGATCTTGCTGATGCCTATATTATTAAGACGTTTCAGCAGGCCATTGACGAACTGCAGCCAAAAGGCCAGATAGCGTTGCTTGCTCTTGGCGGATACGGACGACGGGAATTATACCCGTATTCTGACATTGATCTTCTTCTCGTTCACGATGGCCGCTCCAGGAAATGGATAAAAGAAGTTGCCGAAAAACTGTTGTATCCTCTTTGGGATGCAGGGTTTGATGTCGGGCATAGTGTTCGCACTGTGAAGGGGGCCATCGCTTTTGCCAAAGAAGACTTTGTCTTTCAAGTAGCTCTCCTTGATGCAAGGCTCATGGCAGGTTCACAGGAGCTTTTTGATGAACTGTATACCCGTTATGTCAAAAAGCTCCTGGAAGGGCGACGGTCACAATTCGTGACCACCATGGAGCAGTTCCGTGCCGAGAGAAGAGGAAAGTATGGCAGTCACGCTTATCTTCTTGAACCTCACATCAAAGAGGGAAAAGGCGGAATGCGTGATATTCAGGCCATGTTCTGGGTCGCCAAGGGTGTCTTCGGGCTGCAGGATGTTGATGCCATAGAATCTTCCGGGATGATCAGTGCGGAAGACAAGGCATCTTTTGATGTGTCGTACAATATGCTGGTCAAGATTAGAAATCATCTGCATTATCTGAGACGCAGGAAAGATGATCAGTTAGTGTTTGAGTACCAGGAGGAAATGGCGCAAAGCTTTGGGTACCTCGACCAGGATGGCATGCGCAGCGTGGAACATTTCATGCGTGATGTTTACAGTCATCTGCAAACCATTGCAGTGGTGACTGACCTGTTTTTTGAACACGTTCAGGAAATTCTCGGCCTGGCAAACCAGGGATCGAAAGAGAAAAAACTGGAACGGTCAATCGTTTTGCGTGGAGGCCGTATTCGTCTTACCAATACAGAGGATATCAAGGCAAAGCCATACATATTGATGCGTCTGTTTCTCCAGTCTGGAAGAATGGAAGTGCCCCTGCACCATACTGCCAGAAGGGCTGTGACTGAACACCTGTATCTGGTGGATGACGGATTTCGAAAATCAAAACGGGTGGCAGGCATTTTTTCCGAAATACTCGTTGAAAGCGGAAATATTTTTCAGGTTCTTGAGGCCATGCTGGTTACCGGTCTGCTCACTGCGTACCTGCCGGAGTTTTCAGGTATAGAGTCCCTTGCCCAACATGACCTGTATCACCTGTACACCGTTGACCGGCACCAGTTGCAGGCCGTTGCCGAGGTTCACAGGCTGAAAGAGGAATTTGCTGATGTTTATCACGAGCTCGAGCAGCCTGAGTTGTTGTATTTGGCGGCTTTGCTGCATGATATCGGAAAAGGCAAGCAGACGGATCACAGTGAGCGCGGGGCTGCTATGATTGAAGTCATCGGGCGTCGGTTGAAACTTACTTCCCAGCAGTGTGCTGTGCTGGCGTTTGTAGTGCGCTACCATCTGTTTCTCCCTGAGAATGCCATGCGCCGTGATTTAAGCGATCAGAAATTTATCCACCAGACCGCTGATCTCATAGGCGATGTTAACAAATTGGCCATGCTGTATTTACTGACCGTTGCGGACTCCAGGGCAACGGGGCCTTCTGCATGGTCGAGTTGGAAGGCCAGTCTGTTGTCTGAATTTTATCTGCAGATTAAAACCTGCCTCGAGGCTGAATGTCATTTGCAGGTATTGCCTGAAAATACGACCCACCAGGGTGTTGCCTGGTTGAGAGATCAACTTTATGACCAGTTATCTGGTTCAGATTCCCCCCGGATGGATGTTGATTTGCTGCCAGATGATTACCTGTTAAGTTTTACTCCAGAGATAATTCTTAATCATCTGCGCATCCACAGGGAGCAGGATCATCGCCTGCAGCAGCAGGTACTGCTCTTCCCTTCCGCTGGAATGCATTCCTGGTCACTTTTGTTGATGAGCCGCGATCGTTCAGGTCTTCTGGCAAAGTTTTTTGGAGTGCTGGCCCTTCACAATCTGAAAGTCCTTGCCGCACAAATATTTACCTGGCCAGATGGTACGGTGGTGGACGTTCTTGAGGTAACTTCTACTGTTGGCGGCGATTTTGAGGAACAGGATTGGAAAAAACTGGAAATTGATTGTAATAAGGCCATTAATTACAGGCTGGATATAGGCAGTCAGTTACACTCCAAAATGCCGCCCATCGGAATGGCGCCCTCCCGCCAGGTTCAGCAATTGGAACGTAAGGTGCTGATAGATAATAAGACGTCGGATAAATATACGATTATTGAAGTTCATGGTGGTGATGAATACGGCACTCTGTATCAATTGGCGCAGACGATGTCTGACTTTAGTCTTGATATTCACAGGGCTAGAGTGGCTACCGAAGTGGAGCAGTTGATAGATGTATTTTATGTTACTGTCTCCAGTGGACAGAAATTGCTTGATCCCGCGCTGATAAGACGTGTAGAGCATACGCTTATGGATGTGGTTGGCATTGACAGGAAGGATTCTATACAGGCTGCCTGAGGCAGGCAGCTTTTATTTGAGCAAAAAATTCGGCTGATGCCGGATAGAAAACTAATTCATCTAAACTTGAGGAGATGAGCTATGACAAGGGATGAGATACTCAAAATTGTTGAAGAAAAGAACGTGCATTTTTTCAGGCTGCAGTTCGTAGACATTTTTGGTTTTATGAAAAATGTTGCGATTCCTAAAAGCCAGCTTGAAAAAGCCCTTGATGGACAAATGATGTTTGACGGTTCATCAATCGACGGTTTTGTTCGTATCAATGAGTCTGATATGTACCTGAAGCCAGATTATGACACCTTCACCGTTCTTCCTTGGAGGGAGCAGGATGGCAGCAACGCTGCGCGTATCATCTGCGATGTGTACAAATCTGATGGAACTCCTTTTGCAGGTTGCCCGCGTAACAACCTGAAGCGTGTGCTGGCAGAAGCCAAGGACCTGGGGTATACCATGAACGTTGGTACTGAGTGTGAGTTTTTCCTCTTTGATCGTGACGAAGCAGGTTTCTCCACAACCGATACACACGATGTAGCTGGCTATTTTGATACAGACCCTGATGATGCCGGCATCAACTGCCGTCGTAAAATCATTCTGACCCTTGAAGAAATGGGTTTTGAAATTGAAGCCTCCCATCACGAAGTGGCCGAAGGACAGCATGAAATCAACTTTAAATATGCTGATGCCTTGACCGCTGCAGACAACACCATTACCTACAAGTGGGTTGTACGCTCCATCGCTGCCGAATTTGGACTCCATGCCACCTTTATGCCAAAACCTATTTTTGGTATTAACGGTTCCGGTATGCACACCAACCAGTCTCTGTTCAATCTGGATGGCACCAATGCCTTCTATGACGAGAAAGGGCCTCTGCAGCTGAGTGAAATAGCATATAAATATATTGCCGGTATCACCAAAAATGCAAAAGGCTTTGTTGCTGTAACCAATCCTCTGGTTAACTCCTACAAGCGTCTGGTTGCCGGTTACGAGGCTCCAGTATATGTTGCATGGTCTGCTTCCAACCGTTCTGCGCTGGTACGTATTCCTGCGTCCCGCGGTTTGGGAACACGGACCGAGGTTCGTTGCCCGGATCCATCATGTAACCCATACCTTGCTTTTGCCATGATGCTCTCTTCGGGTCTGGACGGTGTTGTGAATAACCTCGAGGCTCCAAAATCTGTGGATCAGGACATTTTTGAAATGACTCCAGCAGAGAAAGAGGCGGTTGGTATCGACAGCTTGCCTGCAAACCTGTGCGAGGCTATCGAAGAGTTCAAAGCTAGCCCAATTGCAAAAGCCGCCCTTGGGGAGCATATTTTTGAGAAATATGTAGAGGGTAAGGAAAAAGAATGGGATGCGTATCGCATTGCTGTAACTGACTGGGAACTCCAGAATTATCTTGATAATTACTAATTCCTGCCCAGCATATTGAGTACCTTCAAGGCCGCCCTGTCTGGGGCGGCCTTTTTTATTTCCTTTACCAGGGTTTTGCCACTTGATAAGAGATTAAAGTGGAAAACCCTTTCTGACTCAGGATAAGAGTGCTACAATGCGTTTTTCTCACTCATTGTGATCCTGGTCTCCAATTTAATGCTTAACAGAGAGCAAAGTAATCGTTCACCAGCACTCCACGGAGGTTACCGTGGTTGTCTGTCTTTACACATGATATGGCTGCCGTGCAGAGACGGGCTTTAGCTCAAGGCCAGTGTGCACATATGCAGAACTGGTAATTATTCACAGTTATGGGGCGCACCCCTGATGAACGGTTATAATGCTAAAGGGAGTAGGTCAGGAGGATTGGAAATATGTTTGATAAAGACCTAGAAAAAGTTTACAGCAAAAATGAGTGGCAGCGTCAATGGACTCTGTTTCATCTTTTTCGGAAGTGGGATGCCATTGTAGGAAAGAATTTTTCTCAGGTTACCATGCCTGCGTTTTTTCGTCAGCAGGTACTCTGGATATATGTTGAAAATTCCTCTTGGATGCAGCATCTGCAGTATATCAAACCTGATCTTTTGCAGGGTATTCATCGCACGCTACCTGATGCTAATGTGGAAGATATCCATTTTGCTTTGTACCCTTCAGATTTACCTGAAAAAAAGGTGAAAAAAACTCCGCTGCCACGTTCTGTGGATGCGGAAGCTGAAGTGGAGATAAAAGGACTTATCCAGGGTATAAGCGATGGAGATTGCCAGGAGGCTCTGTATAACCTCTGGAGAGCCCATGAGCAACTCGGGCAGAATAGCAGCAAATGAAGAGCGTCTCCGGGAGATACTTGCCGGTGTCACGACAACGAGAAAATACCACAGATGTATCGGTAAAGAACATGCCTGCGCTGTATCAAAAGACAATAATACAGTGTAATACGGCATGCCTCCCCCCTTGTAAGGGCAATAACAAACGAGTTTTTTCGCCCCGCTGTCGGCGGGTTGAGAAGGTAGTATAGATGAAGATTACTGAACTTATTGGCAATACCCCTCTGGTTGAGTTGCACCGCATAAACCCTGAGCCCGGTGTTACGCTTCTTGGTAAGCTTGAGTCAAAGAATCCAGGGGGATCGATTAAAGATCGGGTTGCCCTGTCGTTGGTGGAAGCTGCCGAAAGAAGCGGAGAAATGACCAGGGAGAAGATCCTTCTGGAAGCGACCAGCGGGAACACCGGTATAGGTATGGCCATGGTTTGTGCTGCGAAACAGTTCAGATGCCAAATGATAATGCCTGAATCCGCCTCTATTGAACGCCGCCTTATCATGCAGGCCTATGGTGCGGAGATTATCCTTACGCCAGCCAGTCGGGCAACTGATGGAGCTATAGAAAAGGCTTATTCTCTGGCTCGGGAATTTCCAGATCTCTACTTTCTTGCAGATCAATATAATAATCCGGCTAACTGGATGGCCCACTACAACGGAACTGCTCCGGAGATTTGGGAGCAAACCAATGGGAAGGTGACGGATATTATTGCTACCCTGGGGACTTCCGGTACTGCTATGGGGTTGTCAAAATGGTATCGAGATCATCATCCAGAAGTCAGGGTTATAGCCATTGAGCCATATCTGGGTCATAAAATTCAGGGTTTGAAGAATATGAAGGAGTCTTATCGTCCCGGTATTTTTGATAAGACCTTACCTTACGAAATAGTCAATGTGGCAGACGACGATGCCTTTGAAACCGTTCGCAGACTGGCTGCTGAGGAAGCGGTTTTTGCAGGAATGAGTGGCGGAGCGGCTGCCTTTGCAGCCATTGAAAGAGCGAAACAGATTAAACAAGGTGTTGTGGTGGTGATTCTTCCTGATGGCGGTGAGCGCTATTTGAGTACACCACTTTTTGTTAAGGAGCAAAAAACAGCCAAGGAGGCTTCCAAACTTCGTTTCTACAACACCATGAGTCGGAAAAAAGAAGTTTTTGAGCCTGTCAACAAAAAGCGGGTAACCCTTTATTCCTGTGGTCCAACAGCTTACGAATCACCTAACGTTGCGCATTTGCGACGACTTGTCGTCTCTGATTTAATTGTGCGTTACCTCCGTTTCAGAGGGTATACCGTAGAGTCTTTTATGAACTTTACTGATCTGGATGATAACACCATTGCCGGAGCTGAGCAGGCTGGTCTTGACCTTAAAGACTTCACCGGTCGATTCATTCAGGAATTTCATCAGGCTGCTGAAATGTTGGCGGTGTTACCGGCTTCGGGGTATCCTTTGGCGTCTGAGCATGTCGGTGATATGATTGAGATAGCCCATGATCTTATTCATCGCGGATATGCCTATGAGAAACACGGCTCCATTTATTTTGATATTTCCAAGTTTAAACAGTACGGCAGGCTCAGCCGAGTAGATTTGAGTAAAATCAGGGTAGGGCGGACCGTTGATCTGGATAATTACGAAAAGGACAATCCCAGAGACTTTACCCTACTTAAGCGTTCTACCCTGGCGGAGTTGAAAAAGGGTATCTTTTTTGAGACAGACTGGGGCAATGTTCGACCCGGCTGGCATATTGAGTGTTCAGCCATGTCTACCAGGTATCTTGGTGAAACAATAGATTTGCACACGGCGAGTCAGGATTTAATATTTCCCCATCATGAAAATGAGATAGCCATTGCAGAATCGTTGACCGGTAAAAGTCTGGCAAACTACTGGGTTCATTCAGGGCTGGTTCTGCGCGACGGCAAAAAGATGTCGCAGGAGGCTGACAACATTGTTACGCTTAAAGAAATTCTCGCACAAGGGTTCACCGCAAGGGTGTTACGGTTTATGTTTTTCACCGTTCACTATCGTAAACCTTTCCATTTTTCTTTTAGGCGACTGGAAAGTGCCGCTACTGCCCTTAAGAGACTCGACGCTTTTACCAGAAAACTGCTTTGTTTACAGGTTGGTATGCCTCATCCGGAGGTGACGATATATCTTGAGCAGCTAGAGCAGCAATTCGAGAAGGCCATGGACGATGATTTGAATATTTCCGGAGCATTGGGGGCGCTTTTTTATTTTATTAAGAAAATGAATCCAGTTCTACAGAGTAAACAACTGGACTGTGAGCAGAAGAATGACACCCTGGAAATTTTGCGAACCATCAACCAGACTCTGGGGATCCTTCAATTGCAGGAATGTCCGTTAACTCCTGAAATTGATAAGTTAATACGGCAGCGTGAGCGAGCCAGGCAACTGAAAGACTGGACTGCTGCTGATTCTGTGCGTGAGGAGTTGTTGCGGCAAGGGGTAACTGTCTCTGACACTGTCAATGGAACGATCTGGGAAAAAACAGTGGAATAAAGCTGCTTGTAGCGTGTTGTGCTGAAATTATCATTTGTCGTATGGAAATTCTTGCTTTTCATAGGATACTAAGTTAAAATTGGTCGACCAAATACTGCGCCAGTAGCTCAGTCGGATAGAGCAACGGCCTTCTAAGCCGTGGGCCGGGGGTTCGAATCCTCCCTGGCGCGCCAGAAATACTAAGCACTTAGCCTGTTTAAGGATAAGTGCTTTTTTTTTTGGAGGGGTACGCGCTCTCGATTTTACGGTACCATGCCTGCAATGCTCTCTTTTCTATTCCAGTAACTGGAATATCCAGATATAAACAGACCTGTTCCACCCCTCAATAAAAGAAGTGTCTCCGGATTGCTCACCGGCATATGTTTTTCCTGAGCCTCCTCAGGTGGTCGCAATTTTCATTAAAAAAATCATGATAAATCCCAGTGGCCTAAGGATCATGGAAAAATACATTATCCAATCTTGCTTGGCTCTCAGAACTAATTGAAATATCAGTGTTGTTACCCCCCCCCCCCCCCCCCCCTCCCGTGACCAGTTACCGATATCCTGCGCAATTTTTGGATATTTATTATTTTCCGCGACCCTAAAAAGACTGCGTGGTATATAGTGCATGGGAGATAACAGTGGTTTTGGCTGAAAAAACAAATTTTTCACAGATTGAATTTGTAATGGCAGTTGATCTTCTGTAGACTACATACGCTGTAGTAATCAATGTTTTTTAGTAACTGCTCACAGTGTACCTGATCTTTCCATGATCAGACTGGTTAATGTATAACTCAATATGATGCACCAGTCTGTATGCGAAAACATAAGGCACTCTGTAACCTGTTACATCTAAGGGAGACTTTTAAGCTTATGCGTCTCTCCTGTCCGTTATTTGTAGCTGAGATACGTTTACGCAACATGACTGTACGGGCACAGGCTTCTCTTTTCAGGGCCATCTTGGTTCCGCACATGGATAAATTGTGGCGGACAATTGAGTTTTTCCACAGAGCTGAGCGACTGGTCGGAAACTCCGAGGAGTGTTGGTCTGCACTCCGGGACTCACACCCGTATTAAGACATCAGCTGGTGAACATTTACAGAAAAAGATATACAGATTCTGCTTGTCACTGATTTGTGGCCTGCAGTTTGCAATAGCGTTCTCGGGGTGGAATGAATGGATATCGTTTTTAATGAGATCCATTTATCCGCATCTGAGTACTGAAAAAAGTTTCAGTATAGATATCTATCTTGATCTGTTTCAAGACTGGTGATTGTCGAGATGTAATTGATTGGAAGCAAAATTGAGGGGGCTGCAGTTTGAATACTTCCCTTTTTCTTGTTTTTCTTCTGTCTCAGAGTTGCCAGCTTCATTGGTGGTGTGTGCGTTCCACACACTTAATGGCTAACACTACATAAGACTGTTCTTCAATGAGTATTGACTTTTGTACATGTACTAAAAGCGAAGAAATAGCGGTTGAAATGAGGAAAAATTTGCTCCTTCGTGAAAAGATTCACGTTGAGATAGGCAGATTTTTGGGCGGCGATTCCATGGATGAAGAACTTGCCTTTCAAGAACTCAGGAAATTAAACAGGCACAGAAAACGGATGGTTGATGCTTGTGTTGCGATGTTGTTGCTTGTGGTTTTATCTCCGCTGATTTTGCTGATTGCTTTGCTTATCAAACTTGAGAGCAGGGGACCTGTATTTTTTGTTCAGTCCCGTACCGGGTTCATGGGACGTCGTTTTAAGATGTACAAGTTTAGGACAATGGTTCAGGATGCTGAATCCCTGAAGGAACATTTGGTGCATCTCAATGTCCATGCAGAGCATTCTCCTGATTTCAAAATCAAAAATGACCCACGAGTCACAACCTTAGGACTCTTTCTCCGTAAATTCAGTCTGGATGAAATTCCGCAACTGTTCAATGTTATTTTGGGTAATATGAGGCTTGTGGGACCTCGTCCGACGTCTTTTTCTGCCGACGAATATAAGACCGAACAATTGGCAAGGCTCCTTGTTTTTCCCGGTTTAACCGGAATGTGGCAAATTTCGGGGCGAAGCAACACTTCGTTTGACGAACGAGTGGAGATTGATCGTGCATATATATCAGAATACCGGTTCCTGCTCGACATGAAAATATTGCTGCATACCCCTCTCGCTGTTATAAAGGGTGATGGTGCCTATTAGCACGGACCATTGCAAAATGGTAAAGAAAAACAGGGGGATCTTCCCCAGAAAAGATTATTTTTTGCCGGTCGGTGTCTAGGTCGGTCGGAAAACATGAAGACATATGGATGTACTGAAACCAAGCCGTACCAATCTGTCAGCAAATCTGCTGGATTTGGAAGTCAAATCCCTGTATTTAACCGCTGCCAATAGCGGAGCCGGAACAACAACCTGTTCCCTGGCTCTGGCCAAGACTCTGAGCGAGACATATTCTCAAAAAGTGGTACTTATCGACGGCAGTACAGAACCAACATCTCTAACGCATAAGCTAGGGTTACAGGATCAGCCGGGTTTTTTTGATTGCCTGACCTCCAACAGGCTTGATATTAAAACATTGGCTTTTCCTTATCTGGACGGAGAAACTTTTCACTTTGTGCCGGCAGGAATACTTGATAAACCTAAATTTTGCAGCGGAGTATTACCAGGCACCACAACGGAATGTCTCGGGCAACTGGTGCAAGAGTATGACTTTATCTTGTATGATGCACCTTCGGTGTATGCAGAGTGCAGCCATCCCACCCTTGCCGCTGGTTTTGGAGGGGCAATTCTGGTCATAAACAATAACGATACCAGAAAAGATGTTGTGTTCAGCGTGCAGGATTTGTTTCACCAGATCAACGTCAATGTGGTAGGTACCATGTTCAACAGAAGGCGATATTATGTACCTTCCTGGCTTTATCGCCTCATCTAATCCCTTGCGTAAAGTGTATATGCAACCGGTCAAAGGGTATGTAACTCCTTGCTTTCTACAGTATAACTGTAAGTGATTTCATCTATACGGTATAGGACAATTTAAAGTATTGAGGAAGTATGTCGCACAAACAGCCAAAATTCATCTGTATGAAACTAACCGGAACCTCTATGGTTTCCATTATTTTTCTGTTGTTAGTCGTTCTCTCAATCAATGGCTGCAGCACGCTTCCTTCTCAGGATACCTACAGTGTTCCCCTGGACCATTTTGGAACAGGTGATGAGCCAGAAAAGCCGGTAGGTCCCCAGTATACTTTTATCCCACGGGATACGCTAAATATAGTCTTCAACTTCAACACGATACAGGACGAAACGTATCGTATTTTTCCCCATGACAAACTCACCATAAAGTTTCTGTCAGCACCTGTGTACGACGATATTTATCTCGTACGGCCAGACGGATATACTTCCTTACCCCTGATAGGCGATCTGAAAGTGAAGGGAATGACGGTTGAGCAACTCAAGCGGAAGTTGATACGGTCATATACGAATATACTTAATAAACCTGAGTTTTTCGTTGCCCTTGCGGAATACCAGGTATATTTGAAAGAGGTGCGGCAATCCCTGGATCACCCTAACCTGGGACTTGCACGCCAAGTGGTAGTTCGTGATGACTATTTTGTCACCATGCCCATGATAGGAGAAATCAGTGTGGCTGGTAAAAGCCTTGAACAACTGACCGTTGAGGCAAATCAGAAATATGGTGATGTCGTTCCTGGCATGCAGGTTGATATACTCCTGCAGGAGACTGCGCCGCGGGAAATCTATGTTTTTGGAGAAGTGAAAAAACCTGGCAGGCATCAGATCTCCAAACCTGTCTCTTTATTTACTGCCATCGCATTGGCCGGCGGGGCAAATGTTGACGGTAACCTGGACACTGTCCTCACGCTTAATAAGGAGGGTGACGAAATGGTGGCCAGAATTTGCAATTTTAATGAGTTGCTGCAGGGACAGGGACAGGCGTCTTTACTGCAACCTGATGACATCGTATACGTGCCGAGAACTCGTTTGAGTTCAGCAGCGCAAACGATGAAATATGTTTCAGACATTCTGCTCTTCCGTGGTGTGGATATAAGCTACACATACAGGATGGACGAATAGTGTATCCTTTTGGATATGGCTCAACTTATGCATTGAACATCCCTCCTTGCAGCTTATAAAAGCTTACACGACAATGATATGTCAGATTACCATTTTTCGTGTGCCTGGAGACTGATACATTGTTGAGCGAGTGCTTCGTGCAGAGCGCCCGGTAAAGTGTACAAATATAGGTTTAGATTGTTTTATGAATGAATCACGAGTTTACAGTGTTCGGGATCTTTTGATCAGCATGTTTGCAAGGATCTCCCTGATCAGGAGAGTCTTTATTGTCATGGTGGTGTTGACCACTGGAATTGCGTTGTTTCTACCAAAGGTATACACCGTGACCGGCAATGTGATTATCCTTGCAACAGAGATTCATCAGGGTGAAGGCCCTTCGCTGGCAAAAGGTTCTATAACGCAATACCTTCCTGTAACCTTGAAGGATATAGAAACTGAAGCTACCATTCTTCGCTCTGTGCCGCTTATCCAGAAAGCCCTGGGCGCGCTTCATTCCGAAGGTTCCCTGAATATTGAATATTCGTGGATGGATAAATGGGTGAAACAGCCCTTTAAAAATTATGTCGTAGGGCCCGTACGTTCGCTGTTCGGCCAGGCTGCGAGCAATGAAGATGAAACAGCCGCATTGACCAAGGTGGTCCTCGATAGTCTGGAGATCGTACCTGTTCCAGGATCCAATGTCATCGGCATACATTATGAAACAGATGATATTAACCAAGGACAACTCATCGTTAACCGTTTAATGGACGAATACCTTGCTATGCGTGACAGGTTGATAACCGGGCCCACGCAAAGGCTGTTTTCACAAAAAAAAGATCTCTATAAAGAACGGTTCGAACAACTTTCCAATGAGAAAATAGAATTGTTCGATCAGCATGAAATCCATACACCCAAAGAAGAGCTGAGTCTTGTTCTGCAGACTATTAATAAAGAAACCAATGAGTATAACCAGCTTGCTGACAGGTTGTTGGAACTTAAAAAATGGCAGCAGTATCTGGAGCAGAATATTGCTGAAATGAATAGTGCCAACTCTTCTGATTTTACTATTCTCAGTGGTTTGGAAGTCGGTGTCGGTAATTATGAAGATCAGATACCTGGTTATAAAGAGATTCAGTTACAGCTTGAGCGCATAAGAACACTACAGGCAGAGTATGATGAAGCTGTGCTATCTTTTAATCAAGACAGTTTACCTGTGGTGCAGGCCAAGGAAAAAATTGCCTTGTCTAAGAAGCGTCTCGTTGGCTTGCTGGAAGGAAGTAACAGGGATCAATTACAGAAAATGCAGGTGTTGCAGTCTGTTTCAGACCAAAAAGAGAAACGGCTTGCGGATTTGCGCCAACGGGCATCGCTGTTAACGGAAGTAGCTGTACAGGAGACCGGCATCGATACGGAGTTAGCCGTCGTAAACGAAGCCTATTACAAGTATAGCCAACAGTATGAAGAAAAACACCTGGATGAACTGCTTCATCGCGATACCTTAAAAAACGTTAAAGTGTTAAGCTATGCACCTGTGCCGCTTGAGCCCAGTTCTCCCAAGAAAAAAATCGTCCTGTTGGTTGGCATGATCTCCAGTGCCCTTTTTGCGATTTCCATTGGTTTTATCTGCGATATATTTGATAAGCGGATGTATGATCCTGTCAGAGTCAACAGCACTTTTGGATTACCTGTCATTGCCATCATTGATGACAGATCGCCTGATAAGGAGAAAATTCCTTTCAGTGCGCATCCTGCCAGGTTTTTTAAATGGCTGTTACAGTAAAGCCTTCGGTTGTTCACCTTATTGTATCTTCAGGATTTTATGGTGGGGAAAGGGTTGTGGCCAATGTGTGTGGCCTGTTGACTGATATGCCTCTGTCGATTCTTTGCGCAACGTCTCGGATCGATGCAGTTATTCCTTTTCAGCAGGCCGTGGATGGCAACAGTAATGTTGATTTTATCTGTACTGAAAAATCCATTGCAGCCATCTACAGGACTTTGAAAAATTTGCATCAAGCAAAAGGTACCCTGATTATCCATGCTCACGGATATAAGGAGACGTATGTTGCCTGTCTTTTCCAACTGTTGCATTCGTGTCGGGTCGTTGTTACCCAGCATGGATTTACGCAAAGAAAAATAAAATTCAGGTTGTATAATTTCATCAGCAAATTTTGCTGTCGTTTCATGCCGGTTGATACCGTTATTTCTGTTTCCAAAGATATCTGCTCCATCTATAAACGATTTGGTGTGGCAGAAAAACGTCTCTGCTATCTTCCCAATGGAATTTTGCTTCAACGTGAACCTGCTCCGGCAGCAAGAAAAGCGGCCAGGGCATCCCTGACCCGGAGAGTCGGGGGAGAGGCTGACCGCGAATCGCCGGTTGTACTCTATGCGGGCAGGCTCAGTGCAGAAAAAGATCCTTCATTATTTTTACAGGCGTTTGCCTTCTTGCTACAAAAAAAGCCCGGGGCTTTGGGGCTTATTGCCGGAAATGGTGAGATGCGTGGCGAACTGCAAGCAGAAGTCAGGGAATTACAGATGGAACATGCTGTGCATTTCCTTGGCTTTGTTGAGGAGATGGAGTCTTTGCTTCTAGCAGCAGACCTGCTTGTCCTGCCTTCCCAAACTGAAGGGACGCCCATGGTGCTTCTTGAAGCCATGGCACTTGGTACTGTTGTAGTCGCGGCTGCAGTGGGAGAAATACCAACCATCGTGGAACATCGGGAAAATGGTTATCTCGTCTATTCGCGGCGTCCGGAGGATTATGCCGGATGTTGCCTGGAGGCGCTTGAAAACACCGCTCGGCAACACGCTATTCGACAGGCTGCTCGAATAACGATCGACCGGAAGTATAATCTTTTGAGGCAGTATGATTTTTACAGGCAGCTCTATGGAGTACAGTGATCCATGGTGAGTAATCTGTTTAGCTACATTTTTGTTATCACCTGCCTGGCTATTCAGTCATTGTTGCTGATGAGCAAATTTTATTATGCTGCGCCGTTTTTCCCGCTGGCTCTGGGAGCACTTCTTGTCTTTTGGAAATGGCCAGAGATCTCCTTTCTGCTTTTTGTGTTTGTCATACCCTTTGAAGGGTTGTTCGCCGGGCACAGCATTTTCACCGGTGCTAAAATTCTAGGAGGGCTGCTGCTGTGCATTGTTCTTCTCAGGGTGTTTACCCGGCAAATTTCACTGCAACAGTTGAGAAGCCCACTTGTTTATCCGTTGTTTGTTTTTGTTTTTTTTAGTGTGCTCAGCTGCATATTTTCCGACTATCCCGGTCAGATACCTGCATATATCCGCCAATTGTTGACTGCTCTGGCTGTCTGCTTTATCACCCTGGGTATTGGTAATAGAATTAATCTCCTCCATCTTTCTCGATCCATTGTCGTCAGTATTTCCATAACTGCTGCCATTGCCCTTTCCATGACTACGACCATTGCAGATGGCCGTGCAGTGGGATTTCTTACGGATCCAAATTATTTTGCCTTGCTTTTGCTCTGTGCAATTCCCCTTGCAATATACCTGATTATTCATGACAGGCCACGATGGTACCGAATTGGCTGGATTTTGTTGTTGATTGTTTTACTGTCAGCATTTCAGAAAACCATGTCGCGATCAGGCTCGCTTGTACTTATGGCCATACTGTTTTTCCTGGCCTGCAACTATGCGTATCTTTTAAAGCGACTCAGCCTGTCTCAACTTTGTTTGGGGGTGATGGGTATTCTGCTTACGACAGTTATTACAGTGGTGTTGCTGCCGGATGAATATCGAGAACGTATACTTTCTCTCTCTTCAATTACTGAGGGGGTGCACAGCGTTGAGGACCGGTCGCTCAGCCGCCGTTCTTCGTATATTATTGTTGGTCTTGAGAATTTCAAGAAGAACCCTGTTTTTGGAACCGGACCAGGAACGTTTACCCTGAAATACGCAGAATCAGGTTATTCCACATCATATGTCCTTTCTGAAAGTCACCCGGATATTTTCAGGCGTGCCCATAATACCTATCTGGAACTCCTGACAGAAAACGGGCTCACCGGGTTATTATCCCTGCTAATCGTTATTTTAGTAGGCCTTAATCAGTACCGAAAAGCCAGGCGTTATGCACTTGAAAGAGGAAATCGCCAGCAGGCAGATCTTATCACCCACTATGGTCTCGCTTTTGCGAGTGTAGTTTTGTTCTTCCTATTTCTCAGTGTGTTAACCAATAAATATTTTTGGATTTATCTGGCAATTGGTGGCAGTCTCCCTTGGGTGACAACTGAGAGCAGAAAGGGACTGAGATAACCAGTGTCTGGCCTTCCATTCCGTCCCTAAGATTTACCGCATAGATCATTAGTGAATCTCTGAAGATTTTTAATCCAGGGTTTCAGGTTTGAAATAACATAAAAGAGGAGAGTTGCGCGAAGACCATGACCAAACCAATAAAATCTGTAATGGTCTATGTAAAATGTGGCCCATTTTTTGATAGGGTTTTGTGAGACTTTTCCCACGCGAGACGCATCTACTGCTTCAAAGCGTTGCTGTATTGCCTCATCAAAGAGTGCATCCAGCAGAATAATGCCTGGGCTCAGATGTCCGTATTGTGGGAGATAGGCAAGGCTATAATCGAAAAAGGTGTTGCGAAAAAGAAATCCGTAACGATAGGCTACGAGCGTTTTGTCCATATAGAGCAGGCAGATAAACAATTGGTTATTGCGCATCAGGTTGTGGGATATTTCCCGGAAAAACTCTGCGCCAGTTGAAGAACTGAACAAACCAACACCTTGCTCTCCTTTCCAGCTTGCTGATTCTGTTGTCATGATTTGGTGCAGTATCCCGTCGAGCTTATCGGGATCTGGTGAACCAAGCACAACCCTGTGAGAAAGATTGTTCAATTTTTTTCGAAGACGACGAATTCTGGAAGCGCTTTTACTGCTGATAACTTTGTCGAGTTCTTTTTTGGTGATGTCTTTTGTCCGGACAACCGGGCAGTTGCATGTATTTTTTATGTGAATTTTTTGATTGTTCCGTAAGGCCCACTGGCGTGCCCTTGACAGAAGGCCTATCGTATCTGTCCATTGATCCCACATGATGATATCAAAATGGGATGAAAGCTCTGTGGTAATGTCTGCCAGACATGTTTCCATTATATGAAGATGGTCAGGGTGGATAAGCATGCCAATGCGATCTCCGTATGGATATTGCAAAAAGCGGCAAACAGTAACCGGAATTGTATATAGTATTTCTTTGCATAAACTGAATGCAAAAAATGCTATAAGTTCTCCGGAATTTTTTCTTCGATAGGTTATAAACAGATGTGAATCTTCTTTGTTGTGTTGTTGTTGTGTTGCTACCCATGACCATTCGTTAAAGATGGTGGCATCTGTAGAGGCATGTAAAAGAGTGAAATACTCTTTTTCTGTGGCCATGTTGTTGATATCGTTTCCTGTCTTCTTTATGTACATTGATAGTTTTATACTATATGTTTATGATTGGATAGAAATAGAAGATTAGTTTATGTAAATATATGTTGTCAAATTTTTTATATAAGCTTTTTCGTGTTTTTTTCTTTTCTTATGCTTTGTTTTTTAGGGGGCTATGAGCTTTATAAAGTATAGTGTCGTTATACCAACGTTTAACGAAGAAGCATGCCTGTCTGTTACTCTCGAGGCGCTGAAAATAGCTATTGGTCTCCGAGATGATATAGAAGTCATTCTTGTCGATAATTACTCAACTGATAATAGTGTAAGGCTTGCCCAACAATTCGGAGCCCGGATACTTCAGTCACACTCCAACATATCTGCGTCGAGAAACTTGGGGGCCAGGGCAACTGTCGGGAAATATATCTATTTTCTTGATGCTGATATAACTGTACCTCCACAGATATTTACTGTCCTTGACCGTTTTGTAGCCGAGGCCCGGTCGGATGTACTTGGTTTTTTGGATCTGGCGCCGGAGAATGCGCCGTGGTTCGCTTACACCTGGAGCCGTCGAATTCTTACTCGCAGAGGAGAATATACAGAAGTGGATTGGCTTCCGGGGCGGAACATTTTTGTTTCAAGGGCGTATTTTGACCGTGTCAATGGCTTTGATGCTTCTCTTCTCACGTCTGAAGACAAGGACTTTGTCGTGAGACTGAGAAAGGCGGGGGCCAAAGTGGTATCAGACCCCCAGCTTGTTTTAACCCACCTGGGGTTTGAACGTACCTGGAAGCAGTGGTGCCAGAAAGAATTCTGGCGTCAACGGTCGCACTTGACGCTTTTGCAAAGCCAGGGCCTGTCTTGTCGTTTATTGCGATTCCCTGCGCTGGCAATGTACCACGTGGTGTTGATGTGCGCCTCTGTGGCATTGCTGTTGAGCTATCCCGCTTTGGGGCTGCTCTGCATGATTTTTTGGATAACTCCCAGTGTGTTGCAGACGCTTTTCTTCCCTGCTACCAGGAGATCTGTTCGCAGTTTTGGACAGTTCTGGCTGTTGTATTTCTTGCGGTATCATATTGCGGCTATGGCTTTGATGTATGAATTTTTTACTATCTGCAGGGAGCGGTTGAGATAAATATGGTGATCGCATTCTGGCTACTCATAGGGGGGTGTGTGTATGGATATGTGGGGTATCCCTGCCTGTTGTTTCTGCTCTCCAGGTTCTGGGGGCATTCGAGGCATTCCTGTGGATATGAGGATAACACATGGCCGCTGGTAAGTATTCTTGTAGCGGCGCATAACGAAGAAGATCGCATTCGCCAGAAAATTGAGTCACTCCTCTGTCAGAATTATCCTCTTGGTTTGTATGATATATGGCTGCTGGATGATGGCTCGACCGACCGTACCTTTGAGATTGCAGAAAGTTTCAAGGATGCACGGTTGCATGTTGTATCGTTGGTCCGTGGGGGAAAAGCGACAGCTCTTAATACAGGGGTCTCTTTTTCCAGGGGAGATATACTCATTTTCAGTGATGCTGATACCATCTGGCAGTCCTCCACGTTACAGTCTATTGTGCGACCCTTTTCCTCGGCTGAGACCGGTGCCGTTGCCGGTAATCTCGTTCCCTGGAAGCATACAGAATATCTTGGTTTTGGCGATAAAATATACAGACACTATGAATCTGCAATCAGGCGGTGGGAGACAACCTTGTACAGCGCTGTGTCTGCTGATGGTGGGCTTGTGGCCCTGCGTCGTGAACTTTGGCAGGAACTTCCACAGGATGTAACCGATGACTTTTATATCAGTACCAGTGCAGTGTGTCATTCAAAAGACATAGTATTTGAGGAAGATGCTGTTGCTTTTGACTGTGGTGTCGAAAAGGCGACAAGTCAGTTGAAGAAACGGGTGCGCATTACAGTACGTGGCATGACGAGCCTCTGGAAGAGGAGAGAGCTGTTTAACCCTGTTGAATATGGACTGTACGCGCTGTTTCTTATCAGTCATAAACTGATACGTCGATGTGTGCCCTGTTTTGCCCTGCTGCTGTTGCCTGTAAGTGTGGCTCTGTATGATGCCGGCATAATGTATCGCTTTTTTCTTGTGGCGCAATGTCTGTTTTATGCTCTGGCATGTACAGGCCTGGCGCTGCCTCTGAAGAGTATGCCTAAACCCATTAAAGTTATTGGCTATGTGTTGCTCAGCAGCTATGGGGTGCTAATAGGCATTCTTCAATTTCTGCTCGGAAAACGATACACGTACTGGTCGCCAGAGCAAAATAGATGAGTTGCCCTAGATCGCTGAAAATATTGCTCGGTTTATGGGCCGGACGTGGAGTTCTTAGGAGGCGCCTGCGCAACAGATGCATTATTTTTGCTGCTCACCGGGTTGTTGATCAGCGTTCCTATGATCAATGTTCTTTTCAGAAATCTATCCAGGTAACAAGTGGAGGATTTCGTCTTTTTCTGAAAAATCTCAAGAAAGATTTCAACGTTGTTCCGCTTTCCTCTCTGCTTCATACAAAGAAAAAAGAAGACCCAGATGATATGCCCCTCGCCGTCATCACCTTTGATGATGGCTGGCGGGATAATTATGAGCTTGGATTTCCAATTATCGGCCAGGAGCAGGTTCCGGCAACTATTTTTCTTACTACGGACTACATTGACAACGATTTTGGGTTCTGGTGGCAAAGTTTGGGTGAAGTGCTCTCCGACAAGACGCTTTCTTCTGTCTGTCGTAGGAAAATTTCCGAGTATATGAGCAAGATTCTTGCAAACGGGGGGAACGACATGGATGTTTTTGCAAATGTCGATGCATCCATAGAGCTTCTCAAAACCATGTATTCGTATAAAGCCTTGGCTATCACTGAAAAGATACTTGAATTGGCCCAGGGGGATACTGTCAGGTCACAGGCGCTGACCTGGGAACAGTGCAGGGCAATGGGCAGCAGAGGTGTTACTTTTGGTTCCCATACCCTTTCTCATCCAAGATTAACCTGTCTTGATGATCACACATTGGAAAAGGAGCTCACTCAATCAAGAAACATATTGCTGGAAAACCGTGTGCCGTACGTCAATGCCGTCTGTTATCCTTTCGGCGACTTCAACCGTCGGGTAATGAACAGAGCAGCAAGGTATTATCAACTTGGTCTAACGACGTTGTCAGGAGCTGTAGAGTGCGGTAGGTGGGAGGCGATGGCATTGCCGCGTATTAATATTTCAGAGGATGTGGCAGAAAATCAGTCGTTGCTTCGTTACAGGTTGTTGAAGGCAACTTTTAAGCGTTATATTCCATTATGAAATTCAATGCACCTGTCCGTGTAATTACCAGGCAGTTTGGTCAGACTTTGCTTATACGAATTCTGATGACACTTGTCCGTGTTGCGCGTAACGCGTTGCTGGCAAGGATTCTCGGGCCTGCCGACAGAGGTTTTTTCTCATTGATCTGCAGTTTGCCCGAGATCATCATGACCGCCGGCAACTGTGGCCTGGCCAATGCGTCTGCCTATAAAGTTGCCAATCAGGAACAGGAAAATCCCAAGCTTTTTGCCAATATTAATTTCGCACTCCTGCTTCTTGGCGGAATTCTGTTTTTCATCAGTCTGGCCTGGGTTCATCAGGACTGGCTGGTCAAAGATAATGTTGACAGGATTCTGGCGTATAAGTGGCATATCGCCTTTGCGACCACGCTTTTTCTTGCAAAAAATGTCAACCTGTCAATACTCAGTGCACTCAATCGGGTTCGAAGCGTCAATGTGTTTGCCTTGCTTGAATCTTCCGTGCCTCTGGTGCTTTTTGTGATGTTGTGGTGGGGCTTTCGCCTCGATGCTCTTCTTGCTGCTGTGTACTCATGGCTGGTTACAGTTGTGTTGATAACAGTGCTGACCACCGTCCGAATCGGTCATGGGTTCAGGGTTTCGTTCCAGCTTGATTTACAGAAGCAGCTGCTTGGCTACGGAGGCAGAGGCTACTTCGATACCCTGTTCATGAAGTTGTTGCTGAGAATTGATTATATCTTTGTCAGTGCCCTTATTAGTTCTGAAGCGCTGGGCTATTATGCCATGGCAACCGCTGCAGCCGAGTTGCTGATGATTGTGCCTAACTCGTTATCTGTTCCTTTGTTCTCTTTTCTTTGGAAAAGTGGAGGAAAAAGCAAGGACGCTTCTGTTGCCACAGTGTTACGCATACTGTTTGCGGGTATGATGCTGTTGGCAATACTATATGGGTTTTGCGGCAAGTATTTTATCCTGTTTGTATTTGGTAAAGAATTTGCTCCAGCCTACCATCCTTTTATCTGGCTGTTGCCTGGGATGGTGTTTTTTAGCTTTGTTAATCCGATTCGCTTTACCCTGCTGGGAAATAATCGGCCTGGTACGGTTTCTCTTGTTTCCGGCGGGTGTGTTCTCCTGAATATATTTTGTAATGTTGTCCTTATTCCCTATTGGGGAATAGTAGGGGTTGCAATGGCGTCTTCACTTTCCTACATCATTGGTACAGTTGTTTTGGCTGTACTGTATTTGCGTTCAACAGAATTGCATTATTATGATTTATTTTTTCTGAGAAAAGAAGACCTGCAGTTGATTGTAGCGGTTATTTTAAATAAAAATGAAAAAATGTAGTTGCATTTCGTCTGATACGCGGTATCAGTCCTATAAAGGAAAAACTATGAAGGTGTTTCGATATGCAGGAATTGTTCTTTGTGGAATTTTTATTCCCCTGACAGCCGCATACGCTGTTGTCTGGAAAGACATTCGTGATGGAGTGATATATCTCAACGTCCTGGATGAAGACGAATCAATTGTTGTGAGCTGGCAAGATGTGTGGATTTCAGAAGCTCAGGTTGATCATGTGTATCTCCAGAACCCTGACGGTACCCTTAACAAACGATTAGTGCTTAATGCCGGCAATACCCCTGGGCAGACGACAATAGATCTCCCTGCTCCCGGTATTTATAGATTAGAAGTAACCGGAGCCAACTTTAGAAATATCACCGTCTCTCTTCCTGATGGTGTACAGAGCATGTATGAACCAGTAAAAGTGCACAAGAGCACTCAGCTGCAAGCACAGGGGGAGTTGTTTTTTCAAGTACCCCAGGGGAAATCTTTTTCTTTTGCTGCGAAATCTTACGGTGCTGTCAGTGACTTTACTTTTTCATCGCTTCCGGCAGGTGATGAGCATATGCTTCACTGCTCTGAACACGTGCATTACAGCCAATTCGACAAGCAAAAGATAGCAGCATCGCCTGTTGACGAAACTTGGCGACTTGGTTGGCTGGGGCAGGGGAAAGCATCTTTCTGGCTGGATGACATACCTAACCTCTTTGCACAACGGGTTGCAGATTTTTTTCCTTTGCGATTGCAGGCATCAGAATCCAGTGCTCGGATTTTTGCAAATGTTATCGGTACAACACCTGCTGTTGGTGCAGCTTTTCCGTTTGTTGCGCCCCCCAGGTATGTGGTGGATGTCGTCAGTTCGTGGAACATGCAGGCCGGCAACCACTATATTTTTACTGATTACTACACTGATTCAACAAAACCTTTTGTGGATTACCAGGGCTTGTATCAGCAGACATTTGCTCTCTCCGCCAATAACGCAATTTTTGGGATAACAGGCAGGGAAACTGTTTTTCCTTCTGTGGAAAAGGCTCTGGAAGGAGCAATTACATATCTTTCACGTAATGAAGATCCCAATAGGGAGCAGACGTTTTACGCAATTGGAGATGAGCCGAATCTGAATTATCCTGGCTATGATGCCTATGTTGAAGATTTTGAATATATAGCTTCCAGGATAAAGTCTCACTCCAGTGTAAAAATTCGCAACACCCGCCTGGCTGTTCCGCAAAGTTCTCGTTTTCTTAACGGGCCAATGCGTGAAGGTTCTGTATACAGGAAAGGCATTGACTGGGCAGAAAGGTTGGTTCAGCAATATGGGGAATATGTTGATGCTATATCCTGGCATGAATGGATGGTTAGAGACCTTATCGATACTCCCCGCTATGCCGCAGCTGTGAGGCAAGCCAGCGAGTTGGTTCGTCGAAACAGGGAGCATTTTCGTGATGAGCCGGCTTTGATCATCGGGCAAACAAATATTTCCAGTGGCAGCTCCTTGAGCAGCTATGAAAATGATACGTTTTTTGCTGCACTATGGTGGACAAGTGTTGTAATTGAAAGCAGCCTGCCGGGAGAGTTGGATCAGCTTATATGGTTCAAGGTGGTCGATGATGCCGGCTACCCCAAGGGGCTGGCCGTTCTGGATGGAAACCAATGTATTGAGAAGCCAGTGGCCCGTGCCATGGCCTTTGTGAATGAGCATCTGGGAAGGTGGGTATTGGAACTTCAACATAATCACCCTGATCTCGACTTGCTCGCCACCTTGTCGCCACAAAAAGACAGGTTGCAGGTTCTTGGCGTAAACAAGGCGGACAGAGGGCATACACTGGTCATTGACTTGCCTTCTCTGTATAAGGATGCAACGTTGTTCATGGTCAATGAAAACGGTACGCATACCCGGGCCGTGGTTCCAGATGGATCATTGTATACTCTGCCACTGGAAGCAAAAACAATCTTTGCATTGAGTGTGAGCCGAGCCCCAATGTAGCTGAGGCGATAGCCTTGACTATTATGAGGGGTACTGGCCACGTGGTGATTTTTTCCCGGGGCTGGTAAACGCCATCCTTTCATGTCGTTATACACTTGTTCAAACAAGGTCATGAGCAATGCAGATCAGGATACAGACTGCATCTGCGTTGCAGGTCTATGATATTTTGAGAGTAACTCTCCTGAATAGTGACTCACGCTATTCCATGAAATGCCAAATAACCTGTGTCGTTTGATTATTTTTCCAACTTCCCTGAATCCCACGTGAAAATGGAAACGCAGTGAAGCTGCGTTGTTGATTTCAATGGAGACCAGCATTTCTGTTTTTCCCTGTTCAAGCCAGTAATTCCAGGTTGCTTTCAGTGTCAGTATAGCAATAGCAGTGTGGCGAAAAGCAGGGGCGATTTCACCTGCAAATATATATATTTGATGGGGTTGGAGCCTGAATGTATATTGCAGGTAATAGTTGTCATAAAAATCCTCACCAGCCGAGCACATGAGGGCTATCACCTGGTTGTCCTTCGGGTTTATGGCGCCAAAAGATACGCAACCTCTATCTATAAAATCCTGATATGGCTTCTTGTATTTTTCGAGATGGGGATCCAGCCGTTCCAGGTCTTTTTTATCAAGCTGTTTGATAATATATTTTTGAGAAGGTCTGTATTTTCTTTGTTTACTGGTCTGGTCGTAGATGAGGACTGGAAGTTGTATTTTTTTATATACAGCCTTGCGATATATTTTGGTGAGTAAATTTTTTTGCATGATGGCCTGAACAGATCATTTTAAGAGAAACGCTGACTGTCTATCAGGGACGTCAGGGTATCGGTTATCTGTATGGGCTTATGCAAAATACGCGCCCTGTGCGGGCCGTAAGAGTTGCTTGCCTGTTCGCTTTCTTCGGCAAAGCTCAAGGCTGAAAATATCAGGAATTGACTGTGCATGGAGGAATAAGACCCATGCAACATGTGCATGGGCCTTTATTCCCTGGAATCGATTATAACCAGTTTAATGCTTCGTGATCCCAGGTCTATACCTGCATGTCGTATATTTTTCTGTTTTATTTTATTGTAATTGTTCAATAAATGCCTGGATTCTGGTCTCAAGCTGCCCGGCATCTTCCATGGAATAGTCGGTTTCCAGGCGGAGGCATGGGATGCCTTGTTCTTCCAGGGCCTTTTCTACAGGAATGGACTCCATGAGATAGGGTTGGCAGAATTGCAGGCCGTAATGAATGACCCCGTCAGCTTTGTATGCTTTCTGCATTTCCAGGATATGGTCAATGCGTTCCCTGTTTGGGGTGAATATGGCGCAATCCACCTGGAAGTAGCGGTCAACAAGGGCCTCGATCATTTCGTCAACAGTTGTGTTGCTGTTGTCTACCAGGTTTCTCGTCCCTCTTTCGCCTACACAGGATTCTTCTCCCACTATCACTGCTCCGGATTTTTCTACTAGTGCAGGAAGTTTCCAATTGGGGACAGCCTGGGGGCAGCCGGAAATTAAAATTCGAGGCGCCTGTGCGGGGAACGCTCCATGCTGATCGGAAATTCGTTGCTGGAGTTCATCACACATTGTATTGACAGATTCTGTAAAGCGAGCCGGATTGTCGTAAAAAGAGACCTGATTGATGAGCAGGGCGTCCAGGCCTGAGATCGGAGAAGGATCTGCATGGCGAAGTGAAGATAACCGATGAAGGGCAGCCCGTTTGGCATTAACAGTATCAATGGCCTGTCGTAGGGATTCGGCTGTCACTGGTGTGCCTGTAAGCTGTTCCGCAGCCTCTTTGAAACGGATGAATTCGGCCTTGAGCAAATTGCGGCCCAGCTGGCTTTTCATTTGAGGTAGATCCATGACATACAGGTTGTTAACCAGATGTCCAAGGGTCTCGTAGGCTTTCTTTTTGCCGTCACAGGTGTTTTCGCCGACAATCATGTCAGCCGCTTCTAAAAAGGGGCAAACTTTGCCGAGTTTAAAACCAAAAGATGATTTGATGAGTGCGCAGGTATTCCTTGGCAGGAGTCTTTCAACTTCTTCCAGGGCAAAGTCAGCCCCGGAGCATAAACCTACAAGTGTGGCATTGGCGGCAAGTGCAATTTCTTCGGGGACAAAAACACAGTAGGACCCTATGATTTTTCTTCCCGAGGCCTTTTCTTCAAGTAGCTCCTTGATGCGTAGTCCGTGGACCTCGCTCATAACAAAATCGAAGTAGGCCATGCCTTCGGGTCTCTCTTTTTGAGAAACATAGATATCAGCATATGCTTGGCCCAGAATCTGGAGAAGGGCATCGTGCGCTTCAAGGTTAAGGCCTAGTTTTGTCCACATGTCTCTGTAGTCTTCTGCCATTTGTATATTCCTTTTGTAAAGATAGCCGATCTCAGCCTGCCCTTCTCATGATTTGATAAAATGAGTGGGTTCCTGACGGTAAAAACCTCACATTGATGGTGCATATACTATATAGGCACACTATAAGTCCAATAGAAATGTTTGATGATTAGTGGCTTTTGTATAGGTTAAAGCCTGCTGTTTGCAGGGAGTGTTCGCGCCATGCAATTGCTAAAAAACAGGCGTAATGTCAGGCATAGCGGTATTGACGGGAGCTCTGTGTGTTATAATGCAGATGGTGTCTGTATCTCACCAGAGGTGGTATGAACCGGTCAGATATACGTATCCTGCCAGAAGAATATTGGTGGTGGCGTGAGCAATAATGCAGGAAAGCAGGTTTTTGCGTTGTATCATCAGGTGGCACATGAGTAACCCATAAGCAACGGCTGCCGGCCATTCGGGAATAGCGTGGCCGATCGTAAAAACAGCGGTTGAAATGCATACTGCTGGCCAGGACCATGCTTCAGGCGCGACATCGTTAATGCTTCGTTCGTGGAGAGTCGTGTACAGTGGATCTGTAACTTTTTCTTTTCTGCATGTATCCCACTGCAGCGCAAGGCGGAAGGCATAACCCCGTACCATGAGTTCTTCGAACACCGGTACCAAAAATCCTGCTGCTGCTATTCGTATGATGATGCTGATGTTGCTCCAGGGGGGGGTATTTTCAGGGCTTACAAAAGGTGAAAGTAGCAGAATCCACAATGCACAGCCTACTGTGCCATATGCCAGGCCAAACAGTACTGATGTGGTTTTCTTTCCTGTTTCGTGGAGGGGGATATACCAATCCCAGGCCCAGTATAAGAATCCTGAGGCCAGAATTATCCGCAAGACATAATTCAGCTCAACGGGGAGTGCGTCATGCAGGAGAGAAGCTACGCAAACATATGAAAAATACGGGGCAACGTAGGGTAGCAGGAGCCTGCAATTTTCTATCATTGTTGGGTTTGATCCCCTGCTGTTGGGTTAGATGTGCTTTCCGAGGTGTTGATTGCCTTCTCTTTTGCAAGGCGTTTTCTGGTACGATAAAAATCAATTATTGCCCAGGGGATGAGGCAGCCGGCAGCAATGCGGTTGAACAGGATATGCTCCTGCATTTCTGGGGCTGCGGTAAACCAGCCGTCATACATGCACCAGAGTCCAAATGTGGCAAGTATTACAGGGAATACATAGGGCCCTATTTCAGGTGGTTTATTATCTTTTGGAGATGACATGCTAATCCTTATTGTTGTTAAGAAATATTTCTGAAACTATTGCTTTGCAAGAAACGTTCCTTTAGGGGTGTTGTTGTTAAAGTGTTGTGTCATCAGTGGGTTGCCATCTGTTTATGGTGCATGGGGCACTAATGCTCTGCAAAGAATATTTCAGAAAACTGAATAAATATATTCTTGATTGCGGAAATATGGCTGTTTGTTTTGTTTATTACCGACAGTGCTCTGTATCTGATCATAGGATGTAACGCCTTGGGAGCAAGGATGAGCTGCCACGGATTCAAGGGTTCAAACTACGAAATCATGTTGCTATGGTATCGTATCCTTTTCACAGTGACAAGTCTTCAGGCGCAAGCGCAACACTATTTTGGTAATCCGTTGTGCGGAACATGTAGAATGATATGAGCAACCTGAAGGTGGCTGCTGAGTAGATATACAAGATACTGTTCGCCAGTGTCCTGTCTGGTTGTCTTATCAAATCGTCAACGAGTGTCTGGCCGTAAATGTGGATTTTTGCTCACCTTTACTTTCAAGAAAAAGATTTGTAACTGATCACAGGGGTAACAATACTGGTATCAGTTACAAAAATTTGAGTATGACGCAAAAAGTGGTGAGGTAAGGGCGGAGCGAGACTCCAAAAGTACATTTGTCGACAGGCAGCAACTATACAGCAAAGGGCTTTGCTTGAGCGGACACGGGGAAATGATTGCAGGTATCGGGTTGTGCCGGTGTTTTTGGTGTGATGAAAAAATACCCCGTTAACTCACATGCTCGTTAACGGGGTTGGGGAGAGAGATTAGGCAGTTACTTTTGCTGGTCTCTTTTCGTGGTTGATATATTTCACGAATACTGGGAAGGCTACAAAAAATGCTACACAGATGAGGTATTCTATGCCTTTAATATGGGTATAAAAGTCAACAAGGGTGTGCATCGGTTTGATCATACCTGTAGCAACCATATACTGTCGCAGCAGTTCTCCGACCTGCCAATCCAAATGATGCAGTGCACCAAAGAATGCCGCAGATACCCAAAAGAGAACCAGTGATGCGATAACAAGTATGATGCCACTGGATGTTTTTCCCGATGTTACTTTAGCCATGGTGTATTCCTCCTTGCTACAATAGTGTATAATTGTCCCATGAATGGGTTGATGTTTATCCGAAAACTGCAGTGATATATCCTTTTATTATTGTACCAACACCTCCGCTCATAAGACCTCCAAATAGACAGGCAACTGCCCATATGCTGACTAAAGCAGCCATTGCCATGACAATTGTCAGGGAAAATTTTGAAGTCTCATGTCCAATATCTACCTTTGCATCTTGTTTTTTCAGAACTTGAATAGTCATGGTGTCCTCCTTGAATTGATGCATTTATTATCTTTGCAGTAATAATTGCATCAATGGTGCCAGCTTGTTGTCAAAAAAGGATAGCTGCTGCTTTGTCTGTAATGTGTTGTTTTTTCAAGGTAAATATGGTGAAACTCCAAATGTTGCGGACAAATGATTGCGCTACAGAAGTGATGTGTGCAACAGGTTGATCTGCAGTTGTGTGGGATTATTGCAAAGAGGTGTTGCACGATGCTGCGGTTATGTTGCACGCAGGTCTTGGTGTGTAGGCTTATTGGGATAAAGTGCGGATAATCGCAAGGTTATATTCCCGTTGGTGTCAGAAGGGGTGGGCAGTGAAAGTGTTCCCCCCTGCTCCTGTATCCATGCTTTACAGAGTGTGCGGTCTGGCCACAGTGTTGCATCGAGATTATTGCAGGCATGCCAGTCATCAGCACCATTGCTGAAACGCAGGATTGCCTCACCTTGATCAGATCTTTCCACAGTGAGGCGAATCCATCTGTTTTCAGGATCTGCATCATCCTGTACACATAATCGACCACCTTCGAGGAGTGTCATGCATATGAGCAGGCTGATACCATTTAAGGGGGGAAACTCGGATATGAGCAACGGATCTGCTTGAATATACAGTTGAACGCCCTGAGCGGCCATGGTTTTGGTTACAGTGAGTCTCAGGTTTTCAATGAAGTCTGTAAAGGCAACGGGCAGAAGCTTTCCCTTGTTGGTTCCAGTACACTTTCTCAGACAGCGAACCAATGTGGCTAACCTCTCTTCTTCTTTGCGAAGGGATTTGAGAATCGTATGCTGCATATCTGCGTCCATGTCTGGTTCCAGATCAATCAGTTGCTGGGTATAGTTGAGAATACCATTGGTGAGATTGGTCAGTGCGTGTTCCGCATGAAGAAAAATTGATCCCCGAGCTATGGCAAGATATTGGTTCTGATTGGGAATAAGCCGTGAAGAAGCAATTTCTGTATGCACTGAATGCTCCAGCAGCTGTTCTGTTTCATCTAACAGGGTCTGCATGGTGAGTGATGGCTTTTCCTTTTGTTCTGGAGGATTGACCTGAACTTGAGTGTGTACCCTGTATGCCAGGGACAGGAGTGGGTGAGCAATGCTTTGATTCAAACTGAAGAGCAGCATACAGCTCAGGCCTACGAATAGTCCCAGAAATCCAATTATGACCTTGTGTAATCCAGATATGATATTTTGTGTATATTCATTGAGTTGCAGGCGGAATTGCTGTAAGTCCGCTGCCATGCCGTTCAACTGGCTGATGACCCCGGCAATCTGTTGGGGGCTCCATTTTTTACTGTCCTGTATCTCATGAAGCCGCACAAGAAGTTGGGTCATTTTTTGTTCTGAAATGAGATACGCCTTGAAAGAATCAGGAACCAGAACGTTTTGTTGCAACATGCCGGCTTGTCGAGTCAGCTGCTGCGATTCTTTGGTTATTCTATCCAGGTCAAACTTCTTGCCTTCTATGAGTGCAGTTGAGAGGTATTGCTGAAGTGTATTGAATTGAAAGTTGAGGCTGTCGCTTTCCGAAACCATGGAAGAACAGCGTTGGTAGTGTAAGTACTGTCGAACTCCGAGGAATGAAGTTCCGATAAGGAGAAGAAGAATGGTCAGGTTGGCATAGGTAAAAATACTGTGAATGGGGCGGGTCAGAAACCATTTCTGCAACCATGAGCGTTGTATTGGATCCTGCACGATTTACTCCTGCAAAAAAAGAAAATGCCCGGCCGGTAGATATCCGGCCAGGCTGAGGATAAGGGTTTATTTTTCTCCTTTCCATTCATAGAGAATTGGAAGGCGGTACAGAATGAAGCGGTAGGTAATAAAGTACACCGCAAAAATGGTAACAGTGATCCATATTTCCTGCCAGCGCGGTATCTCCTGGTATAGATTCCAGTTAAAGCTGATGAGAGATGTATTGAGTCTGTTCATGACTACGCCTATCACTGTGATAACAGCTGCAGTTCTTACCACATTGGGCCAACCATACTTCACGCCAACTGTAAACAGAATCAGTGGCAGTAGCGCACCAAGACCAAGTTCGAGTGTGTAGTAAAATCCCCAGTCGGTCAGCAGGTATTCCCACTCGTTGTCATGGGCGATACCGACAATCTTGATAACCAGGTAAGTGATGAGAGCATAGGCACATCCTTTGCCCAGGGCAACGGTCAGTGGGTCTACAGCATTGAGAAACCGTTCATCACAGCGCCAGCGCATGAAATATTTACACAGCGTGGAAACCACGATAACCATGGAAAGACCTGCGAAGATTGCAGAGCAGAAAAAGTGAATCCACATAAAATTGGTAGAAAGCCAGAGTGGATGCACTTTGGTCGGTGCATAGCAAAACAGGGCTCCCAACGCACCCTGGTGTAGGGTAGAGAGAATAATACCGGCAATTGTCAGGCCGATGGTAATTGACTTGATGAAACGTTTTGCTTTTAACCAGCCCATCCATTCAAACAGTGAGGGCGCAACCTCGGCTATCTGCACAGAAAGGTACGTGGCCACATGCCAGGCCACCAGAAAAAGGACTGCTGCTGGTCCAAGGGACACAAACATGGGGTAGGGGAGACGCCATGGCATACCCAGGTCAACTTCCAGATAAATCACTGCAAAGAAGTAGCCAAGTAAGCCATTCAGCAGCGCAAGGCGTTCAATGGGTACAAAATCTTTGCGTCCAAAGATCTCAACGGTGGTACCAAGCAGGAATCCTGAAGCGGAAAGCGGGACCATGCCAAAAAGTCCGAAACCAAGAAACAGACCCCAGGGGTAATCATTGGAAGAATGGGTAACCGTATCCAGACCGCCGAGATAGCGGGTTGCGAGTAGAGGCAGGCCTACGAGAAAGATGATAAACAGAACCCAGTTGACCGGATTACGCATGGCCTGAGCCTTGTATTCCTCCTTGCTGAGGCCGAGGAAAAGTTTTTCTTTTATTTTCCAGCGCGTACCGTCGGTTTGAACGTGGTCATTAATTGGAATCTCCTGGGATTCCTGGGCAATTGTTTTCATTGTTACTTATCCCCCTTGGTTTCTTCCTTTGTTTTTATGGCATCTTTGCGTGTGGCCAGCAGGTGGATTCCTGCAAAAAGGGCAGGCCAGATGGTGAGCACCATGGGCACGATGGAGAGAAAATCCTTGACGAAATTCAGGATAGGTTCCTTAGGCACTTTGGTATCAAAACCAACTTCGTCAAAGTCAACCGGTGAGAGATACATCCATGATGTTCCCCCTGCTTCGTGTTCGCCGTAAATATGGCTGACATACTGTCCCTTGTTTTCGCGTATACGCTGTCTGCCGATATTGATGAGGTCTTCGCGCTTTCCAAACGTCAGTGCTTCCTGGGGGCAGGCTTCAACACATGCAGGAGGTTTACCGTATTGAAGTCTGGTATCGTAACAGAATATGCATTTCATGATACGGGGGTTGAAGGCGCTGGAATACCTGAAAGTCGGTATATAAAAGGGGCAGGCTATCATACAGGTCCGGCATCCAACACAAACTTTTGGGTTATAAATCACCGCACCTTCCGGCGTCTTTGTGTAGGCATTGACAAAACACGAGGTGAGACAGGCAGGTTCCTGGCAATGGTTACATTGAATTTTCCGAAAAAGAGGGTGGTCCATGCCCGGCACTTCGTACTTGTTAACCACTGTGTATCGGGTTTCATCGGTACGTCGTTTCTGGCCATGGTGTATTTCGTCAAAAACCGAATAGTCGTTGAATGGCTTTTCCGGTGCCGGCAACCCTTGCTCTTTGTTACAGGCTGCTTCACAGCTTCGGCAGCCAACACAGCGAGACAGGTCTACCAATACACCCATGGCATCCGGATATCCTTCAAAAGATTTTGCTTCACTTCGTTTCGCTGTTGTCAGCGACAGTGCGGCTGATCCCGCCAGTCCGCCTTTAAGAAATTTTCTACGGCTTACTGCTTTTTTCATAATCTATCACCACTGTAGAGAGTCTTTTTGATGTTCTTACTCATGTTCATGATGCCCGTCTGCAGGTGGAACAATGCTGGTCTGAAATACCTCTTTTCCTTTATCGGTCATGGCATGACAGTCCTGGCAACCGGTGGGCGCGCCATTTTCCTCATGGCAGCTGATACAATTGAGGTGATATGCTCCCTTGAGACCGGGTTTATCAATGTGATAGATGCGCCCTCCCTCGCGTGCAGCAAGGTCCTGGGGAGAAAATCGATCCGCAGCGTGACAATCGGCACAGGAGATCGAGTCGGCTTCTCCGCTGTTTTCGTGGCAACGCAGGCAATTATCATCATTCGGTTTCTGGCCGGTGGTGTGATGATGACAATCCTGGCATTCTGCTATGTCCAGGTGCATTGCGTGATCGAACTGCACGGGTTCGTAGAGTTCTGATAACGAATCGATTTCCACGCTTTCCGGGGCATCCCCGGCTTCCATTGCGCAGCTGTTAGTCGGTGCATAGGATGCAATGAACAGCACAAAAAGTGCAGCCCATGCTCCTTTGGTAAGTAGGTGCATTGTTAATCCTCCTGCTGAAAATCCATAAAAGAATATAAATAGAGCGTGACGGTTACTCACTCCTTACACCAGAGAGTTTTCGTTCCATCTCGCGCTCTCGAACATAATGTCGGTACACAATGTCGGCCTCTTCCGCGTCCAGGGTTTCGTTGAGAAGAAGAGCCTCTGCGAATTTATGGAGAAATTTATTGTGCTTTGTCAGTATGGCTGTTGTTTCTTCGTAACATTCTGTGATGATATGCTGTATTTCCCGGTCAATTGCCTGACTGGTCTGTTCGCTAAGTTCGGAGAGGGGCGCCTGCCTGTTTTCCTGGGGACCGTATGCTATGGGACCCATGGTTTCACTCATGCCCCATTCGCAGACTATTTTCTGGGCGATTTGTGTTGCCACCAAAATATCGTTGCTGGCTCCTGTGGTCAGACGATGGAACACCAGGGCCTCGGCGACACGTCCTCCCATGAGGGTTTTGATTCGGGCGAGGAGGTATTCCAGGGAATAGGTATTGCGATCATCCAGGGGAAGTTGCTGGGTCATCCCCATGGCCCTTCCCCGGGGAATGATCGTGATTTTGTGAATGGGGTCGGTGTCTGGGAGTATCATGCCGACTATGGCATGGCCAGCCTCATGGTAGGCCGTGACCCGCCGGTCCTGTTCACTGACGACAACGCTCTTGCGCTCCAGCCCCATGATGATTTTGTCTTTTGCTTCTTCAAAATCAGCCATTTCCACCAGATTTTTGTCATGGCGTGCTGCCATGAGGGCAGCTTCATTGACAAGATTTGCGATTTCAGCTCCACTGAAACCAGGGATAGAGCGGGCAAGGGAAGGCAAGTCTACATCCGGTGCCATGCGAATTTTTTGCGTATGTACTGCAAGAATTTTGATGCGCCCTTTAACGTCCGGTACCGGAATGGTTATCTGTCTGTCAAATCGGCCGGGTCTCAGCAGGGCTGGATCAAGAATTTCAGGTCTGTTGGTGGCTGCTACGACAATGATTGTCTCCCCTGATGAGAATCCGTCCATTGCAACAAGCAGGGCATTGAGGGTTTGTTCCCGTTCATCGCTGGCTCCACTGGAGGTACCGCCACTGCGTCTGCCCCCAATAGCATCTATTTCGTCGATGAATATGATACAGGGTGCACTGTGTTTGGCTTCATCGAAAAGCTCTCGCACCCTTGAAGCCCCCACACCGACAAACATTTCAACAAAATCCGAGCCGCCAAGGGAAAAAAAAGCAACATCAGCTTCACCGGCAATTGCCTTGGCAAGGAGGGTTTTTCCTGTTCCTGGTGACCCCTGCAGGAGAACCCCCCTGGGAATTCTGGCGCCTATTTCCCGATATTTTTCAGGATTTTTCAGAAACTGGACGATTTCCTGTAATTCAAGCTTTGCCTCTGCAATTCCCTCCACATCTTCAAACGTCACTGTGTCGGTGGTAACAGGTGAAAAACGTTTGCTCCTGGTGTTCTCGGCAAAGGGTAATTTTTTTCCAGATCTGTTGCTGAACAGGAGCCAGCCGCCAAAGACAAGCATGGCCAGCAATACGTATTTCATGAATGCCGCTGTTCCGGCTTCCTGATCAGGCTCAGCAGAGAGTGTAATGTTTTTGCTTATCAGTTGGGGAATGAGTGTTTGCAGATCAGGAACATAGGTTCGGTAAGTCCTTCCATATTCGTCCTTGGTGGTAGCCCATCCTCCTTTAAAATGAACACTGAGAATTCGTTTGTTTTCCAGTTCGTGCAATAAATCAGTATACTTTTGTTCTGGAGGCGTTATTTCGCGGAGATAGATATTGTAACCAATCAAGAGCAATACAGAAAATGTCAGGATAAACAGGCCAAATTGAATACTATTTTTCATTGTGCTCTTGCTGCTGATGCAGCATATGCTCCATGTATTAACCTAAGGGAGAAGAATGAATACGTATTCATTCGTTTCCTTTTGAATTGCACAGGCAATGCCACACATCAGTAACATTGACTGGGTGTTTGGGTATCTTTCTGAATTAAGGTGTTTTTTAGAGTGTTGTTATTGCCGGGTCTGTATGCCGGAAATAAGCGAATGTTTCATCGCGATCGGCTAACCAGTTGAAAAAGATGGAAAATATATACAATTGGTTCTTCGTGGAGGGATCTAGGAGAAGAGACGGAGGATTGCAGAATATTGCAACACACCTGTGGTTTTACCACAGGTGTGTTGCAACGATAGTGTGGCGTCTCAGTTGGAATGATGTAAACCGCCAGGAGCGCGGAAAGCAATACCTCACCAAAGGATTCACAGGATATCGGCTGATTCTCCCTGCTGTATCAATGGAGCAAACGACCGGTATGGAACCATTGAAGCAGCAAGGAGAAGGTGTTGAGATACCTACAAGATCGGATAACGTATTTTTCCCACTGACCTTACGTGATTGCTTCTTTCGGGCTAAAGGTCGAGGGAAGATAAATCCAGATTAAATTCCTTTATTTTCCGATATAAAGTCGTACGGTCAATGTTCAAGAGCCGCGCAGCCTTGGCTTTATTGCCTCCGGTTTTTTTCAAGGTTTCAATGATACGCACCTCCATGGGAACATGTTGTTCCACGGGAGGTTGCGTATTTGTGAGAGGAACAGAAGGGCTGGCTACAGGCTGTTCTTCTTTTTGCATGGAAATTTCTGTTTTGACAGGATTATAGTTGAGAATTTCCGGTGGGAGTTCATCCGTTGAAATAGTTGGTCCATTGCAAAGAACGCAGGCTCGCTCCATGGCATGCTGCAGTTCTCTGACATTACCTGGCCAGGGATATTGGCGAAGGGTTTTCTGCGCCTGTGCTGAAAGGCCATTGATGCTTTTGCCTATACTGTTGGCTGTACGTTCAATGAAATGAGATGCAAGCAGGTCGATATCGCCGTCACGTTCTCGCAAAGGCGGGAGCATGACATCTATTACCCTGAGTCGAAAGTACAGGTCTTCTCTAAATTCACCCTTACTGACTTTTTCCTTGAGGTCTACATTGGTGGCGCCAATCACACGTACATCCACCTTTATGGGGGTGTCCTGACCCACAGGATAAAAGGTGCTCTCCTGAAGAAATCGCAGGAGTCTGAGTTGCATCATAGGAGAGATATCTCCGATTTCATCGAGAAACAGCGTGCCTCCATCGGCCTGGAGAATTCTTCCCATCCGATCTCTGTCAGCCCCGGTAAACGAACCTTTACGATGCCCGAAGAGTTCGCTTTCCAGGAGGTTTTCCGGGATGGCTGTACAGTCAACCTTTATCAATTGCTTGTTTTTGCGTCTGCTTTCGTTATGCAGGGCTTCTGCTGCCAGTTCCTTGCCGGTCCCTGATTCCCCGGTAATCAATACTGTCAGATCCACCCTGCCGACATTTTCAATCATGGTATACACTGCCTGCATTGCATCGCTTTTTCCGATATAGCTATGGAATCTTGTGCGAGGAGATGAGGGGGTATCTGTGGGGTTGGTCATATCTCGAATGACCAGAACCAGTCCGTCGGAGGATGCTGCATCACCTTTTAATGGTGATGTGCAGATGCTCAGAATTTTTTTCTGCTGCCCGATGGTCTGACATTCCAGCCGATGTTCCGACACTTCCACACCGGTTTTCAATACTCTGAGAAGATCGTTTTTTAAGGGCTGAAAATCAGCCAGACCACAGAGGTGCAGTATAATGTGATGATCAACAGTATCTTTGTAAAGTTGGCTGAAAAGCAGGCGTGCTGCCGGATTCATGTCCATGGCCTGCAGATTGGAGTCAAGGGTTACAATTCCATCAGTGACACTTTTAAAGACCGTTTCAAGGAAAACGCGATAACGTTCTTTTTCTTCTTCAACTCGTATCCGCTCGTTCTGCAGCTCCCATTGCTGGAGAGCCAGTCTGGCTGTTTTGAGCAGCGTCTCCTTTTCAACAGGTTTTGGAATATAGTCAAAGGCTCCGAGACGAACAGCTTCTGATGCAGTATCGACATTCGGATACCCGGTTATCATGACAACCGGGCAGCTGACCCCCTGGTCACGAATGGAACGGAGAAAATCAATTCCCGATTGTCCGCCAAGTACTATATCGCTGATTATGAGATCAAAGCAATGGTGAGAGATGGCTTCCATTGCCTCGATAAAGGTCGATGCCGTGATAACCGGGGAATAGCCCTGTTTTTTCAGAAAAAACTGAAACGTATTCCTGAGGCTTTCTTCGTCATCTACTACTAGAATACTATGTTGGCTGGAGGTGCTGTCGTCATTCATGGATTACTCCTGTCCTGTTTGCTGCTTTGTGATCACGTCCATTATGTACTTCCCGAAAAACAACAACAGCGCCTGTGAATTTTTTCTGTTCTATAATGGGAGTGCTGATATATTCAACGGGAAATCCTTTCCCATCTCTGGTCCAGAATATTTCGTCTGCACCGACATGCACCTTACCGTCTAGATAGGCCTGACTTATGGGGCATGAATCAACCGGATAGCGGGAACCATCAGTATAACTGTGATGCACAAGATCATGATGGGATTTTCCTATTAGCTCTTCTGCGCTCCAGCCCAGCATGTTGGAGGCAGCCCTGTTCATAAACGTGACATTTCCGTCCGCGTCCAGACCAAAAATTCCGTCCCCGGCAGATTCAAGAATGAGCTCCATTTGCCTTTGTACCTTTTTCATCTCAGCTTCGGCCTGAATGCGTTCTGCAATTTCCCGGTTCAGTGATGCATTGGCGACAGAGATTTCAAACGTACGCCGCTCCACATGGTTTTCCAGGTCAGTTGTGGTTTCTTTAAGTGATCTGGTTAACGCCTCAAGATCCTTTTCAGCCCTTGCTGCTTCCTGTTCTGCCATGCGGAAAACAGATTGCATGAGAATTACTACCACCGCAAACAGGATTGCCAGCAAGGTTATTCCGAGAAGGGGATAGGAGAGAGAACTTGCTGCATGGTGACTGCCCTGGTGGTGGATCAGATAAAAAATCATGATAATGGTCAGGCCGAAAGCCAGGCCGGTTTGGGTAACAATTTTTGACTGCAGGGTCATGCCAATTCTCCTTCATGTCCTGAAACCGGGAGGTCAATCTGTACCGAGGTATATGCACCCAGTTCACTGTGTATTCGCAGGAATCCTCCATTTTCTTGAACAAGACTCTGACTGATACTCAGGCCCAGACCTGTTCCTTGGCCGTGGGGTTTGGTAGAGAAAAAAGGATCCATTACCCGGTCGATAATCTCATGTTTAATTCCTGTGCCGTTATCGGTGATGGTCAAGCGAACGTATTGCCGGTTATCTATCTGTTTTGGCTTGGCCTCCAGTATGACGTTTTTGGTTTCTGTTATATTGCCTGCAAACTTTTCATTTACCGCGTGCCTGGCATTACTGAATATGTTGAGCAGTACCTGCTGTAACTGGTGGGGATTACAGTGTATAAGCGGCAGGTCGGGATCAAAGTTCAGTGCCAGTTCAATACCATCCATGGAAAGCTGATGCTGTATCAGGTCTATGCAATTACTGACAAGTGGCTGGATGGTAATCGGCTCCGGTGCGTCTTCCACCTTTCGCGAGAAATCGAGAAGCTTGCGGGTGATTCCAGCTATTCGTTTTCCTTCCTTGATTATGCACCTGAGAAAATGCCTGTCGCCTTTATCTGGCTGGTTATCGATGAGAATCTGGGCATAATTGATGATCCCGTTAATGGGATTATTGATTTCGTGAGCCACACCAGCTGCAAGTTCGCCGACAGATGCCAGTTGCGCGGCGCGAAGTGCTTCTGCCTTCATGAGCTGTTCTTCGGTCAAATCCCTGGCCAGCAGAAGAGAGGCGCCGGATTGCCCAGCGTAGGATGCGAGTGGGGAGACTGTCATCATATAATTTCCCTGCAATCCTTTGAGTTCGGTCTCAAATGTTCTATTTCTGCTATCCTTGAGCAGTGTTTCCAGGGGACAGACCGCACCGGGGGAGCGTCCGCCGTGGAGAATGTCGCAGACACTCTGGTAAAGAATCTGTTCTCTTGGTTTTTTGGCGGCAACGCAGGTGGATGTATTAACGTCGAGGATGATGCCGTGTTCCGAAACTACAAGGGCCGGGTCCATCATGGAATTAAAGATGTTGTTCCACTTTGCCAGCGCGTTTTCTCTATCCCGTTCTGCGCTTACAGTGCTGGTAATGTCCTGCCCGAACAAAACCAGGCCGACCTGCCCTTTGCCCAGATTTGACTGGATTGAACCATGCCAGCTTATGATCCGTTTTTCGCCATGCTTGGTCAGAATCTCTGTCTGAAAGTTCATGTCGGAGCTGGCAGCTTTTAAGAGATCGGAAAACTGAACCTGGCTTTGCTTGCGTTTTTCAGGTGCTATGAGGACATCGACCCAATATTTTCCTTTCACCTCATCTTCGGTATAGCCTGTTATTTCCTGGGCCTTCTGATTGAACGACAGGATATTGCCGCAGGGCATTAAAGAAACAAGCAGGGCCTGTACAGTGTCGATGATTTCAGCATTGAAATCACGTTGTTGGTTGAGTCGTTTGGCTGTCTCGTCCAGATACATGGTCAGCGAGATGTCTGCCAGTATGTTGGAGACAAAATCTAACTCGGCACCTTGAAAAGCATGGGGATTGGTTGAATAAATGGTGAGAACCCCATACTCCCGTCCGTTGGAGACCAGGGGCCAGGCACCGATGGAAGCAGTGTTGTTCGCCTTGGCAAGCCGTTGCAGTGTGGGGCTTGGAAACTGTTCGAGATCGCGGGGACCAAAGAGTTGTGGAGATCCTGTGGTCATAACCCGTACAGCAGGCGGGCGATATTCTTTTTCCTCAAGAACCTGGGTGATTTCACGAAGGCAGGTGTCATCGTCGTCACTGTTACAGACTGCCACCAGGGGTACTAAGGTGTTTTCATCTTCCAGTGCCCGTTTGCCGATCCATAACAGGCAGAACTCCAGATCCTGAATTAAAATTTTGCAACATTGCTGCAGGATATAGAGCTCATCCTGGTTGAAACGGTAGTGTACCTTGAACTCGTTCATGCGCCTGAGCAGGTGGCAGCGATGTTCAAGCAAGGCAATACGATCTGTATGTTCTGATTCCGATGTGATCATAGCGGCCCTTGATAGTGAAATGCAGCACAAGTGTTGCAAGACACTGTTGCGTGCTACACTTTTTCCAACGTTTATGTGGTGCGTGACACAGAAATGTGGTCTTTGCCTGCTAGTGTAGCATCAAATGGGCCAATTGTTTGTGGAAGAATGGCGTTAAGCTGTATTTCCCTTGATTTTTTGAAATTTGAGGTGGGCAAGCATTAATTTGATCTCACCGTAAGAATAGTCCTCACCAGCCAGTTCTTTAATTTCCCCCAGCTCTTTTTCCTGAAGATTCTCCAAAAATTGCTCCAGGTAATCTCGTTTGGAGTCAGGTATAAGATCGTTTATGCTGACTTCTCCCTTTTCCACCTCAAAAGCCAGGTGTCCTGCAATGGTATTGGGCACCAAACCTCGTTTTTCTGCTATCTGTTCCATGGTCAGACCTTGTCTAAAAAGCTCCAGGGTAATGTCTCGGGTGTTCCCTTGTTTCTGCTGAGCAGGAGAAGGCTCGCCTGGCTGTGCACTATCGGAAGGCGTCGATTCTTCGTCCTGAATGTCATGGCTTTTACGATATTCTGCTACCATGGATAACAGCTCCTGACCATATCGTTCACAGAGACGTTTGCCGATACCTTTTATCCTTTTAAGCTCCTGCTCGTTTCCGGGCAGAAATATGGCAACCTGTACAAGAACTTTGAGATGCAATATCTGATACGGAGGTACATTCTTTTCCTGGGCCTTTTGCGTACGCCATTTTTTAAGTTGCTGCAGCAGGTCGGTATGCTTCACATCCTCTTCATGAAAATCACTGTCTGATGTCACAGGAGTTTTCTTTTTTTCCGGGCAGGCAGTGGAGATAGCGCGAAGGTACTTGCTGGGAATGAAACCGTTTTTGCAGGAGCGTACAGCTGCAAGTTTGATGGCGGTTTCTTCTTCAAGGGTCTCTACTGCATTTTTTAGATTTTTACGTATTTCCTTACTGTCCGTGTCAAATTGAAAAGCAGAGAGAAATGGCAGTAGGCCTGTTTGAAAGCGTTCACTAAAATAGGCGGAAGCCTTGGTTAATCGCTCCTGAATAACAGGATCATCCCCTGGGAGCATATCCTGTTGGAACAATCCATTCAGCTGTCGTTTAAAATTTTCACCAACAGTGCAGATATCTTTTTGAACAGAGCTGAAAAGTGGCTGAATTTCTTCAGCCCCCTGAAAACTGACCACAGCGGCATTGCGTAATATCAGCGTCATCAGGCTGCCCAGGCGGGATTGAAGGCTAAGAAATGTAAAGCAGGAGAGGAGCAAACGCTGCTGGTATTCTATTTTTGCCCTCTGCAGTGCTGCCAGATCGGGCTTTTTTTTCTGATTTTCTGAAAGAAAACGTTGTATGGTGCGATCACTGTGTAACCCAGATGCAGTCAACGGGCTTGAAAGAACGATCCCCTCAAGAGATCGACAACGGCTGAGGGCTACATAGACCTGACCGTGGGCAAATGCTGACTGCAGGTCAATGATCGCTTTGTCAAAGGTGAGCCCCTGACTCTTGTGAACGGTAATGGCCCAGGCAAGCTTTAACGGGTACTGTTTAAAGGTTCCTATCACTTTTTGTTGTATCTCGCCCTGTTCTTCATCCATTTTGTAATCGATATTATCCCATTGGGAGCTTTCTACCTCTATGGGATATGGGTGATCCTTGCATGTCACCTCAATGGTTTTGCTGTTTATACCGGTAACTTTGCCAATTTTACCATTAAAATATCGTTTTTCAGGGGAGTTGTCGTTGCGGATGAACATCACTTGTGCCCCGAGTTTGAGTTCCAGAGATCCTGGCGTCGGGTAGGTGTGTTCAGGGAACTGGCCGTCCACCTCGGCATCAAAATAATAGGATTTGCCCGGGAGCTCCTTTAACCGGTCGGTATTGATTGAACGTGCACTGTTGTTGTGGGTGCAGAGATAGATATATCCAGCATTTTCTTCGGCTGTGAAATGCGCATCATAACGAGTGTTCAGTGCCTCCAGGGATGCTGCGTCCAGGTTATTGTCCCGAATGCGATTCAGGAGATCGATGAAATGGTTATCCGACTGGCGGTAGATGCGCAGGAGTTCTATGGGGATGACATGTGTTTTTTGCAGGGCAAGGCTGCTGAAAAAAAATGGTGTTTGGTAATACTGTTCAAGAATTCCTTTTTCAGAATCCTTCACCACCGGAGAAAGCTGGTGCAAATCTCCGATCATGAGTAATTGTACTCCACCAAAGGGCGTTTCATTTCGGCGATACCTTCTCAGTACCCTGTCTACGCCATCCAGAACATCCGCTCGCACCATACTGATTTCATCTATAACAAGTAGATCGAGATTTTTGATGATGTTTCTCTTTTCTTTGCTGAAACGGTGCTGGTATGTCTGTGTGTTGCTGTCCGGAATGCAGGGGCCAAAGGGTAATTGAAAAAAAGAATGCAGGGTTACACCGCCTGCGTTGATGGCAGCTACGCCTGTTGGTGCAGTAATAATCAACCGTTTGTCGGTTTGCTTTTTCAGGTTATGTAGAAACGTAGTTTTACCCGTTCCAGCCCGTCCGGTAAGGAAAATATGCTGGTCTGTGAATTGAGCGAACTGCTCGACCATGTAAAGTTCGTGGTTTTCAGCTGGGGAAAGGGACATGTATGTAAACTCGAAATGCGATTGTTAGTTTGTAAAGCAGTTGTTCAGCCTGGATGTATTAGGAATATACTTTCCAGGGCAGAATGAGGCAACCCCGCATTTCTCATGACTTTTTCGATAGGTTCAGGCCGGGGGGAAATGGTGTGCACGGGAAACCCTTCACCGTCAGTGGGATGTGACGGGTTAGCCAGTGCCTTTGCATAAATACTCTTTTCGGAGACTATGCTTTTTTATGGGTCACGGAAAAAATACATTATCCAATCTTGCTTGTCTCTCAACTCGGTAGTGTCGTCGCGCCAATGGCTTAATACGGGCAGTATGGAACCTTTAACGCGCCAACGTTACCAAACCGATATTTTATGCAATTTTTGGATATTTATTATTTCCCGCGACCCTAAACTTGAGCAAAAATCCTCATGTATGGACAGGCACAGGCAGGAGAGAAAAGCTCAAAATTCTTCTATGGCCAGATAAACCAAGGTCTGATTTAATAACTGGTAGGCGATTTCTCCGAATGTTATGGGCCCGAACATGGGAGCTATCTGTTTTCCCTCCAGATCCGAGTACAGGTAGTTCAGAAGACAATTGCAGCTGAATATCACCGTGTTCTCCATTTCTGGCAGGGCGCGGGAAAAAGCACTGATATAGTCATCCACTGGTTTTGCCAGTTTGTATTCAACACCACTGAAGACCGGAGCGTAGAAAGAGACTGTCTGTGATTGTGTATCAATCCCCTGAAAAGAGACATTGATGCTTGCTCCGGAATAATCGGCAACCAGAGGCTGCTGAATATTTATTTGTTTTTCCGCGAGGTAGTTTGCAAAATTCTGCTCTATGCCATTCACCAGAACTGTTTTGCAGGAGAATCCAGTTTCTCTGAATGTAAAAGTGTCGCCTTCACCCTGTTCCTGAATATTGATGATACCAATGGTGGCAGCGGTGTTCTCATTCAGGGTAACATGCATGACAACTGCCTGGTCGCTGAAATTTTCTCCTGTTCCTCCATTGAAAATCTTTGGAACTGTCTGGTGAATATCGTCAGGATGAATACCTGCCACCCAGCCAATAACAGGTTTGATAAACATATCTTCATATTCGGGTGCTCTCTGGGCATACTGAAGCAGAATATCTGTAAGTGCAGGGATCAGGAGCAGGGTAAAACCATTTTCAGGTGCGTCGCGGGTAATGTGATGTATCGTTGACGTATTATATAATTTGATCTGGACTTTTTCCACATGGGATTGGTCAAGCTCATGTATGAAGATCATGTCTCTGGATGTCTTTCCACCTTCCGGTGTCATAAAGTAGGGACTGGTCCCCCCAATCCATCTTCCTTTGGGCAGTTGCTTCAGAACATGTTCATCTCCGCTGAGGAAGAGAATTTTTCCTTTTTCAATCGCTGCGATGGTTTCTTCAACAGAGTAGAGTTGAGGTGAAAGAATATCTGACATTATGTATGCTCCTTACTAATAAGCATGGTCTTTGGCCGTAAAAATTCGTGTGCCATAGCCCAGGCTCTTATGGTTTATCTATAGAGGGGTAATCTGGGGCAACCTGGCCGGTTATACACAGAAGATTTGTGAGTTATGAATTGATACCCTGTTACTGAGCTGTTGTTCTTAAGCAAGCATTGGAGAAAGATCCGTTGGTGTGTGGGCTTTTCTCTGCTATAGATACGCTTCCCTGTTGAAATCGGGGAACCAAGGGCAGGCATGACTCTTATCGTATATCAAATTGTTGTTCTTGTGGCATGGTCGGCAGTAAAAGGTAACCTGCTTATGCTGAATAATGCTGTAATTGCGTTATTTCTTTCTTAAGACGTTTTTTGTGTTTTATGAAAAAATGTCGAAGGGTTTGGATGGTTTTTTGTTTATTCTGATCGCTCACATCCATTTGCACAGACTTATACGCCTGTTGCATAATCATCTGCAGTCCAACCATATGGGTTTGCAACTGCATATTTCCAGAAACCAGAGCCTGCCAGACGGGTTCGGATTCCTGTGGCAGATCTTTATCCTGAGCAGGTTTCCTCGATACTGCAACTCGCACCTCTGTCCAGGTTTGGCCGGCTGTGAGTTGTTCAAGTTCATGATCTAGAAGTTTTTTGTTTTTGTAAAAAAAATCATGGAGCGCTTTCGCCCCGGATATACCACTTTCAATGCCCGGTGAAATTTCATGCTTGTTTCGCACACGCTGAAGGAGCATCTGCAATGCAACGGAACTGGTAGCTATGGTCAAATCTCCATTTATGAGACGCTGCCATCCGGGATGTCCTACATCTGGAATGCGAAAACGGCTTTTAACATGGATCTGGGACATATCATCTTTTTGAGAACTGGCTTTCCGTGTGTCGAGAGTTTCCTGGAATGTTTCCCGTAATTCCTGTTCCGCGATGTCCAGCAATTTTGCTGTAGAGGCGTAGTCTTTTATGGCTTGCAGGGTATCTGTAATGTGAGCTGCCATCTCTTTGGTATATTTGGAATGCGGTGCATGCCATTGCTTCATGCAGACACAGTTCGGATCAGGTGAGTGGATGATATTGGGAGCAGGCACGTGCATGTAGGTCGCAAATCCCAGGAGAGGGAGATGTCTCAGGCAGATTGTCTTGTTCGGGGCGTATTCGGGAAGCATGGTGCCGCAGTGAGGGCAGGAGGCTGGGGAGCATGCTTCAGATTCTTCCTGTATATCGGAAACGCCAAAAAGATTTTTCTGTATGGAAGGGGCAAACCAGACTAAAATGTCAAGTCGCTTGCCTGCCTGACTGGTGGTCGTTTCAAGTATCTTCCAGGGATTCTGAATAGCAATAAATTGCGTTAAGAAGTCAATGTGTTGCATAGACGTGTCTTTCCTGTGGCAATTGAGAGGAGACACCGGAACATGTTCGGACCGAAGCTCGTAGAACTTTGGTGTGCCTGGAACATGTATTGCCAGCAAAGGTGTCGATGTATCTGCAGTCTGTAAGTTGTTGTATGGAAGTTCTTTGTTTCCGCTTACGCTTTCCCATCTTGTAGATCTCCACATATAACCGCTAGTCAGTGTATAGTGTTCTTAACAGTTTTACAAGACTTATTCATCAAAAAAATTGATACGAAGTTTAGGGAACTATTCTTTTTTTGTTGGATATTGAGTAACTATTTGATATTTTAGAAGAGATAGGGTTGTGAGATACCCTGTTTCTTTGGGAGGTCTGGGCTGTTTCGGTCCGGTTCTGAGTTGTAAAGTTTACAATGGATTTCTGGATTCATCAATAGGTGAGTCCAAGATTCCTGCACCCGCTCTTTTTCATTTTGCTCGTAGTATTTTGTGAAATAACAACGGGCTGGGAAAGAGGGCATTCTCGGACAGTCTTCTGAACAGAGCTCTCAGGCTTTCCATATCTTGTCTTTTCGTTTGATAGTGGCGTTATACTCAAACTTGCTTCCTCAGAGGTAGGCATAGATTTTCAAATCAACTCCATCCTCTGTATAACATTCCCTTTTTATGCCTTCTTTTCGCTGTTTTTGTGCGATAAAATGAATGTGTTCATATGCTGTTGTCTGGTCTGTATGTTGTATTCTGAAGTTCAGTGTTGATATCTAAACAAGGAATAAACCAATGGAACAGGTCATCATTCTAGCACCCTTATCCGGTATTGCTTATCCCATTGAACAGGTTCCGGATCCTGTATTTTCACAAAAAATGGTTGGAGACGGGATCTCCATAGATCCAACCAGTGACGTATTGATCGCACCTTTTGCAGGTAAGGTTACGCAGCTCCACAGCGCCGGTCATGCCATTACTCTGACCCATGGTACGGGCCTGGAGGTAATGATGCATATTGGTATTGATACCGTTGCGCTGAAGTCGCAGGGATTCAACGTTCAGGTAGCCGAAGGACAAGAGGTAAAGGCAGGCGAGGCATTGATCAAGTTTGAAATTGATTATATTGCCACACATGCAAAAAGCCTCTTGACCCAGGTGGTTCTGACCAATGGAGAGATGATTGCCGAAATCGAAAAATATGGTCAGGCAGATTGTGTGAGCGCTGGAGAAACGGAACTCTTGATGGTAACTCTTGCAGAACAGGGAACGCAGGAGGATAAGGACGTACAGCGTGAGGTTGTATCGGACGCCATTATTATTCCAAATACAACTGGGTTGCATGCAAGACCTGCAGCAGTTCTTGCGGGATTAGCGAAAAAGTTTTCCTCGCAGGTTGAATTGATCAAGGGAGAGCAGACTGCAAACGCCAAGAGCGTTGTCAGCATAATGAAACTCAATGTGGCATATCTTGATAAGGTCCAACTCAGAAGCAGGGGAGATGATTGCGATAAGGCAATTGCTGAAATTCTGCCACATCTTGCTTCGGGATTGGGTGATCAAGGAACAGCACCGGTTGTTGCACCAGCTTCGGTAGAGTTTTCTGAAGACAGGTTACCGGCAAAGGTCCCTCAACGTGAAGATCCCGACCTGATACGGGGAGTGGCTGCTTCACCTGGTATTGTGGTTGGTCAGGTTGTCCAGATTCGGGAAGAACGTTTTGACTATGCTGAAGAGGGGCAGGATCCGCATGCAGAAAATGTCCGCCTTGATGTTGCCTGGGAAGAAGCGAAGAATCAGCTGGAAGCACTGCAGATGAATTTACATTCTCAGACAGAACCAACAAAGGCTGCAATATTTGCTGCGCATAGAGAGATTCTTGATGATCCGGATCTGGTTGATATCACCAGGAGTCTTGTTGCTAAAGGTAAAAGTGCTGAATATTCCTGGAAAAACGCGTTTACGACCTATGCAGATCAGCTGGCTTCCCTGAATAATGAGATCCTTGCAGGTCGCGCCAATGATCTTCGGGACGTGGGAATGCGGGTCTTGCGAGTTTTGACGAATAACGAACCCCGTGAGTTGGAAATACCGGATCAGGCGATTCTCATTGCCGAGGAACTGACACCGTCATTTACCGCCACCATGGATACTACAAGGATAAGAGGTTTTTGTACCATTGCTGGTGGGGCAACCTCCCACGTTGCAATCCTGGCAAGATCCCTTGATATTGCCGCTGTGGCAGGCATTGAGGCTGCAGCACTCGAAATTGAGGGTGGTGTTACGGTTATTTTGGATGGTAGCAAGGGAACCTTAAGGATTAATCCTTCAGAAGAACTCATAAATGAGACGATAACCAGGCAGGCAGCACTGAGAGAACAGAAAGAGAAAGATCTGGCTGCAGCAAGTGAACCTGCCGTGACCGTGGATGGTCATCGTCTTGAAGTTGTAGCCAATATTGGTGGGGTGGATGAGGCGCGTGAGGCTGTCAAGCTGGGGGGAGAAGGAGTAGGATTGCTTCGTTCAGAGTTCCTGTTTCTGGATAGAATGACACCACCCGGTGAAGACGAGCAGTACCAGGTGTATCGTGACGCGCTTCTGGCACTTGAAGGCCGGCCAATGATTGTGAGGACACTTGATGTTGGGGGCGATAAGCCGCTACCTTACCTGCCCATGCCTGTGGAGGAAAACCCTTTCTTGGGTCAGCGAGGTATTCGTATAGGTTTAGAGAGACCAGAGCTGTTTCGGGTGCAGGCAAGGGCTGTGCTGAGAGCCGGAGCCCATGGTCCTGTTCGTATCATGTTTCCCATGGTGGCAACCATTGAAGAGCTTCGTGATGCCAAAGCCATGCTTGAGGAAGAAAGGGTTAAACTGGATGTTCCTGCCATAGAGATCGGCATTATGATTGAGGTTCCTTCCACTGCCATTATGGCAGGAATTTTTGCTGCAGAAGTCGATTTTTTCTCCATAGGGACCAATGACCTGACGCAGTATACCCTTGCCATGGATCGTGGTCATCCCAAATTAGCTTCCAAAATAGATGCTCTTCACCCTGCCGTTTTATCCATGATAGTCCATTCCGTAGCAGGTGCGCACAGTCATGGTAAATGGGTGGGCGTTTGTGGCGGCCTTGCCTCTGCTCCGGAGGCTGTTCCTGTTTTGCTTGGGCTTGGAGTGGATGAATTATCCGTGTCTGTTCCCGCGTTACCTGCCATTAAAGCTGAAGTGCGAAGGTGGTCCGTAAGCCACTGTAAAGATATTGCGGAAAAGGCTCTGCAGTGTTCGACAGCCAATGACGTCCGTGAATTGTTGGAGCAAGAGAGGTGGAACAATGATTAAGCAACTGTGGAGTGGTTCTTTTGCCTTTTTACAGAAGATAGGAAAAGCTTTGATGTTGCCTGTGGCAATATTGCCGGCTGCAGGTATTCTTTTAGGTCTTGGCAGTGCCGGCTTTGCTATTATTCCTGATGTCATAAATGCATTGATGAAAGCATCGGGTGGAGCGATTTTTGGCAACCTGGCACTGATATTCGCCATTGGTGTTGGCCTCGGGCTTACAAAAAATGATGGCGTCTCAGCGCTTTCTGCTGCTGTCGGCTACGCCGTGATGGTCGCTACCATGGGGGTGGCGGCCAGTTTGTTCGATCTTGAAACTCGACCTGTAATGGGGATGGAATCCATCGATACCGGAGTGTTTGGAGGTATCCTTGTCGGAGGGTTGGCGGCTTTTTTATTTAACAAGTATTACCGTATCAGCCTGCCACCCTATCTTGGTTTTTTTGCAGGAAAACGATTTGTTCCCATTGCAACTTCGTTTGGCGCCATTGGCCTGGGGATTGTGCTCAGTTTTATCTGGCCACCCATTCAGCACCTGATAGATATGTTCTCCCATTTTGCATCCACTGGAAATACAGCCCTTGCTGTTGCTATTTATGGTTTTGTGGAACGACTGCTCTTGCCCTTTGGGCTGCATCATATCTGGAATGTACCGTTCTTTTTTGAATTGGGGAGTTATACGAGTCCTGACGGAGAAGTGGTGAGGGGTGTTTTGAACCGCTTTTTTGCAGGTGATCGCGAAGCGGGAATTCTGGCAGGTGGTTTTGTTTTTAAAATGTTCGGTCTGCCTGCTGCAGCACTTGCCATATATCACATGGCCAAGCCTGAAAACAAAGTGAAAACAGCGAGTATCATGATGTCGGCTGCCTTGACATCTCTGCTCACAGGAATAACAGAACCCCTTGAGTTTTCCTTCATGTTTCTTGCCCCCATGCTGTACCTGTTTCATGCATGCCTCGCGTCCGTAGCCTTTTTGGTGACCTATTTGCTTGGCATTCGAATGGGCTATAGCTTCTCACATGGTATGATCGATTTTTTATTGTTCTATGCCATAGATATCAAACCCTGGATGATGTTTATTATCGGGCCAATTTTTGCAACTGTCTATTATACTGTGTTTCGTATAGCTATAAAGGTCTTCAACCTTTACACTCCTGGTAGAGAAGAGGTTGAAGGTGATGCCGGAGAAGCACGTGATGTGGCAGCAGATACCATGGCGCAGCAATTGGTTCTGGCTTTTGGTGGTAAATCCAATATTGAGAGTCTGGATGCGTGTATCACTCGACTCAGGGTCGAAGTCAAGGATATGGACAAGGCAAGTATTGACAGGCTCAAAGCCCTGGGGGCTGCAGGCGTCGTTACTGTGGGTACTGGGCTTCAAGCGATATTCGGTCCCCGCTCTGAAAATCTGATGACAGATATGAAAATTTATCTGGAGACAGCCGGGGATGAGGCTGAACTGAGTGAGCAGGATCTTCCTTCAAGTGTTTTGTATAAAGAACGCGAGATACAACCACGACTCAGGGATCAGAAAGCACCGGAAAAGGTTGCCAGTTGGCTGCCGGCTTTGGGAGGCAAACAAAACATTTTGCTTGTCGAATCCTGCGCACAGACTCGTTTACGCATCAAAGTGAAAGATATGAGTAGTGTGCATGAGGCGGAACTCAACGAAAAAGGTATTCAGGCCGTAATACGTATTGATGATTCCCTGATACACCTCATGACTGGTTTGAATGCAGATCAGTATGCAGCGGAAATGAGCGGGCAGATTGCAGCATAAACAGAGTAGGGTATGAAATAAAAAGGCATCTGCCTGCCTCGGAGAGGTTGATGGCAGGCAGATGAAGGTTGGAGGGAGATGACAAAAACATTCAGCGAGTGAGCCTGTAAGGGTCAGGAGGGCTCACCGGCTGAGAGGTGGGTCAGTGGAGGAGTTCTGATACTGGTGTGTAGTTCAGGTTAAATGCTTCAGCCACACCCTGGTATGTTACCTGGCCTGCTATGATATTGAGACCTTCTGCGATTCCAGGGTCGCGCAGGGCAGCTTGTTTCCAGCCATATTTTGCCAGAGCCCTTGCGTAGGGCAGGGTGGCATTGGTCAGGGCAAGGGTTGAGGTTAGGGGCACAGCTCCCGGCATATTGGCAACGCAGTAGTGTATGATACCATCAACCTCATAGGTGGGTTCTGTGTGAGTAGTTGGCTTGGATGTCTCAAAACATCCGCCCTGGTCAATGGCCACATCCACGAGTACAGAACCTTTTTGCATGGTCTTCAGCATGTCTCGGGTAATCAGGTGCGGGGCCTTGCCACCGTGGATAAGCACTGCACCGATGACGGCATCTGCCTGCGGAAGCAGTTCACGGATAACTGCCGGAGAAGACATGAGGGGGGTGCAGTTCTTCGGCATGATTTCAGAGAGGTATCGCAGGCGTGGAAGCGAGGTATCCAGCAGGTATACCTGGGCGCCAAGACCGCAGGCGAGCAGAGCGGCCTGGGTACCGACAACTCCGCCACCAAGGACAATCACTTTAGCCGGGGCAACACCTGGAACTCCGCCGACAAGCAGGCCTCGACCGCCCTGGCTTCGTTCAAGGTATTTGGCTGCTTCCTGGGCAGCCATTCTTCCTGCCACTTCACTCATTGGAGTCAACAGGGGCAGGCGGCCATCCCTGTCTGTGATGGTTTCATAGGCAATACATACCGCTTTACGCTGGATCATAGCTTTGGTCAGTTCTTCGGCAGCGGCAAAATGAAAATAGGTGAATACTATCTGGCCTTCGCGAATCATTTCATATTCACTTGGCTGTGGCTCCTTGACATGCATAACCATTTCAGCATGTTGGTACACCTCTGCGGCCGTTGTCACCAGCTCAGCGCCAGCGTCCCGGTACTGATCGTCAGAGAAATTGCTGCCAAGTCCGGATTTTTTCTCCACCAGAACCTGGTGACCTTCCTGTACCAGTGTATCAACACCGGCCGGAGTCATGCAGACACGATTTTCTTCAGTCTTAATTTCTTTGAGAATTCCTATTATCACCGTTGGGTCTCCTTGTTGTTGCCATGAGAAAGAAGAACTCTATATATATTTATTATAGCAAAAGGGATGGGAAATTTAATTGCTATTTAAAGGGTATTGTGTTTGCCTTTTTGCAGATTATGCGAAGAAACCTGCAAAGTGTAAAAGAAAATGCACGTAAAGTGTTGTGTAGCCCATGATCAGGTACCAGCAGGTGAATGCAAAGAATTTATAAAAAAATAACAGGATGGCCGGAGAATGGATGAATTAGACAGAAAAATTCTCAAGGTGTTGCAGAAAAATGGCAAATTTTCCAATGTGCAGTTGGCTGAAAAGGTAGCCTTGTCCGAATCAGCATGCCTGCGGCGGGTCAAACTGCTGGAAGAAAGCGGGATTATAGAGCGGTACGTCATGCTGGTGAATCAGCGTGCGGTAGGTCTGGGTAACAATGCTTTTGTCCGTGTTACTCTGGATGGCCAACAGCGTTCAGTGCTCAGCCAGTTTGAGGAAGCGATTCATGAAGTGCCGGAGGTCATGGAATGTTACATGATGTCTGGGGAGGCTGATTACCTGTTGCGCATCATCTGCAGGGATAACGACGATTATATCCGCATCCATGATGTCCTTACCAATCTGCCTGGGGTGCATCGGGTGCAGACTTCGTTTGCCTTGAGGGCAGTGGTTAAGAAGACGGAAATTCCTCTGTAAAAACCAATTTTTGCATAAGCAAGACACCTATTGATTCTCTGAAAAAATAGAATGCAGAATTTTTTGGATGGCTTCAACCGGCCCCAGCTTATCGAGAATGGCAACCGGATTCGTTGTGCGGGCCTTCTGCAGCAGCTGTGGGTCTCGATATCCTGTGAAAAAGACAATGGGAACATCGCTATGCTCCCTGATGAGCCGGGCTGCATCGATACCGTCGAGTTGTCCTGAAAGGCTTATATCCATGAGGATTGCATCGGGAAGATGCTGGTGAAAGGCGTGCAGTGCTTCATTGGCCGTAGTGGCTACGTCATAGGGTTCATAGCCGAAATCACGGATATTTTCGGCCAGCATCATGCCAATGAGGATTTCATCTTCGACGATAAGAATTTTTTTCTTCATTGCAGGTTGATGCGCTGGCGCCTCTCAGGTTCAACAAAGCAGATGGTAATTTCTGTGCCTTGGTTGGTTTGCACACTCATCGAGCCGCCCAACTGTTTGATTATCAGGTTTTGCGCCATCTGCAGTCCAAAAGAGGTGCTTTTTTCAAGAATAAAATGAGCAGGAACTCCTACCCCCGAATCTTTGATATGCAACTCTATCATATTGTCCTCTGTTACGCAAAGGTAGAGACTGATCACCCCTTGCCTGTCATTGGGAAAAGCATGTTTAAGCGAATTCGTGACGATTTCATTAACCGCAAGGCCAAGAGGAACAGCATGATCAATGGATATGGGAACAGGAACAGTTTCCGTTTCCACTGTTATACGATCATCCACAACCATAGTGGCAACCAGGGCTGTGACCATCTCCACCAGATAATTTGCCAGGTCGATTTCCACAAGACTGTCTGACTGATACAGCTTTTCATGAACAAGAGACATTGCACGGATTCGGTTTTCCGTTTCTTGAAAGATAGTATGCATGTGAGGGTCGGAAACTTTGCGCATCTGCAGCTTGAGCATGGATATAATAACCAGCATGTTGTTTTTCGTGCGATGGTATATTTCCCGTAAAAGAATTTCCTTTTCTTTCAAAGAACGCTGCAATATCCGTTCATTGTCTTCCAGTTTCGATACCAGTTCAAGCTGCACCCGGCTGACAGCTTCCGCAGCCTTTCGGTTTTGTTCTTCACGTTCGCGGAGTTTTCGCTCTTCGATGTTAATAACTCTGCCCTCAAGGGCAATGATGCCTCCCTGTTCATTGGTAACATAATGGCTTGAGAGTGCGGCAGGGAAAATGGTGCCATCCTTACGACGCAGAAATGTTTCCCTGTCTACAATTTTTCCGTACTGTAATATTTCGTTGAAAATCCTGGAGCGATCTTTGCTGTCTGCATAATATTGGGTGCTTATATCTTTGATGCTGGTGATCATCTCCTCTGGCGAGTCGTATCCGGTCATGGAAGCCAGCGCAGGATTAACCGCTTCAAAACGGCCTTCGGTCGTAGTGCGGAAAATGCCTTCAGCTGCAGAGCTGAACAGTTCCCTGTATCGTTCCTCTGCCCGGGCAATGTCATCAAAAGAATTAATACGATGGATCGCACTTTTCAAAATACGGGAGAGGTGTTCTATGTAGAGTTTGTTGGATGCTTTGGCAATGGGCTTACCATCTTCTCTTGAGAATTTAATCCACAGAAATTCATTCGGTTCTTCTGGGATAGGCATGGATAGAAAGAGGCGGGTCTTGTCATCGCTGGCCGTCAAGGCAATCATGTCGTCGCCATCGGAGAAGAGATTCAGGGCCTGGCTTTCGATACGCTGGTCGGTTTCACTCTGCTGGACATTAAAAAAACGGCAAATAATATTGGTGGCTGTGGTGTAGAGCTGTTGTTTGTTTTCTGCATCTGCCAGCTGTTCACCGGCTATGTTCAGGTTGCGCAGGTCGTGATTATGCTCTGCAACAGCAGAGAGAATCGTATTGATCTGATCCAGGAATACACCCAGTTGATCCCTTACTCCCGGAGTGATGGGGCGTACGTTAAAACGGTGCTTGCTGATTTTGGAAAGGGTCTCTACGGCTTGTTCCATCCGTGGAATCATCAGCTCATATATAAATATCCCCAGTACAATTACCGTGAAAAACATGGTCATGAAGGCTGCAAAGATATAGCGAGTGAGATGAAGATTTTTTTTACGCTGAAGCTCTTCGACTTTTGTACGGATAAAGATATTGCCGTAAAAAATATCGCCCCTGGTCAGCGGGGCGAGGCTGCTGTAAAAATGGTTGCCGTTGGCATCTGTGTACTGTGCATAGGAAACACCCTTGAATGTCTGAAAAGGCAGCTTTTTTTCTTTTTGCTGCAGTTGGGTGCGATAGGATTTTTTCAGGCTTTGAGGCGAACTCGAGTACTGAATTGTCCCATCTGGCTTGATAATGAAAACACTCTGGATATCAAGCTGAAGCAGTTGACCCAGAGTTGAAATATTAGACGCAAAAGTGAAATCGAGAACCCCTTGAGACATGAGTAATCCTGGAATACTCAGGGCACGTTCCACATCCTGGTTGAGTTGTTGATTGAATGTGTGAACATTGTACCAGCCATACATAATAAAAAATGCGCATTCCAGGAGCAGGGTGACAAAGCTGATTTTGAACGGAATGCTTTGGCCGATGGAGATATTGTGAAGTCCCTGCTGCATGGTATGTCGATATGTTGGCTATCCTGTTCCGCTGAATAAGTAGGATTGTAACCTGAATCCGTAATGACCCAGACTCTGATTTTTCCTTTCCCTGCGGTAATAATATTGTTTGAAAAGAGCGCGGAGCAGAAATGTTCCACAATGTGTGATTCATCCCAACGCTTGACAACCCTTTAACCTAGTCTAATGTATGATGGAACATTTTACCTCTTTTTGTATATGATTGCTGTTAGACGTGGCAGGTTGATGTATTTTTTTTGATATAATACGATTGCAGGTACGTATTAAGGCGATGAACTTGCAAAATGCAGGGTAAATTTTTCCATACAATACCAGATGCCAAGGAGTAAGTTATGGCAGAAAAAAAACGGCAGTTTGGTTTTAATACCCGGCAGCTACACGCAGGACAGATCGTGGATCCAACCACCGGGAGCCGCGCAGTTCCTCTGTATCAGACGTCATCGTACGGCTTCAGAAACACAGCCCATGCTGCTGATCTTTTTGCATTGAAGGATTTTGGGAATATTTATACAAGAATCATGAATCCCACCTCCGATGTACTGGAGCAGAGAGTCTGCGATCTGGAAGGTGGTGTCGGAGGGCTTGTTACTGCAAGCGGACACGGCGCTCAAACGTTGACTTTTCTGACTCTTTGCCAGCAGGGCGATCACATCGTCAGCAGCAGCAGTCTTTACGGCGGAACCATCAACCAGTTACGGTATACCCTGCCCAGGCTCGGTATAGAGGTGGATTTCGCAGATCCCGAGAATCCGCAGTCATTTGCCCAAGCCATTCGGCCTCATACCAAGCTTATATACGGGGAGACCATCGGTAATCCCGGTGGCGTGGTTTTTCCTTTTGAGGAGGTCGCAGCCATAGCTTCAGATGCCAACCTTCCATTGGTTATAGATAATACGCTTGCTACACCGTACCTTTGCCGGCCTCTGGAATGGGGTGCAGATATAGTTACACATAGCACTACCAAATTTCTCAATGGACACGGTACCAGCATAGGTGGCATGTTGGTGGATGGAGGGCGTTTTGACTGGCGAAGTGGTCGGTTCGCCAATTTTACTGAGCCGGATCCATCCTATCATGGCTTGGTCTATGCAGACTTGGGCGCACCTGCCTTTATTTTGAAAGCCCGGGTACAGATGCAGCGAGACCTTGGCGTTGCGCAGTCTCCGTTTAACAGTTGGCTCACTATCCAGGGTGTGGAGACTTTAAGTCTGCGTATGGAGCGGCATGTTGCCAATGCGGAAGCCACAGCCAGATTTTTACAGGAACATGCAAAAGTAGCCTGGGTTTCCTATCCTGGCCTGGAAAACCATACAAGTTATGAGCGGGCAAGGAAATATCTCGCGAAAGGCGCAGGAGCTATTCTCACTTTTGGTATTGATGGCGGCGTTGAAGCTGGGCAGCGTTTTATTGACCATCTGCAGCTCTTCAGCCATGTTGCCAATGTGGGAGATGCCAAAAGCCTGGCAATTCATCCGGCCAGTACCACTCACAGTCAACTGACAGAAGAGGAAATGCGGCTTGCCGGCGTAACTCCTGATCTCATACGGTTAAGTGTGGGGCTTGAGGATATTGAGGATATTTGCTGGGACCTTGATCAGGCTCTCCAGGCAGCCTGATTTGACAATCCGGAGATGATGGGAAAGAGCACAGGAAGAGGCGTTCCCATGCCATTACCACGCCCTCAGTTGCAAAAGGTATTTTTCAGCTGAGGGTATGCAGTTGGTGAGTGGCATTGCCTGGTATGGCTACGGATGCTGGTTTTTTCGTCCAGACTCCCCCGCTTCTGCAACTGCTTGCAGAAGCGGGGTAACTGATTACAGGTACTCCATCTTTGCACGATCGCGGTTTTCCGTATAGGTAGCCTACCGGAGTCTTCGCTTACCTGCGAAAAAACGCGCTTGCACAAATCTGAAACACCTGTGAATGAGTTACGACTCATAACTAATTGGAATGTCAGGGGTGTTAACCCCGTGATCAGTTACGAAGCGGGCATCAATATGCCGATGATGTTTCCAGGCCGGGTATCTGATATTCATCCTCACAAGGTTCATCAACGGAACAGCCATCATTAACCGAGGACGTGCCTGTTGTCTCTTCGGGTTGTTCCATCGTGTCCTTTGGTTCTGCTTCATCGTCTCCACCGGTATCACTCAGTTGCAGCAATTTTTCACGGATTTTTTGTTCACCGTGAAGTACCTGGAGACTTCCTTCCTCCTGAATAAAGAGAACAGGAACTTCTTTTATACCCAATGTAGTGAGAATCTGTCTGTTTGCAGCCGTTGAATATTTTGAGAATATTTGAGACTGACTCAGTCTAAAATTGCTTATGGTATCAATGGGGTGAAAGGTGACAGAAAGAGAAGGCAGGTCGGCTAACTGATCAATAATGTTTTCACAGTGCTCACAATGTGCTGAAAAAAACAGCTGTAATTGTGGCGATGTTTGTGATCCTTCTCTGCTGGCAAAAATGCCTTCTGTCAACGAGCCGGCTGCAGCCGGTTGTTTGAACTGGAGGCTGGAAAAGGTAATGAGTATGGTACAGAACAGTACAGCTGCTTTAAAGAATTGTTGAATTCCTGTGAACAGGTTCAGCAGGACGATGCAACTGAATATCACCAGACAGTAGGAGCAAAAGGTATTGGCAATGAGATACTGAAAGCTTATGAGAACCCCTTCTGCTGCTATGCCTGCAAGGAGCAGGAGTTGATACAATCGATGGGCTGGATCGGCAACTCTCCTGCTTGAGCGCAAAACCCAGAAAAGCATTTGCAGGTATATGATGCCTGCAGCATTTATATATAGGGGTGGTACCAGGGTGAGCTGTTCTACGATTTCGCAACCCTGGTTCAGGCAGAGCGGATTACCTGCATAAAGAATTATGCCGATCTGGGCCAGGATAAGGCAGCTGGTCAAGCTCAGGATAAAGAGGGAAAATGTGTTTGAGTGTCGTTTTTGTTGGATCATGGAAAACGGTAATTCTGCTGCTATCTGTTGAAATCTTTCCTGAGATGAGGTGTTCGCCCAATTTTTGCGCTAACCCGGAGTCACGCTTACCTGCAAATGCTCGGTAATAAAGCAGGTACTGTAAAATCTGCTCGCCCTGTGAGGGGACTTTTTTGAATTCCTCTGAGAAATATGCTGTTTTTCAGGCGTTTCTGGCAAACTTTATCAGGTCAAATAGTTAATATCTGTTCAAAAAAGTCATGAGAAATGCAGGCTAGTGTGTATCACATGGTGTAATCCTAAAGAAAAAGCTTAATTCAGGATGGGTACTCATCCAGGAAGTAATATGTATTTTCAGGTTTGATTATGGTCCCGGAAAATACTACAATTTCCTGCTGTTGGCGAAGATAAAGTAACTTACCAAGTGAAATACGAGCGGTTTTCTGTAGAAAGCTAATAATTTTAAGGGCGCGAAAAATAATAACTCCCCAAAATTTGAGCAGGCTATCGGTTCATTCTCCAGACTGTTTCAGTGATTCCATACAGGCTTGCTCCATTGAAAGCGGCTGGAAAATGCGTTGAAAGGTCAACAAGATTGGGTATTTATTATTTTCCGTGACTCTGGAAGTAATGTAGCCGCTCAGGGTTCGGCCACGGTCTTTTTGGCTTCCATGATGGCAGTTACCTGGTTGCCTTTTTGATTATAAATCAGACTGTCAAAGGCTAACATGTTGGCCATTGCGATTCCCCGGCCATGATTGTGCGAGGCTCTTGACGGGTCCAGTTGCAGGTATTTTTTCCAGTCAAAGCCATTTCCCTGATCTGTAATCTGCAAAAAGTAGGTGTCATATTGTTTTTCAAAAATCACCTCTACTTGTTTATCTGCATAGATAGGTTCCTGTAACCGTTTTGTTATCTCCCCCTGCCATTGGTTGCTTTCAAGTAATGTTGTCTTTGTATCGTAACTGATTCCCAGGTTCCCATGTTCCACTGCATTGATGAGCAGTTCGGATATGCCGGTTAACGCCCTTTGAGCATCTGGAAAACAATTAGCCAGGAAAGAAGCCAGACTTTCAGCTTCTTCCAGGCTTTTATACCGGCTCTTGAGTTCACTGATCAGGCCAAAACTCATGTGGTGCCGTTTCATCTCTGCTTCAAGCGCCCGGCGTTGTTCAATTTCCTTGATTGCCGACGACACAACGGAAAGAAGCATCCTACGTTCAACCGGTTTCGTCAGGTAATAAAAGACTCCGGCTTTTATGCCTTCACTTATTTCTTCGGGCTTATCTGCAGCAGTCTGCATGATAATGGGGATATATTTCAACCGCTGATCCTGCAATATGCGTCTGGTAACTTCCATGCCATCCATGCCAGGCATCATTCTATCAAGAAGAATGGTATCAATGGATTCAGGGCTGGATGTGATGATTTCCATGGCCTCCATGCCATTGGTGGCAGGAATTACAGAATAACCCTCTTCCTCCAGTTGGCTGGAGAGCATTTGCAGAGTTGGGGCGCTATCATCGACAGCGAGGATGGTAACCGCCCTTTGTCTGCAATGGAGGGCAGAACCGTTCATAATCACCTGTTTTTTTTTCATGTGAACCGGTTTGTTTTTGTAAAAAGCAAAGGTTACCCCGGATTTCTCACGGGTATGGCAAATATGTCCGCTGTATTGGCTGCATTGGCCAGTCTCAGCCTGAATATGACTGTATTGAGAATACCGTCATTATAGAACACCAGATTCCTGTTGCAAGGTGTTAACTTTCTAACCTGGATGGAAAAAACAGAAAAAATTTGAGAAAGTAGTAACTCGGCTTGATTTTATTTGATTATCTATGCGATAATGCTCCAAATAGGTAAAACTGTTCTGCAAACAACAGGACACATGTAACTTGAAACACCAAAGGCAACAATATGCGCTGTCCGAAATGTGGGTATATATCGTTTGATAATCAGGAAAGATGTAAGAAATGTAAAAAGCCAATAGGAGAAATCCTGGAAGAAATTCAGGGGACTACCTACAGTGTGTCATCACCTGTTTTTTTGCGTGTTCAATTAGGTGAGGATGAAGGTGATGTGACCGGTGTCTCTCTTGTTGAAGAAGTGCCAGAGGAACTCCATGAAGTCTACGCCGAAGACACCGTGGAAGATCTGGACGAGATCAGTATTGACATGGGCGAGGATGAAGAGGTCATTTCCCTTGAAGATGAGGATGAAGAAATAGCTCTGAGCCTCGACGATCTTGAAGCAACAGGAGAGGAAGAGGAGATTACCATTGATCTAGGAGAGGATGAGTCTGCCGAAGAGGAAGAAATATCCGGAACCATAGATTTTGGAGATATCGACATCTCTGATCTCTCCCCGCCCATGGATGAGTCCTTTGAAGAGAAAAAAGAGGTCGCCTTTAAGCTTGAGCCGGAACCGGAGGTCGCTGCTGTCTCTGCACCACCAAAGGCTGAGCCAAGCGAGGCCCAATTGGATGACCTTGGCAATCTTGAAGATCTGGTACTTGATGAAATCGAACTCACCAAATCCATTAAACCTCTCATTGGCAGGCGAAATGCCCCCAGTGTCAAGACAGGTACAGCTTTAGATAACTTCGATATCGACTTAGGAGAGTTATTTGAAGAAAAAGAAACAAAATAGAAAAAAGTTATTGACATGATCAGCTGATTTCTGTATATACATGGCCTCAACGAATGGCGCCGGGATAGCTCAGTCGGTAGAGCAACGGACTGAAAATCCGTGTGTCCCTGGTTCAAATCCTGGTCCCGGCACCAAACGTTTTTTAGAGATATCAAGCGCTTATCAGTTTTAACTGGTAAGCGCTTTTTTCGTTTAGGGCTATTTGTGCAACTCCTGTACAACTTTTTACCTGAGCAAATTTTTTTTGTTTCGTTACACTGTAACAGCCTTCCGGCACATGTGTAGCCACGCAGGACGTGCAATTCACACAACGATGATTTGAGTTTTACTCACCTCGTCATCAAAAACATGATGCCGGATAAAATGTTACACACCACCCCAAAATTGGGGGTGTTGCCTCTTACACCAACGGTGGACAAGTTTTTTTTACTCAGACTGAGGGAATTGAGGCGTAGTTTTGGTACGGCCAACATTGGGGCAAGGATAACCTCTATAAAATTTTGCTCTGTGTAGGAGTTGAGCACAAATTTGCGCTCATTTATGTACCCTGTCCATCCTCAGACTGAGGATGGACGAACGAGGGCATAATATAATACATCATGAACAGGTATGCCCTGGAGTGTGACACGGAGGGCTTAATCCTTATTTAGTCTTCCACCGCTGGTGGACGGGTCCAAAATTGGACCCGTCTAATTGCATTCATTAAAACAATTCCACCATTGGTGGATTCCTCCACCGAGTAGAATAGCATGTGCATCTAGCAACGCTTCACCTGTTCGACGTTAGTCATTAATCCGCTTTTCAGTGATGACGCTCTTGAATAGCTTGTCCGACATCACTAGAATACACAGCTTGTAATTCTTTATTTTAAGCGTCGGTACATGAGGCTTCATGCAGTAGTACGCTATATGAATGGCCCTTTTCAACGTCTCTATCGAGGATGGCAAGCTTTATTGTCTAGTATGGTAAAACCTTGGATTTGCCGCGAATGGGCAGAGGCTTTCTAAGCAATGATTGTATTTTGAAGATTGCATCAGGCACCAAAGAAAAAAAGGGCACCTGTCCTCTATAACGTCGCGTTGGAAATCAGGTTTTGGTCATGTTCACCACAATGAATGGGGTGCAGCCGGTCTATATTAAAAAACCACTTTTCTATCTGGCTATAATTACGAAATTTTGCAAAAAATCATTTTCAGCAATTTGTTAAAAATGGCGATTTTTGGCCTCAAAACACATTTGTTGATAAATCCAGGGAAACCAATGTCGTGTATCGTGCTAATTTTATACACTTTCTTTTTTCCCTATTTTTCTAGGAAGACCGGCTGCACCCCAATGGAATGTAGCTTACTGTTTTTATGCGCTGGCCCTGAGATTTAACCATTGCGATATAGTCTTCCATTTTTCGGTATTTTTTTTAATATTTTTGACATTCTTTCTAAAGAATTGATTAGATCGGCTGTATATCCAGCTTTAAATAAACACTCCATGATTTTTTTTAACAAACCAGCCCATTCTGAAACAAAATCAGTTTTATCCAAAGTAATTACACCTGAACAATTTAAAATATTTTCAATATTTCCTGAAACATCAAACCAACTAGATTTACAATCAAGAGAATCTCCTTCCCATTTTAAAGACCAATCGGTTCTAAATGTATTCGAAGGCCATTCGATAAAAAGCTCACCCTTTTCATTGTCAACTATGGATTCAAGCATACCTATAATATCTTCACAAATAACAGAAATATCGTACTTGTAACTAAGCGGTAGCCGAACGCCATTCCAGTTCATAACTGCATCTTCAGTGTCAATGTAGAATAAACTCTCAATTGCATCTTCTAAATTGTCAGCAAAGTCAAGCACATTTTTACATGACGATGGATTACTAATTTGAATACTAAAATACATCTTCATTACTCCTTTGGATAAGCGTGTACAGTTCCGCTCTTATTCCAGGGCAATCGCATGGGTAATGTCAGCCAAACAATACCTTAGCAAGATAATTATTGTCCCACCCAGCTTTCTGACGTTTGATTTGAGTGCCGACTTTGGCAGTTTTTTCCTGCTTGAGTAAATTCAGTGCTATATGTCTTAGTAGCGCTAGGTTTTCAGCACTATGGCCATTTCGGACCCTGGATTCATCCTCACGAAAAGCAACATCAAGTACCCAATGCAGTTTGTTTTCAATGCCCCAATGTTGGCGAACGACATTCATAAAGTTGCAGGCATTCACCTCTGCAAGGCTGGAAATATAATAGCGACACTCTTG
>NZ_AUCV01000026.1 GCF_000429945.1 Desulfogranum japonicum DSM 18378 | reverse complement strand
CTGGGCAAGGAAAAACCTACACCTAAATTAAGCAGGGTATATTGCTTTACGCCTTTATCTGTCCGCTTGGATTCAACAAGGCGATAGGTATAATACTGCCCACCGTCTTTCCTTCCTTTGATTGTAGTTCTTCGAATATACATGCGTCGCAGCTTGGCATAAAAAAGTCTGCATGTCAAGTCTTTATTATTTTTTATGGCACTACAAGCGATGGTGAATTTCTATGTGGCTGAAATTCTGACGATTTATTTTTTTAGCGCAACGAAAAACTTTCATCAGGGGAGATTTTGAGAATAATTGTCAAAAACTTGGGTTAAAATTATTATACCACACAGTGTGATTGTTTTAGTCCCTAATAAACGAACCACTATTAAAAAATAATTGCAATTTCCGATTAATTAGAACCATTTGAGTAACCTAACTGAAATTTCTAACGAATCAGGCCCCCTGAGACATGATACAACCGATGCGATCGTACATATGCAGCTATCTCGGTTGCAGTATGTGCAATAGAGGTAACTCATTGAAACATTAGTATTGTTAACCCAGTGACCAGTTTCCGACAGAGTGATAACCACGCGGGATAAAGGTCATATTCCCAACGAGTTATACATGTATTGTTTACTCAATCATTATAACTGTATAGAAAGAGAAACCTACTGCCCGATTTTCAGCTAAAATAATTCAGATCACACTACCCCCAATGCTTGTTATGCACTCCTGCTAATTGTGTTTTTTAAATGCTGCGAGTTGAGTTATGATTAAAAGTGTTTCTTGAGAAAGATGTAAGGGTCACGGAAAAAATAAATTATCCAATCTTACTTGTCTCTCAACTCGGGAACGTCGTCGCGTTAATGGCTCAATACGGTCAGCATGGAACCATTAGCGCTACGACGTTACCAAACCGATATCCTACGCAATTTTTGGATATTTATTCTTTTCCGCGACCCTAAAATAGAGACTATGTATCCTGTTGGGATCAGTTCGCCAGGTGAAACCATTCAGAACTGATTGAAATATCAGCATTGTTATCCCCGTGATCAGTTACGTAAAATTGGCTTATCCCGTGATGGTAAGCAAAAAACATGTTGTCAAACCATCCTTTTCACCTGCGCCATGAAACCGATGATGGTCGGTACTAAGAGTTGCAAAACACGTAAGCACAGGGTGCAGCCGGTCTATATTAAAAAACCACTTTTCTATCTGGCTATAATTGCGAAATTTTGAAAAAAGGCATTTTCAACAATTTGTCAAAAATGGCGATTTTTGGCATTAAAACACAATTATTGACAAATCATGGAAAAATGATGTTGTGTATCATGCTAATTTTCCTTATTTTCTTTTCTCCCTGTTTTTTTAGGAAGACCGGCTACACCCGTAAGCACATTACACCAGCCCCACAAAGACACAGGATCCGGCAGGTGTACATAGCCAGCGATAGCCCGGAAGGAGAAGCCTTTGACTTCACAAAAGAACAAGCTTGGAGTGTATTATTCTCCTGAGGATTATGCAAATTTTTGGCGAAGGATAGCTGCCTGGGTAATTGATCTCCTTGTCCTTTCGCTCCTAGTATCTTCCTACTCTCTGCTCTTTGTTTATTGTACAGACGGCAATTCTAGCGCATTCACCATATTGTTCACTGTCTCACTTACGACGTGCCTCCTCTATTTGACAGTTATTAAAGCCTCACAGTTTTCTACTCTTGGATTCTGGTGTACGAAAATACAGATAGTTAATTTATTCGGAGAAAAGCCCAGTTTCTGGACCATGGGATTTCGATTTATTTTACTCACTCTTGGTCCATTTGAACTAATAATCGACCTATTATGGTTAACAGGAGAAAAGACCAAGCAAACACTGAGAGATAAATATGCAGGCACCTACGTGATACGAAAAAATGCTGTACCAATTGGAAAAGCTCCAATTATACAGAGTAGACTTGATGTTCTTGGCTGGCATCTTGTTTTCAGTGAAGTTGACATTCCTGAATAATTACGCCCTATCCTTAGCAAGGATTTAATGAAAAGTATTTTAGATGGTTATAAATTTTCTTAAATACCAAGTCATCATGGATAAAAATTCAGTAAAAGCTTACAATAGAGTGACTAGAGACAGGCAGCCATCGTTATAAAATGTTTTACACCAAGAAGACTATTTTTAACGTGACCTCAGGGAGATCCTACATGAAGAATTTCACAGTTCAATACCATTTCAGGAAATCATTCTCTTTGCCATGCATTCAAGCGCTTACCCTTACCATCTTGTTACTTGGTACACCCCAGGCAGGATTTTCAGCAACCGCTGAACAAATAGATAGTGAGGTGGAACTGGCTATGAACATATTAACCAGCACTATCCCTGCTGCTAAAAAAATGGCTCCTGATGCCAAAGGGATATTAATCTTTCCAAGCATCATCAAAGGTGGCCTGATAATCGGTGGGCAGTATGGTGAAGGAGCCTTGCAAGTTCCGGGAAAAACTACCAAATACTACAAAACTGTTTCTGCTTCCTATGGCTTGCAGATAGGAGCCCAGACCTTTGGTTACGCTTTATTTTTTATGGATGAAAAAAGCCTGGGTTACCTGCAACAGAGTAAAGGTTGGGAAATTGGAGTGGGCCCCAGCGTAGTACTTGTGGACGAAGGCCTGGCTAAATCAATGTCGTCAACTACAGTACAGGATGGCATCTATGCTTTCTTTTTCAGCCAAAAAGGACTGATGGCAGGACTTGGTATCCAGGGCAGCAAGATATCGCAATACACTCCTGCCAAATAGCGTCAGAGGCCTGAAAATAATATATTCATTTCAATGTCGTGCAGGAAAGGCACATTCATGACCAGAAAGCCCTCCGACAAAAAATTTCCCGACATATCTGCAAATACATCCCGAAGATTGTTCACTGATTTGATCATCGGTTTACTGAGCATCGTAATAATTGTAGCCAGCCTGAGCATGGGAGGATACTTTTTCATCGCCTACCGAAAAGCCTCCCAGACCCTTGAGGGTGATGCCGATCAATACATATCCTATCTGATTAAAAGCCTTGAATTACCACTATGGTCTCTGGATGATGAAACTGTTCAACAAATTGGAGATGCATATATGACTTCTGGTCGCGTCTCGCTTCTGGAAATTATCTCCAATGCATATGAAGAGGAATATATTTATGTAAAGAAAAAGGATGACGAGAACGACATGGTGTTACGCAAAGCGCAAATCTTCCATTCAGGGCAGATTGTCGGCAGTATCCGGATAGGCCTTTCCAGGGCATATTATGAAGGGGAACTGTATCGTTTCTTGATTTCAAGTATCGGAATCCTTCTGATTATAGTTTTAGCGATGATGGTGGCTACTTCATTGATGCTACACTACTTTGTACGCAAACCCCTTCAACTGCTAATGGATGTGGCCGAAGATATGTCCCAGGGTAATTACGAACGAAAACAGGAAAAGATCCGGCACTATGAAATAAGCATTGTCTACGGCCAGTTGGTCATTATGGCTGAGAATGTAAAAAGAAGAGAAACGTCTCTTGCAGAATCCAACACTAGACTTCGCGGAGAAATCGCGCGCAGGGAAAACAGTGAGCGGGAGATTCTCCGGCTGAGAAACTACCTCTTCAACATTATTAACTCTATGCCCTCCTGTCTTGTTGCAGTGGATATTAAAGGCAGGGTGACCCAGTGGAACAACCAAATGGAACAGGCTACAGGCATATCTTTTAAAGACGCACTCTCCAGACCACTGGCTCAAGTTTTCCCACGTCTGGCAGAAAAAATGCCTGAGATTGAAACCGCTATCCGTGAAAGCAGGGTAGTTCTAGCCCCTAAAGTATCCCGACAGACAAAACAGGGAACATGCTTCGAAAATATTACCATCTTTCCCTTGATAGCCAATAAGGTGGAAGGAGCAGTAATTCGGATAGACGATGTTACCGAACATGTACGCATGGAAGAAATGATGGTTCAGAGTGAGAAGATGCTCACTGTTGGAGGCCTGGCCGCGGGTATGGCTCACGAAATCAATAACCCCCTGGCTGGTATATTGCAAACGACAGGAGTTATGAGCAACCGTCTGAGTACCAACCTCAAAATCTCGGCAAATAGAAAAGCAGCCGAGGAGGCAGGTATTACCCTGGAGGCCATAGAGCAATTCATGAAATCCCGGGGCATTTTCCGCATGATCGATACTATTAACAGTTCCTGCAGGCGGGTTACCGAGGTCGTAAAAAACATGCTCTCCTTTGCCAGAAAGAGTGATGAGGGCATGATCCCGTACTCTATGGATGAGATAATGGACAGTGCTCTTGATCTTGCTGCCACTGACTATGATCTGAAGAAAGAGTATGATTTCAAAAAAATTACAATCATTAAGGAATATACAGACAGCCTTCCGCCCATTCCATGTCAAAAGTCCCAAATTCAGCAGGTACTGCTTAACATTTTGGGTAACGGCGCCCAGGCAATGAAAAGTGCAGGAACAGAAAATCCCCACTTCATTATCAGAGCATATGTGGAAAAGCATAAGGATATGATCTGCCTGGAAATTGAAGACAATGGCCCTGGAATGGACGAAGTTATACGAAAAAAAATATTTGACCCCTTCTATACAACAAAGCCTCCTGGAATGGGAACCGGCCTTGGGCTAAGCGTATCCTATTTTATTATTACGGAAAACCATCAGGGAAAAATAACAGTAGAATCCGAACCCGGTGCCGGTGCAAAATTTATCATATCCTTGCCTTTATATCGTCGAAGGCAGCAATAATTATGTACCAGAAACAGATTCAGGAGAGTTACCAGGTTTAGCCCCTTACCCATGAGTAGCCACCGCAGGTCAATCATTTCTTTGTATATCAACAATACGACTGTAGCAAGTTGTCAACGTTGCAGCAGCCATTTAAGTGTAATAAGCGGAGTGATTGTTCGTAGCTGACGGAGAGAATAATGGGTGCCTCTCCAGGTAATTCCACGCTCATAAAGAGTTACCAGCATGGCACGAAGAGAAACGAGCAGCAAAATGCCCGGAGCCAAAGGAGCCCAGAGCAAGGAATGCAACGGAGCCATCAATCTGCGGCACACAAGGAAAAAACAGAGCAGTTTAAGCAGTACAATGATTCCACAGAACAACTGCACCAGACCACCTGCAAAGAGAATCCCCAGATATGGCAAGATGCTCAGTCCGATTATGATCAGGGCGGCACCAATAGCGGTAGGGATGTGAAAATTGTAAAAGGCAAAGACGTTTTTCATCAGCCCCCCCACCATATCGCCGGTTCCTGCGTACCAATCTACTGTCACATGGTGATATCCGCACAGGCAATCCTGAGAATATCCATGCTCCTTCAAGGTCTTGCCCAAAATGAGATCGTCAATGGGATGCAGCGGATTGGCCGCATGGCCACCAATGTTGTCGTAAGCACTTCGGGCAACAAGATTAAAGGCACCAATACCAATGAAATATTTTCCTCCCTTCTCTGCTGCTTTCCAGGGACGCAGGAGCAGAAAAAGCCCGGTCATGGCCTCGACAATAACCGCGTTGAGCAGCCCTCCTGGTGCGGTATTACGAAAGAGCAGGGTCAGATGATCAAGTTTGTTACGGTAAACATGTTCCATTGCTCTTTTCAAGGTGTCAGGAGCAAAACGAATGTCAGCGTCTGTAAACAAAAGATACTCCCCGCTTGCCAGCTCAACCCCTGTATGGAGGGCGTAATTTTTTCCGAGCCATCCTTCTGGCAGCGTGGTGATATGTACTCCCTTTACTGCTGGGATATCGGCAAGAATCTTGTTCAACACCTGGCCTGTTGCATCGGTTGAACGGTCATTTATGATGATAAGCTCCAGTGGTCTGTACTCTTGAGCAAGTATGCTGTGTACGGTCTCATGAAGATTATCGGCTTCGTTGCAGGCCGGCACAATCACCGACACTTTAGGTAGTTTGATTTCGCTTCCCACCACGTTTTCAAGTCGCACGCCTTCCAGAGTGCCAAGTTTGGACAGACCATACCACAGCAGAAACAACATATACGCTGTGAACAGAGAAACCGCAAAGGACCAATAAAATAGCATAATAGTAAAGAAAAAAGTTTGGCACGTGGAAAAATACATTATCCGAGTTTACTTCGTAATGGCATATGCTCAGCCCGGATTTTCCACGATCATAGCTTTTAGGGTCGCAGAAAATAATTAAAATCCAAAAATAGGATATCGGTTTGGTAACGCCGTCGCGTCAATGGTTCCATACTGGACGTATTGAGTCATTGACGCGACGGTGTTACCGAGTTGAGAGACAAGCAAGATTGGATAATTTATTTTTTCCGTGACCCTTAATAAAGAAGAGGCACCGGACATACAGCCGTAATAAAACGAACCTTTATTTTTTATAATCAGCAGAAACAATCCCACATTTCCGCATCAACCGCTGCAGGGCCTGCCGTTCCAGGCCGCAGGCTGCAGCAGCATTGGTGACATTACCCTGATGAAGGTTAAGCAGGTTATGAATATAGCCTGTGGAAAAAGCACTCACCAGATCAGCTTTAGCCTGGTTATAAGGTGCTGCATAGTAATGACGTATATCATAGCCAGGGTCTGATCCATACGATTTCGATTGCCCATTGCCATCCTGCAACAGCAAATGCAAATCTTCCATCTCAACCCTTTTTCCGGCAGCAAGCAGCACTATCCGCTTGATGCTGTTACGTAATTCCCGAACATTCCCCTGCCATTTGCGATTGCACAGGTACTGCAATACATCAGGAGCAAGTACCACGTCTTCACGGTCGTACTGTTTTGTAAACAAGGAAAAAAAGTAATGGATCAACAAGGGAATATCTTCAGGTATCTCCTTCAGTCCGGGCATTACCACGGTTACCACGTTCAAACGATAGAACAGGTCTTCTCTGAACTCTCCGGCACGTATCTTTGCCTCGAGATTTTGGTTGGTGGAGGCCACCACACGGACATCAACCTTGATGGTCTTGTTCTGCCCCAGGGGTTGAATTTCCTTTTCCTGAAGCACACGCAGCAGTTTGGTCTGTATTGACACCGGAATATCAGCGATTTCATCAAGGAGTATGGTTGATCCCTGGGCCTCCAGAAACAGTCCTTTTTTATCGCGTAATGCCCCAGTGAATGCACCTTTGCTGTAACCGAAAAGTTCACTTTCCAGCACGTTTTCAGGAAGCGCAGGACAGTTAACAATCACCCTCTTCCTCTCACTGCGGCTACTGAGCTGGTGCAGGGCTCTTGCAGCGAGTTCCTTTCCGGTTCCACTTTCCCCCCGTATCAAAACAGTGGCATCAGTATCAGCCACCCGTGAAATCAGATCAAGGGCAGCTCGTAAGGGAGGGCTTTGACCGACAAAGCCTTCTGGCAGGCTAAGTTGCTGCAACTTTTGCTGCAAGCTAACATTGGTGCGCAGCAGTGAGGTACGTTCTATGCAATTATTAACCAACCGGACAATATGATCTTTCTCAAAGGGCTTTTGCAGAAAATCATAGGCACCGTTTTTTAAAGCCTCCACAGCCATGGCAATAGTGCCGTAACCAGTCATGATAATAACAGAAACAGTGGCATCACATTCCCGAATTCGCTTCAGCAGTTCAAGCCCATCCATATCAGGCATCTTGATATCTGAGACAACAACATCAGGGTTGTTGCCCTTTATCAAAGGAAGCGCATCAGTACCTGAAGGTGCAGTTATGACATCACATCCACATTTTTTTTGTAGAACAAGCTTGAGCATGAGCAGCATGTCCGGTTCATCATCCACAACCAGGACCAGAGGCTGTTTACTCTGATTTTCCATCATCATTTTTCTTTTTGTCAGATTTCTGTGCGGCAAGGTGCTGGAAATATTTTTGAATAAACTTCCCGGAAATAGTATCACGATTGCTCACATCCGGAAGGGAAATATACTCCGCAGCTTGCTTTCCAAAAACAGCATAAAAAACTTCTTCAGAGAGCAAGGCCAACTCTTCATAAATAGCATAGACCTCCTTGGCGTCCAATGAACAACCGGCCAGACGACAATACACTGGACGAAACGTGTGCAGCAGGCACTTGCCATCTTTACGCAGAGGACATTTCGTATCAGATATGGAATGGAAGACAGGCAGTTGCCCTTCCTGCAAAGTATTAGTGTTCTCTTCTTTCTTGCGGGTATCAGTTATCCCGACAGCCTGGTCGATAATAGCATTGCGCTGCTCAGAGGTAAGCGCGACATTGACCTTGTTGTTCAGGTATAATGCCTCAATAAGTGACAGATTGAAATTTTTACTGCAGGTTTCTTTCTTTTTTCCACAGCTGGCAGGCCCTGACTCTTCTATAAGCCTGTCCACCTTCTCCAGCAGCTGTTCATACCGTTTGTAATATACGCTAAGATCGTCACTGCGGCGATTTTCCGCTGAAGGTTCATAGAGTTTCAGCTGCCCTTCTTTTTTCCCGAATTTTCGGAGCAGCCACCACTGGGAAAAATTAGTGGGATTGGCTCTGGTTCTTGCTTTTCTCAGCAATTTTTCAGCTTTTCTGAGGTTAAATCCTCGTCGCAACATATAGGCGGTAAGGAAGGTACCGGTTCGTCCGACCCCGTGTTTACAGTGTATAAGCACCTTTTTTCCAAGATAGATTGCCTCATCAAGCCATTCAAGCCCTTTTTCCATTTCCTCCATGGGGGGCGCTGTCTCATCAGGAATGGGGATATAAAACACTTCAAAACCAGCCCCTTCTTCGAGCTCGTGGAGATCTGAAAATTCGCCGCAAAGATTCACAATACCACTGATCCCCTGTTCCCGTATACTGTCCAGATCATCATAGGACATAGGGGCATGACCAACGGCCAAGTGATCAGTTATCCAAGTCATTTCATAGCCTGACATATGCTTTTACATCCCTGAAATCTATCTCTATTGAAAACAGCCATCCTGTAAAGCTGGTGTGTTGTGATCAGTTGCCGTTGTCATCCCTGCTCAGAAAAAGAATACCTGCCATTAAAAAAATCATCGACACAGGTCTCTACCATTTCAGGATCTTCCAGTACCATATCCATGAGTTTGGTCGCACCCAACAGTCTACCGAGCATATCCAGTTTAGCGGCAAGCTCTTCCTTACCAAGAGATTGCAACTTACCTTCCAGCAGGTCTCCTTTGTGTTCCACCCTGAACCCCAGGCGAAGCAGTACACCAACAATAAAATCAATCCGCAAAACACGGTGATCATAATCGCCTCCACCACCTGCAAAGCGCAGCATGCAATAGTTTTCCACACTGTTTTCACCACATAATACGTCAAGGATGGTGAAATGGTACCCGAATCGAATATTAAAATGAAGATAATCAGCACCAATGGCAGCATAGCTGGCAAAAGCAAAGCTATCTTTTTTCGGCGGCACCCCGCCAGCCAGTTCAATCTTATCGTAGGCATCCCAGTCAAAAGGTTTCTGTTTCCACTGTACATCAGGGTGACTCATCCCTGCCCAGAGAGCCTGAAAAGGAAATGAGGCGACCTCTTCCAATGGGATAGATTTGCGTTTGCCGATATCAGCAACAAATCCACCTCCTACATCAAAGAGGAACACATCCAGGGGAATATCTGCAACAAGCCGCAAAGCTCCCCTGCCCGTCCCCGGCCTGGCTGTCGCAAACATGGCCTGCAAGGCCATTTCATGACAAAAACGGATGATATCGTGCATGGAACGGCATCCTTCGGGGGTAAAATTTGATGCAGCAGCATCAACCAGTTCAAGGGGGGTAATAAATTTCATTACCTCTCGAAGAATGCGAGAACGCTCTCTCTTTTTTGTTGTACGTTCACTCTTTTTAAGCAGTTGTTCTACCTTGCCGCTGTATACGATCCCCCTGTCGCCATCAACAGTTACCAGTTCACCAGAAGGGAGGCTTTCAAAGGCTTTTTCCCTGCCAACAAGCAAGGGAACACCAAATTCCCTGGCAACTGTGGCAAAATGGCTGGCCCTGCTGCCATGCACGGCAACGACGGCAGCCAATCTATTGAGAACACGCACATATTCAGGAGGGCTGTCCATCGTAACCAAAACAGCACCTTCAGGGACACTATCGAGATTATTGGAAACATCCAAATGATATACCAATCCGGAAGCAACACCAGGTGCTGCACACCTGCATCCATCAAGAAGTTTTATGCTGCCCGAAATCTCGGGCAAAGAGCCGGAGTCTTGTTCCGATACGTGTAAAGGTCTTGCTTGAAGAATGCTTAACATATTGTTTTGATCAATGGCCCATTCTATATCCTGTTCACAACCGAGCGTCTGCTCTATCTCCAGCCCATACCGGGCAATGCAGACCGCCATTTCTTTATCCAGTTGACTGCATTCCCCATTGCAGTGAGATAAAACAGGAGGCTGCTCTCTACTGAAAAGATACGTATCCGGGTTGTCATGTCCTCCTACCAGCCGCTCTCCAAATCCAGGCACCGCATGGAGCTGCATTTGTTCAGAATCTGAGACAACATTTCTGGTATAAAGCACTCCGCTGGCAACAGGTAGCACCATCTGCTGAACAAGCACAGACATGGCAGTCTCCTCGTCACCCAGGCCATGACTGATACGATAAAACAATGCTTCTGGAGAATATTTGGATGCCAGGACCTGTAGGTATGCCTGTCCCAAAGAGTTGCGATCGACATGTAATACCGTGGAATATTGTCCGGCAAAGGTTATGCCGCTATCTTCAATTATTGCACTGCTGCGTACAGCAACGAGACGCTCTTGATCGCCGCTAAGCCCAGGTAAAACCTCATAACCTGTGAGCAACTCTTCAAGCAGCAGCGGGGGCACCTCGCCCTGCAATATCATATGCTGCAATTCCTGGGCGTGGTGATTGAGATTGGCTGGTTCGAAAATTTGAATTTCAGCAAGCAGTCTGTCAATTTCCGGCCTGAGATCGTTATATTCAATGAAATAATGGTATCCGCCTGTGGTTACCACAAAACCTGGTGGAATCGGCAATTGTAGTTCCTGGAGCAGGATCGCAAGATTTTTTGCCTTGTTTCCAATTTCAGGATTATCCCGTTGTATATCATCCAGCCTGTAAACAAAGGGTGCTGCATAGGTTAATTTTGGCGGTGCCAGAAGAAATCTTGTGTAGAAATCAAATTTTTTATGATATGCCTTTAAAGAAGCATAGCTCCCAGGAGAGATGACTTCAAGAGCGGCTACCATCTCCCTGACATTAGAAGAAAAATCAGTAAACCTTTTTCGAATGGCAACCAGATCTTCAGGCTGACCGCTGTGGAGAATATCCTGAAATTCAGCCATTTGTTCATGGCTGAGGATATCATAATTAAGGAGTTTCTTCAGGGCCTCATACCGTTCCCGAAGCATGGTTCCGGGAGCAAACAGACGATAGCTCCAGTGCCTGAAAAGTGTATTGAGCAACATCGTGTCTCCCTGTAGAGATAGGATGGAAAGTACAGTTCAGTTTACATACAATTATCCTCAGCCGGTACAGGCATGGTTGATGGGGTTTGGCGACTCCACTTCTGCACCAATTTCCTGCCCAGGCCCCAGCAAATATAACAGGCCAGCAGGCTGATAAAATACCAGAATACTGCACCAATCAACACAGGTTCCCCACCTGGATTAACCAGGCAGATGACATAATTTTGCCCGAACAGTTCCTGCAGATTTTCCTGTCGGTAAAATTCATTGAGAAAAGCAAATACAAAAAATATGGGAATGACTTTTCTGGCAATGCCAAGGAGAAAACCTTCAAAGAAATAATCATAGTAGGCTCTATTGAGTTCTGCCTGATCGATATTTCTGGCAAGCATTTTTCCTTTCTCGGGATCCTCACACTGCAATGCTTCCTGCCGGAGGTCAAACCAATGATGATACTCTTTTTCCAGTTTAAGAAAACGTTTAGTAACAATAACCCGGTTTAGAAATTTGGTCAGCAGTACAGTACACAGGGCAAGAACAGAAATAAGTACTGCGGGACCAAGAAAATGCAGGTGCTGGAGTACCGCATAGCAAGTTTCTCCTGCAAAGATAAACCCTATTACCAGGTATTCCCAAACTCTATCAAGAAAGGCATCCATTGTTACGATTTCCAAAAGATATGGTTTTAGCCTCACAGCCGGAGAAAATGCCTCTCCGGCTGTGTACATATGCAGTACCTCTGTTGACCTTTAGATCCAGACTTCAATCTTGAAGAAGCGGAAAAAGAGAAAGAACAGAGTAATAGCAAGAACAACCTTGAGCTGCATCTCACTGAACATTTTCTGGGCACGGCTACCGAGCATACCACCAGCAAAGCCGCCGATGATGATGGCACCAGCCAGGACCCAGTCAGGCCAGTAGCCGATCATAACATACCCGATAAAAGAACCAATACTGGAAAAACAGGTTCCTATCAAAGAGATCGGCACCGCAACATACATAGGTAATGCACCTATACTGGTCATGGCAGGTACGAGCAGAAAACCACCGCCAACTCCAAAGGCACGTGAAACAATACCTATAAGTATACCAAGAAAACAGAACAGCAGAGGATTAATGCGGAACTCTTCACCCCAGAACTTGAATCGGTAATCCATAAGTCCGGTTTTGATTGGTTCAATGGCTCCCATTTCCATGGCACCACCAGTTTCTTTTGCCTTTTTAACCGCAGCATTGAACTTCTGGGTCATGGCCTTAATATTCTTCCGCTTATTCATGGCCTTGGGTGTCATCTCACTCAGTGTTTTAATTCCCATGAGCACAACCAATATTGCGAGCCACTCTTTATAGGCAGCCATGGGCATAATAGCGGAAATATATTTTCCGAGCCAAATGGAGCCAATAAAGATACCGACACCGAAAGAAATACCCACTGGCCAGGCAACCCGTTTCTCAACCACAGCAAAACGGTAAAAAGAACCAAGCGGAGAGAAAAGGGTCAACGCCATGTTGGAAGGCTTTAGCACGTTTGCCGCGTTCACGCCAACAGGACCGGCTGTATTGACAACCAAAACCTGGAATGCAGCCATGAGCAAACCACCTGCAGCACCGATCATGGAAAAATAGGTTCCTACGGCAATGGCGCCAAGAACAATCCAAAGAGGGTTCATATAACGAAACCCTTTGGCAAGCCAGAAACCTTTGCCTTTTAGGCTGAAAGATGTAGATTTTTCACCATTGACATAGACGTCAAACGCAGTGTCAGGAGGAGTGTGGCGATATGAGGTCAGGGTTGCGGTAAACTTACCTGTGGCCTTGTCCAGATTAACGGTAGTCCCCTTATCCCAGTAGTTGCCACTGGACTGATCCTGAAGGACGGTTCTGGAAAAAATAACGACTTGACCTACACGCTGGCCCTCTTTGACAATGGTATTGATACCATAGGAACTCTCATTAGCCCACTTGAGCATGGTCCATTGGGCTGCTGTTGTAATGGGGCCCAGGGCTGCTCTGGCTGTTGCATCAATGGCATTGAAATCATCCTTTAACAGATAACTGTAGGTGGAATACAGGCCTTTAGTGCGCCCCTTACCGAGCAAAACTGAAGGACCGCCGAACCTGGTATCGTCTACCCGTTTACCAAAAGCAGAAGGATTGGTGGTCAAAACATAATAGAGCGGTGGAATGGAGGTATCCATGCCAAAATCGCGCTTATCGGTTTCCTTGGCAAAGGTCTTTTTCTCATGGGGCATCGTAGCGTCAGCAGGTTTAAACTCCTCCTGCTGCGCAACTGTCAGATACAGGTCCTTACCCGGTTCAATGGTTCCTTCAAACGTAATTGTGTCACCAACATTACCGTTGGTGGTTACCTTAACTTCAGCAAGTGCCAGACTCTGGCTCGCCAGAAGAAAAGCCCCCAGACTTAACACCGCCATCAGCGGCTTGCGCACGACTTTCATGCATTCTTCTCCTTATTGTATGAATCTCCGTTACTGTTAACCCAGACTAGTATCTCTTTCCAAAATTCTGTAATTACACCTCCCTCTTTTTCACTCGTGTCTGTCCAGCATACTGATTTTCCTCTAATTTCAAGGCATATATATACCCCTGGCATACAGCTGAAATTGAGTGCTATCCTCCTTCGAGGGTATGAAATGACATATTTCAGCAAAATTGAGCCAAAAGGCCATCACTGGATAAGCACGTATTAATCTCCATCTGTTATATTCAAATTCAACGCATATTTTTTTGCAGCTATCCAACTCCCAAAAAACGTTCCACCTACAGCAGCAACGATACCTGAAACACATCGAACCCAATCGAAAAGAGATTCCCAGGGAAACAGGACCACCACCGAGACGATCCCCACAATGGTCAGCAGTACAGCAATGGACACCAATGCTATGTTAGCCTTTGGAAAAGAGCGGAGCCTATTGATCATGCCGTATCCGGTTGAGGCACAGTTAAAGGCAATAATTCCTGGCCACAAAAGAAGCAGCGCCCCGGAAGAAAGCACTTTGGACAGGAAAAACATCAAAATAACAATACCGATACTGCCGGTCAGCAGGCTGTACAAATATACTCCCACAGGAGAGAGAAGAAACTGTCTCCAACGCTCCATAACTACTCTTGCGCCATCAATACATATGTCTATCATAGCTTTGCTCCGTGAACCTTTTTCCATCTTCCGGATAGCTTATCGGGATATCACTGCTCTTTTTGCAGATTAATGATTCGTGTGTCCCCCACGTATTCACTGCTGGAATATCCAGTCAGGTCAACCATTTTCCTGGTAAGCTCACCCATCTTTTTCATGTTGCTGATAATCAAGTCCATTTCCTCGATCATATCGGGTTCCTCCAGGTCCTCCCTGAGCAACTGTGCGGTTCCCAAGGCTGCAAATAGAGGAGTATTCAGCTCGTGTGCTGCAGTACCTGCCATTTCAATAACCCCCTGAAGCTTCATTCTGCGGGAATGTTCCTGCTCCAATTTCACTTGATCGGTTATATCGTTGACAGCCTCAACAACAAAATCCACCTGACCGTGTTCGCCAATAATCGGGGTCAGGTGGCGCTCAAGCCAACCTGCTTCTCCCTCTTCAACATCATATTCTTTGACGACTGTGACCGGTTTTCCGGTTTGTAATACCTGCTGCAAGGGACATTGCATATCGTCTACATACCAGGGCGATACTCTCTTATGGAGCTGGCCAAGAATCTCTTCTTCTGTAAATCCTCGTGTGTTCAGAAAAATTTTGTTAGCCATAATCACGCGGCTGCTAGGATCAACCACCAGCAGTTCCATCCACAGGGAATCGAGAATAGTCTGCAGAAACCTCTCGTGTTCCTCTATCTGGTTAAACAACAGGTTGATTTTACGATAGGTGCGTGCCTTTTCTATGGCATTGCCGCCTTCAGCGGCAGCTGTGACAGCAAAATGAATTTCATTGGCTGAGAACAGGTGATGGGTATCGCTGAGCAGTCGAAGCACGCCGATAATTTCCTGTTCATTTTTTATAGGAATTGCCAGGATCGACTTGATACCCTCCTCCATGATCTCTTTATGATAGTTGACCCTGGTGTCGTTAGGGGCATCATATATGGCTACCGGCTCACCTTTGAGGACTTTAAAGATGGAATCTTCCCTGTTGATGCTTCCACGGTTGAGGTACTTTTCAGACACGCCATGCGCTGCCACCAGTTTGAGTCTGTTGGTAGCCGGCTCCAGAAGGCGAATGGTACAACCTTTCACTCCCATGATACCGGGCAGTTTTTCGACGATGGCAGTCAGTACCTGCTCCAGGTTCAACGTTGAATTAACCAGTTTGGATATCTCCCGCTGTGCCTGGAAAAACTTCACCTGATTTTCCAGCTCCTGAATCATATGGCTATTGGCAAGGGCCACGCCAACCTGCTCAGCAAGGGACATGGCAAAATTAATCTCAGCCTCTGCAAATTCCCGGGGCCTTTTTGTCAACAAACGCAGCAGGCCGGTCAACTCCCCTTTATAGAGAATGGGAAGGGACATGGCACTTTTGACACCTTCGTTGGAGATGTAGGCGCAGTCTGCGTGATCGCAATTCTGGTCAATATCCTTCCTGGCTGTCGGTTTACCGGCAAGCAGTTCAGCCATCACTTCTTCGGTATCAATGATGGAACGGGATAAATACTCATCTGACACGCCCCAGGCTGCACCAAGAACAAAACGATCTGTGCCTGCGTCAAACAACCTGATGGTGGCAGCATCCACCTCCAGTAATACCGGCAGTCTCCGCACCACCAGGTCCATGACCTGCTGGGAATCGTGCACTCCGCTTATCAACCGGGTAACTTCCTGGAATACCTGCAGATACCCCTGCTCTCTTCCAGATTGCATGGTGCTGTTCATGGGCGTGTCATCCATTACTCGTTGTCCCAGGGGCTATGCACACTCAAGGGTGACGAGTTTCAGTGCATGCGTGGTACATTTTGTTACGCAGGCTGGTTTGAGCCCGGCATCGAGTCTGTCCATGCACATATCGCATTTAACGGCCTTGTCGGTATCGGGATTCTGGACAGGTATCTCCCAGGGACAGGCTTTCTGACAAGCCATACAGCCTATGCATTTTTCAGCGTCTACATAGACAATACCGTCATCTCTCTGGATCATGGCATTAGTCGGACATGCAGGAACACAAAGAGGATCTTCGCAATGCCTGCAATGGGAGAAAGTGATTTCTGTCTTTGGAACACCGCCAACTTTCTGCAGTGGAGTGCAATGTATAGTGCAGAGAAACGGTCCCACCGGCAGATTTTTGTTGGCCTTGCAGTGTACCTCACACCCGTGGCAGGCTATGCACCTGCGGCTGTTGAGATGAATCATATATTTTTTCACAGTTCCACTCTCCTTTTGGTGTTACGGATACTCTTTTTCACATGGACAAACACCTGGCAGAGATTGATTCCTCCACCTGCCTGGTCCCAATCGTCGAGCTTACCGATCATCAATTTCTGGTCACTGACTCCAGCATGAAGGCTTCTGGTCTGCCTGGGAATCTCTTTACCAAAGCCGTGGTAAACAAACACAGCTTCAGGATGAACGTGGTCAGTAACCAACGCCTCTACTGTTGCATTATAGGAGTGATCACTAGAAGAAATTTCAACCAGATCACCGGTCTCAACCCCAAGCTTCTTGGCTTGCCGGGTGTTGATCCAGGCAGTATTGGTGGGCATAAGTTCAGACAACATGGGATTGTTGGTGGTATGTCCCTGGGTGTGAACGGCGACCTTACCGTAAATAAGACGTAACATACCTTTTTCAGGTGCAGGTGGAGCTTCAAACGGCTTCAGGGAAACAAGACCTGCCTGATCCAGTTTTTCGCTGACGATCTCAATTTTACCACTGGGTGTACCGAACTTACCGTCCAGCTTATCGCGGTCATAAAAGATATCTTTATCGCTCAGTTCGACAAAACCCTTTTCTTCAAAGTCGGCAATGGTATAACCGGTTGGCTCCAGCTGCCAGGCCCAGAGTTCTTCTATGCTTTTAAAAGGAAAAGTCTCTTCAAGATCGAGACGGGCAGCCAGTTCAGTAAAGATCTCCCAGTTCGCTTTGGTGTCGTATTTCGGTTCCACAGCTTTTCTACGCAGGCTAAGGCGTGGCTTCAATCCTTTCTGCTGAACAATGGGAGTATCTCTTTCAAGATAGGTAGATTCAGGTAAAATCACATCACTGTACCAGCCGAATTCACTGTAGTTCGTATCAATGGAGACCAAGAGATCACACTTGTCCAGAGCGAGTTTCTGGGCCTGAGGGTCAGGCATGCCACTGCAAAGGTCGTGACGCATGGCTATCCAGGCCTTGATGGGATAGGGATCTTCCTTGAGCATGTTCTCAAAAAAGAGGTGTGCCAGCCCTGGCCCTTTATCGAAATGATTGTATTTCCAGCCAACGCCATCCCCTCGACGAATATCGGGTTTACCGCAGTCAATGGAGCGAATGCCAGCCTTACCGCAGTCGCTGGCACCCTTGGGAATGAAAAGGCCTCCTTTCATTTCAATGTTACCCATGAGCACATTGAGAATATGCATGGCACGGCTGGCATAAAAAGAGTCTTGATACCTGGCCAGGTTCCAGCCAGGATGAAAAATCACACTCGGCCGGTCTTCTCCAATCTCATCAACAAAGGCCAAAAGATCTTTTTCCTTTATGCCACATTGTTTTGCAGTCCAGGCCGGCGTGTACTGCTCAATAAAATCACAAAGCTCCTCAAAGCCTGTCACATATTGAGCTATGAAGCCTTTGTCATAATATTCCCGCTTAATCACCTCATGGATCACACCAAGCGCGAGAGCATAGTCTGTTCCTGGACGAACCTGGAAAAATCTGGTTGCCTTGGCACCGGTCATGGTCTGGCGGACATCCACATAGGTGAGTCTGCCACCCTTTTCGAGCATATCAAGTGTCTGGTTATTTTCAGCAATGCGCAATGCTGAAAACATATCCCGACCAAACAGCACCAGGTGCTTGGCATTCTTGATATCATAAGCAAAGCCTTTACGTCCTACTCCGTTTATAGACAAACTGGCGTGGTGCGTATTCCGGCCACAGGTACAATCATGGTTGGTATAATTAGGAGAACCAAAGGCGTGAATGAAAGCTTTATACATGCCCTGCCAGGGGCCGCCGCGACTGGATAAAACCACAGATTCCGGACCATACTGATTTTTAATGGCTTTGAGCTTGTCCGCCACATAATCCAGAGCCTCGTCCCAGGTGGCTTCCCGCCATCTTCCAGACCCTCTGGCACCAGCACGAATCAAAGGTTGTTGCGGTCGCTGGCTGTCGTTGAGTAATGCAATTCCGGCAGTCCCCTTGGCACATAATGCACCAGCCAGAAGATGGGGATTCCCTTCAATCCACGTGACCTGGTTATCTTCAGACTCCACACGAATGGGACAGCGTACGGTGCACATACCACACATGGAGTAGACCGATTTTTTCATGAAATTCTCCTCATTACAGTTAGATGTTCCAAACCACGACTCTTTTACCCGCCCAGTACAACATCAACCTTTTCTTTGAGTTCGGATATATCGATGGGTTTTACGCAATATTCCCCTGCACCAAGCTCAATGGCTGTGCGAGCGGTTTCTATGGTTGGGTACCCGGTGAGCATAATGGCTTTCATCTCAGGTTTAAGCTTTTTCATTTCTTCCAACACCTGGATACCACTCATTTTTTTTAGCTTTATATCCAAAATAGCCAGATCAACCTGATGCTTTTCGACGTAATCAATAGCTTCCTGTTCTTCTGTAAAAGTCATCACATTGTGTCCCAGCCTGGTCAGCACTTTTTTCACCAGGACCACAGCATCAAGCACATCATCCAATACGAGTATTTCAGCCATTTCGTTCTTTTCTCCTATTCATCGTTGCCGGTACTTTCATATATCGGCAGAAGAATGGTAAATACGGTTCCGCTCATTTCCTGACCGCTTTCCGGATCCATAACCGGACTTTCCACAACTATGGAGCCACCGTGTTCCTGAATTATGCCATAAATTACAGACAGGCCGAGGCCAGTCCCCTTGCCCACTTCCTTAGTGGTAAAAAAGGGATCGAATATTTTGGGTTTGATTTCATCGGGAATCCCTGTTCCCGTATCGAGGACAGAAATATGTACAAAGCCTTCTGTACTGTCTGTATTGATGATAATTTTGCCACCCTGCTCACCAATGGCATACTGCGCATTGTTAATCAGGTTGATCATGACCTGTCGTAATTTTTCAGCATCACCGACCACCTGCGGCAGTGCAGGTGAAAATTGACGAACCACCTCTATCTGTTGAATATTCAGAGAATGTTCAGTAACGGCCAAGACTTCATCAACCACCTGGTTCAGATCAAGGGCTGCTTTGACACTTTCTGACTGGCGTGAAAATTTAAGCAGGTCTGCAACGATTCGTCTGCAGGCTTTGGTTTGTCGTTCCATTACTTCCAGATTGGCATGCTCTTCACTTCCTTCTGCGAAATCCTCCATCATCAGCTGGGTATAACCCAGTATGATACCCAGGGGAGTATTAATCTCATGGGCAACTCCTGCCGCCATTTCACCGACAGATGCCATTTTTTCCCGGTTGATCAACTGTTCGGTTATGGTTTTCAATCTGGTAAGATCTTTGCCGATTCCCTCACGACCGATCATGATGCCATCTTCATCATACACGCTATTGGCGCTGATCAGGATATGCTTGGTGGCTCCGTTTCGTCCCTGACACTCGACTTCAAAATCACTGATATATCCTTTTAAAAGAAGCTCCTCCTGATATCTTTTGCGATCACTCTCTTTGATGAACAAATCGGATAACCGAAAAGATTCAATGGGTTCTTCAATATCCAGCAATCTCCAGCCGCTGGAATTAATGCTGGTCAATCGACCTTCATGATCAGAAAAATAGATAACATCTTTTGAATTCTCAAAAAATTGCCTGAATTTTCGCTCTGATTTGGAAAGATTTCTGGTCCGCTCTTCTACCATCTCTTCAAGGTGAAAATTCAGTTGCTTCAATTGCAGTGCAGAGGCAGAAAGCTTGACATTGGCATCTGTAAGTTTTTCCGCTTCTGTACGAATAGCTTTGTAAGCGGCCAATCCTTTATGATAATAGATAGTTACAGCTGCAGCAGATATCAGCAACATGGTGTTGAAACCACCAGATAAAGGCGAAAGATGACGCCATGTTTCGCCATATCCTCCAAATACTAAAAGAATTCTGACAATGTGTCCCACTCCACGTGAAAGTGAAAACACAGCCATGGCAGCACAGAAATAAAAAAGAAATCCCCAGATGAAATTGTTGGGTTGTAGGCGAACTAATCTTCGGGAATATACCAGGGCGAGAAATGAAAGAAAAATGGCCAGACCAGAGCCTATCATATCGACAATGTGGGCTGGAAAAAGGGGAAGTGCGGTCATTTTTCTTTCCCCTTCAATGCTTCCCTGCTTAACACTCGCAGTGCTATGACAAGAAACAACAGTGCAGGCACATAGATTAAATGATCCATTTTGGTGATGAAATACACCATTTTAACGGGAGTGATGGGACCTGCTATTTGTTCATTCCAGGTGGCAGCATGGATAAAATCCTCAGGAGTTAAAAACTTGATAGCTTCATGTCCAATCAATGCCAGCAGATTCCACCCTGAAAAGAGAATGCAGAAAGTCTGCAGATACTTCCAGCCTTTACTCTGCAATTCAGGAGTACGCCTGGTATGCATGTACAAATACACCAATGCCCCGGTGAATAACAGATGGGACATCTGATGCACATACAATCCTTCAGGCGCGCTGTGTGGCTGTAAAGCCCAGGCACTTTCAGGCATAGCCTGAAGAACCAGCAGCATGAATGTGAAATATTTCGCAAATATCCTGTTCATAATCCTCTCTCGTTCCTCCATATAAAAGCATGTACTGTGCCGCTCCGGTAACATGCTGGAGCTCAATTATTTTTTCCCAGTTATTCCAACGTAATAGTAAGAAAAAAACTCAATAAATAGAAAGCGGGATACTATATGCAGCTTGTTCATTGCAACTTTTTGGTTGCACTTTTCCTGTGCTATACGTATTTAATAGCTAAAAACAATGGAATACAAGTGCGTTAGAAAAAACACAGTGTGGAAATCATAAGAGCGGTGTCACTGCAACAACTTTGATGCAGGGGAGACGAAGGCCGAATAGAGCCGTGCGTGAAACTGCTGGGCCATCTCGTCAGTAGACCAAATGCAACTTTTCTGTTGCTCTGATCTGAGGAGGTTCTATTGATACATTACGGGTAAAGACAAAGATTGTTTCGAACCTGTATGTTTAGCTTTTTTTTCATCACAACCTTTTGCCAGGTAAAGCACTCTTTTGGTGGTTCATACATAGAGGTTGCGGAGTTATACCAACCCTGCACCCCTGTCATAATCTTCATGGAATTGGTAGCCGCAGCCTTAAACCTGTCGTCTGTTGCACGTAAACCTATATGGAAGTCATTTCCAGGCCAGGAGACATGATCCCAGGCAACGATGCTCAGCAATGTGCAGTTGTTGAATTTTCCGGAGGTTTCCTCATATTGTTCAGGGAGGCAGAGTTGTGCTTTTTCATTCCCCGCCGTATACGGACGTATAAGGTATGAAATATGACCGATTTGCATCCGTTCATCATTGCACTCGTCGTATGGATCAAAAGAGACGGCCCTTACATCAGGCATTAGATCCACATATTTATCAAGCAAATTCTGCAAAGTATTACTGAGCATATCGCCCAGCTGTCCTCTGTACCTCCCGGCAAAGCAACCACAGCCTAGTCCTGGAATGGTTATAAAGGCTCTTTTACCATGAGCCTTGGTACATTTTGCGCACGTAGTAATGCTGGGAAAAACCTGCGCTCGTACAGTGCTGCATACTTCTCACTCTTTGCAGATGACAATCATAATTCGATGCGAAAAGTTTTATTCTATTCAAGTGCTGAAGCTTGTTCTCCCAAAATTCAGCTCCTGTCTTTGTCCGCCGAACTTTCATGCTTCAGAATTCTTCTACCGGTTTATGCGGTAATGGTGATCTGTTTCGATTCTCCAATATTCTCTCACGAAAATATTTTCAGAATTACAATTCCCAACCAGCATTCCTTAATTCCTGAATGATATCTCTGGCTTTGCGCTGTACATAAGCAGACGGATCTTCTGTACAATGTATGAGGTTTTCAATCATCTCTGCGGATATCTCCTTTTCCGGGTGCCATGTAAACAAGCCGTGGGTTCGATCATAGATATAGTACTTTATTCCTGCAAGGGCGAATATCCGAATGCTTTGCGAATCGATGGCAAGGCTATCGAACCAGAACGGGAGCAGCCTTTTGTCACGCATCATCCATACGGCGGCCAGGGCATTTGAAATTGTGTATTCATCTTTATCCAACCCGATCGTTTCAGTCACGTAGTAAATAATTTGTTCCCTTGCATTGCCGCTAATACGCCCCGATTTGCGTAGATCAATGACTAAAAATGACTGCAGGGTCATCGCAGCAGAAAAACCGATAGTCTGAGTAGGTTTCAAATAGGCGTCAAAACCACCGATAGCTCCCGGCGTAGACTGGATATTTCGAATCATTTTTGAGACAATCGGCTCTGGCACCGGTCTTTCATCACCCAAAAGAACAAGGATATAGGGGATGAGCTTATGCCCTTTTTCCATGCCCAATGTCTCGATATCCATCAATGCTTGAGAGATTATTGCCGGATCTTCAGACGTGAGGGCATTAATGGACGCCTCTAGATTTGGATTATAGTAGTAGGTATAATGATGTATCCAGAAGGCCAAAATTATGATTCCGGCAACAACAGCCAGCCCTTTCCAACTTTTTATTTCAATGGTGAACTCATCTTCAGACATTTCGTGCTCGCTATTTGCAATAAATTCAGGAAGGTAAATTGTCGTTCAGACGGCCGACATCATTAACTGACAGGCGAACGAAGAACCCTTTTACCTGATCACGGAGTTAACAACACTGATATTTCAATTAGTTCTGAGTCGTAACTGGTCACAGGTGCCTCAGATTTATGCAATCACGGTTTTTCGCAGGTAAGCGAAGACTCCTGAAGGCTATTATCTATGCGGGAAACCGCGATCGTGCAAAGAGATAAGCGACCAGCTTGAGACTTCGTGGAGTACCTGTGATAAGTTACATCTTAACGCCTCATTTTAGTCAGTTACACAGGTTGAAACATAGCCCTGGCAGATATAAAAATACCAGTTACCTATGATTGTCATAGATAAAGATAAAGTTACACCTTGACTCATGATAAAGGAATTAATAGTTTAGACTTCATTACACATTTAGATGTCTCACAACAGAACTTTCACCCGACACTGGTCAGCCTGAGTGTGTGAGTGTTGGTTACACTATTATTTATTAGGGAGATTTGACATGTTTGAAGTATCAGCCACAGCAACAGAAAAACTTACAGCGTACCTCAAGGAGAATAACGTAACCTCGCCATTGAGAATTATTGTTATGAATGGCGGTTGTTCAGGACCGGCATTGGGCCTTGCCCTTGACGAACAAAAACCCGGGGACGAAGTATTCGAACAGGAAAGCCTTACATTTCTCATGGAAAAAGAACTCATGGAACAGTGCGGAGATGTCAGCATAGACTTTATTGATGCTGGGGCACAATCCGGTTTTCATGTTCGCTCATCAGTACCACTCCCTGGCGGAGGTGGCTGTAGTTCATGCGGTTCCGGAGGGTGTGGCTGCTAAATTTCGGTTCGCTTCAGATAGAACAGCTTGAATGCGGTAAAAAACTGTATTCAAGCTGTTGAGTTTTAATCTCGGTTAGCCTGAGCAATTTCGAAAAAGACTGGTTCTACTTCCATCAAAGCATCCACCAGTAAAGGATCAAAGTGGGCGCCTTTGCCATCAACCATTATTTGAATGGCATCTTCGTGGGAAATGGCATCTTTATAAACACGTTTTGAAATAAGCGCATCATAGACATCCGCTATAGCCATAATGCGTCCAGCCAGGGGGATATCTTCTCCCGCAAGTCCACGAGGATAGCCGGACCCATCCCATTTTTCATGGTGTGCTCCGGCAATTTCCTTCGCACAGCTAAGAAATGAAGTGGGATGCCCAGCCATCTGTTCAAGATTGGCAATAACTTCTTCACCAAAGCTGGTGTGTTTCTTCATCTCTTCAAACTCTTCAAATGTAAGTTTTCCCGGTTTAAGAAGTATTGAATCTCGAATCGCGACTTTTCCGATATCGTGTAGTGGCGCTGATTTTTTCAGCAATGCTATATATTCATCTGTCAGCTGATCGGTGAAATGACCGTTTTTAACAAGGGTGATGGACAAAGTGTAGACGTATTCGCGCGTACGATGAATATGACTGCCAGTTTCCGGATCACGATATTCCGCCATCTCACCCATGGCTTCTATAATCACATCTTTAAGTAGTTCCGCCTCTTGAGTACGCTTTCTCACCTGTTCCTCAAGGCTGAAACGATAAGCACTTAATTCCAAATGATTACGTACCCTTGAGCGTAGCTCAACTCCTTTGAACGGTTTGGTAATATAATCCACGCCACCTAATTCAAATCCGCGAACAATGTCTTCCGGTTCTGCCCTCGCGGTCAGAAATATGATGGGTATAGAATCAATCTTCCGATTTTTCCGGATTTGTTCAACTGTTTCAAAGCCACTCTGCCCCGGCATCATCACATCCATGAGAATCAGTTGCGGCATAGTTATCTTGATACGCTCTAAAGCCTGTTCACCATTGGTTGCATAGGCGAACTCACAGTCCAAGGCTTTCAGATGGGACATGGCGACCTGGATATTCTGGGGAACATCATCAACAATAAAAATCAATGGTTTCTTTCTTCTGGTCATATTTCATATCCAGACATGGCTTTCAGTGAAGTGAGAATCTGTTCGACTTCGACGATGTTTGGTTCGCCCGCGGCATCGGCCAGTTCCTCGCCAAGTCGTACAATTGTCTCAGAATTACTTTTTTCTCCAATCTCTACAATACTGTTTCCAAGCATTAATGCTGCGGAAAGGCTGCCAGTATGCATGGCCTGATCCAAAAGATAACTGAGATCATTATTCCACAATGTTGCCAGCGAAGCAGTTTCCTTGATAGCGGAAGTGTCAATTACTGCCTGCTCAGAAACAAGATCATTTCCAGTTCTCTCCATCATTTTTTTATATTTATCGACAATCCTGTCTAGCCCTTCCAGACGAAATGGTTTTTGTAAAAAATCATCAAAAAGAGGTTTATACTCTGATTCTTCCAGGAGATTTCCCGTCATGAGTATGATGGGAATACCTTCAGTATCAGGATTGGCCCGCAGTTCTCTGGCAACAGCGTTTCCATCTTTTCCAACCAGATTCAAATCAAGAAAAATCATTCCCGGTTGTTCCCTTTTTATCTGGGCCAATGCTTCATCACCATTGGAAGCAGAAACAACTGTGAATTCCGTTCCGTTAAAATAATCGACAAAAACATCTTTAATAAGATCCATGTCGTCAACAACCATGATCCTGGTACTTGACAGCCGGCGCTGAGGAACAATTTTATCTTCTTGTTCAATTTGAGGCGCTGTAGCCGGAGCCAGCACGTTGTCAAAGGTAACGGTAAAAGCAGCTCCTTTGCCGGGTTCTGTTTGCAGATGTATACGCCCTCCCATCATAGAAGTCAGCTTTGCACAAAGGGGCACTCCAAACCCTATACCGCTGTATACTTCAAAGGATTCTTCTGAAACTGGATTCAGCACCTCGGAAACGATAAGCTCCTGTTCCCTATCCATCCCTAAGCCGGTATCCCTGACAGTAATATCAATGGTCCAAGCCTCCGGTTGTTGATAGACACCTGACGGAGAGGCTTCGACAGCAATTGAGATGCTTCCATGGTGAGTAAACTTAACGGCATTACTTAAAAGATTCTGTAAAATCTGCTGCAGACGTACTCCGTCAAAAAGAATAACGTCAGGAACATTTTTCTTAATCTCAACCCCCAGATGAAGATTTTTGCTCCTAGCGACATCCTCAAAAGCCACTATGGATTCCCGCACCAAATGGTGAAGGCTGATCACAGTCTGATTAATCTTAAGACGACCGGATTCTATTTTCGAGAGATCCATTATGTCATTAAGCAAACTAACCAGCGTCATGCTGCTTTTATATATGGTCTCGGCAAATCGCTGTTCCCTCCCTCCAAGATCACTGGCAGCAAGCATTTCAGCGTAACCGATAATTGCGTTCATCGGTGTACGTATTTCATGGTTCATATTGGCTATGAATTCCATGCGCATACGCTTGGCACTGCGGAGAACTTCATGGGCCTGACCACTCTGTAAGGTTATACACTTTCTCTCTACAGTCTTGTTACAGACAAAATCAACAAGCCCAAATCCATACCTGATAAAGACTTTCCCAGCTCCCGTCCCATAACTGTATATAATTTCTTCACAGCTTCTACATGGTTCTTCCTGAACACAAGGGTATCTCCGGTGAATCTTCGCGTTTGTATCTACAGTAGACAATGAGAGCAGTTCTTCTTCTGGGAAATCAGGATCAAAATCATGGTGAGACATACCAACCAGATCCATATGGTATTTTCCGGCTGCTTGTTCAGCGGTTTTATTGACTCTGGTAATCACCAGATTTTCATCCAGCCATAAAACGTCCAGTGGTGCCAGATCAAAAATACGCAGAAGATATTTCTGTTCATTACGACTGTGTGCTAATTCTGCTTGAGTACAACGCAATTTTCTGGCGAGAAGTACCAGGAATACGACCGTCAGAAACACACATAAAAAAAAGACTGCATTGAGATACAATGACCATGGAGGAGATTTCGCAGCGTATGCCTCCGCGTATGGCAGGAATATATATACACAAGAAAAGAAAATAATATTGGTTGTTTTTCGCACAATATTAGCTGCAGGCTGAAATTTAGCGATGTGTTTGTTTTACATTATAGAACCGTAGATGTAGAGAAGTCAAAATCAGCTTGATGCATAGGTAACAGGGGACATTTTTTATTGCCTCCTGCCACTTTTCAAACAGCCTTAGCCTTGTCGCCATTTTCAACTGATTCCATCCACATTTCTCATGATTATTGAACGCCTGTTTCAATTGACTGAACACGTGTAGAACATCCCTGGCAAACAAGAACCTGTCTGCTGACTTTCAAGGCCTTTTCGCATATTTCCTGGCAGCCTGGACCAGCCCAATGGCCCATTCCGGAGTCCCTGGTGCAAGAACATGGGTGTACATAGCCAAAGTGTTTTTTTTCACCAACCCATCACGGCCTGCGACGAATCCTGTACCACGCGTCATTTGTACGACAAGATCACTCTCATCTCCTTCCCAGGACTGTACGGTCGAATAACGGAATTCATGGCCTTTTATGACAGTACCCTTTGCATAAAAACAGGTATCTCCAGTGACAGTAAATGTCGAATAGCCATGTGCCTGGGGCTTTTGCGAGAGACCAAATCTTATGGGGAAAACATCTGCCATGGGATATACCTGGCCTTCAATTTCAATGGATCTGCCCAGATAAATCAACCCGCCACATTCGGCGTATATGGGCAGCCCCTTTTCCGCCGCCTTTCGTAGGGACTCGCGGAACCGCCGGTTTTCAGCTAGTTGCCTGGCACTGGTTTCTGGAAAACCTCCGCCGATATAGAGACCGTCAAGATTTTCAGGCAGATTTTCAGTATGCAACGCGTCAATCGTCACTAATTCTGCCCCTTCTCTTTGAAGATACTCTAAATTTTCTTCATAGTAAAACTGAAAGGCTACATCGCGGATTATTCCTATGGTAACTCTATTGTGCGGCTCTATTTTTGGATTATGCAGGGCAATGTTTGGGACAACGGGCGTCATTGCACGTTTAATTCGATGCAGATCAAAATTCTCTCTGGCCAATGTCGATAATCTTTCCAAGGCCTGCTGTGATCCGGTATGCTCCTGTAGAGGGATGACACCAAGGTGACGCATTGGAAAAACATCTTCTTTCATCCTTGGTACGATACCTAACACTGATAACGGCGTATAGGTCTCTATGGATCTTCGAATTATGCTTTCATGCCGGGATGTTGCAATTTGATTGAGAACTACGCCTGCAAATTCGATATCAGGGTCGAAATGACAGCAGCCTAAAACCATTGCACCAACGGTCCGGGTGGTTTTAGAACAATTCACCACTAAAATTACCGGCAGGTTCAATAATTTGGCAAGGGAAGCTGTGGAATACTCGCCCTGTATATTCACACCGTCATATACCCCTCTGTTGCCCTCTATAATAGCATAGTCATATCCATGTAAATGTCCCTGAAACGACTTCTGTATAGCTGCAGGAGTCATGAGATAAGGATCGAGATTATAACAGGGGGTCTGGGAAGCAGCTGTCATCCATCCAGCATCGATATAATCCGGGCCCTTTTTAAACGGGATAATGGATGCCCCTTCCTGCTTAAGCACTGAAATCAGGGCTACGGATACCACTGATTTGCCTGACCCGCCGCTCATACCGGCAACCACACAACTTTTCACATTATCGACGTTCACTTTTTCTCCACAGGATTCGCCATACAACTGGGTTGGGGATAAAGGATTCATTATTTTTACATTGCAATTGGGGGAGTACGTAGTGTCAGCGACCTATGCAGGAACACAACGGTAACGATCTTTCAGGTATCTTGGCTCAGTCTTTTTTTTCATGACATTGCAATCCGACTTTTTTCCAAACATCATCATAGAGATGATTCATCTGTTGTTCCAATTTTTCGCGATATTGTTCAACCTGCTGGCCATCAATGCCTGCAGGGACTTCCATTGGTTCACCGTACTGTAAAACAATGGAACTGAACGGTAGAGGCAGCACCGTTTTATCCCATGAATTAAAGGTCAGTAATGGTCTGGCGGCCCATACAATAGGTATTATTGGACAACCGGTTTTACTGGCTATTAAGATACATCCCGGCTGCACTTTTCTGGGCGGTCCCTGGGAGCCATCTGCTACGATGCCACAGTTATACCCCTTCTGCACAGCCTGGATCATTTGTCTCAAAGCCTGCACCCCTTTTCTGTTTGAAGAGCCACGAACAGGCAGGAACCCCATGAGCTGGGCTACCCGTGCAATATATTCTCCATCTTTACTGGCACTAACCATTACAGCGGCAGAATATTTGCGCAGATGATAAAAACAATAGACAAATGAATAGTGCCAAAAAGTGGCTATGCCTGGTCCTTCTTTTTCTGTTTTTTCTAGATATTCCTGGCCTCGAATTTCAATTCTGCATGTACGAAACCAAAGATGAATTAAAAGGACAAAAATACGGGGCACAATCCACAAAGATATACGATGTACTAGTTCAGCCAACTTCCAACTCCAGCATTTTCAATGCATTCATTTGATCTCGATAGGCTGCGGCTTCTTCAAATGCCAACCGCTCAGCAGCCTCTTTCATCTTTTCTTCAAGGTCTCGGATTTCTTGTTGTAATTGACCCACACTCCTGTACACGGCAGTGGGCTCGGCAGCTTTCAGCAACACCTGATTCGTACCTTCGCGTGGCTCTTCACTCCACCCTGAAGCCTTTAAGTGTTGTGTTATGGAATCTTTCACTTCGGAAATAATTGTCTGCGGAGTAATATTGTGTTCCTGGTTGAAAGCATGCTGTATTTCTCTTCGGCGATTGGTTTCCTCAATGGTATACGCCATGGAATCCGTTACAGAATCAGCATAGAGAATCACGGTTCCATCAGCATTTCTTGCAGCTCGACCGCAAGTCTGCACAAGGGAGCGTGCACTACGCAAAAAACCCTCCTTATCGGCATCCAGAATTGCGACCAGCGAGACCTCAGGAATATCCAACCCTTCACGAAGCAGGTTTATGCCTATCAAGACATCATACAGACGATTACGGAGATCTTTAATCAGTTCAATACGTTCAAGAGTTTTAATATCAGAGTGCAGGTATCGGACCCTGACCCCTAATTCTTCATAGTATTCAGTGAGGTCTTCAGCCATTTTTTTGGTCAGAGTGGTTACCAATACCGCCTCTCCTCGCTGGCTGCGCAGACGGATTTCTTCAAGAAGATCATCAACCTGATTGGAGGCAGGACGAACTTCTATGAGTGGATCAAGGAGTCCGGTTGGTCGTATAAGTTGCTCAACAATCAACCCCTGGCTCTTTTCCAATTCATAATTTCCTGGTGTTGCAGAGACATAGATAACCTGGTGCACACGCTGTTCAAATTCATCAAATCGCAACGGGCGGTTATCCAGCGCAGAAGGCAATCTAAAACCAAAATTAACCAGAGTCTGCTTGCGGCTACGGTCCCCATTATACATTCCACGAATTTGAGGTACAGCGATATGGGATTCGTCAATAAAAGTCACATAATCGTCGGGAAAATAATCCAATAAGTTTGGAGGTGGGGCTCCTTCGGGCTTACCGGTAAGATGCCTGCTGTAATTTTCAATGCCATTGCAGTATCCCAGCTCACCTATCATTTCAAGGTCAAACATTGTCCGTTGTTCAAGGCGCTGCTGTTCTACCAGTTGATTGTTCAGATATAATTCATCTGAACGGAGACGAAGCTCCTCTTTGATGGAACGCATGGCCTTTTCAAGATTATCCTGACTGGTCACAAAATGGCTGGAAGGGAAAACGGTAATTTCATCCACATCTTCCAGTACAACTCCACGCAAAGGGTCGATGATCGAAATGGTGTCTATGGTGTCTCCAAAAAATTCCACCCGGACAGCATGGTTTTCCTCATGCACTGGGAAAATATCAAGCACATCACCCCGAACTCTAAACGTGCCTCTATGAAAAGAAAATTCGTTACGCTCATACAGCATGAAGGCAAGCCTGCGGAGCACTTCCTCCATGGGATAGTCTGTATCAACTTGCAGGAACAGATGCATATTTCTATATTCTTCCGGAGATCCAAGACCGTAAATACAGGACACTGAAGCGACAATCAAAACGTCTCTTCTGGTTAGCAGCGAACGTGTCGCCGAATGGCGCATTTTATCGATGGCATCATTTATGGAAGAATCTTTTTCAATGTAAGTATCAGAAGCTGGAATATAAGCCTCTGGCTGATAATAATCGTAATAGGATACAAAATACTCTACGGCATTGTGGGGAAAAAGTTCACGAAATTCGCCGAACAACTGCGCTGCTAGCGTTTTATTGGGAGCGAGGATTAAGGCTGGACGTTGGACTGCTGCAATGACCTGGGCCATGGTAAAGGTTTTACCTGACCCGGTGACGCCGAGCAGTACCTGATGTTTTTCTTCAAGAGACAACCCTTTTGCCAATTTTTCGATGGCAGTGGGTTGATCCCCCGCAGGGCTGAACTCGGAAACAATCTGGAAAGGGATGTCTTTCTGGTAGTGCTGTGGGCTCACGCTACACCTAAGTTAAAACAGGGATTGAGCCCGTATTTCTCATGACTACCATGTGTCTTTCACATCAAAAAACACTGCATTTTCACACCAAGCCAACAGTGAGACCCCCTGGCGTACAGCATGAGTACTGTCGGAAAGGTAGCACAATCTTTGGGTTGCAACAGCCTTACTGCTACAAAAAGAATCATGAGTGAGAAATCCGGGTTACTAATCAATCACAGGTAGATCTAAAAAAATATAATCCTGTGAAATATTACACTGATCTTCAGAACAAAAAGATACTAATTCACCCCTGGAATGGCAACAGCCCGTCTAGAAAAAAGTGCCTCTTCAGAGTATGTGGCTAAAAATCCATCACAAATGAGTACACGCCCTCTTCGATATTACTGCTCACTTTTAATCCAGAATGATTAAACACGTTCTGCATACGCTTGTTTTCCCGAAGCACTTCCGCAGTAAACCCGGCTATTCCATTATTCTTAGCAATATGTATTAAATGCTGAAAGAGAAAGGTTCCCAATCGTTTATTTTGCCAATCGTCTTTAACGATAAAAGCCACTTCAGCTTTATTCGTCTTTTCGTTTAAATAATAGCGTCCAACAGCTATGATCTGTTCACCATGCGCTTCAGGCACGGTGGCCACGATACACACATCCCTCCGATGATCTATGTAGACAAAATCTTGTATATGGCGGGTGGTAAATCGCTGATGGTGGGTCATGAAGCGATAATAGACTGTCTCCTGGGAAAGATTGTAAAACAATTCTCTCATATGAGGTTCATCGGTGGGACGAATGGAACGGATAGAGATATCAATGCCTTCAGGTAAAAGATAATTCGCCCGCATTGCCTCTTCAGCTGGAACGATAAAACGGTTTCCAAACCGAGCAAGCTCAGGCCTGAGATATTTCAATTCTACGGCCTCGTTAAACAGCTGTTCCCTGAAGTCCGGATGTGCAATTGAAATCAAGGCCATTACCCTTTCCTGTATCGACTTGCCATGGAGAAAGGCCACACCGTACTCGGTAACGACATAATGTACTGTTCCCCGGGTAATAACCACACCAGAACCTGGCTGTAAGGTGGAAACTATACGGCTGGAGTTACTGTCTTTCATTAGTGATGGCAAGACAACTATGGCTCGACCTCGCTCGGACCGCGATGCTCCGCGGTTAAAATCTATCTGACCACCTATGCCGGAATAAAACTTGCCGCCAACAGAATCGGAACAGACCTGCCCGGTCAGATCGATTTCAAGGGCCATATTGACCGATACCATCCGTTTATGTTTCCCTATTACCGCGGCATCATTGAGATATTCCGTTGGACGGAAACTAAAAAGAGGGTTGTCATGTATAAATTCGTAAAGTTTTTTGGTTCCCATACAAAAACTAGCTGTGATTTTACCACGATCAATGCTCTTTCTCGCCCCAGTCACAGCACCTGACTCTATAAGAGGCATGATGGTATCTGAGATCATTTCTGTATGAAAACCGATATCTTTGCTTTCGTGCAGATACTCCATAACCACTTGGGGAATACGACCATATCCGGGGACACGTCCCAGACCCAATTCAATGGTTGCCCCGTCGGGAATCAGTGCAGCCACCTGCTTGGCAATACTTCTGCTGACCTCATTGGGTGGATCAACCTTACGCTCAAGAATAGGGTGATCAACAGGAACAAGTATATCCAGATCATAGACATCTATCAGAGTATCTCCATGTGTCCAGGGCATATTGGGATTTACTTCCGCAATTACCAGCGAAGCATTGTCTGCGGCTGAACGTACGATATCAACTGAAATTCCAAGGCTTACCTTTCCGGAAGTATCTGGAGGGGTTACCTGGATTAAGGCAACATCAAGGGGTAAAATGCCTGAATCAAGCAGCCTGGGAACATCAGAAAGGAGTATCGGGGTATAATCGCCATATCCTTCCTGAATAACGGTCCGAATGTTGGAACTGATAAAAAATGCGTTAATGGCAAAACATTCAGACAATTTTTTCTCAGCATAGGGAGCTGTTCCTTTGGTGATGAGTTGAATAATCTCAACATTATTCAGCTGCCCTGCCCTTTTAGTCATGGATGTAATGAGATCCTGAGGTGCTCCACAACCAGTACCAATGAACACCCTTTGCCCAGGTCTGATCTGCGAGACTGCCCTGGCCGGAGTGGCAATCATGTCTTTGTAGGTTTGCTGCCAGTTCTGATCATATTCAACCATGAGACACCGTTTGCTAATAAACAATTATGTATTCGCAGTATTGTTCTGCGAAAGAGACCTTTTGACAGCAGAAGCTGCCAACGCACATGATTTTACTGTGCAATAATCAGAATGGCTGATAATTACCTTCAGCCATGCTGGTAAAAAGGGATTAACTACCTGCCCGGAGATCCTTCTCCGGTTTAACAAAGGACATTCTTGCATCAGCTACCACAGGCTCTGTCCCAGGTTCTCCAACAATGAGCGGGTTAATGTCCAACTCTGCTATCTGTGGAAAATCGGTTGCCAGTTGACTAATTCTTTGTAACGCCACAGCCAAGGCACCCACATCGACCTTTTTTAACCCACGCTTTCCTTTCAATAGCTCGTATGATCTGGTGGAACTCAGCATCTGAATGGCTTCGTCCTCTGTGATGGGAGCCAAATGAAAAGCTACATCTTTCATGACCTCGACAAAAATACCACCTAAACCAAACATCAACATAGGGCCGAATTGAGGATCACGTGTCATACCTATAATGACCTCAAGCCCTTTTTCAGCCATTTTTTCGACATAAATCCCGTCTATCTTTGCCTCCGGCGCATGTTTTCTTATTCGGAGCATCATAAGTTCAAAGGCATCGGCTACCTCCTGGCTGGAACCAACATTAAGACGAACACCACCCAGATCCGATTTGTGTACAATAGAGGGAGAAACTATTTTCATGGCCACAGGGAAGCCAATAAAACGCGCTATTTCTACAGCCTGTTCAGGGCTGACTGTCATACGCCCGTCAAGAATACGGAATCCATAGGCCTTCAAAATATCCTTGGATTTAACTTCACCAATTTGCAGACGCCCAGTTCTCTGCCTCCTTGATATAATCCTTTCAACCCTCCGACGATTAACGGGAAAACGTATAACATGCCGAGCAGGCCTCCGCTTCCATTCACCATAATCATACATAGCACGAATGGTTGCGACAGCCCTCTCAGGAGAAGCATAAAATGGTAATCTGGCCGCAGCAAGTTCACGTCTGCTGGGCATAACATCGTCCCCTCCTAAAAAGGAGGCAAGTACAGGTTTGGTAAAATTAAGTTTCCCAGCGATGGCTCTGGCCGTTTCTGCTGGCTCATCCAAATACTGGGGAGCAAGAATAATGAGCACTGCATCAATGGAGTCATCATCCTGCGCAGCCTCCAGGAGCGCACCAAAATGCTCCGGTGTCGCCTCCCCACTCACATCCATGGGATTATTGACTTTAGTGGCAAAGGGTAAGATATGCTGTACAGCGGTTTTGGTCTCACTGCTCATTTCACAGACAACCAAACCAGCTTTTTCAATGGCATCAGCTGCTATAGTTCCCGGCCCCCCTGCATTGGAGATGACAAAAACTCTATTGCCCTTTGGCGGGGGTTGCATGGCAAGAGCCGTGGAATAATCAAATAAGGCTTCAAAACTATCAGCCCTGCATATACCCGCCCTGCGAAAAGCTGCACCATAAGCCGTATCTCTTTTGCCTCCCAGAACACCTGTATGCAAAGCTGCGGCACGGATACCGGCAACAGTCGTCCCTGACTTGAGTATGACCACAGGTTTGTTTGTCGAGGCATCTTCTGCAGCCTTCACAAAGCGATCTCCATCGCTGATGTCCTCTAAATACCCCACAATGACCTTGGTCTTGTCATCCCGGGCTAATGCCTCGAGAACATCGACCTCGGTGATATCGGCCTTGTTGCCGATGGAAATGGATTTGGAAAGACCCAGCTCTCTGCTATCTGCCAGATCCATCATCGCGGTACACAGAGCTCCTGACTGCGAAAAAATAGCCATGGCCCCAGGCTTTGGAATACGTTTGGAGAACGAGGCGTTGAGCTTTATTTCAGTATTGATTAACCCAAGGCAATTCGGGCCAAGCAAACGAATCTTACCTTTCCGGCAAATGGCGATCAATTCCTCTTCAAGTGCCCTGCCCATATTACCTGATTCCTTAAATCCGGACGCTACAACCACTACACCTTGGACTTTTTTGCCCACGGCAGCTCTGGCTGCATCAGCGACTTGTTCAGCCGGAACAGTAATAACAGCCACATCAATGGGATCGGGATATGAAAGTATATCTCTATATACTTTTAGCCCCAGAAGTTCGCCACCGGCTTGATTCACAGGGATGATAGGGCCTTCAAAACCACCTTTCACGAGGTTGTGCAGCACTTCGTACCCTACCTTGCCTGCGGTTTTCGATGCTCCTATGATAGCTATGGACTGAGGATTGAATAATTGTTCCAAAACCGCTCCCTTACGTGTTGGTTACTCTGGGTATATGGATTGTAAACCCAATTTTTTCAATGGCCTTATGAACAGAACGAATGTTATAGGTATTAATGCGAAGATAAATCATCGGATCAATGCCATCTGCAGCTTTTGCCCTGATGAGCCTTGTAAACTCCACATTGTTATCCTCCATTGCCTTGACAATCTTACTGAGGGCCTCGGGGTCTCCGTTATCTTCGATACAGACAAGCGAAGATCCCTTTTCTCCCAACCCAAAAAGTCCCTTGTACGCTTTCATCAGGTCCATAACGGAAAAAACGCCTATTACCTGCTGGGTCTCATTAAGTACGGGAAGCGCTCCCATACCTTTCGACTGCAATAATAGCAAAGCCCTGTCCAGGGTAGACATTCGGGTCAAGTGGAGACAATCGTCATTCATCACCAGTTTTACCGGAGTGTTGTTGACCTTTTCCTCAACATTCTGTCGCTGACTGCTTCTGGCGACAGTTGAGGGCGTGGCGGATCGCAAATTTCTGTCTGTAAGCATGCCAAGCAGCATCCCCTCATCATCCACCACAGGTATATGGCGAAATTTATAATGATTCAAAAGATTGATTGCTTCGGCCACTGTTTGTTCCGGACCAATGGTTATCGGATCACGGGTCATGAAATACTGAACAAACATGTTAATACTCCTGTGGTCTGTCGATTATCTATTTCTTATTTTTATACAGAATTATTCCCTGCAAATAAGCTCCCACACACGGCCCCAAACTTTCCAGAAAGTACCCTCCTTCCAATATGGATACAAAACGGTCCTGAGTATATGTATGCGCCAGTTCAGCTATAAATGCTCCTAATTCTTCGTATATCCGGGTGGAAAAATTCAGTCCAGACATATCATCATCAATATGGGCATCAAATCCGGCACCGACGACCAAAGCATCTGGCTGAAATTTTTTAACAAAGTCCAGAATTCGAGGGAAAAGTGCGCGAACTTCTGAATCACCTGCCCCAGGAAGCAGAGGGAGATTCAACATAGTTCCCTTGCCGGCCTTGATGCCGGTTTCTTCTGGCCATCCAGTACCTGGGTAACTGAAGCTGGGGTGCTCATGAATGGATATATACGCACTGTCAGCATCTTCTTCGAAAGCTGTCTGTATGCCGTTACCATGGTGCGCATCAAAATCCAATATACAAATTCTTTTTCTACCGTAACCATTCTGCCAGTAGCGGGCAGCTATAACACAGTTATTAAAAAAACAGAAACCATAGGGTGTGTTGGGCTCTGCATGATGCCCGGGAGGACGGGTAATTCCAAAAATGATGGACTGGGAATCCTGCTCTATCAAGTCAACTCCACGAATCCCGGTCCCGGCAGACAGGGTTGCGATTTCATAGGACTCATAACCGACCTGATTGTCTGGGTGATCAATATATGTCCGACCACTGAGAACTGCTTCCTCAAAGCGAAAAAGCCAGTCTTCAGTATGAAAAGTGAGCAACTGCGACCTGGTGGCAGGAATGGGGAAATAATGCTGTATTGCCTTTGTAAAGGAACAGCTGCGGAGAAAACGGGCAATCACCTGCATACGTTCAGGAACTTCCGGATGATCACCCCCACCAGTATCATGCCTCTGAAAAGATGGATCAGTAATGATATAAACCGGTATTTCAGTTGCCATGATACGTTTTTAATTACTTGAAATTTGGCACATCTTTACAGACCGCGCTTGCGATAATTTTACTTTTATACCAAAAATTTTCCAGGAGAGTCAAGTTTTGTTTTCTCTGTTATGCAACGCAATGCACGGAGAATAAATCTATAGATAAAGCTTGTGGTATACCACTCACAAACATAGGATTATGCCAATATTTCCGAACCTCATCCACAGGTAAATTGCTCATTTTGTTCGCAAGCAGATAAGCGGGAGACAAGATTGCGAGTAGAGCACGCGGAGACGCTCGCAAGTTAATATCCTTCACTATAAATTACAGACGCAGGGAATCGCTCGTCTATAATGTGGGTAACTTCCTGAATCATCTCCCATACGCCACAAAGATAAAATGCATATCTGCCTTCAGTAAAAGATTTCTTTAAAAAAGACGTTACCCTGCCTGAATAAAAACCTTCAAGATTGCAATTAACCGCTTTGGAAGTAGTTAGACATCGTATGTAGGAAGCAGCGTGTTTTTGCAGTTCTTTTTCATAAAACAACTCTACCCGATCCCTTGCCCCATGAATAAGGGTAAAATCACGAGCACCACTACGTACCATGGAAATAAAAGGGGCAATACCTGTCCCTGTTGCGACAAACACCTGCATATCCGGTGAGTTTCGATTGACCAGATAACCCGCTGGAGGAGAAATTGCTATCTGGGTCTGCAACGGCATGTCAGCAAGTTGAGGACTTAATTTACCTTCCGGGAGACGTTTAATGAGAAAAAGTAAAAAATCATCAGTATCCGCAGATACCATGGTGTATTCCCGACAGAAATTTCCCACAGAAAACGAAACATGCTGACCGGGCAAAAAGGTAAATTCTTCCGGCCGAGTACATTTTAATTGAAAAGTATCCTCACTAAGCCAGACCCTGTCAAGCAGAGTAACCCGATTGACAGCATTTTCACCTTTTAGCTTTTCTGCCATTCACGTTCCCTGGTATCTGTCTTGAAATTGATGTATCGGGCCACTGTGAAAAGGTAATCTGAAAGTCTGTTGATATATACTTGAATAGTTTTCATTTCGTCCTGGCCTGCGTCACTGTTTTGTTCTTCGAGAAGTTGACTGATTTTACGTTCACAACGTCTACAGACAGTCCTTCCGACATGTGACATGGATGCCGCAGTGTGTCCACCAGGTAAAATAAAGACTTTCAAGGGTGGCAATTCATCGCTTAACTGATCGATATCTTTTTCCATATCCTTAACGAGTGTTTCAGGAAATGGATCAAGAAATTCTGCGGCAGATGATCCCGGCGTGGTCGCGAGCCAGGCGCCAGCCTGAAAAAGACGTGCCTGAATGACCTGCAGTTGCTGCTCCAGAGTATTAACCCCCTGGGGAAGCATTGAAAGAACAACACCAATGACCGAATTCAACTCATCCAGATCTCCATAAGCTGCAATGCGCGAACTGTGTTTTTCAACTCTCTCCCCTGAAAACAAGCTGGTTTTCCCCTTATCCCCACCACCTGTATACACTTTCATAATCCACTCCCACCATGTGTTTTATAAAAAAGCTCACACTTCGGCGCTATTTTTTCGTCTATCTTTTGCATTGCTGTGAACTGTTCAACAAAAAGAGGCGCCAGGGCCGATAAAACCCAAAATACCTCAAGTTTCTCTTTTGATGCATAGACCAGATAAACAAAAAAAGCAATGAGCATAATCAGATACAGGGTGTAATTGTTAAACGGTGCATGAAAGCAACCAAATTCCGCCACAAACAGTTCGAATATCCTGAATATTTTCATAAGAAATATAGATACGACATCTACAAATTACCATAACTTATTATTTTAGCGACAAATGACAGCATGTATTTCATTTTAAGCAGCACAAACCCAAACTTTTTTAAGTTGACAAATCGCTGAACTTACAATACGAAATTATTATCTTTTTTTGGGGAAGTGGATTTTTCAAACCTACGGTGTGCCTGATCCGGTGACACTCGTAACACAGAATTATACTTGTTGAATTGGATTTTTATCCAATTTAGGCAGCGTTCGGGAAGCATGTATATCTGATACATTTCTTTCCAGATCCTTGGTTTATTGGTGTAATCCGTCCGGGGAGACCGCGTCATTGGCAAATATTTTCCGTCTCTGCGAGATGTGAATACTTTGTTTTAGGAGCATGCGATCAACGTGTTGAATGTCTGGAAACAACTCAAAGTATTAGCGTCACAGGTCTGCAACCGATCATGTCTTTCACAGGATCAATGACTTGGCACTGATTTTCAGTGCAATCTCATTGATCTTTTTTTTTGTACTGAGGGGGCCGAAAAATCTACTGATTTTTTGGAGTAACAACAAAGCTCGATAGACAGGAAGAGGTAGAACATTGGAAAACAACGCTGAAATGTATTGGACAGGTTTATCTCCCGACGAGGCAAGGGAAGCACTTGTCAACAAAGACAAATCCATGCGTGATAAGCGTATGAGCTTGAAAGAAGCTGTCGACAAATTCATCAAAGATGGTGACAATGTTGGTGTTGGTGGATTCGTAAATATTCGCCAGCCCATTGCCATCACCCATGAGATGGTGCGCCATGGTTTCAAAGACCTCACCCTCTCCTGGCAGTCAGCAGGTCTGGGACCAGATTATCTGGCAGGCGCCATGATGGTCGATGATAGTCATTTTTCCATCAAACGTGTCGAAATAGCCTATTGGGCACATGAGTCTTTTGGTCTTTCCCCAATGTTTCGCTATCTGGCAGAACGTGGAAAAATCGAACTCGAAGACTGGAGTAATTACAACATGTCTGCCCGCTTTAAGGCAGGCTCCATGGGATTACCTTTTATTCCAACCCGAGGGCCGATGGCCGGTGATATACCTTCCAGTTGCAGAACGAAAATCATGGATTGCCCATTCACAGGACGTCCTATCGCTCTGCTTCCCGCGAGCAACCCCGATGTTGCTATCATCCATGTCAATGCAGCAGACAAATACGGCAACTGCATTATCCGCGGTACTGACTGTACCTGTGCTGAAATAGCAATGGCTTCTGCTCGAACCATTATCACCTGTGAGCAACTTGTTTCCCATGAACTGATCACCAGTTCACCTAAAGAAGTCGGAATCCCCTTCCCTGCAGTAGATGCAGTCGTAGAAGTGCCTTACGGGGCCTATCCAGGTTTATGCCGCCGTCATTATTATTTTAATGGGGACCACATCCGTGAACTCCATGCAGCTGCAGCGGTTATGTGCAAAGGCGAGCCGGCAGATAAACTCAAAGCTTATTATGATAAATATATTTTCGGTGTCGAATCCTTCGAAGGGTTCCTCGAGCAATTCCCGTTATCAAAACTGTTAGCTGATCAAAAGGCAGAAGCGTACAACTGCGAACGTTTGGCTTAGAGGAAATCTTTTCACATTACACGGGAACCCATCGAAAATAGAAGACAAGGAGTTATCATGACAGCTTCAACGGATTACACCGCCCAAGAAATAATCGTCGTGGCGGGTGCAAAAATATTGGAAAACAACAAAATAGTGTTTGTAGGAACCGGCCTACCCATGGTAGCGGCTCTACTCGCTAAACGAACCCATGCCCCAGGCCTTATCCCCGTATTTGAGGCGGGTGCAGTTGGTCCCCCTCTGGAAGTTGGTCTGCCTATCTCTGTTGGTGATTCAAAAACCATTACCGGCGCCTGCTATGCAAAGGGTCTCAATGCTGCCTTTGAGATGACCCAGCGAGGTTTTGCAGATTTTGATTTTATCGGGGGAGCTGAGGTTGATATGTACGGCAACCTGAATTCAACGATGATTGGTGATTTTCCTGGTGGCTACCAGACGCCTAAAGTACGTTTACCAGGTAGTGGTGGTGCGAGTGACATGGCTGCATCCTGCGAGCGTACCATCCTCATCGTGCCCCATGATAAGAGAAAATTCAGTGAAAAACTGCAATATGTAACCAGCCCCGGCCACCTTGATGGATCTCCAAATGCCCGTTTTAAAGCCGGTATGCAGGGGAAAGGCCCTTATCGTGTTATCACAACCAAAGGTATTTTTGATTTCGAAGAGGAGTCAAAACGTATGAGACTTATCCATACGTTCCCGGGTGAAACTGTTGAATCAATCCAGGCTAACACCGGCTTTGAACTGCTGGTAGCAGATAATGTCAGTGAATTTACAGCACCTACCCAGGAAGAAGTACGTATGATTCGCGAAGATATTGATCCAAACGGGGCTTTTGTTAAACGAGCGTAATTTCATCCTCGTTATTCCAAGCAGTGTCCCCTTTTGATAAAGGGACACTGCTTTTTCCAGTTCGACTGAGATGAGATAAAACCTGAAACAGAGTTGTACCTCATGCTGCATGTAAACCGGAAAAACTTGTGGTTAGGAAATATTTGGTCCACAGTAACCGATAAAAGAGATAGTTGATAACTGACCAAAGTAGAGATGGCATCCATCTCATTTAATACAAGGATCAAGTACAAAACACACGCTGGATATAAATTATACTATTGGCCGTTAGGCTTCATGAAAGGAGTAACACAATGAAAATTGAAAAAATTGATCATCTCGGTATTGCTGTAGGTTCCATTGAAGATGGAAAAAATTTTTGGACAGACGTACTTGGTCTTGAATTTGAAGGCTCTGAGACTGTAGAAGAACAAAAAGTAACAACTGCTTTTTTCCCTGTTGGAGAAAGCGAAGTGGAATTGCTCGAATCTACCTCTCCAGATGGTCCTGTAGCAAAATTCATTGAGAAAAAGGGAGCAGGATTTCAACACATTGCTTTTCGTGTAGCAAATATTGAAGAGGCTCTAGAAGAACTGAAAGAGAAAGGTGTTAAACTTATTGATCAGACTCCCCGTATCGGCGCTGGCGGAGCAAAAATCGCTTTCCTGCACCCTAAGGCAACCGGTGGCGTTCTGGTTGAACTGTGTGAAAGAAACTAGTAGCAGTTGCAGTTACCCCACAATTGTTCGCGGCAACGAATAATTGTGGTCAATATAATTATTTACAATTGGTTCCATGAAGCTGATCAGAGATGTTCTCTACAGCTTTATGGAACACGTCATCATGTAATAGGGGAATAACCCTTCGTATTAAACAAGGAGTAAGGACATGGCAACACAAGAACAATGGCTTGAACTTGCAACCAAGCAAATGAAAGGCAAATCACCCGATATTCTTACCTGGAAATCTCCAGAAGGTATTGACGTGAAATGCCTGTACACAGAAGATGATATCCAGGGGTTAGAGACCAAAGTACAATATCCTGGTCTGGCACCATATACTCGCGGACCCATGGCTACTATGTACGCCGGTCGCCCATGGACTATTCGACAGTATGCTGGTTTCTCCACAGCCAAGGAGTCTAACGCATTCTACCGCCGTAATCTCGCTGCAGGCCAGAAAGGTCTTTCCGTTGCTTTCGACCTTGCCACCCATCGCGGTTACGATTCTGACAATCCTCGTGTTGCCGGTGATATCGGTAAAGCAGGTGTTGCCATTGATTCAATAGAGGATATGAAAATCCTCTTTGATGGTATTCCTCTGGACAAAATGTCTGTATCCATGACCATGAACGGTGCGGTTATTCCTATCCTCGGCATGTGGATTGCGGCTGCTGAGGAATCAGGAGTTCAGCAGGAGCAATTGACGGGTACCATCCAGAACGACATTTTGAAAGAGTACCTTACCAGAAATACCTATATTTACCCACCTGAGCCTTCCATGAGAATTGTCTCAGACATCATGGCATTCTGCTCTCAAAACATGCCAAAATACAACACTATCAGTATCAGCGGCTACCATATCATGGAAGCAGGTGCTGATTCTGTACTGCAGACAGCCTTCACCCTGGCTGACGGTGTTGAATATGTCCGTGCTGCCATAGCGTCAGGTATGAGTGTTGACACTTTTGCTCCACGCCTTTCTTTCTTCTTCGGCATTGGCATGAACTTTTTCATGGATATCGCCATGTTGCGCGCTGCCCGTTTTCTCTGGCACCGCTTGATGCAGCAATTCAATCCATCCAATCCGAAATCTTCCATGCTGCGTACCCATTGCCAGACATCCGGTTGGAGTTTGACAGAGCAGGATCCGTACAATAACATCATTCGTACAACCATGGAAGCTATGTCAGCAGCTCTTGGCGGCACCCAGTCACTGCATACCAACAGCTATGATGAGGCTGTTTGTCTGCCTACAGACTTCTCCGCACGTATTGCACGTAACACCCAGATCATTATTCAGGAAGAATCTCATGTTTGTAAAGTCGCTGATCCTCTTGGCGGCTCTTACTACATCGAGTATCTTACCAATCAAATTGTTGAGAAAGCTCAAGCAATCATTGATGAGATTGAAGAGATCGGCGGTATGGCAAAAGCCATCGAATCCGGTATGCCCAAAATGCGTATCGAAGAATCTGCTGCCCGTCGTCAAGCACGCATTGACCAAGGTTCAGATGTTATCGTCGGTGTGAATAAATATCGTCTTGAAGACGAAAAACTTGACTTCGATATCCTGGAAGTACCCGATTCAGTCCGCTTGGAGCAAATTGATCGGCTTAAAGAAATCCGCTCTACCCGTGACGAAGCTCAAACCCAAGCGTGCCTTGAGGCTGTTACCAAAGCCGCAGAAGGTAATGGCAACCTGCTGGAAGTTGCCATAGCCGCAGCCAAAGCACGCGCAACAGTTGGAGAAATTTCTGACGCCATGGAAAAAGTTTTTGGACGCTACGTTGCCACAACTCAATGTGTCTCAGGCGCTTATTCTTCTGAATACAGCGAGGCTAGCAGTGAAAGCGCAGGAATCATTGAGTCTTTCCGTAAACGTACAGGTGAATTCCTGGAGAAAACAGGACGTCGTCCTCGTATTCTTGTGACCAAAATGGGACAGGATGGACATGATCGAGGTATCAAAGTTGTAGCCTCTTCTTTTGCTGATCTCGGATTTGATGTTGATATCAGCCCCATGTTCCAGACGCCTGATGAAGCTGCGAAAATGGCTATCGAAAACGATGTCCATATCGTCGGCGCTTCCAGCCTTGCAGCTGGACATAAGACCCTTGTACCTGAGTTGATTGCTAAACTTAAAGAGCAGGGCGCAGGAGAAATCGGCGTAGTTGCTGGTGGCGTTATTCCACCAAGCGATTATGATTTCCTCTTTAATGCTGGTTGTAAAGCTGTTTTCGGCCCAGGTACGCCGATCACCACTTCTGCAGGAAAAGTCATGGATCTTTTGGAAGCACAATACCTCAAATAAGCCTTTAAGATCCTCGGCTGAATATACAGACGGATGGGGCAACTCATCCGTCTGTCTTTATTTAATCCTTTTTTGAGACTACCACTATGTTTAAAGATCCCAGCTATTACATACAAGGTGTACTCGATTTTAACCGCCTGATGCTCGCGCGGACAATTACTCTCATTGAAAGTCAATTGTCTACCCATCAGGACATTGCCAGGGAGGTAATCAGCGAATTACTGCCTCATACTGGCAAAGCAGTCAGGCTTGGGATTACCGGAGTTCCGGGAGCCGGAAAGAGTACATTTATTGAAAGCTTCGGAACTATGCTAACCGGGTTGGGATATAGGGTTGCTGTGCTGGCAATCGATCCCAGTTCCACACGCAGTGGTGGCTCCATCTTAGGCGATAAAACACGTATGGAGCGCCTTGCTGTAAATGATATGGCGTTTATCCGCCCATCCCCTTCAGGCGGGAGCCTCGGCGGAGTAGCAAGGAAAACACGGGAGACCATGCTGATCTGTGAAGCCGCAGGTTTTGATGTCATCATCGTAGAGACAGTGGGCGTTGGCCAATCTGAAACCACTGTTGCTTCCATGGTAGACTTCTTTCTGGTACTCCAGATTTCAGGGGCTGGCGACGAACTTCAGGGGATTAAAAAAGGTGTTCTTGAGGTTGCTGACGCAATCGTCGTCAACAAAGCTGACGGTGACAATATCACCCGTGCTAAACTAGCTAAAAAACAATACGAAACGGCCCTGCATCTTGTCACACCATCATCACCAAACTGGACTCCACCTGTTATGACTTGTAGCGCCCTGGAAGAGAAAGGTTTATCGGAGGTATGGGATACCATTACTCAGCATAAGAAGATAATGACTGCCACCGGTGAGCTTGAAGAAAAGCGTAGAGACCAGTCAATGTCCTGGATGTGGTTCCTTGTCAAAGAAGGCCTGGAAACATGGTTTTATAATCATGAGGAGATACAGAAAGTCTTACCTACCATCAAAGAGAGAGTTGAGACAGGCAATATGGCTCCAACCCGTGCTGCAGATGAACTGGTATCAATTTTAGGCAAAGAATTACTCTTTTAATACACAACTCATTGATCCGATGGCCCCATAAAAGTACATGCACCTCCAGCATGTACTTTTTTTGTATTTTCTCTCCAATGATTACAGTCGTAACTCATCACTGGAACTGTGTCTTCTTGATTGCACTCACCTCGGAACTGCAACTGATCAAAGGCTATCCACAGCCACTCTCCTTGGTCAATTTCCACTGAACATAATGAGCTTATACATGATAATTAAAACACTATGTTTTTAAGTTTCAAGGAGTGTGTTATATCACTTGTTGTGCTTAGTTAAGGGTCACGAAAATAATTAATTATCCAATCTTGCCTGTCTCTCAACTCGGTAACGTCGTCGCCTCAATGGCACAATACGGCCGCATGGAACCATTGACGCTACGACGTTGCCAAACCGATATCCTACGCAATTCTTGGATATCCATTATTTTCCGAGCCCCTAATGTCTGCCATGAGTGGACTTTTGCTCATCTTTTTGTGTTATGCTCAAAATTTTATCCTCGCACCTGAACATAGGCTCCCATATCAACCATATGGCTGCGATAAAATTTATAGTAAACCTCGAAAGCTTCCCTCACCTAAACTTGAGCAAAAATTCTCTATTACAACGCGACATTGACATAACGTTTTCCTTTTCAGGCAAATGAAACATTTCAGGGCTACTTATTGCATGTAATTCGCAGGTCTTGCTTTGGTAGATACGTATCAGTACATACAGATATTCATACTGATCACTCGTAATCAGTTGGTTTGCCTGTTGCGTATATGCATACTATGCCCTGACATGTACAACAATACTTGATCAACATTATCTATTTGATAACATGACAAAATCAAAGACGCCCAAAAAACATCCCTGGCGTTGGTTCGCCCTGTTTATTCTTATTTTTCTTATTTCCGCTATTTTTTATGTCTACCCGGATATTCGTGATCACATTCATTATCTCGATACTCGAATCACAGACACATTTGAGAAGAATCGCTGGGCAATACCTGCACGGGTGTATGCTCGCCCACTTGAGATAACACAGGGTAATACTATCTCTCTTGACGAGTTGGAATATGAGCTACAGCTTGCAAGCTACAGCAACACCAACGACCTTCCTTTCAAAGAAGGAAATTATTATAGAGAAAATAATAAAATAGAAATTAAAACCAGGCCATTCACCTTTCTCGAAGGCCACCAGCAAAGCCAACATTGTCTTATATCCTTTACAAAGGAAAGAAGAGTGGCAGAAATTGTGGATTTGGAGACTCATGAAATTTTAGATTATCTCCGTTTCGACCCAATCACAATTGGCAGCTTTTTACCAGAAAACTTTGAAGATCGGATCTTGATTGGCAGAGAGGAAATTCCAGATATCTTTCTTCAATTATTGTTAGCGGTTGAAGATCAAAATTTCTACAATCACTATGGAATTTCCATTAAAGGTATCAGCAGGGCAATGTTACAAAATATCCGAGCTGGAAAAACTGTAGCTGGAGGTTCTACACTTACACAGCAATTGGTAAAAAATCATTTTTTAAGTAATGAGCGTACATTCAAGCGCAAGTTAAACGAAATGATAATGTCGTTGTTACTGGAAAAAAAATATACCAAACATGATATCCTTGTTGCCTATTGCAATGAAATCTTCATGGGACAGGATGGTAAAAGAGCAATACATGGTTTTTCCCTTGCCAGCCAGCATTATTTTAATAAAGATCTTAAACAACTGAGCATTGACCAAATAGCCATGTTGGTTGGAATGGTAAAAGGCCCGTCATACTATAATCCAGTACTCCACCCACAACGAGCAAAGAATCGGCGAGATGTCGTTTTGAAGGTTGCTCGTGATAAGAAACTTATCACAGAAGAGCAATACAATACCGCATGCAACATGCCAGTTGTACTTCATGAACAAATTATATCAGGCATCAATGCATTTCCATCTTTTATTGACTTGGTACAGCGCAAGCTCCTACTCAACTATGATCGGAAAAAGCTGACAAACGATGGGTTACAGATTTTTACAACCTTGAACCCCACAACCCAGAGAACAGCCACAGAGGCATTTCAAACTACAATACAGCTACTTACACAACAATATAACATCCCCTCCCTGGAAGGGGCTTTCCTCATCACGGACAGAAACACCGGGGAAATACTTGCAATGAGTGGTGGAAAATCTCCATCGGTAGGGAGTTACAACCGATGTTTAGACGCCAAAAGACAAATCGGTTCATTAATTAAACCTGCGGTTTACCTTACAGCATTGCAAAATGGCTATTCTTTAACCTCACCCGTCAGCGACACAGCCGTCACCATTACTGATACTGAAACGGGTTTACAATGGCAACCAAAGAACTATAGTGGCCGAGAGCATGGTCAGATTTACCTCTATCAGGGGCTTGAGAAATCACTTAATTTAGCAACCGTACACCTTGGTATGCAACTTGGTGTGCATAGTGTCTTAAACACTCTAAATAAATTAGGGGTCGAAGAGGAATTCCAGCCCTATCCTTCCATACTTCTTGGAAGTGAAGAAATGACCCCAATAACCGTCTTGCAGATGTATCAAACCATTGCTACAGGAGGCTTTTATACTCCTTTAAGGGCAATACGAGAAGTTCTGGACAACCAGAATAACATCATTCAAAATAATGGAATTATCCTTGAACAGCGATTTAAAAGCGAAGACATGTGGCTACTGCAGTTTGCTCTGCAGCGTGTGGTCAAACAGGGAACTGCAAAAAGATTACAGCAGATTATCCCGACAAAGTTTAATATTGCTGGAAAGACAGGGACAACCAACGACAACCGTGACAGTTGGTTTGCCGGATACAGTGGAGATAAAGTAGGAGTGGTCTGGCTTGGAAATGACAACAATACGTCTACTGGTCTGACCGGGTCATCAGGTGCAATGGTGGCCTGGGGCAAAATATTTGCAAAGGTGTCGACAACTCCTGTGGCTGATCATCCGCCAGAGGGTATTACCTATCAAACCGTTCGCTTCTCTTCAGATTCCAGACAAATGGTACAAATACCCTATATTAATAATGGTGACTTACCGGTACAACGGCATCACAAGAAAAACACAATCACGGAAGACCTTGATAATATGATCAATTCTTTCATCGAAATATTCCAATAGGAAAAAGCATATGCATTTCAAACAAATCCGCACATATTTTATTGCAGGATGTATTATCGGATTGCTGATGACCGGGTGCGCTCCCCATCATTATCAACGCCCTGAGCCTACACCTTCAACTTCAAAAAGATTGAGGGATACAATCCCACAAACCCCATCGGCTCCTGCTCAAACTCCAGTGATTAGTCCGTCGCTGCGGCCATTAGGCTCGCCTAATGGATACCAAAAACAGGCTTACAAAGCTTTGCAGAATAAAAATTATCATTTAGCAGAATCCTTTCTGGAACGCGCTATTCGTAGCCAGCCAAATAACTGTTCGTTATGGTATGATCTGGCACGCGTAAAATATTTTCAAGGTGATTACCATCAAAGTAATCAACTTTCAAAAAAAGCCCTCAGACTGGCTCGAAATAATAATGAACGGAAATATATAAAAGAACTTATATCCGGATCCCAATATCATCTTCAGTAATATATTTTTCGTATCCCGACTGTGCTAACCAATAAAATTCATTCGTATTTTTTACATTGCGTGTAACACACCTTACAAATCAGGAGAGTTTCCACGTTCAAACACTCCCGTCAATGTCCCGCATATATATTCAGGCGATGAAGCTTGAGTTCAAAAAAAAGCGCCCTCTCACAAGAGGGCGCTTTGATGGTTATCAACAAAATGAAGTTTCAACCTGGATATTTTCCTTCGATATAATCCCTGAGATAATGATTCTCAACATCTCTGTTTTTAATCATGGCTTTTACGATATCACCAATCGAAACCAGCCCAATAATTTTACCTTCTCGGATTATTGGAATATGACGGATTCTATTCTCAGTCATAATGGCCTGAATATAATCAATATCATCATCCTCAGAGGCACAAAGGATATCCTTTGTCATTACCTGACTAACTTTCTGCAAAGCACAATTCTCTTCAGTACAACCTTCCTGAACAGCTTTAAGGATATCATTGGGAGCTATTATCCCTACAATATTTCCGTTTGCATCATTAACTAGAAGCGATCCAATTTTCTTGCTAAAGAAAATGTCAGTCGCGCCCATCAATGTTGTCTCCTGACTTACTGTAAAGACATCACTTCCTTTACTCTTCAATATATCTTTAACTTTCATGCGTTAGTCTCCTTACAGCGAAAAGTTCATGCCCTTTTGTATTATTAAGCGGACCCTGTGCTTTCTTTAACTATAGGGCTAAATGATAATCGGGTAAAGTCCAATTGCAAAGACACACAAAGCCAGGACCATGGTGCACACAGGTGCCATTTTGTGGCATGTATCTGTTTCAAAGGTATCCACAGCATCATGAAAGTACATGTTCACAATGAGTCTGAGATAATACCACATGGACAGTATACTGCTAATTATACCAAAAACAGCCAAAGCAATCTGCCCTGCACTAATGGCACTGGTTATAATATAAAATTTACCCATAAAACCGGCCGTGGGTGGAATACCGGCCATGGAAAGCAGAAAGATAGTTATAGCTGCTGCGGAATATGGCCTGACCTTTGCTAAGCCTTTAAAATCAGCAAAATTCATCCGCTTTTCATCTTCACCACCAAGGTAGGAAAGAGCCGCAAATATTCCTAATGTGCCTACCGAGTACGCTGCTAGATAGTAAGCGATTACTCCGCCTGTAAACTGTTCTGTATTTATCGCTACCAGAGCAATCAACAGATAACCACTATGTACTATACCAGAAGCTGCCAGCATGCGTTTGAGAGACTCTTGGCCAATCGCTACAAGGTTACCCACAAACATGGTAAGAATTGAAATATAAAACAGACCATTGATCCAGCCTTCATGTAGCCCGTTATTCAGAACTAAAAAATTTGCAAACACTGCAAAGACTGCAGTTTTAAGGGCAGTTGCCATAAAGCCTGTGATTGGAGTTGAAGCACCTTCATAAACATCCGTAACCCAGGCATGGAAAGGAAATGCAGCAACTTTAAACAAAAAGGCTACAATCACAAGAAAAGAACCACCAATAAGCGCAGCGTTACCTGCATAACCGTTAGCTGAAATAGATGCGCTGATCTCAGTAAATTTAGTGGATCCAGCCCCTCCGTAAATAAGAGCAGCCCCCATGGTAAAGAATGCTCCGGCAAAAGCACCAAGCATCAAGTACTTTAAAACCGCCTCTGTCGCTGTTTGGCTCTGTCGGTTATATCCTACAAGGATATAAATGGCCAAGGACATGATCTCAAGGGCAATAAATACAGAAATCAATTCTTGTGCCATGGTTAACAGCAACATGCCGCATGCGGAAAATGCGATCAGGCTGTAAAACTCGCTGGTACAGAAAGGGTTCTGCTTAAAGTAAGTGTAGGCGCTCATGCAGGTCGCTAATCCACAACCAAGTATGATCATTCCACTTGCTCTAGTGAAATCGCTCACGACCAACATGCCGTTAAAAACCTGTTCATAGGGAATAGTCGGATGTGCCACTGTATTGCCAAGTTGAAACAGAAAGGCTACACCAAATAAGCCCATCCCGCTGATTGCCATTCGCTCATGAGTAATACTCTCATAAGTCGAGGCAATCATCAAACCGATGCCGCCTATGCCAACAAGCAACATTGGCATAAGTAAGAGAAAATCGTTATTCATGATTCTGCCTAGCCTTATTTATTCAGTTCAAGGAGGTGCCCATGGTCCTGAGCGTTAACACTATCTGCCACCTGTACATGTTGTGTATCTGCCAGGTGTGCCAATTGAATCTGTGCTGCTGGTTCAATTTTTTCAATAAATGGCTGTGGATACAACCCCATAACAATGATAAGCAAAACTACGGGCAGAAAACAAATTCCCTCTTTAAGGGTAAGATCTTTAAAAGTAACCGTAAGTTCGTTATCTTTTTCGAAGAATACACGCTGGAACATCCACAGCATGTAGCACACACCAATGATTAAAGTGGTACCAGCAAGGATGCCTATGAAAGGACTGAACTTGACTGCTCCAAGTATAATCAAGAACTCACCTATAAATCCCGAGGTACCGGGTAAACCTACAGAGGCAAGTAAGGCTATGGCAAAATACAAAGCAAATACAGGCGCGTGGTAGGCTATTCCACCTAGTGCTTCGATTTTTCTTGTCTGCATACGGTCTTCAATAATTCCGGCGAAAAGAAACAGAACACCGGTACTAGTGGCATGAGCAATGATTTGATATACACTGCCTGTAAGCCCCTGAACATTACATGTAAAGACACCAAGTGCAATGATGCCCATATGCGATGCAGAAGAAAAGGCAAACATACGCTTAATATCATTCTGGGCAATGGCTGCAATACCGCAGTACATCATGCCAAACACACCTGACAAGGAGAGTAACAGGGCAAACCTTGCGAAGTCTTCGTCAAAAACAGGTACAACCATACGGATGACCGCATAAACGCCTATCTTTGCCATGATAGCAGACAAAACAAAAGTGGTGGCGGTAGGCGCTTCCGTATATGCATCGGGCAACCAGGTGTGAAAAGGAAACAATGGAATTTTAATTGCAAAGGCTATCATGAATCCAATGAAAGCCAGGGTGGCAACACCGCCATTTAAGTCAAGCTGGGTTAATTTACTGATCGCAAAATTCCACTCACCGAACTGGCTGTGATATGCTACGCCCAAGTAGATGATAGCCGCGAGCATCAACAGGGAACCTGCTATTGTATAGATGGTAATTTTGAGGGTTGCGGCAATTTTCTTCTCTCCACCATATAGTCCAAGCATGAAGAAAACAGGCAACAACATAATCTCCCAGAAGATATAAAAGAGAATAATGTCTGCTGCACACACGGCACCAGCCATAGCCCCTTGTACTATCAGGAGGTTTGCATAATATCCCTTTTCTTTCGTGGTAAAGAGCAGGAACACCAGCGGCAACAAGACTGATGCTGCCAGCAGAATAAACAAGCTGATACCATCAACACCAAGAGAATAATTGATTCCAACATGGGGGAACCAGGGAATGAATTCTGTAAATTGAAGCTCTCCTACAGGCTTGAATTTAGTAAAGACATCCACACCGAGTATTAATGCCGCCATTGAAATGGCAATACCAGTAACACGGGCGATACCTTTGCCAGCCGGCGTGAGGAGCAGTATCAGTCCTGCCGCTATGGGCAGGAAAATCATGAGTGAAAGAGTATGTTCAAACATTGTTCCACCTACCTCTAGTTCAACGAAAATGATAGTATCAGGCTCATCACACTCAGCCCTACAATCATATAAATGGCATATACACGGACAAAACCGACCTGGAAGACTTTAAAAGCCTGACCAACCATCATATACAATTGAGAAACAAGTTTGATTGGAGCATCGGTAACATTAGGTTCAATCGCGTTACGGATTGCTCCGCCGATTCTTTTATAGGGTTGGACAAAAACGGAATCATACAACTCATCAACATAGAATTTGTGGTAAGCAAATTCTGTGAAACCACTAAATGTAGGTTCTTCTGCACCTTTGCCAAAACGCTGCCAAGCTAAACGGATACCAATGATGAATGCTACAATACTGGCGCACATCGCAAGGAGTTCAACGAATTTACTCACGTGCGGATGGTGCTCGACTACTACCGGGGCTAACCAGTGTGTCACTTCCTGATCGCCGCCAAAAATTGCAGGCAGATTGAGATAACCGGCAAACAGTGCTCCCACAGCGAGGATGATAAGAGGAAGGGTCATAACCAACGGGGCTTCGTGGGCATGATCGTACGCATGCTGATCCCTTGGTTCACCATGAAAAACAACAAAAATCATTCGAAAGGTGTAATAAGCGGTCATTCCAGCAACCGCTACACCAACAAGCCAGATACCCCAATGACCATTGGCAAGGGCCATGAAAAGGATTTCATCCTTACTGAAAAATCCTGAAAAGAAAGGGCACCCTGCGAGTGCCAATGCACCAATAACCATAGTGTAATAGGTAATAGGCATTTTCTTTTTCAGGCCACCCATTTTCCATATATTCTGCTGATGGTGCATTGCGTATATTACAGCGCCTGCACCAAGGAAGAGCAATGCTTTGAAAAATGCATGTGTAAAAACATGAAAAATACCAGCGGAATATGCTGCAACACCAACACCGGCAAACATATAACCAAGCTGACTGACAGTTGAATAGGCGAGTACCTTTTTGATATCATCCTGAAACATGCCGAAAATAGCAGCCAACAGCGCAGTAAGTATACCTACCCACGCGACAATGGATCCTGCCACTGGTACATGAGCATATATAAAACTGAAACGGGCAACCATATAAACACCAGCAGTAACCATGGTTGCGGCATGGATAAGTGCAGATACTGGTGTTGGGCCTGCCATAGCGTCAGGTAACCAGACATACAGAGGAATTTGAGCAGATTTACCTGTAGCGCCAACAAACAGAAGTAGACATACAGTAAGGGCGACTCCCGGAGCAAGGTGATGAGCATTTGCTTTCAGTGCCATGTAGTCAAAACCATGTGCACCTATAGCCCAGAAGAGAAAGCTCATGCCAAGGACAAACCCGAGATCACCGATTCTATTGACGATAAAAGCTTTGTTCCCTGCGATAACGTTTTCAGTTTCCGTGGTATAAAAACTGATTAATAAGTAGGAACAGAGACCAACGCCTTCCCAACCGACAAACATTACTACTGGGGAATCACCTAGTACGAGGACCAGCATGGAACCGAGAAAGAGGTTCAGGTAGGCAAAAAATTTGGCATAGTTCTTTTCACCACCCATGTATCCAATGGAATAGATATGGATCAAGCTACCTATGAAAGTCACAAACAGCAACATAAGAGAACTGAGTGGATCTGCCAGAAACCCCATGGCAACATCAAGGTCACCCACTTGAAACCAGGTAAAAGCCTTCTGTATCAGATACCTTCCCTCTTCAGGCATTCCCTTGAGGTTGAAAAATACTCGCAATGCAAGAACAAATGATAAGATTGGTCCAATGCAGGCGATGATACCGTAAAATTTTTCAAAAATTGGTCTTTTACATGTAAAAACATGCATCAGGCCTATGATCACTGCTCCCAGAAGGGGGAACAGTGGTATATACATGAGATATGTAGCACTGTTTTCCATGTTGTCACCCTTTTAACAGGCTGAATACATTGGTATCCAGCTTACCCTTATGCTTGTGCAGTAGTATAACTACAGCAAGCGCTAGCGCTGCTTCTGCTGCGGCTACAGCCATAACCATCAAGGCAAGAACATGGCCGTCCATGCTCTCATGCAACCGTGAGAACGCTACGAAGGCAAGGTTGGCAGCATTCAACATCAGTTCGATGGACATAAAAACAGTGAAAACGTTTCGGCGAGAGATTACTCCCAACATGCCAATGCAGAAGAGAATGACACTCACCATTAGATAACTGTGTATCATTTATTGATCCCCCTTTTACCGGCCAGTACTACAGCACCGACGAGTGCAACCAGCAGAAGTATACTGACAATCTCAAAGGGGAGTAACCACTTTGAGAACAGTAGCTGACCAACTTCTTTAACACCTCCGAAGTTAGGATCAACGACCACGGTATCACTTCCAGGTATCTGCTTAACAACTTTCATTAAAAACAAACCAATAGGCGCAATAAGTACCGCTCCTATAGTCATGTTTTTCAGGCGTCCCTCTTCAACAGGAAGATCTTCGTTCTGAATGTTCAGGAACATAATGATGAAGATGATAAGCGACATAATTGCTCCGGCATAGACGATAAGCTGGGTAGCAAAAATGAGCTTTGCAGATAACAGGGCATAGAGACCTGCCAATGAAATCAAGGTAACGACGAAACTCATCGCACTATTCATTGGATGCCTAAACGACACCAGTCCTGCTGCCCCAAGGACAGCACAAACTGTAAATAGTATGAACAGCCAATCGGCAAACATGATATCAAGCGCCCCCTTTTTTATACTCTTCTTCGCTAAATGCACCATTAGTGGCAAGAAGGTCGTCAATGCTCAAGACCATTGACTCACGCTCACTCCCGGTTACTGAAAATATTCCTGTATCCATTCTAATTGCATCTTTTGGGCAGGCTTCCACACAAAAACCGCAATAAATACATTCCAATAAATCGATATCAAAGCGAACAGGCAATTTCTCTGTTCGGCCATCCTCTCGTTCTCCCGCCTCGATAATAATGCATTGGGCGGGGCAATTCGTCTGACACATAAAACAGGCTACACATTTAATGGTCCCATCATCATGTTTTGTCAGTCTGTGCCTTCCTCGCCATCTAGGAGTGATTTCAGGTTTAACTTCAGGATAATGCCTGGTATACAACTTCGAATTATCAAGAAAGTTTCTAATGAAGTGACCAAAGGTCACTGCCATTCCTTTAAACACTTCAACGAGGTAGAGCCGTTCATAAAAGCTTTTGCCTTCACGCACTATGGTTTTTACTTTAATGCTCATGGCTTCTCCCTTATTAGCTCAGTGCTACTACAATAGCGCTTGTTACAATGATGTTCAGAAGCGAGAGCGGTAACAATGTCTGCCAGCCTAACTTCTGTAATTGATCATATCTAAATCGTGGAATAGTCCAACGAACCCACACATAAACAAAGCACATGAAAGCAGTCTTAACCAAGAATGTACAGATCTGCAGGAATGCTACCAGCAGATTATCTGCGGCACCGCCTGATGCAAAAACAAGGTAGAAGAAAAAACAGATTTCTGTAAGGATAACGATTGCCCAAACGAGCTTAATATATACTTCACCCTCGCGTACTCGCGGATCATTTGGTCGGTCATAGTGACTTACATTATTCTTCCTAATCCAGCCCGTGAAGATTTTTCCAAATACAGGAACCAGAACCATGAGCAACAAAGAGATCGGAACAGCGTACTTCAGTAAAGTCTCAGTTGGAAACCATGGTATCTGGTATCCACCAAAATACAGGGTGACAATAATCGCGCTGGAAGTAAACATGGCAACATATTCACCCATAAAAAATAAAGCGAATTTCATAGCACTATATTCGACATGAAATCCGGCAACGAGCTCACTTTCACCTTCAGCCAGATCAAATGGCGTACGATTAGCTTCAGCAAAGGCTGCTACGATAAAGATGATAAAACCCAGTGGCTGTATTATGATTCCCCACATGGGGATAAAACCAAAAAGAAGTTGCCCCTGAAATCGTGCCATCTCGCTGAGATTAACCGTTTCATAACAAACTAAAAGGCTAATAATGGCAAGGCCCATTGGAATCTCATAACTGATTACCTGAGCTGCAGCTCGCAATCCACCCAACATACCGTACTTGTTATGAGAAGCCCATCCGGCAAGAATGATGCCATAGACTGCAAACCCTGCAATAGCCAGGAACCAGAGAATCCCCAGATCCATAGGGACAGCCTGCATAATGTATTCCTTGCTTCCAAGAACCAATGTATCGGCAAATGGTATTGCAGCAAAGGAAACAACGGCAGTCATGAAGGTAATCAACGGTGCAAGCACAAAATAGAATTTATGCTTGATGTGATTTGCTATCACATCTTCCTTAAAAATCAATTTCACTGCATCCGCCAGGTTCTGTACAAGACCACCAGCTCGGAAACCGCATATATTTGCACGGTTAGGACCGGACCTGTCTTGAAAAAATGCAGCGCCTCTTCGTTCCATCCAAACACAGACAGCAATGAAGCTCAGCGGAACGAATGCTCCAAAAGCAACTCGTACTATTATTAATGTGATATCAAGCAGCGTCATCTGAACCCTCATCTACTGTAAGTGCCAATCCCTGTTCCGGGATCATTTCCGGCTCAACATCTTTAAGTGCTTCAACACTCACCTTGATCTCTTTCCAAGCCTGATTGTTGTCCGAAATTTCCCCTCCAAGTAAGCCAGCGACTGCAACTATGTCTTCAAGCGGATCGTTCTTAACAACAGCCGTATCAAAAGTTTGTACCACTTTGTCAGCATTAACTACTGTTCCGGAATACTCGCTGTATGATGCGACTGGATATACGAACGTTGCCTGACCAACCAGTGGTGAATCGTAGGCTCCAACAACTGCAATTTTAGTTTTACCTGCTAAGGCGCTCAGAGCAGCTTCATCCAGACTCATCGACAAATCGTTATCAAAGACAATTAACAAGTCTGTAGCTTCAACCAGTGCATCGAATGTAGCTTTAGAAAGATCAATACCAAGCAATTCCAAGCCAGCACGGTTAGCTGATTTGTCATCCTGAATGAGAAAATCATCTCCATCGCCAGGCTTGATATAGCCATCACTAAATCCGGATACAGTTGCACTATGCTGAGACGCGAGCTTCTTGACAGCAACTATTTGTTCCATGGAGCAATTGGGAGAGACTAGAAAGGCTGGTTTGGAGGCATGTCCCAAGGCCTCTTTCAATGACTGAACAGCTTTTTCATTGGAGCAATTATCGCCATTGGCCTTGGCCTGGGTTATCCGTCCATCATTTTCCTTTTTATAGGTCATTCGTCCTTCGTCGCAAATGAAGTAGCCATTAACCTGTTCATTGAGGCGGGGGCGAAAACGATAGATAATATCGTCTTTGTATTTTTCACGATTATGATCAATAAATATATTACATCCCTTACTGCAGCCGTGACATATGCCCTTATCCTTAGAAAGGAACCAGACACGTTGTTTAAAACGAAAATCTTTACTGGTCATCGCGCCGACCGGACATAGATCCACAACATTCAACGCGTATCTATTGTCCAATGGACGTCCAGGAAAGATATTCACACGGGCAGCATCTGTTCGGTTAACAATACCTAATTCACCAGTTTTTGTTACCTGACGAGTAAACCGGACACAACGTGCGCAAAGGACACAACGTTCCTGATCATGGATAACACCGCAACCAAAATCCAATTTCTTGCCCTTAAGAACCTGAGGAACATTCATACGACTGGTTTGACCATCGTATTGCATGTAGTAGTCTTGGAGCGAACATTCACCAGCCTGATCACAAATGGGACAATCAATGGGGTGATTGATCAGTTCAAGCTCCATGATGTCTCTTTGGATTTTTTTGATTTTGTCTGTATCAAGCTGTACCTTCATTCCCTCCTGCGCAGGGGTTTTACAGGCAGGAACCAAGGGTGGCCTGCCATCTTCGATGCCAACCAAACACATTCTGCAGTTGCCATCGGCTCCCAACGCTGGATGGTAGCACAGGTGAGGTATCTCAATACCAACGGCTCCCAGAGCGTCTATCAGATTCTTACCTGATTCGACTTCAACTTCCTGTCCATTAACGGACAGTTTTACCATATCTGCCATGGTTTCTTCCTATTCCTGTTGCATTGCGTTTTTTGACAAAGCCTGCTTACTGAACATATGCTTCAAATTCATGTCGGAATTTATCCAGAAAAGCACGTACCGGCATGGTACATGCCGCAGAAAGTACGCAAACTGTTTTCATTTCGATATTGTCACAAAGTTCCCTAAGCAGGTTGACATCATCGATGGTGCCGTTACCGCTAAGTATCTTCTTCACGATTTTTAACATCCAGCCAAGGCCTTCCCGGCATGGCGTGCATTGCCCACAGCTTTCATGATGGTAAAAATCAATCAAATTCTTAACGAGCTTGACCACGTCAACATCTTCATCCAGAACGACAATTCCTCCAGAACCGAACATAGTTTTATGCTCAGCCATGGATTCATAATCCAGGGTTACGGTTTTCGCTTCTTCCGGCGTCAGTACAGGAGTAGAACTTCCCCCTGGGATAACACCTTTCAGTTTTTTACCGCCTTTAACACCACCGGCAACTTTCTCTATCACCTCAAGGATTGGAAGACCTAAGGGCAACTCATACATACCTGGTTTTTCTACCAGGCCAGAAATACCAAACAGGTGGGTGCCTGGACTCTTTTCAGTTCCGTATGCTTTGTACGCGTCTGCACCATTGGTAATGATAAATGGAAGAGAAGCTATACTTTGCACATTGTTAATAATGGTCGGACATCCATAAAGGCCCTCGACAGCAGGAAACGGTGGTTTGCTTCTGGGTTGGCCTTTTTTCCCTTCAATGGATTCCAGCAGCGCAGTCTCCTCACCACAGACATAGGCACCAGCCCCGCGATGTACAGTAATATCTACGGCATAATCTTTTCCATCTACGGTGTTACCGAGATATCCTGCTGCGTACGCCTCATCAATGGCAGCCTGCAAGGCTTTCACCTGGGTAGTATATTCACCACGAATGTAGATATAGGCGTGATTACTGCGTATCGCATAACAACAGATAATTATGCCCTCTATCAACATATGGGGGTCGCGTACAAGAATATAGCGATCCTTGAAGGTCGCCGGTTCAGATTCATCAGAGTTAACAGCCAGATAGACTGGTTTATCAATGCCTTTTGGCAAAAAACTCCATTTCAAACCTGTGGGAAAGCCAGCACCACCTCGACCACGAAGTCCACTGTTCTTGACTTCCTCAATAACTTCTGCAGGTTCCATGGAGAAGACCTTGTCCAAGGTGGCGTACGCCCCATGTTCCTTGGCAACTTCTATTTTGTGGGCATCTTCAATATCAAATCGAGCACTCAGTATTTTTACTTGCATGTCCATGCCCTCCTATTTCAACGTGGCCAAAAGTTCTTTTATCTTTTCCACGTTCATATTTTCGTGGAACTCACCATTGACCTGAACTACGGGAGCAGTACCGCAATGCCCAAGGCATTCAACTTCTTCAAGACTAAATTTGCCATCCGCAGAAATTTCACCGGGTTTGATGCCGATCTCTGTATCCAGGTAATCAACTATCTCCTGTTTACCAAGCAGATAGCAGGAAAGAGTCCGGCAGACACAGATATGGTATTTGCCTTTCGGTTGCAGATTGTACATTGTATAAAATGTCGCGCATTCATACACTTTGCTTGCAAAAGTACCTATTCTGTCTGCAATGTAGGCAATCGCCTCAGCGCTGATCCAGCCCTCCTGTTCCTGGGTAAGCCAAAGTGCAGGAAGAATCATTGACTCACGAGTTGGATAGCGTTGTACGAGTCTTTCAAATTCTGCGTCTCGTTCTGTATCAAACTGGAACGGCTTCCCAGTTTCAATTAATTGTGATCTATCGCTCATCTGTCCAACTCTCCACCAATAATGTTGATACTACTCAGGTTAATGACTGTATCTGCTATCATTTCACCTTCCACCATTTCATGGAATCCACCCATGGTGTAAAAGCACGGTGGTCGCACCTTGCACTTATACGGTTGCCCTGAACCATCGGAAACGAAATGAAATCCCAGCTCACCGTTGGCAGCCTCAAAGGAGTCATACCACTCACCTGGTGGGGTTCGAACACCTTCGAAAACGAGTTTGAAATGTCCAGCAAGTCCTTCGATGTTGGAATAGACCTGATCTTTAGGTGGTAGACAGACATGTGGATCTGCGACATTCACAGGCCCTTTAGGAATCATTTTCATTGCCTGGCGGACAATAGAGATGCTTTGGAAAATCTCTTCGAAACGAACCATTATGCGATCGTAGATATCCCCATTGGTACCGACAGGAACTGAAAAATCAAATGCATCGTAGTTGTAGTACGGATTATCCTTTCGCAAATCAAAAGGTACGCCACTCGCACGAAGGTTTGGACCGGTAAAACCATATGCAAGTGCGCGATCTCCAGGAAGACAGCAAACTCCTTGTGATCGATCATGTACGATTCTATTTTTAGCAACCAACGCCAGGGAATCATTTACACCTTTTTCAATACCGCGCAGTTGATTTTCCAGGTCAGCTTCCCAACCTTCATAAAAATCGCGATACATTCCTCCGACACGTGTGAAAGAACTGGTAAGTCGCGCCCCGCATAAACGACTGATCAGATCATAGGCCGCTTCCTTCTCGTTGTAGAGATACCAGTAGTTGGTCAAGCCACCCATATCGACAAACAACGCAGCAAGGCATACCAGATGATCAAGGGCGCGATAGAATTCAGACAGAATCACTCGCATAAACTTGGCACGCTCTGTTATTTCCACACCAAGCCATGACTCAACAGCTTTGACGAACGCTACATTGTTCATCAGTGAGGAACAGTAATTGAGCCTATCCGTTAAAGGTATAATCTGGTTATATGTTCTGTTTTCAGCAGTTTTCTCAAAACCGCGATGGAGATAACCGACCTCGTTGACATTGGCTATAACCGTCTCACCATCAAGTGCAGTAAGAATACGAATAGCACCATGAGTCGCAGGATGTGATGGACCAATATTAAGAAACATGATCTCGGTATTGATGTCCTTCATTGTGAGTTCATCAATACCCTTCGTGGCAAGTCGAGCCTTAATTTCTTTTTCCATCGGGTCGGAATCGTAACAGACCTGGCCCTTGTATATATCGTAATCTTTTCGGAGAGGATGTCCTTCGAACTGCCAATGATTCAAAATCCTTCTTAAATCAGGATGACCAATAAAGTGGATTCCATACTGATCATACGTTTCGCGTTCTCCCCAATTGGCAGACTCCCACAAATGGGTTGCAGTTGGAATCCCGCTTTCCGGATCGGGTACTGGAGTGCGAACCTGCACAAGCATATTCTTTTTCCAGCTTCTGATCGTATATACGACATAAAATCGTGTTTCTTTGGACTGCGGGTATTTGAGGTAATCGATAGCTGTTACATCGAGCAACAGACCGAAATCCAATTCCGGGTCATTTTTTAAACCGGACAGAGTCTTTTCCAGTTGTTCCGGCTGGACATCTATCGTTACCGAGTCAATGGTTGGTGTGCAGGTTGCTTTGGGAAACTTTGCCTGCATGAGTTCTAGTGCCGTATTCATATCAGTCGAGAACCCCTTTAAAGTCTTTGTGGCGATCGTTCAGCACACTTTCACCTTTTATCTGATCCTGAATTTTCATCAAAGCATCCAGAACAGCTTCAGGTCTTGGCGGACATCCGGAGATATACACATCAACAGGTATAATGTTATCAATCCCCTGGACCGTACAGTAGTTATCGTACACGCCCCCTGAACTGGCACACGCGCCCATCGCCACAACCCATTTAGGTTCAGGCATCTGCTCATAAATCCTTTTCAGGATAGGAGCCTGTTTGTAGCTGATAGTGCCGCATACAAGCATAAGGTCAGCCTGTCTCGGTGAAAAGCGTACAACCTCGGCGCCCCACCTTGATATATCAAGCTGACTGGCTGCAGCACTCATGAACTCAATGGCGCAGCATGCCGTACCAAAAACCATGGGCCACAGCGAATACTGACGGCCCCAATTAACAACCACATCTAGTTTTGTTGTCAGAACTGAATCGCCCAGTTTTGCTTCTATTCCTAACGCCAATTGAGCACCCCTTTCTTTAGAATGTAGATGAGACCCGTAAAGAGTAGCACCATGAAAACGATCATTTCCGTAAACCCGAACCAGCCGAGAGAACGGAGACTGACAGCCCATGGGTACATGAATACGGCTTCGATATCGAACAAGAGAAACAGGATTGCAAGGAGATAAAACTTGACACTGAACTTCTGTTCAGCTAAGCCTATCATCTTCTTGATACCACTCTCATAAGGATCGTTTTTAGCCTCTCCCCCAGCTTTTGGACCGAATACAGTCGTAGCTACCATTAAAATCGGGATGACTACGGCAATGCCAAACAGTGCAATTGCCGAGAGAACCAGTTCTGTTGTCATTGCGTCAACCTCTCCCTGTGTGTGAATAACTCCGGACCAATCAGGAAAAATCAGCCCATACTAAAGTTATAAAATGAACGGCTATTCATTACCGAGCCGCTAACCATCTGTCAAGGAAAAATAGTATTTTTCCAATTACTTCAAGCTCATTGGTCTATTGAATTCCACACGTGCAGCAATGTGCATTTTATGCATAATGTGCAGAAACCACATCCCAACACCTTCTCTCCATGGATAATTAGGGCAATGTACTTGCGCAGGCAAACACTATGCCTTATATTTATTCAAATGATTTAAAATATTCGTAGAACTGATATTTAACAGAGGGAGACTTTCAGGGCGTTACAAAAGGAATACCTATATTGGCCTAGTTAGCACAGATTGCAAATGGCACGCTTTAAAGACACGACCAGCCTTTACTTTCAGGAATTCGTCTATCAGCTAAACCAATTACGTATAACATTTAATTCCAGCAAGTTAAACACAATCAAAAATGAGTAATATTGACACAAGTAACCCCTCCTGCGTAACCTTTTGCCCCAAGCCTTCCTGTGTTCAAGAAACACCTACCACCAAAACAGTACAGTGGTCTACAAGATTGACCGCTGAACCAAGCCGCATGAAAGCAATAACTTTTGAAGTTATGAGCCATAGGGCCAGACCGAGAATGGTTCTTTCCTAAGATCAAGATGTTTCGCTTAACGGCTGTGCTTTAGGGTCACGAAAAAAATAAATTATCCTATTTTGCCTGTCTCTCAACTCGGTAAGGTCGTCGTATCAATGGCTCAATACGACCAGTATGGAACCATTAACGCAACAAGGTTACCTAACCGATATCCTACACAATTTTAGGATATTTATTATTTTCCTGGCCTCTTACGTCTCATCTTGGAAGGATTCTTTTCCTAATGCTACCTCAAGCCTGGGAAAAATACATTCTGAGATTGCTTTTCAAAATAATTGTGCATGTTGACTTGAAAGATACAAGCCTCACACAATACTTGACCCGCAACTATGGCTCTACATCTGCAGGATTCACCTAACAATTAAAACTTTTGAGCAGCTTTGCGGATTAACTCCTGGCTCGCCTTTTGAAACCAGCATTGGACAAAATTGTGGGTAAATTCTTTGTTATGCTTATGAAATTGTTCACTGATACACGCTGTTCGAATTGCTTTCATAACAGAAAAAGCCTGCATGTTCTCTGGAACCATCTGGCAAACGACTTTACCAGCAGTAGCTATAATCTCTGGTGCTGTAACCAGGTCGTCGAGAAGTCCACACCCATGGGCATCTTTAAAGGAAAGGATGTCCCCTCGGTACAACAATCTGTTTGCCATAGCATCAGAAACAATCTGTCTTACCAGCATTGATGGCAAAAAGGGGACCGGCACTCCAAGCTGAGCCTCATTGCACCCAAATTTTTTAGCTCCATCAGCCCCAATTCGCATATCGCAAGCTAATGCCAATATTGCACCTCCGGCTACAGCATGCCCTTCCATGGCACAGACTACAGGAACGGGCAAAGTATACAGAGAGTGAACAAGTTGTTCGAAACTGGAAATAAAATGTGTAAACTCTTCTGGATTATACCCAATTATTTCAGGTAAATGTAATCCCATTGAAAAGAACTTTGCGTTGCCTGTCAATACCAACGGCACCTTTTCCTTTTTAACCCGATCCAGTAGAGCATCAAGTTGCAAAATGACATCGATCCCCAAGGCATTGGGAATGCCATTGTCCAACTGAATCACGATATAGCCGTCATGTGGTTTAACTTGCAGCATCCCCCTTCCCCCCCAATATCACGTTGTATGCACACATTTGTGCGCAAAAGACAACAAGGTCATGTTCTTTTTCAAGATCAGAACCTCGCCAAATACATTTCGCGCCATATCTCGCAACAGGCATGACCGCTGCTGACAACCGAACAGGACGAAATACGGGCCATGTAAAGACGAAATCTTTGATATTATGTAACGGCTCACAGTGCTCTTGATCTTTCCGAGATCAGCATGGCTTAGGTATAATCCAATACGCTGCGCCAGCCTTATTACGAAAATCTCAGGCCCCCTGTAACTAGTCACATATACAGGAGGAGCTTCAAGTTTATCTGTTTCCCTTGTGAAGAGTTACGATATTTTCAGCGAGAAACTGAATACGCCCCCTGCATTATTCAATATATTGCAAATTTTTAGATGAATATATTTTTTCCGGGAATTTTTGGTGCACACTGTGGCGTAACTGCATATATAATTCATCCTAAAGGAATATGCCCTTATCCACCCACCATTTGTTGACAAACGCTCCTTATCTCTCATGCATCGATTCTTCGCAAGCCATACGAAAAACAGCAACCCAGTATTTCAATTTTCCAAGATAAGCATCGGCCTTCTTTTGGCAGTTCTCCTTCTTGCCACGCTCTTATCATTAAACACTATTCAAAATATCAAGCGGAATAGAGACGGCATGATTCAGTATGTCAATGATAAGGCGCTGACCATTATTCGCTCACTTGAAGCTGGTTCAAGAGCCGGGTACAGGAGAAATCAAAACTCATCCTCTATATTGGTCTCTCTGCTTAATGAGTATCAGGGCGATGAAGATATAACTTTTATACGAATATCGGATGACAAAGGTAACATATTAGCCCAGATTGGCACGCTTACCGATGGCATTACACAAAACACAGACGATAAACTCCCCCTTCACATCTTACCGCCCAGCAAAGCTTCTAACCAGATTATCATCACCCGCCCTTTTCACCCGAGACCTTTTGCAGGTCATCATCACAGGATGCTGGGCAGAGGCATGGGGATGGGGATGCACGCCCAGCAGAATCAGGCCACTCAAGAACTCACTATCGAACTGGGCCTGCAAACAGATAAATATCTCCAGACTATACGGCAAGGCATTTACCACTCTCTGTTTATGGGAGCGATACTCTTTTTGCTTGGGTGCGCAGGGCTCTACTTTGTCTACCTCTATCAAAGTATGCAATCAACAAAAAAATCACTCAATGCCATGCATGTATACACAAATCATCTCGTAGAGAGTATGCCTGCTGGCCTAATGACTGTTGACAATGATAACACTATACTTTTCATGAATAGAAATGCAGAACAGATCACTGGAGTTCAATACAAAGATTTAACAAACAAATGCATTACCGATCCATCACTTGGTAACCTGGGGGATGGATTGCAAATCGACAGTCCGCCCTTCAGTCATTCCTTTATTTTTTATCCTGCAAAAGAAGGCAAGAAACCGCTGACCCTGACCATTCAAGCTTCCCATCTATATAATTCTGAAATGCTAGAGATAGGTACAGTCTACATTCTCAATGACATTACCCTGATACAGGAAATGGAACAACAACTAGAACGATCTCGCCGCATGAGTGCCCTGGGGAAAATGGCTGCTGGCATAGCTCACGAAATCCGAAACCCCCTTGGAACATTACGCGGATTCGCACAATACTTTGGCCGTCACAGTGCCCCAGATAGTAATGGAAAAGAATATGCAGAACTCATGATTCAGGAGGTTGACCGTATTAATCATAACGTTTCAGCCCTGTTACAATTTGCACGCCAACAACCACCTGAAATCAAATTGTTTAACTTAAACAACCTAGTAAAAAAGGCCATACTGTTTGCTCGTCAGTCTGTCCCAGACGATTCCATACAGTTTGTGTTTCAAGATGTCCCGGTTGTCCATATGCAAGGCGACCAAAATATGATCCTTCAGGTGCTACTCAATCTCCTCCGCAACGCCACTTGTGCATGCAACAACAAAGGCACCATCAGCATACAGATCCAGCATCAGGAAAATACCGTAGTAGTCAAAATTAAAGATAATGGTAAAGGAATGACCAGAGAAGAACAACTGCATATGTTTGACCCCTTCTACACAACACATAAAAGCGGAACAGGCCTTGGGCTGGCCATCAGTCACCAAATCATCGAGCAACATCACGGCAGATTTGAGGTAACGTCGACGCATGGACACGGCACAACCATCTCCTTCATTCTCCCGACCACATCACAGGAAGCATAATTATGACTGCACAAACATCCATACTTCTCGTTGATGATGATCGGGCACACCGTATAATGCTTAAAGTAAACCTTGAACAGGAATCCTACAGGATCTTTGAATGTGATGACGGTGATCAGGTTTTATCGATGCTTGAAAAACACGCACCCCACCTCATTCTCATGGACCAAAAAATGGCAAGAATGGATGGACTGGAAGCCCTGGAACTCATTAAAAAAAAGGGCTACACCATACCTGTTATTCTACTTACAGCATTCTCTTCAGTGAAACAGGCTGTCAGCGCAATGAAAAATGGCGCATTTGATTACATTACTAAACCGATCGACATAGAAGAATTACTTCTATTAATCAACCGAGCCCTGACCTACGAACAAATCGAACAGGAAAACAGGCAACTTAAAGAAAGAATTGGAGAGCAGTTCAGCTTCTCAAATATAATAGGAAACTGCAGCAGCATGCAGGATCTTTTTCAAAACCTGAGAATCATTGCTCCAACAGACGCTACTGTACTGATCACCGGAGAATCAGGAACAGGAAAAGAACTTATCGCCAATGCGCTCCACGAGAACAGCCTGAGAAAAGATAATGTCTTTATCAAACTCAATTGCGCCGCCTTAAACGAAAACTTACTCGAAAGCGAACTGTTTGGCCATGAAGCAGGAGCATTTACCGGCGCAAACAAGCAAAGGAAAGGTAGATTCGAACTGGCAAACGGTGGCACATTATTCCTTGATGAAATTGGCGACATGAGCCTGCCCACCCAGGCTAAAATTCTTCGAGTCCTCCAAGAAGGTGAGTTCGAACGTTTAGGCGGAAGCACGACCATACAAGTTGATGTACGGGTTCTGGCTGCAACACACAAAAACCTGGAAGACATGATCAGTGAAGGACTATTTAGACAGGATCTATATTACCGTCTTTCAGTAGTTCCGGTGGAGCTTCCTCCGTTACGTTCAAGATCGACGGATATACCTGAGCTTTGCAATCATTTTCTCAGAAAATACGCTCAGAAAAACAAAAAGGACATCCAGGGAATCCACCCTGAAGCGCTGAGTATTTTAACTCAGTATAACTGGCCGGGCAATATACGAGAATTGGAAAACACTATCGAACGAGCGGTTATTCTCTGCCAGGGAGAGTATGTAAGTTTCCGTGAACTGCCAACACACATGGTGCCGAAAAGCCTGTCAGATAATATAAGTCAGCCAGATGATCCTCAGTTCACATTGCGCGACATGGAGCGAGAAGTCATTCGGTCTACCCTGGCCCTAACCAATAACAATAAAAGTGAAACAGCCAAAAAACTCGGTATCGCCAGACAGACATTGCTCAACAAGATTAAGGAGTATGACTTGTAAAAAGTTTTACCCTCCTCCCTTGCGGTCCACAACATTTCCAGGTGTCCAAGTATGAGACACTCGAGGCCATTCACTAAAAGTCCACTGTCTAATTATTAGACAGCCCGTAGCCTTCGAGCTACGACGCAATCACCTGAAAGGTAAAACAACAACACAATATCAAAAAGATAAACACATAGTCAATCTTTTTCATATTCTGGCATATTATGTGAAATTCCTAAAGCAAACGCAAGGTTCGAAACTCATATCCACTTAATCGGAGGAATAGACAATGAAAAAGACTATAATTGCTGCAACTTTAGGGTTTTGCATCATCGCCGGATACGCTTATGCTCGCGGAGGACATGGCTGGAACTCCTGGCATGGACAAGGTGCTTGTGGCTATTATAACGATCAAATCGGCCAGGGAAATATGATGGGGCAGCGAGGAATGGGTTGCGGATTTGGAATGCGGGGCAATGGATCATGCGCTTTCTACTCTGGACAAAATGCCAGGCCAATGATGTGGCAGGACAGCGCAACCCAACAAAAGTTCTTTCAGGAAACACTCTCGCTACGAAAAGAACTCCACAGCAAACGATTTGACTTAAGAGAAGCACGCCGCAATCCACAGAGCACACCTGAACAAATCGGAGCACTAGAAAAACAAATTATCGACCTGCAGACCAAAATTTCCCAAAAGGTTCAGACGATCGCTCCGGCAACAGAGGCTCAATAAACAAGCAATATAATGGAGAGAGGGAGATCCCCCTCCCTCTCTCCATTACAAGAGACAGCGTCAAACCAAAAATCCAGGTTTCGACACGCAATTTTCCGGAAACCTGAACTGAAGATCCTGATAGTGCCATTTTTTTACACCAATAGTGCCATTTTTTGTCAGGTTATTAAGCATGCTCAAATCAACAACGAATAGCCACCGCTTCTACACATCATATTGACAAAACTGCACATCACCACGAACGTACTGCAAACACATTACTTTCCCTAACACACCTTCATTCCCACGCCCACAAGAACACATTACATTTTTTGTCACACACCTTCATGCAAACTGGCACGCCAATTGTAGATTGTATTTAAAACGTACGACCAAGGCGACAGTTTAAATACGTACAGCTGCACTTTGTAGCTTATTCAGCAGCGCATGCATACAATATTGGCACACAGCCTTCAAATTATAAACACTTGGTAACTGATCACAGGAACTCCACGAAGTCTCCCGCAGGTCGCTTATCTCTTTGCACGATCGCGGTTTTCTGCACAGATAGCCTCCCGGAGTCTTCGTTTACCTGCGAAAAACCGCGCTTGCACAAATCTGAAGCACCTGTGACCAGTTACAATACTTGCTCTACCACAGCAGGCATGCTGAAAATTTTGCGAGCCGATGAAAACACAAAGGTTTCACACAAATAGTAACGCTACAATGTATTCAAAAAGAAATGCATGACACATGTGTGAGGTATTATTATGATTTTTTCACACTGGAAACAGGGATTGTTTTTTTGCATGTTTACCTTGTTGCCAACTTCTCCAATACTCGCCACAGGGATAAATAATCAGCTCACTGACTATTATGGCCCACTCGAGAAGTCGAAACCTTCTCCAGCTACTTTTTCTTATTCGCAGGAAAATGATTACAAAGTTTTTAGTTTCAACGGGAAGTTAAAAAGAAGCAACGAGAGCATAGAGGATGATTATTTTACTGCCGGTATACGAACCAGCTATGGCCAGTTATTCTCTTCGCAAGGGAATGGCTTTTTAGGCTTTGGCTACTTTACGACTCGTATTGACACTGATAACAACATTCGCTTCAATACCAGCATATCCCACCTGATTCCTGATATTGGCAGCGAGCTATTTGTGACCTATAGACTTTTTGGCGCCAACGTAAGTAGCACATTTGATACTCTTGGTTATGGTGAGGATCATGTGTATGAAAACAGCTTTGCAGCCAGATGCACCACATACTCAGATATCTTTGTAAAGGAAGCTTCGATCGCTTACAGCTACAGTTCGTTACCAGGTCAGTCTCTCCGAACAGGGATATATGATACTGACACACAAGACCACTTTCGCAACACCTACCTTATTGGAGGTTTTGGGGATACGGAAAGTCATGCTATAGGCGCTGACCTTGCTTTGGGCACGGACAATCTCCCTCTTGATTTACTTCATGGATTCAAAATTGATCTTGGTGTTGATTACGAACATATCAGTTATGCCAGATATTATGATATTGAAAGTGAAGTAATTCAGGGAATGTCTGGAAAGGCATCACTACAACACAAAACTAACATAGGATTGTTGAAAGGATCATATAAAATGGGGCAGACTAGCTCTACTCTTTATGCCGGATTACACGTAGGAGCTATGGAGCTATATATGAAAGATACTTCATATGATGACGGAGACAGAAACCAAGTGTACGGCTTAAAGTTGAAGCTCAACCTGTATGAACTCGAAAGCTCTCTCGTTCCCGATGATACCCCTCTTTTTAAGCCTCCGGGCAGACGTTACACCAATGTCGGGCAAATTCATCACAACGACAGCATGACTGCTAACAGCTTCTACCATTCTCCAAAAATACACGTGGCTGAACGACAGATTTACGCTCGAAAATAGCTTAAAGGTCACGGAAAAAATACATTATCCAATCTTGCTTGTCCTTCAACGCGGTAACGTTGTCGCGTCAATTGCTCAATACGGCCAGTATGGAACCATTGACGCGATGAGGTTACCAAACCGAGATCCTAAAGGAACTCTATCGTCACTTATGCTCAAGACAACAAGCATTTTCAAAAGCCGCCAGGTAATATCCGTGTCCCTGGGACAGCGCCAGGGCAAAATCAAAAGAAGAAACATATTTATTCAAGGATTCAGCCTGCCCATCCAATATTGTTTCCATATGAGTCCTTGTTTCAGCAGGCAGTAACTGGTAATGCTCTGACCAATACACAACTCCATCAAAAATATGACTAAAACTACGTGGAATAAGAGGTTCATCTATTTCCACTTGGCATAACATCAAGTACCCATGAATATCGTAGCTGTATGAATTGAGGTACTGTTCGACTCGCAACTCCTCCAGGCATGAGGCATGCAGGCCATTCAAACGATATGCACAAGTGGCCTTTCCCTGGTACAGATAAGGCATAAACATCTGGCAGGCTGTGGGTTTATAAGCATGTATGATGCAAGAATCAGAAACGAGAAAAGGACAGAACCCCGTATCCCCTGTTAAAGCATGATGCTCCATTACCAATTCTATCATATCTCGATTTAATAGAAATACTAACAATGCCTCTAAACCAGTTAAATCCATTTTGACATTCGAACGACAACATTCATGACACTGGGTGGGGCATGCGGCCTGAATATCAGGCAGCCCCTCAACAACAAAACGATCTGTTGAAATCTTTTGCTTCAGCAAAAGCGCTTTACCTAGCACTGACACAATATCTTCGCCCATATTTCCTCTCGATATAGTTCATTAATGAGACATCCAGGAACTATGGTTATCCTGAAAGATTAGATAGTGCCTAGGTGGCTGTCGGAGAAAGCTTTTTTCCCATATTTATGTTATTTTCAGAAAATAAACACTCCACTATCAACTATATAGCTGTGCTTGACTCCCTAAAAATACCTTAATCTGAAAAAACAGCATTTCTCAGACAAACTCCTGGCCACCACTCATTTTCGTTTTCTATTGCAGTATAATGATATTTTGAAACTACTCATAAGGGAAATGAATAATCCTGAAACTCCATGTGTTTGCAACGGTTTACAGGGCTCCTGAATTTTCGTAATCAGGTTGGCGCAGCCTATTGAATTATACGTGAGCCAGGCTGAAAGCGGAAAGATCAAATGCGCTATGAGCAGTTACAATGTTTTAGAGTCGCGTAAAATAATAAATATCCAAAAATTGCGTAGGATATCGGTTTGGTAACACCATTGACGTTACCGAGTTGAGAGACAAGCAAGGTCGGATAATTTATTTTTTTCCGCGACCCTTAAGTCGTATTCGCGAACATCACCCCTAATGCACTCTATAGTATTTTACAGGATTTGCATACACTATATTGAGCAATCACGACCACTTCAATAAAACCTAAAAAAAAGACGCCATTACTGCAAGTTACCTGCTATTTCGACAGGAAAGAATACAGCCTATGTAATTCTTTGCAAGATCAACTTGAAATCATGACTTATCATGTGCTTGAATACTTGTATAAACCATCAGCCGCATGATCGATTGCCTGTGAGGATAGCTCGTGGACCGATATACAACATCATCTATAGTTCTTGTTATAGAAGACGAACCAACTCAACGAAAATTACTCCAGAAACAGCTTGAACAGACTGGCTTCACTATCATCGTCGCAAACAACGCCAGGGAAGGAATTGCTGCCTGGCGTGAAAATAAAGCCAAAATTAGAATTATCATCACAGACCTCCTGATGCCGGACATCAGCGGGCTAACAGTAATCGACACGATACGCGCAGAAGAAATGAATTACACCTATATTATGGCTCTTACCCAGAGCAGAAATAAGGATGATCTTATCAATGTTCTTACACATGGAGCAGACGATTACGTGCCTAAGCCTGTCGTCCCGGCAGAACTCAAATTACGGATGCAAGCTGCACTCAAAATTCTTCGCCTGCAAGATTATAATATTTTAATTTCCGGACTAGCTGAATTGGCGGCTGAACGTAGCGGTGAATCAGCCAATCACTTAAACAGAATCAAACGTTACAGCTACATCCTTGCAAAAGAAATGGGTTCCACTTGTAATGATCTGGATACAAGGCTCACTTTAGCTGAAGACATTGCTAATTTAAGTGTACTCCATGATATTGGCAAAAACAGTTTGCCAGATGGCCTCCTCAATAAACGTACCAAATACACGGCCCGTGAATTTGCAATGTATAAAGAACATACAGTGATAGGTGGTAATATTCTCTTGAAACTGCATCAAGAGACTGGATCACCATATTTACTTATGGGGTACGAGATAGCCATGTATCATCATGAACACTGGGATGGTAGCGGCTATCCTCAAGGACTGAAGGGAAATGAAATACCATTGCCTGCCAGAATTGTAGGATTTGCAGATGTGTACGACTCCATGCTTTCAAGAAAGCCCTACAAAGATGCTCTTCCGCTCAGTTACGTTGAAGAGGTTATCGAAACACAAAAAGGAAAACGCTTTGCTCCAGAGGTTGTTGAGGCTTACCAAAAACTTCGTGAACAACTCATTTGTATCCGTAAAGAAATACCTGACAGAGATATATTCTAGAACTGGTGATTACTTACAGCTAAAGTGTTTAGGAAAGCAAGGCCTTGCTAATCCAGTGATAGCTTATAGCAATACGCTTCAACCCTACCAACCGAATGGCAAACTATAATACTTTCAGCACGGTGTCGCGATACAACCCATTAATTTTCAAACATGAAATACCTTTTCGTTAACCTGCGTCCTTAATTATAGTTGTTGAACAGATACATCAATCCAAAGAGAGATCCTCAGATAACATGATCACTTCATCATGTCTTCCTGCCACATCACTGCCCATCATATCCCCATCAGACATCTCCACACTCATGCTTTTTACCTACAGGAACTATCGATGGTAAGAGTTTTGCTTATTAATATTCTTTACATTTTCCATCTACGCTGTACATACAGAAGTGGTGGAGATAATCCTGAAAGGCCCTTAAGCAGGGTAAAATATTCAATTGCGGTGGTAGTTCACAATCTTAATACTCACCTAATCAAGGAGTTGGCATAATGGCAATTATAACTATTTCGAGAGGTTCGTACAGTCGTGGAAAGGAAGTCGCAGAGAAGCTAGCAAAAAAACTTGGGTACGAATGTATTTCCCGGGAAATTTTACTGGAAGCATCAGAAGAATTTAATATACCGGAAATTCGGCTTTCTAAAGCAATCCATGATGCAGCTTCAATCTTAGACCGATTGCAGCAAGGCAAACTCAGATATATGAGTTACTACCGTTATGCTTTGTTGAAACATGTAAAAAATGATAACATTGTCTACCATGGATTGGCTGGTCAATTTTTCCTCCGAGACATTCCAAACGTCTTTAAAGTACGGATAATTGCGAACATGGATGAGCGTGTCGAAGAAGTCATGAGACGTGAAAAATTGAATTATAAAAAAGCAATGCACCAAATCACCAAAGATGACGAAGAAAGACGTAAATGGGGGCTACAACTCTATGGAATTGACACCTGGGACAGTCGTCTTTACGATATGGTTTTGAACATAAATCATCTAAGTGTAGAAGATGCTGTAGAACTTCTTGAATTCACAGTACAAAAGCCCGTGTTTCAAACTACAGAACATGCAAAAACAATCATAAATGACCTTACTCTTGCTGCAAAAATACACTCTTTACTCGTCAGTTATTCACTAGTGGTAGAAGTGAAAGTACAAAAAGGGATAGCCTATCTATCAAATACCGGTGATGTTTTACGAACTGACAGTATCATACGATCACGTATCGAAGAGCGTATTATGGAATTGAATGGTATTGAAGAAGTACGATTCCTTGATACCCTCAAAGGTGTTGGTGAGCATGTGAATCCTTTTCACAATATATAAAATCTACGATATCCAGTGATGCCCTCTGTCGTGTACTCAGAGGGCTCACATTTTAATGTATTTATCTTAACGGTTATATTTTCAACAGTCAGGAATAAAAATTATTACTCAGGAGCTATACTTTATCGATTGGCGGATATATATTTTCTACACATATAACCTCAAAAAATAACGGAGGGAATATCAAATTTACAGATAACAATGCCTGCAATTACCTTAACGAAATACAACATACTAGAATTCGTTATGTAAAATCCCGGCTTGAGATAATGAACAGTGCGCTAATACTATGAGCACCTTTTCCCCTGAAAAATACTATGTGAGCAAAAAGGGAACCATCAATATAAAATGCCCCTACTGTGCGGTAATCAAACCTCTAGCTATAAACAAATTACAAAAAAAGAGCCACGTTCTCAAAGTAAAATGTTCTTGTAACAAGGTGTTCCCCATAGAGATCGAGTACAGGCAATTTTACAGAAAAGAGGTTCATATTTTGGCGGAGTATATGAACGACTCCCATAACACAAAGGAAGTTAAAGCGGGTGTGGTTACAGACATTTCCCTTGGAGGATTAGCACTAAAAGTTTTTAACGATTCGTCCATCGAACTCTCAGACACTCTCAAGATTATCTTCAAACTTGACAACAAACTTCACAGTGAAATCAAGAAACGGATGAAGGTGGTGCACATTGACCGCAAAAGAGGAATAATAGGTTGCAAATTTGAAGAGATGGCCAATGCCGGCTCCCAAGAAAAAGATCTTTACTATTACCTTAAATAGTATCTTTCCATAGTCAGTGGCTGTTCATAAATGGCCTTTTTGCCAGATAAATGTGCTATCGTCCCAATTTCATACTCTGAATATCAGATGTATACCTGTGGTAAAATTTTGAAGATGCCTTACTCTTGAATAAAAAATCTCATTTATGGCCAGATACTCTATAAGGATAGATAGAGTCTTCCTTGATAGTTTATATCACAAAAGAGAATCCAAATAAGCTTTCGTAATCCAGGCATCCCCTTCCTCTTCAGTCAAATCAGCAAAAGCTGTAACTTCTTTGCAGAGATATTGCGTAGAGAACTGCTGAATATAGGCATCGACATCCATTTCTTTCTCTTTGCTCAGAGTTTGAAATATTTTAATCTGTAGAGAATTAAGTGAGTTACTCATGATATGTTAACCTGACAAATCAAAACACAGAAAAGCTATCAACTCGCTATCTGAATTAAAAAGACTTCATTACCATAGTGTATAAAGTATATCACACTCTGTTTGCAGATGATACCGCAGAGAGCACATGAATACACATACTGTTGTGAGCTGTACGACATTATTTCGGTCGCCCTGTTGTCTTTCTAGAAATGACAACCCAAAATTGACCATCCGTGCTAATCGAAAATTATCCACATCTGTAAAAAAAAAAACACTCACAACTCGAAGTTGTAAGTGCTTGTATTTTATGGTCGGAACGAGAGGATTTGAACCTCCGGCCCCCTGAACCCCATTCAGGTGCGCTACCAGGCTGCGCTACGTTCCGACCCAATGTTTTTTTGCGTGCAGTGTTTCTAGCATTTTCAGGGTGGTTATGTCAACTCTTTGTTGAGTTTTTTTACACAGTACTCTTTAACTGACCGATTATAGCTGTAAGTTCATTTTTTATATATCTGAGCCGTTCGCGTTCCCGGTTCTTTTTATAAAGATAATACGCAGTATTTTCCTCAGCTCGACGCTCAAGCAATTTTCTTGCACCAGATATCGTGTACCCTTCATAATGGAGGAGATTACGAATAAGCAGCAGATTATCTATGTCCTGACGCCGATATAATCGCTGCTTGGATTTCCCACGAACTGGTCGAATGTTTTTAAATTCTGATTCCCAATATCTAAGAACATGAGTGTCCACACCCACAATGGTACTGACTTCTCCAATTCTAAAATATTTTTTATCAGGAATTTTCACGCGATTAGTAATCCTGTCGGCCAGTTGTATAATTAACGCCAATGTATTTATGATTTTATCGTATAAAATCGGTACATTGATGATTTATACTATGGAATTTCCTATGCAGTTAAAGAATTTACCTCCCTGATTCAACATCATAAATATAACAGGTTTGCTTATTTATTCAAGCGCTCCCTTAAACGTTTGCTGGGACGAAAAGAAACCATCTGCCGTTTGGTGATGGTCATAGATTCACCAGTTCGAGGATTGCGTCCACGCCTTGGTGCCTTATCTCTTACAGACAGGGTGCCAAATTGCACGAGTTTAATAGACTCTCCGGCAACCATAGTATCTTTCATGGTAGAAAAAATGGTATCAACAATCTCAGCAGCGTTTCGTTGGGAAACGCCAAGTTTTTCATTTACTGAGATGGCGAGTTCTTTTCGAGTTACATTCTTCTTTTTCATACAACAGATCCTTCTCTATATCGTGCGTTGAACTGTGACATCAGCTTATCCACTATTTTTTTGTGAATTTTGTCCACAGCGTTATCGTTAAGCGTTTTATTTTCTGCTCGATATGTAACTGATATAGCTACACTTTTATAACCTTTTTCAATTGTTTGCCCTTTGTATACATCAAACAGGCAAACAGATTCAACCATTTTTTCCTTGAGATCGTTAATACCTGCCAATAACTGCCCAGCAGGAATATCAGCGGGCACAAGCAACGCTATGTCACGTTTAACAGCGGGATATTTAGGAAGAGACGAAAATTTCTTCTCTAGTCTGTTAACAGTTAGCAGTGTATTAAGATCTATATCGAAGAAATATACGGGCTGTTTAATTCCAAAATCAGCTAAAACGTCTGAGCGAATAGAGCCAAGGAGTCCAATCTGTATATTTTGAACCACTATCTCAAGAGTTGTAGCAAGTTCACAATACCTGGCGTCAAAAGATTCCTGAGCAAGTACCTGCCAATGGGTTGGTGAGGACTCATTACTGAAACGTAATACAGAAAGGAGTTGCTGTACACTACCTTTCAAATCGAACAGATCTGCGAGTGTGTCTGAATGATACATTTGCTCGGCAAATGGATACCTATCGCCACAAAGGACACCAGCGAGATGGTAATTCTCTTTCGGTAATTCACCCTGAACTTGTTGGCTGAAAGTTTTTCCTATTTCAAAAAGCTTTACACCTGTCTGTTGCCTGTTAAGGTTATGACGGATATTTTCCAAGAGGCCTGGCAGCATAATAGGCCGCATAACCCCTTGATCTTCTGAAAGAGGATTTAACAGGTCAGTTGTCTTACGGCGAGGATCATTATCGGCAAGGCAAAGAGAATCAAGAAATTTTTCAGATATAAAGCTATAGTTAATGGCTTCATAGAAGCCCATGGAAGTCATGATATCGGCGATTTCTTTCCTCAAAACACGCATGGGATCCTTTTTGGGAGAATCCATGCCAATTTTAGGGAGTGTAGTGGGAATTTCATTAAACCCGACTAACCTGGCGATCTCCTCTACCAAATCAATTTCCCTTTCAATATCAACCCTGAATGATGGTACTTGGACATTAAGTACACCATCTAATTCAGAGACTTCAAACTCTATACTTTCCAGAAGACGTATAATTTCAGCGTGATCGAGTTGTATACCCAGCAAATTGTTAACACGTTCCGGGCGTAAGGATAATGTAAGCATATCCTTTTTGCCAGGATACACATCAAGGGCATCAGGAAATCCTTTGCCGTTGGCATATTTTTCCAGGAGCTGAACAGCGCGTTCTAAAGCAATCAGAGTTATTTCTGGATCAACCCCTCTCTCAAAACGATAACTGGCTTCAGAAGGTATATTAAGCTTGCGGGCAGTCTTGCGAATGGAAACAGGATTGAAACAGGCAGATTCCAAAAGAACATCAACCGTGGTATCGGTAACTTCTGACTCAAGCCCACCCATTACACCAGCAACGGCAACAGGTTGATGTTCATTGCAGATCATCAACATATCAGACTCTAAAACTCGTTCGACATTGTCCAAGGTTGTAAAATGAGTCTCTGTGTCCCTAGGACAACGTACAACTATTGTATTGCCTTCAATAGTGTTAAAGTCAAAAGCATGAAGCGGCTGACCCAATTCAAGCATTACAAAGTTTGTGATATCCACCACATTATTGATGGGACGCATGCCAGCAGCAAGAAGTTGTCGTTGCATCCAATCAGGAGAAGGTCCGATGTGCACTCCTGAAATTTTCCGTGCGGCATATCTAGGGCATAACTCGGGATTTTCAACGATGATTTTAAAATCAACACTATCACCACTGAAAGAGGTAACCTCTTTAATAGGCAATCGTGCTGATTGATGGGTAAAGCTTCCAACTTCTCGTGCAATTCCCAATACGCTTGCACAATCTGGCCGGTTGGGGGTGAGATCAACTTCGATCATGGTATCCCGTAATCCCAGGGCTCTATTTACCGGAGTACCGAGGGTAAGGTCAGGATTAAGATCAAGTATTCCAGCATGTTCTTCACTTAATCCAAGCTCACGGCTGGAGCAAAGCATTCCATGGGATACCTCACCTCGAACTTTCGACTTTTTAATTTTTACCCCACCGGGAAGAACAGTGCCTGGTAAAGCTAAAGCTGAAATCATCCCTTCTCGTACATTGGGAGCGCCGCAGATAATTTGAAGTGTGTCTCCACTCCCCGTGTTTACCTCGCAGATCGTCAATTTATCGGCATTTGGGTGTTTGGTTACCTTTTCGATACGTGCACAGATAACATGATCAAGATCAGTGAATAACTCTTCAACAGCATCCACCTCTAGGCCGAGCATGGTCAGTTTGTCTGCTAGAAGTTGAGCGTCTATCCCTTCAAGGGAAACAAAATTGCTAAGCCAGCTCAAGGTAAATTTCATGACAGTATCCTGAAGAAAGAGAAACTGGTTCGGAAGTTGAATTTCACCCTTCAGTATTTACAAAACTGAAGGGTGAAAACACGGGATATTACCCGTTTCACCTTCGTTACATCAAAGTATATCGAAAATACAAGATGCTTTTAAAATTGAGATAAGAAACGAAGATCGTTTTCGTAGTAGAGACGAATATCGTCAATCCCATACTTCAGCATTGCGATACGTTCGACACCTAAACCAAATGCAAAACCTGAATAAACATCAGGATCATACCCAACCATACGCATGACCTCAGGATCAATAAGTCCTGACCCTAAAATCTCAAGCCATCCGGTTTTTTTACATACCCTGCATCCCTTACCTTCGCAGATTACACAGGCTATGTCCACTTCGGCACTTGGTTCAGTAAAAGGGAAGAAACTTGGTCTAAACCTTAAAGCAAGTTCCTTTTCAAACATGTGATGGGTAAAGCTGGTCAACACGCCTTTCAGATCAGCAAAAGATACCTGCTTGTCAACGAGAAACCCCTCGACTTGATGAAACATCGGGGTATGAGTTATGTCAGAGTCACATCGATATACTTTACCCGGAGCGATATAACGCAACGGAGGATCCTGTTTTTCCATAATTCTCGCCTGCATAGGAGAAGTGTGAGTTCGCAACAGGATTGAATCTGTAACATAGAACGTGTCGTGCATATCCCTTGCAGGATGATGCGGAGGTATATTTAGAGCCTCGAAATTGTAATAATCCGTTTCAACATCGGGTCCTTCTGCAACAGCAAAACCAAGTGACTCAAAAATAGAGCATATCTCCTCCATGACCTGTGTAATTGGATGGAGTTTACCAAAAGGAAGGAACCGGCCTGGTAGGCTGGTATCTATATCAGATGCCCCTTTGGTCGACAGGCCTGCACCTAAAGCATTTTTCTTCTGCTCAAAGAGTTGCTCGATTTCATTTTTTAAAGAGTTTGCCAATGCGCCAAATCGAGGTCTGTCTGCCTTATCGACTGAGGACAACCGACGCATCAGACCTGTAATAACACCGCCTTTACGTCCCAGATATTGTATCCGAAAGGACTCAAGCTCCTGGTCGTTATTTATATTCTGCAGTGCTTCTTCAGCTTGCTCTTTCAGCTGTTGCAGCTCGCTTTCCATATTGCCCCGCTATGCGTTTGCCTGACCAGCTGTTTTAACAACTACTGAAAAAGCGTTGGGGTCCACTATGGCGAGGTTAGAGAGTACCTTGCGATCAAGTTCAATACTATTTTTACGAAGACCACCAGCCAGCTGTGAATAGTTAGTCCCGTTCATTTTAGCAGCTGCACTGATGCGGCTGATCCACAAACGACGGAATTCACGTTTTTTGGTTCTGCGATCACGATAAGCAAAGCATAGTGCTCGATCAACAGCTTCAGTTGCTGTACGCCAAAGGCGACTTTTTCCACCTCTGTAGCCTTTTGCCAGGGCTAATACTCTATTTCTTCTACGGCGGGCCTTAAAGCCACGGGTAACACGAGGCATGTTTCTATCTCCAACAATAAAATCTTTACACGTTAAGAAGGTAATAATCCTGATACGTGCTGAAAGTTACACTTGCTCAGCAGGTAATGCTCTTAGATATAAGGGAGCATACGTTTTACTGCTTTTTGATCTGACTCTGCAATTAAACCAGCCTGACGCAGATTGCGTTTGCGTTTGGTAGATTTTTTAGTCAGAATGTGTGAAGTAAAAGCTTTAGCTCGACGAATTTTTCCCGAGCCTGTTGCTTTAAATCTTTTAGCAGCACCTCTGTTTGTTTTCATTTTTGGCATGATACTCTCCTGCTCTTCTCTGTACTGAGACGATATTACTGATATAATTAATAGGGCTGGTGGTTCTCAGGGTTTCGGACCAATAAACATGACGAGCTGTCTGCCTTCCATTTTTGGTTCCTGCAGAATAACACAATCCTCACGTAACGAGTCAGCAATTTTATTCAAGGCATCAAGACCAATGGATTGTGCATATACAATCTCGCGACCTCGAAACCGCATAGTAACCTTGACCTTATTCTTGGCATCTAAAAATTGCCTGATTTTCCTAATCTTGAAATTGAGATCGTGTTCCTCAGTTTTTGGTCTGAATTTAATTTCTTTGGTCTCAATAACAGTTTGTTTTTTCTTGGCTTCCTGCTGTTTTTTCTTCAGCTCATACCTATATTTATCGTAGTTCATGATACGACAAACTGGAGGATCTGCCTTATCTGCTACCTCGACCAAATCGAGTCCCTGGTCGTAGGCTGCGTCCAGTGCCTCCTTTGAGCTGACTATCCCAAGTTGGCTCCCGTCGGCTCCGATCAGCCTAATTTTCGGGTAGCGTATATCATCGTTTATTTTTGCTTTTATTTCCTGCTGTTGGGGAAGTCTTCTGCCGCGCTTCTTAATGTCCGTTCCTCCAGTTGAATTGTCTGTATGAGCCGCCCTGATTCTATTCAGGACATATGCCTTGAGCGCATTCTTTTTGAATATGCTCAATGAATTCCTCAGGTCGCATAGGCGGAAGATTTTTTCCGTTACGTAAACGTACGGTTACCAAACCTTCTTCTTTTTCGCGATCGCCAATGATTAGCATATAGGGTATTTTCATGAGCTGTGCTTCACGAATTTTATAATTTAACTTTTCGTTGCGCAGATCTTTTTCTATACGAACGCCAGCCAGGCGTAATTGACCAAACAGCTGCTCACAATATTCAGCCTGATCATCGGTAATATTAAGGATTCGTGCTTGTTCAGGTGCCATCCATATAGGGAAAGCACCGGCATAATGTTCAATGAGCACACCTATAAACCGCTCCAGTGAACCCATAAGTGCTCTATGGATCATGATGGGCTGATGCTCAGCTCCATCTTCTCCTGTATACGACATTTCAAAACGATCAGGCAAGTTAAAATCAACTTGAATCGTAGAGCACTGCCAGGAGCGTCCCAACTGATCTTTGATCTTTATGTCAATTTTCGGACCATAAAATACACCTTCACCAGGATCGACCTCATAAGCGAGGCCTTTTTTCTCCAAAGCATGTTTTAACGCAGAGGTGGAAAGTTCCCAATGTTCGTCGGAACCTACATATTTTTCCGGCCTGGTAGAGAGATATACATCATATTGATCAAACCCAAAAGTTTTAAGAATATGAAGGTTCAAGTCAATGATATTGAAAATTTCTTCTTCCAGCTGATCGGGACGACAAAAAATATGGGCATCATCCTGAGTAAAACCACGAACACGCATAAGGCCATGGAGAGCTCCTGTACGCTCATAACGATATACTGTGCCGAGCTCACACCATCTAATAGGAAATTCTCTATAGCTGTGTTTAGTAGAGTTGAACACCCCAATGTGGAAGGGGCAGTTCATTGGCTTCAGCTGGTATTTAACCTCATCAATTTCCATGGCTGAATACATATTCTCACCATAAAAATCCAAATGACCTGATGTCTTCCAGAGGTCTTGCCTGGCTATATGCGGAGTATATAATAGCTGATAGCCATTCTTATAGTGTTCATCTTTCCAATAATCTTCGATGAGCTTCCTCAGAAGAGCACCTCGTGGTTGCCACAAAATCAGGCCTGGTCCGATTTGATCCTGTATGGTAAACAGGCCAAGTTCCTTACCTAATTTACGGTGATCACGTTTTTTGGCCTCTTCCAGTTGGGTCAGGTATTTTTTCAGCTCTTTTTGGTCAAAAAAAGCGGTCCCATAAATACGCGTAAGCATTGGGCGAGTCTCATCCCCTCGCCAATAAGATCCCGCCACTCGTAATAACTTAAAGACTTTAAGCCAGGAAGAATCAGGTATATGTGGTCCACGACAAAGGTCTGTAAAACTTGAATGCTCGTACAGGGAAACTGTATCAGACTCTATTTCCCCCAACAGCTCCAGCTTATATTCTTCGCCGGCTTTCTGAAAAAAATCTACAGCAGCCTGTTTTGCCACAACTTTACGAACAAAGGGTATCCGGGCTTCTGCAAGTTCAGCCATTTTTGATTCAATGGCTTCGAATTCATCAGGCGTAAAAGCCTTTTCACGATCAAAATCGTAATAAAACCCATCTGCAATAGCTGGCCCTATGGCGACCTTTACACCATCGCCATACAGCTCCTTCACGGCTAGCGCCATAATATGGGCGGCTGAATGGCGCAAAATCTCCAGAGATTCGGGAGATCCTATTTCTATAGGCTGCAACTCGACATCAGTCGTTAAAGGCGTAGTAAGATCAACAATATTGTCTTCGGCTCTAACAGCAATGATTTTTTTCCGCTGTTTATTTGAAACCAAGTCTTTTATTGCATCTGCAGCAGCAATTCCTTCTGAAAACTGCTTTGACTCACCGCCTGCTATGGAAACTGATATCTCTGCCATTCTTACCTTTAAAAAGGAAAGGCTAATGACCAATGGACAGACCTCTCCACTGTATCCTAGCCTTTCATTATTTTTGGTAGGCGCGGGCGGTATCGAACCGCCGACTTCTACCACGTCAAGGTAGCGCTCTCCCACTGAGCTACGCGCCTACTCATTTATTATAACACATTAGTGTTGATGTATGAGTCAAACTCTGTATAAATACCTGCAAACCTACAGGCTGTCAAGAAAAATTCGTCAACCTAGTGTTACTTTTTCACCCTGTGTAACAGGAAAACATAGTCAAACAACTATATTACCCTTAAGCATTCTGGGCTCTGGAATTTCCCCTATAAAATCGGCTCGGAACTATATAATACAACGATCTGAATATTCAAGATAATTTTTCAATCCAAGCTATTTCCAATTATACACCAGCCAGTCACCTACTCGAAAAACAAAAATATTCAACAGGTTAAATAAAAAACATCGCAGCACATTCTCTGACTCAAAAAGATTTATCGACCAAAAGACTGCCGCGACTCAATAGCCTTACCCAAGGTATACATATCAGCATATTTGATATCCATTCCCATAGGTATCCCACACGCGAGACGGCTCACCTTTAGGGAAAATGGCTCAAGCTTTTCGGCCAGATATGATGCTGTGGCCTCACCAGGGACTGTTGAACTGGTGGCAATAATGACTTCCTCCACATTCTCTTGACGGAGCCGGGTGTAAAGTTCATTAATTTTCAGCTCATCTGGACCTATGCCTTCCATGGGAGCCAGAGTTCCATGAAGTATGTGATACAACCCCCTGTAACTGCTCGTTTTTTCAATAGCAAGCAGATCGCCAGGTTCTTCAACCACACAAATAATAGAATGCTGCCGCGAATGGTCACAGCAAATCTCGCAGGGATCCTTTTCAGAAAAAGTATAACAACTTGAACATAACGTTATAGAACCATGAAGTTGCCCAACGGCTTCTGCTAGCCCGGCAGCTTCTGCTGCAGAACGACGCATTATGTATAACGCGAGTCTGGTAGCTGTTTTTTTACCAATGCCTGGCAATTTGCACAGCTCACAGATAAGCCTATCCAATGCAGGAGGTACAATATGCATTTTGTAAATCCGATTAGAACATACCTGGCAGATTAAGGCCGCCTGTCAACTTCGACATTTCGGATTTACCTAACTCCTTAGATTTTCTGATGCCGTCATTTATTGCTGCTGAAATAAGATCCTGAACCAATGTCACATCCTGCTCTGACAACAGCTGTGGTTCAATGGATAAAGTAACTAACTCACTGTTACCATTAAATATAGCAGTAACCATTCCACCACCAGCTGAACCTTCTACTGTTTTTCCGGCCATTTCATCCTGCATTTTTTTCAGATTTTCCTGAAACTGCTGGGCCTGTTTCATGAGATCGCTCATATTCATATGTCTTATTCTCCACTAATTGATTTCATCGTGTTCAATTTTTTCTTCCTGCTCCATATGAACAGCAGCCTGACTCTGGCGATAGCGCGGCCCTATTCGAACATCGCCTACCTGACCGTTAAAAATATCGACTGCAGTTAAGACTAATGGATCATTGGCCAATGCTTTTCGCTCTTCCCGGGCCAAAATGGCGTTTTGGCCGTCTATCTCACACCCTACTCCATCGGGGACTTTAAAACGAACAGTGAGCTCCTGCTGAAAAAAATCAAGCACATATTCACTTAACCGTCGAATATGCTCTTTATTTTTCAACAAAGTGCAGTCAGCAGCATCTTCAAACTGGATAACCAGTTCACCTTCCACTTTTTTGACAGAACTTGCGTGCTGTAAAGCAGCTCCCATCCAACGAGCCCTCTCCTGGACATAAGAAACAAACGGCAACCAATTTTTACGTATATCCTTTTCTTTACGTGTAGGATTGGTAACGGTCTGCGAATTTTCGGGTTGGTCGATTGACTCGCTTTCCACTTCCCCTTTGCCAGGCTTTTGTTTTCCGTTACTCTCAACAGGCTCACTCTCTTGCTGTTGTTTTTGAGTATCGTTTTGCTTATCGACAGAAAAAGAACCTTTCTCCCTTTCCTGGAGTAAAGGCGAGTTCGCCTTTATTTCTAACGCCTGATTCGGTGAAATAGCGGCCGGATGGTTTGTTGAGCGCGGCATTTCGCTAACTGCGGATGCAGCAGGAGGCGCTATGCCAACCTCTTTCAAAGACGGTAAAGGTAGTTGTTCTTCTCCAATTAAAGCATTGAATTGACGGATCAGGTGTGACACTTCGACCACTTTCCCCGCCTGGATTACTCGTAAAAATGTCAACTCCAGTGTCAATTTAGGATACGAAGAGAATTGAATCTTTTCAAAACCAGTTAAAAGCAAATTAAAAACAGATGTCAATTGAGATATATCCTGCTGTCCGGCAACCTCCTGTAATCTTTTTAAATCATCATCTGGAAGGTCCAGAAGCCCAGTATCACCCTTGTGCACGGAACACAAAATAAGATTACGGAACCAGGATAACAAGTCACCACTTAACCTTTTTAAATCCAGCCCATGGTTATAGATTTCAGAAACCTTAGAGTACACTGTCCGCAAATCCTGCTCCAGCAGGGCTTCCACAAGATCTGCTACCAAAGAATGATGCGCAACGCCGAGCACCTCGACAACATCCTCCGCAGTAACGACATCCCCGCAGTATGCAAATATTTGATCCAGCAAACTCAATCCATCGCGGACACTCCCGCCAGCTTCTCTGGCCACAATATCCAGCGCACCGTCATCCATACTTATATTTTCGGTTTCTGCCAGATATCTAAAATGCTGTTTGAGCTCATGCCTGTCAATCCGTTTGAGTTCAAAACGCTGACAACGGGACAGAATAGTCACCGGTACTTTGTGCAACTCTGTGGTGGCGAACATGAAAAAGATATGTGAGGGAGGTTCTTCCAGAGTTTTAAGAAGAGCGTTAAAAGCCTCTGTGGTCAGCATATGCACTTCATCTATAATGATGATCTTATAGCGACTGCTGGTGGGCATGAAACGTATTTTTTCTTTCAGCTCTCGAATTTCCTGGATACCACGATTGGAGGCACCGTCAATCTCATGGAGATCAACACTGTTTCCCTCTGTTATCTGACGGCAGGAAGTACAGGCATTACAAGGCTCTCGGCCAGGACCATTTTCACAATTAATGGCCTTGGCCATTATCCTGGCAAGTGTGGTTTTGCCGGTCCCACGGACTCCACTGAAAATAAGTGCATGGGCGACGCGATTGTTGGCCAGTGCGTTTTGCAGAGTTTTAACAATCGGTTTTTGTCCGACAACTTCTTTAAACGACTGGGGACGGGATTTTCTAGCAAGGACAAGATACGACAATTTGGCATCCTTGGTGGTTGATTAATCAAAAGTGCCTGAAAAAAAAGATAGCCAGGCACCCCTGTGGCACACAAAGAGGTTCACTACCGCTGCTTCCTCCCGGACCTGACGGGGTTTGTGAGTCTTTGTTGCACAGGACCCGGCTATCACACCAAAGATCTTGTACGGAGTCGACGAGCTTTTTAGAATGTATATTTAACCTTGCTTGCTTGAGCAAAGTCGGAGTCAGCTCATCGAGTCCGGGCTATATACTATTACCAGAACGTTCCGTCAAGATTTTTTTTTATAGTTGTTGCTTTTGTGCCTCAGAACAACAAACCCTATCAACACGGGACCGGGAGTTGCCCATTAAGCAATAGTGACAATGTAACACAGCTTACATAAAAGCCAACGCCTCTCTCTACTCTTTTTCTGATTATTTCGGATTTAGGGGTGGTAAATAAAACAACTCAAAAACAGCTGGTTAAAGCGTCCAAAATTTCCCTTTCCAACGTCAAAGAAGTCAGTAGCGGGATATACATCACCTGTAACTTCTTGATTTTGTGTAGGCGAAAATCTTCTCCCGACAACCTCCTGGACAGGGCTCCCCTAAATCCGAAACAATCAG